>CP143946.1:2930000-4130000 GCA_036419695.1 [Clostridium] symbiosum
CCTTTACTGCATCCCTGTATCCATGTACTGATTTATTCTATCATAAATTTATAAATTGTGGTAGTCCTATATTCTTTTCCCTCTTTCAAAACAGGGGACGGATAATCCGGCATATTGACCGCATTGGGATAATACTGGGTCTCGAAGCAGTATCCCTGGCGTGGGCCGTACAGCACGCCTTCTTTCCCCGGAATCTCCGGCTCCAGATAATTGGCGGTATAGAACTGGATGCCCGGAAGGTCCGTATAGACCTCCATTGCGCGTCCGCTCTTTTCATCCCAGGCCTTGGCCGAGAGCGACAGTTTCCCAGGCTCATGATTCAGGACCCAGTTGTGGTCATAGCCGTGGCCGAACCGGATCTGCTCACAGTCCGCGTCGATGTCGCGGCCGATTGGTTTCTTTACGGTGAAATCCATCGGACTTCCCGCCACCGGCCGGAGCTCCCCGTAAGGGATGGCCACATCGTCCGTAGGAGTGTAACGGTCCGCATCGATCCACACAAGCTGATCCATGGCGCTTCCGCTCTTATGGCCTGCAAGGTTAAAGTAACTGTGGTTTGTCATATTGGCAATGGTGTCCTGATCGCAGACCATATGGTAGCGGATCTTCAGCTCATTTTCCTCCGTCAGCGTGTAGACTACGGAAATCCTCGCATTGCCCGGATATCCCTGGTCCCCGTCGGGGCTTAAGAGGGAAAATGTGATGGACGTCCCATCCTCCTCTTCGGTCACCTCGGTATCCCAGATTCTGTTTCTGTAGAAATCGGGTCCGCTGTGAAGGTTGTTGGGGCCATTGTTGGCCTCCAATTTATAAGTCACTCCGTTTAATGTAAACTCTGCCTTTCCGATGCGGTTGGCGTTTCTCCCGACGATCTCGCCCAGATGGCCGCCGTTACCCAGACACGCCTCGATCGTGTCGTATCCGAGCACTACATCCGCCAGCTCTCCGTCCCGTCCGGGAACAAGCATGGAGGACCAGATTCCTCCCAGATCCAGAAAGGATGCGGAAAGTCCATTTTTATTGGCCAGCGTATACTGGGTCACGCTTCTTCCGTCTGACAGTTCACCAAATTTTACTTTTTTATACATATTATTTCCCCTCAATATATCCCTGGGCTGTCAGAAGCTCCGCACAGAGAACGGCTCCGCCTGCGGCGCCTCTCAATGTGTTGTGGGAAAGCCCGACAAACTTCCAGTCATAAACCGTGTCTTCCCTCAGACGGCCGACGGAAACTCCCATGCCATTTTCAAAGTTGACATCCAGCTTGACCTGAGGACGGTTATCCTCCTCCAGATACTGGATAAACTGCTTCGGCGCACTCGGAAGTTCCATCTCCTGAGGAAGGCCTTTAAAGTTCACAAGCTTCTCAATCAGCTGCTCTTTCGTTGGTTTCTTTCTGAATTTCACAAATACGGCGGCCGTATGTCCGTCCAGAACCGGCACGCGGATGCACTGGCAGGTAATGACAGGTCCGTCTGCTTTCACAATCTCACCGTCTTTAATCTCGCCCCAGAGTCTGAGCGGCTCCTGCTCACTCTTTTCTTCCTCGCCGCCGATGTATGGGATAATATTCTCCACCATCTCAGGCCAGTCTTTAAAGGTTTTTCCTGCGCCGGAGATTGCCTGGTATGTAGTGGCAACCACCTCATACGGCTCGAATTCTTTCCATGCGGTCAGAACCGGAGCGTAGCTCTGGATGGAGCAGTTTGGTTTTACAGCGACAAAGCCTCTCTTTGTTCCAAGGCGTTTTTTCTGGAATTCAATTACTTTGAAGTGTTCCGGATTGATCTCCGGCACTACCATCGGGACGTCCGGTGTCCAGCGATGGGCGCTGTTATTGGAAACAACCGGTGTCTCAGCCTTGGCATAGGCATCCTCGATTGCTCGGATCTCTTCTTTCGTCATATCAACGGCGCTGAAGACAAAATCTACGGCTGCGGCAACCTTTTCCACTTCGTTGACATTCATCACAACCATATTTTTTACAGATTCCGGCATTGGCGTCTGCATCTTCCAGCGGCCGCCGACTGCTTCTTCGTATGTTCTGCCTGCCGATCTGGGGCTCGCTGCCACTGCAGTTACCTCATACCACGGATGTTCAGCCAAAAGTGTAATAAAACGCTGTCCTACCATTCCTGTTGCGCCTAAAACGCCTACACGTAATTTCTTCTTCATTTCCATAGCGATTCTCCTCATTCCCGAATTCGATTCCCGTAACTGTCCACTGTCTTTCCAGTTACCGGCGCCCCTCTTTAGTATGCCGGGGATTCCCTGCAGTGATCCGGTGCGCGCACAGTCCGCCGGTTCCCGGAGAGCGGTGCGGCGTAACGAATCATAACATTAACGTATATCCTATACCAATTCGCAGAAAAAATCAACATTTTTCCGCAAAGAAAATACATTTGTCTTTCCATGACAAACATTTCAATGATTTATGACGTGAACAGCGAAAGAATCTTCTGTTCCGCCACAGAGACCAGGCCTAAATCGGACATTTTCACATCCGGGATAACGGGAAGCGCCAGGGAAACGATACGCAGAAGCGGATTTTCCTGGGCCGTAAGTCCCAGACCGCGCTCCGTCTCTTTCATCTTTGCCGCCTCTTTTGTCAGTTCTTCGGCATTCAGTCTGGTCATAAGGCCGCCGACCTCCAGTCTCAGGGTATTGAGAACCTTTCCGTCTTTTACCGCCGTCATTCCACCGCCTTTTGCAATCAGCTCCTTTGCCGCCACAAGGGCGTCTTCCGGTTTGAAATAAACAATCGTCAGGTTATGGGAATCATGTGAGACGGTGGATGCAATGGCGCCCTCGCTGCTTCCGAAGTTCTTTACGATTCCAAGGGCCTTTGTCCCTTTGCCGTGACGGTTGATTACGGCTACAAACGCCATGCCCTCTTTCAGCACGACCGTCCCGTCCTTCACTTCCAGTTCTTCCACCGCACATCTGGTCATGCTCTGGAGAAGATCATGGTATTCCATCACATGGACTTTTACGGTACCGCCCTCCACAGGGGCTTTTACGATAAAGTCCTCCAGCGTTACCTCTCCAGCATTCATGGAATTTCTATTTTCCATGGCGTATTCGCGGTCCTCGATCTCCACCGTCAGCTTTCCGTGCTCGGCAACCAGCTTTCCGCCGAAGAATACGGCATCTGCCCACATAGTGTTAATGTCTTCGGTCAGGACCATATCCGCCGTATAGCCAGGCGCCACGGCTCCGATGTGGGATACGCCGATTTCCCTGGCCGTATTGATTGTGGCGCTCTTAATGGCCAGCACCGGATCCATGCCGCATTCAATGGCCTTTCTGACTACTGCGTTCAAATGGCCCGTGTGCAGGAGATCATCGCTCTCCCTGTCGTCGCTGCAGAGAGTCAGCGTATCGTAGAAACGGATTCCGTTAATTCCTTCCACGATGGCCTTGACGTTCTTTGTGATGGAGCTCTCCCTGGCATCCACATACATGCCTGCCCTGAGCTTGCCAAGGGCCTCGTCGCCCCTGGTTGTCTCATGACAGGTATTCGGACCGCCGCAGAGATAGGCCGAAAGCTGCCTTCCCGTCAGGCCCGGCGCATGTCCCTGAAGGTAGAGGCCGCTCTCCTCTGCCGCCTCGATGATATCCATCATACGGCCGTCGCCGTTCATCACTCCATAAAAATCCATCACTTCGGCCAGGCCGACCACCCGCTCAAGCTTTGCCAGTTCCCGGATCTCTCCGGCAAAGAACTCGGCTCCCGCGTTCTCGCAGCCCGGCACAGCCGGAACGCAGCTTGGGATGTCCACGAGCTGGCGCATCGGCAGATCGTCGGCGCTGTCGTGCATATATTTTACCGCATCCACGCCGTAGACATTGGCCAGTTCATGCGGGTCATGGATGATCGTGGTCGTCCCGTGGGGAATCACAACCCTGGCAAAATTCCGCGGCGTCATCATGGAACTCTCAATGTGCATATGGGAATCAATCAGTCCCGGGATCAGATAGCGTCCCTTTCCATCATAAATCTCCTCCGCCTCAAAAGGTCCTTCCAGCTTTTCCGTCTCCACATGTGCGATAAATCCGTCTTTTACATAGACAACGGCCGGATAAATCTCCCCCGTAAATACATTCACAAGCCTGCAGTTCGTCACCGCCAGATCGGCTTTTACAAGGCCGAGGGCCGTCTTTAAAAGCTCCTTTTTATTCTTTGGTTCCAGTTTAATCATAGTTTGTCTCCTCTCTGTGTCCGGGTATCATCGATTTGTACCTGTTCCGTACCGCTTCTTTTCTTTCCGGCCTTCCGTACAGTACTGTCTATTCTTTCATAAGGCGTCTGTAATTTTCATTGACTGCCCTTATCAATTCTTCCCTTTTCATATTTCTCACACGGCAGATGTGCTCAATCACATAAGTAATATACCGTGGTTCATTCTCTTTTCCCTGCATCGGAGCCGGTGTCAGGCTCGGTGCATCCGTCTCTACCAGAATCCGGTCAAGCGGAACTTCCTTTACCGCTCTCTGTGTACTTTCATCATCCAGTTCAAATGTAATATTTCCCGAAAAGGAAATATACATGCCCATATCGAGAAAATCCTGCATCGCTTCGGCGCCGCCGCTGTAACAGTGCATAATGCCGGGCACCTTCAGGTTCTCTTTCATATAACGTCTCGTATCGTCGGTTGCCAGGCGCATATGGATCAGCACCGGCTTATCCACCTCATTCGCCATCCGGATCTGCCTGATAAAGGCCTCCTTCTGGATATCTGCGGGTACCATTTCTTCATAGGGGTAATAATCCATCCCTATCTCACCCACCGCCTTAACCTGCGGCTTGCGTACCAGACTTTCCAGCCGCACAAAATCATCTTCCGCAACCTTTAAAAGATCATTCGGATAAAATGCGCAGGCCACGTCAAACATGGGATCCCTCTCCGCCATCCGAATCGCCCGTTCCGCCTCGGAAAGCTCCGTGCAAACAATCATAATTTTTTCAATGCCTGCCGTTTTAGCCCCTGCAACCACCTCTTCCCACCGCGGATAAAGCTGCGCTCCGCAGATATGGGCGTGACTGTCGATTATACCCTGCATATACTCTGCCCTTTCTTTTCTTTATTGGAATTTTCAGTTAGGCTGCATTTCCCACCTCATTATACTATAAGAATGGGGGATTGCACAACAGGTTGTTTGGTTGAGGAACGAGAACGCCGCCGGGACGGCCGGGGGGCGGAATGGTGGGAGGGAGGGGATGAGTCTTCAGTCCCGGGTGGGAGGTTGTCGCGGGTGGGGAATCCGGGCAGAAAAAGTTCCTTCGGGAAACGCTTGCGCTCTTCGAAGTGCATAACGGTACTAACCTCGAAAAAACCTCGGTAAGTGCCGATGAACTTCAGGTTCCCTGCGGAATCTTTTTGATTACTGTTCACTCCGTGCCCAGCAATACGCTACGCGATGCACAGAAACGGTAAAAAACACCGTTTCGCGCCGCAATCCTCGGGTTTTCTGTGACTTACGCTGCGCTGCACTCACAAAAAACGCCTCGCGGAATACAACCTGTTCACAAAAATATTTTTTCCCTCCCACAGGCAGGTTATGTCCCGGGACTGAAGACGCCGGGGTTCGTCGCGCACCATTCCGGCCCGGCCTGCGGCGGCTGATTTGTTCTATTTCTTCAAGGGGGGAGGTATTATCGCGGCCACTACGTTCTTTCAAATGTTGGGAGACTGTCTGGTGATTGTTCTTAGAGTGGTTTGTCTGGCGCACCGACAGGCTTTAGACTGGTACTTCGTTCTGAAAGCTTATCAGCCTGTGAAGATATCACCACTTCATAGTGGCCGCGACAATACCCGCCCCGCACTTGACGAAAGAGACAATCAGCCCCTGAAGCCGGCGGACGGGGCAACACACTTCGCTGAGTCTTCAGTCCCATCGATAACCTGCCCGGGGAAGGAGGAGAAAAACTTTCCGAAGGGTGACCTTGAAGCCCGCCGGTGCTTGGCGAGGTATTTTCGAGCCTAGCATCCGCTGTGCGCTTCACAAGCGCGAGCGAGTCCCCGCAGGAATTTTTTTCTCCGGATTCCCCCTCACCACAACCTATAAACCGGGACTGAAGACTCATAAACAACCACCCACCACCCCGTCCGCCGTCTTACAGAGGCGTCCTCGCATCTCAACTAAAAAAGCCCCGCAAACGGTCATTTCCCCCATTTCCGAAGCTTTCTCCTGCAAATCTCATTTACATCCCGGGGGGTTTTCAGACCCCGCGGGATGCATCTGCATATAAAATTAGTTATTCACAATGTCTTTTACCTGATCGGTTGTTAATTCGGCAACATCGGATACCGTGATTTCGCCGGACTGGATCTTTCCAAGGATTTCTTCTACCTTGGCAACATTTTCTTCGCCGATGCTCTTTGTCAGGTTGTCGTTGAATACGATACCTACGGCATCATCTTTCAGACCGTATGTTACAGTTGTTCCAAACGGAACTTTGGAAGGATCTGCCACATAGTCGGAACAGATTTTGAATAATGCGTTGTCAAGAAGCTTTAAGCTGGATGTAATTACGGAAGCCTGTAAGTTGGAGCCTTCCAGTGTTCTGTACTGGTCGCTGTCTACGCCGATGGCCATAACGCCGTCTTTCTCTGCCGCTGCTTCGATAACGCCGTTGCCTGCGCCGCCTGCTACCTGGAATACGATGTCTGCGCCTTCGGAAATCTGTGCATTGGCAAGATCTTTTGCTTTTGCAGTATCCATAAAGTCACCAACGTAAGCTGTTAAAATCTTTGTCTCGGGATCTACGTATTTAGCTCCCTCTGCGTAGCCTACGAGGAAGTTGTTAACGGTGGTGCTCTCTGTGCCGCCTACAAAACCGATGGTCTTGTCCGTGTTGGCTGCATTCTCGCCTGTTGTGTAGTATGCTGCTACGGCTCCTGCAAGGAAACCGGACTGGTTGGAATCGAATAATACGGTTAATACGTTGCCTAAGTCACCGGAAGTATAATCTACATCCTGGTCAAAGAGGATGAATTTTGTATCCGGGTACTCCAGCGGGATTGTCTCAAAGTTTTCCTTGTTCTGGAAACCGGTTCCCACGATAATGTCTGCGCCGCTGTCTGCCGCATCGTAGAAAGCTGCCTGCCATTTTGTCGTGTCATCACCCATCTCAACAACGTTAACTTCAAATTTGTCGCCCATCTCTTCCTGGACTCTCATAGCGCCTTCATAGGCGGACTGCTGGAAAGAAAGGTCATTTTTACGGCCGATGCAGAGTGTCATTTTTAACTTTTCTCCGCTTCCCGCTGCGTCTGCTGCTTTTGTTTCGCCGTCTGCTGCCGGCTCTGCTTCACTTCCTGCAGGCGTTTTCGTCTCTTCCGCCGTTTTGCCGCCTCCGCAGGCAGTCATGGACATTGCCATTGCCGCAGTCAGGATAATCGCTGCTGCTTTTTTAATTGATTTTCTCATAATGTTCCTCCTTAGAACGTGTGAATAAGTATTTTATATCAAAGGGCGCTTTTCCCAAAGATAGCATAAAGATAACATATAAAAATCATTTTACAAAGAATCCTCGGTCTTTCTCTTCACCTTGTAATAGAAACTGAATATTACATAGAAAATAATGATGGACGCGTAAGGAATAATCGTAATAAGGTACGGATCCACATTGTTGTTCTGCAGATAGATGGAAATACCGCTGCCGAAACCGTAAAGGATGGAGCTGACCATTCCCATCAGCGCATTGCCGGCCGCCATTGCATTGGTGGCCAGCGCGATGTAGCCGCGGCCTGCAACCATACCGGATGTAAAGCGGTTTACATATCCCATGGACAGGTACATTCCTCCAAGAGAAGCTAAGAAACCGCTGATAAACATGGCCTGGTAGCGCACCTTTTTCACATTAATACCGACGGAACGGGCTGCCTCTTCCGATTCTCCCACGGCCCTGATATGGATGCCGAAGGATGTCTTTTTAAGCATAATGAACATCAAGATTGTAACAATAAATGCGATATAAGTCAAACTGTTATGTCCGGACAGAACGTCGCCCAGTCCCGGGATATCCTTGATCACCGGAATCTGCAGCGCCGGAAAAGCCGATGATGCCAGAGAATTGCTGGCATTCTTATCTCCCGTGATGGAATACAGACAGAATACGGAACCGCCGCTGGCCGCCAGGTTAAGCGCCACACCGGTGATAACCTGGTTGGCTTTCAAGTGCTGTACAAAATAAGCGAGCAGCATGGTAAAGGCAATTCCCGCCGCAAGGCCCGCAATCGCTCCCACCAGAAGACTTCCCGTAAAACCGCTGCCTAAAACTCCGCAGAGAGCCGCGATTGTCATCGCTCCCTCCAGTCCCAGATTAAGTACGCCCGAACGGCTGGCAATCAGGGCCGCCATCGTGGCAAAGAGAACCGGTGTCGTGGCGCGGAGAACGGTAAACCAAAAATCAAGATTTGTTATAAAGTCCATTTTTCCCCTCCTTAGATCGCGCCTTCTGCATCCACCGTCTGGTTTTGCAGCGCTTCTCTTTCTTCTTTATTTTTCTTCATCTTATACAGGAACCGCTCGGAGGCGATCAGCATGATCATGATACCCTGGATGATGGAAACGATCTCAGAGTCTACGTCGCCGCCTCTTGACATTACCAGGGCTCCGATACGGATATAGGAGATGAAAAAGGCGGAAACAGGTATCATGAGCGGTTTTGTACCGGCCAGCAGGTTGATTAAAATACCGTCCCACACATAGGTCTGGGCCGTAATCCACTGGAATTTCTTGTACATGCCGATCATCTCGACGCCGCCGCCGAGACCGGCCAGCATACCGCCGATGAGCTGGGAGCCAATCACGACTCCGCCGATTTTAATACCCGCATATTTTGCAAAGTTCTCATTGGAACCGGTGATTTTCAGTTCACGGCCGAACTTCGACTTATCCATCAGAATCCACATGATAATTACAACGATAATCATGATAATCAGGCCATAGTGGGTGTTTGTCCCTTTCATCATCTTGCCCAGGGTCGCCGTCGGCTGGAAGCCGATGGAAAATGAGCCGTTGGAGGTGTCCAGGAAAAACTTTCTGATCAGCCAGTAGCCGAAGTTAAAAAAGATGTAGTTCATCATCAGCGAAATTACAAGTTCGTTGGCGCCAGTCTTTTTCCTGATGAGAACCGGGATGATACCAATCACGCCGCCCACCGCCGTGGCAGCGATGAGGATTACAATCTGGTGCACGATATTCGGCATCGGACAGGCAATGGCGATTGTCGCCGCCATGACGCCTGCAAAATAGAAGGAGCTGTCAGCCACCATGGAAAACAGGCCGCTCTTATGCATGACATTGATGGCAAGCCCGCAGAATACAAGCGGAATCATCGTCTCAATTACGTTAAAGAAGTTTCTTTTTGTTGAAAATGGCCCGAGCAGGAATTTGTAAAGAGCCGTCCACGGATCGTCCGCCACCGCAAAGATAATCACGGCCGCTATCAGAAGGGCGATCAGGATGGATGCCGTTACACGGATCACTCCATACCATTCAAACTTTTTCTTCTTGTTCATCTTACGCCTCCTTAAGCTTCTCTTCGGAATCGGATTTAAGACCCAGCATGTAAAGGCCAAGCTCTTCTTCCGTCGTATTCGGGACATCGCAAAGGACACCCGCGATCTTTCCCTGATGGAATACAATCACACGGTCGCTTAGTGCCTTTAACTCCGCCAGGTCGGCGCTTACGAGAATCAGGGACTTATTCTCATCCCTCATCTCCAGAATCTTTTTGTGGATAAACTCCATGGCGCCCACGTCCACGCCGCGGGTCGGCTGGTTCAGGATGATGACATCCGCTCCCGCCGTAAACTCTCTCGCCACAATGGCCTTCTGGATGTTGCCGCCGGAAAGGCTCTTGATGCTGATATCGAGGCTGGACGTCTTGACTTTAAAGTCCGCAACACAGCTTTCGCAGTAGCTTTCTATGGCCTTCTGATCCAGAATCGAGTTTTTGGAAAGTTTATCAAGGCTGGCCGCAATCAGGTTGTCACGCACGCTCATCTCCGGCGCGCTGCCGTTTAAGTTGCGGTCCTCGGGCACATGGGCAATGCCCAGCTTCCTGTTCTCCCGGATCGTCTTTTTGCAGAGGTCTTCGCCCCGGTACAGGATGGAGCCGCTGTCCGCCTTCATGTTGCCGGTCAGGATCTCCATCGCTTCCTTCTGTCCGTTACCCTCGATGCCGGCAATGCCGAGCACCTCGCCCTGTCTTAAGGAAAAACAGAGGCCGTCCAGCTTCTTCGTGCCGAATTTATCGGTATAGCTTAAGTTCTCCACCGTCAGGATCTTCTCTCCGAACTCCTGAGGGGTCTTATCATATTCCAGTTTGACGTCACGTCCCACCATCAGGCGCGAAATCTCCTCCGCCGTCACGTCTTCCACCCGGTAAGTACCGATGGAACGGCCGTCCTTTAACACGGTCAGCCGGTCGCAGAGATATTTCACCTCATGAAGCTTGTGGGAAATAAAGATAATCGTGTATCCCTCTTTCTTGAGGTTTAAAAGCTGTTCAAAAAGCTCTTCCGTCTCCTGCGGGGCAAGCACGGCCGTAGGCTCATCCAGTATGATAATCTTCGCGCCGCGGTACATGGTTTTTAAAATCTCCAGCTTCTGCTTCATTCCGATGGAAATGTCGCGCACCCTCTTTGTGGCATCCACATGAAGGTTATATTTCTTTGAGATTTCCTCGGTCACCTGCACCGCTTTTTTCTGATCCAGGAAAAGTCCCTTCTTTTGTTCAATTCCCAGTACCAGATTCTCTGCAACGGTCAGTGACGGCACCAGCATCATGTGCTGGTGGACCATACCGATTCCGTGTTCGATCGCATCCTTACTGGAATGAAAATGCACTTCCTGTCCATGAAGGAATACTTTACCGCTTGTGATCTCTTCGATACCAAACAGCATCTTCATCAGAGTAGACTTTCCGGCTCCATTCTCTCCCACCAGTGCGTGGATTTCTCCCTTGTCCACACTGAAGTTGATATTGTAATTAGCCAGAACGCCGCCCGGATAAATTTTAGTCAGGTCTTCCACCCGTAAAATTTCCTCTGCCATAGTCATTCCCCTTATTATTCTTCTGTTCGTGTATTTCCGTTACTGCGTACGGAGTACAAAATAACCTGTTTATGCCAGTTCCAGAGCCACTTCCATCATATTGGTAAATGTGGTCTGGCGTTCCTCGGCCGTCGTTGCCTCCCCGGTCACTGCGGAATCGGAGATTGTCAGAATGCAGAGCGCATTGACTCCCGCATATGCTGCGTTGCTGTAGAGAGCCGCCGCCTCCATCTCCACTGCCAGGACTCCCATCTTATCCCATGTCGTCCCTGCGGGAGGAAGATCCGGATTGTAGAACATATCGGAACTTAAGACATTACCCACATGGTAGTTAAGTCCTTTCGCCTCTGCCGCCTTTACTCCCTTTGCAAGCAGTTCATAGCTGCAGATGCAGGCGTAATCGCCCGGCAGGCGGAACTGTTTTACATAGTTGGATGTGGTGCAGGCTCCCATTCCGAATACCATATCGCGCACTTTTACTTCGGGGCGGAGCGCTCCGGCCGTGCCGACGCGGATCAGGTTCCTGCATCCGTAAAAATGAATCAGCTCATAGGAGTAGATTCCGATGGAAGGGCATCCCATGCCGGTTCCCATGACGGACACGCGTTTTTCTTTATAGTATCCGGTATAGCCAAACATATTTCTCGTAGCGTTAAACTGTTTTACATCGGTCAGGAAATTGTCTGCAATATATTTCGCCCTAAGCGGATCACCCGGTAAAAGTATTGTTTCCGCAATCTCTCCTGCCTGTGCTCCGATGTGTGGTGTTGGTGTGTTGTGTTCTGACATAGTCATTCCTCCTGATTATTGTTTTAGACTGTTTATGTGCTTATAAGCGCATTTTTCAAAATGCACCTCCAAACTGCTTTTTCATCTTCTGTTATCTCATCTATATTTCTTTGTATAACCAATTTTTCAGATAAAACTCTTTGCGTTCCTTAAAATCTTCATTTTTCACCTGCAGACCGGGGCAGGTGAGGATGTCGCAGACGGTCTTCATCACAATCTCTGCCGTGTGTAAATAGGCATTTTCTTCATCCACAATCGCAAAATCGCTGCTGTGGATCCGCCCTCTTATCCCTGAAAAGCCAAACTGGACCGCCGGGAGCAGATATCCCAGATCCCCGATATCGCCGGAAGCTCCGGATACCACATTTTTAATAATTTTCTCTTCGGGGCAAATCTCCCGCATATGGCGGTAAATAATCTCATTCAGCTCTTTGGACTGTTTGAGCGGCATATATCCCGTCCTGTTTTCAATCCGGCACGACAAGCCGAGGGCTGCCGCAGAATGCACGGCGCAGAGGTCGAATTTCTCCCCCGCGTCCAGAAGAGCCGCAAGCGTGTTGGCCCTGACATAGGTTTCCAGGACCGCCTTCTCCGGGATAATATTGACGCTGCCTCCGCACTCCGTAATGACGGGATGGATCTGAAGGCCCGCGTCCGCTGGGAACTGATCTTTCATATAGGCAACGGCATCCATACAGAGACTCGCTCCGTGAAGTGCATTGCGCCCCATATGCGCGGCCGCGCCCGAGTGGGATGCCTGTCCGGTAAAAACGGCCTTTTTTACCATAAAACCGGCCAGGGTGGAGTTAACGTCAAAGAGCGTTTCCGTCTCCCCATTGACATGCATGGTCAGGACACAGTCGACATCGTCGAACACTCCCTGTTCTATCATGTTCTGTTTTCCGGAAAAATAATTGATTTTTCCTTCTTCTTTTAATTTTTGTCTGTAGTCAAACTCTATAAACTCCTCAGCCGGGGCGGCGATAAAACTGATACGCCCTCCCGTCTCCTCCGCTATGTTTAAATCCTTCAGCATCTTGAGGACGCCGGCCATAACGGCGGTCTGGATACTATGGCCGCAGGAATGGCAGGGATAACTCTTCTCTCCGTCGTTCACCACCAGAGCGTCCATATCGGCCACCAGGGCGATATGGTATCCGTCCCCCGAGCCAATCGTTGCCAAAATCCCCGTCAGACAGAGATCCGGGCGGCAGGGAATCCCGTGTCCACGCAAAAAAGAAGTGAGAATCTGATTCGATTCCACTTCTTTAAAACCGGGCTCCGGGCAGCTAAAAAGCTCCCGTCCCAGCTTTATCAGTCCGTCTTTATTCTGCTGAATTTCCCTGTTGATTTCTATATAAAGGTCTTGTCTTTCCATCCTGTCACTTTCCGGCAGAAGCCAACGCGTAATTTTGCTATTTTATTTAATAAATTTATCATGATTGGGGAAAAAAGTCAAATGCTGTAGTTGAAAAGTGAGAACGCCGACGCAGGGTGGAGTAATGAATTATCGCCATCCGGCGCCCGGTTCCTGCAGCTAAACTAATACCTCCCATAAAGATCGAAATAGCTGCACGCCCTCTCTTCCCCGGCATGCAGCTATCCACTATTTATTCATTTTTCCACTTTTCAATCTTCAAAGCGCTGACCAAGATCTCCTGCAAAAATCCACGGGACTGTCTAAAAATCACATTTACATCTGCCTGAAAACCGGTAAAAATTTTGCTGCCGAAGAATCTGCCGGAGAACCTTATAGAGCACCCATGCTTAGAAAACCTGTTTCAGCACATAGGATTTCTCCTGCATCATCTCACGGAGCGTGCCGGCTATCCCTTCTCTCCCGATCCCGCTCTTTTTATATCCGCCGAACGGCATCTCCGAGGATCGGAAATCACTGGCCCCGTTGATGACCACGCCTCCGCACTGCATCCGGCCGGCTGCCGACATGGCTGTTTTGATATCTTTTGAGAAGACAGCTCCCATCAGGCCATAGCAGGACTGATTTGCGATCGCAATCGCCTCGTCCATCGTCTGAAACGGGATAATCGGAAATACGGGACCGAATATCTCCAGATCCCTGGCAATATCCATCTCTTTCGTGACGCCGGTCAGAACAGTCGGAGGGAAATATACCTCGTCATAGACTTTCCCGCCCAGGACGCAGGATGCCCCCTGGCTTACCGTGTAAGCCACCTGTTCTTCCACCTGTCTGGCCGCGCTTCGGCTGATCATGCAGCCCTCGTCCAGCTCCGGGTCCATCGGATCGCCGATCTTTACTTTCTTCAGGGCTTCCACCAGTTTCCGGGTGAATTCCTGCTCCACCAGGTGATGGACGATGAAACGCTTGCTGGCGCAGCAGGTCTGGCCGCAGTTTCCCATACGCCCGAAAACGGCTTCTGACACGGCCAGATTGAGATCCGCATCCTCGTTGACGATAAAAGCGTCGTTGCCCCCAAGCTCGAGAAAGACTCTCGTCAGGTTTTTAGCTGCTCTCCGATACGTCTCCACCCCCGCCTGGTTACTGCCGGTCAATGAAACCGCCGCAATCCTTGGATCTGAGACGAGTTTTTCTCCGATCAGTCCACCCCGCCCAGTTACCACCTGAGCTGCCTTCGGCGGCACGCCCGCCTCATGAAGCAGTTCCACCAGCCTGATGATGGTGAGCGGACAGTCCGTCGGCGGCTTTATGATAACCGCGTTACCGGCGGCCAGAGCAGGCGCGGCCTTCTCCGCATACAAGTCCACCGGAAAATTGAAGGGCACCAGGCAGACCACAACTCCCAGCGGTTCCCAGCGCGTAAATACCAGGTCCCTGGAATCACTGGTCATCTGGTTGCCCCCCGGCAGCGTTTCTCCATAAAGATGGGCCGCTTTCTCCGCATATCCGGTAAACAGGGCGTGGACTGCATCCAATTCCATCTCTGTATTCTTTATATTTTTTCCGTTCTCCCTGCACAAGAGCTCCTGAAGCTCTTTCCGGTGCTCCTCCACGAGCGCCGCATAGCGGTAGAGAATCCGGTTCCGTTCTAAAATCGTCTTGGAGGACCATTCTGAAAATCCTTCCGTCGCCGACTGTAATGCCAAATCGAGTTCCGCTTCCGTCGCTGCGGGAACCGTGTCAATCACTTCATTCGTCGCCGGATTCAGAATCTCGATCCGGTTGCTGCCTGCCGCCTTTTTTCCGCCAATTAACATTTCCATTGATAAAAACCCCTTCCGTTTATTGGCCAAAAGGGCAATTTTCTACTCCTCTGCAAACACAATATTCACTTTGGCAGATAACTCCTTAAATATCTCTTCCGGAAGGCCGCGATCTGTGATCAGGCCGTCAAAGCGCTCCCAGGCGGCGTATTCAACCAGCGCATTGTTCATAAATTTGCTGCTGTCTGAGACAATATAACTTCTCCCGGCGCTCTCCATCATCTTCCACTTGGCGTGCGCCTCCGGAAAGTTCTCCACACAGGGACCGCGGGACGTGCTGAGGGCGCTGGCGCCGATAAACGCGATATCCGCCTGGATTCCCGCCAGGCACAGATCCACCCACTGCCCTACGGCGGCCAGGTTGGACGGGTAAACCTCCCCTCCCAGCGCCAGTACATTTACTTTATTTTCTGCCAGACGAATCGCCGCTGTCAGGCTGTTTGTCACTACCGTTATGTTTTTCTTTGCGAGCAGTTCCTCCGCAAGCCAGTATGTTGTGCTGCCGGAGTCCAGGATCACTGTGCTGTTGTCTGATACCAGGTTCACAGCGGCCCGGGCGATTGCCCTCTTGGAGCTTATGTTTCGTTCCATTCTGCGATTGAGAAACACATTGCTTCCCGTAAAATAATTATCTACTACGACCGCGCCTCCGTGGGTCTTGCGCGCGACTCCGCGCTGCTCCAGCGCGATCAGATCTTTTCTTGCAGTTTCGGATGACACATGAAATTCATTTACTATCGTACTGATCTTGATATGACCGTCGGCCACCAGCATCTGAGTAATCTGTGCCTGCCGTTTTTCTGCTAATATTCGAGCCAAAAGTTTCATCACCCTTCGTCACAACATCATTTTTAATTGCATATTATTGTTGTTTATTTTATCATGAAGCCGTAGCGAGAGTCAATGATTCTGGGAAATTCTGGAGCCACCTATGCTCTTTTGTCTCCTCCGCAGGTCCGGATCCATTCCCTCACCTCTTTTTTGATTCCCTCTTTTACCGTCCCTATCAGGTCGATGATAAAAGCATTTTCCCCGAACCGCTCCAGCTCTGCTTTCATTCCGTTCATATAGGCGCTGGCAATGCACGTTCCCACGTTTACCTTGCAGATCCCCTCCGCGATACAGCGGCGCACATCTTCTCCGGCGATTCCCGTCCCTCCGTGGAGAACCAGCGGAATGCTGATCGCCCGGTGGATCTCCTGCAGCCGCTCAAAGCTCAGATGAGGTTCCCCCTCATAATAGCCATGGGCTGTCCCGATGCCGACCGCCAGGGTATCCACCCCCGTCTCTTCCACCAGACGGACACAGTCCGCCACCCGGGCAAGATAATCGTCTCCCTCATATCCGCCCTCATATCCGACGCCCTTAATCCGCCCTATCTCCGCCTCTACGATACTGCCTCTGGCATGGGCATATTCGGCCACCTCTTTCACTGCGGCGATGTTTTTTTCCAGCGGCAAAGCCGAGGCGTCCAGCATGACCGAGGGGAAGCCGCAGTCTACCGCTGCTTTACAAACCTGGACGTCCTGGCAGTGATCCAGGTGCAGAATGACCGGAACATCCGAGCGCTCCGCCATCTCTCTCCCGAGCGCCGCATAGATCTCCAGTGGAAGCTGCGTAAAATTCTCAGGATGGATTGCCACCATCACGGGTGCCCTAAGCTCCTGCGCCGCCGCCGTTACCGCGCTCATATCCCAGACATCCGCACAGTTAAACGCGTTCAGCGCGTAGCAGCCCTCCTTCGCTCTGCGAAACAATTCTTTTACTCCGCACTGATTCATAATTTTTCTCCCCTTCCCCGCGCATTCGGCGTCATCACCACTTTGATCGCTGACGGATCATGGACTGCAGCGGCGTATGCCTCGTCCCACTTTTCTAATGCAAATTTATGAGTTACCACACCTTCCGTCGCGATTAGTCCTCTGTCTATCCCGGCAATAACCGCCTCGAAACAGCCCGGCCCCAGATGGGAGCCCAGAACATCGATCTCCTTCCCATCCCCGATGATATTCCAGTCGGCCATGATGTCCTTTGCAAATATACCGAACTGGACGTAACGGCCCAGGCTTCGGACAGCCTTCAACCCCTGCCTGACGCTGGCCTCGCTTCCCGCGGCCTCCAGATAGACATCGCAGCCGTAGCCGTCCGTCCGTTTCAGGATCTCCTCTGCGACATTGCACTGGGACGGATCCAGGACCAGATCCGCGCCGAATTTTTCAGCCAGGGCGCGCCGGTTTTCTCTCAAATCCAGGCCGATGATAAGCTTTGGGATAGCCAGGCGGGCCATCGTCACCATACCGAGCCCAATCGCTCCCAATCCACTCACGACTACGACGTCCTCGTGGCGGATTCCCGCCCGCTCCACGGCGTGCATACTGCATGCGTACGGCTCGATTAGAGCCGCCTGCTCCACTGTAAAATGCTTTGGGATATGGTGATTGATTCCCCGGCGGTGAATCCGCATATACTGGGCAAATCCCCCTTCCGCCTCCCTCTGGAATCCGTACATTTTTAGATTCTGGCACATCCAATACTGGCCATTCTTACAAAACCGGCACTCCTTGCAGGGGATGATCTGCTCCGAAATCATCAGTTCCCCCAGTTCATAATCCGTTACGTTCTCTCCCTTTTTGACGATTTCACCGTAGAACTCATGTCCCGCCGTGACAGGCGTCTCGATAAACCGCTCCTCGGGCGGCGCGTTCCACTCGTGGCCGCCTGCAAAATTTTTCAGATCCGAACCGCAGATGCCGCAGCCCAGAACCCGGATGACCATTTCATCTTCCCGGCAGGAGGGAACCGGCCGTTCCTCCAGCCGCATATCCATCGGCCCATACAGGCGCAGCGCTTTCATCCTATCTTCCATATGACTTCCTCCCATTTCCATACGCCTTTTTACTTCAGGCACTTTCCTATTCCTACGCGCACCTACCTTTTTCCTCGCGCCTCCTTATTCTCTCCCCGGATAAACAATCCCTTTCATATAGCCGTCAAAAGAGGAGGCGGCCATCGTCTTCGCCAGCCCTTTAAGCCCGCAGGAATAGGTAAAGAGCTGCTCCAGTTTTTCCTTCCGGTCACACAGAATCCGGAATGCCTTGTGGAAGGCATGGGGGGGTGTTTACCGTCATCCCAATCAGCGTGGCATGTTTTGCGCAGAGATCCGCAAAGGGATCAAAGGTTACGGGGGACGGTTTCATAGCGTTCCCGCACTCCACCAGCGTCCCCAGGCGCTTCATGAGGTGAATCCCGTCGCAGAAGGCCTGCCCGGTCCCCACACACTGGAAGACCACATCCGCCCCTCTGCCTCCTGTCAGTTCTCCGATTTTCTCCTTCCGCTCTTCCAGGCTCTGGGTCTTGTAATTCAGCAGTAAATCAGCCTCAGCCATTTGGCCGCACATCTCAAGCCGCTTCTTCCGGCCGCCGGCCACCACGATCCTGCCAGTCCCCAGCATCCGTAGATAAAAAGCAGTCAGAGCCCCGATCGGCCCGTCCCCGATGACCAGAGCCGTCCTGGTCTCATCCAGGCAGTTTTCCATGGTGCCGGGGCAGCGCATGGCCAGTTCCACCGTCCTGACCGCCACCGCCAGAGGATCCAAAAGAACTGCTCTCTCGGCCGGCATGGACTCCGGTACTTTCCACAGATACGTCCCCGGATAGATATACATATATTCCGAGAAACCGCCGGTCAGGGCCGGCTCCCCTGACCGGCGCTCATAATCGCCTGCCCCCTGATAGGGGAACCAGTCGCCGTAGCCGAAGGGCTTCTCGCAGACGGAATAGGCGCCGTTTCCGTAGTCCAGGCAGTTAGCGCAATGTCCGCAGGTGACCGTCGGATAGAGGACAATCCGGTCTCCCGTTTTTAGCGGTCCTCCATAAATGTACATTGCGTCATTTGCCCGTCCTCCCATCTCCACTATCGTCCCGGTCACTTCGTGTCCCAGCACGACGGGAAACGGCGGCGTCTCCGTGCTGATGTGGAGATCCGAGCCGCAGATTCCGGCTGCCTCCACCCGGATCAGGATTCCGTCTTGCTCTACCCGGGGCATTGGAACTTCCTGGATGTCAAACTGCCGGTTTCCACGAAAAACCGATGTCTTAAGCATGTTTTTTCACCAGCCCTTTCTGAACATTATTCACCGCCACCGCAAAGAGCAGGACGATTCCTTTAACCAGCCACTGTGTATATTCGGTCAAATCCAGCATAACCATACCGTTGGACAGAATTCCCATAATCAGAACGCCGGCCACCACATTGACGATACGGCCTTCGCCGCCCATCAGGCTGACTCCGCTTAAGACGGAAGCCGTGATGGCATCCATCTCAAAACCAACCCCCACCGACGGCTGGCCCGAATTGACGCGGGAAGCCATGATAATGCCGGCAACCGCCGCCAAGGTGCTGCATGCGATATAGCAGATCATCTGCACTCTTGTGGTGTTAATGCCGGATAAACGCGCGGCCTCCTGGTTCCCTCCGACCGCATAAATGTGACGTCCAAAATACGTTTTTTCCAGAAGCACAAAACCGAGGATAAATACGGCCACCATAATGCAGAGCGGCACCGGGATTTTACCGATATACCCCTGTCCGAATACCCGGAAGCTGTCGGGCAGGCCGTAGATCGGAATCCCTCCCGTCAGAAGGTAGGCAGCGCCTTTGGCAATGGTCTGCATGGCCATCGTTCCGATCATAGCCGGGATTTTAAAATATGTACACATAAAGCCGTTGACGGCGCCGCAGCACGCGCCCACCATCAGTGTGATGATCACGGCCAGCCAGATCGGCAGCTGCCCCTGCACCACTAATTTGGTACAGACCACCCCGGTAAACGCACACATCGTTCCCACCGAAATATCGATTCCACCGACCAGGAGAAGGATGGTCATTCCCACGGCCGCTATACCGGTCATGGAAACCTGCCGCCCCACGCTCAGAAGATTGGACGAGCTGAAGAAATTATCCGCCGTCAGCGCAAAAAACAGGATCTCCGCAGCCAGGATGATAAACACGCTGATCGTTGACAATTGTATTTTTTTACCTTTCAAGATTCCACCCCCAAACTATTTTCCCTGCTTCCGCCGGAAGCAAGTTCCAATATTGCACTCTGCGTCACCTCTGAACCGCTCAGGAAGCCGCTCAACCGCCCTTCGTGCATCACCATAATTCGATCGCTCATCCCAATCAGCTCCGGAAGCTCGGAGGATATCATGATAATCGCCTTTCCTTCCCTGCGCAGATTTGCCATCAGCTGGTAAATCTCCTGCTTCGCCCCCACGTCTATGCCGCGGGTCGGTTCGTCAAATATCATGATATTGCAGTTAGCCGCCAGCCATTTGGAGAGCACCACCTTCTGCTGGTTTCCACCGGAGAGATGGTCGGTCAACTGTGCGTCGGACGGGGTCTTAATCTCCAGAGCATGAATGTATTGATCAATCAGTTTCTGCTCCTTCCCCCTCTGTACCATCATAAACCGGCTTAAAGATTTTACCCTGGTGAGCGAGATATTGTTCCGTACACTCAGGTGCAGGTGAATTCCCTGCCCCTTTCTATCCTCCGGAATCAGGCAGATACCCGCCCGGATCGCATCGGACGGCGTCCGGATCGGGACCGGCCGGCCATGCACTGAAATCTCTCCCAAAGTCCGGACATCCGCTCCGAAAACCGCCCTGGCAATCTCGGTGCGCCCGGCTCCCACCAACCCGGCAAAGCCGAGTATTTCTCCTGCGCGGACTTCAAATGACACATCTTTTAATTTGCCGGTCGTCAGATGGGAAACCTGAAGCGCCGTCTCCCCTGTACAGCTATCCCCTTTTTCAGGGTAGCTCTCTCCCAGCTCCCGGCCCACCATCAGGCTGACTAATTCCCTGCGGGTGGTCTCGGCCGTATTCAGGGTGCGGATCACGCGGCCGTCGCACATAACTGTTACTTTCTCCGCCAGCTCAAAGAGCTCCTCGATTCTGTGCGAAATATAGATAATCGTGATTCCCTGGCGTTTCAGATCCCGGATGATCTCGAACAGGACGCCGACCTCCTGCCCTGTCAGAGGAGCCGTCGGCTCGTCCATGATCAGGATTTTTGCATTTTCATAGATGGCTTTCCCGATCTCCACCAGCTGCTGATAGGCGATGCTGAGTTCCCCCACCGGCCGCGCCGGATCCAGGGAAACCTTCAGTCGGTCGAAAACTTCTTTCGTCCGCCGGATCATCTCGCTGCGCTTCAGCATGATCCCATTTCGGATTTCTTTCCCCAGAAACAGATTTTCATATACGCTCAATGCCGGAACCAGATTGAATTCCTGATAGATAATGCCGATCCCGGCCTTCTTTGCTTCCGATGGGGTGAACCCCTGATACTGCCGTCCGTCTATGTAGATCTCTCCGCTGTCCGCTCCATAGGCGCCCGACAGGATTTTACACAGAGTTGATTTTCCCGCCCCGTTCTCTCCCAGAAGAGCGTGAACCTCACCCGGATAAAACTCGATGCTGGCGTCGTTTAGCGCTTTCACCCCCGGAAATGTTTTGGTCAGATTTCTGACCGTCAAACTTGGAACCGCCACATTTTCACCTCCCTATGACGAGGTATGGACGACAGACCGCCTTCCATACCTCTCTTCCTTGCAGGTTAATTGGTCAGGTAAGTATCCACGTTGGAGCCGTCGATGGCCACACAATCGAGATAATAGATACTCTCCAGCTTTTCCCCGTTCGCCGCTTTGACCGCATAATCCATGCAGAGGCGTCCGATATCCTCATTGGGCAGCTCCAGACCAGCGGACGCCCGATAGATCGTCCCTTCTTTGATCTTGGAGAGCGCTTCCGACGCGCCGTCACAGCCGCCGACAAAGAAGTGGTCGGTGTTTACTCCGGAGGCCATAACTGCCTCGTATGCTCCCAGCGCCCCGCTGTCATTTACGCCCAGAATCACCTGTACATCCGGGTGGGCCTGAAGAATGTTCTCCGCCGCGCGCATGCCGGTGTCAGTCAGGTTCGCAGCCGCCGTGGCCGCCAGTTCTGCATCCGGCGCATACTCCTCAATTCCGGCCCTGATTCCGTTCTCACGCTCGATCACCTGCGGAAGTGTCGGCTGGTTTAAAATGGCATATTCCGCCTTGCCGCCCAGCTCCTCTGAGATCCATTTGCCTGCCGCCGTGCCCAGCGCATAGCCGAAATTATACTCTTCAAATGTCACGCAGCTGGTGGCCTCCTCGATGAATGTCGTCTCCGTGATCACGCGGATTCCGGCTGCCTCCGCCTCCGCAATAGCGCCTCTGCTGGACTCTGCGTCCAGAGCGCTGACGATGATGGCGTCGCAGCCTGAGCTGACGAAATTCTCAATTGCAGATACCTGTTTCTGGGTGTCTGACTGTGGATCGTTGATGACGAGATCGATCCCGTTCTCATCCGCGTACTTCTGCGCTCCGTTGGAAAACTCGGCAAAATAAGAGTTCGACAGGTCCATGACCGACAGGCCGATTTTCATCTTTTTCCCGCTGTCCGCCGAGGCGCTTTCGGCGGAACCCGCCTCATTTGCAGGGGCAGACGTGTCCGCGGGAGCCACAGCATCCGCAGCCGGAGTCTCCGGTGTTTTCGCCGCGGAACCGCTTTCTTTTGCGGAACAGCCGCTCAGGGATGTACAGACCAGACAAACAGCGAGCGCCAGGTTGAGCATTTTCTTCATATCTTTTCCTCCTTTTTGTGGCGGCATATCTGCCGCTTTTGGTTTTCCGGTATCACCCGGTGTTTTTATGATAAATTTTTCCACGGTTCACACCTATCCGCTTTCTCGAACGGCTGTGAATCGCAGCTAAATTTTCTTATGTGAAACGTGAAGCTGGCCGATTCCCGAACGGACATACCACGGATGGTTTTCTTTATACCGGTCGTATTTATTCTGGTAATAGGAAAAATGGTCCGGCTCCCTGCGGATTCTCTTTTTCACTTTGACCATGACGTCCGCCGCCTCTTCCATCGTCCGGCAGCCACCGGCGGCTTTCATAGCGAGAATGGCCGCTCCCAGCGTCCCGACTTCATTGGAGCTAAGTGTCACGATATCGCGGCCCATGAGATCCGCTTTCATCCGGAGGTATCGCTCGTTTTTAGCCAGCCCTCCCACCGCATGGATTTCCCCCAGGGTAACTCCGGCCGCCTCCAGACATTCCAGATTGAGCTGTAACTCGAACGCGATCCCTTCCAGCAGAGCCGCAAAGAGTTCCCCGCGGCCGGTCTTAAGATCCGCCCCCAATAGGATGCTTTTGGCCTCCGGGTCATTAAACGGCGTCCCGGCTCCGGAAAAATAGGGAATCCAGATCACGTTATTCTGTTCTCTCGGGACCATATCAAACATTAAGTCATAGACATCTTTTCTCTCCTGCACGGCCGCCAGAACCAGGTCCTGGCAGAAACAGTCCCGAAACCATTTCACGGCCCTTCCCGCCGTCATCGTGCAGCCATAGATGGAATATTTCCCCGGAATCACATGGGGTTCCACCGAAAGATTGTATTTCGCCAGCAGTCTCAGATCAGGCGGACGCCCCGCTACCGCACCCACGGCCTCCACGCTCCCCATCCCGTCCAGGACATCCCCGTCTCTGATTACCCCGGCCCCCAGGGATACGCACTGTTGGTCATGGCCTCCTGCGACCAGGAGAACTCCCCTCGGAAGGCCAAGCCGGCCGGCTGTCCCGTCCTGGATTGTCCCCACCACGGTTCCCGGTTCCACCGCCGGGGGAAGGAGAGTTTCCGGCAGCCTCGCCGCTTTTAAAATCTCCCGATCCCACTTTTTCTCCCAGATATCGAACATTTCGGTGGTGGATGCCAGCGTATAGTCGATATGCGGTTTTGCCCCCAGCAGGAAGAGAAGCAGGGAATTCATCGGGAGAAAAAACGATGCCTGCCGGTATATCTCGGGCTTATGCTTTTTCAGCCACATGATACGGCAGACGGAGGAGACCCGGGACGGAGCATATCCCGTTTTCTCAAAAAAGCGCTCCCGATCCACGCGGCCGGCCAGCTCTTTTTCCACATCCTCTCCCCTGGAATCGGAGTAAATGATGGCGTCGGCCAAAATCTCTCCCGTCCGGCTCAACGGAACTACGGATTCCCCCAGCGATGAAACGCTGATTGCCTCAATCTTTTCTCCGCCGCACCGGACCGCGGTCTCCCGCAGCACCTCCATCGCATCTTTCATCACCTGCCGGCTGTCCAGTTCCTGGCCTCCGTCTGACGTCGCTTTGGGAGTATACTCCCGGTAGGCGCCCGCCAGTATCTCCCCGTCCGCCCCGACGGCAGAAGCTTTACAGCCGGAAGTGCCGATATCCACACCCATTACTGCCATCTGCTTCCTCCCGATCACTTAAACTTTGTTATCCAAGTTCTATACTTGTTATTTTCTGTTATTTGAATTATATCGCAAGTAATCGCAAGTTTCAATTGTCAAATATCTACAGAATCTTATTTGGATTTTTGGTTTATTTTCACAATTCATTTTTTATTTGCAAAGGATTGCAATCGAATTAATATTTAGAATGAAAAGAAATTTTAAATATGAGGAAACGTTTTTTAGCGTTGCTCTCATGCCCCCGCTCCGCGCCAATGGTAACAGACTAAGCCCAGCTCATCCCGTCTCTCATCCATAGCAAGCCAGGCCTGAACCTGCGCCTCCGTATCCTCTGCCGTCATCTTCATTACAATAAGCGCTGAAGGCAGCCGGTTCCAGCTGCCAGATGATCCGGAGGTTACTTCCATCGGAGTAGATGAGGTCGCGCTTATCCAATTACATCACCATTCCTGACTCTGGCCTGCGGCGGCTGAATTGTTCTGTTTTTTCAAGTGGACGGTGGTATTGTCGCGGGCACTACGTTTTTTTGAATGCCTGGGAAAGGCCGGGTTGGAAGGATGTTAGGCGTTTTTTATGGGGCTCGGATGAAATTTTTTCGTTTTTTTCTATGATGACGGATGTTGTTTACACAAGCGGTTAGAATGATGGTAAAATATTGTTAAGAGAGATATATTTTGATGTTTGATGATGAGCCGGACTATCCGACAGAAGAAGACAATAAGAGTCGGGCAGGCAGGGATTGTTGTTTATATAATATAGTTACAGCGGACAACGAAGGAGGACATTGTATGAACGGTTGGAATGACGGCATCACTAATGCGATTGCATACATTGAAGAGAATTTGACTGGGGATATCAGTATTCATGAAGTTGCAGATAAGGCGCATGTGTCCAGTTTTTATTTTCAGAAAATCTTCCATGTATTATGCGGCTTTACGGTCGGCGAGTATATAAGGAACCGGCGGCTGACGCTTGCTGCGCAGGAGCTTTGCTCTACCGATATCAAGGTGATTGATGCCGCACTAAAATATGGCTATGATTCGCCGGACAGCTTTGCCAGGGCATTTACGAAGTTTCATGGAATCAGTCCTTCCGCAGCAAGAGAAAAAGGAAGTAAGCTGAATTCTTTTGCACCGCTGAAAATTAAACTCACATTGGAGGGCGGTACTATGTTGGAGTACAGGATTGCCGAAAAGGCACAGTTTACAGTAATGGGAAGGTTGCGCAGATTTAATATGGAGACTTCCTATGAGGAGATTCCCAGGTTTTGGAAGGAGCATATGGAAAGCGGCGGGTGCAAAACCGTATGCGGAATGTTCGGGATATGTCTTGACGATGAGGGGAAAGATTTTGATTACATGATTGCCGATAATTACATTCCATGGAATGAGGTTCCGGAGGGTTATGAAACAAGAGTCATTCCTGCATTTACATGGGCTGTCTTCCCCTGCCGCGGCGCTTTGCCGAATGCACTGCAGGATGTGAATACAAGGATATGGAGCGAATGGCTGCCGTCCTGCAAGGCGTATAAGATTGCGGGTAACTATAATATCGAGATGTATACACCGCCATGTGAAAATCCGGATGACAACTATAACGAGATATGGATTCCTGTCGAGAAGGTATAATTCACGGTTTGTTGACGGTTTCCTTGTGCATCATATCTATGTGCAGCCTTTCATCGTAACAGGAATGGTATCAGGAAATTGCTGAACAAAAAATAACGCTTTTTAAAAAATGGTCTTTTGTGAAATGGGGGGTGATGATAATCAGACATAAAAAAATCATGATTTTTCTCATATTGGTATGCGGCCTTTTAGCCACTGCCGCAGGCCTATACTATCACAGGCACACCCCCGACAGAATGGCTGAGAATATTTTATTGAGCATTACCACTGATTCGGAAATTGAATCACTTTTCACCGACAGCCCGAACTTGGAACCGGAAGCGTTTCTTGAACACTGCAAGCAGAGATACCGGCCCGATTTGACGGAGGAGGCCTTTGATATGGCCGTTCGGGATGGAACCTTCCTTACCTTTTTCAGATCGAACCCGAAAGGAGGCCGTCTGAAAAGCAGCGGTATCGAGGTGGAACGGCTGCAGACGTTGCCTGATGATATCCGTTTCTTCGGCGTTGTCAAAGCCGATTATGCCACCGGGGACGGAAGCTCCTATACTCAGACATGGAATGCCAAAATCCGTATCGTACGGGTAAAGGGTACCTGGAAAATACAATACCTGACTCTGACCTTTGCCAGATAGCGGTTTCATTCCAGATTGAGTGGTGCTAATTTGAATTCATCATAAAAACGGCTGCGTGCTTTATAAGCATGCAGCCGTCTGACTGTCAATTTGAACTGCCGATTTCCAGGGACTTTAACCCTTGTGCCGGGAAATCGGCAGTTCTTCCTTAAATTATATTAAAGTCTGACCTTGCTTCCTTTTCCGTCTCTCTTTCCTATCTTCAGACGGTTTAAATGTACCTGCTTTTCTTTGTACATCACGGTCGCCTCGCCGTCTGCGCCCAGAAGATAGACTTCTTCCAGTTCTTCCCCGCGTCCCAGTTTGATGCCGCGCACGCCCTTAGAGTTCTTTTTCAGGGTCGAAATTTCTTCCAGGTCAAAGCGCAGGAATACACCGTTTGTGGTCTGCAGGACGGCTTCCGTTTTGCCGTCGGTGAGCTGGACACTGATTACCATATCGCCCTCCTGCAGCTTTGTGGCCGCCACCATTCGGTTATTTGTCTCGAATTCTTCGCCCGGAACCAGTTTTACCATTGCTCCTTTCGTTGCAAAGAGCAGGCGTCTGCCAAGCAGCGCCGACGCGTTGGTGATAAAAATAGGCCGTTCCTTTGTTCCGTCGAATTTGCACAGGTTGTCGATTGGGGTTCCCTTGTCTCTCATCTTTCCGTACGGAATGTCGGACGCCTTTACCTGGTGCAGAAGGCCTGTATCCGTAAAAAGACAGATCTTATCGGTATTCAGGCATGGAATGACGTATGGATTTTCCCCGTCAATCGTCTCCTGGTTTCTGTCATAAGTGGCTTTGTCTATCAGCTTGCTGTAGCCGAACCGGTCCATAATAAAGACGACTTCCCGGATTTCCACGGCCGTCTCATCATAGACCGCCTCTTTGCCGTCCTCGATCAGGGTTCTTCTCGGCGTTGCAAACTCTTTCTTGATCTCTTCCAGATCTTTCTTAATCACATCGTCCATTGTAATCTTGCTGGAAAGAATTTTTTCATATTCCCGGATTTTTTTAAGCGTCTCTTTGTATTCCTTCTCAAGAGCCATAATCTCAAGGCCGATCAGTTTATACAGTCTCATCTCCAGGATTGCGGATGCCTGTTTCTCGGTAAAATGAAGCTGTTTTGCGTCCTCCTCAAATCCCGGCACGCGGAATTTAATGTTGGAAATATCGCCGTTCATCAGGCAGGCCTTGGCGTCTTTCAGGTTCTTTGAGCCTCTGAGGATTGCGATAATCAGATCGATCACATCGCAGGCCTTGATCAGGCCTTCCTTAATCTCCTTCTTTTCCAGCTCTTTTTCCAGGAGTACATTGTATTTTCTTGTATTATTCTCATACTGGAAATCCAGATAGTTTTTGAGGATACCTTTTAAGCTGAGCGTCTCCGGGCGGCCTCCTGCAATGGCCAGCATATTGACTCCGAAGGTGTCCTGAAGCTTTGTTTTCTTATAGAGAATATTCTTGATTTTTTCTATGTCAGCATCTTTTTTAAGCTCTAAGACGATACGGATGCCCTCTTTATTGGACTGGTTGGAAATGTCGACCACATCGGTGAGCTTCTTGGACTCCACCAGATCGGCGATGTCTACCAGGCATTTGTTGATTCCGGCGCCAATCATCGTGTACGGTATCTCGGTGATAATCAGCTTGTCCTTGTCCACACGTCTCTTGCCCAGCTCCACTTCCAGCTTTGCGCGGAGCTTAATGCGTCCGCTTCCCGTCTCGTAAATATCCAGGAGCTCGCTCTTATTGGCGATAATGCCTCCCGTCGGAAAATCGGGGCCGTGAAGGATATTTAAAAGCTCTCCTGTCGTGCTGTCCGGATTGTCGATATAAGCCATGACCGTATCGACCACCTCCCCGAGATTATGGGGCGGAATGCTGGTGCTCATACCTACGGCAATTCCCTCCGCCCCGTTGATCAGGAGGTTGGGAACGCGTACGGGAAGAACTTCCGGTTCCTTCTCCGTCTCGTCGTAGTTCGGTACAAAGGCCACCGTCTTGTCCAGATCCTTTAAATATACTTCTTCTGCAAATTTCTCCAGTCTCGCTTCCGTATACCGCATGGCGGCGGCTCCGTCTCCCTCGATGGAACCGAAGTTGCCGTGGCCGTTGACAAGCGGCATTCCCTTTTTAAAGACCTGGGACATGACAACCAGTGTTTCATAGATGGAACTGTCCCCATGGGGATGGTATTTACCCATCGTGTCGCCGACGATACGGGCCGATTTCCTGTGAGGCTTGTCATGCCCCAGACGCAGCTCGCTCATATCATAAAGCACGCGGCGCTGTACCGGCTTCAGGCCGTCCCTTGCATCCGGGATGGCCCTGGCCGTAATGACACTCATGGAGTAGTTCATATAACTGCGCTGCATCTCTTCCGAGTATTCCGTTGTGATTATCTTCTCAGCCATTCTCTATTCTATCTCCTGCAATTTTCTGTTATCTCCGGGTATTATCACGGCCGCGTCCAGCCTGATTCGCTGCACACCCGCCAAAGTCCCCCGTTTATGCGTCGATTTCCGCCTCATCGGCATGCTCATAGATAAACTGCCGCCTTGGAGGAACCTCGCTTCCCATCAGCATCTCCGTAATCTCGGACGCCATCCTGGCATCTTCTATCTCAACACGCTTTAAGATTCTGGTCTCCGGATTTAACGTCGTTTCCCAGAGCTGCTCCGCGTCCATCTCACCGAGACCTTTGTAACGCTGCAGGGTAAAATCGCCCCCGTGCTTCTTTCTGTAACGCTCCAGCGCCTTCTCGTCGTAGAGGTATTCCTCCTCCCCCTTCTTCGGGATCACTTTAAACAGAGGCGGCATGGCGATATAGACGTGGCCGTCGTTGATGAGATCCGGCATGAATCGGTAAAGGAAAGTAAGAAGCAGCGTGTCGATATGGCTGCCGTCCACATCGGCATCCGTCATCAGGATAATCTTGTTGTAACGGAGCTTGCTGATATCGAAATCATTACCATATCCTTCCGAAAATCCACAGCCAAAGGTGTTGATCATCGTCTTGATCTCGGCATTGGCCAGAACCTTGTCCATTGTGGCCTTCTCCACATTCAGGATCTTTCCGCGGATGGGAAGGATTGCCTGATACTGGCGGTTTCTGCCCATTTTGGCCGAGCCGCCGGCCGAATCTCCCTCGACAATGAAAATTTCACATTTCTCTGCATCGCGGCTCTCGCAGTTTGCCAGCTTACCGTTGCTGTCAAAGGAAAATTTGGACTTTGTCAGCATGTTGGTCTTGGCCTTTTCCTCCGCCTTCCTGATCCTGGCGGACTTCTCCGCACAGGCGATGATTGCCTTCAGCACCTCCAGATTGCGGTCGAAATATAACTGCAGCTCTTCCCCCGTCACATTGAATACGGCCTTCGTACAGTCGGCGCTGGCCAGCTTTGTCTTTGTCTGTCCCTCGAAAATCGGGTCCGGATGCTTGACTGCAATGACGGCCGTCATGCCGTTTCTCGTGTCTGCGCCTGTAAAATTGGAATCCTTATCCTTCAGAATCCCCAGTTCCCTGGCATAACTGTTGATCATCGTAGTAAAACGTGTTTTGAATCCCACCAGGTGGGTTCCGCCTTCCTGAGTGAAAATGTTGTTGCAGAATCCCAGCACATTTTCCTCAAATGTATCCACGAACTGGAATGCCACCTCCACCTCAATGTTCTCCGACATCCCTTTAAAATAGAAAGGTTCGTGGACCGGTGATTTCGTGCTGTTTAACTCTTTTACGTAAGCCAGGATGCCTTCCGGCTCGCTGTAAGTGATTTTCTCCGCTTCCCCTGCTCTTTTATTCTCATAGTGAATTGATAATTTGGGATTCAGATACGCGGTCTCGTGAAGACGGCTTTTCAGCCAGTCCGCTTTGAAACGCGTCTTTTCAAAGATTTCACCGTCAGGTTTAAAGTTAATCCTGGTTCCTGTCTCCCTTGTCTTTCCGATAACGGGAAGCAGGCCATTCTCCAGTTTTACAACAGGAATGCCCCGCTCATAAGCATCATGGTGAATGCATCCGTTCTTGTACACCTTTACATCCATATGCTCGGAAAGGGCGTTCACCACGGAAGAACCGACTCCGTGAAGACCGCCGCTTGTTTTATATGCATTATTATCGAATTTTCCGCCCGCATGGAGGGTGGAGAGTACGATTCTTTCCGCTGAAACTCCCTTTTTGTGCATCTCCACCGGGATTCCCCTGCCGTTGTCGCGCACGGTACAGGAGCCGTCCGCCTCCAGAGTGACCCAAATATCGTTACACTCCCCGGCCAGATGCTCATCCACCGAGTTGTCCACGATCTCGTATATTAAATGATTCAGGCCCTTTGTTCCGACACCTCCAATATACATACCGGGGCGTTTGCGGACCGCCTCCAGGCCTTCCAGGACGGTAATACTGTCCGCATCATACTGTGTTTTTGCCATGATATTCCTCCAGATCTGGTATTAATCTGTCTTATTATTACATAAAAAAATGGGTTTGGCAAGTTTCTTAGCTGAGAAATGAGGGGGCGGGCTACCATTCGTTTATCGCATACAGCATGGCCAGGCGGATGTTTTCCTTATTAAGGTATTTCCTAGGTTATACGGCGATTTACACACGCCCCGCCTTCACGCCGGTAAATCCCCGGACGATACCCGAAGTCGGGACGTGGTGTATGAAAAAATGATTCTTACTGTTTTCCGGCTGTTTTTCCCTCAAAGTATATTCTGTTCTGTTTCACTGCTTCCGAATCGGGTTTGTAGTAGGCGGCCAAATCGTTGTATCTTGCGGCTTCCACGTATTTACCCTGGCGGTCCAGGCAGACGGCCAGTTGGATGGCGGGCACAAACTCGCGGTACTCCGGTTCCACGAAGGCTCCCGGAAGGGGTTCATAGGATGTCTGCATGGCCTGACGGTACCAGTACTCCGACTGCTTGTAACGTCCTGCATCCAGGAAGTGTTTTCCGATGTCACAGCAAATCTGGGGCCTGGGGACATCGAGGGAAAAAGTATGGAAAAGTTTTTTAAGAGCTTCCTCCCCCCTTCCCAGGCCATAAAGGCACAGGGCGCAGAACCGGCAGGCGTCCACCAGATTTTCAAGCCAAGCCTCTCCTTCCCCGTTTTCCAGAAACTGCTCGAATACTCCGGCCGCGTCCTCATTTCTCCCATGGTAATACAGCTCCCGTCCATAGTAGAATTGGTGGCGCGGCTCCAGCTCCTCCCCTTCCTCTATCATTTTTTCGTAGATTTTCAGGTTTCTGTCACTATATTCTTTCTTTATAGAATGATGCTCTATCATTGCATCGGAGTAAATGACTTTTCCCCTGACCGTGATCGCCTCATGCACACGGCCGCTCCAAAGATATCCGTCCTCTCTCCTGAGAAGTCGTTCCCGGTCAAATAAAAACGCCGGTTTTCCCCTGTCGTCAAAAGCAGTTACATACTTCATCATGACAGCGGAATCTGCCGGCGTCAGTTGTTTCTTCAGTTCATTTATTTTCTTTTGTTCGCTCTCCTGAATCACATCATCCGCATCCAGCCACATGCAGTAATCCATGGATGCTTTTGAAAACGCAAAATTCCTTGCGGATGCGAAGTCGTCCTTCCATTCGTAATCATAAATCTGATCGGTGTATTTTGATGCTATCTCCTTTGTACTGTCGCTTGATCCCGTATCTACGATGATAATCTCGTCTGCTATCTCCTTTGCACAGTCGAGGCAGCGTCCCAGCACCTTCTCCTCATTCTTTACTATCATACAGAGACTGACTGTTGCCATGACAGTCCTCCGGTTCTTTCTTTACTCTACTTTATGATGCAGGAACGGATCTGATGTTACCGTTCATACAGGATGTGTTTCCCTGCGTGATTTCACCTTTTTTTGCGGAAATCCCGGGGCATGTTTTATCCCAGCGCCACGTCCAGAATCATCATAATCACAAAACCGGCCGCGAATCCGATGGTTCCCATGTTGGAATGTTCCCCCTCGGCCGATTCCGGTATCAGTTCCTCCACCACAACGTAAATCATGGCTCCTGCTGCAAACGCCAGCAGATAAGGAAGCACCGGCACAATGAAACGGTACATAGCGATGGTCAGGACCGCTCCCACCGGTTCTACAATCCCCGACAGCATTCCAAGGAAAAATGCCTTTCCACGGCTGCTGCCACCCTCGGATTTGAGGGGCAGCGAAATGATCGCCCCCTCCGGGAAGTTCTGTATCGCAATACCGATGGACAGAGCCATGGCGCCCGCCATCGTGATGCCGCTGTTCTCGGCCAGCAGTCCGGCAAATACCACGCCGACCGCCATTCCCTCCGGTATATTGTGAAGCGTCACCGCGAGCACCAGCATCGTCGTCTTTTTCAGACTGCTCTTTGTGCCCTCCGGTTCATCGCTGTTCAAATGCAGATGGGGAATCAGTTTATCCATCAGAAGCAGAAATACGATTCCGAACAGGAAACCGACCGCCGACGGAATAAATGCCAGTTTTCCCATCCCTTCCGACAGATCCATGGCCGGTATTAAAAGCGACCACACCGAGGCGGCAACCATAACGCCGGAGGCAAATCCCAGCAGTGTTTTCTGTATAACGGGTTTTATCTGATCTTTTAAAAAGAACACGCAGGCCGCCCCCGCCGTAGTGCCGATAAAAGGGATCAGTATTCCAGTAAGTATATTCATCTGTTTATCCTCCTATAATTTTATGCTGCCGTTCTCCCCGGCTATAAGCAGAACAGTAACTAATTTATCACTATGCAGGACTCCCATAGTTATCTTTTGTAATCCGGACATTTCTGTATTTAAAGCCATTATAGCAGATAATGATAACGTTTACTAGTATTATTTTTCTCAACAGGCACCAAAAGTCCTCCGTTACTGTTCACATGGATGTATCCCGCAAGACATTTTCTCGCGTGCCACCCAGAAAAAAAAGCCCCGTGGTTTATGTCTCCCGCGGGGCTTTTACATATTTTTTATGAAATTCCGGAGGTTCCGGTCCTCTTTTATTCGGTATCGAGTCCGTCGTCCTCCTCATCCTGTTCAAAGCTGATAAACTCCCTGGAGGAAACTTTCTTTCTCTGTCTCTCCTCCTCCACAAGACTTGATAACTGCTCCTTGACATCGGAACTGTTCTTCACATTGATCAGTTCAAAGTTCCCGAGGCTTGAATCACTGGAAACAATACGGATGGTTCCCAGGCCGAACATCCGCTGCAGCAGGCTTCTCTCAAGCCCCAAATCCTTTATGCGGTAGAGGCGCACCTCATCCTCCCTCAGATTAAAAATACCTCTTTTTATAAAAAGTCTGTCCTCGGACATGCTGTATACGGTAAATGTCCAGGGTAAACCGCACCAGAGTCTCTTTCTGTCAGACCATAAAATTTCTTTTTCCATTTTTCTCACCTTTCATGCTGTTTCCTGCCGCCGATTGCCCGAATCCGGCTTTGGAGGCCGCAGTTCTCTATTCTCTATTCTCTATTCTATTGGTTATAGCTTTCCGTATGATTTACTTCTTCGTTATGCTCCACTGCTTTTAATTTTCTCATCAGGGCATAAATCTCTTCTTTTTCTTCAACTCTGATAAAAGCAGCCGTTATAAGAAACAGGGATGGACCGGAAACGGCCTCACAGACCATCTGGAATAACGGCTGTCCGTCCTCCTCTTCCTCATTCCAGCCGATGCGGACCCGTCCGCCGGGAATATCAAATTCCTCCATATCCCGTTCAAGGCTGCGCTCGGAAAATTCCGCCTTTCCCTCTCTCCTTTTAAAACCGCTGACGCGCCACACGGGCTCATCCGTTCCCGGATTCCACCACATGCTGCAGCCTTCCCTGTCTTCATACTCCTCCCACTCATACAGGCAGTTCCCGGGCAGAGTAATACGCAGATCACCGAAGGCATGCGTCACCGTCCCTTTGCGGTATCCGATTGGAAAGTCCGTCTCCATCTCCTCTGCATCGTCCCCGATGACAGGTTTTCTACCGGCCAGGCCGCAGATTTCACGGTAGGAAGACAGGGGCAGGGGAATGCTGGGATCCAGTTCGGCCGCTCTTTCAAGACAGTCGAGAATCCTTTCATTACACGCCCTGTCCTCTTCACTTCTTTCGGATGGGACGAAGTAACAGTCTTCCCACAGGAAATGAATGGCGCAGTTGCGGTAATACAGGGCGTCTTTTTCCTCCGTATCCCATATAAAAAATCGTTCTGCCAGCCAGCCGATGCCATGCACCTCCACCTGTTCCGTCATTTTCTTTACATCAAAACGGCCCATCGGCGTGATAACGCTGCCCTTTATCTCTTCCGGCTGATACTGCTCCAAGTCCCAGCAGAGGCAGAAATTGCTGTACTCACCGCCGCGCTCCGCGCAGTGTCTTTTCAGCGCATTGAGCCAGGGATAAAAATGTTCTCTCTTCATGCGCCCGAAATCACGGTGTCCATAGTACTCCGTATCATCCGACACCTCCAGGTTTTTAAGCGCTTTTTTCTCCAGTTCATCCAGAAAACGGACCGCCGCCGCATGGAATCCGGCTCCCGACGGTGTGGAACAGCATTCGCCCGAGATAAGCCACCGGCCCATCATGCCGCTTTCTTTCTTCCACTCCACCGTCAGTTCTCCCATGGGACAGAACGAAACTCTCAGCCAGCCATCGTTCACTGCCAGCCCATATCCGCTGTTCTCGGCCAGTTCCTTTATCTCATTGATAAGAAGCTCTTTTTTTCCCGCCCTGGCAGTAAAGGTCAGTCCAATACTCATCTTCCGTCCCCCTTCCTGCTCAGGCCCACTCCGCTCACATCCCTCCGGAATGAGTGGAATGCCGCTTCCATCTTTCGTCTGCTGAATACGGCCGCCGCTGCATCTAAAACCTGCCGTAAATCCCAGGCCACAAAATCCAGGTATCCATATTCCGTACCCGTAGCGCCTCCGGTGAATGTCACGGCATCCCCTGCTTTGTCCGCAATCTCTTTCTCTATGCTGTCCCGCAGGGCCAGGGCTTTGCTCCGCTCATTTTTCTCTAAGGGATAGAAGAAAAATCCAGGAACCGCTCCGTCCTGATGGAAATCTTCCATAATTCTGTCGTCACCGCTGAAATAACCACTTACCACTTCGGGGCAGGTAGTGACTCCTGCAAAGATGTCTTCCCTCAGGAACCATTCCTCTTTCTCACTTGGCTCCATCGTGTAACACGTATACCAGCCGCACAGCTCCTCGGCCGTGACGTCGCCCCGGCCGTCTATGTACTCCTTCAGATGATCCAGCCGGATTGGATCGCCTTCTTCTGGTTCCCCGATTAAATCCAGATATCCGATATAGCGGACTGCTGGTATTTCTCCAATTGCCTGATCCAGAAGAATCGCCATCATCGAATACGCCTGGTTTTCATTTTCCTTTAAAAGCGGAAGCAGTTTTTCACAGAAAATGGAAAGTCCTATCTGCTTATCATCCAGTTCCTCGATCCAGACCAGCGCGTCCTCCGTGCTGACTCCCTGCCCGTACATTCTCAGTTCAAAGCCCTTTGACGGCTGTCTTCCAATCCCGATATTCCAGTTCTCAAATAATTTTTCCGGCGCATGTTCTTTAAAATAAACGAGCTTAATAAGGCGTGACCGTTCTCCATCCGGCGTCAGGAACAGTTCGCATTTTTCTCCGTTAAATCCCATCTCAAAGCAGATATTTTCAAAAGCCGGGGAAAGCAGCTCGGCGCACATACCGGCCACTTTCTCTCCATGTTCCCTGCGCTTCATCATCTCACGAAGTTTGGCTTCCCCTTCAAGAAACGAATCCCAGCCCTCCTTCACTCGCTGACGGAAGGGTTTCATGGAGATGGGAATTGTAAGGTTCCGCTCACATTCTTCAATAAAGTTTATCGTATCCGCATCATTCGGGCAAGCCTCCAAAGCCTTTTCAAAGTAGTATTTGGCCTTCTTATCCCGGTTTAAGTAGTAGCATGCATAGCCCATGCGGAAATTCCATCTGTGATCCGCGCCGAGTTCTTCCTCGACCGATTCCAGCAGGCGGACCGCCTTCTTAAAAAGTCCGCTGTCTCCCTCACCGGCCAGGTTATTGCAGGCACAGGCCAGCTCACTGATCAGGACCGGGGTCTGCTCTTTCTCGGGAAGAGCCTCTATAAAGTCTATAATTTTCTGATATTCTTCATTTTGATTCCATTCATTAAGCTGGCGTAAAAAAGTCTGATCCATGTTATGCGGCCTCCGTATCCGCTGGGTTTCGTTGATGCGGCAATATGAGTTCATTATACTGAATCAGGGGGGATTTTTCAAGAGGGGCGCTGTTTTAGCCGGCGGACAAGGTAAGGTGTGTGTTATTGTTCGCAGCACAGCCGCTTTTAGCTGGGGTGTGAACAGTAACAAAGGTGTTGGTGCGCCCGCTGCATAAAGGAAAGCCCTCCCGGTTTGTCGAATGTTACCGAACTTTATCAAATAATGTAAAACATTCCTGACAGACTTCATGCTATACTATCGTTATAAGACAAGCGCGCGCCTTAAAAAAGATACATGAAAAAGAGGTTTGACAGTGAAAATACGGAACCAACTACAGGTAATTATGGACAAGAGAAATTTGACTTACCGACAACTTGAACGAATGACCGGCATATCGCATACGACGCTTAACAAGATTGCGATCGGGGACACTTCTCCAACCCAGAATACGATGATATCAATTGCTAAAGGGTTGCGTATGGATGTGACCGAAATATTTGATTTAAACTATTAAAGAGATACGAATGAAAACAGATTTTATAAAAGTGATCTTCCTTATGATACCAATGATGGCAAGATAACTGTGTCAATGAATCAACAGTCCCGGCAATACTCTGTACCCTTTACCCAGTCCCGCCTGATACAGTTTCCCCCCTTTGAGCGCTAATCAGGTAATCGGGCAAGCCCGGATACGTATGGCGTATTGCACTTTGAGGCATAGCCAAAATTGGCTATGCCGTTTAAATTTAAGGCGGTAAGCTGAGCACATTTTCTTTTCCTCTCAGGGCTTCCGGGCAAGCTCTAAATCAATTGTATCAAATAGGGTGATTTGGCCGCCCGAATGCTGAATGGCCTGTTCTATTTCAGAAAAGAATTTTCTTCTTTTCTGTTCTTCAATCGCAATATGGTCGGAATACGTGCCGAGAAGGGCAGTGTATTCTTCTGCCGTAAAAACCCTTGTCCTGTGATAGAGCCGACAGCTTATATCGTCAAATCCATATTTTCGCGCCGTCTCCGCAAGCCTCCAGGCATCTTCCTCCCGGTACTTGTCAGGGCTTAAGGAACCAGGCATGTATACTGAATAGATTTGTTGGAGCGTTTCCCCGAGTCCTCCCCTGCCTTTCTCTATGTATGGATGGTTGGCAAACCGGGCGAAGGCACCGCCGCTTCTCAGTATATCATAGACCTTCTCATATCCCGTCTCTTCCGGGATCCAGTGAAATGCGGATGCGCAGTATACAAGATCGCAGGAATTACTTTCACACTTAAATTCTTCAAATTTAGACGTTACCACCGAAAATTCAGGAAATTCCCTGAATTTAAGACGGCACAGCTCCGCCAAATTCCCGCCGCATTCCACAGCGGTCACTTTGCATCCTTTCATCAGCACCGGCAAGGTCGCCTGCCCTCCGCCAATTCCAATTTCCACAACACGGCTCGACCGTTCGACTGGAATGTACTGCCAGATATCCTCATACAACTCCGGAATGTATCCCGGACGCATTTTTTCATACTTTTCGGCTTCCGAATCAAATGTCCATTGAAGCCCGCTGCTTAACTCCATGACTCTCCCCCTAGACTTTCAACATCCTGTACCCCACCCCGATATGCGTCTGAATATACTGGGGATTGGACGGATCCGCCTCAATCTTCTTTCTCAGAGTCGCCATAAAAACTCTCAGCGATGCCACATCGTTATCCCAGGCGCTTCCCCATATTTCTTTTGTAATATAGGTATGCGTCAGAACCTTGCCCACATTTTTCGCCAGCAGGCAGAGCAGCTTATATTCAATCGGAGTCAGATGAAGCTCCTCCTTTTTCAGGGTAACGGTTCCCGCCGCATAATTAATTTCCATGTCACCGTTTGTGAAGACAGAAACCGGCGCCGAACCGTTTCCCGCGTCGTTCAGCCTGCGGAAGGTGACGCGCAGACGGGCCAGCAGCTCTTCCACGGAAAACGGCTTTGTCAGATAGTCGTCCGCTCCCGCGTCCAGGGCATCAATTTTATCCGTATCCTCGCTTCTGGCGCTGAGCACGATGATGGGCGTCCTGGCCCAGGAACGAATCTTGTGTATAATATCAATCCCATCCATATCGGGAAGTCCCAAATCCAGCAAAACCACGTCGGGATTATAGGAAACCGCCTCGGTTATGGCCGTCTCCCCCGTCGCAGCGGTCCGAAACCGGTACTTATGGGTCTCCAGCGTTGTGGTGATGAGATTTCTGACGGCAGCATCGTCTTCCACTACCAAAATTAACGGTTTATTCATGCAGGGTTACCTCCTCAAGTGGTAAAGTAAATGTAAAGACAGCTCCATGGGGCACATTGTCCGTGACCGTAATCGTCCCTCCGTGCGCCGTAATAATTGATTTGCAGAGAGCCAGGCCGAGGCCAAGGCTGCGTCGGCTGTCGGCCACCCTGGTTCCCGCGGTGTAAAACATATCAAAGATATGTTCTTTAACCTCTCCTGAGATGCCGTCTCCCGTATCCGCCACGGTCACGACCGCGGCTTCACCCACTTTCTTTGTTTCGACCGTGACCTGCGAACCGCGGGGCGTATATTTGATGGCATTGTCCACCAGATTGATAATCACCTGCATAATCAGCCTCGCATCCGCCCTCACAAGCAGGAGGGAATCATCCGATACGACCCGGATATTGTGTTCGCTCCGCCTCCGGTCCGTATGGCGCAGGGCCTCCGCAATAATCTCATCGAGAAGCTCTGCCGTCAGCCGCAGTTTCATTGTCCCGTCCTCGATTCTTGTAACCGACAGCAGGTTTTCCACCAGATTAATCAGCCAGAGGGAATCGTCATAGATATCCTCGTAGAGCCTGAGCCGTTTTTCCCTGTCAATGCAGTCCTCACTGGAAAGCAGAATTCCCGCATTTCCGGATATCGAGGTCAGGGGCGTCCTCAGATCATGGGAAATGGAGCGCAGCAGATTAGCCCGAAGCTGTTCATTCTTTGCCATCAGCGCGGCGGCCTCCCTCTCCTTTGACACTTTATCATTCTTAAGCGCCAGGGCACATTCCCCCAGGATTGAAAGCATGATACTGTTCTCAAACGCGTCGAGGGGTTCCCCGTCTATTGCGATTCCCACGACTCCGAATATCTCCTGCAACATCCGCACGGACAGATAGAGGCACCTGGCACTGCCCAGTGTTCCGGTTGTCGCGCCCGCACGCTTATTATTGTGGAAAACCCAGGCGGCCACTGCCCGCTCATTTTCATCGGTATAGGCTGACAGAGAGGTTTCACTGTGGACGGCAAAGAGCTGCGGGTCGGCCAGACCACCATTCCGGATTCTATAGAACAGAATATCCCGGTCCAGCAGCTTTGTCAACTGGTTGCATGTCACGGAAATCATCCCGGTCAGATCTTTTTCATTGCCGAGCGCCCGGTTTGTGTCAAACAGCACCTTGGTCCTGTAAGCCGTCTCGGCAGCCTGGCGCGCCTGACGCTGAATCTTTACCGCCAGGGAACTGGTCAGAAATGCCGCTATAAACATAATCGGAAAGGTGGCAAGATACTTCGGATCATAGGCGTTAAGTGTAAACCTGGGCGCCGTGAACAGAAAGTTAAAAAGCAGGACGCTGATCACGGAGCTTATCAAACTGTACAGGCGGTGTGATGTGACAACCGCGGTCACCAGCACGCCGAGAATATAGATGGTTATAATATTGGCCTCGCTGAACTGAAGCAGATCAAACAGATAACTGACTGCCGTAGCGGCCGCCAGCACCAGGAGGCTCTTTGCAAACTCCCCCATGGAAAACTTCTGCTTCTTTGAAAAATGATGCCTCGCCCGGTAAGACAGGGCAATCTGATCCGGAATAATATAGATGTCCAGATTAGGGGCCATCCTGGTAATTCTCTCGGTCAGCGGCGGCGGCCCCAGTAAAAAGCTGCGGCGCGTGCTGCTTCTGCCGAGTACAATTTTCGATACGCCGGACAGGCGGGCAAATTCGGATATCTGAAAAGCGATGTCCTCCCCGTATACAGTTTCAATCGCCGCCCCGAGCTGCTCCGCAAGGCGGGCGTTCTGCCTGAGCCTCTCCTTATTTTCATCGGAGGAGGATGCAAAATCCGGCGTTTCCACGAACACGGCCGTGAAACTTCCCTTAAACGCCGCCGCCATCCTGGCCGCGGTGCGGATAATTTTCGCATTCGTCGGCGAACCCGACAGGCATACCAGGATATGCTCGTCGGCAAGGCTCCGGTTCACCCTCCCGCCCGCCTGCTCCGACATCCGGTTGACACGGTCCGCGCATCTGCGCAGCGCAATTTCCCTCAGGGCAACGAGATTTTCCACCGAAAAGAAATTTCCCAGCGCCTTTTCGGCCTGCTCTTTCCGGTAAATCTTGCCATCCTTCAGGCGTTCAATCAGTTCCCCCGGCTCAATATCCACAAGCTCCACCTGCTCCGCATTGTCAAATACAGAATCCGGGATTCTCTCCCTTACCGTAATACCCGTGATGGAGGCGACGAGGTCATTGAGGCTCTCAATATGCTGGACATTGATTGTCGTATAGACGTCGATGCCGTTATTGAGCAGTTCTCTCACATCCTGGTACCGCTTCCGGTGGCGGCAGCCCTCCGCATTGGTATGCGCCAGCTCATCCACCAGAATCAGCTGCGGTTTTCTCGCTATGGCCGCGTCCAGGTCAAACTCCTGCAGCGTAATACCGCCGTGACGGATTTCTCTGGCGGGCAGAAGCTCCAGCCCGTTTAGCAGCCGGGCGGTCTGAGGGCGGGCATGTGGTTCCACGTAACCGGCCGCCACATCAATGCCGCGCCGCTTCGCCTCATGGGCGGCCTGTAACATCGCATATGTTTTGCCCACCCCTGCTGCATATCCAAAAAATATTTTCAGGCAGCCTCTGCTCTTTGCCTCTTCTTCATTCTTAATTCGGCGTAAAAACTCCTCGGGGCTGCTTCTAGTCTCTTCCATAAAATCACCTCTGTCTGTGAGCGTATACCGTAACGGTTTCTTTCCATTCAATTTTTCATCCTAATCGGTTACAGTATATCAGACTATTTTTAAAAGACGTATAAGGAAATAAGCGGATGGTATTAAGATTGCATTAAGATTTACTCCCCTCGCCGCAGCTTCAGCAACTATGTACCTCTGCGCGGCATACGCATCTTCGCGGAGCGTTTTTTGATACATAGGACGTAATTTCCTATTTATCAAAAAATCCCTCCGGGGATCCTATATCCACCGGAGGGATTCATTCTCTCTCGCCGTCCCTTCCTCCGCTCTCCTTACTTCTGCTGAACCTGTCCGAAGGAACTTCCATACTTTTTATATACATAGATGTCAAAAATAATCATGCAGGTCCATCCTAATGTCGTTCCTACGGCAACCGATTTCAAACCGATATCCGCAATCAGGCTGTAGGTCAGTATAATCCGGATCGGCATCTGGATTAGGGTACCCATAAGCGTAAATTTCAACTTTCCGATGCCCCTGAAATATCCCTGGAAACTGTATGTGATACCCGCCATAAAATAAAAACAGGCCATCGGGCGCAGATAGGCAAGACCGATTGCAATGGCATTCGTCTCGCTGGGTTTCAGGAAAATCTCAAACAGCGGCCGTCCGGCAAACAGAATGGCAAATGTGACAAAAACCGTATAGGTGACGGCTATCACCATTGTAATCTTAAATGCCTTCGGAATGCGGTCGTATTTCCTGCCGCCCTTGTTCTGGGCCGAAAAAGTGGTTACCGACGAAGCAAAACTGCTCCCGGGCGCCAGCACATAGCTGTCTATGATGGATGCTGCGTTAAAGGCTGCAATGGCATCCACTCCCAGGGTATTGACCCCCGACTGAACCAGTAAGCGGCCAAGATAAAGCATGGTCTGCTGAAGCGCCGAAACCGAGCTGTAATTCACGGTGCTTTTCAAAAGCGGGAGATCAATCCGTATTTCCGAAGGTTTCAGGCACAGGGCAGGCACTTTCCTGTAGATATAAATAAGCAGCACCGCCGATGAAACCGCCTCCGAAATCACGGTGGCATAGGCCGCCCCCAGAACTCCCATCTGAAGGTTCCTGACAAAATAGACATCCAGTAAAATATTAATTGCTGTGCTGAATATCAAAACATAGAGCGAAGTTTTCGAATCCCCGGTCGCCCGAAGGGCCGCCGCCAGGATATTATAAAGAAACGTAAAGATAAGTCCACCGGAAATCACCCTCAGATACCTTGCCGCCAAAGCGGAAATTTCCACCGGAGTCCGCGTGAGCCGTATGAAAAAATCACTTCCGGCGAAAAACAGCACCGTCAGTACAACGGTCAGAATCAGTCCGGCGCCAAGTGAGGTTGACAGCTCTTCCCTGAGCCTCTTATAATTCTTAGCGCCAAAATACTCCGCCATCAATATAGAAGCTCCCATCGTGATTCCGGCAATCATAAAAATCAGAATATTCATAATCGGCCCGGCCGCCCCAATCGCCGCCAGCGCCTCTTTCCCCTTAAACTGCCCCACCACAACGGAATCCACCGTGTGATAAAGCTGCTGTAACAAATCACTGAATATAAGCGGCACCGAATACAGTAACAGGTGTTTCGTAATATTCCCTTCCGTCATATCCCGAGTCATCGCAAGACCTTCTTTCCCATTCGAATGCGATGACAATTATATCCTCCGCCGCACCGTGTGTCAATTAGATATCATCGAAAAGAAATAGGTCATAAACAGAATGGAAATTCACATCGGCCCTGCCCTTATTTTCCCATCCTCTCCGCTATTTCCAGATTACACCCCAGCACGTTTACTTTCTCCTCTCCGAATATCCCCAGGACCTTTTCCTCGGTGTTGTTTTCGATAATCTGATACAGCTCTTCCTCCGAAAGGCCCGATGCTTTCGAAACCGCTCCCACCTGCACCTTTGCGCCCTGGACCGTAATGTGGGGATCCAGACCGGACCCGGAGGCCGTCAAGAGGTCTGCGGGAATGTCCTCCTGTCCGACACCGGGATGGGACTCCATAAACGTTTCCAGATCCGCCTCCACCCGTGTTTTTAAATCGGGATTGGAATTTCCATAGTTGAACGACCCGGAGGCAACTCCGCCGTAGCTTTTGTCCTCCTTTTCCTCTGTTGTGTAACAGTTATAGCCGACGGAAGAAATACGGCCGTGAAAAAACCAGGGTTCTTCAAACTGCTGCCCCACATACTTTGAGCCGACCGTGCGCTCCTCACCGCCGATGACGGCCTTAATCAGGCTGCCGTTTGCCTGAACCGGGAACATGGCCTGGCCTGCCAGGGTCAGGGCCGCCGGATAAACAACCGTGCAGAGCGCCCCCAGTACGATTGTACATACCACCGCTTTTCTTAAATAGGTAAAAAATAATTTCATATTTGTCTCCTCCTGTTATAATCCGTTACTGTTCACACCGCATTGCGCTGTGAACAATAACTATAATCCCAATATGGCAAGCAGCGGAGCCACTATCATATCAATCAGCTTGATACCGATAAACGGCACCGCCACGCCTCCGATTCCATAGATACCCATGTTCTTCAGAAGCATTTTCTCCGAGCGCATCGGTTTATATTTCACGCCCCGCATCGCGATGGGAATCAGCCCCGGAATGACGATGGCATTAAAGATAAGAGCCGATAGGATGGCGCTGTAAGGCGTTGTCAGCTTCATGATGTTCAGCATATTCATCTGGGGAATCACAAGCTGGAACATGGCCGGAATGATGGCAAAATACTTGGCAATGTCGTTCGCAATTGAAAATGTGGTAAGCGAGCCCCGGGTAATCAGAAGCTGTTTTCCAATCTCCACCACCTCCAGAATCTTGGTCGGATCGGAATCCAGGTCCACCATGTTGGCCGCCTCTTTGGCCGCCTGGGTGCCGGAGTTCATGGCAATTCCCACATCCGCCTGGGCCAGGGCCGGCGCGTCATTGGTGCCGTCTCCCGTCATTGCCACAATTTTACCCTGGGCCTGTTCTTTTTTGATCTCGGTAATCTTGTCTTCCGGCTTACACTCCGCGATAAAACCGTCCACTCCGGCCTCCCTTGCGATTGTCGCCGCCGTCAGCGGATTATCACCGGTACACATAATCGTTTTGATTCCAATCTCCCTGAGTCTGGCAAACCGCTCCACCAGCCCCGGCTTCACTGTGTCTTTCAAATAAATCACTCCGTAAATCCGGTTGTCCACGCAGACCGTCAGAGGCGTACCTCCCAGTTTCGATATACTCTCCACGATTCCACCCAGATCCGGCGGCACCGCGCCTCCCCTGTCTGTTACAAACTCCCTGACGGCCTCGCCCGCTCCCTTTCTCAGTTTCACGCCGTTCTCTAAATCCACGCCCGACATTTTCGTCTGGGCGGTAAATTCGATGAAGTTCATCTTTTCACCGTTATTTTTGTCCGTCTTAGCACCCATCTTCCGCCCCAGTTCCACGATGGATTTCCCCTCCGGCGTATCGTCCTCCAGGGAGGCCAGAACGGAGAAGTCCATCAGTTCCTGTTTGGAAACACCCGAGACCGGGTAGAAATCGGCTGCAAGCCTGTTTCCAAAGGTGATTGTTCCCGTTTTATCAAGAATCATCGTGTCCACGTCGCCGCAGGCCTCCACCGCCTTGCCCGACATGGCAATGACGTTAAAACGCGTCACACGGTCCATACCCGCAATGCCGATGGCCGACAAAAGGCCGCCGATCGTGGTGGGAATCAGACACACCATCAGTGCAATCAAGGTAGCCACCGGAATGTGGACCCCAGAGTAAACGGCGAAAGGATAGAGGGCCACGATGACAAACAGGAAAATGATTGTAAGACCGACTAAAAGTGTATTGAGAGCCATCTCATTCGGCGTTTTCTGCCTGGACGCCCCTTCTACCAGGGAAATCATCTTATCCAGAAAGGACTCTCCCGGCTCCGCAGCAATCCTTATTTTAAGCCAGTCCGAAACCACGGTCGTGCCGCCGGTAACGGAAGAAAAATCCCCTCCCGATTCGCGGGTGACGGGGGCCGACTCACCGGTTATCGCCGATTCATCCACCGAGGCAATCCCCTCTATCACTTCGCCGTCGTTGGGGATCAGTTCGTTCATCCTCACCATCACCACATCGCCCTTTTTAAGCTCCGAGGCAGAAACATTCCTCTCGGAACCGTCCGGCAGAATGAGGTGGGCGGTGGTGTCCTTCTTTGTCTTTTTAAGCGTTTCCGCCTGGGCCTTACCGCGCCCCTCGGCCACCGATTCCGCAAAGTTGGCAAATAATACGGTGATGAAAAGAATCAGCGTTACGAATACGTTGTAAATTCGGAGCGTTCCCGCGGAAAGTCCTCCGGAATGAGCCACATCCCCGAAGAGGTTGGGCATAAAACACAGTAAAAGCGTTATGAGAAATCCCGTTTCCACCACAAACATGACCGGGTTTTTCATCATATACCTGGGATCCAGCTTTTGAAATGCTCCTGCGACCGAGCTTTTTAATATCTCTTTTGTAATGAATTTTGTAGTCTGCTGTTTTACTTTCGACATCAAATCCTGCCTCCTAATCTAAGTTCCTGTGTATGACAATGTATGAAATTTACATGAGTCCCGGAAACCATATTGTCAGATGCTCCGCAATGGGGCCCAGCGCAAGCGCCGGGAAGAATGTAAGCGCCGCAAATATATACACGATAAATACGAGAATCATTGTAAATACCGCATTATCCGTCCTGAGCGTCCCGACCGTTTCGTTGACTCTGCGTTTTGCAAGGATACTTCCGGCAATTGCAAGCTGCAGGATGATTGCCGGAAATCGGCCAAAATACATCGCAAGCCCTGTCGTAACATTCCAGAAAACGGAATTGTCCGAAAGTCCCTCAAACCCGGAACCGTTATTCGCCGCCGAGGAGCTGTACTCGTAAAGCACCTGGGACAGTCCGTGAAATCCCGGATTGGTGATCCCCGCCAGTCCTCCCGCCGTCGATACGGCCAAAGCCGAAAAACCGAGAATCAGGAGCGGATGGATAATGAGGCAGACCGCCACCAGTTTCATTTCCCTTCCTTCAATCTTCTTACCCAGATATTCCGGCGTGCGTCCTATCATCAGTCCGCAGATAAAGACCGCTAATATCACGTACATCACCATGTTCATCAGGCCCACCCCCTTGCCTCCGAACACACAGTTTAACATCATATGTAACAGGGGCACCAGGCCGCCCAACGGTGTCAGGCTGTCGTGCATATTGTTGACCGTACCGGTGGTAAACGAGGTCGTCGTCGTGGTAAACAGGGCCGACTGGGCTATGCCGAACCGCACCTCTTTTCCCTCGTAGGAGCCGAGGCTCTGATCGAGGCCCACACTTTGAAGCACCGGGTTACCGGCCAGTTCCGCCCTGTAGCAGAGCGTAAGCCCGATGACGAAGATGATTGCCATAGCGGCGAAAACCGTCCTTCCCTGGCTTCCAAAGAAAATCTTTTTCCCATCATTTTTCCGTCTGTCCGCAATCATATTTCCAAAGGCAATGACGCAGGCTCCCGGCAGGATCATCATGGAGTAAAGCTCACAGAGATTGGTGATAATCGTCGGATTTTCGAGCGGCGTCGATGAATTGGCGCCCAGGAAACCGCCTCCGTTCGTCCCAACATGTTTGATAGATTCAAGGGCCGCGATGGGACCGGTGGCGATATCCTGCCATTTGCCTTCCAGCGTCTGCACCGTAAAATTGGACTGGAAATTCTGCGGCGTTCCCTGCCAGATTAAGAGCATTCCCACGATAAATGAGATGGGAATTAAAATTCTCGTTGTATTTCTTACCATATCCTCATAGAAATTGCCCATCGGCCTTCCCGACATGCCCCGGCAGAAGGCCATGCATGCCGCGTAACCCGTGGCCGCCGACGTAAACATCATAAAGACAATCACGGCCATCTGGCTTAAATAAGACAGACCGGATTCCCCGGAATAATGCTGCAGGTTCGTATTGGTCATAAATGATATGATCGTGTTGTAGGACAGTGTCGCCTCCATCCCGTCTATCCCGTTCGGATTCAGGAACAGAATTCCCTGGAGCCTTAATATCAGATAGCCGGCCGCTATCATGACCGCATTTGTCATGAGCAGGTTAAGCGCATAGACCTGCCAGCTCATTTCTTCCCTGCCAAGCCCGCAGATCCTGTAAATCAGGTTGTCAACTCTGTCAAAAACGGGATCTGCAAACGTCCTCTGCTTTGTCGCAACATGGTACAGGTAAATTCCAACCGGAACCACAAGCGCCATATATAGGAGCAGTGTCATTATTATCTGAAACATTTTCATTTCCTCCTGTCACACTTCCGTATTAAAGTTTTTCGGGATATACGAGCGCATAAACCAGATATGCGGCAATCCCCGCGATAATCAATCCTAAAAATACCATATCATTTTCTCCTTTTTTTACTTTGGACCGTTTTATTCCCGTCCTGTTCCACCTGTGAACCGCACCAGTCGATGAACCGTTTCATAAGAAAACAACTTCCTAAAATGATGCCTGCCATACAGAGATCCATCATATCTCTTCCTCCTTTTGCTGCCGGTACGGCAATCACGGATTCCGCACCGGATTGATAGTTCAGATTCTAGCATCTGCTTTATAAAAATAGTGTTAGTCCGAATGCGGTTCACATTAAGATTCTATAAATGTGCTTATGTCCATCCGAGCAGCAGGGCGGCCGGTATCATCACAGCCGATGTCACGGCAAAAACCGTAACCAGGATAAAAAGCGGAATTCCAATCAGCGCCCCGGCGGCAAACAGGCAGGGATGCAAACGGGCGGACCTCATAACCGCGTCGTCCAATCTAAGTCCAATATTTTGAAATATGCGAATCATACATACCATAATCCATTCCTCCTTACACCTTGATCCTATCACCCGTTCTGTTAAATCTGTAAAAATGAATCGGAGATGAAAATTAAGATATTATAAATAGAATACGGCGTTTATGGTAACCGATTTCTTTACCAATGTTGTATCCGTCCTTTTTGTTTTGTATAATGGTTAATGAACGTTAACAATAAGAGGGGTTCATACCTTTGCTCTGCACGGAGCAAAAAGACCTGCTGCCCATCAGGCGGATGAAATGGAGTGTGATTATGGAATGTGAGGAAAGACTTAATAAAATAGTAGAAGGTTTCCGAAAATGCAGAAATGCCTTTACTGCGATCGGAGACGAGACAAGGCAGTTGATTTTGCTTGTACTGCTGGAGAGTGACCTGTCGGGCATCCGGGTGGGTGAAATTGCACAAAAAACGCATTTAACCAGACCTTCCGTCTCCCACCATCTTCAGATTCTGAAAGAGGCGGGAATTGTCGCAATGCGTAGGGAAGGAACAAAAAACTATTATTATATGAGTGTGGATGAGACGCAATGGAAAGATATTGCCGATTTAGTCAACCTAATCTATGGCAGTGTTAAGCTTACCAGTTCACAATTATAAATTCAGAATAAGGAGGACGTCACTATGATTCTATATTTTTCAGGAACTGGCAACAGCGAATATGCGGCAAAGAGAATTGCTGAAAAAACAGAGGATGAGGTTTTAAATCTGTTTGAGAAAATTAGAAACCGGGATTTTTCAATGGAGCACACGGAAATGAACCACACGGACAGTCCATGGGTGATTGTAGTCCCTACCTATGCGTGGAGAATCCCCCGCATCGTTCAGGAATGGCTGGAAAAGACGAAACTGCCCGGCAGCAGAGCGGTTTATTTTGTAATGACCTGTGGGGGGAATGTCGGAAATGCGGGAAAATATCTCAGGGAACTGTGCCGTTCCATAAAAATGGATTACCGGGGATGCTTTCAAATCGTCATGCCAGAAAATTACATTGCAATGTTCTCCTCTCCTTCCAAAGAAGAGGCATTGGAAATCATCCGCCGGGCGGAAGGGGAAATTGACCGGGCGGCGGCCTTTGTCAAGAGCGGGAGGACGTTCCCTCAGCTTCCCCTGACGGTGAAGGATAAGATGAACAGCGGAATTGTCAATGATCTGTTTTATCCGATGTTTGTCCACGCCAAAAAGTTCTATTCCACAGATACTTGTATTTCCTGCGGGAAATGTGCGGCCGTCTGTCCGTTGACCAACATCCGGCTGGAAAACGGCAGGCCCGTATGGGGAAATAACTGCACACATTGCATGGCCTGTATCTGCCGCTGCCCTGCCGAAGCGATTGAGTACGGAAAACACAGCATCGGACTTACGCGGTACACCTGCCCCAAATAAGAAGAAATGACAAAATGCAAAAAAAGTCCCTCCACACAAACGGCTTACAAAAAACTGTTTGTGCGGAGAGGACTTTTTTCTTCTCCATTTATAGTCTCAAAATTCCAACTGCAGCCGCCAGCACCATAACGAGTATGTTCGTGACCGTCATAATCGGAACGCCTTTCTTTACAATGCCGTCCACTTCCGTCTCCAGCAGAGGCGCAGCCACATAAATCGACGCATTGACAGGCGTTACACCGGTCGCCAGCGCAAGGTTGCACACGTAGGGCGCGATAATTTCGATCGGCGTATATCCAAACTGGGCCCCGATAAAAATCAGGAGCGGATACATCGCGTTGTACAACTGATACGGCACAAACCGGATCACCGGAACACTCACGGCCAGAAGGACAATAAACGCATATTTTGCCGTTCCTCCCGGGAAAATGCCCACGATTAACTGGGCAAAGGACTCGACCATTCCCGTCTGGGCAAACACCGCAATATAGACGGAGATGGAAAGGAGCATCAGAATGATATTAAATATCATGGTTCCCGTCCTGTTCCACATATCGGCAAAGGTTTTCGGATAATTCAAAAGGGCGGTAATGCAGGACACAATAAGAAAAACAAAGTAGGCCGGTATCTTAAAGACGGCCAGAGCCACAATGACGGCAATAAAAACTGCCAGGTTGATCCAGAACAGCTTCGGTCTGGCGTTTTCCTTTCCTTTATTCTCCTCTTTTGCACCGCTTTCATCCATTCCCTGTCCGGGGAGCCCAAGCGTCCCCACTTCTTTCTTATGCAGCCAGGCGAAATAGACCCACTGGGCGATAATAACCGGGATAAAGCACAGCGCCCACGGAATGGAGGCCGAAGCCAGCTCAAGCGTATCGCACTCCGCCATCATAGCCGACATCGCAATCCCGACGCCCCACGGAATAAAACACATGGCGGCCAGCGCCGTCTGAACCAGGATAAACGCATGGACCCGGTTGAACTTGTATTTCTTATAAAGAGGCATCATAATCGGAAAGGTGACAAGGTAGCAGGTGCTGATATTGGCCGTCAGCATCCCCACAGCCGCAATTACGGTGGTCAGAATCATGATGATAACGACATTCATCCTGGAACCGATGAGTCCGGTAATGCTTCCCACAATCCGGTCAAACATGCCGGTCTCAGTCAGCATGGAAAAATACAGCAGGCCGAATATAAGCATATAACCGGAGGAGCGCATTGTCGTTGCAAACTGCTCCACCACCATCGTGCTGATCTCAACGGGACTGTATCCGAGAACCAGGGCAACCGCCACCGGCACGAGAAACAGAGTAAAATTCATTGGAATGACTTTCGTCAGGATTAGAACAATGACCGCGGCCATCATCGTGATGGCCATTATATTCAAAATACTCACGAAATCATGCCGAATTCCCTGCGGAACGAGCTGCTGATATATTCATGAACCAGATCCGTGAACGGGTGGTGCACCGTCAGAAATCCGTGCCCCATCCTCGGAGCCACGAAAATCTCACACGGTACCCCTGTTTTGAAAAGTTTTCCTGCATATTCCCTGGCATCGTCCCGGAACGCGTCATACTCTCCCGCTACGATGCAGTGCGGCCCCAGGCCGTGCAGATCCGGACACTCTCCCGGAAATGCGTAGTAGGACGGCCTCTGCCCATTGTATCCTCCCAGATAGAGAGCCTCCGGGCACTCCGCCTTATTCTCCGACTGCATTACAATCTGGGGAAGCTGCTGGAAGGAGGTGTCTCCGGTCAGGCTCAGCGCCAGCTGCGGACAGACCAGAACCGTAAGCGCCGCTCTCGGCCCGCTTTTATCCCTCAGATATAGCGCCAGGCCGCCCGCCATATTTCCGCCTGCGCTTGTCCCGTGCACCCCGATCCGCTCCGGATCTCCGCCAATTTCTTCGCCATGCTCATAAAGCCACATAAATGCCGTATGGCAGTCCATCAGAGGTTTCGGGAAATAGACCTCCTTTGTCGTCAGCCTGTATTCGACACTCACCACAATGGCCGGAGTCCTCCATGCCAGTTCAATACAGCGGCCGTTGTCAATGTCCAGATTTCCCCCGACCCATCCGCCGCCGTGGATGTCCATAATCATAGGCGCCTTTGCAGGAAGGCCGGCCGGTTTATAGATGCGGAGCCTCAGCTCCGTTCCCTCCTCGGTTCCCGGTATCGTGCGGTCCTCCATGGTCATCCCCTCCGGCACCTCATAGTTCATCATGTCTTCTATCTGTGCCTTCTTTGCCCTCATTGTTTCCTCTGAGCCGTCTTTGTAATAAGATCTCAAATGATTCTCGTAACCTGGATATGGTGTCAGTTTCATATCGCTTCCTCCCTGAAATAGTTTGATTGAGTTGATTTTATATGTAAAAGTTACTCTCAGCTCAATACTTTCAGGGTGTGCGATTCATACATGTTTTGATTGGATTCATGCAGAATTTTCATCAATGAGCCGTTTTTTCCCTTTTTTTCTTCCTATTTATCCGGCTTATGTTTCCAATTTTCAAAAATATGCCCCTTATTTTGCCTCTTATCCGTTTCCATCCAAGCCCTTTCACAACTCCGGGCATCCAACCTGAGAGCTGCTCACAGGTTGAGCAGGACAGGCCCAATGAACCGGCCTCTTATTTTAACGGCACCACAATCTTAAAATAGTGCCAGTCATTACCGTCCCCGCCGCGCGTGATCTTGATTCTGAATGCATATACGGAATCCGGAAAGTTGGGGGCATATTCATGGAATATCATTCGAATATCCTCCGCCATCGCCCCATTTGAGACATAATGCCCCGTATACCGCCTGTAGGCGATGAACACCTTTTTAGGGGAAAGGGAAATAAATTCCGGGTGCTCTTCGAACACCGGCTGTTTCTCCATAAAGCTCAGGCTCTGTCCCCATGAATACTTCTTTTCCCCACCCTCCATATATTCTCTGTCAAGAGTCACAACCGCAGTTGTCTCCGGGGCATAGTCCATAATATTTAAGGCGTCCGTGGCCAGGTTCTCCCCCGTAAACAGCAGATTCTCCGTCTGCATCCTGCAGTAGATGATCCGATGGAACGGCTCAATATACCATTCTCCCAGCTCCTCCTCCGCGCGCCTGCATTCCTCCGCATACTCCTTAAGAAAACTGCGAATTCCTGTCAGCTTTGAAAGCTCTTCCTCCACCGCGTGGAGCCGTTCCATAAGCATTTCGTCAAGGAGGCTGCTGTCTGCTGTTTTTCTCAGGACATCCAGTTCCTTCAGCGAAAATCCCATACTGCGGTATCGGATACATTCGGCCAGATCCGTACAGATATTTAGATGATATCTCCGGTAATTGGATTTTTCATCACGTTCTGGAGCCAGAATTCCTATCTTTTCATAGTATTTGATCGTGTGGGGAGAAACTCCCATAAAGCGCGCCAGGCTTCCGATGTTTTTTTCGTCCATAAAATTCTCCTCTGTATAGTTGAAAAACGGCTGTGAACCGTAACCGTTTTCCCCTCTCAATTGTATTTTTTGTCGTACAATCCCTCAAAAAATCGCACTTTTGCTTTAAAGCATTAAATTTTAGCAGTTTAAAGTAAAAAACTCTTGACAGAAGTCCGTAATGCTCTTATACTGTAACAAAACATTTTAAAAACCTTTAATCGGTGGCGGTGAAAAGCCCGGAAGACCTGCTTTTGCCGCGTATAAGGAGAAGATGCCATGAATGCCTCAGTAAAAATCAGAAACGTTGTATTCGGAGAAGGAATCCCGAAAATCTGTATTCCGCTCACGGACACGAATTTGGATGGACTGCGTCAGTCCGTCAAAGCAATGGAAAACGCCCCCTTCGACTTTGTAGAATGGCGCGCGGATTTTTACCAGAATATTGAAAATCCGCAGGTGCGATTTCAGGCCATGGCATATCTTCGCGAGCAGCTTAAGGAGATTCCGGTCCTGTTCACGATCCGTACCGACATAGAGGGAGGAAAGCTGAGACTCAGCACGGAGGATTACACCGCCCTGAATCTTGCCGCCATAGAGAGCGGCCTCGTGGATTTGGTCGATGTGGAGCTTTCAAGGGGTGATGATACGATGAAAACGCTGGTAGAAGCCGCCCATCGGGCCGGGGTGAAGATTATCGCCTCCCGCCACGACACCGCCTCAACGCCTTCCAAGGAAGAGATTGTAGGCCATCTCTGTGAGATGCAGCAGCTCGGGGCCGATATTGCCAAATTTGCCGTAATGCCCCGGAATAACCGCGATGTACTGACCTTGCTCGACGCCACGCTCACGATGAGGGAAGAACATCAGGAGACGCCCGTCATCACGATGTCCATGGGACGCCAGGGCGCCATCAGCCGGATCTGCGGCAGCGTGTTTGGTTCCGCCATCACCTTCGGCACCGCAGGCAAGGCATCCGCGCCAGGCCAGCTCCCCGCCGATCTGCTCTCCAACTTTATAACAAGTCTTGCATAAGAACGGTATATACATTCAGGGGAGGCGTAATCATTTACGCCTCCCCTTTTCTAAGCTCTTTGATCGCCGCCTCCAGGCCGCGCGCCGTCAGCTGAAACATGGGAAAACATTCGCGTACCAGCCCGATGGTCCGGGAAGCGGCATCATAGTCCCAGAGTTTCTCATGCAATGGATTCAGCCAGACCGACGACGGAAAACGTTTTTTCAGCGCCTTCAGCCAGTAAATCCCCTCTTTTTCATTCTCATGGTAATAATCAAGAGTGCCTCCCGGCTCCAGAAGTTCGGACGGGGCCATCAGTGCGTCCCCTACAATAATCACCTTATATTCCGGTTTCAGATTGTGGAACACCCACTCCGTGGAAATCTTGTCATCCCACGAACAGCCTGGCTCAGTAAAAAGCTGATCATAGAAACAGTTGTGAAAGTAGTACACCTTCAAATCCTTGAACTGGGATGCCTGGTTCACGGCCTGGAAGAGTCGGTTGCACATATCGGCATAGGCCCACATGGACCCGCCGCTGTCCATCAGAAGCAGGAGCTTCGTCTGGTTCTTTCTCGGCCGCTCCATGACCAGTTCCAGACGCCCTCCCCGATCGCAGGTTTTTTCAATGGTCTTTGTCACATTCAGTTCCGTTTTGGCTCCATCCTCCCTGCTGGACAAAAGCCTGAGTTTCCTGAGCGCCACCTGGAACTGCCTTAACTGCAGTACCTTATCCTCACGGAAATCCTTATAGTTGCGCTCCGCCGCCACTTTTAACGCACTTCTGTTCATCCCGGCCCCATGGACACGGATTCCCTTCGGTGCATAGCCGGAATGGCCGAACGCAGTGGTGCCTCCGGTTCCGACCCATTTGTTTCCTCCGTGATGCTGCTCCTTCTGTTCCGCCAGCCTCTGTTCCATCAGACGGCGTATCTCTTCAATATCCATCTTTCCCCAGGCCGCATCCGCTTCCTCCCTGTCGAAGGGCGTCTGCGTCATCGCCCTGGAGAGCCAGCGGGCCAGCTCCTCCGGAAGGCAGTCCTGTTCCTTTACATTTTTAAAGTACTCTAAAAACGCCTGATCAAACCTGTCGTAATCAGACTCCTTTTTCACCAGGATTGAGCGCGCCATATGATAAAATTCCGTCAGGCTGGCCTCATTCAGATTTAACTCCAATGCGTCCATCAGGCAGGTCCACTCATTTAAGCCGGTTTTCATGCCATAGCCGCGCAGGATGTATAAGAAATCAGTAAACATATCGGTTCTCCACCTGTTTTAAGTCCTCTGTTTTCTTCAGAAGAACGCCCGCAAAGGGGATTTCCTTTTCCAGTGTGCCGATTGGAATTCCTCCGATATGAAGGGCCTGTATCCAGTCTAAAACCTCCGACGTTCCCGGTTTTTTCTGAATTCCCTTCATATCGCGTATCCTGTAAAACGCATCCAGTACGCCACCAATCAGTGTTTCCTCAAGATCCGGATAGTGTGCTTTAATAATCCGTTCCATCATCGGCGCATCGGGAAATGCGATATAATGGAAGATACACCGTCTCAGGAACGCATCGGGCAGCTCCTTTTCCGCGTTGGATGTGATAATGACAATCGGCCTTACCTTCGCTTTTATGGTCTCCCCCGTCTCCGGTATATAGAATTCCATCTGGTCCAGCTCCCAGAGAAGATCGTTGGGAAACTCCAGATCGGCCTTATCGATCTCATCTATCAGAAGCACCACCTGTTTTTCCCGTTTAAAAGCCTCTCCCAGCTTGCCGAGGCGGATATATTTTGCAATGTCGCCCACGCCCTCCTCACCGAACTGGCTGTCGTAGAGGCGCTGGACCGTATCGTAAACATAAAGCCCGTCCTGCGCCTTGGTGGTGGACTTGATGTTCCATATTAAAAGTTCCATGCCCATGGATTTTGCGATTGCCTCAGCCAGCATCGTCTTGCCGGTTCCCGGTTCGCCCTTTATTAACAGCGGTTTTTTAAGCGCAGCCGCTATGTTGACGCTGCGGATCAGTTCATCCGACGCTATATAGTTCTCATTTCCGTGAAATTGCAGCATTGTTATTTTCCTCCTCCAAAACAGGGCACAGAGCTCACCTCCGCTCTGCACCCTGTTTTATGTTACTATGAAACTTATTCTTCGTCCATACCCGGTTTAAAGAAGTCACCGAACAGTTCCTCGTTGGACGGCATATCTTCCGGAAGAGGACGTGCTACCCATGTCGTGTTCATGTAGTGCTTTAATGCGATGTTCTCGGAAACAATGTTTCCTCCCCATGTCCCGCAGCCCATGGATGATGTCGGAGGCATTCCGTTTGTGGAGGAACCGGAGTTACCTCTGTTGTTTGGCTGGCGTACCATGATACGGGATACAGGAGCTGCCATTCCAAGTCTGTGGATGTGCTCGTCGTCGAAGGAGTAGATACCACAGGAGTGGCCCTTTCCGCCTACGTTGAAGATGGCCTGCATCATGGTCAGGGCATTCTCAAACTCTCCCTCATACTTGAAGAGGCTTAACAGGGTGGTCAGTTTCTCGCTGGAGAAGAAGAACTCTTTTCCAATCTCATTGATTCCGCCGCCTGTTACTGCGATGAACTTGCGGTCTTCCGGAATCTCGAATCCGGCGATCATAGCCAGCTTCTGTGGGCTGATGGCTACGGTCTGCGGCAGACGGTGGCCCGTCTCATCCCACATAACCTTCTTAAGCATCTCTGCCTCTTCCTCGTTGGCAAGGTATGCGCCCTCTTCTACCAGAGCTTTTACGAAGTCATCATAAATGGACTCATGGATAACCAGGTTTCCGTCGCAGGAGCAGCCTGAACCGAAGTCGGATGTCTTGGAAATACGTGTGTTGCTGGCTGCCTCTTTCTGACGCTCCGGTGTGTTGCAGGTATCGTCGATGATGACGGTTGCGTTTCCTGCGCCTGAACCGTATGCAGGAACACCTGCGGAGTAAGCCGATTTAACCATTGGGCGGCCGCCTGTTGCGATGATCAGGTCTGCGCGTTTCATCAGCTCGTTGGTCAGGGAGATGGACGGTTCTTTGATACCCTGGATGATGTCGGCCGGCGCGCCTTCGCGTACAAGCACTTCACGGATGATATCGATACACTTGTTGGTTACGTTTTTAGCACGTGGATGCGGGGAGCAGATGATTACGTCTCTTGCCTTGATTGCGTAGATAATCTGTCCGGCCGGTGTTAAACATGGGTTTGTGGTTGGAACCAGGGAAGCGATAACGCCGACTGGTTTTGCATATTTCACAAGGCCTTTTTCTTTATTCTCCTCGATGATGCCGACGCTCTTAGCGCGGAGGCAGTCTCTCAGGATAAGTTTGATTTTGTTGCGTTTGTTTCTCTTTGTGACTTTGTCGCCGAGGGATGTCTCATCAACAGCCTCGTCACAGATTGGCGCCCATACTTTCATATCGCATACAGCGGCTGCGACAGCCTGGCAGAGGCGGTCAACGCGCTCCTGGTCATATGTAGCGATAATGTCGGCTGCAACGCGTGCGCGTGCTACCATTTCTTCGATCATCTGGATCTGCTCCGGGGTTACTTCTTTTGCCATAATTGTAATTCTCCTTTACCTTATATAGTTTAAGTGCAGTTGTTCAATACGTTTGCTGTGAGGCGGTTAACAGTTGCTGGACACGGAGTGAACCGTACCGTTTTGTTAACCCGGCCTTACGTTAATTTCAGTATATCTGCCACGGCTTAAAAAGTCTAATACCGGAATTCTCTCATGTTCATAGAGAGAATCTATTGTTACCGTCCATAAAGCGCAGACGTCGTCTTTTGCCGTTACTATAGACATTTTATGACCTGGCTGCAATTTTCAGGGTTTAACATTTTTCACTATCGTTAACATTTCTTGTGAATTCCAAAGCAGTTGTCCAAACAGGAAAAAGCGTCAATTTCCTTTTGTTGAAAGGTATAGTAAGATGAATTCATCAGATGGCGGCAGGCCATTTCCACCCGGACCGGACCGCCGTCCAAAATCAATCGCTAAACAGGAGGTTATTATCATGAATGCACACGCCTATCCAGGCTATGAATATCATCTGAATCTATACGATATCATTGCCAACGGTTCGGAAGAAGAACAGGAAAAAGCCCGCGAGGAACAGAGGAAATATATCAGCGGCTATGTTCTTCCGGAAGGAATGGCCATGAAGGACATCACCATCAACGGCCCGGACGGGGATCCTCTCACCCTGCGCATCTATACGCCGGCCAATCTGCCGGAACACGCCCCGATGCTTCTGGAGATTCACGGCGGCGGCTTTGTCGGCGGCAGTCTGGACATAGACAATTACCGCTGTATCTACCTGGCAGAGCACACGCCCTGTATCGTAATCGGCGTAGACTACCGGCTCTGCAATGAAAACGTCCACTTCCCCGCTCCCCTCATGGACTGTTACGCGGCCCTGAACTGGATTTACGGACACGCCGGTGAACTGGGCGGCGACAGGGAACGTATTGCAGTCCACGGCACCAGCGCCGGAGCCAATCTGACGGCCGGTCTGGCCCTGTATGCCCGTGACCACGGAGGACCGAAGATCACAATGAGCGTTCTCAACTGCCCTCCTCTGACTATAGAGACTTTTACCTCCACCATCCAGAACAGCCAGTACTCGTTAGGAAGCGGCTCCTTTGAGGAGTCGGTGGAATACATTTACCTGAATGACAACGGATATAACGGAGGAATGCCCAATTACTACGCAATGCCAGGGTATTGCCGGGATCTTAAGCACCTTCCCGCCACGTATATCATCGTAGCCGAATACGATCCGCTCCGCGACGACGGGCTGGCCTATGCAAACCGCCTCCTGAAAGCAGGGGTTCCCTGCGAGGTCATTGTCGCGCCACGTGTCGGCCACGGGTTCTGCGTCGTGGATCACCCGCTGACAAGATGGGTTCACAATGGGGTGTGCGCCTCCCTGCGGAGGGAATTCGGAATGGAGATTATAGACTTTTAACTATTGGAATCCTGTTTACCTCAAAAAAGATGCCCTTTAAAAAGAGCATCTTTTTACGTTTATTCTGCGGTTAAATCTGTTTTCCTGCACTGTACCCTTGCATTCCCGGGTCTCTGAAACATCTCAATCTGCTGATCCAGTCTCATTGTCAGAGGTTGTTTTGCCCGATACGGCTCCCATTTTGGAAACGCATTGTCCCCCTCTCCATTTGGCGTACCGTATTTTACAAAATTTGCCCAATAGGTATTGCAGGCATCGGCGAGAAGGTAATCCGCTCCCTCCCATGGCCTCCAGGAACGCATCAGCGTCCGGAACACATACCACAGATCCGCCGCATGGAACGGTCCCATATCATCCCCCGGAAGCATGCGTTCCAGGCTGTAAATGAAGGTTTCTCCCTTCCCCTGACGTTCCCGCAGTTCGGCAAAGCCTTCCGCTGCGCTCTGCAGCAGCTCCGTTGCCATGGCTTTTTGGTATTCGGCGAATTCCGGGCCGTCCTGCGGGCATAGAGCGAGGTAATTCCCGGCTTTATCTCCCAGCGCGTCCTGCATCACCTGTTCCAGATGGCCTCTGTCCCTGGCAAAAACCAGACCCTCCATGGCCGTATATCCAATCAGGCAGGGCATCTTTGGCGTCTCACCGGCTCTGCAGCAGTCCACCATGCTTTTTTCCAGGACATATCCGTCCACCACCGGCCCGCGCTGAAGCTCCGGCCCCGGCATCGTCTCTTTCCACCGTTTCAATAGCTCCGCCCCGGACAGCGCCCTCGCCTCTTCGATTGAAGAGACTCCGAGAGCGGCCAGGCTTGTGCGTTCTTCCGCTTTCTTCAGGTTTGGGAATTCCATATCTGGAAATGGGGACAGGCCGCCTCCGCTCTGCATGATCGCCTTTGCATAAAGTCCTTTTGTCAGAGGGGAGCACACCAGCGCCTGCACACAGCACGCCCCGGCCGACTGTCCGGCCAAGGTAATCTGATCGGGATCACCTCCGAATGAAGCGATATTTCTCCTGACCCAGCGAAGCGCCGCAATCTGGTCTAAGAGCCCGTAATTTCCCGATATGCCGTACTGATTCTCGCTATCCAGTTCCGGATGGACCATCCATCCAAATATATTAAGCCTGTAGTTGACCGTAACAAGAATTACACCTTTTCTGGCAAAATGCTCCCCGTCAAAATGGGCGGAATGGCCATATCCGGTCATAAACGCCCCGCCATGGATCCAAAACAGGACGGGAAGCTTTTCATCGGCAGACTGCGCAGGCGTCCATACATTCAGATACAGACAGTCCTCGCTCATCTCCTCCTCACAGGGATAAAATTCCTTCTCATAAAAGCTTCCTTTTCCAACTCCTAGCTGATAACACCTGGCCGATGCCCTGGCGCAGTCCCTAACCCCCTTCCAGTCAGCCGCCGGTTCGGGCGCTCTCCATCTAAGCTTCCCTGTCGGCGGCGCCGCATACGGGATTCCGTAAAAGGCCGTGATGCTTGGCCACCCGCAGGGCACTCCAAGGATTTTTCCATTTTCAACCGTTACTTCTCTCATCTGTCTGACCTGCCTTCCACAGTAAGAGCCCAGCCCTGGGCATATCTTAAAACATTTCCGTCGTCTGCCCGCCCCGGACCGGACTCTTATCTCAATTATGTATTATTTTGCAGCGGCTTTGGCAGCCTCAACGTAGCTGTCCACAAAAGCCGGATCAATGTTTTCTTTCATCATGTCGATTACCACCTGGGATGCCTTACCGTACAGCTCCCTGATCTCATCAGTTACCGGCGTAACCTCAATGCCGTAATCCGTCTGGCACAGTTTGGACATTCTGGCGTCGTCATCAGCAGTTCCTGCTAACTGATATCTCTCACAGAACAGCACGAACTGGTCGCAGGCAAGCTTCTGCTCCTCGCTCATACCGTCATATTTGGACTTGTTCATTACGTAGGTGCTGACAAATGGAATATGGTTTGTCTCTACAATGTATTTCTGAACTTCACAGAGCTTTGCTCCCACGATAGAGGCCCACGGATTTTCCTCCGCATCCAGCATTCCCTGCTGAAGGGCAATATATAATTCTCCAAAGGCCAGAGGCGTCGGGTTGGTTCCCAGTTCTTTCCAGAACGCCATATGATATTTATTCTCCTGGGTACGGATGTTAAGTCCCTGAAGGTCTGCTGCCTTCGTAATCGGCTTGTTGCTGGACAGGATACGGAAGTCCGGAGCATACATTGTAGCCAGATGCAGGCCTGCCTTATTGTAATATGGTTCCAGCTGATCCTTAAAACTGGATAAAACCTGATTGGCAGAGTCCACGTCCGTGTACAGGCCGCCGATATCCAGCACCGCCAGTTCGGGAATCAGGCCGACCTGGGAGGTGGGAGCTCCCGTAAACATATCCACGCTTCCCATCTGCGCCCCCTCAATCAGTTCCACATCGCCGCCAAGCTGGCCGCCCGGATAGAAGTTCACAACAAAATTCCCGTCCGTCCATGATTTTGCCGCCTCGATCGCCGCATAAATGGCGTCTCCCATAACCGTACCGTCCACCGTGCCGGAACAGCCGAGCGAGAGTTCAATCGGATCGCAGGCAATGCTTGTATTCAGTCCTTCCGATGCAATCGCGATAAGCTCAGCATTTCCCGAAGAAGCGGTGACGGAATCCGTATTCTCTCTGGCGGCTTTTGCAGCTGTCTCCGGTCCGGCCGTAACAGAGCTCTCTTTGCCAGAACCACCGCAGCCTGCCATGGACAGCGCCATTGATACAGATAATGTGATTGCAATAATTTTCTTTTTCATTATGATTCCTCCTGAAATGAATATTTAATTTTATATTGTTTTATATAAGGCACAGACTGATAGCCGGAATAAATGTAATCAGAAGCAGCGCCAGCAGGAAACAGCCGATAAACGGCACGGTCTTGACGCCCAGGCGCACAACCGGGATTTCCACCAGCGGAGCGGTGACAAAGAGGTTCATTCCAAAAGGCGGAGTGACAAATCCCACAGCCAGAGCCGTAACCATAACAACGCCCAGATGAATCGGGTCAATTCCGAATCCAGTGGCAACCGGCATGATAATCGGTGCAATAATCATGACTGCCGGGCCTACGTCCATAAACATGCCGATGAGCAGTAAAAGTAAAAGTAAAACGACAAACAGCATATATTTATTAGAAATCGTCGTCCCGATCAGCGTCTGTATCACGTTGGATGCCTTTAAAAGAATCAGCACGCGGCTGAATCCCTGTGCCAGTGCTATCATCATAAGGATCGGCGCATAGGAAGCAATGGCGTCCTTAAACAGCTGCGGAATATCCCTGAACGTGATGCTCTTATAGATAAACAGGCATACAATCAGTGCATAGATAACGGAAATACATGCCGCCTCCGTGGGGGTGACGAAGCCTCCGTAAATACCGCCCAGAATAATGACAGGAGTCAGAAGAGCCCAGAAACCTTCCATAAAGATGTTCAGGAAACCTCTTGCCTTCAGCGCTTCATAATTGGCGGCAATTTTCTCCTTGTCCTCACCCTTTCTTTTGCAGTATAACCAGCAGTAAAACATGATGACGAAAGCGATCAGGCAGCCCGGAAGGACTCCCGCCTTAAACAGGTTTCCAACGGATGCTCCCGTGAACAGTCCGAACATGATAAACGGAATGCTGGGAGGAATAATTACGCCCAGTCCTCCGGCCGTCGCCACGATAGCCGCCGAAAATACCTTGTCATATCCCAGACTGACCAGAATCGGGATACACATGGTTCCAACCGCCGACGCCGTAGCCGGGCCGGAACCGGAAATTGCACCGTAAAACAGGCAGGTGATGACAACGGCACATGGAATGCCGGCCGTCCTTTTTCCAACAATAATTGCAAAAATATCAAATAAACGCTTTGAGATTCCTCCCCTCGTCATGAGGGCTCCCGACAACATAAAGAGCGGTACCGCCAGGATCGGAGTTGTATTAAGCCCGGAAATCATTGCCTGGATAATATAGTTCATATTTCCCGGAAAGCTGCTGTTAATAAGCTGCGGAATCACTGTCGCCAGCCCCATGGCAACCGCCATCGGCAGGGCCAGGACCATGGCAACCAGAAATGCCCCAAAAACTAAACCTAACATTATTCTGCCACCTCCTTATTTTCTTTTTTCTCTTTCTTCCAGAACCATTTCACCAAATCCTGAATCTGACGGATGACGCCTATCACGGAACCGACAAAGACGGAACCGTAAAGCACGTACATCGGCACTTCCATAGCCGGACTCTTCATACCGCCCCGCACAGAATTCATCATTGCAAAATAGCCGTAATAAGAAAAATACGTAAAGAAAATCAAGGTGACAACGCGTCCGGCCAGATCAAATATCTTCTTGACCGAATCCGGGAAAAATCCCACCAGGATATCCACCTTCAGCATCTTATCCCTGCGTATGCAGTAGCCGATTGATAAAAATCCCGAGATAACAAATGAGAATCTGCAGAATTCCTCCGGCCACGACATCGACTCCCGATAGACAAAACGCATGATAATCTGTGCAAACATAACTGCCGTCATGAGAATCAGAAGAACCATTAAGAGACATTCTTCAAAATTCTCATCGAACCATTTCCAAAATTTTTTCACTTTGGAAACCCTCCTTTCCACTTCCCCTTATATTATTTACGGTCTGCGGCGCTGCCGCTCCTTCTGCGGATGGATGGGCTGAAACTTTCCCGTCCCCGCCGTCCGTAAAGTCAGAATAACAGGAAAAAGTCCGCTGGTATACGGACTTTTTTTGTAGAGAGCACACATTTTTCACGGTTTCCGGGGAAATGTTACCAATTCGAAGAATTGTTATTTTCGGTGAATATCAGGGTACCGGACCGTTGCTTTGCGGTTATGAATCCTGTCCTCCCCGGTAATTTCCCGGAGTCTGGTCCGTATATTTTTTAAATACGCGGATAAAGTTCTGTACAGAGTTGAAACCGCAGCAAAAGCCGATCTCCTTGATCGTGACATTGGTGGTCCGAAGAAGCTGTCTGGCCTTTTCTACCCGGAAGGAGGCCAGATAAGATGAAAATTTCTCCCCGCTGATTTCGTTAAAAAGTTCACTCAGATAGGAAGCGCTGATTCCAATATGTTCACATACGTCATTTAGCGACAGATTGCTGTCGGCGTAATTTTGTGCAATATATTCTTTTGCCAGCTTCACATACCGGTAGCTGTTCTTTTTGTTATAGGTGTGCAGAAGACCGACGGCGATCCTGGCATTTTCAAGGACGCGCGCCGACAGCTCTTCCCTGGTTGAAAGCTCCCTCAGCGCCGTCACCGCATGAACCGATTCCAGAAGTTCCTGCTCCTCCTCATTTAGCGGCAGTGTTATGACTTTCTCCGTCAGCTCGTCCAGAAAAAGCTGGGCCATATTTCTGAATTCCGCTAAATCCGTGATATCGCGTTTCAAATCGGACAGAATCTGGCCGAGCAGGTTTTCCGTCTCCGCCCGGTTGCCCTGGGAGGCCTGCTCCACCAGCGCCTTGGTCCTCTCCTGGCAATAACGGCGGTTGACAATCCGATCTGTATCCCCGTCGTTTTCTTCCTCCTGTTCTGTCTCACTGCTGTCGAGATACTGCTGGTACTGAAGTTTCCCCACCGCCTCTTTGTAGGCGTAACGGATGTCCATGATATTCTGGTAAATACTGCCCCGCTCCAGCTGGAGCCCGTAGGGAATCTTCTCCCCGAGCTGCTGCAAAAGCCGGGACAGCTTCGCACATTCCCGCTTGATTGCCACCACAGGGTACTCCGGCGGAAATCCCATGACAATCACCACGACCATTTTATCGGTGCGGATATCGTAAATATGGTAATCCGAAATCTCAATCCCTTCTACCAGTTTTTTGATGGACAGCAGATGCAGGTTCAGCTCCACATCGGTTCCTTTTCTCTCCCTGGGTTCGCTCAGTTTACAGGCCAGAACCAGGTAGCGGCTGTTTACCAGGATCGGATTGCCCACTCCTTCCAGAATTTCGCGGACCCGCTCTTCCTCAATCGCCTTTCCCACCATCAGGTTTTTAAGCATGGAGTCCAGGATTTCCGGGGCAATATTGGCAATCACTCCCTTAAGCTGGCTCTGCTGGTCCATCGCATCGCAGTAAGCTCCCTCCAGGAAATCGATCTCCGTATCTCCCGACTGTTTTTCCCTGCCGTCGGCCTGGGTCACCAGCTTCATCAGCCGGTTGATGGGACGATAAATGAAATAGCTGATATAGTAATCAAACACAATGCTCAGCGCCAGAAAAACGATCGATGCCACCAGATACATGGGCAGGACATCCATAACCCTCACGGAGAGATTTCCCGTATCGAGCGGCATCAGATAAACCCGGCCGTCCTCCGGCGAATCATAGCGGTAAAATCCCCTGGTACTGTGCCCTGCCACCTCCGCCAGATTTTCCTGGTTAATAAACATCCCGTCATTTTCCCAATCCGGGTTTATCGTGTCATAAGAAAGCAGATCCTCAAAAAATGCCTCCCGGTTCTCATCATAAATATAAACTTCCGTCTCCCCCGATACTCCCGTAAGCCCCAGCGTACTGCCGAGCGCCTGTACATTCAGTTCATACACCAGCGTCCCGATATGGGAGGCAATGTTCAAATCCTGCATAACCAGGATCCGTCCTTCCCTGGACATCACCGTGGTCGTGGTCATCGTACCGGTCTTTCTCCTGATTTTCTGCCATTCCGGCGCCTGTTCCTCCAGATGCTCCCTGAGAATGGGCCAGTCCACAAACTCCTCTGCCTGAAAAATCGATTCACTGTCCCGGATTTCACCGGTCAGGGGCGAATACAGGCAGGCGCTCTGCACCAGCTCACTTCCGCTTCCGATAGACTTAAGCTGGCGCCCAATCCGGTAATCGCGTTCCGGAGCGACACGCCCGGGAGATACCATATAGGTAATAAAATCATTGCTCCACATCATCTGGGCCATGTTCTGCCCCAGCATATTGATGATCAGTTCCATTGCCTCATCCGTCTGCTTCAGGCGGCTCACCCCTGACAGCGCCGCCTGCTTCCTGTAATTCTGGCTGATTATATTATTCATCCAGAACCCCATAAACAGTACCATTCCCAGGGACAGCAGAATCAGTCCCATAAAAATCCTCGCAAACAGGCTGTTTTTTATTTTACGGAAACAGCCTGAAACACTAAAATGTCTCATATACTCTTCTCCCCTGGCCGTTATCTGCCGATATTTTTCTGCATTTTGGCCGCATTATCCCCATTTTTATCATTTTCAGTATAACCATTCCATTCGGGCATGTCTAATACCAGTATTCTTTCATGTTGATAGAGAGGTTCTATGACGGGTTCTATGACGGCGGCGGTTTTTGTAGAAATCCGATGTAGCTTATGATATAATCCAATGAGAAACCTGCGCTTATTGGATTTAATTTCTGAATTTTGAGATAAGCGTGATACATAAAAAAGGACGGTGTCATCATGACTTTGCTGCAATTACAATATTTTGAAACTCTGGCCCGTGTGCTACATTATACACATGCGGCGGAGGAACTTCATATCGCTCAGCCAAGCCTCAGCTACTCCATAAGCGAACTGGAGAAAGAACTGGGCGTCAAGCTGTTTGAGAAGCAGAACCGGAAAATCTGCCTGACCGACTACGGCGAACGTTTTCTGCCCTATGTACAGAAATCCCTGATGCTGATGGAGGAGGGAACCAATACCTTAAAGCAGATGGCCGGCACCGCACCGCTTGTGGTGCGCCTCGGATATTTCCATTCCATCTCGTCCTCCCTGATTCCATCCATGGTTGAGGAGGTATACCGCCTTCCCGAGAACCAGCAGATCCGTTTTCATTTTACCGAGGACACTTCTTTTGATATTTTCAGCCTGCTAAAGAACGGAAAACTGGATCTGGCATTCTGCACCCACCGCGATGAATGGGCTGATTCGATCACGATTATGAAACAGCCCCTGTACCTCGCCGTTCCTTTAGAGCACCCTCTGTCCGACCGCTCCTATGTCACCTTTGAAGACTTTGCCAGGGAACCGCTTGTGATGCTCGATAAGGCCAGCAGTCTGCGCAAACAGCTCGACCACGTATTCACCCAGCGCGGCGTAATCCCCAATGTCGTTTTCGAGGTCCGGGAATGTAATGCCGCCCTCCAGTATGTGGCCCTGAAATTCGGCGTATCGATTCTGCCCGAGGTACCAGCCATGAAGACAGAGCGAGTCAGGGCGATTCCGATTGACGATAAGGGAAAAGAGTTCCTCCGGACCGTTTATCTCTCCTGGGATCGGAACCGGCCCCTCACCCCGGCCGTACAACGCGTACGCAACCTGATTGTACAACGCTATGCCTGCTCCTCTCCCGGCTGATGGGACAAATCTATCCGGCACGCCGGATTTTGCGAAAAAAACAGGCGTTTCCCTTTTGGAGGAAGCGCCTGTTTTTTGCCGCCGCGCGGCGGCGCAAGAATCCCGCCGGCGGGATTTTATGTTCCTGGACAGGTAATGAGAATTCGATTTATTCCTTAGGAAAACGGATGGCAAATACCGCGCCGCCCTGCGGATGGTTCTTTGCGGTAATTGTCCCGCCCTGCCGTATGATAATCATCCTGGAAAGAGCCAGGCCAATCCCATACCCCGCCTTATTTGTACTCTTTCCACGATAAAACCGGTCAAACAGACGGGGCAGCTCTTCCGTTTTAAAACCTGCGCCGCTGTCGTGGATGGTTATTTCGGTATACAATAGATTCTCCGTGCAGGTAATCTGCAGTTTACCGTGATCTCCCACACTTTCCAAACAGTTTTTAAGAAGGTTCAGGACTGCTTCCGAAAGCCAGCCGGAATCTCCCCGGATGGATAATCCCGTCTGTACCTCCATCTCCACTTCTATTTCATGCAGCTCCATATAGATGAGAAACGGCCGGAGCGCGGTATTGAGCATGGCTTTTACATCGACCGGTTCACTCTGGAATTCTACGACTCCCGCATCCAGACGTGATATTTTTAACAGGGCAGTAATCAGCCAGTCCATCCGTGTAAGCAATTCCTCGGTTTCGCGCACAAAGGATTTCCGTTCCTCCTCATCCCTGCAGTTTTCCATCAAAGACAGGGTGAGATTGGCGGATGTCAGCGGCGTGCGGAGCTGATGGGCAATATCGGCCAGAGAATCGGCCAGATGGATCTTGTCTTTTTTCAGGGCATCGTTCTGTTCCCGGATGCGCAGCATCATTTTCGTGATTTCGCTGTGCAGAATGGAAAGTTCTCCCTCATCCAACTCGTCAATCTCCAGCCGCTCGGCATTGTGAAGCACCAGATCGATCTGATTGGAAAGCCGGGCGATGCTGTTATATCTGGCTTTGGTAAACAAGCAAAAGGAAGCGCCAAAGGCGGCCGCGGAAAAAGCGGCAAGCAACCCGGCCGCCGTATTCATCAGAAAGCCGAGTACCGTAACGGCAGCCGCCATCAGGACATATACGATGGCAAATCTCCGGAATTCCCTGTTTCTAAGCATTCCCATCCCCCAATCTATATCCCGTTCCCCGGACCGTCAGAATAATACGCGGGTTTGCCGGATCATCCTCCGTTTTCTCCCGCAGGCGTTTGATGTATACGGTTAATGTATTGTCATTGACAAACTCTCCGGCCGCATCCCACAGTTCGTCAAGCAGCCTCCCCCTCGTTATGATACTTCGGGGATTGTTGATAAACACCAGCAGCAGGCGGTATTCCAAAGCTGAAAGATAAATCTCGCTGCCGTCCTTTTTTACAATGCCGTTTGCCGTGTCGACATACAGACCGCAGATTTCAAATACCGAGCCGCTACGTCCCCCTTTTCTCAGGGCGGTGCCAATCCGCGCAATTAATTCCCGCGGCCGAAAGGGCTTGGTAATATAATCGTCCGCGCCCATGTTCAGCCCGGTAACCACGCTCGCCTCATCACCGGAGGCCGTCAGAAAGATTACCGGAATATCCTGCGCCTCTTTAATTACCGTATATACGGTAAAACCATTCCCGTCGGGCAGGGCAATGTCGATGAGCGCCAGGTCGAATTTATTCCCGGCCGCGGCGGCGGAAGCTTCCCCGCGCGTAGAGGCATGGATGACCGTATATCCCTCTGCACGGAGCAAAAGTATGAGATTTTTAGCAATTTCTTGATCGTCCTCAACCAGAAAAATCCGCTGCATCGGCTATTCCTCCTGTCCATTTTTTCAATGCCGGCCACAGGTATCTAAAGAGGACGCCCATACCGAACGTCCTCCCTGGCGGCTGCCTGTATTGTATTCTTTCATTGTATTCTTTTTTAACGTATCAGCATCCCATGATGCTCCAGATACTGATCAAACACCTCTCCGCTGCGAATAATATAATCCCTGAAATATTTTGCAGCCGGAGGGATATAGCGCTCCTTATTCCACTGCAGATAGAGTCTGCGCTGCGGTATATCGTTGGCAATGGGAAGAATCCTTGTATTATAAGGAGCTCCGGCCAGAGGATAGGGCACAATCGATACTCCCCGCCTGGCCGCCACCAGACCATAAATAATCTGATCGTTCGGCGTCTCGGAAACTACATTGGGGTTTATCCCCATCTCGTCAAACAGTTTCTCAAGCTGGCCGCGAAGCTGCGCATGGTTATCAAAGGCAATAAAATTCTCGCCATCCAGCTTTTTCAAATCCACTTTCTCTTCCCCGGCCAGTTCATGGCCTTCCGGAACCAGGACAACCAGCTGATGCGTGCCGATATAGGCCGCGTCTATCTGCGGATAACTCAGCCTGGTCCCAAGGATCAGATCCACCGAACCATCCAGAAGTTTTCCCTGTATTCCCTTCCAGATTTCCTGGCTGTACTGGAACTGCACCTCCAGGCGGTTTGTCTCGGACTGATACCGCACCATAAGATCGGTGGCAAACTGGGCAATTGACTGAAACCCGGCCAGGACAATCGTTCCCACATTCGGATCAATATACTCCTTCAGTGTCGTGATACCCGCTTCCAGCGAATTGATTGTCTGCTGAACATAAGGAAGAAAGATTTCTCCGTATTTTGTCAGCTTAATATTGCGGCCCTTCCGCTCAAACAGCTCCGCTCCCAGTTCCTCCTCCAGCTCTTTAATGGCATGGCTCAAATTGGACTGGCTGACATGAAGCTGTTCCGCCGCCCTGGTATAATGTTCCAGTTCTGCGATTGTATTAAAATAATACAGCCACTGTAAATTCATATACTACTCCTCCCCATAATCATCCTGTCCCTATCTTTCTATTATCCATGATTTTCGGAAAAAGTTCAACTGATTTATGATTTGGCGGCGTTAGTTTGCCGTTCGTTTGCTGTTAAGTAATACAAACTTCGCAAACCGAGTACCGTCCCCGCCATAATATACAACCGACGCTTTATATGCTATAATTTAGAAAACAACTGAATGAACCGCATGAGCTGAGGGGCGGATTTCCTCTGTTTTTAATAAATTCATTGTGGAAGGAGGCGGTACTGTGAAATGCAGAAGATGCGGGGAAACTTTTGAGGGAAATTACTGTCCTGTCTGTGGAGAAGCCGTCAAAAAAGAAGCGGCCCCGCTGAAGCCGGCCTCCAATGATTATGTATCATCGAAACAAACACGGGTAACGGAAAAACGGAGTCTGTACCAATCCTCCGGTTTTACAGCGGCCACATTGTTTCTTTGTTTTCCTCTCGGACTGTTCCTGATGTGGAAATACCGGAAATTTAACAAAGCAGCCAGAACGGTGATAACCGGCCTTTGTTCCATCTGCATGGTACTGCTCATTCTATCCATTCAAAGTCTTGCTATACACGGGACTCCCCTCTTTTATAAGGGGGTTCAGGATATTGTCGGCAATGATGGAACGCCCGGAGTGCTGGATATTTTGAAAACGGGCGAAACCGGTAAAGCCCGGGCAGACAACACGGCGGACGAAACCGAATCCGCGCCTGATATTGAAAAATACTCCTCCATCGTCAAACAGGAACTGAGCCGTTTTCTTACAGATCTGACTTATTCAAAATCATCCGGTGACTGGAATATATCTGAAAATGGCTCGGTGATCACGATCCAGACCAGGGTAAGAGACAGTTCCGGGGAAACGAAAGCGGTGACGGTAAAGATTTTATATGAAACCGGCCAAAAATATTATGAGCCGCTCCGTATCGAATACGACGGCGAGCTGCTGTTCGATGGAGAAATCCTGTTTGACGGAGAAACCCTGTTTGACGAAGAACTCCTGTTTCAGGAACCGGTATAGAGGGTTCTGTATAGAAAGTCTTTATTATTTTTATTTTTTCTTTATTGTCCGGTCAAACTTTTGTCACAATTTTCCTGTATAGTATAAATCAAACAGGAAGCAAACCTTTTATATAGACTTTTTCATACTCATGCCGGCGGGAGCAATCCTGGCCGGCTCCCCCTTTTTCAGGGGAATCAAACGAATAGAAAGACCGGGGACGCTTTTGCAGTCGTGCGGCGGGAATGCCTTAAGCTATCAATTTTTTCGGTGATATGTTATTATAATAAGAACTAAAAAAGATACATAATCCGGGGGATGAAACATATGGATAAGATTAAGGCAATATTAGAGGAATACACGGATGTTCCGGTTACCGGGTCTTCGGAGCTCATTAACGACCTCGGCCTGGACTCCTTCTTAATTGTATATTTTCTGACGGAAATCGAGGACTGTTTTGGGATAGACATCAACGAATCTGATTTTGACAGCTTCATCACAGTGGCTGACGTGTGGGAACGTATCTGTCAGGAGAAAAGAAAAAAGCTGCAGGCTGATTCATAGCCGGCAGCTTTCGCCTGGCCGTTTGATACCGTTTGTCCCCCTTCCATAATCGGAAATGAACTCACATTTCAATATAACTGACATATAATGTATTAAAACTGTTTGGAAAGAACCGTATGGCTATCGATCCCCGTGGAACTATGTTTCAACAAGGAAACGTAATGCGAATTAACAATGCATTCGTAGAAGACGTTACCTGCTTCAATAACTTAAGCGCATCTATTTTAGTATCTTACTCCGTACCAGAAATCAATAATATTACTTCCATACAGACTATCAGGTTAAATCTTAATAGTGGAACCGTGGTCTTGAACTCATTCGGTCAAAGCATATGCTTATGCTGCATTCAGAGGGGAATGTGGGTGAATGTTGTATTCTCATCCCGTATGACAAGGAGCATCCCGCCTCAGGCTAATGCCTTCCTGGTAACAATTCAAAGAACAACACTGCCAACGCCGCCCTGGTTTCCATGGCCGCCTTTACCACCCAGGCCACCTCAGCCGCCAAGACCTCCAAGACCACCCAGGCCTCCGCAGCCGCCAAGACCACCCAGGCCACCTCAGCCGCCAAGGCCTCCGCAGCCACCATGGCCGCCAAGACCTCCTCAGCCGCCAAGGCCACCCAGGCCCCCGCAGCCACCATGGCCGCCTCAGCCGCCAAGACCTCCTCAGCCGCCAAGGCCACCAAGGCCTCCGCAGCCGCCGAGACCTCCTCAGCCGCAACCGCCTCCAAGGCCGCAGCCCAGAACTCAGGAACTGCAGGAGGAACTGTTTTAATCAATTCTAATAGGAATCCTTAATTATGGTTGGAATGGGAACTATCAATAAACTGATTTGATTTCTAGTAACTAATACCGGTTTTGTAAAAGCAGGTTTCGTTATTTGGCAAGACTTTCATTTCTCCTGCACCGGCGGAGAAACGGAGTCGTCTCAATTAATCTTAGGCTTTATTAGTAAAGGTGAAAAGCTCATTGAATGAACTTTTCACCTTTATTTTTAATTCCTGCTAAATTGAGAGTTCTCTTCTTAAAACCGGCATATTGGAGTGAATATAAGATAGGGCAAATTTCTCTGATAAAATCCATTCCTCCGACAGCGTTCCTGGAAGTATTACCGGCATACGGTTATGCACATCTGCAATTGAGTTATTTGCAACGGCCGTCAGAATCGTGAATCTGTTTTCTCCTCTAAATTCATTATAAATTCCCGCCATATATAAGATATTATTTTCCGGTAAATTAAACTTGTACTTTTTCTTTTCACCATTTTGAGTCCACTCAAAAAATCCGGTACTGGGCACCGCACATCTGCGGTTGTGTAAGCTTGTTCTGAACATCGGGCGCTCTTCTGCCGTTTCAGATCTGGCGTTTATAATAACACCTTTTGAAGATCCAAAACGCGGGAACCCCCATGTGCTCAATTCGGGTTTAATCTCTCCATCCATTGCATAAAGGATTGGAACCGTATTGGTCGGATAAATCTCGCCTGTTTTCATTTCGTTTCCCGGATACTTTTGGTCTAACGCCCTTATAATTTTGATAATTTCCTGATTTTCCTCATCCGTATATAAACTATATCTGCCGCACATCGTATATTCCTCCTATCTATTACTTCCTGAGGCGCAGGGGGGGGAGTCTTATCATCTATTATTGGAAACAAATGATAATATATACGGATGGAATAATTGTTTTTATTCTGCAAAGATAGGATATGTGCTTTTCATTCAATACTATTTTTGTTTTCTTCCTGCTTTATTATTTTCCATTCATTTACATACTTTTCTCTTGCATTAATGTAATCTATATTATATTTTTTAATAATGTAGAGACAAGTCACCAGGCAAATGAATGCGAAAATCAATTTCAAGATAGTTTCTACATTGTGAAGGCCACCATAACATAGTTTCCATCCACAGATTACTGGTCCACAAAAGCTGAGAAAAACGTATGGATCAATATCTGCCTTAATATCTTTAAACTTTTCATGATAATTTTTAAGTCTTGTTTCCCACCCCGGCTTGTCCTCTTCGTAAAATACAAGTAAATAACAGCCTAATTTCAGCATTCCCACACATTCCCTCATGTTCAAAAGATAAATTGGAATTATTACAACGATTGGTACTAAAAATATCAGGGGTTCTTCCTGTGTAAAGGCAAATGCGAATATCGCCGCTGCTACAGTATAAAGCAGGCTTATGTATCCTTTTTGATAATTAGAAGAACTTATAACTTCATTTCTGAGCGCTATATATTCATTCGTATTTTCCATATCCGCCTCCTGAAACCGTTTCTTTTATTATAGCTCCAATTGGACGATTTAAAAAGACGGCTTATGGGATATTTTTCTTGTTAACTGTGATTCTATTCTGCTTTTTCAGGCTGTTTTATTAAAAATAGTATGGCTGTTTTGTCACATATGAAATATCATCATGGCATGTTTTTAGCGCAAGCAAATAAATACCAATTATTTCCAGTAAAATTCTGGTAACTACATGATATCCTTTAATTACAGGGAAACAAAACATTTTAAACCAAACTATACAGAAACAGTCTATCTGTTATCCTGCCTCTCTGAAATTGCTATAACCAGCTAACAGAACACTTAATTCTACTCCCTTATTTCCCAGGCTCTATACTCTCCCGGCCGCCTGTGCTTGAATTTTAGGCTGGAAGCCCGTAACCATAGCGCAAATCAAAGGGGGCATTATATGAAAAATAAGGAAGCGAAAAAAATTGCAAGGAATATTCTCGGTTACTCTGTTACACAAGCCTGGAATGATTTGGACAATTGTTATTACAAGCGCCTGATTCCGGCAGACCGCGAACTTATAAAGCTCTATATTCATCGATACGGGTACATAATCGGACTACTGCTACGCCGCCGGTATCGGCCAAATTAACACTCCTTAATTAATGAGCCTGGAAAAAGGGTTAAGAACCATAGCCTCTTATACGTTTAACCATATGAGAGGCTATTTTTTAACCACCGCCTTCTCAGCTTCAATTTCCGTCTTCTGAATCGGAAAAGACAAACCTGGACAGACTATTCCGTATTAAAGAAGAAGGAGAACTTTTCCATGACAATTCAATGCTATATTAACTTTCAAGGCAACTGCCGTCAGGCCGTAGACTTTTACAGCAGAGTATTTGATACTCCCGCTCAAATAATGACTTATGGAGAAATGCCCCATAGCCCTGAATTTCCAGTTTCTGATGAACTGAAAAATCAAGTGCTTCATGCATCGATTACTCTGGACGGCAATGAGCTGATGTTCTCTGATGTTCCGCCTGAAATGCCCTTTTGCCCTGGCAATAACATTACCCTCACCCTAAACGGAGAGGATCCGGATACACTCACTCAATGGTTTCAAAAACTCAGTGAAAACGGCAAAGTCGAAATGCCTTTGGAAGCTACTTTCTGGAGTGAATTATATGGAAGTGTCGTCGACCAGTTTGGCGTGGGCTGGCAAATTAACTTGAAGAGGAAGTAAGGGTGGAATACGGTGGAATTATGATGGAGGTATAAGTTAGTTAAATGACTGCCATTAAAAGGACAACTGCCGCTTTTCTATGCCGAAATATTTCAATTCTTATATTTTACACGGGAGACATTATAATCGCTTAGCTTCATATCCCGTTTCCATATCTTCTTCAAAAGATTCGCCTCCTATCACAGGTGTCGATATGTCCCCCTCACTCCTTCTTGATAAATCCTGCTTTATCATTTATAATTGTGATATGGAGACATAGCTCAGCTGGGAGAGCATCTGCTTGACGTGTAGAGGGTCGCAGGTTCGAGTCCTGCTGTCTCCATTTTTTGTTGTCCGAACCCTTTTTGACACCTTACCCTTCTTGTCAAAACATACCGCAAGATCTATAATTTCTTTGTCACCAGTTCTGGGAAGAATGCGGTTCAGCCCGTATCGGAGGTGTCCGGTCTCACGTCAATTATCCCGGGAACACGCTCCGGCTGGTGACTTTACGCCCAACTCCCCGGTGGGATACCTGCCCGCAGCCCTATTCCACCTTTAACCAGGACAGACTTATGAACAACATTAACCTCTATCCCTTGAATACGTTATTGTTTCCATTGCTTTCCCATCCGCATAATTCTCTATGCTTTGGAGCTCTAATTCTTGAAATTTCCATATTATTTAAACTATCTTTATGCTGCTCTTCTTCTTGATAAAAATTTTTCCATATTCTATGCCTTAGAAAACCTATAGAATTTACCCATTCTCAATCGTTTGTTTAAATATATTAAAAGCGCCTGCCCATTGACGGTTGCCTCTTAATGAATGCTTCTATTCTTTCTTGATAAATATTTCGATTCATTCCATTGTCTTTTATAAATCCTCCGTCTCTTTGACTCCCCGAATCTCATTTTGCAATCTAACGCCCCAACAATAATTATCGCCAGTATTGATAGCGTATTCTGTATATTCAAACTTAAATTCTGTCCGCTTATGTACCAGTACATTAAAAACGTCATAACTGCTATGATCGTAAATGAAAAATATTGTACCTCTGCTAAAACAGAGGCAAGAGACGTTCTCGGCGTTAACTTATATTTTTTACTCGCCATAGTTTCCCAGCTCAGTTCTAAGTGTTCCTTTTCTATAAAGACAATAATGTATTCTGAAATTCTCAACGTCATCTCATGGTAATACAATATCCTGCAACGGGTTAATATCAAAATCACATAAGCAGTCAAATAGAAATCGGGCTTCGTGTTATAGTATGCAAGAAGATAAATTGCACTTACTGTGGTAAAAGCAAACATATACAGCTGGTTCATGGCATCAATATTGTTCAATAATTCTTGTCGTAATGTATTGTATTCGGCCAAAATCAAATCATTCCCGCTTTTGCATTCTTGCATCCTATCAGTCCTCCTACATTTTCCATCATACATCAAAAAAAGCCGAACCTCCTTGCTACTACAAGGAATTTCGACTTCTTTCCATACAGCTCCCGGCCGGATTCGAACCGGCGACCTACGCATTACGAATGCGTCGCTCTACCGACTGAGCCACGGAAGCGTTTAAAAAATGCCCTGGATTAGCTCCAAAGCAAATTCTAAAATGACCTGTCCGGGAATCGAACCCGGGTTTACGCCGTGAGAGGGCGTCGTCTTGACCGCTTGACCAACAGGCCATATTTCAGGTGTAATCGAGGCGACGTGATTCGAACACGCGACCTCTGCGTCCCGAACGCAGCGCTCTACCAAACTGAGCCACGCCTCGATACCTTTGGTAGTATAATATAAATATCAGGAAATGTCAACCATTTCTGAAGAAAAATATTATAAATTTTTTCACTCAATTAGTACAATTCTCCGGAACTCCTGAAAAGCCTTGAAGTTGCAAGGTTTTCCAAGCTTTTGCAGAAATTCCTGAAAATTGTTAAACATAGGTTAAAACCATTGTATTACTTCCCCCTTACATCTCGACTGCAGAATATCCTAAATCATCCAGGATCTCCACCGCCTTCTTTTCACAATGCCCGCACCCTTCAATTGTCACAGTTTTGGAATTTAAATCTATCTGATGCTCAATTTCAGCAGCCGTCAGCGCCTTATCAATTCTGGATACGCAGCCTTCACACATAATTTCTTCACATTTAAATTTCTTCATATTTTTTCTCCTATAAACTTACTTCATACTTTAGTCAAAAGTCTCATCACTTCATCAGCTTCTGAATCGTTTTACAAAGCTCCTCCACCGTCTCCTCGCCGTTTCCGGCTTCGATCTCGTCTAAAACGCATGTTTTAATATGATTGGACAGCAGGACCCTGGAAAAGCTGTTTAAAGCCGCCTGGATGGCTGATACCTGGTTCAGGATGTCAACACAGTAGCGTTCGTCCTCCACCATGGCTTTAATGCCGCGTACCTGTCCCTCTATTCTGTTCAGCCGTTTCAATAAGTCTTTTTCTTCCGTTAGATTCCTGTGTTTATGTCTCTCCTCGTTATCGCAGCAGCTCATAGCGAATCCCCCTTTTATAGTCGGTCTCTATTTTTGAATACCCTATTATTTTATTGCAAATTTCTCTTTTCCCGGTTCAATTTTCTTTATCGGAATTTACCGCCGTCACTCTTCCCTGGTTCCTGCCCTCTCACTCAACCTGAAACAAGCGATACCTTAATTAAGCTTCAACCCCTTCAGCCGCAGAGCATTGCCCACAACGCAAACAGAACTTAACGACATTGCGAAACCGCCCAGCATCGGGCTTAAAAGCGGGCCTCCGAACAGGTAAAGCAGTCCTGCTGCCACCGGGATTCCCAATGTGTTGTAAAAGAATGCCCAGAAAAGGTTCTGCTTGATGTTGCGTATCGTAGCCCGGCTCAGTTTCACCGCTCTGTACACATCCATTAAATCGGATTTCATCAGCACGATGTCTCCCGACTCCAATGCGATATCACTGCCTGAACCAATCGCCGTTCCAACATCTGCCTGTACCAGCGCAGGAGCATCATTGACGCCGTCTCCTACCATCATAACGGTTTTTCCCCGACTTTGCAAGTCTGCAACGGTACCGGCTTTATCACCGGGCAGCACTTCCGCAATGACGTTGTCTATATGGGCTTCATGTGCGATATATTCAGCGGTTTTTTTATTATCTCCCGTGAGCATATAAATTTCCAGGCCAAGGTTTTTCAGCCTGTCGATGGCATGGATGCTGCTCTCTTTAATTGTATCCGCCACACAGATAATACCGGCCATCTTTCCGTCTGCCAGGACGAACATCGGGGTTTTTCCCTGCTCTGCATAAAAACCGGCCTTTTCCATTTGTTCGGAAATACCGGATGAAACAGCGTTTCCCGTTTCGCCGGACGCCGCAAGAGCTTCCAGCATCCTGACGTTGCCGATTCTGATTTCACGGCCTTTAAGCATCGCCTTGATTCCGGAGCCTGTAATACTGTCAAACTCTTCCGGCCTGGCAAGGGCGATACCTTTTTCTTTCGCATCCGCCACAATTGCCTCTCCCAAGGGGTGTTCCGACATCTGCTCGCAGCTTGCCGCAATACGCAGCAGTTCTTCCGCATTCCAGCCTTTTTCCGGGATAATATCAGTCACTTTGGGTTTTCCTTCCGTGATGGTGCCGGTCTTATCCAGGACTACCGTGTCCACTTTATGGCCAATCTCAAGCGCTTCTCCGCTCTTGATCAGAATTCCGTGGCTGGCGCCCACACCGGTTCCCACCATAATCGCGGTTGGAGTTGCAAGACCCAGCGCACAGGGGCAGGCAATGACGAGCACGGCCACAAAAATAGTTAATACAAAGGAGGCGTCCATTCCTCCCACAAACAGCCATAAGAGGGCTGCTACAATGGCAATTCCCATAACCGCCGGGACAAACACACCCGCTACCCGGTCCGCCAGTTTCGAAATGGGAGCTTTTCTTCCCTGGGCGTCCTCCATCATCTTTACAATCCTTGCCAGAGTGGTATCGCCGCCCACATGGGTTACCTGTGCTTCCATTGCACCGTTATAGTTCATGCTTCCGCCAATCAGGTTATCGCCTTCACCCTTTTCCACCGGGATACTCTCACCGGTCAGCATGGACTCATCCACGCTGCTGTTTCCTTTTACAATAATACAGTCCAGGGGGATCCGGCTGCCCGGCTTAATCAGAATGTGGTCTCCCGTCTGAACGGACGAGGTTTCCACCTCACGCTCCTCCCCGTTCTCGTACACTATCGCCGTATCCGGCGCAAGCTCCATCAGTTTTCTGATGGCTTCGGAGGTCTTTCCCTTACTTCTTCCCTCCATATACTTGCCCAGCATAACCAGTGTCACAACGACTGCAGCCGATTCATAATAGAGGGAATGGACTGCCATAGGGTCATTAATTGCCAGGAATGTCATGACAAGGCTATAGAGAAACGCGCTTCCCGTTCCGATAGCCACCAGCGAATCCATGTTTGGATTGCCTTTAAAAAGTGCCCGCAGTCCCACCAGATAAAACTTCTTTCCACAAACCAGAACCGGAATGGTCAGAATCATCTGAGCCAGAGCAAAATTGAGCGGATGGGTATGCATATCAATGATGTCGGGCACCGGAAGCGGGAACGGCACCATGTGGCCCATTGAAATATAGAGAAGCGGGAGTGCAAAAATGATCGCTACAATCAGTCTTTTCCTGCTGGCATGAAGCGCTTCCTCCTGCCTGATAAATGTCTCTTCCTCCTCAGCCATGCGATCCGATTCAGCCGGCACCAGCATTGCCTTAAATCCGGCCTTATCTACCTTTTCGGCAATCACTTCCGGGTTTACCAAAGCTTCGTCATAGGTGATCGTCATCTTCGATGTTGTCAGGTTGACGTTGCTCTCCTGCACCCCTTCCAGACGCCGTGTAACACGTTCTACCGCGCTGCTGCAGGCCGCACAGGTCATTCCGTCTATGTTGTATATTTCTGTTTTCATATTTTTCATCCTTTCTCCATGTACATATACCCCGTATAGGTATATTTATATTAAAACACTTTTTCCTTTGTGTCAAGTAAAATTATTCTTTTGCTTGAGCGGTGTATTGTCTGTTTTGAGTCTGTTTTGATGTGATATGGCTTTTATATATTGTTCGTGGTATTTTAATATGCTCATAATCAAAGGACGGGAGATTCCGCGCTATACCGCGATTTATAACATTTTCGTATCCTTCCGCTTCTGAACCGTAATGATAAATTATGATACCGCTTATAAAAGGTGGTACCCGAACGGTTTTTCACCCGATTCTGTCTTAATTAATCTTCTATTGGCTGTGTTTGCCTGTATTTATCTGTAATTCAATTATTAGTCAGCTTCTCCATACTATATCAAAAATATACCCGCTTGTTCCTAAAAGCTTGTTCCTGAAAACAAGCTTGGACCATCCTGACATCCCGCATAAACACAAAAAAAACTGCGGCAGGAAGAACCAGTCACAGTTCCGCCTATACCGCAGTCGTTAAAATCCATTATTCGATTATCCGAAAAGAACTCCCAAAACGCCATAAGACAGGATAGACATAATCACTGTCGCTATGACAATTCCGATTAAAATTGCGGCAAATGCCGTCTTGAAACGCACCCTCAGAAGCGCCGCGATCAGAGAGCCCGTCCAGGCTCCTGTACCAGGGAGGGGTATCCCGACAAAGAGAACCAGGCCCCAGAAACCAAATTTCTCTATCTGATCTTTTTTGCTCATTGCTTTATTTTCAAGCCATAACGCAATTGGTCGGAACATCTTCACCAGCTTCATCCACTCCAGAATCTTTCTGATCAGCAGCAGTATAAAAGGAATCGGCAGAATATTGCCGATAATGCAAATCGGTATTGCCCGTAAAATTGGCACATTCAAAAGCGCTGGCGACGCCGCTAAAAGGCCTCCCCTGAGTTCCAGGATCGGAACCATAGAGATAATAAATATAACTGCTTCTTTGGAAATAAATTCCGAAAGATTCGCGGTAAACCATTGTACTAATGCGTCCATTCTGTCTCCTATTCCTCGTTTTCGCTGTCTTCCTCTGCGAAGATGGACTCATCAGGCTCTCCATGGACCGTAAACTCTACTTCCGGCCCTTCGCTGTCCTCTTCCTCTGCACCGGCCGTTTTCTCTTCCATCGGAGCGCCGCATTTGCTGCAGTACAGGGCATCTTTCTCAACTTTGGCTCCGCATTCCGCACAGACCCTGGTTCCTTCCAGTTCCGCAATCTCATCTTCCAGAACTGCTATTTTAATAATTCCCGCCTGGATAATCTTGAATTCGTCGGCATACTCATCTTCCAGTGAAGCTTCATGTCTGTCATAGTATGCCTTACCAAGGCTGATATATGCTTTATTTACTTTTTCCTTTTCCGATGACAATTTTGATTTAAGCTGGATCACGCCGGTGATATCCTTCACCTTATTGGCCGCTTCCTTGCTTTTATCACTGATTACCTTACCAAGTTCATCTAAAAACGCCATTCATTTTCCTCCTCTACAGGATATTTTTCCTCACTTATTTTATCCTGTAAAGGAGAGAAAGTCAATCAAAAGTAAAGAGTGTCCCAGGGCCCACGTCCTTAATACCCCTTAGAAACGTCGTTTTTCATGTTTTCTTCTGTTAATTTAAACGTTTCTTTTACGAATGAAGGGACTTTATCGTAGTCAAAATTAAGACTGTATTTCCGGTATTCCGGTTCGTTCTGGGAGTCATTATTATACCGGTCCACCGTATAGACTTCTTCCGCCTCTATGGAGGCGTCGAATCCATCCTCTGTCTGGCTCTCTTTCACCGACACATAAGCGGTAAGTCTCACGCCCGAATAAAGTTCATTTAAATAGTTTGTGCAGTTAAGCTCACCCGGTACGGAGCTGTTAAGAATCTCACGGATTTTTTCTTTGTCGGTCACTGTGGCCACTCTGCTTCCGCGTTCTTTCACATAAACGACATCCTCTGAGACATCCGCCTCCGCCCTGGCAAGATCCGCCTCTGTTATATAGCTCTCCATCACAATTTTATCCACGTTGTCGGCCGTAAGGAATTCTCCGGCATCAATCCCGCAGTTCTTCAGCAGGCTGATTGTCTCTGTAAAGGACGGGTAAATCGGGTAATAAAATTTCCTGTTGAATTCACTGTAGTCATTCCCCTTGGCTTTCAGCGTATTGATGATATCCTGCATTTTAACGGTTTTAAACTGGATTGCTGCGATCGGGCTTTCTTTTCTTCTTGTTTCCGACGTCAGTGCCTTCAGTTCTTTCTGGTATGTTTCCAGAAGCTGGGCCTTCATTTCCTCATTTTTCAGGTTCACATGGCTGAAATCGCTGTACTCCTGATAGTTAATTCCCGCGATATCGGATGCTTCATAAGTAAGAACCGGATAAACCGTCTCCTTATATTCATTGCTGTCATAGACTCTGTCCAAAGTATCTCTTACTGCGGACAAATTCATATAATAGCTGCGCAGAACCGTCTTTCCACCTTTCAGATGATAAGCGACAATCACCTCGTCGATCATGTTGCCGTCTTCCGACGACCAGTATGAATATCGGCTCTGTGACCTGTTTCCACGGTTCTTCCGCTTCGCCTCCGCTGCGTCGTTTACACCGCTTCGCCCTATCTCGGCTGCGGCCGCCACATCGGTCAGCCTCATCTTATTAAGCAGTTCCGATGGGGATACGTAGTTCCATTTCACATACTGATAGCTTCCCCCCGCATTTTCTCCCATCTCCGGCTCCACCATGTAATCAGAGAGGAAATCCGCATCCATTCTCCGGCAGTAAATACCGGCCGACTCCATCTTCGCCTCCGATGGGACATAGGAATCATAGCCGGACAAATCAAACCGGAAGAATGCGAGAATCGCTGTGGCGCAGACCGCACAAAGTGCAAACTGTCTTTTATGGGCAAAAAGCCTTCTGAAATCAAAATTATAAATAATTTCAATCGTACAGTAGCTGATAACAAGGCCACAGATAAGCCCGAAGACACTCCATCCATCGCTCCCCATCATTTCCTTAAAAAGCAGGCTTCCAAGCAGCCCTATCGGAACTACAAGGAGGAGTTTGATAACCGGCTGGCTCTTCTTGAATGCCATGGCGCGTCCCGCCGCCTCGGACGGCCTCTTTTTATAAAGGAAAACACAGAGTGCGGTAATCAGGGCCGCCGCTGCTAAGGCCCCTAAAGCCATCCCAGCCGTCTTTTCCGGCATTGAGGCCGCGCTGATGTACCAGGCCACTGGTGAAGAACGCTGCGCTAATTTTACAAATGTATCCGTATTCTCATAGAACGTTATGTAATAGCTGCTGTAATAGCCTGTAAGCAGCAGGGTGCTTCCCGGTCCCCAGAAGAAGAATACTGCGGTTCCCAGAATACTTACAATCGTGTTGCCGGTCATCATAACCGCAGCAACCACTACCGAATAGATTAAAAGGTAAAATGACATCTGGATGCAATAAGCCTTTATCACATCGAACCACGGGAATACCTGCCCCGCTTTTACCTGAATCATAATGCTTGATATGAGCAGGAAAATAAAATACGGTACTGCAGTATAAAGAAAACCATTTAAATATACAATGGCAAACAGTTTCTCACGTTTTACCGGCACGCTGTGAAAGAAATCTGTTTTCTTTCTGGAGTGCAGGTAGGAAAATCCCGATATGCCGCAGACAACGGCAAACACAAGGATCAGGAATACCATCATCCCATTATTGACGGACGTCCATCCCAGGAATCTCTCCTGGAGCTGCTGTTTGATTATATCCACGCCCTGTGCTTCCCTCTCCCACACCATATCGATGCGTTCCTGTGAGAGATAGCTGCTGATCAGCAGAGCTGTCTGGACCGGAAAGGCAAAAAAGAGGATGAGCGATATCAGCGCAACCGTCCAAAGGCGCTGTTTCGTATTTTCTTTCATCAGATTAAAAAATAAGTTTTTTGATGTCATAACCAGCCACCTCCGTTTCACTGATAAATATTTCTTCCAGGGAGAGAGGAATCATTTCGAAAAATACAGGATGGAATGTCTGCATGACCGCCTCAATCTCTTCCTTCTTCCCTCTCACCGTCAGAGTCAGGAGACTTCCTCTGCGCTCTGTCCTGATGATGTCAACTCCGTTCAACTCCTCCGGTTCCGTCCCCGGCAGCAAGACACACTGAACCTTGTGGATATTCAGCTTCATATCGTCCAAATCCTTGGACAGCAGAATTCCTCCTTTATGGAGCAGACCTACATGATCACAGATATCCTCCAGCTCCCTCAGGTTATGGGAGGCAATGATTGGAGTCAGGTTGCGCTCCTCCATATCGTTGGCAAAGAGGCTTTTTACCGTCTGGCGCATCACCGGATCCAGACCGTCGAAGGTCTCATCGCAAAAGATGTAATCAGTGTTGGCGCAGATTCCCAATAGTACGGAAAGCTGCTTTTTCATGCCCTTGGAAAAGGTATTTACCTTCCGTTTCGCGCTCAAATCGAAGTTCTGCAGGAGGCCGTAAAACCGCTTCTCATCGAAATTCTTGTATACGTTTCTGTAAAACTTCATCATCTCTTCGGGCGTTGCGTTGTTTAAAAAATACTGGTCATCTGAAATATAGAAAAACCTTGACTTTACTCTGTCATTCTCAAAAATATCTTCTCCGTCGATCGTAACTCTGCCCTCATCCGGTTTCAGAATTCCGGCTGCCATTCTGAGGAATGTACTTTTTCCGGCTCCGTTGGTGCCGATCAGCCCGAACACACTTCCATCCCTGATTTCTGCATCAATATGATCAACGGCCGTGATATCGTCAAATCGTTTTGTCAGGTTGATTGCTTCAATCATCCGTTTCTCCTCCTTTTTCCTCCCTTAGGGCCGTTACAGCCTCTTTCACGGCCAGTGTACGGCCGTCCGGCCCTGCCGTTTCCGCCGATTTTTCTGCGGCCGATGCCGCCGCAAATACGCGCGGTTTCCGGTCATTATTGCCATAAAGCTGAATCACCTGCTCCTGAAACTGCAGCATCGTGATCTCCGCCCCCTTTGCTTCCTCCACCAGTTTTCCGAGCCTTATAAAAATTTCTCTCTTCTTTTGCTCACGGATCTGATGGTTTTCAGCCACAAAACTGCCTCTGCCCTTTACCGAATAAATATATCCCTGGCGCTCGAGTTCCGCATAAGCTCTCTGGATTGTATTCGGATTGATGGACAGCTCCGTCGCAAGGCTCCGGACGGACGGAAGCTGGCTGTTCTGCTCCAGGATCCCGCGCACCATCAGCTCAGACATTTTTTCGACAACCTGCTCATAGATGGGACGCCGATCTTTATAGTCAATCAGAATCATACGCTCCTCCTTTCCTGTGTCATTTGAATTAAGTGTATTAATTCTTTTAATACACTCAGTATACAAAAGGAGCCGCTCACTGTCAAGCGGCCGCTCCTTACTTTTTTCTTAACATGATAAAGCTATGTATCGGAGGCATTTGCAAAACTTTAATTAGTTTGCTGTAGATTCCTCAACCAGAGCTGCATCGTCGTTAGCTGCTTCGCCGTCTGCTGCCTCTGTATCCTCTGCTTCTGCTACAGTCTCAGCTGCATCAGCTGCTTCTGTGTTCTCTTCCATTGTCTCATCAACAGCTTCTGTTGTCTCGTCTGCTGCTTCTGTTTCAGGAGCTTCTGTTGTTTCAGCCTCTGTTACGGCTGCTGCTGTTGTGCTGCTTGCTCCGCTTCCGCCACATGCTGTCAGAACTGAAGCTGCTAACATTGCACTCATCATCATTACTGCTGCTGGTTTTACAAAATTTTTTTTCATAATAAACATCTCCTCTTTTTTTGAATCAATTACCTTAATTCGTGGTACGCCAGTAATGATAAAGAGAAATTGTGTCAAAATTGTGACCATTTTATTAATGAATCATAAAATTATCTCCTTATTTTTTATAAAAAAGAAAGAATTCGTAAGAATATTTTCTTAACACACTGAGTCTATCAGTGTTTCCGCCTTCCAAATTCTTAATTATTTTATTGAAATTCTGTCATGTACGGACGGTATCTCAGAGCCAGATGACCTCTCTGACAGACATAATTCTCTCTTTCTTTGATTGCAATGCTGTCAAAAAAGATTTTCCAAAGTGTTTCATACTCTTTCTGATCGGTTTTTTCCGAGAGCTCCCCCAGTCTTTTTGCAGAATCTCCTGCCAGAATATACCAGCCGGTATCCGGTGCATAGATTACCGCCCTCTCCCTGTGCTCGTCATAGATTATAAACCGTTCCGGCCTCAGCCGATCGGAAAAATGCAGGGCCAGCATCGGAAGGACATCGTTCTTAGGCCCGATCTTTGAAAACATAACCCGGTTCCTAAGCTCTGAAAACCGCAGGAACTGCTTCATATTGTGCGCTTCGTTCAGTAAATTGCGGTTCATTCTGAAAATCTCATGGACAGCCGGTATCTGGAGGTTATCGGTAATCTGCCTGCCGATATGAAAACCGTAAATCAGAAAACGGTAAATTCGATCCGCCTTCTCCTCCTCAAAGCTTAAAGATGCGTTATAAACCCAGCTGTAAGCTTCCCTGGATATCTTACTTACAATGGAATTTATCACCTTGACGATCTTTTCCCCACTCACTTCCACATCGCGGTATTCCGCAAACAGTTCCATATTATAGGCGCCATAAAGCTGCAGCTTGACGTTGTCATGTCCCAGACGGCTCATCCAGGCGTCGTAAACACCGCATAGGATGGAATCAAAATCATCCCTGCACAAAAATATAACCATGTCACATCTCCCCTGTCATGACGGAGCGGGCTTCCTCGGCAGGCGGCTTTACCTCCATATGAAAGTCGTCGAAGAGCGACATCTGCCGGTACAGTCCCCTTTGTTCCAGTTCCCAGTGGCGTCTCTTCTCTTCTCCTATTATCTGGCCGGCTATGGCGTCCTCCGACAGTTTTACCGGATACATCATTTTACCGGAACAGGTAATAAAATATACCGCTCTTTTAAGTACAACCCCCATTTTTTTCAAATCCTCGAATCTCAGTACCGCCTGCTTTCTTGCGGCCACGATGCGCATAGCCGACTTCGTTCCAATCCCGGGCACCCGGAGCAGAGAGGCATACGGCGCCCGGTTCACCTCCACCGGAAAATTCCCCAGATTTCTCAGCGCCCAGTCGCACTTGGGATCCAGAAAAACATTAAAGTTGGGCTTTGATTCCGACAAAAGCTCCGAAGCGTGGAAACCGTAGTACCGAAGCAGCCAGTCTGCCTGATAAAGCCTGTGTTCCCTTAAAAGGGGAGGGCCTCCAGGCAGGGATGGAAGCATGCTGTCGTGATTGACCGGCACGAAAGCCGAATAGAATACTCTCTTTAGACCAAAATTCTGATAGAGAGCCTCGGTCACAGCCATCAGCTGAAAGTCGCTCTCCGGCGTCGCCCCCACAATCATCTGCGTGCTCTGCCCGGCAGGCACAAAGTACGGCTTCTTATTGGATACGCGTCCCACGCCGTAATTGCCATAGACAGACTTTCCCGGGATCACCCGCGGCCGTTCGGGCTCCGCGCTGTTCCCGGGCGGAGAAACCGGCGGAGGGGACGGTATGGTACCGGACGCGGATACTCCTCCACCGGTCATAACGGCAGTCTGCTTCGCTCTGTCCGATTGAGCGGCCGGAAGGGCCTGGGAGAGCGCTGACTTCTCTCCTTCTTCGGATGGCAAAGCCCGGGTCCCGTCCGTAAGGAATCCCGGGGGGAGTATGATTCCCTTCTTTTCCAGAAGTCCCTCCCGGGCCATCTGCTGTACAATCCCCCTCTGGATCTGACGCATCGGTTTCAGGATCTTATCCCTTGTCTTACCGGGCGCCAGCTTTCTCAGGCCGTCCGCCGTGGGCAGCTCCAGATTCACACTCATCCTGTCTGCCAGAAAACCGGTCATCTCTATCAAAGCCGGATCGGCTCCCGGTATCGCTTTCACATGAATATAACCGTTAAACTGATGTTCATTGCGCAGCAGATACAGAGTCCGGTATATCTGCTCCATCGTGTGGTCGGGAGTATCCAGAATCCCAGAGCTGAGAAACAGCCCCTCTATATAATTCCTCCGATAGAATTCCATCGTCAGCCTGCATACTTCCTCCGGCGTGAACGCTGTACGGATCGTATCGTTGGTTCTTCTGTTCACACAATAGCGGCAGTCATAGATACACTGATTCGTAAACAGAATTTTTAAAAGAGAAATGCATCTTCCGTCTGCCGCAAAGCTGTGACAGAGTCCCGCCTCACTTGCACTTCCGATGCAGCCGTCCTTTCCCTTCCTCTCAACGCCGCTGGAAGTACAGGCCACATCGTATTTGGCGGCGTCTGTTAAAATTTTGAGTTTTTCTTCAATCGATAGATTCTCCTGTATCAGCATATTGCTTCTCCATTCCCACGAGTCTGTTACAAAATAGAATAAAATCGGACACATAGCGAATTATATCCTGCTTCTGAAATAAGTTCTGCTTCTTTGTATGTTCAGCTATTCACGCTGTTTTTCACACCAATTTTCATGTTCCTTATCTGAAATGCATAACCAGAACAAATGTTCTATCTTGATTCTATCATAAGATACCATCTTTTTCAAGAGTTTTTTTCGAACATTTGTTCTATTCCAGATTTTCCCTTTTAATCCAGAATAACGGTTTTATAGTACAGAATAACGGTTTCATAAGTCGTATCCAAATCAGGGAATTAGCTCTTATCTTTATCAGTTTTACATTCTCCTGCGCAATTTTAAAATATAAAAAGAAACAGGACGCCCCCGTTTATCTTATTTCTTCTTATTAATAATACCGCGTCACGCGGACGGACTTCGCCTGAGTGTTCTTCGTATTTTAACATGGCTGTCCTAACGTAAATTTATCTTTAACGTAAAAAACCGGAAGAAGGTATTTCCTTCTTCCGGTCCGACTGTATACAAACTATATTTTCCCTGTATCAGGAATTTGAGGGGATAACCCTCTTTCTAATCTTCCTTAATTTAATTTTGTGAATTACCGCTGACGGCCTCCGCCGCCTCAGCGGATTTCACCGCTTTCCGGTCCTTCGTGCCGCGGTCAATCATCCTGAGGATGAAATCCACAGTTCCGTCTATACCATAGCTGGCGCTGTTGATGCAGAGATCGTAATTATTTGCATTTCCCCACCTGCGGCTGGTGTAAAAGTTATAGTAATGAGCATGCTGACGGTCGATGCGCTTCAGGAAACGTCTCGCCTTCTTCTCACTCATCCCGTTGTGTATCTCCATCGTATGGTGCACACGCTGTTCAAACGGCGCGGTAATGTAGATACTGATATGAGGAATGCCGTTGTTGGTCATAATTGCATCGCCACAACGTCCCATAATAATGAAATCTTCCTTTTTTGCCATATCACAAAGCAGATCACTCTGGTTAAAAAATACGGCATCCCGTTTGGAAAGGCCATGGTACCGGCTGAATTCCCTCATATGCTGGCGGATCGTCAGCCGTTTTGCCTCTTCAAACGCGCTGGCCAGGTTTTGTTTGGCATCCGGATCGTCGGAATAGCCGATGGAATCACGTACCGAATCCCTCTCCGCCTCCAGCCTCTTAAGCACGGCCTCAAATATCTCAGCATCATAGTAATTAATCTTTAATTTGTCGGCCAGTTTAAAACCGACATCAATTCCACCGCATCCATAAGTCCAGCTGATGCAGATAATCAGGTGATCCTCGTTTGAGAAACGGTTCTGAAGATTAAAGGTGTTCAGTTTCGCCATCTCCGGATCAATAATATCCCCGCTGACAAAACTGGTGGGCAGGCTCATCACCTCCTGAAGAATCAGGTTGTACTCGGTCATTACGAGCTTCCGCTCCGCCTTATCCTTGATGGTGCGGGCCATATTGGCAATCAGTGCCAGTTCGCTCCGCATCAGGTGCCCCTGAGGACGGGTCAGCATCGTATTCACCAGCTCATCTACACACCGTTCCCGGTCTCTGTTAAATACGCGGCCCAGGGAGGAACCTAGCTGTGCATAAACTTCTGCATCCAGATCATAAATCCGTTCTGCCAGTTCACGGATTCGTTCTTCACGGATTTTTTCTTCGTTGTTTAACATCTTGTCCCCTCCTCCCTATAAAAAGAACAGTAACATATCCAGCACAAAGACCGGAACCAGGATTGCCAGTGACCAGAGAAGATAGCCGAAGAAAGACGGCATGCGCACACCGTTCTCGTCCGCTATTGACTTAACCATAAAGTTGGGGGCGTTTCCGATATATGTATTGGCTCCCATAAATACTGCGCCGGCTGAGATAGCCATCAGCATCTGTATCGGCACCGTTCCTAGCGTGGTAGCCATCCCCTCCTTGAATCCGAGCGCCCCTGCCGTGGTCAGGAAAACCAGGTAAGTCGGCGTGTTGTCCAGGAAACTGGATAACATTCCCGTGGACCAGAACATCTGGAACGGCTCTGTGATTCCCAGCTTTCCTCCATTGGCCTTCAAAAGCATAAGAGCCGGCTGCATGGTAATGAAAATACCGATAAACAGTACCGCAACCTCACGGATTGCACTCCAGGTAAAATGGTTCTCTCTTCTGATTTCCACATTAGTCGTCTTGAAAGAGAGAAACGCCGCAATAAGAATGATTACAATCTCAATTAAAGCCGGATACCCAAGCTGCACTTCTCCAAAAATATGGATTCCGCGTACATTTCCCGCTGCATCCTGGAATGCAGAGTGTCCCGGCAGCGTTCCGCTTAAAATAACGGCCCCCACTATCATGACCAGGAAAATGAGATTGTGGATTCCCCTGATTTTAACCTCCGTACCCGGCTTGCTGATATCCGGTTTGAGGCCCAGTGCAATATCTTTTCGGTAGGCGCGCCTGTCGATCCAGTAAAACAGGAAGAGAAGGACCGCCATATTGACGAGAAGAAGCGGCAACAGCTTCAGGCTCCAGAAGAAAGGAATTCCTCTCATAAATCCCATCAACAGAGGCGGATCCCCGATAGGAGTAAGACAGCCGCCAATATTGGAAACCAGGAAAATAAAAAACACAATAATATGGCGTTTTCTTTTTCTCCATGAATTCATCTTAATGACCGGACGGACCATCAGCATGCTGGCGCCGGTCGTGCCAATCCAGCTAGAAAGCAAGGTTCCAAGCGCCAAAAGCCCTACATTGATTCTCGGAGAACCTGCCAGATCCCCGGACATCGTAATGTTACCCGAAACACAGAACAGTCCGAACAGCAGGATAATAAATGTCAGATAATCATTCACAATGCATTCCAGCACCGTCTCAAACGCCGTGCCTGCACTGAAAGTAAGAGCAAACGGAATAATAAAGAGCAGCGACCAGAAAATCACCGCATGGGGCTGGTGTCCCTCCCACCACTCTGCTTTAATTAACGGCAGAACCGCAATGCATAGAAGAAGTCCCGCAAAAGGAATACACAGCCAGATTGGAACTGACACACTCTCACCACCGGCCGTCTGCTCCGCAGCCAAGGCTGTAACCGGATTGCAAACAAGCATCAGGCCCAGGCTTCCTAAAAAAGCTAATAACTTTTTCACAACAAAAAACCTCCCTATCCTTTTCTGGACATTTGATAGTCCAGCCAACAATTATAGCAAGTTTAAGGACTAATTACAACAGCAAATTGACTAAATAATAGTAACAACCGTGTCAAAATATGTATATTTATAGCAAATTAATACAGGCAAACCGAATCACCACCGGCTTGCCTGTATGTTACAACCTGAAATCTTTCAGTTGCTGCGTTTATAATTGAAGTACTCGTGTATAGTACTTGTATTGCTGTACTTGTATTACTGTACTTATATTACTATGTTTATATTATAAGCCCCATACTGCGGTACTTAAATTCTGCATTTCAGATACTCGCCTTAGCTTCTATAGCCGTCCGGATTTGAAGACTGCCATCTCCAGGAATCCTCGCACATTTCTTCGATGCCGCGCTCCGCCTCCCAGCCGAGCTCTGCTTTTGCTTTGGACGCATCGGCGTAGCATGTTGCAATATCACCTGCACGTCTTGGCTTGATCTCATATTTGATCTCTTTGCCGCTTGCCTTTGCATAAGCTTTTACCACATCGAGTACGCTGTAGCCGTTGCCTGTACCCAGGTTATAGATGGTAACACCCGCTTTCTCTTCTATCTTTTTCAGTGCCTTTACATGTCCCACAGCCAGGTCTACCACATGGATGTAGTCACGGACTCCCGTACCGTCATGGGTCGGATAGTCGTCGCCGAAAACGCCGAGGCATTCAAGCTTGCCTACCGCCACCTGCGCAATATACGGAATCAGATTATTGGGGATTCCCTTCGGGTCTTCGCCAATCAGGCCGCTCTTGTGTGCGCCAATCGGGTTAAAGTAGCGGAGAAGAACCACATTCCACTCCGGATCCGCCACATGGAGGTCGGTCAGAATCTGCTCCAGCATACTCTTTGTCTGTCCGTATGGGTTCGTAATCTTGCCCTTCGGGCATTCCTCCGTAATCGGCACAAATGCCGGATCGCCGTAGACAGTCGCCGATGAGCTGAAAATAATATTCTTAACACAGTGATTCCTCATCACATCGCAGAGAAGCAGAGTTCCGGTAATGTTATTATGATAATATTCCAAAGGCTTTGCAACAGATTCTCCCACTGCCTTAAGCCCGGCAAAATGGATAACGGAATCAATCTTTTCTTTCTCAAAAACTGCGTCAATAGCAGGCTTATCCAATAAATCGGCCTTGTAAAATGTCACCTGCCTGCCTGTGATTTTTTCCACACGCCTTAAGGACTCCTCGCTGGAATTAATGAGATTATCCACTACCACAACCTCATATCCCGCGTTCAGAAGCTCCACGCACGTATGGCTTCCTATGTATCCTGCACCGCCTGTAACTAAAATTGCCATAATAAACATCCTCCTTCTAATCAAAACTGCATGTTCAGCCTTAATTATAAACGCAGGACATTTATAATACAATCAGAAATATTGCGATAAATTATCGAATTTATGCTATTTTCTCAGCTTGGCTGCCGGATCGGCATCCGGCCTTCTGCATGGTTAGCAGAAACCGGTATGCTGACAGAGAATACTGCCCCGTCTCCGACACTGTTTTTCCAGGCAGCCATACACCCGGGATAAACCCGTTCCCGGCTCATCCGTTTTTCTCAAACTCCAGCCTTAGTTTTTCCAGGGCCTTCTTCTCAATCCGGCTGACATAAGAACGTGAGATTCCCATCTTCCCTGCTATTTCCCGCTGGGTGCGTTCCTGTTCCCCAAAAAGCCCGTACCGCATGCTCAGTACTTCCTGCTCCGTATTTTTAAGGCATTTCTTGTAAGCCTCATAAAGCTCTGAGACATCCTGCTCCAATATGATTGTCTCCAGGGCGGCCTTATCCTCCGCCTCGATCACATCGATCAGGTTAACGGTCTCTCCGTCCTTATCAACACCAATCGGGTCATATAAGGAGACATCTTTGGAATGCTTTTTACCGGCGCGAAACAGCATCAGAATCTCGTTTTCCACACATTTCGCTGCATAGGTAGCCAGGCGGGAACCGCGGTCCATCTTGAACGTATTTACGGCTTTGATCAGTCCGATTGTCCCAACCGACAGAAGATCTTCCATTTCATAATCGGTATACTGGTACTTTTTTATGACATGGGCCACCAGCCTTAAGTTGCGTTCAATCAGGACGGCCTTGGCTTCTTCGTCTCCCTCTTTGCAGCGTTTTAGATACTCACGTTCTTCACTGGCCGTCAATGGTTTTGGAAATGTTTTCAAAGAAAGCCACCTCAAAGCTACGTTAATCTATCTTATGCGCTTTGAGAGCCTTAAGTGCTTTTACAACTTTTTACAGGCTGGTACTATTTTATAAACTGCTGTTTTATGCTTATCCGCCGCTCTACGGCATCCTCTTTAACTGCTCCATCTGTTTTTCCAATGTTGCCCGGTTCTCGGCTTCCGATCTGGTAGGATCCGTGCTGTCATATAAGGGACAGGGCAGTTCACTGCATTTTCCGCAGTGATGAAATTGTTTTGTGTATGTACAGCAATCATAAATTTCACAGCTATTCCCACCAGTAAAGGTAAGCCAGAATGGTTTTCCCTGGATTTCACGGCAGCCGCCGCAGCCGTCTTCCGTTCCGTAATACCCGCACTCCGGACAGACTACACCGCACGGGCTGACCGGATCTTTTATCCTCTTGACCGAAAAGACAAGATGCGGCATTACGACACCTCTATAATGTTTGATAATCGTTTCCCTGTACTCCATACCATTTCTTCTCGCAACCTTTTGGGACGGGATATTGTTATCTCTGATAATCGAAAAGACTTCCTCCGCGCCCAATTCCCTGAAAGCGTAATCGCGGCATGCAGCGGCGGCTTCCAATGCGTAGCCCTGATGCCAGTACGCCCTTTCAAAAAGATATCCCACTTCGAGTACGCGCCTATCGCCGCAATCCTGCATTGTAAGACCGCACTGCCCAATGATACGGCCATTTTCCTTCAAAAGCACGGCCCACAGACCGAAACCGTCATTTTCATATCGTCCTATCTGTCTGTCCAGCCATTCCTGCACTTCCCCGTCGCTGAAAGCGCCTTCATATGCGTACATGGCCTCTTCATCCTGCAGTATCCTGCACAGCGCATCAAAATCCCCCTGATTCATCTTGCGCAGAACCAGCCGGTCGGTCTCTAATATCATATTCATGTCTCCTTATTCTGTCTACTTTTTGTACAGTGTGAAACGGATTGCTGTTTCGCCCGGTTCCTAAGGAAGTTTTCAGTACATTCCGGACCCGGCATCATGTACAAGCCTCTCACCCCTGTATCGTTTCCAGCGCCTCTTTAATATCCCGGGCAACAAGCGGACTCATGCTTTCTTTATAAATTCCCGGGTTCGCTTTTCTAAGGGCTTCGCAGATATCTTCCCGCAGCTCCGGTTTCCATTTAGCTATGGACGGCAGGGCTTTGATGCATTGTCTGGATGTAATGGGCTTTTCGTCCTCAATATGCTTAAGGTAGCGGTCAATCAGCCCGTCTATCTTATTTTCCGTATCCCACCTGGCGTTGGCCGCTATCAAAAGCAGGCCTCTTGTCCTGATGTAGGAGTTATCATGATCCATCATTTCTGCGAAAAAGTCTAAAAATGGATAGACATTGTCCGTATCCGCAGATTCTTTTTCCAGTGTCTTAAAACTCTGGTAGGCTCTTGTCTCATCTTTCGTTTTCAGCGCCTCCACAAATTCTGCAACTTGACCAAAATCCACTCTATACACTCCCTTTCTTCTTTCGTTTTCTATTCTCGATTCGCTGGCAGCAGGTCGGATACTTCCCCTCCGCCTCATGGGTGGCCCGGCACTCAATACAGTTTCCATGGCGGACACATTTTCTCTTGCATGGACAGGCCGGATTGATTGTTCCCGGTGAATTTGAGATGACGGCCTCACCGGATTGGGGGGAATTGGGGATGTTGATTGCTTCTGTTTCATTGGGGATGTGATCTTGGCTTTTTTTCATAGTTTTGGCTCCTTCAGGGCTGAATCATTATATTTTGCACATGCTGGTATTTGATAGGAAATGGGTTTTCTTTTTAGCATTTGCATTTATGATTTGTTTATGCCTGAAATGGTGGAACGTTTTGATGGGGACAAAGGATTGTGATTAATTTTGAATGTACCTCTATGAGGCGATGACAGTGATAGCGTAAATGATTTTGGATGAGAATCCGTTTTAAGTCCCGCAGGCTGTGGCTGCAAAAAAGTCTAAACAATATTCACCCTATCTTAATAAATCCTTATCACCCTCACCCACTCTTCACACCCATCTCCCATTAATAATACAATTCTCCCCTCCAACCTAACAATAACTTCACCAATCCCCGGTGCGAATCCTCTTGTAATTTCATGTCAGCTTCCAATTCGCACCGGCATTTATAAATATACAAATCCTCTATTTCCTCATAAAAAACGACTTATTATCTTTCGCTCTCATCGTAGCCAATATTCCATCCAGATGGTCATATTCATGCTGGATTAATTCCGACAAGTCTCCCTCCAGCTCCATTCTGCACTCTTCCCACCGGATATTCCTGTAATGGACCGTACATCTCTTATAGCGCTCCACCATCACATACAGGCCGGGAAACGACATACAGTCGTCCATTACATCCATTTTGCTGTCATCCGGAAATTCGAGGATCGGATTGATGAACAGAACCGGTTCTCCCGTATTCATGTAAATCACTCTTTTTGCCACCCCAATCTGAGGGGCCGCAATCGCTCTTCCTGCGTGGTATACCCGGCGAAACTCCATCATCGTGTCGTGTAAATCCTGCTGTAAGCCGTCAAGCTCCGAAAGCTCCTCCATCTGAACCTGTGTGCTTACCGAATATAGATCAGGATCCCCCAATAAACGTATTTCTCTGATCATTTTTATTCTTCTGCCTCCTTATCCTATCCCCTCTATCATCCGTAGCATTGCTGCGGCTTCTCAAACAGCCGATCGCCGCTTGTTTTCCTAACACTTTCCCACCTCACTTCTTATCGTTCCCGCCATTTATTCAGACGATCCCAGATGTCATGTCCCAGAGCCACATTTATGGAAAGAAACAGAAATCCTGCATAGATCAGCAATGCGGCAATTGTCTTTTTGGTTTTCATTATTCTCCTCCTTTGGGCCTGCAATATTTTCATAAGCAATCTACTGATAATTATATCATATTATATGTTATTCAGTGCACTTAATTAACCGTTATACACACAGAGATAAACAGGCTTGTCAACGATGGCGCAGCATTCTGCGGGTTTGGGAATTCCAATCAAACTGAGCTAAGGCCAACGTTTTTTCACCTATTTCACAATTTGTCCCCGGAACATAAGATTCGGCATGTTCAGCGTTATAAACATCTTTACTCGTAAAACGACTCAATAGCCATTGCAAAAAAATCCGATGCCCCGGCGCCATATGTTTCATCGGTTTTATTCCGCACAAGTTCATTTCTGTATGATTCTGCAACAGATAACATAAGTTGTTTTTCATCTTTTATCTGATAGAGCATCTTCATAACAAACCCATATTCAGCTATTACCTCTTTGAATTCAAAAGAATCCATCGGAAGTTCCTTTCTTTCAAGCAACTTTCTTAAAATCAAATCGATTCGTTTGTTAAAACTTTCTGCTACCTCTTCGCTTATTGGATTATTTGTAAAAGATAAAAATGCCTCTTTACTACCATACCATTCAACTACTTTTGCGTATCGTTCCTGCATTTCTTTTGAGGATACAATGTCTAAATAATGTTGCTTCCATTCCTCTGCACTTCCAAATTCTTTAATTGAAAGTTCTTTTATGTTTTCGGGCATATGTTCAAACATAACATGAAACATTTCTTCCATTTCCTTCTTACTAAAAACTGAAAAATCCATTTTATTTTCTCCTTCCAGAGTATCATCAATGCTGGCAATCAGGCGCTCTATACGTTCTTTGTTTGCTGCGAGCATTTTTCTCTGCATCTGCAAAATCTTGTTTCTGTCAAAAGTAGGAGAAGCTATGATAGATTTAATTTCTTTTAAAGGAATATCAAATTCACGAAAAAACAGTATCTGTTGTAATGTTTCCAAAGCTTTATCGTCATAAAGCCGATATCCGGCCTCACTTTTTGCTGTGGGCTTCAATAACCCAATTTCGTCATAGTAGTGAAGCGTGCGCGCACTGATATTTGTGATTTCTGCAATTTCCTTTACTGTCATCATATTCTTTTGACCTCCTGTCTTTGATAACTCAACTATAATCTATGACGTTCCGTGAAGGTCAATCGTTTTCAATTCAATAAATTCAAGTTTATAAAAGATGTCTTTGCCGCTTATCGCCCCGGAACAAGGCTACCCACTCCATTCCGTTCCATGTAAATGCCGCAATGGGATTTCAATTTTCAAATGAACCAACGAAAAGCACGCTTCGCAAACTTTTCATTGCCACCCAATAAAACCGAAAGAGAGTATCCGACTATAACATGAAATCCAAACAGATTCATATCAGGTCTGATACTCTCTTTTCAAGAAAAACGATTAACTGGCAATCAATGGCGCCACACCCGCCGCATCTTCTCAACACGATACCAACCGCATCAAAGTTTCCACAGTTCCGAATTCGTCGTTGAGATTGCATCCGCTCCGGCGTTAATGGCCTCTAAAATATCCCCCTTACTTCTCAAAAGGCCGCCCGCAATAATCGGCATATCGGTATAACTGCGTATTTCCTTCATTACGCGGGGCATAATCCCGGGCATTACTTCCACGAAATCCGGCCGGAATGTTTCCAGCTGCTTTTTCATGTTGCTGAGCGCAATGGAATCAATCATAAAAGTCCTGAAAACACCGTAAAGGCCGTTGTCCATTGCATGCTTGACCAGGACGGGCCTGGTGCTGATAATCCCGTCGGCCTCCGTGTTCTTTTTCACAAAATCCACAGAAACTTCCCTGGAGCTTAACCCCACTACCAAATCGAGATGGACGATGGCCAGTTTATTTCTCCGCTTGATCCGTTCTACGATTTTCGCAATATTGCAGACCGTTCCGTACAGGATGAAAATAATCGCGCAATCCGTCTCCAGAGCCTCTTCCAGGGTACCCTCCTCTTTAACAGCCGCTATCACAGGAGAGCGTTCCAGTAAATCCCTCGTTTTCATACTCATTTTTTTCTTCTCCAAAGCCAGTTGATAAAACGCACAATAGGAATGCTGCTTCGTCGGATTGTCTGTTGGGTCCTTTCTTCCAGAAAATCTCGAAAGGCATCTGTACTATCACCTAAAGCTGCCTTGGGTATCATATATCCACCGTATTCATCGCGAAAAATATAGAAATAGCTTCCATCCTCCGCTATCCCGCGCACATCGGAATATAACTCGGAACCGTCTTTATTGCCCTCCGGCAGGCAGTAAATATCCATTTCCTTTTCACGGAATACATAGCGTGATGAAGGGAACGGCCTGCCCGCTTTCCTGAGCTGTTCCGACAGTTTATGCGCGGTCCGGTTGCTGGAGACATAGGTGCTGGTGGCCAGATAACCGCCATATGCCACCAGCAGGATCCCCCACCATTCAGAGAAGCAGACCACGCCGGTCATCATCAGCATCAGACTGAAAGCGGTCCGCCACATGCGGTTGCTTTTGCAGAACATATCATACTGCATATGGGCGAGAGCCTTGAAGCTCTCCTCCGAATGCTGCATTTCAATCTCGTAAAAAGAAGCCATAAATTTCTCCGTTTCAAACTGGAATCAGCCGCCACTCCTCCCCAGAGCCATATCAGCCCGGCGCCGTGCCGTAAAGCAGATCCGGTACACAGGTGATAAGGAACGGACAAAAGGTAAGCAGCAGTAAAACAATGAAGAGGCATAGGATAAACGGCCATACCTCCTTTAGGAAATCTCCGATTGGACACTTCGTTATACCGCAGGTGGTGAACATCATGGAACCAAACGGAGGCGTAATCCCGCCAATCATGATATTTACAATTGCAACCAGTCCGAAATGATAATCGTTGATTCCAAGCTGTCTCGATACGGGCAGCAGTAACGGAGTGATAATCATCAGCGCCGCTCCGCCTTCCAGGAACATACCCATAACCAGAAGAATCAGGTTACAGAGCAGGAGAAAAACATATTTATTATCGGTCAGTCCCAGCATTCCCCCTGCCACGATTTTCGGCAGATTAATCCATGTCATATAGTAACCGAATACCTTCGCCGCCACCATGATCAGGACAACGCTGGAGGTACCCGCAATCGTATCAAGCACAATAGGAATCAGATGCTTTCTCAGGGAGAGCCGTTTATATACCAGCCCGCCGATAATGAAGCAGTAAAGCACGGCAACGGCGCCGCCCTCGGACGGAGTAAACATACCAAGACGCATACCGATGATGATTCCAAATGGGAAGAAAAGTCCCCAGAAGGAAATGAACGCCTGCTTCAGGATCTCTTTTGCAGCCGGACGTTTGTCACGGGTTTTCGGGTAATTTCTCTTTTTTGCAATAATAGCCACGGTGATCATCATGGAAACAGCCATGAGAATACCGGGAACATATCCGGCCGCAAAGGTCCGCCCCAGTGAAATCTGGGCAATCAACGTAAATACAATCAGGTTGACTCCCGGAGGAATTACAGGGGTGGCAGCTGAAGAGGCCGCCGTGATCGCAGCCGAGAAGGCTTTGGAATAGCCGCGCCGTTCCATCTCGGGAACCAGCATCTTACTCTGCATCGCGCAGTCCGCATTGGCTGAACCGGAACAGCCGCCCATCAGCATACTGAGCAGTACGTTAACCTGGGCAAGCCCGCCTTTCATATGGCCGGTCACCATCTCGGCAAAGTCCATCATCTTCTCACTGATTCCACCATAGTTCATGACGGAACCGGACATGATAAAGAATGGGATAGCCAGCATGGAGAAGGACTGTGTAGACTTCATAACCGTCTGCAGAATCAGCCAGCTCTGTGAGGTCGTATCAATAAACGTAAAGTAGAAAAATGTAGCGCCGAATAAGGCGTAAACAATGGGCATACCTAAAAAGTAGAAAATAAATACAAGGAAAACAGGGATCAATTGAACTATGCTAATCATGCAGTTTTTCCTCCTTTCCCTGCCATTGCAAATTTCATTAAATCTTTAACTATAAAGTAAATGCAGTAAATCAGAGATAATCCAAAACCAACGGGTACGGCGATTGAAATGTACCAGCTCGGCACACGAAGTGTGTTGGTCAGTTTGCCCCATGTATTGACAACGTACTGCACGCTGATATTGGTCAGCATAATCAGGACGCCCAGCTCCAGAATCTGAACAATTACGGTTACAACTTTTCTCATTTTTGCCGGCATCATATTGACTAAAATATCTACGCCCAGATGAGCGTGCGTACGGTAAGCATACGCACTACCGATAAAAACAGTCCAGACAAAAAGCCCCGTCACGACCTCCTCACACCAAAACAGCGGACTTCTCATGATATAACGCATAAGAACGTTGATGTTAACCAATAGAGTACACATAACCAGGCTCGTGCCGGTAACAATCGCATCAAGATTCTTCATTATTGATTTAAAAGAATACTTTTTCGATTTTTCTTCCATACCTACCTCCACTTTATTCTGTATCAGGAAAACAAAATGTTCCCTGTGTATTCCGGCCCTGCCGTTTAACAGAGACTGCCCGAAGAATCGGGCAGTCTGCTTGAGCGGTAATTATACAATTCCGTACAATCACCAGTACACTTACTTATTCTTTGAACGATAGTCGGTAAGGAACTCAACAAGCTTTCCGTGCAGTTCCGGATCTGCCTTATACTCTTCTACGATCCAATCGTAAACAGGCGTACATGCTTCTGTAAAAGCGTCTATGTCAACATCATTCCATTTAACGCCCTGCTGCTCCAGGAACGTAATCATATCGGCTTCATCTTCCTCTGCATGCTCCTGCTCCCAGATACCGGCCTCTACGCAGCACTCATCCAGAATATCTCTCCATTTTTTAGGAATGGACTGATAAACATCTTCTGCCATAAACAGCCAGCGTGTAGCGATAAAGTGGTTTGTATTGGCTACATTCTTTGTGTACTCATATGCGCCCGTATCTTTCAGAGTAGAAATGGAACCCTCAAAGCCGTTAACAACGCCGCTGGACATAGCGGAGATACACTCGGTAAAGCTCATAGGGGAAGGTGTTGCTCCCAGAGCGGTAATCGTCTGGATAAACAGAGGGGACTCGGTGGATCGAAGAATCAGGCCATTCAAATCTGCCGGTTTTTCAACAACCTTGTTCGTACAAACACTTCTGAAACCAAAGGAGTAATGGGTATCCAGCACGTGGATGTTGAACTCTTTGGCAAGACGGTCATTTAAATCTTTTACAATATCTGTTTCCATAACAGCATTATACTCTTTGTTGGATGTGTAAAGCATCGGTCCTACAAGTACATTAAAGTCACCTATGTAATCGGCAAAGTATGACGGTTCCTCAAGGCCCATCCAGATTGCTCCGTTATGTGCCTGCTCTACGGATTCTCCATAGCAGTCGAGCTGGTTCTGTCCGTAATATTCAAGGACAATGTGGCCTTCTGTCCGCTCCTTTACTATCTCGGCGAGGTACTCGCTGGCCTTGTAGTTCCACTCTGCCGGCTGGAACACGTTTGAAAACTTAATTGTAATCTGATAATCATCGGCTTCTTCATCCGAAACTTCCGCTTTTGGGGTCTCAGCCTCAGCCTCCGCTCCTCCTGTAGTTGGTGTACTGGCCGCCTGTTTTCCACTGCCGCCGCATGCGCTCAGCGAAAGCGCCATTGTAGATGCGAGAAGTATCGCAATTGCTTTTTTCATAACAACCTCCTTGAGATATTTGATTAAATTCAGGGAACCCTGAAACTCCGTTTTTCAAAGACAGGGATACTTTAAGCCATCGGTTTCGCCTCCTTTTTTGCATAATAAAATGCAGCTCCTTCATAACAGTCCCTACCTCTGTGTAGACTGTCCCGAAGCTGCATTGCTCATCTCTCATTTGCAGAATATTTAGTTGCCTGTCTTCTAATAAATTAATTCTATCACTTTTTTAACTCGCAATCAAGTGTTTTTTATCTATTTTCCACACTTTTTTTGATTTTCAATCGCATGTTCTGTGTATTTTATACAAATTGTGTGGAAATTTATGTCAGATGCCATCACAGCTTGTCTCTAACGCCTTCAGAAACTTTAGAGAACTCTGCCGTATCCTTCCTGCCGACAGAATTGTGTTTGCGAAAAGCACAAGTTCAGAAAGGAATAAGCCGGATGAAATGGAACAGCTTGTTCAGAAGACAGAATATGGATAATGAACTTATATTAAAAAGCAGGCTGAAAGAAGCACGAAGTGAAACAGGAATTTCTCAGGGAGAACTGGCAGCTCAGGTCGGTGTTTCCAGGCAGGCAATCAGCTATATTGAAACCGGCCAGTTTAATCTCACTGCAAAGCTTGCCCCCCTGCTTTGTATTGCATTAGATAAGAAATTTGAAGAGTTATTTTATTTTGAATCGTAATTTTTCCCCGAATGAAGAGAGCAGATCAGGCCATATCGGCCGGACTGCCCTCTTTCTATTAAACAATATTCCTTATCTCATCAGCGTAACCATAACCGCCTTCTGCGCATGGAGCCGGTTCTCGGCCTCCTCAAAGATTTCATCCGCATGTTCCTCAAATATCTGATCCGTTATCTCCTGGCCGCGGTAAGCGGGCAGGCAGTGCTGTACCATGGCTCCCGGTTTTGCGGCGGCCATCAGTTTATCATTCAGCTGATATCCCTGGAAGGCCTTCATGCGCACTTCCTTCTCTTCCTCCTGTCCCATGGAGGCCCAGGTGTCCGTAATCACAATATCGGCATTTTCCACGGCCTTCACCGGATCATCGGTCAATGTAAATGCATCGCCGCAGCCGTTTGCAAATTCCAGAACCTGCTGATCCGGTCTGTAGCCTTCCGGCGTTGCGATGGAGACGTTCATCTTCATCTTTAGCCCTCCCACGATCAGGGAGTTTGCCATATTGTTACCGTCACCGATATAACAGAGTTTCAAACCTTCCAGCACACCGTACTTTTCGCGGATGGTCATCAGATCGGCCAGTACCTGGCAGGGATGGCAGAAATCGGTCAGGCCGTTGATAATCGGGATGGAACCATATCTTGCAAGATCCTCCACCTCTTTCTGTTCATAGGTGCGGATCATGATTCCGTCCAGGTATCTCGACAGGACGCGGGCCGTGTCCTGGACCGGTTCGCCGCGGCCAATCTGCAGATCTCTGGAAGATAAAAACAACGCCTGGCCGCCCAGCTGGAAGATTCCCGTTTCAAAGGAAACCCTGGTTCTTGTGGAGGATTTCTGAAAAATCAGGCCGATTGATTTTCCCTCCAGAAGACGGTGGGTGATATTGTGTTTTCTTTCATATTTAAGCTGATCCGCCAGATCGAGAATGGAAGTAATCTCCTCCGGCTGTAAGTCCAGCAGTTTTAATAAATGGTTCATGCTCCGAATACCTCCTTCATAACTGCAACTGCGCTGTCCATCTCCTCATAGCTGATAACGAGAGGCGGAAGAAGGCGGATTGCCTCCTCGCCGGCCGTGAGCGCCAGCACGCCCTTTTCAAGCAGCTGGTTGACCAGAGAAGCGCGTATTTCTTTATCCACAACGATTCCGAGCATCAGCCCCATGCCTCTGACCGTCTTTACCTTTGAAGAGCCGAGTGACTGGATGGAATTTTTCAGATATTCGCCTTTTTCCCGTACCTCTTTCAAAAATTCCGGTTTATTTACGATGGAAAGCACCGTCTGTGCCGCTGTACAGCAGAACGGGTTGCCTCCGAATGTCGTTCCGTGGGTGCCTGCGCCCAGTACATCCGCACATTTCTCCGACGCCATAACCGCGCCGACCGGCACGCCGCCGCCGAGTCCCTTTGCCATACTCACCGCATCCGGTTTGATCCCGTACTGCTCATAACAGAACAGGCTGCCGGTACGGCCGATACCGGTCTGGACCTCATCGATTAAGAAGAGAATGTCTTTTTCCTTACAGATAGCTGCCGCCTGCTGCACATATTCCCGATCCAGGGGCAGGACTCCACCCTCTCCCTGAATCATTTCCATCATAACGGCACAGACGGAATCATCGATTTTTGACTTTAAATCCTCTATGTCGTTGGCCGCGGCGTAATCAAACCCTTCGGTAAAAGGGAAGAAATACTGATGGAATTTTTCCTGGCCGGTTGCCTTGAGCGTTGTCACGGTACGCCCGTGGAAGGACTGTTTGAGTGTGATAATCTTGTTTCTTCCCTCCCCGTATTTATCAAAGGAATATTTCCTGGCAAGTTTGATCATTCCTTCGTTGGCCTCCGCCCCGGAGTTGGAAAAGAATATTTTTCCCATTTCACAGGAGGTAACAAGTTCTTTCGCCACCTGTACCATCGGTTCCGTCAGATAAAGGTTGGAGGCGTGCATCAGCTTATGCGCCTGGACGGTCAATGCATCCACCAGCGCCGCGTTGTCATGGCCCAGGCTGTTGACACCGATTCCGGATGTCATGTCGATGTATTTTTTTCCTTCGGTATCCCAGAGAGTGGCTCCTTTTCCATGGTCAAGTGCAACCGGAAAACGTCCGTATGTATGCATTAAATAGAGCTGTTCCTCGTCTTTTAGTTCCTGATATGTCATAATCTGTTCTTCCTCCTGCCTTTTCCTGCCTTCCCCGTCCTATGAGAACATGGTTCCAACGCCGTCTTTGCTGAGCAGCTCGATGAGAATCGAATGCGGGACACGTCCGTCCTGGATATTGGCTCTCTCAACTCCCTGACGCACCGCCTCGACGCAGCAATCCACCTTGGGGATCATGCCTCCCGATATAATGCCCGATTTAACAAGTGCCGGTACCTCCGATACCTTGAGTTTGGGAATTAACGTGGTGTCATCCCCCGGCTCCCTCATCAGTCCCCTCACATCGGTCAGCAGAATCAGTTTTTTCGCTTTCAGCGCCACGGCCAGCTTCTCCGCCGCCGTATCCGCGTTAATATTGTAATTGGTTTCCTCGTCGACTCCGGCCGCCACCGATGAGACAACGGGGATATATCCTTCCGACAGCATGTCGAGAACCAGTTTCTCATTCACCTCGGTTATCTCGCCGACATATCCGTATTCCGTGCCGTCGGGATCCTGCAGACGCACCGCCTTAAACAGGCCGCCGTCCATTCCTCCGAGACCGACGCCTTTGCCGCCCGCTTTTTCAAGCAGGGATACAAGGTTTTTATTGACCTTGCCGCAGAGGATCATCTGGACGATATCCATCGTCTCCCCGTCCGTATAACGGAGTCCTTTGACGAATTTAGACTCTTTGCCGATTTTCTTCAGCATATCGGATATCTCCGGGCCTCCGCCGTGGACGAGAACCACCTTGATTCCCACCAGATTTAAAAGGACGATATCCTGGATCACCGCTTCCTTCAGCTCTTCATTGATCATCGCATTGCCGCCGTATTTTACCACAATGATCTGACCGGCATATTCCTGGATATACGGCAGCGCTTCCACCAGGATTCCGGCTCTTGTTTCAGGGGTTAAATTCATCATGTCCGATAATCTCCGTTTATTTTCACATAGTCATAAGTCAGGTCGCAGCCCCAGCATGTTACCTTGCCGTCGCCTTCCTTCAGCGTCACATTAATTTCCACTTCCTCTTCACTCAGTATCTTCTTCGCCGTCTCTTCGCTGAAATCAAGCCCTCTGCCTTTTTCACAGACCGCAATGCTGCCCGCTTTGGAGGCAAATTCCACCGTCACCTCTTCGGTGTTAAACGGTGCGCCCGAGTAGCCCATGGCGCAGAGCACACGGCCCCAGTTGGCGTCGGAACCGAACATTGCGGCCTTCACCAGTGAGGAAGAACAGATGGCTTTGCTGAGCAGTTCCGCCGTTTCTTCATCTAAAGCCCCGGCAACGGTACAGGTCATCAGTTTGCTGGCGCCCTCTCCGTCCCCCGCAATCTTGCGGGCCAGGTCTTCCGTAACCGCATGGAGGGCCTCACAGAATGCATCGAAGTTTTTGCCCTCCTGTGTGATTGTTTCATTGCCCGCCATTCCGTTTGCCAGAACGGTGCACATATCGTTGGTGGAGGTATCTCCGTCAACCGTGACGCGGTTAAATGTCTTCTTCACATCCGCCTTCAGCGCTTTCTGTATCATCTCCGGTGAAATGGCGCAGTCGGTTGTGATGAAGGACAGCATGGTCCCCATATTCGGATGGATCATGCCGGAACCCTTGCAGATTCCGCCGATACGGCAGACCGTCCCCTCTATCTCAAATTCCACCGAGGCGGTTTTCACCTTGGTGTCCGTCGTCATGATCGCCTCTGCGGCGGCCAGGGAATTGTCGTATTTCATTTCCATATTTCCGGCATTTTCTTCAATGCATTCCACATTCAACGTCTGGCCGATTACACCGGTGGATGCCACAATGACGTCCTCTAACGGAACATTGAGCGCTCTAGCCGCGGCCATTGCCTCTCTTCTGGCATTCTCGATTCCGAACGGTGCACAGGCGTTGGCATTGCCGGAATTGACAATCACCGCCCTGGCTTTTCCGTTTTTAAGATGCTCCATTGTCAGAAGAATCGGGGCCGCTTTGACACGGTTTGTCGTATATACCGCCGCGGCGCTGCATTCGCAGTCGGAAAGAATCATCGCCAGGTCCTTCTTGGTCTGGGATTTTCTGATTCCGCAGCGCATTGCCCCCGCTTTAAATCCCTTTGCCGCGCAAACGCCGCCATCTATGATTTTCATATTCTAAGCTCCTCCTCATAACACTAAAAAAAGTTAATCAATCCGGCTGTTTCAGGTTCAGCCCTCTTGTCTCTTCGAATCCAAGCATCAGGTTCATGTTCTGCACGGCCGCTCCCGAGGCTCCCTTTCCCAGGTTGTCGAACAGGGCCGTGATGATCGTCTGGCCGTCGTGGCCGTTCACAATCAGTTCCAGGCTGTCAAACCCCGCCATCGTTCCGGCTGCAATCATGCCGTCGTATCCGAAGGGATGCACTTTTATCATCTTCTGCCCTGCATAGTGGGTGGAAAGCGCCGCATGGATCTCCTCCGCCGTCACCTTCCCGTTCAACATCCCATTCTGAAGCATCACGGTCACAGCCATTCCCTTATAGTAATCATCAACGACGGGACAGAATACCGGGGGACTGTCAAGTCCACATAGTTTCTGCATCTCCGGCAGATGTTTATGTTTCAGGTTCAGGCCGTATACTCTTGGGGTTTTGTAAAGCTCCGGTTTCCCGGGTGACTCATACTCCGCTATCATCTTCTTTCCGCCGCCGGAGTATCCGGTCAGGGAAAACGCGGTCAGAGGATAACCGGCCGGGATGATTCCCATGGCCGTCAGAGGGTAGACCGCCGTAATAAAACCCGTCGCATGGCAGCCGGGGTTGGCAACCCGTTTTGAAGCTTCCACCAGTTTCCGATGCCCCGGTGAAAGTTCCGGCAGGCCGTAGGCCCATCCGTCCGCCGTCCTGTGGGCAGTGGAAGCGTCGATAATACGGGTATCCGGACTGTCGGCCAGTTCCACCGCCTGCACCGCAGCCGCATCCGGCAGACACAGGAAAACGATGTCGGCCCGGTTAATCAGCTTTTTTCTCTCTTCCGTATCTTTCCTCTTCTCCTCATCTATCAGAAGAAGTTCAATATCATCGCGATCCGCCAGGCGGTCATAAATCTGAAGGCCTGTCGTTCCTTCTTTTCCGTCTATATATACTTTTGGCTTACACATAAATCCTTTTTCCTTCCTCACACCAGTACTCTGTTTTCCGGGTTCATGCGGAACGCGGGCTTTTCGCGGGCTTTTATGCCTGCGGGCCTTAAAGAGCCCGTCAGTTTTCCCGCTCTGTGATAAAACGCTCAATCACCGCAATCTGGCGCGACACTTCCTCCGGTGAAGGCCCTCCCGTCACATTTCTGCCTTTCACGCACGTTTTCAGATCGATGGCCGTATAGATATCTTCATCAAACAGTTCCGAATGCTCCCTGTATTCCTCCAGGGTCAAATCCATCAGTGACTTCTCCTGTTTCACGCATTCCGCCACCAGGCAGCCGACCGTCTTGTAGGCATCCCGAAACGGCATTCCCTTCTTCGTCAGGTAATCGGCGCAGTCCGTGGCATTGATAAATCCCCGGAGGGCCGCTTTCTTCATATTATCTTTACAGAGTTCCATCGTCGCAAACATCGGGGTCAGGACTCGCAGGCACTGTTTCACGGTGTCGATGGCGTCAAACACGGCCTCCTTGTCTTCCTGCATGTCTTTGTTGTATGCCAAGGGAATTCCCTTTAACACCGTAAGGAGTGTCATAAGGGAACCGTAAACGCGGCCTGTCTTGCCCCTTACCAGTTCGCAGACATCGGGATTCTTCTTTTGCGGCATAATCGAGGAGCCTGTGGAGAACGCATCATCCAGCTCCACAAATTTGAATTCCCAGGAGCACCATGCGATAATCTCCTCCGAAAACCGGGACAGATGCATCATGAGTATAGAAAGTGCAGAACAAAGCTCCACACAGTAATCGCGGTCGGACACGCCGTCCAGGGAGTTATCCGTCACTCCGGCAAATCCCAGCTGTTCCCGCACAAAATCTCGGTCGATAGGGTAGGTTGTGGAGGCCAGCGCCCCGGAACCAAGGGGCATGTCGTCCATTCCTTCCAGGCAGTTTTCCAGGCGGATGATATCGCGCTTCATCATATTGGCGTAAGCCATCATATAGTGGCCGAATGTCACCGGCTGCGCCCTTTGGAGATGGGTGTATCCCGGCATTACCGTGTCCAGGTTCTTTTTGGAACTGTCGCAGAGCGCTTCCATAAAATTCAGAATCAGCTTCTTTATCTCGCCGATCTCTTTTTTTACGTAGAGACGCATGTCGAGCGCCACCTGATCGTTCCGGGAACGGGCGGTGTGGAGACGTTTTCCCGCATCCCCGATCCGCTCCGTTAAAATCTGTTCCATCGCCATATGGATATCTTCATATTCGGCCGTGAACTGAATTTTTCCCGCCTCGATATCTTTTAAAATTCCTTTTAAACCTTCTATTATTTTGTCGGATTCCTCTTTTTCAATAATTCCCTGCTTTCCCAGCATGGCCGCATGGGCCATGGAGCCGGTGATGTCTTCTTTATAAAGACGGCAGTCAAAGGAAATGGAGGAATTAAAATCATTTACTTCCAGATCCGTCTCTTTCCCGAAACGCCCTGCCCATAACTTTGCCATTGTATATTGGACTCCCTTCATCGAATTGATGCCGTCTTAAGCTTCAGCGGAAACTGCTGCGCCTCAGACGGCAGCCAATGATTTTTTACTCTGTATCTTTTTACTCTACATCCGGAAAATGTTTTCCTGTCTTTGCGGCCAGAGCCTGATCGTTCAGCGCCCGCACCTTGATGGGAAGTCCGAAGAGGTTGATAAATCCGGCGGAATCTGCCTGGTTGTAGCAGTCATCCTCATCAAAGGTCGCCATATCAGCGGAATAGAGTGTATAAGGTGAGGTTACGGAAGCCGGAATAATATTTCCTTTATAGAGCTTTAACTTCACATCTCCCGTCACCGTCTCCTGTGTGGAATCCACAAAAGCGCTCATGGCCTTGCGGAGCGGTGTGTACCACTGGCCGTTGTATACCAGGTCTGCAAATTTCAGGGCCAGCTGCTGTTTGTAGTGCTGTGTTTCTTTATCTAATGTGATCTCCTCCAGCTTCTCATGCGCCTTATAAAGAATCGTTCCGCCCGGTGTCTCATAGACGCCGCGGCTCTTCATTCCTACCAGACGGTTCTCCACCAGATCGAGAATGCCGCAGCCGTTCTCTCCGCCCAGCTTGTTCAGGACTTCGATGACCTTCTCACAGTCCATCTCCTCGCCGTTTACAGAAGTCGGAATACCTTTTTCAAAATGGATTTCCACATAGGTTGGGGTATCCGGCGCCTGCTCCGGTGAAACGCCGAGCTCTAAGAATCCCGGTTTGCTGATGGGAGCCTCATTGGCCGGGTCTTCCAGATCCAGTCCCTCGTGGGAAAGATGCCACAGATTTTTGTCTTTGGAATAATTTGTTTCTTTTGTAATCTTCAGCGGGATGTTGTGCTGCTCTGCATATTCAATCTCTTTTTCACGGGAATTCAGTTCCCAGAAACGCCATGGCGCGATCACATCCATCTGAGGCGCAAATGCCTTGATTGCCAGCTCAAAACGTACCTGGTCGTTGCCTTTTCCCGTACATCCGTGACAGATGGCGTCGGCTCCTTCTTTTTTGGCAATCTCCACGATCCGTTTTGCGATGATTGGACGTGCGAAGGAAGTTCCCAGCAGGTAATGCTCATAGGCGGCTCCCGCTTTCATCGTCGGGATAATGTATTCGTCTACAAATTCTTTTTTCAAATCTTCTATGTATAATTTGGAGGCTCCCGTCTTTAACGCTTTCTCCTCCAGTCCGTCCAGCTCTGCACCCTGGCCCACATCGGCTGAAACTGCGATGACTTCACAGCCGTAATTTTCTTTTAACCACGGAATTAAGACAGATGTGTCAAGGCCTCCTGAATATGCCAGTACGATTTTGTTGTATTTCTTTTCCATAATTATTTTCCTCCATTTGCTTTACTGTTTTATTTTTCTTTTCTGCTATTCTATAAAATAGCTACGGTCCCTTCGACAGTCCCGCTGTGAAATTGGCATAATTATACCTCCACTAGAATAATTATGCAATACTTTTTTTGAATTTTTATTAAAATATATTGTATATATTGTGTATATTTCTTTTTATTATGCATAAATGTAATAAACCATTCAATTTCATGCATAATACTGTGCACTTTTTATGTCTCTGCCCTGTCACCTTCCTAAGATTAAAAAAAGACGGCCGCACAATGCGTTTTCCGGCAGGAATTTGACGCCGTACGGTGTATTCCGGACGTTATCCTGTTGGAAGCCTGCATTCTGTGGCAGTCTCTTCTCTTATTTTTTCATTTTCTTAAATTGTCTCTTTCCAAAAATCGTCAAATTTTACAACCGGGTTTCCATTTTCGTCCCATCAGTAACGACGCGCTCCAAAATCCCGGCTTTTTCCTCAAGCCTTTCCTTACCCTGATAATAAATAACCAGAACCTTCTTTCCCGTCTTTGCCACGAGAATCTGGTTTTCTCCGTCTTCCAGGAGAGAAAAGTGTTCATACCCCTCTTTGGAAAGACGGCTGTATGCTTCTCCGTACTTAGAGAGGTGCTCCCGTTCCAGGTTACTGTACAGAAGCTCGGCCAGCCAGTTAAAGCGCGCGCCGTACAGATCAACTTTCAGGGAGGAAAGACGGCTTTCCCCGGCTCCCCTCTCTCTTACGGAGGCCTGCTGTCTGATTTCGTATCTCTCATTCAGCAGCAGGCTGAAGTAATAGATCACATTACTGTCCTTATCCGCATTCTCTTCCACGGTTCCCGTTTCCAGAACCTGGAGCACCGGGAGGGGTCTGCCCTGTATCTCCTGATGGATCGGTCCGCCTGTCCCTATCGTCAGAAACAGCGAAGCGAAAACCGCCACAATTAATATGGTAACAATATGGTTGGCCAGGGAGCTGTAGCATTTCTTCGTCCCCATCTCCACGGGCAGTTCCTCATCTTCGCCTGAGCCCAGTTTCTCACGCCACTTTTTTATCTTTCTGAATGCCGATATATTCTGATAACCCAGAATAATAAGCAGCAGGATACCGAGTACATAGTACAGAAAAAATGGATTTGCAAGGACAAGTCCGATTCCTCTTGCTTCCCTGGATATCGTATTGTAACAGGTGACAAAGAAACAGCAAAAAGCGACAATGCTTGAAATCCCCAGGCTCCGGAGTTTCTTTTCGTATCCCTTCAGCGCAAGATTCCTGACAAGGGGATCCGTGTGGAATTCTTCGGTTTCCTCCGATTCTGCTAAAAATATGTGATACATGCCCTTGTGGCTTGTCACATACTTCCATCCCATCATCTCATAATCCTCTTTTTTCTGAGGATCCAGTTTCCCGTTCTTTTCATCGACCGGTTCGATGCGATAACGGACATTGGCCGGCTCACCGATGTTAAAATACCACCATGACCAGGCGGTCTCATCCAGGAAGTATCCCTTCCCGGCCATCTGTCCGAGCCAGTCTTCGACCGCTCTTAAATCCAATTCGTTGACCGGCAGTTTTTCCAGATGCTGCCCATTTGAATGTTTTACGTTTAAAATCCCCGCCTCCTCTCCGAAACCAGAACTTCTTCTATCAGCGATATCTTATCCTTTAATTTAATGCTTCCGGAATACTCTGCCAGAAGCAGCCGCCCATCCAGCATCGCTGCCGCAACCTGGGTCCCGTCTTCGCAGGTCCCTGTCACAATGTAAAACTCTCCCGCCACGCCCCGCAGCTTTTGTGTCTCCGTGACACAGCCGGCCAGATACTTTTTCTGCAGCTCCGAGTATAATTGAGGCGCCATAATCCTGAAACAGGGACGGTAGTACATCACGTGGAGGGAAGAGGAATTACCGCCCTCCTTCCCGCTTTCCACGGCAGCATCGTCTCCCTGATCGTAAATTTCATAGTTGTTCCCGGCGAACAGGCTGAACCGCCTCCACATGATATTACCGCCTTCCCCATCGATGTCTTGTTCTTCTTCCCGGCCGCCCTTTTGAATTTCGTCTTTGTCTCCCTCCAGCTTTTCCAGGGTCAGCACGGTCCTGACGTGTTCCTCCATGGAAACCGCCTGTCCGCTCTTATCCGGAAACTGGGACAGGATCAGCCCGGCAATCAGCAGAATTACACTGAGCCTCTCCGCGGAGTGCCAGAGTCTTTTCCTTTTGCTCTCCCGTTTTGTATGTATGGTTTCGCCATCCGGCATGATACCTGCTGCCAGGCATTTTCTCCGTCTGTATATTTTTACACAAACACTGATCCAGCCCACAAACCAGATAATATAGAATATCTGATAAAATACCATAGCCGGCCTCATTTCAATTAAAGTCAGCACCGGATATTGAACCAGAGCCTTCAGCACGGAGAAACCGTTGAGCGCCATCAGCGCCACTACCAGTACTCCTCCCACCAGCTCATTTCTGAGCCTCTTTTCCAGCATCCTGGCGGAAAAGCTCTCCACCATCTCATCGGTATGCAGTTCTTCCGCCTCCGGATCATCGGACATAAATATATGGTAGAAATCCCGATGGGTTGCCGCATAGCGCCAGCCCATTGCCTCATAATCCAACCTTTTTTCTTCGTCCAGCTTTCCCTTTTTCTCCGTTGCCGGATCGATGCGGTAGCGGACATTCTCCGGCTCCCCGGCTTCAAAGAGCCAGGCATAGGGCCCCGCTTCTTTCAGGAACCATCCCTCTGCAGCCATTTCTTCCAGCCAGTTTTCTATCTCTTTGATATCAAACGTACTGACGGGAGGATATTTATAACGTTCCGTCTTCATTGTCCGCACCTCATTCCCCGCTTTCCAGGACGTCCTTTATTACCTCTGTCTTTTCCCTGAGATCGCTCTGTCCCTCATATTCGAGAACCAGTATTTTCTTTCCGTCCAGAACCGCCAGCACCTGCTTTCCGTCTCTCTCTGTAAAAGCGCAGGAATCGAAGCCCGTATCGGCTATCAGATGATTTTCCAGCTCCTCCCCGTAGATGCCCGCATATTTTTTCACCGCATCGCGGTACATGGCCTCTGTAAAGAAAGCAAACCTTGGTTCAAAATAGTAACCGGACAGGGAAGTTTCTTTCCCTTCCCCGCCTCCTGTTTCCAGTACCTCCCGTGTCTCATGCAGCTCATAATTGTCGTCCATCAGCAGATTTCTGCGTTTTCTGTAGTAATTCACGTCACCTTCTGAAAACCAGAACTCCATTTTCCTTACTTCCCCTGTCTCAAGCGTTTCAAGGACGGGTAGTTTTTCCGTCAGGAGGACTTCATCGAGCCCGACTCTGTACGGACGGAACAGGAAACTGAGCGCAATATATACCAGAAAGCAGACCGGCATATAAAACCGCCTGAACTTCTCGTTTGGATAGGCCGCAAGGGGTTTTGTCTGCAGTTCCCCGGTTCTTCCCTCTGCAATGCAGACCCGCATCTTCTTTACTCCCTGATAGGAGGCATATCCGTTCCAGATACATCCGGCCGTCCAGAACATCATGAAAATAAACCGTAAATCGGGCGTCATCAAGGTGAGCACCGGGTAGTTGAAAAGATCATGACCCAATCTCACATAGAGGAGAAACCAGAAAGACGCGGCAAGCGCAACGATAATCAAATCCACGAGTAAGGATTTCTCAAGCTGTTTCAGGGACAGGCTCTCGACGAGGCCGTCCGAGTGAAGTTCCGCAGCCTCGGGGTCATCCGCCCGAAAGATATGGTACATCCTCCGATGGGTAAGCACATAGTTCCATCCCATTGCCTGATAGTCCTCCCTCTTTTCGGGGGACGGCATTGCCCCCTTCTCCGTGACGGCATCCAGCCTGTAACGGATATTTTTCGGTTCCCCCTCTACAAAATACCATGACGTCCCGGCCGTATCGATTAAGAAATATCCCTCCAGCGCCATCTGATCCAGCCAGGTTTCAATCCCCGGTATATTGATCTCTGTAAATGGAAGCCGCTTCATAATCTCCTTTTTCATAGATATCCCTCGCTTTCCGCATCGGCAATACACTGTCTCAGCCGCAGCACTTCTTCCCGGTAGGCCTGCAGCCCCTTCTCCGTGATCCGGTAGGTTCTCTTTCTGCCCTCCACCTGAATCTCTTCAATGAACTTCTCTTCCTCAAACTTGCCCAGGATTGTGTAAAGAGTTCCCGGTCCGATTTTTAACCGGCCTCCCGTCTTCTTCTCCACAAATTCGGCTATCTCTATACCGCACATCTCTTTTCCGATAAAAGACATCAGTACGTAAAACATGGATTCCGTCAATATTTCAAGCGTTTTCTTCGCCATAATGCATGCACCTTCTTTTCCTGCAAATCCACTAAACCGGCCAATCCACGAAACATTTAAATCCGGCTGAATTTCTCTCATCCGTGAATCTGTCAAATCTGTCAAATCCAATATCGCCGCTCAATATCGATAGTCGATATCGTATATTGATATTATAATACAGGAGCCGCCTTCTTTCAATAGACGTTCCTGACAATTTCCTTACGGAAATCCTTCTAATCTCTTATTTTACAAAGAGTTTTCCGGCAGAGACTTCTCTCTCCGGCCGACTCGGCAAATTTTTGCATCTCCTTCAGTTATTCTTATTGGTTCATCAAATTTCTATTTTACAAAAAAAAACCAACCACAAAAATATTAATGGCTGGTTTTTCTGTCAGTCTATACAAATCTCTTTAAGGATTTTACCAATACGTGTTAAATTGCACTGTTGTAGTGCTAAAATTGGCTCCTCTCACCGCACCCCCGTTTATGCCAGCTCAAACATTCCATTATACAGCTGGTAATAAATGCCTCTTTGCCCGATCAGGTCCTCATGGTCGCCTCTCTCGATAATCTTTCCCTGTTCCAGTACCATAATTGCATTGGAATTGCGGACCGTGGACAGGCGGTGGGCAATCACGAATACGGTCCTGCCCTCCATGAGGCGGTCCATGCCCTTTTCGATCAGACGTTCCGTTCTCGTATCAATCGAGCTGGTCGCCTCATCCAGGATGAGGACGGGCGGGTCGGCCACGGCCGCCCTGGCGATGGCCAGAAGCTGCCGCTGTCCCTGGGACAGGTTGCTTCCATCCGCCGTCACCATCGTGTCATAGCCCTTCGGCAGACGGCTGATAAAGGAATCGGCATTGGCCAGCTTTGCGGCCTCCACCACCTCCTCCATCGTGGCGTCCAGCCTGCCATAGCGGATATTGTCCGCGATTGTGCCGGTAAACAGGTGGGTATCCTGAAGAACCATTCCCAGGGAGGAGCGCAGAGCATCCTTTTTGATATTTCTCACATCGATCCCGTCATAGGTAAGACTTCCCCCGTCAATGTCGTAAAAACGGTTAATCAGGTTAGTGATCGTCGTCTTCCCGGCGCCGGTGGAACCGACAAAGGCAATCTTCTGCCCCGGTTTTGCATAAAGGCTGATTTTCTTAAGGATCAGGTGATCCCGGTTATATCCAAAATCCACATCCTTAAACTGTACGTCACCCCGGAGCCGGGTTAACGCCCCGTCCTCCGCTTTCCAGGCCCAGATTCCCGTCTTTCGGCCGCATTCCCTTAAAGAGCCGTCTTCCGTCTCCTCCGCATAGACAAGAGTCACCTTTCCCTTGTCGGTCTCCGGCTCCTCCTCCATCGTCTCAAAGACACGTTCCGCTCCGGCAAGAGCCGCCAGAAGGAAATTGGACTGCATGGTAAACTGGTTGATTGGCATTGCGGTCTGTCTTACAAAAACGAGGTAGCTTGCAAGACTTCCGATATCGGTCCACCCCCTCAGAGCCATAAACGCCCCGATCATGGTGACAATCGTATAATTGATATAGGAAATACTGACCACCATCGGTATCATGGTGCCGGAGTAAGTCAGGGCGCTGATGGCCGCCCGCTTCAGCTTGCCGTTTTTCTGCCGGAACTGTTCGATGTTTTCCCCTTCGTGGTTAAATACCTTTACCACTTTCTGGCCCGCCGTCATCTCCTCAATATATCCGTTCAGTTCCCCCAGGTATTTCTGCTGGTAATTGAAATAGTATTTGCTCTTCTTCCCGCTATAACGGATGTAGGCGAACATCAGGATATAGCAGGCGAACACGATCAGCGAAAGGCGCCAGTTGAGGATAAAAATCAGGGTGAGCGTCCCCACGATTTGGATAAAGCTCTGGATGACCATTGCAAAACTGTTGTTTAAGGCATCCGAAACCGTGTCGACATCGTTGGTAAACCGGCTCATAATATCGCCGTGGGTCCTCGTGTCAAAATATTTCAGCGGCAGCTTCTGGATATGCCGGAATAAATCCTCCCTGATCTCGGCCGTAATCTTCTGGGCCGCCCTCACCATGAGCTGCGTATAGCCGAACGACGATAAAACACCGGCCAGATAGACGGCGCCCATAAACAGGACCGCATAAAAAAGGCCTTTCATATTACCCGGAACAATATAGTTATTGACGATTGGTTTCAGCATATAGGTGCCGAACAGGCCCGAAAGGGCGCTGATTGTCGTGAGTATGGCGACGAGCAGAAACAGGAACTTGTGGTTTCCCATATATCCCAGGAGCTTCTTTATCGTCCCCTTCAGGTTCTCGGGCCGTTTTGCGCTAAGCTGTCTTGCCATTTTCATCCGCTCCTTTCTGCTGGGAATTGTAAAGCTCCTGGTAAATGGGATCCGACGCCAGAAGGCTCTCATGGGTTCCCGTGGCATGGATCTTTCCGTCCTCCAGGATGATAATCTGGTCGGCGTCCATGACCGATGTAATTCTCTGCGCAATGATGAGCTTTGTCGTATCGGTCAGCTCACGGAGCTGTTTTCTTATCTTCGCGTCGGTGGCCGTATCCACGGCGCTGGTGGAATCATCAAAAATCAGCACTTTGGGCCTCTTTAGAAGCACCCTGGCAATACAGAGCCTCTGCTTCTGTCCGCCCGACACATTAACGCCCCCCTGCCCCAGATCCGTATCATACCCGTCCGGGAAACGCCCGATGAACTCATCGACGCAGGCGGCACGGCAGGCCCATTCAATCTCTTCCTCATCCGCGTCACGTTTTCCCCACAGCAGGTTTTCACGTATTGTACCGGAAAAGAGCACGTTTTTCTGAAGCACAATGCCGATAGCATCGCGCAGATGAATCAGAGAATACTCACGGACGTCTCTCCCGTCCACCTTCACGCTGCCCTCCGTGACATCATAGAGACGCGGTATCAGCGATACAAGGGTGCTCTTCGCAGATCCCGTTCCTCCGATAATACCCACCGTCTGTCCTTCTTCTATATGAATATTGATATCCGTCAAAACTCTGCGTTTCGCTTCCTTCTTATATTTAAAGGATACATGTTCAAAATCGATTGTGCCGTGTTCGATCCGCGCCTCCTTCTCACTGCCGTCCATCAGATCCAGGGGCTCGTCGAATACTTCCCCGATTCGCCGTGCACTGGCCAGGGAACGGGTCAGCATCAGGAATACGTTGGATATCATCATCAGGGAATTCATGATCTGCATGACATAGCTTAAAAATCCCGTCAGTTCACCGACCTGCATTCCTCCCATCTGGATCATCTGCCCGCCGAACCACAGAATCAGGATAATGGCCGCGTACATTGTGAGCAGAAATGAGGGCATATTGAGGACGGCGAAATGAAAGGTCCTCTCGCTGTTTCTCTTCAGATTATCATTCACCCCGGCAAATTTTTCTTCCTCGTATTCCTCTCTGACAAAGGCCTTTACCGCACGGATTGCCGTCAGGTTCTCCTGGACCACCGCGTTCACATGGTCGACCGCCTTCTGCAGTCTGCCGTACATCGGGGCAACTTTTAAGATGATTCCGATCAGGATAGCCGCCAGAACCGGCATGCACACCGCAAACACCAGCGCCAGCCGCGCGTTCAGATAACAGGCCATCAGAAGGCCCAGCACCATCATGACAGGCCCGCGGATCATCGGCCTCATTCCCCCCACGATTGCATTCTGCATTACGGTCACATCGGTGGTGAGCCGTGTAATCAGGGAAGAGGTTTCATAGTGATCCAGGTTTCCAAAGGAGTATTCCTGCAGCTTTACATACTCCGCCTCCCGCAGTCCCGCGCCGAATCCCCCCGCAGCCCTGGCGGAATAACGGGCATATAAAAGGCCGGTGCACAGTGAAATGAGCGAACATACCACCATCAGTCCCCCTTTGGAGTATATGTAGTTCAAATCCCTCCCGGCTACGCCCACGTCCAGAATCCCAGCCATAATCATCGGAATAATCAGTTCAAAACTGGTTTCTATCACAACGAAAAAGATGGCCAGAAGGAAATCCGGCCTGCATGGCTTTGCAAATTGTAAAATACGTCTGATGTCTTTCATTAATAATGCCTCCACTGAGTTGTTGTCGTGCATTCATTTAGCCGTCTTACAGTTAGACTACTAACTGTTGTCTTAAATTATTTTATGACGGCTCTGCCAAAATGTCAACCTGTCAAATGAAGAGGACGCCAAAAGTCTGTTTCCACCGGAAACCTGCTTTCAGAACATCCTCTTCATCCCTCATCTTTATACTGTTTTTACTGTTTACCTTGCTTCTTTTCCGCTCATATTCTTATAGGCCCTGCTCAGGAAATTGGTGAACTGCGCCGTCTCCTCCGCCGTAAAACCGGTCAGCATCGATGCTTCGACCTCACGGCAGCGCTCCTCCCATTTATGCGAGGCCTCAAGGCCCTTTTCCGTGATATGGAGACTTCCTGCGCGGCGGTTTCCTTCCATTGTTTTCCTGACAATAAAACCGTTTTTTTCCAGCGTGTCCAGCACACGGCTTGTGGTTGCCGGTTCAATATCACAGTGCTCCGCCACATCCTTCTGCATACATCCTTCATGCTCCGCCAGATAAAGCAGCACCTTCGGCTGCCCCGAGGCCAGGCCAATTTCCGCCATAAAGGGCCTTAAGCATTTGCGCTGGGCGTGAAAGGCGCGGTAGAGCAGCATATAAAACGACATTTTCATCTTATTCTTCTCCTCATATTTCCGGTAATTGGGACATCCTGGGCTGTATCACTCTTATTGTTAGACAGCTAACTTATATTCCATTCTTATTTTATGCCCTGCCTTCGGAAAAGTCAATCAGAATTCCGCCTTCCAGCGACCGGTAAAATGAAGCCAGGTGTGCGCCGTCGACCAATCCGTGATGGCACAGGAGCGATACGGGCATCAGATATTTTCCATTGTCCTCAAAGTATTTTCCCCATGTAATCCTGGGATTGCTGTCGGCAGGCATGGGAACCGGCTGGATGAGGGAAGTAAACGAAAACCACGGCAGTGTTGAAATAAAAAGAAGCTCATCCGTATCTTCTTTCTCCTCCTCAATACTGTTCTGCATCCTGGCCGTCTCCTGCGCCCGGACGGCATAGGGAAGATAATCCTCAAACGCCATGCTGCTGTCGAGTGTGCAGTAACAGTATGTCCCGTCCTCCTGGGCCACCGTGTGGGAGGTTTTGCAGTTGTCAAATTCGATAATCCGATTGCCGCGAATCCGCTGTCTCAGTTCGGGGACGCTGTTGGCCGCCTTCGCGACGCAATAGCAGAATGAAAGAAAGAAGGGGAGTTTTTTCTGCTTTACCGCCCCAACAAACTGTGTAACATCGACATTGGCCGTTGTACCCATGTAAGGGAACCCAAGACCGTTAAAATACTCAAAATGGTTTTTCCTTTTATAGGAATCCATATCCAGAAACGTGTAACTCATATAATATCCTCCTTTATTTTATCATTCCCTGCGGCAATTAAGGACGAAAAGCACGCTTCGCGGACTTTTCATTGCCGCTCAATAAAAACTGCCGTAAACAGAAGACTATAACCATGGGTCATAATCAACTATTTACGGCAGTTGGTAGAAACGCTCAACCATATTATGAGCTTATATAACTAATCAAATTATAAATGATTTTATAAATCTATGCAATCCCGATATACTATTTTTCCCCCGCACATCGTCATCAGAACCCTCACGTGTTCAATCTCATCCGCAGGAATCTCAAAAATATTCCGTTCCAGAACCTGCAGATCGGCGCATTTCCCCACTTCCAGAGAACCGCAGAAATCTTCCGCATGGTTCTGCCAGGCCGGATAAATCGTGTACATCCGGACGGCCTCACGGATGTCAATGGCCATCTCCGGGTGGTAAACCTTCCCGTCCTTCGCCTTTCTGCTCACCAAAAAGTGAAGTCCCTTCATCCAGTTCATCGGAAGCGCCGGGGCATCGGATCCTTCCGCCACCAGCATTCCTCCGTCCAGAAGGACCTTGTAGTCCGTCTCGCCGCCGAACTCATAACCTCCCACGGCCTGGGCCCCGCAGCCAATCCCATGTCTCACGCACTTTTTGATGTTCTCCCTGCTGGAACCGCTGGCATGAAGAATAAAGTGGCGCAGATCGCGTCCCGGCTCTTCCTCCTCCGCCTCCGAGAGGGCATCCACCGCTACGTCGATTCCACGTCCTCCGGTGAGGTGTGTGGCCGTCTGCCAGCCCCTGTGGTGAAGTTCTTTGAGTGTTTTGGCAAGCTCTTTTCCCTGTTCCTCCGGCGTTTCGCCCGGGAACATGCAGTATCCGTTCTGTCCGGGAGGCAGATCCCTCTCCCATCCGTCGTCTCCGAACACCTTGACGGCATCCGCTCTTACCCACTCCTTGTCGCCGAATTCCGGCAGCCTCATTTCTCCGATTCCTTCAAATATGGTATCGTAGCTCTGGACGCCACCCTTTCCGGCCAGAATATTGACGAAGACGCGGGCCGTCAGTTTTCCCGACCTTCTCAGCCTCTCGTATCCGTGGATGGCCTCCTCGCCGTAGGTTCCGAAACACATATCGTTTCCGCCTATGCCGACTATGTCGTTATGGGAGGTAATGCCGTAGCTGTTCATCTGCCGCTGCATCCGCATCAGGCACTCGTCCATCTCATCTCCCACAAGATGATGGGCCGCGCGTCCTACCGCCGCCTGGGTTCCGAAATCGGTGAACAGCCCCGTTGGGCTGCCGTCCTCAAACCGGAACATGGTGCCTTCCTCTTTCTTAAACACAGTATCTTTCGTGATTCCGGCAAGCTCCAGGGCACGTCTGCTCACGAGCATCGTGTGGAGGCCGCCGTCATTTAAAATGACGGGATGCCCCATGGAGCCCTCCTCGATATCCTTCCAGGTGGGAAGACGGTCTTCTTTTGCCCACTCCTCCACCTGCCATGTCTTAAATCCCCAGCCGATGATCCATGTATCTTCCGGCAGTTTTTCCGCCTTTTCCCGTATTCTTTCGTTAAATTCCTTTAAGTTGCATGCATCCTCCGGCTCCACCTTGACAAAGTCGGGTGACAGGCTCAGTCCGGCAAAAGCCGCATGGATATGGGCGTCAAAGGTTCCCGGAAGCACCAGTTTCCCCTCCAGATCGATGATTTTCGTCTCTTCCCCCCGGTATTTAAGGGCCTGGCTTGTATTTCCGCAGTAAAGGATTCTACCGCCGTCAACCACAAGAGCCTGTACAAACCGGAATGCAGGGTCGACTGTACAAATGACTCCATTGATTAAAATTGTATCTGCCTTGTGCATCTTTTTTCCGCCTTTCCTGTAAACCGCGATTACACGGCGTAAAACATTGTTTTTTAGGGCTGAAGCTCCGTCCGATCATCAATACGCCAGGATTCTGGCCGGATTCTTCACCATGATCTGGTCGATGGCAAAGGGTGACACGCCCACGATATCGCGGAGCGTCGGAATGGCGTATCGCGTCAGACGGCCGTAGCCCTCGCCGCCGTAATATCTGGCCATATGTTTCGCGCACGTGTCCGTCGCAAGGACGAGCTGCTTTGCATATTCCTCCTGGATGAGTTGGTAGACGGCCGCCAGGCGCATCCATCCAGGAAGGCTTGTGGAGCCTGTGGCCTCCCTGTCCGAGGTGTTGCAGATTTCGATGCAGATGTTGATTCCCGTATCCAGGACGCGGTGCAGATAGTCGAGGCTGATCCCCCAGCTCTTCTGGTTGGTAATCAGCGTCTTTAAACTGCCCTCTCCGAGAAACGCACCCATATGCGCAATCACGGTCCGCTCCATGTCCACGTTTTCTTCCTTCAGGATCTTTGCGATTTCCAAAGGGCCTCCTCCCATCGTAAAGCAGGGATGGACCGTCAGCGGAAGCCCGGTTTCGTTGGCTGTTCTGGCAGCCGCGCGCAGTAAGAGTTCTTCCCCTGGACGGAAGCCGGATGAAATTCCCACCTTGATCATTCCCGGTTTAATGCCGGTATCCTCAATTCCATATTCGATCTCACGCTTCATAAAGTCCATGAAATCTTCTATCTCCGCATTGTGGCACCACTCCGGCCATGATTCGTAGATGTAAATACCCGTCGTACCGATTACATTGACGCCCGTATGTTCCGCAATCTTTTTCACTTCCCTGATATCGCTGCGGATTCCGGGGACGCTCATCTCCACCAGGGACCGGCCTCCGGCTGCCTTAAAGTCGGCAACTTCCTTTTCCATGACCACCGGGTCATCCAGATCCTGGGTGTCCCAGGTAAACATGTTATTTCTGCGGATGATACCGATATTTTCCAGCGTATTCTTCTCGTTTTCCCCTACAGATTCCTTAAATCCCGGATGTTCCTCCACAAACTGCTCCCGGAACACCCGCCCCTTCATCAGGATGTGCTCATGCATATCGGTAAAGCCGAGCTCTTCCGGCTTGATTTCCCCTGTAACCGTAACAACCTTTTTCATAGTTAAACACCTCTCCTTTAAAATCACAAATCTGACTCTGCCGTCTATTGTGAAGCGTGTTGCTGCGCACAAAGTAAGCAGTAACTATAGTGACCTTCCGAGACTTTGAAACGCTCCATTTCCCCGCTCTTACACTCCTCCGTCGCAGACTGGCACCTTGGATGGAAGGGACAGCCTGCGGGCATGTTGGATAAGTCGGGGACATTGCCCTCAATTACATTCAGATCCTCATCGCCGGCCGCCAGGCTGGGAACGCAGGCAATCAGGCCTCTTGTGTACGGATGGGTCGGGTTCCTGAAAATCGATCTCGTATCCGCCTCCTCCACAACCTTGCCGCCGTAGAAAACGGCGATCCGCTGTGCCAGCGTCGCCACGACGCCCAGGTCGTGTGTTACAATGATAATGCTCGTTCCGAACTGATCCCGGATATCCCTGAGAAGCCCCAGAATCTGGGCCTGTATCGTCACATCCAGGGCCGTTGTCGGCTCGTCGGCCAGTAAAAGCTTCGGTTTGCAGGCCAGCGCTATCGCTATCATCACCCTTTGGCACATGCCGCCGGAAAGCTGGTGGGGATAACTGTTCATCCGAATTTCCGGATCCGGGATTCCTACGACCTTTAAAAGGCTTACAGCCTCCTCATAAGCCTGTTTTTTATCCATTTTCTCATGTTCCAGAATCATTTCCATGATCTGCTTACCGATACGGATGACCGGATCCAGACAGTTCATCGGATCCTGGAAAATCATGGCGATCTCTTTTCCTCTTATCTTCCGGAATTCCTTGTCGTTCTTATATAAAATGTTTTCACCGTTAAATGTAATTTCACCGCTTATAATTGCGGGCGGCGCCTCCACAAGTCCCAGGATATTGGACAGCGTCACGCTCTTTCCGCAGCCCGATTCCCCTACGACGCCCAGGATTTCTCCCTTATCCACATACATGTTTACGCCGTTTACCGCGTGGATATTGCCCGCTTTCGACGGGAATTCCACTTTTAAATCCTTTATTTCAAGCAAATGCTCCATATCCGCTCTCCTTTTCGCTTCGTTACGCCGCCTCCGTTAATTACTTCTCAGTCTCGGATCCAGCACGTCCCTCAGGCCGTCTCCCAGAAGATTGAACGCAAGCGTCGTCAGCGTGATCATCAGACCGCCGAATATGGCAACCCAGGGGGCGTCGATAAACACATCCTTGCCCTCGTTGATAATCATTCCCCAGGACGGCGTCGGCGGCGCTATCCCAAGACCCAGAAATCCAAGGGAGGATTCCGCCATGATACAGCCGCCGATTGTCCCCGATAAGGTGATGAAAATCTGAGGCAGGGCATTGGGAATAATGTGTTTAAAAATCGTGTAGCCGCTCCCCGCGCCCATTGTTTTCGACGCCATGATGAAGGTACGCTCCCTGATGGACAGCGTCTCGCTCCGCGCAATACGGTAAAAGCCCGGAATAACCGGAATTCCGATTGCCAGGCACATTCTGGTCTCCGTCGAACCGAAGCAGATGGCGATAATCATCGAAAGCAACATGGACGGGAATGCCATCATGATATCCATCATTCTGCCTACAAAGAAATCCATTTTTCCCCTGAAGTAACCGCAGGCAAAACCAATGGTGCTTCCAATGGAAAGAGCCAGCATTACGGACAGAAATGAAACCTTTAAGGACACTCTGGCCCCGTATATCAGCCTCGTCCACACGTCCTTCCCGTAATCATCCGTTCCCATGATGTGAAGCATCGACGGAGCCAGAAGACGGTCGCCCAGGTGATTCGTCTTATAATCATAGGGTGTCAGCAAGGGGGCCGCCACTGCCAGAAACATCATTGCAAGTATGACAACTGCCCCGAACACGACCATTTTATTATGCAGCAGCCGTTTTATCATCTGCCTTCCCCTCCTTTTCCAAAGCCGGAGCTGTAGTCCAGCTTTAATGTAAGCTCTTTATACCGGTGGCAGGCCACCTGGTGGCAAGCCGTCACACTCTCAAGCACGGGGGCCTCCCTCCCGCACCGCTCCTGTTTGTACGGGCATCTCTCATGGAAAATGCAGCCGGACGGCGGATTTAAGAGGCTCGGCACATCGCCGGTCAGCGCTCCCGTATTGACCTGATAGTCCGGATCCGGAAGCGGCACCGCCGACAAAAGCGCATGGGTGTAGGGATGCTTTACGGCGGCAAACAGTTCGTTTTTCGGCGCCACTTCAACCAGATGGCCGAAATACATTACGCCGATTGTATCAGATATGTATTTTACAACGGAAAGGTTATGGGAAATAAAAAGATAGGTAAGTCCCAGTTCCTTCTGCAGATGCCGGAGCAGATTCAGGATCTGTGCCTGGACCGATACGTCCAGGGCGGACACCGCCTCGTCGCAGATGACAAATTCCGGATTAAGCGCCAGACTTCGGGCGATATTCACCCTCTGCCTCTGGCCGCCGGACAGCTGATGGGGCATCCTTGTAAGAAGGTTCACCGGCAGTCCGACCAGGCTGCACATCTCTTCCACCTTTTTCCGTTTCTCCTGTTTGGTGCCGTACTGGTGGATATCTAACGGCTCCATAATAATCTCTTCAATGGTAAGATACGGATCCAGCGCTTCGTAAGGATCCTGGAAAATAACCTGCATTTCCCGGCGCACTTCGCGAAGCTGTCTGGCGTTCATCTTATAGATTGGTTTCCCGTGGAAATATACATCCCCGGCCGTCGCTTTATACAGACTGAGGATCAGTCTTGCAAGGGTGCTTTTCCCGCAGCCCGATTCCCCCACCAGGCCGAAAGTCTCCCCTTTTCTTATGGAAAGCGATACTCCGTCAACAGCCTTGATAAACTCCTTGCTCTTCGCGGTGTTGGGAAACCATTTTTTTACGTCTCTCACTTCCAGTATTACTTCTTTTTCCACTTCTTTTTCCGTATCTATTTCTTTGTTATCTATCTCTTTGTTATCTTTCTCTCTGTTTTGCCCAGCCATAAGTCAACCTTCCAATTCCAGCTCTCGTTATTTTGCTTATTTTGCAGAATCCTGAACACGAATACGCGGATCGAACACGCCGTATAAGATATCCGTAACCAGAATTACAAGAATCATAAATACTGCCAGAAATACCGCCGTCCCCTGAATTACCGTGTAATCCCTGGCGTTAATGGCATCGACCAGAAGTTTTCCGATTCCCGGTCTTGCAAAAACCGTCTCCGTTACAACCGCGCCGCCCAGATATGCGGCAAAGGTTCCGCCTACCACCGTGATAATCGGTGTCAGTGCATTTCTCAGGGCATGTTTCAAAATGATGGCGCTCTTTGCAATTCCCTTGGACTTGCAGACCTTAATAAAGTCATTTCCCAGAATCTTTAGCATCGAGGTTCTCGTCGTCCTGGCAATGGATGCCGCCGAACCGAGGCCAACCGTGATGACCGGTCCGATAAGGCCGAGGAAATGCTCTTCCGGCGCCAGGTTCAGGCCGATTACCGGAATCAGTTTCAGCTGAACGCCGAATACGATGATGAGAATCAGGCCCAGGAAAAACGAGGGCATCGACATCAGGAGCGTATTCAGGCTGAGAATCGCCATATCAAATATACTGCCGCGGTACAATGCCGCAAATATCCCCGACGTCACTCCCAGCACAATGGCTAACAGCACCCCGAATATCGTCAGTTCCAGCGTGTTTGGAAGACAGTCCAGTATCATGCCGAATACCGGCTGGTTATTCGCCATCGAATATCCCAAATCTCCCCGCAGCGTATCAAATACGGAATCTACCAGCTGCACTGCCATCGGACGGTTATATCCGTGCTCTTCCCTGTACTCCTCTATTTCCTGGACAGTGGCAGATTTGCCGAACTTCATCGCCACCGGATCACCCGGAATGGAACGGATAATCAGGAATACCACGATCATGCTTCCAAGAATCGTGGGAATGGCAAATAACAGACGTTTTAATATGTAACGTTTCATGTTTCCCCTCCTTCAACCTGTGAAGCGTTATCATTCACGGTACGGCCGCTCCTCTTCCGAAAAACAGCCGTACCGTGGACAGCAGCTCTTTTACAGGTCCACTACTGCAGATCCATGTCCTTAAACTGGAACAGAAGTTCAGCGTTCAGTGAGAAACCTTTTACCGTATCCTTAACCAGGATGTCACCGCAGGATTCGGCGATCGGAATGGAAGGAATGCTCTCAACAAGAATCTTCTGTGCATCGCCGAAATACTTATCTTTCTCGGCTTTATCGATGGATTCAAAACCTTTGGCTACAAGCTCGTCAAATTCTTCATTTCTAAACTGGCACCAGTTGCTTCCCGGAATCTTGGCGCTTGTGAACGAAGTCAGCCACTGGTCACCGCGGTATCCGTCTCCATTTACCAGGAACCACATTTCGTGGCGCCCGTTTCTCACATCATCGAGGAAAGTTGCAAACTCGGTGAGGTTTAACTGCATATCGATGCCGATGTCGGCCATATACTCCTGGATGACAAGCAGCGGTCCTTTGGAAAGGGTGTCGTTCGGTGAGGCAACCGATGTGGAGAAGCCGTCCGGATAGCCTGCCTCCGCCAGAAGCTGTTTGGCCTTCTCCGGGTTGTATTCATATGTATAACCGCTCTGCTCCGGTGTGCTGGCATAAATACAGTAGGACTGGACATAGCCTGTCGGCGGGAACAGCGTTCCTCTCCAGTAATCATTAAGCATTTCATCGTAATTGATTGCATATTTAAGGGCTTCCCTGACTTTCGGATTGTTGAACGGCTCCTTTTCCAGGTTCATGCCGAGGTAATAACATCCGGCTCCCGCAACTTTCTTTACTTCGCAGCCTTCCGTATTCTCGAATTTAAGGATGCTGTTGGCATCGTTCAGGGTCATGATATCTACTTCACCCGCATTGTAGAGGTTGATTCTGCTTGACTCATCGGCCAGCATCGTAATTTCCACTTTGTCTAAAAGGGCTTTTTCTCCCCAGTAATCTTCAAAACGTTTAATCACATATGCCTCTGCCGGTTTGCCGGATTCGTATTCGAAAGGCCCTGTTCCGACCGGTTTTGCACCAAATCCGGAAGGTTTCAGTTCCTCGTATGCCTTCTTGCAGATGATATTGCTGTACCACGATGCGAAATCCATCAGGATTTCATTGTCCGCTTCTTTTAAATGAAGCACAAACACATAAGGGTCGGAGGTATCCATGGATTCGATGTTGTCTACCTTGCATTTTGATTTTGTATCCGTGGCTCCCACGTCGGGATCGCTCAAACGTTCCAGTGTGTATGCCACGTCCTCGGATGTGAATTCACCGTATCCGGCATGGAACTGTACGCCTTTTCTCAGATTAAAGGTATAAGTTTTCCTGTCGTCGGAAACCTCCCAGCTCTCTGCCAGGCTGGGAACCAGATTTCTGTCTTCATCAAAGGTCAGCAGTGTCTCGAAAATAGAAATACCAGCTTTAACACTTCCTCCGTCGCCCCAGAGCGCCGGATCAAAAGTGGCTTTTTCCCAGTGTGTCGCAACCTTCAGCACCTTTTCCCCATTTTCGGCTGAACTCTGCTCTGCGGCGGAACTTCCGCCTGTGGCCGCCTGCTTATTTCCTCCGCAGCCGGTTATTATCATCGATACGGAGAGCGCTAACGCTGCCGCCGTTGTCAGTAATCTCATTTTTTTCATATTCTGGCTCCTTTCAACCCTCGTTCACCTTTTAAGAAACAGAAGAATTTAATATTGCAATTTTTTCCGTCGGTTTCATGTCATATGGCTGTTGTTCCCCGCTTCAGACGGACTTGCATAAAATTAGTATCTTTTCATGCTAATCACGAAAATCCGAATATAAAAAATAATCCGAATTATTTTCTCCTGTTCCATTATAACTACTTATATCCTTATTTTTCCGGAATTTTTGGATATTTTAGTGTTAATTTATTTCCATGCCTGAATATTAACATATTGTTACTTAATTGTCATTACAAAAACAGGAGGGTCCTCTTTAAAAAAAACTTCGTTTTTTATGTGTGGTATATAACAGTTGGGGAAGAAACAGGGTTAGGGGCTTCCCCAACTGCCTGCGGAGAAGCCCCTAACCCTGTTTCTTATTTTGTGTCATCAAACTCACAACAACATATCCTATCGCAGAGGGAAGCAGCGGAAATACACTGCCATAGGGAAGCTCTGCTATTCCTAAACCATTCAGGAGCACAAACCCAATCCCAAGTACCGCGCTCGCCACGGCTCCCCGAGAATTTCCTTTTTTCCAGAAGACACCGCCTGCAAACGCCGGCAGACAGCCGGCACTGATAAAGGTATAACTGAGTGCCAGCAATTCAATTATATTATTCATAGACAAGGCCAGGACTACACTAAATATACATACAAGCGCATTGACAATAAACATCAGCTGTCTGCATTCCTTTTCGCCCGCATCTGGTTTTATCATTCCCCTGTATATATCATGTACTATATTTGTCGACACGCATGCAAAAATGGAATTGCAGGCCGACATCACCGCGCAGATTATAGCTGCCAGAAGTATCGCTCCGGCCAGTGAAGGCAGTTTTTCCAGAATCAGCAGCATAAAAACCTCGTCTCCGTTTTTTCCCGGATAAAGGCATCTTCCATACATTCCGAGAAGAACAGGCACAAAAGCCACCGGCAGTAAAAGAATGCCTCCAAATAGATTGCCGTAAACTGCCGCCCTCTCATTCTTAGCCGAAGCGCACCGCTGAAATAATCCCTGACTGACGAATACTGCAGCAATTGTCGGCACCGTATTCATGACAAATGTTTCGCCGTCATACGGAAACATTGAGAAGCAGGATTCAGGCAGCCCAGACTGAAGAAATGATACCCCATTTCCAGAAACCATCAGGAAAAGAGCCGCCATCATGCCCACAAAGATGACCGAACTCTGTAGGAAAGAGGCCACAAGCGCTCCCCAATAACCACTGACAGCCGCATAGCAAAAGGAAGCGGCTGCGGTGACAATTACTCCCATGTTTCCATTGAGGCCTGCGGAATAGAAAACAGCTTTTCCGGCCAGAAGCTGTCCGGCAAACAAAGCTATGCAGCTTAAAGGCGTGACGGTACTATAAATCAGCCTGCTGGAATACCCCCCGTAGCGCTCTTTGAAATAGTCGGACAGGGATACATATCCATGGCGGTAGATAAATTTTGTCACAATCATTCCGGCTGCAATAAATGAAAGACCACACCCCAAACCGTACCATGCTCCCCCCAATCCATATAAAGCCCCATATTCAGCCCCTCCGATTACAAAGCCGCTGCCGATTTGCATCCCGACCGCGCTGCCTGTAAGCAGGAGAAGAGACGACTGTCCTCCGGCCGTTATGCTGTCCTTAAACGTTTTTACATATTTCCTTCCCCTCAGGCCTATAAAACCTGTCATTATCATATACACGAACAGGATTCCAACCATCATCCCCGATGTAGTCATGCTTTCCCCTTTCCAGATGGCTGCCAGCATAAACGCAGCCTGCAAGAATGAGTTACGACATAACCGCTCAGAGCACGGGGAACACTTTTAATTCCGCTGTTTCTGTCCACGGCACATCCTCCGGAGTCCCAAAGTTTTTAACCAGTTCTATGCGCAGATATCTTGCCTTGACCGGCCGCTCCAGAAAGTAGGTGTTCCACTTTTCTTTCATCTCCATGTGCACATCCAGAATTTTCTCCCAGCTTACAATATCAATCTCTTCATCTTCCCTTCCAAAACGTGAGCATTGTTCATCATTGCTGATATAAAGACGGATATGTTCCGCCATCTCCTCCTCAATACTGATGGTGGAACCTACGTTATGGAAAATACGTACTGTTCCAATTGTCTGCTCCTCCCCGAAAAAGTCCAGAATCGCATTGGCAGGCCCCATTGTATTTGCTCCCCAGGTTCCACCATGCCTCTCCACGTCATCGTCAATCAGGTTACAGACCCAGTAATAAGGATTCTTCTCGGTTGTACTGGCCCATTGGATCCTGGAATAAAGACTGCCATCCCTCCTTACACCCAATGGCAGAAAGCCTCTTTCGACGTTTCCAATCAGGATTTTACCGTCCACTTCTTTACATGTGTAATATCCGGGAAGGACTCCATATAAGGTCCCTGTCTGTATAATTCTGATATTGCCCTCTGTATATTCCAGTTCCCCTGCATCGGTAATGACTGTATTAATACCCACCGTCCCGAGAAAGTCAACCGCCTCTTTAGTTAAAACAGGGCCTTCATATTCCCGTTCCGGGCAAACCGTAAGCTGCCTTGATTTCCTGCTCTTGATTATAAGAATCTCAAATGGCGGCAGATTTTTCAAATGTTCCAGGTTCCATGCCCGGATCTCTCCGTCTATTCTGTAAAAATCCTCCGTATAGGCAATACGGCCTCCCGATACCGGTTCATAACTTCGCTTAAGCTCCATTGCTTTTCACATCCCTTCATTTATTTTCTCAATCCTTTATAGCATCCAGAATCTCAAAGGCCCGGCTGCTGCATACAATATCTGCCCCAGCCTCCAACAAATCCCTTACCTCTTTTTCGGTTTCGACAAGACCTTCCGCCTTAACCGGCAGCTCCCGCTTCAAGGCACTTTTTATCTTCTTCACATCGCCGGCGACTGTTTTTCTGGGGATGACCAGATCACCGGAGGTCGTCTTCAGCCCGTCTACACCGCAGTCTTCACAAAACTTCACGAGCTCTTCGAGCTCCTGTTCGCCGAGCTGATATGTATTCAAAACTGCAAATAACGCGGTTCCTTCCATATGAATTAATTTAACCGTCTCTGTCAATTCCATGGCCAACGTCTCTTTATCACCTGATTTAAATGCCGACAGGTTAACTCCCATATCAATTTCGGCAGCACCAGTTTTAGCGGAGAAAAAAGCATCCGCAATCTTCGTCTCGGGTACATCGATGCCGGATGGATAACCACTTACCGTACAGACCTTCACCTTTTCTTTGGATTCATCAATCGCTGTCTTCACCATATTCTGGAAAACGCAGACACCATACAAATCATAATGGATTGCTCTTCTTACAAATTCACTTATCTGCTCTTTCGTATGTCCGATTGACAGGTCGGTCGCTATCATCTTTTTCGCTAACTCTGCTTTTTTCATGTGTCCCTCTCCTTATTCAAAGGTGTCTAAAATCTGAAACGGCGCGCTTGTTGCAATCCTGTCACAGCCAGCAAGAATCATCTCCTTTGCCTGCTGCCCGTTTCTGACACCTCCCGAAACCATGACCTTAATTGCATCGCCGAAATGGGATTTGATATTCCGCACTTCCTCCGGAGTACTCCTGCATCCATGTCCCGTATTGGTTTTCAGAAACGGCACTTTTGATTCAATACACAGTTCAGCCGCCTTAAGCTGTTGGTCCGGTGTGAGCAGAGTCGCAAAATAAATAATTTTAATCAGTTTATCTTCCCCTGCCAGTTCAAGCACCGCCTTAATTTCATCCTTGACCTTTTCATACTCTCCGGCCATAAATGCACTGATATTCATAGATACATCCAGCTCGTCCGCCCCAGCCTTAAATGCCTCCTGTGCCGCCTTCAGGCGGAGCGCATTGACCGCTCCCCCCATCGGATAATCCACGACGGAAACAATCTTTCTTCCCGCTTCATGGGCGATATCGGCAACGTGCCTGATAAAATAAGCCGAGGCCAGTATTCCGGCAAATTCGTACTGCGCCGCCCGCTTTGTAAACGCGACTGCCTCTTCAATTGTAGGATTCGCCGCTGCCATGGACCCGTCCAGCATATGTTCTACATTTCTTTTCGTTATTTCCATTCGTTCCGTTCACGCTCCTTTCCCGGTTTTCGGCAGGCAGAGTCTCTGTCTGCCCACCTTACTCCGGCTGTCTTTTTCCACTACAGCAATTTTCTATAGTCTGCTTTCATTTTCTCCAGTTCCTCTTTCTCCGGAAAAAATTCAAAGATTGACTCCTGCGGACCTCTCTTCACCGCACAGGCGGCAATGCATCCTGCGTGGATCACTGCTTCCGGCAGCTCCATTCCGGAGGCAAGCCCCGCAACAAAGGCCCCCGCGAAGGTGTCCCCCGCACTGGTGGTATCCCGCACGATGACGGGAACACACGGAAACACCCTCTCTCCGTCCTTCTCCACCAGAACGGAACCCTTGCCGCCCATCGTGATAACTACGGCTTTATTTACTCCTTTTTTAAGAAGGATCCTTCCCGCCTGAACAGCAGTATCATAATCTACCACCTGGATGCCGCTGAGTAAGGATGCCTCATGCTCATTCGGCTTCATATATGTAATAAAATGATACAGTTCCTCATTAAATTCCACGACCGGGGCCGGATCTACCATTGTCTCTACTCCAAGTGAATGAGCCTTCCTGATTGCATACTCAATCGCGTCAAAGTTATTTTCAAACTGGAAACCGGCCACAGCGCATTCCCGAATCATCGGTTCCGCGTTGTCGATATCCTGCGTTGTAATTTCCGCATTAGCTCCCGGTACCACAATAATGATATTTTCACCTTTCTCGTTCAGCATAACTCCGGCTGCGCCGGTCGCATGTTCCTTATCAATTTTTACATGCGTACAGTCGATACCGGCTCTCTCAAAATCATGGATACACAGGTGGCCGTATTCATCATCCCCTACTCTCATGATTCCGCTTATTTCTGCGCCTGCCAATGCAGCCGCCAGCATCTGGCCATGTCCTTTTGCTCCCCCCGACATCTTAAACCTGTAACCCATAACGGTTTCTCCCATGGAGGGCATTTCTTTTGCTGTAAACGAATAGCAGCAATGGTAACTTCCGAGTATAAAAGCCTTATTATTTTTTGTCATATTATCCCTCCAAACTTTTCTGCTGGGTACAAAGACTTACCACCACATACACGATGAATGCCGGAAGAATCGGAAATACACTTGCATACGGCAGCGGCAGAAGTCCCACCATGTTTAAAATAACTACGATCATACCGACTACCGAGCTTGACACAGACCCCTTAGCCGTTCCCTTTTTCCACAGGAGGCCGCCCAAAAATGGAACGAGACAGGAGGAGGCGAGGAATGTATAGGTAGATGACAGAAGTCCCACGATACTCGTAAAGCTCAGCGATATCAGGAGTGCAAAACAGGCAACGATAATATTTAAAACCACATTCATCTTCTTAATCGCTTCTTCCGATACATTGGGATTGATAAAACCTTTATACAAATCGTGAAGCACTACTGCCGATACGCCGATAAACAGCGTGTCTATCGTGGACATAACCGCTGCCACTACCGCCGCCACAAGAACCGCGGCAAGGAGAGCTGGAAGGCTGCCCAAAACAACTGCAAAAAATGCGGATGTGTCTCGTACACCGAATTTAGCCGCTCCATACATTCCTATAAATACGGGCATCACAGCCAGAGGAATCATGACAACTGTAGAAAGCAGGTGAGCTGTTTTGGAGGTAAGTGCGCTCCTTGCCGAGCTGACACGCTGGAATACACATTGATCCGTAAATATGGCAAGACAGGTCGGAACAATCAGCATAATTAATGTAGCTTTATCAAAAGGCACGGCGGTAAAAAAGCTCTGTGGAAGGGCGCCTGTTTCCACTGCTTCCAGGATGATTCTTATTCCCCCCTGCATCATAACAAAAACGGTAGTGCCGATTAGACCGGTAAGTATGATTGCCGTCTGGACAACGGAAGTGGCGAAGGCTCCCCATAAACCTGCGATCTGCGAATATAGGAGCACTACGATTGTAATAACAACAGCCCCCACATTTCCGTCAAGGCCAAGAGCGATAAACAGAGCCTTGCCTGCCATAATCTGTGCAGCCATATTGCCAATAAACGAAAATGCCGTACTTAAACTGTATACAAGTGTCGTAACCCGGTCACCATAACGTTCTCTCAGGAAATCCGAAAGCGAGATATACCCCTTTTTGTAAAGAAAATCATTAATTGTAAACGATAAGACTACATATGATAGGGCACAGCCAATTCCATACCATATACCGCCGATTCCCATCTCGGCTCCCGATCCGGCTCCGCCCACCACGAATCCGTTTCCTATATGCCCGCCAATGGCTCCGCCCATAATCAGCAGAACGCCTGCATTACGGCCGATATTCAGATAACTGTCATATGTTTTAGCATATTTTCTTCCCACAACACTGATTGCGATCATTAATAAAAAATAAACTCCCAAAACTGCCATTAATAACGTCAAATTCATATTCAAACTCCCTTCTCCTGAAGTGTATATGTACCCTATATATCTGTTCAGCGCCCTCACAATTACCACATTTCAATGTACACATCTTCCTACGTACGTTACCTTCCCCCTTTTTTACAGCGCCATCTTATAAATTTCGTAAACATCTTTTTCTTCCAGATGGAAGGTACAGCCAATTTCCCATTTGTCCCCGTTTTTGTCATAAGGAATTCTGGCCGCCAGCTTCTTCAGGGTCCCGCTTGATACTTCACCGGCAAATTCCTGAATTCTGCCCGGCAGGCCCAAGTCTCTGAAAAATCCTCTGACTTTGCGTATTCCTTCCCTTGCCGTCCATTCCGGATTATCAAAGTCGTACTCGCAGTTAAAAGCTTCTACCGCAAATCTGGCAAACAATTCTACATCTCTCCTGTACACATACTCCATCCAGCAGGGTGTAATCACAGCCAGCCCCGCCCCGTGGGGTATATCCCATTCTGTCGACATCTCATGTTCAATCAGGTGGCAGGCCCAGTCCCCCACCAGCCCCAGGCGCATAATTCCATTTACTGCCAGGGGAGCCGTCATCATCAGAGCGCTTCTTGTCGCATAATTATCTGGTTCCCTGACCGCGATCGGCGCATTTTTCAGGACTGTTTTCATTCCTGCCGTCAGAAGCTGGCGGCTCAGATAAATATCTTTTGTAGCAGAAAAGTAATTTTCACACAGATGAGAAAAGATGTCGGCCGCACCGGATGCCGTCTGAAATGGTGGAATGCTCTGCGTCAGCTCCGGATTCAATATTGCAAAATCCGGCCTCATCAAATCAAAATCATCTGCCGATCTCTTGAGCTGCGTCTTGTCATTCGTAACCACCGAGGCTCTGCTGGATTCACTTCCTGTGCCTGCAAAGGTGGAAACCACTCCCAGCACCAGCATTCTCTCAGGCACCGCCTTCTGACAGTAAAAATCCCAGACGTCTCCGTCGTATGCGCAGCCCATTGCAATGCCTTTGGCACTGTCGATAACGCTTCCGCCTCCAACAGCCAGCACACAGTCAATTTTCTCTCGTTTTCCCAGCTCGATACCCTCATAGATTTTTGAAAGCCTCGGATTCGGCACCACGCCCCCAAGTTCGATAGTGGTAAGCCCGGCCCGCTCTATGTCTTTTTTTAAAAGCTCAATTAGCGGCCGTACAAACGCCTCACCCGAATGGTGTATCAATACTCGGCTTCCCCCAAATTCCCTGAGCAGTTCCCCGCATCTTCTTTCCATCCCTTTCCCAAAAAAGAAATCCGGCATATTCCTAAGTTCAAAATTAATCATCTGTAACCTCCTTCTTCCGCTGCGTCCGGCTCTATATCAGCCCTGTACACTGTCTGAGAATCCGGACAACATCCGCTTTACGAAGAGGATGCGTCCTGCCCGTCGTCTCATTTCCCCGGTAAAACACCTGTTCAGCCACTTTGTGAATGACCTCTTCCCCAAGTTCCTCCGGTGGAATTCCCAAAGCGCTGAGAGAAGACGGAAGTCCGAGCATATTATAGAGAAAATCCTCATAAGCCCGAATCCCGGCCAGGGCCGTCTTTTCAGGTTCATCCACATCAAGCGGAATCCTGAACATTTCCACGGCAAATTTGATAAATGATTTCATATGGTCTTTATAAACATATCTCATCCATACCGGCATCAATATAGCCAGGCCTGCGCCGTGGGAAATGTTCCACTCTCCAGACATTTCATGCTCGATATCATGGCAGCCCCAGTCTCCCCACCGGCCGACCTTCATGATTCCGTTGATTGCCAGAGGACTTAATACCATCAGCACTCCTCTTGCTTCATAATTACAGGGATCCTGCATAACAACAGGGGCAAATTTTAAAACCGTCCTGATCCCGGCACAGGCCAGGTGATCGGACAAATCATTATCAGGATCAGCCGTAAAAAAGTTTTCCGTCAGGTGAGTCAGCATATCGGCAATCCCCACCGCTGTCTGAAATTTGGGAACCGTATAGGTGATTTCAGGATTCATAATTACAAACTTCGGCCGGATCAGTACAAAATCGTCAGGATCTTCAATTCCGTGTTTGATCTTGCCTTTGGTGATAACGCTCCCAAACGTCGCCTCACTGCCGGTTCCTGCAAATGTGGAAATGACACCAACCGGCAGGCTCCTTTTCTGTCTGTCTCTCCCTTCATAAATATCCCAGACATCGCCCTCATAGAGGGTTCCAATCCCTATCGCCTTTGCACTGTCGATTACGCTTCCGCCGCCGATAGCAAGGATAAAATCTACGTTTTCTTTTCGGCATAATGCAATTCCTTCATAGACCAGTTCAATGTGCGGGTTTGGGACAACGCCTGAAAGCTCCACCCATGCAAGTCCCTCCTCATCCAGATATCCCTTCACACGCTCTATCAGTTCCAGAACAAAATCCTCTCCGGAATGATGTATCAAAACTCTGGTTCCTCCAAAATCCTTTATCAGCTTTGCCGTTTTTGTCTCCTGATCTTTTCCGTATATCATGTCCGTATAGTTTCGAAGTACAAAATTAACCATAAAAACCTCCCCTCTCTCTGCAAAAATCTCCTCGATATGCACCTATTCGCAGCACCCGTTTTCGTCATTAATATTCTTCGGCTGTCTCCCCCTGCAGCAGTTTCACTGCTGAACTTGTTCCGATCCTGTCACACCCTGCAAGAAGGAATCCCTCTAAGTCTTCTCTGCTTTTTACTCCTCCCGCTGCTTTAATTTTTACACAGCTACCGATATTACGTTTGAATAGCAGAATATCTTCCATCTTTGCTCCATCACTCCCAAAACCGGTCGATGTCTTGATAAAATCGGCCTTGGCGTCTGTCACACAATGGCAGAGCCGTATTTTTTCTTCCTCCGTCAAATAGCATGTCTCAATAATTACCTTCAGAATCCGGGATCCTGCGGCTGCTTTCAGAGCTGCAATCTCCTGTGTAACCTTTTCAAACCTCCCTTCCTTTACATCCCCCAGGTTTACAACCATATCAATTTCGTTCGCACCGTTTCTAACTGCCTCCAAAGCTTCTTCCGTCTTAACATAAGTCGTATGATATCCCAGTGGAAAACCGATTACCGTGCAGATATTCAGCTCCGGATACGCCTTATGTACCCGCTCCACAAACGTCGGAGGAATGCAGACAGATGCCGTGCCGAACCGGATTGCGTCTTCGCAAATCACCTTAATTTGCTCCCATGTGGAGGTTGCCTGTAATAATGTGTGATCAATATGTCCCAGAATTTCTTTGTTGTTCATTGTTATCTCCTTGTCGAATAATTATATTTTTATTATTTCATACTCGATTTTCTCCAGATACCTTTTCTGTATTTTCTCGAGCTGCTCCCTGGAATCAAAAAAACAGTTGTACATTGAGCCGGATCGTGAGACGGTCAGCGCAGCTAGGCAGGACGCTTGAATAACTGCTTCCTTAATGGTCTTTCCCTTTGCTATCGAAGCGATAAAGCTTCCGGCAAAGGAATCTCCAGCGCAGGTTGGATCTTCAACCGAAACCTGCGGACAGGGCACGATATATGCACCATCTCTGCTTACAACAACACATCCCTTTTCTCCCATTGTAATAATTACGCATTCTTTTATCCCCTTTTCCATGAGACAATATCCGGCTCTCCTGGCGTCTGTGTAACTGCTGACCCGAATGCCCGTCAGAATCGACGCTTCATGTTCGTTTGGTTTAATAAAGCTGATATATGGATAAAGGTCATCCGGAAGGACAATAGCCGGAGCCGGATCCAGAAACGTCCTTACACCGAGCCCTGCGCTCTCTTTTATTGCATATCCAATTGTTTCCGGATTCACTTCCAATTGGAAACCGCCTGCTTTGCATTTTTTAATATATTCCTTTGCTGCGTCAAAATCTGCCTTTGAGAAGTCATCGCAAACGCCCGGTACAATAACAATCGCGTTGCCTCCCTCCTCATCGCGCAGAATACATCCGCTGCCGGTGGCATGTTCCTCATCCCTTTGAAGATAACGGCAGCCTATGCCTCCTACCGATGCGCACTCTTTCCTGCACATCTCTCCTGCATAGTCGGCGCCGATGCGCCCGATTACCTCGACATAACACCCCTCATATGCGGCGGCAAATGCCTGGTTCACGCCTTTGCCTCCTCCTGACGGGCGGTACCCTGTGCCAATCAGCGTCTCCCCGTTTCCCGGAAGCGTACTGCTGTAAAAGCTGTGCAGCCAGAAATAGCTGTTGATGACAAATACATGTTCCATCATTTATCCCCCCTATGGTACTAATTCCAGCTCCCTCAATCCGTCATGGATCTCTTTTTTCAAAGTTTCGGGGAGAATCAGAAGACTGTCCGGATAACGTGTTCCTCTGATTGGGCACCCCACAAGTTCTGAAGCGTATTTATACCCCGCGCTGTTTCCGCCTTTTCTTAAAATATCGCGGATTTTCATAATAAAAGCCTGGCATTCTCTGGCCCTGTCCAAGTCTCCTGCAAAAAAGGCATCGCACAATTCGATGATCGGTTTTGGAAAAGCAATGCTTATAAAGGATATGATTCCGCAGCCGCCGAGAGCCAGCGTCGTAAATATAGTCGAATCACTCCCTGCAATATAATTGAATTTCTTTTGTATCAAACCCATTGCAGTTTCAAGATAAGTAATACTCTGAGTGCTGTCTTTGTATCCGTGAACATGATCGTATGTATTGACAAGCTTCGACAGAAGTATGGGTGACAGCATATTATGCGTCTGAGGAGCGTTATAAATATAGACCGGTACTCTTGACGCCTCTATTAACGCAGTGAAATATTCTTCCAGAGCCTTCTCCGAATAATCTGTCAGGTAGGGCGGAGTAATACATATTGCGTCGGCTCCTGCCGCTTCATAGCGCTTTATCATACCGACGGCGTCCCGGTACCCCGGTACCATCACATTACACATAACCGGGATTCTTCCTCCGGCCTCACTGCACATTGTCTTTGCAAGCGCTTCCTGTTCATCATAAGTCATCATATGAGCTTCGCTGGAAATCCCGCCGGCAAACAGGTAAGCGAGGCCTTTCTCTATCTGCCAGTCAACCATATGACGGATTGCTCCATGATCGATGGTACCGTCCCTCTGATAACTGATTGTAAGTTCTGTACCGGCTCCCCAAAACATTTTCTCTCTCTCCATCCTTATCCTCCTCTTTCATTTCTGACGGACGATGCACCGCTGCAATCCCCGCCTGTTCCGACAAGCTGTCCGCTTTCCATGTGGTAATAACTTTTCCAATGATTCCTCTCAATCTAAAATTCCTGCCCCCGTTTCCTTTCTTCTCCTTTCTTTGTTAGAATCCTTACATTTGTGAATATGGCTTTCAATATTCTGTTATTTCTTAGTTAGTTTTCTTGATATTAGGGTAACATATCATATTTTATCTGTCAATATATATTTTTTCAAAGATTTAGTTGTCAATTATGTAGTATTTTTTGCTTCATTTTTCCCTGTTTTGACCTTATTTTTATCGTCAGAATAACATTTTCATTTTCTTGCGTTATACTTTTTTCTTTTTTGTCAACCACCGGCAGTATATTCTAATTATTAAACGCTAAAACAAATATATTTTATGTATTTTGTTATTTACAGTATATTTTTACAATGTTATACTGAAAGAAAAACAACATTTTAGTACTGAAGGACAGGGGTGGATATGAATAACAACAACAAAAAAACAGTTCGTCTAAAAAATATCATTGCTTTTTTAAAGGATTGCAACGGCGCTTCCCTGAAAAATATTGCCGATTATCTTCAGGTTTCTGAGATGACGGCCCGCCGTGATCTTTATGAATTGCGGGAACAGAATGTCATTCATTACATATCGGGAGTTGCCATTTTTAATCCCGACAGTCAGCGCCACAATGAGCAATGTCCTTATGATCTTGTCGGTGAGAAGCTGGTGAATAACGAGATGAAAGAAAGAATTGGAAAAGCTGCTGCAACACTGCTCACCGCCGGTGATACTGTAATCATTGATACGGGAACCACAACGGAGCATTTCGCCAAGCATATACCGGATCAGGTACCGCTTACGGTTCTCTGCTACAACATCAACATCATGAGTGAGTTAATCCGGCGCTCGCATCTGAATCTTTTGTTCGCCGGAGGGATTTACCATGAAAATACACAGATGTTTGAAAGCCCGGAAGGTTTGAGTCTGATTAACCGGACGCGCGCAACCAAGGTTTTCCTTTCAGCTGCCGGCGTCAGTGAACTGCTTGGAATCACCTGCAGAAATCATTATGAAATTGATACAAAAAGGGCAATTATTAATGCTGCCCTCAAACGGATTTTGCTTGTAGATTCCTCGAAATTCAACCGAATCAGACCTGCTCTGTTCGCCCAGCTCACAGATATTGATACAATTGTTACGGATGATGGGATTTCTTCCGAATGGATTGAAATTTTAAAAAAGAATGATATTGAAATTTTGATTGCATAAACAAAAAATCAGCGGCATATTACATCTTCACGCGAGAACGGATCCCCTTGTCTCCACCAGGGAATCCGCCCATTACTTCTTTTATTTACCAGGCATAGCTGTCCGGCGCCTCTCCTCCCGGTCCCGGGAAGATCTCGTCCAGACGTTTCATCGCGCTGTCGTCCAGTTTCACATCCAGTGCGTGAATGATATTGTCCAGATGCTCCGGCGTCCTCGGCCCGATGAGAGGGCTGGTGACTACCGGGTTCTTTAAAATCCATGCCATTGCTACATCCGACTGTTTCTCACCAAGGTCGTGGCAGAAGCCTGCAAAGTCGGTCAGTGTTTTAACCATTTCCTCCGAATAGTGGCGGTTCTCGCTGCGTGAACCGCTGAGCCGTTTCAGAGCATTTTCCCCGAGCATTCCGCCGGCCAGCGGTGAGTAAGTAACGAGTCCCAACCCGAGTTCCCTGGCTGCCGGAATCACTTCCAGTTCGGGCAGTCTGGAAAGCAGATGATACTGGTGCTGCTCCGCTACCAGGCCGAGGAAATGACGTTTGTCGGCCTCCCACTGTGCCCTGACGAGATCGTGGGCCGCAAAGTTAGAGGAAGCAATGTAAGTGGCCTTTCCGGTGTTTACAAGAGGCTCCATTGCGCCCCACATCTCAGGCCATGTTACATGGCGGTCGATATGGTGCATATAGTAAAGATCAATATGATCGGTCTGAAGGCGTTTTAATGAATCCTCCATATGCCTGCGTACCTTCCAGGCGGACAGTCCGTCTTCATCATTCGGTCCCTCAAACGGATCCTCCATTGTGGCAAATACTTTGGTGGCCAGGATTACGCGATCTCTTCTTCCGCCTTCCTGGGCAAACCATCTGCCGATGATTTTCTCCGTCAGGCCGTGCTCGCCTTCTCCGGCAAAACCGCCGTAAGCGTCCGCCGTATCAAAGAAGTTGATTCCGGCATCCAATGCCTTATCCATGATATAAAATGCGTCCTTCTCCTCTGTGGATGTTCCAAAATTCATTGTTCCCAGACAAAAACGGCTGACTTTCAGTCCGGTGCGTCCCAAATAAGTGTATTCCATGTTTTATTTCTCCTATTATTTTTTAGTTTTTCTAAACGGTAATGGAGTGGACAATCCGTCCGCCCACCACGGTCATTACAACTCTCACCTCATCAAACTCATCCGGTGATATCTCAAAAATATCGGTATCAAGAACCTGAAGATCCGCCAGCTTGTCAACCTCTATGCTGCCGGTCACATTCTCCCTGTGGTTCTGGTATGCCCCGTTAATCGTGTACATTCTGATTCCGTCTTCAATCGTGCAGCCGTTGCCCTTGTTATAGCAGGTGCCCGAAACGGTTGTTCTCGTCATCGCGAATTTAAGCCCCATCAGCCAGTTAACCGTCATGCAGGGAGCGTCGGACCCCTGGCTCACCACGACGCCGTTGTCCATAAAACGCTGGTAATCAAACATTTTGGACGGATCCTCCGGGTCCACGCTGTTCACCAGAGATTCCATGAATCCCCACGGAGCCACTGCCTGCGAGGAAAGCACGATATGGTGCTTTGCACATTTTCTCATATTCTCATCCGAAAAATCGTCACCGTGAATGACAAAATGGCGCAGATCTTTTCCAGGGTACAGTTCCATTGCTTTCACGTAGGCATCCACAATGGTGTCGATTCCGCATCCTCCTGTGGAATGGATTCCTATCTGGTATCCCATCCGGTGAAGTTCCACAATGGTTCTCGTGATCTCTTCCCTCTGTTCCTCTATCGTATCTCCCGGGAAATAGCTGCTTCCGCCCGTCTTTCTTCCGTCCGGGCGCAGCCACATGCTGTCTCCGAAGAGTTTAACGGCGCAGGCGTCGACCCAGTTTCTGTCTTTTAATTCCGGAACCCTTCCGGCTCCCGCTCCCCCGATGATGGCGTCATAGGTGGAAAGGCCGTTAAGGCCCGCCATGATATTGACCGAAACACGGGCCGTGAGCTCGCCCGCCTCCCCCATTGCTTCATACACATCGATTACCCGGGAACCTCCGGCGCCGGCAAAGAGATGATCTCCGCCGATTCCGACCATGTCGGTATGGGTGGTGACGCCGTTCTCATTCATCTCTCTCTGCAGCAGGATAATACAGTCACGGATCTGTTCATCGCTCAGAAGCGTGGACACTTTTCCAACCGCATCCATCAGCATAAAATCGTCGAGATACCCGGTCGGTTCCCCGTCTTCCCGTCTCTGGATTTTGCCCTCGTGGCGCTTAAGCTCCGGCGTGTCCTTTGTAATTCCCACCAGTTCAAGCGCCCTGGTGTTTACAAGTATATGGTGAAGTCCGCTGTTGGCGAGCCATACCGGATGATCCGGCACCGCCTCATCGATATCCCAGCGGGTGATCTGCCGATGTTCCTCTGCGCACTCCCGGATGCAGCCGGAGCTCAGGCCGGAACCCATGATCCACTGTCCTTTCGGCGTCTTTTCCGCCGCATCCCTTAATATCTTTTTAATGTCATCCAGGCAGGAAACATGCTCCTCCCCCACGTCCAGGAACCAGGGCATTTTATAAAGTCCGGCCAGACAGGCATGCGTATGGCAGTCCTGGGCGCCGGGAAGCATCAGCTTTCCCTTCAGATCAATTACTTCCGTTCCTTTCCCGATATGGCATTTTATCTCTTCATCACTTCCGGTATCGATGATCCATCCGTCTTTTACCGCAATTGCCGTACAGAAATTAAAATCCGTATCGACTTTTGCGATCTTTCCATTCATAAAAACAAGATCTGCCAAAACTGACATTCCTTTGTCCTCCATCATTGGCTAATTATTTCATAAAGTTCTCCTGATACTGTTTCGGTGAAATACCGGTCAGGCTTTTAAAGACCGTGCAAAAATAGCTGATACTGTTAAACCCGGTCTGAAATGCGACTTCGTTCGGCTTACCTCCCTTGGCCAGAAACTCCTTTGCCCGCTCTATCCTGTATTTCGCCAGGTACTGTCTGAAAGACTCTCCCCGCATATTTTTGAAAAGGCGCCCGAAATGGTAAGAGCTGTAATGAAAGAGGGTCGCCATTACGTCCAGATTAAACTCGCTGTTGGGATAATACTTTTCTATTACCTCGTCGATTTTATGTAACAGCAGTTCCTCAGAACTCTGTGCTTCCGCTCCCAATTCCTTTATTAATTTACTGCAAAACTGTTCCATCGCCTTTTCGATATCGTCTGCAAACATGCTGTTGATAATCTGTTTCGATGTGTTCAAATATGCTTTTTCCAGTGTATCAATCGGTATTCTGGAGCCGCAGAACCGCTCTCTCAGTGAGTCGGTGAAACTTACCAGTATCAGGCGTATATTGGTCGGTGACATCGCGACGGACAGCATGTACCGCATCATCCTGCCCACCTGTTCTTTCACCGCGTTCTGTTCTCCCGCCGTGATACCGGAGACAATCTCAGAGCCGAAATTTTTAAGCTCGTCCCTGGAAAAAACCGTCTTAGGTTCTTTAATGTCCTTGTAAAATACCATATGGTTCTTCCCCAGCCTGAAACAATGGAACAATCCTTCCTTGCCCTCGGCATAGGCCTGCGGAAATCTTGAAAGGCTGCTGCAGTATCTGCTGATTCCGATTGCAACGCCCTCTCCGATTTCTTCGTTGACCCTTACAATCATCTCCGATGCCAGTTCCCTGATTTTCTCTGTGACCTCTTTTTCTTCCGAGGAGGATTGCTGGCCGGTGCACAGGAATACGCCGATTACGCCTCTTCCCGTATAGGATGCCACCAGCCCCTCTATACCACTTCGCTTCACACACCGCTGAAGGATCTGGGTTATGTTGAAACGTCTCGGGAACTGGTTAAACTCCGGATAAAACTGGAACACGTCGTTATAATCCGTCTGTATCAGCAGAAGCCGGTCAGGAACGCAGCTGAGTCCAACCAACTGCAGGATCTCATCCACATGGCTGCTGTTCAGGTTTCCATATATGATGCTGTAGGCGAACTCCTGACAGTACAAATCATATTGCCCGTCTTTTGTACTGCCTTTAAATTTTCTGAAAAATGCAGGAATATCTTTAATAATAATCTCGTTTGAATCCATCTTGCAGCACTCCTTGTAGTCTTTTTTTAATCAAGTGTACCACAAAGCTTTCCTGTTCTTCCATATTTCCAACAAAAAAACCGACAGACAATAACCATACCATATCTGATATGCAGTCTCCCGGTGTACACCATTTTTTTAATATGTGAGCTCACACTGTGTTCAGAAGAATCACTGAATAGAATTGTTTTAAAATAAGTAAGGAAATTTGTGTGTGTGGAATTTCTTTATGTTTTAAGGATAACATTTCCGAAAAGTAAAGTCATTAAAGAAACCTGCTTTTTTATACAATAATTATACATACACTTTACAAAGTGGTATAGCCCTGCCGGACGGATATGATGGAATCCCGGTATCTGCTCCTTTCAATACACCGCTTCCTGACGGTTCCGGACAGTCTGAATTAAATATTTTCCCGGCTTCCTGTCACAATCTGATTCCGGCACTGTCTAATCTCTTAGAAGGGCTGATCCGGAGAACCGATCCGGCAGCAATCGAACATCACAGGAGGAACTATATGAAGACATTAATGATTATTTAAACCGGGCTCTGGCCGGATTCCAGATGCCGCGGCGCTAGATGAGCGAAACATAACAGTACCGTCCTTTAACGCAATAAACTTCCTCCCGGGTAAGCAGCCTTATATTTTTCACCACCTGCCCGGAGGGAATTTCCTTTTCGTTTGTTGAAACGTTATTTCTTTCTAAAAGTATGCGGCCTCCTCTTACTGAAAGCCCAGCCTCCCCTTATCGGAGCAGAGGCATGCTGCCGGTGAGCTTGTTTACTTTTTTCTTTGGCCCGCAGATGGCCAGCCCAAAGTACTGCAGGGCACTTTCAGGGGCATTTCCCATTTTCTCCGTGAAATCGCCATAGTCATTGCAGCTCTGTGCCAAATCCGAAAAATCCACCACCGTCAGTTCCTGAAAATCGGGCTGATAGAGCTTTTCCCTGATTTCCCTGATTGTTTCCGGTGAACCCTTTAAAATCGGCACAGGAACTCCGATGATGCCCAGATGCTCGTTGCCGTTTCGGTCGGTTACATTCTCTCCAACCACCTCAGGCATCTCTTTTCCCAGTGTGATTCCCATAATCGCTGTGGTATTTGCAATGATTCCCAGCGGAAGCTGATCATCGATGATCATGACACATTTCTCGTTTTGTAAATCCATTTTTTGTTCCTCCTGTACTCAAATGCGGTATTCCTGCAGCTCTTTTATGCTCCAGCCTGCTGCCCTGCTTTCTCTGTTTCTAATGCTTATCGATTACCTTATCATATCGGGGAGGAAAAATCTTGTAAGATATTCTCATTTTTGGACCGTTATGCGGATGATCTTGAGGTATAACCGGAAATGGCTCAGGGTTCTTACCCTAAATGACGCTTTAATAATAGCGTTGGTACTGATTAAAAAATCCGCGCCTCCCATATTGATGGAAAGAACGGATTTTTTATCATCGCAGTGTTTAAAATTGAAATGATTAACGTATTTTAATATCCTACATCTGTTTAATTTTCACATATACCACTTTCAGCAGTTTATTATTTGGATTCTTCATTGTCCTTGTCTCAAGATAATCAAAACTCTCAATAAACTGGCCCAGTTTTTTACACTTATAGTTACGTGGATCAAAGCCGGGAACTCTCTTTGGAAGCACGGTTCCTATCTCGGACTGGTTGATCCAGCCGTTTTCATCGGATCTCGACTCGATGATTGAGACAATCTCCGCACCAATCTCTTCTTTTGTCGGCACATTGTTCAGTCTCAAATCGTCCTTGACATGATCCGTTTTTTCCTCCTGGTTGTCCGGAGCTTCAACCTGATGGGCTTTCTGCCTTCCTTCGGAAGGTTTCTTCGTATCCCGTTCCTCCGAAGGCCGGTAGGCCGCCGGCGGTTCCGCGATTTTAGCGGTCTTCTCCGCTGTTACCTTATTATCCTCCGCCTGCTCCTCCAGGCTCTCCTGGTACAGTAAGTCGAGGAATTTAAACGTCTCACAGGCGGAAACGAGGGAATTCGGAGTTTTCTGCTCCCCCATTCCAATTACGATCATGCCGGCCTCACGAAGCCGGATTGCCAATTTTGTAAAATCACTGTCCGATGTCACCAGACAGAACCCGTTGACCTTTCCCGAATACAGGATGTCCATTGCATCTATAATCAGAGCAGAGTCCGAGGCATTCTTCCCCTTTGTATAATTAAACTGGAAAACCGGCGTAAGCGCAAAGTCACGCAGCGCATCCTGCCATGCCATGACACTGGGGTTGGTAAAGTCGCCGTAAATACGCTTGTATGTAGCAATTCCGTAATCACTTACTTCATCCATAATTAATTTAATGTACTTTTTCGATACGTTCTCTGCGTCTATCAATACTGCAATCTTGTCCTGTTTATCCATAAATGCCTCCAACATTTTATCAACTGGGGAAATTATATCATATAGGGGGGGTTTATTCAAATAGAAATGGGGATTGTCTTCAGTCCCGGGGAAAGGGGAGCGCTGGGTGGGGATTCCGGAAGAAAGAAATCTCCTGCAGGGACCCGCTTCCGCTTATGGAGTGCATAACGGTACTAGGACGCCTGAAAAACGCCGTCCAAGTGCCGATGGACTCCAACGTCCCCTTCGGGGATTTTAACTCTGGATTCCTGTTTCTTTGTAATGTACGGTTGATTTGTTCCAGTATTCTTTATATACTCTCCCGTTCTGTCCGTCGAGATTGAGTTGGTACATGCGGAAGGTTACCAGGATGTTTTTGGGCTGCCACTGCTCTTCGTAGCTGTACTCGTAGCCCATGCCAAGCTGCCTCATTACGCCGCCGCTTCGGGGGTTTTTGACGTCATGGGTGGCCGTGATATAGGGCATGCCGTCTTTTTTCAACTGTTCAATCAGCGCTCTGCCCGCCTCGGTGACTATCCCCCGATGCCAGAATTCTTTCCGAAGTCCGTAACCTAAATCATGATTATCCTCAACACTGACCTTGATGTATCCGATTGGGATATTATCCTCTTTCAGACAAATGGCATATTGATAACCCCTGGGCTGCTGATAGGCAGAAATGTACTTTTCCATTAAAAATTCCCCGGCTTCCTCCACCGATTTTAACGGAAACCAGGGCAAAAAGGTATTCACATCCTCATCACTGTAAATTGCAAACAGAGCATTAACGTCATCCTCTGTAAATTTTCTCAAAATAAGCCTCTCCGTCTCAAGCGCCGGAGTATTCTCATAATTCATAATCCAGTATTCCTTTCCGTTTCCAGTTATCACATCATAGCGGCCGTCTATTTTAATATACAACCTTCCCCAGTCTATGTCACGCCATATCTCATACCGTATCCCCAGTACCACATCCCCAGAATATATCCGCGTACATGGATACCCAGCGCACGCATAGGCCAATAAAAAAGTACTTTATCCCGCTTGTAATGAGATAGACACCTGCAGGAGGTGTCATATCATCCACTCGGAATAAAGTACTATCACAATTCTATAAACTGCCAGACGCGTAAACAGAATCCTTCGCGGCACAAGCCGTGGCTGCAACAATACCGGCCCTGCCGTCCGCGTCCTCTTTCCTCAGCTTCATTTAAAGATCAAAAGGCTGAACTTCATCTCTCTCAATCAAAAACGTTACCGGTCTCAGTCCGTCTGTACAGCAGCCGACCTCAACTCCGTCTTCTTTCGTCCAGGGTGCGTAGGAACCGCCTCGGCTGATCGTCAGCATCTGTGGGTAAAGAGCGGCCCATGCCTGAGGACAGAACCCCTCCGGACATGTCATAAATGCATCTACGATAATTTCCTGGCCCTCTTTAAAGCCTCCGCATGGTTTCAGTTCTTTTCCGATCGATAAATATTTCTCTGCCAGTTCCGGATAGATTGCTGTCTTTAATACTGTTAATTTTACTTTATACATTTCTGCCATGATTTTATACCTCTTTTTTCTTTCATTATTTTTGTGTAGTAGTTAAATTTTTTATCTCAGCATATTCTTTACATTTACATTATTTAATCATCTGTTCCGGGCGTCAGGCCGCCCGTCTGCGGCGCCCGTTTTCCCACCGGTTCCGGCTATACGCTTTACGGCAGCCGGATGACGCCCGGATATCCGGTACCCCTGTCAATACGCCAGAATTCTGGCCGGGTTATCGATCATGATACTCCTGATTGCATAATCCGACACACCGCCGTATTGTTTGAGCGCCGGTACTGCAAATTTGGTAAGACGGCAGTAGCCTTCCCCGCCACATCGTCTGGCCATTGTTTTGACGCACATATCGGTGCCCAGTACCATCTGCCGGCAGTGGCCTTCATTAATCAGTTTTACAAGGCCGGCTAATTTCATATAATCCGGATTTGACTGGGAACCCAGGGCCTCCAGGTCAATCTGGCCCGACATGAACTCCACGGATACGTTGGCTCCCTCTGAAAGGATTGCTTTCGCCACATCCAGGTTAAGAGCCCAAAGCTCCGGATACCGTATCATCTCCGACAGTCCCCTGTTGTTCGCCATCGGAACATGTGCAATGACAATCTTCTCTGCCGGGACGCCTTCTTCCTTCAGGACTTCCACAACCTTCCTTGGATCGCCTCCTCCCTGGCCGCAGGGATGAACCGTAATCGACATCCCCGTATCCTTTGCCATCTGGCCTCCGGCCCGCAGGGACATCTCCTCTCTCCTTGTGAAGCTTGAAAGCGCTATTTTTACACAGCCGGGTTTCACTCCGGTATCCCCGATGCCGTTTTCAAACTCCTCCATCATACGCTGATAGAAATCGGCTGTCTTCCAGCCGTCAAAACGTCCCATCCAGGATGATTCAATATAAAAGCCGGTGGCCGTGATAATATTGACCCCTGTCTTTTCTGAAATTCTTTTAATCGCCGCCACATCCAGGCGGATTCCCGGAACGCTCAGTTCCAGCAGGGAATCTCCTCCCGATTCTTTATAATCGGCAACTTCTCCCGTCATAACTTCCTCATCGTCAAGATTCATTGCATCCTGGCACAGGGTAAAGTTGCGTTTTAAAAGGCCGATATTTTCCAGTGAAATCTTGTCTTCCCATTGAATTGGGAGGTTCTTCGGCATCGAAGGGCGGCAAATCTCCCCCATATCGGTCCCGTCAAACATCACATGTTCGTGCATATCGGTATAGCCTAATTCCTCCGGTGCAATGTCACCGCACACAGTTGTAATCCTGGGCATAGTATCCTCCTTAAATGAAACATAATGATTCCGTACTTTCATAGCTGCCTCACTGCTCTCAGCCGTTGCCCTCCATTAAATGGCAGGCCGCAAGATGTCCGTCTCCGCATGGGTGGAGCTTCGGATTTTCTTTTTCGCAGCGCTCCGTCGCATACTGGCATCGCGGATGGAAGGGACAACCGCTTGGGCGGTTGGCCGGGTCGGCGATATTTCCTTCTATTACCTGCAGACGGCTTGCCTTGGTCTGAAGCGTCGGAATACAGGTGAGAAGCCCCTTCGTGTAGGGATGCTTCGGATGTTTAAACAGGTCGGCCGTATAGGCCTCCTCCACAATCTGGCCGCTGTAAAATACCACAACGCGGTCGGCGACGTCGGAGATTACGCCCAAATCATGCGTCACAATCATAATGCTCATTCCGTATTCGCCGCGGAGCTTCTTAATCAAATCCATAATCTGTGCCTGGATTGTCACATCCAGAGCCGTAGTCGGCTCGTCCGCCAGCAGAATCTGCGGTTTACAGGCCAGGGCCATGGCAATCATAACCCTCTGGCGCATGCCTCCGGAAAGCTGGTGGGGATAGTCATTGATCCTTTTTTCCGCATTGGGGATCTCCACCTGTTTGAGAAGTTCCAGGGCCTTTGCCATCGCCGCATTTTTCAGCATCCTCTCATGCAGCATCAGGCTCTCTGCAATCTGCGGTCCGATTTTAATAACCGGATCCAGGCTGGTCATTGGCTCCTGGAATATCATGGAAATCTCTTTTCCCCTGATTCTGGTGAAATCCCTCATCGGCATATCCAGAATGTTCTGGCCTTTATAGTAGATTTCCCCTTCTATCTGTGCGGGCGGCGTCTTTAAAAGACGCAGAATCGCCGACATCGTAACGCTCTTGCCGCATCCTGACTCTCCTACAATTCCCAGAGTCTCACCTTTGCCCAGTGACAGGTTCACGCCGTTTACCGCATGGATTGCTCCGCCGTCCATTGGAAATTTTACGAACAGATTTTTTATTTCCAAAATTTTATCATTATCCAACTTCGTACCTCCTAAAGCGTTACTGCCATTATTTTAATTTGGGGTCCAGATAATCTCTGATACCATCGCCCAAAAGATTGAATGCAAAGATTGTCAGTGCAATCATCAGTCCGGCGAAACCTGCAATCCAGGGTGCGTTGAATATGTAGCTCTTGCCTTCGCTGATAACAAGTCCCCAGGACGGTGTCGGTTTCGGAATGCCGAATCCCAGATATCCCAGTGAGGACTCCGCCATTATGGAACCGCCGACGCTGAAAGAAAGAATTACGAAAATCTGAGGCAGCGTATTCGGAAGGATATGGCGGAACAGAATCTTACTGCTCTTTGTGCCCATGGATTTCGCCGCCATAACATAGGTTCTCTCCCCCACGTTCAGGGCCGCCCCTCTTGTAACACGGTAAAAGGCCGGTATTAACGGAACTCCCAGCGACAGGCACATGTTGAGGACGGACGGCCCCAGGGCGATTCCAATCAGCAGTGAAAGCAAAATCGATGGGAATGACATGAATACGTCCATGACACGGCCCAGGGCAAAGTCGAAGGGACCTTTAAAATATCCGCCCATCAGGCCGAGAACGGAACCGAGCACCAGGCCCAGCGCCACCGCTGCCAGGGATACGGTCAGGGAAATTCTGGCTCCGTAGATAACTCTGGTCCAGACATCGCGGCCAAAGTTGTCAGTGCCCATAATATGTTTGGCGCTGGGCGGCTGCAGCTTATCGGAAAGCGTTATCGTATCAAATGCATAAGGGGTCAGAAAATTGGCAAAAACCGCCAGACAGACGATGACAGCCAGGATAAGCAGGCCGGCCGCAATCCCCTTATTTTTCTTTAAAAATTTAATCATAGCTTTATCCTCCTGCCTATTCCTGTACAATGCTTAAATCCAGTTCCCCGGCCCTGTGGCAGGCGACCTGATGGCCCGGTGAAAACTCGGTAAGCTCCGGCTCCTCACAGCGGCATAAATCCTTAACAAATGGACATCTGTCCTGGAAAATGCAGCCCTTTGGAGGGTTCATGAGGTTCGGAAGATCCCCCTGCAGAATCAAACGTTTCGTCTTCACGTCGGGGTCCGGAATCGGCACTGCCGAGAGAAGAGCGCAGCTATATGGATGGAGACAGTTTTCAAACAGCTCGTCCTTATCAGCAACCTCCACCAGCTTACCAAAATACATAACCCCGATCTTATCGGAAACAAATTTTACCACTGCCAGGTTGTGGGAAATAAATACATAGGTCAGGCCGTTTTTCTCCTTTAAATCCAGAAGAAGGTTCAGTATCTGCGCCTGGATGGAAACGTCCAGCGCCGATACGACTTCATCACAGAGCAGCAGTTTCGGCGACAGGGCAAGACTTCTGGCGATGCAGAGCCTCTGCCTCTGTCCTCCCGATAACTGGTGGGGATAGCGGACCATCAGTTTCTCGGGCAGCCCCACTTCCTGAAACAGCTCTTTTACACGTTCGTTTATCTGTTCCCTGCTGTAGCCAAAATTCTCCATCGGCTCGGCAACAATCTGTTTTAAATTAAACCGCGGATTCAGGGAGTCGTAAGGATCCTGGAACACGATCTGCATGTCCTTGCGGATTGCATCTAACTGCCGCTTCGGCATGTTCGTGATATCCTGGCCGTCGAAAATGACCTTTCCCCCTGATGCTTCCATCAGTTTCATAACCAGCTTCGCCAGCGTGCTCTTTCCACAGCCGGATTCTCCGACGAGTCCAAAGGTTTCTCCGCGTTTTACAGAAAAGGACACCTGATTGACAGCCTTGAATACTGTTTTATCAAATAATTTTCCACTGCTTGCTTTATAATATTTGCATATATTTTCTACCTGCAGGATATCGTCGTTATCCTGCACACATTCCTGCATTACACTCATTGTCCCAACTGCCTTTCTTCACTATTTATCCGACTGAACACGGATTCTCGGATCGATGATGCTGTACATGACATCCGTCAACAGGTTTACGACGATCAGCAGGATGGCAATAAATACGGCCGTTCCCTGAACGACGGGATAATCCCTCTTAGTCACCGCATCCATCAGAAGCTTTCCGATACCGGGCCTGTTGAAGACAGTCTCAATGACGATTGAACCGCCAAAACTGGACGCCAGGTTATAGCCGATGATCGTGGCAATGGGGATTGCCGCGTTTCTCAGGGCGTGTTTGAATAAAACGGCTTTCTCGCTGAGTCCCTTTGCCCTTGCGGTCCTGATAAAGTCCTCCCCCATTACCTCCAGCATGCTGGAACGTGTCGTACGTATGGTCAGGGCGCTTCCGCCGAGCACCATCGTAAGCACGGGAGCCACAATAGTCTGGAAATAGTTGGCGCTTTCACTCTGGATGCCGATAACCGGTATCAGCTTCAGCTTCACGGCAAGCACCACCAGAACGATAATCGCCACATAGAACGAGGGCAGGGACATTCCTATCGTACTCATGCCGCTGATAACATAGTCGGGCCATTTGCCCCTGTGTACGCTGGCCACTACTCCCCAGATGATTCCCAGAATCGAGTTCAGCGCCATTCCCCAAAGCACCAGCTCCAGCGTACGCGGAAAGCGTTCTTTCAAAAGCACCGTCACTTTTTTGTGGGACGACAGGGATTCACCCAGGTCACCTGTGAAGAATTTCTTTACGGCAATTCCCATCTGTGTAAGCATCGGCTCATCCAGGCCGTTCTGCGCCCGGAAGAGTGTGATCTCTTCCGGGGTTGCAGTCTTTCCAAGCATGACGGAGGCCGGATCTCCGGGAACCATCCTGATAATCAGAAATACAGCCAGGAACACGCCTAAAATGGTCGGAATCGCCATCAAAACACGCATACCAAAATATTTTTTCATAGACTACTCCTTAACATAGTTACTGCGCAACCATTATTCCTCGATGTATGCCTCCCGGCATGTCAGCATCAGACCCGTTGTAATCTTTAAATCTTTTACTTTCGGATTTACAACCTGGTGGATGGAATAGGTGGTCATTGAGTAAAGGCAGCCTGAATCCATGATATTCTTCTGTGCCTCATTGTAGAGTTCCGCTTTCTTTGTCAAATCGTTCTCTTCAACTGCCGCTGCAACGAGTCTGTCGTATTCCGGGTCGTTGTATGCAATATAGTTGATGGTGCTTTCGCTTGTAAACTGTTTTAATACGTTGTCAGGAATAACAGGACAAGAATCCCAGAACAGGTAAATCGGGATTTCTCCGGCCTTTGCCTTATCCAGCCATACTCCAAAGTCTACCGTCTGAAGGTTCACTTTCAGGCCAATCTGTGTCAGAAACTGCTGTACCAGTGTAGCCGGGCCAGAGCTCAGTGTATCGTTCGGGGAGTACATGTCAATCTCAAAACCGTTCGGATATCCGGCTTCTGCGAGAAGTTCTTTGGCTTTTTCCGGGTTGTATTCCGGATTCCAGTAATCTTCCAGTGCGTAACGGCAGAATGTCGGAAGGAAACCTTTGGACACCTCTTCCGTTCCCTTGAAATACTCGTTGCAGACCATTTCGCGGTCGATACTGAGTGCAATTGCCTCGCGTACCTTCGGATCATTTAACGGTTCAAAATTGGCATTGATTCCGATAAAGGACTGTGCGGAATCTCTGGCGTTAAGAAGCACATAAGTGTCTGGATTTGCCATGTATTCTTCAACTTTTTCCAGATTATTTACGTCGTATGTATCGATTTCTCCCGCCTCCATCGCATTGGCGAGTGTTACATCATCCGGGATTACATAGTATTCCACGCGATCCAGTTTGGCTTTCTGTCCCCAGTATCCGTCGAATTTAACCGTGCTGTATTTCTCTCCCGGCACACCGCCGTCTTCCAGCATGAATGGGCCTGTTCCAATCGGACGTTTCTGGTATTCTTCCAGTCCCATCTCTTCCACTGCCTTCTGGCTTGTGATGGTGAGGTAAGATCTGGCAACCTTATCAGGGAAGAACACATCGCCTTCTTTTAAGGTAAATACTACAGTATAATCATCCGGGGCCTCCACCCTATCGATATTCGCAAGACCAAGGTTCGTCGCATTTGTCGCCGTGTTGTTGATGGCCGGATCCGAGAGGCGGCCCACCGAAAATACTACATCGGAAGCTTTCATCTCGCCGTAATCATAGTGGAACTGCACACCCTGGCGGAGTTTAAATGTATAGGTCTTTAAATCATCGGAAGTTTCCCATGATTCTGCAAGAAACGGAGCTGGTTCCTGATTCTCGTCATACTGAAGAAGCGACTCGAATACGTCCGGGCCGAATTGGAAGGAGATGCCTGAGAAGGTAGCCGGATCAAAATTGCCGTTGCCAGAATCCCAGGTTCTGCCTACACGAAGTACGGAGCCGCCTGAACTGCTCCCGCCATTTTCTGTTTTTGCTGATGAGGATTGTGCCGCATCCCCGGACGTACTGCCGGAACATGCGCTTAAAGAAGCTGCTGCCGTAACTGCGGCCATAAGCAGCGCAAGATATTTCCTGTTAGATTTTTTCAAACTCTTGATTCCCTTCATTTGCCTCTCTCCTTTTCCACTTAAATCGTTAGCAGGAACGGAAGCAATGACTGAAATACTGATATCCTTACTGTAAAACCTTAGAATTGCTTTCACAAAGCAGCGAAAAGCACGCTTCGCGAACTTTTCATTGCCACTCAACAATGAAAAATATGCCTTGCATATTCCTCACTGCCAATCAACAATATAAGGCTCAATAATCCGGCCTTACACCATCACCAATTAAAGGTAAGCAAAACGTTCCGAAATTCCACACACATTTGATATTTCAGATTGCTTCACTACCAATCCTGATTTGAGCTTTCATCACATGAATTTTAATCTGTTATTTAAGCCATCCATCAGTAACTTGTCCAAAGTTTACTATTTTTTTTGTAAATTGTCAACATATTTTTGCATTTTCTTTGCAAGTTTATTTTCCGTCTTTGGTTTCTATCGTTGATTTCTGTAATATGAATGTTTTTCCAAGTGTCAGTATTTCGTCTTCACCCAACTTCAGGGAAGCCAGAAAAGAGACGAGATCATCGGCCTGTTTCTCCAGATCTTCCACTCCCTTCTCCCTGCTCTCCACATAAGTTCCGCTCCCGCGCACCTGCCTGATAAGACCTGCCTTCTGAAGTTCGGAAAACGCAGCCTTTAAGGTTCCGCGCGCCACCCCGTAAAGATTACAGAGTTCTCTTTCCCCGGGGAGTTTCTGGCCTTCCCGCCACTGCCCGGACTCGATTCTTCTCCTGACATCATCCACAATCTTTCCATAGACCGGTGTTTCTTTTCTCTCCGTCATCTCTTTCTCCGCTCCATAAATCCTTTAATCTGCTCCAAAGATTCCTTGGTCACCCCATAATTAAACACAATGTAGCGGCTTCCCATCGTCTTCATCTGCCTGATGATCTCCTCTTCCTGCACGGATACCAGCCATATAATATCATCGGAACGGATTGCCTTTTTCTTATCCGCCCACTCTTCCTTCTGGCAGAGGTAAAAGGTATTGTGCCTTCCTAAAAGAGCAAGAGTATGGCTGATGTGCATCAGAAAATCCTGGCTGTCATAGACGATGCCAAGCAGGCAGTCGTCATCGAGTTCTCCAATCTCTTCCTCCTCCGTGTCGGGTACGGCCAGCCTCACCTGCAAAAGCTGTTTCCCGGCCAGTTCCGCCACGGGCAGCACCTCTTCGAAATGAGTCTTCGTGGTGATCCAAAGCTCCTCCCTTGGAATCACCTCTCCGGCCCTCACGCTGCCAACCTCGTAGTAAGTTATGTTAAACTTCCACACCTTCAGCAGATCTCTGATTATGTCGCCTGCAATCTCCGGTGTGCAGTCGATCATGGCCGCCTCCTCCGGTACATCAGGCACAAAAAAGCGGCTGCAGGCCTCACTGATAAGCCGGTAAGTTTCCTCGGGCCCAAGTCCCTCCTTTGCACACTTGTCCCCAAACAGAACCATGTGCCTGATACCAGGCTGCCAGCCCTGCACATAAGTGCCGCTGCCATGGACTCTCCGTATATATCCTTCCGCCTCCAGTTTATCAAATGTCTTCCTGACCGTGCCCTTAGCGAGCCCCGTTTCGCTGCAGAATTCGGCTTCCGACGGCAGCCTGTCCCCCTGTCCGTACTCCCCGGCCTTTATGGCTCCTATAATCTGTTCGGACATCTGCATGTAAGCAGGCTTGCTGTCCTTCATATCAATTTTTATCCTCATAAACCAATCCCACCTTATTTTTTAAATTATACTATATTTTCGTAAAAAAATATACCTTTTCCGACATTGGGCTAGATCATTTTCTGTTTCTATGCACAAATATTAAAACAATCTGTCTGTTTTCTGAAATGACTTAACGCGCTTTTTTGTGTATGATCCGATCAACAGCATATTTCTGAAAATTTACAAAATAATTTAATGTTATCAAAAACAATGAAAAGTACGCACTGCAGACTTTTCATCGTCAGTCAATCATTGCATGACGGCATGCAGAAATTTTTTTATGAAAGGATGTAGCAGACTTATGATGTATCCAAATTTATTTTCACCCATCAAAATTGGCTCTCTTACAATTCGAAATAGAATTGAAGTGGCACCCATGGGCGTCTCCGATCTCACGCCGGAAGGTTATCTTACCCCGGCCAATATAGCCCTCTATGGAGAACGCGCAAAAGGCGGCGCCGGCATTGTAACCATTGGAGAAAGCCTTGTAGACACCGTTACGGGCAAAGCACACGGACGCATGGTTCCCCTCGATTCAGAAGAGATACTCCCCTATCTTATCGACTGTACCGACGAGATTAAACGCCACGGCGCCGCCGCCTCCATTGAACTGATTCATGCCGGACGCCGCGCACACCCTCAGTATACGAACGGCAAGGTCTACGGCCCCAGTGCAGGTGACTGCATTTACGGCGGCCAGGTCATCGAGATGGATGAAGCCATGATCGAATATATCGTGGAAAAATTCGGTGATGCCGCGGAGATGGCAAAACTGGGCGGTGTCGATATGTGTATGGTACACGGCGGCCACGGCTGGCTTTTGGGACAGTTCTTATCTCCCGTCAACAACCAGCGTACCGACCGTTTTGGAGGCAGCCTTGAAAACAGGGCCAGAATCTCCATGATGGTCATTGATAATATCCGTAAAAAATGCGGCAAAGATTTCCCGATTGAATACCGTATCAGCGGCGACGAATTTATGCCGGGCGGTTTCAACCTGGATGAGGCCATTGAACTCTCAAAAATGCTGGACGGCAAGGTGGATCTGATTCACGTATCCGCAACCAGCTTCCATGATAAGGACGCCGCACAGAGAATGTTCCCCAACACCTTCCTTCCGAGGGGCTGTAACGTTTATCTGGCGGAGGCGGTTAAAAAAGCAGTGAAGAACACACCGGTAACGACCGTAGGCGCGCTCGACGATCCGGAAGAGCTTGAGAAAATCATCAGCTCCGGCACCGCCGACATGGTAGCAATGGCCAGAGGCATCGTAGCCGATCCCTATTTTCCGGTAAAAGCCAAAACAGGCCATGCGGACGACATCACACCGTGTATCCGCTGCAACTACTGCCTGAGCGGCAACTTTGTTCCTTACATAAAATACCCGACCAGGGTCAGCCGCTGTACCGTTAATCCACTCTGCGGCAGGGAACTGGAAAGCAGGCAGCCGAAAAAAGCTCCTGTCAGCAAAAAGGTTGTCATTGTGGGCGGAGGCCCATCGGGCATGCAGGCTGCCGTAACGGCCAGCGACAGAGGCCACGACGTAACACTTGTTGAAAAATCTTCCGTTCTCGGCGGCGCTTTAAACTACGCTGTCCGCCCTGACTTTAAAAAAGATATTAAAAAGCTGATGCAGGTACTGGAAAACCGTGTAAAGAACCGCCCAATCGAGATTCTGATGAATACGGAGGCAACCCCGGAACTGATAAGCTCCATCAAACCGGACGCACTGATTATCGCCGTCGGCGCCGCTCCCGCCGTTCCTCCGATTCCCGGCATGGAGAAACCTTTTGTCCATCTCGCCGCCCATTTAGAGGATGACGTAAAGATCGAGGGACCGGTTGTCGTAATCGGAGGCGGACTTGTCGGCTGTGAGGAAGGCCTTCACCTGGCAAAGGAAAAAGGATATGACGTCACGATCCTTGAGATGAAGGACGCCGCCGCCACCGATGCCCCGTTCCTGCACTGGAGAGCTCTGATGATTGAGCTTGAAAAGGAAGAAAAACTCACGCTGCGGACTCAGATTACATGTTCGGAAATTGCAGACGACGGGGTACACGGAACAGACGCAGAAGGAAACGCAGTGGCATTCCCTGCCGGAACCGTTCTCGTCGCTGCCGGAATGAAGGCATTAGACGACGTAACCGACCGTCTGCGCGGCTGTGTCGATGAATATTACGTAGTCGGCGACTGCAAGAAACCGGCTAAGATTCTGGAAGCGCTTCATTACGGCTACTTTGCAGCCATGGACTTATAAAGGTCACAATCCATCATCTTTATATCAGGCGGTGAAAAGCATGTATTACGGCTTTTTACCGCCTCAAACACGAATACTCCGTACGCACTGCGCACGGGTTACATCACCATAATTAAAGGAAAAGGAGTTTCACCTCATGCAGATTGGACACAGTCTCACCGAGGGCAGCGTAAGAAAACAGCTGATCCTCTTCAGCTTCCCCTTCTTCCTGTCCAGCCTGATTCAAAATCTGTACATGACTGCTGACATGCTGATCGTTCAGTGGGTAGGCGGAGCCGCCGCCAGTTCGGCAGTCGGCATCGGCGGCGAGGTTGTATCTGCTTTTACATTTTTAATTATCGGTTTCGCTTCGGGCGGAACCGTCTTAATATCCCAGTACGTCGGAGCACAGCGCAGGGAGGATGTAGAAGAGACCATTGGAACCTTGCTTACTTTGTTTGCCCTTTGCGCCGTGCTTATGACATCTGTCATGTACCTTGCAGCCCGCCCTTTCCTGATACTCCTGAAAACTCCTGCCGAATCATTTGACAATGCCTGCAGCTATATGCGCATTTGTATGCTTGGCAATTTCTTTGTCTTTGAATATAATGCCATCAGCTCAGTTTTAAATGGAACCGGCGACTCCAAAAGGCCCCTGTTCTTTGTGGCCGTGTCGGGAACGCTCAACGTGTTCCTGGATTTGCTGTTTGTCGCCGGATTCAGGATGGGCCCGGACGGTTCCGCCTGGGCCACAGTTATCTCCCAGGCAGTCAGTTTTTTTATCTCCGCAGTATACCTTGTCAAAAAGAGCAATATTTTCCGGCTGTCACGCAGGAATTTACGGTTCAGGCGCGCCAAAGTCTTTCTCATTATCAAGATCGGCTTTCCGGCCGCCGTCCAGAACAGCATCTCCTCCGTCTCTTTCATGTTTTTGACGGCCCTGATCAACCAGTACGGATACGCCGCTTCGGCTGCCGCCCAACTGGCAGGCAAATTCAACAACATCGCCATGCTGCCCAGCTCCGCAATGTCGGGAGCCATGGCCGTCATGACGGGACAGAATATCGGCGCAAAAAAACCGGAGCGCGCCCTCTCCTGCCTGAGAGAGGGAATCAGTCTTTCCCTCCTTATCGGTATTCCTCTCTTTCTGGCAACCATTTGTTTCACACCGCAGTTCATGAGTGTACTTGCCCGGGGTGAACCGGACGTGATACGTTACGGCACCCTGTACATCCGTGGTTTCTGCGCGGACTATCTTCTGACTGCATTCGTGTTCTCGGCCAACGGTTTCATCAACGGAACCGGCCACACGCTGATTACGCTGTGCAGCAACACGCTGCAGGGACTCATCATACGGGTTCCAGCCGCCTATCTGCTCGCCCTTGGATTTCATATGGGGATCCTCGGGATCGGAATTGCAGTCCCGGCAGCCACCCTTGGAGGGGGGATTCTCGTATTTTTCTATATTCTTTCAGGGAGATGGAGACAGCATGTGACGGTAGACTAAGGTTACACAAATATTGTAAGGGCGGCGGTGGAAGCAGATGCTTTCCCGCCGCCTTTGGCCTGTCATTCCACCAGATTTTGAATGAATATCATTCATTGACTTTCTGCATAACCTGCGCTATACTCTATCCTAGAACAAATCAATCAAACGACATGGAGGGATCATATGGAAGAATTTATTTTGTCGCGCTTCGGCACGGAAATGGGTGGGACAATCATTGCAGACATTGGTAAAAGACGGCTGGCCTTAGAACGCTTCTGCATGGGAAAAAGCGCCTCCCAGGAGAATACCATGAAGACGGCAATCCTTCCCAGAATAGCCCTTTACCAGTCTTTACAGGAAATTATGCCCGCCCGCGAGGCCTATGACGTTACCTGGACTTATACCAGGACGGTGGTGTGTCCTCCAAAGAACAGGCAGTATTTAAAAATGGAACGCATCCCCGGATTCTATCATCTCTTTAAGCGCATATTCCTTTTTTCCATGTCACACAGTGAAAACTGGCGGACAAAGCCAGGCCCTCCTTCCAGGGATGGCTTCGGATTTACGATCCATAAGTGCCTTTGGTACGACACCTGTGCGGAATGCGGCTGCCCCGAACTCTGCAAAATCTTTTGCGACAGTGACTGGGAGAATTTCAGAGGGCTGTCAAAAATCCAATTTAAGAGAACAGAGTCTCTCGGTACGGGTGGGGAACTCTGTGACTTCCATTTTGAGAAAAAGCATAAATAAACAGCGGGACGTGTTATAATAGAAACGATATGACATCTGAAAAGGAGAAAATCAATGAAGAAAACAATTTTATTTGTGATTCTGGAACAATATGCGGACTGGGAGGCGGCTTATCTGTCTTCCGCCCTCTATATGCTCGGCCAGACAGAATATGAAGTCAAAACGGTATCCCTGACCGAAGGGGCCGTCCGGTCTATCGGAGGCTTCCGCGCCCTGCCCGACTATACGGTAAACTCCGTCCCCGATGATTATGAGGCTCTCGTTTTAGTCGGCGGCTTATCATGGAGAGAAAAATCGGCGCTGCAGGTTAAGCCGCTCGTCGAACAGTGCCTCGAAAAAGGCCGGATTTTAGCCGGTATCTGCGATGCCTCTGTTTTCTTGGGCGCATGTGGTGTATTAAATGACGGAAAGCATACCAGCAATGATCTGAATGATTTGAAGACATGGTCGAAAGAAGCATATACGGGAGAGAAAAACTATGTACTTCAACCGGCGGTGAGTGATCGGAATATCATTACTGCAAACGGCACGGCGCCTCTGGAATTTGCAAAAGAAGTCCTCCTCACCCTGAAAGCCGCTCCCGAGGATAAAATTATGGAATGGTTCCAGTTTCATAAGCAGGGGCTGTACAATGCTCCGCTGCCAAAAGATGTAAGCTTTGATTAAATGGGAAGCCATTGCAAAAACAGATTATCCGGCTGTTTTTACAATGGCTTCTCTTTTCATTCTCCCCTTTCTCTTCCCGCCCGGCTGTTGCCGTACCCTCTTAAATCTGCTTCATTCATCTCCTGTCCACCTTCCCTATCCGGTCCGTATCCCATAGGCTGCACTAAAATAATATTTCCAGCAGCCCACGATAATTTCCTCGTCCACGAATTATGGACTATATTAATTTAAAATTATGGTATATACTAATTATAAATATACTATTTCTTTTTATTCAATTTTTCTAAAAATCCAAGGAAAAATAGAGTAAAACCACGAAATTAATGATAGATATTGAAAATTATTATATAAAATGCTATCATAAGGATATACCAAATAAATCAATGCCTTCCCGGGAAATAGGCGAATTTCAAAATTAATATATACCAAAAGGAGAAGTATTATGACATCACAATATCCACATTTGTTCAGCCCGCTACGAATCGGCAATATTACACTGAAAAACCGCATTGAAGCCGCCCCCATGGGAACAGATCCCAATAAAACCGGTTATCTGTCCCAGGAAAACCTGGCGGCCTATGAAAGAAGGGCAAAGGGAGGAGCAGCCGTCGTGACGAGGGGAGAGACTCTGGTACATGCCCATACAGGAAGCGCCCACGGAAATTTATGCAATCTGGACAACGAAGACTTTATGTGTTCCCATCTGCAGCTTACGGATCGGATCCATCAGCATAACGCACTGGCAAATATTGAAATTCTTCACGCCGGGGCCCGTGCACATCCTCAGTTTACGAACGGGGTTATCTACGGTCCCAGCGCCCAGCCGGGCGTTTACGGCGTCGATGTAACTCCGATGGATGAAGATTTTATGAATGAGATAGCCGATGCCTTTGCCCACGGCGCCTTCGTGGCAAAATACGGCGGTTTCGATATGGTAATGGTCCACGGCGGCCACGGATGGCTGCTCAGCCAGTTCCTGTCACCGCTTTACAATACTCGAACCGACCGGTACGGCGGTTCGATTGAGAACAGGGCAAGATTCCCTCTTATGGTCATCGACCGTATCCGCAAGGCTGTAGGACCGGATTTCCCAATTGAATTCCGCATGTCCGGCGACGAATTCATACCGGGTGGTTACGGGCTTGACGAGGCCGTAGAATTCGCCAGGATGCTGGACGGCAGGGTAGATTTAATCCATGTCTCTGCCACCTCCTTCCGGGATGTAAATTCCGGCTGCCGGATGTTCCCATCCGCATTTCTGGACCATGGATGCAATGTCTATCTGGCTGAGGCAGTCAAGAAAGCGGTTAAGACCCCGGTCGCCACGGTCGGCGCACTGGCCGATCCGGCTTACATGGAGGACATTATCGCATCCGGTAAAGCCGACATCGTGGTAGTGGGACGCCAGCTTCAGGCGGATCCTGATTTTCCGAATAAGGTGAAGGCGGGGCGTTTTAATGAGGTAAGGCCCTGTGTCCGCTGCAACCACTGCCTCTCTCTCGACTTCGTGCCTTATGTGGATATGTGCTCCGGCATTTCCGAATGTACAGTCAATCCGGAAATAGGCCGGGAACTGCAATCATCCATGTATGAGCCGAAACCGCGTCCGAAAAAGGTGCTTGTCATCGGTGGAGGCCCGGGCGGCATGGAAGCTGCGTTAAAAGCAGAGGCCCAGGGGCATGAGGTGATTCTCGTGGAGAAGAACAGCCACCTCGGAGGAATGCTGCATGTCGCTGCGAGAGAAATCCCGTTCAAACAGGATTTGAAACGTTTTATGGAATACATGATCCGCATGGTGGAACAGAAATCCATCCTTGTCATGCTGAACACGGAGGCCACGCCGGAGTTGATAGAAAAAATCTCGCCGGACACCGTAATCTGCGCGGTAGGTGCGGAACCGGTGATCCCGAATATTCCGGGACTCGACAGAAAAGAAGTAATCAAAGTAACAGATCTGGACCGCCCGGATCTCCGGTTCGGTGATAAAATCGTTGTGATCGGCGGCGGGCTGCTGGGCTGTGAGGAAGCGCTCTCTCTTGCAATGGAGGGAAAAGATGCAACCGTCCTGGAGATGATGGATGATGTGGCGAAGGATTCCGACATCCTCCACAAAAAAGCCATGATGCTGGAATACGACAAACGGAAGGACCGTCTGCATGTTGTGACAGGCGTAAAATGCACCCTGGTTGACGATGACGGCGTCCATGTCACGGACAGAAATGGGAATGAAACGGTTTATAAAGCCGATTCCGTTATCCTGGCAACGGGAATGAAGGCAAAAATCAGGGAAGTGGAAAAACTGCGGACCATGGATGCTGAGTTCATACCCGTCGGAGACTGCGTGAAAGCCGGCCAGATCCGTCAGGCCATCTGCGGCGGATATTTTGCAGGCAGGAACGCATAACGGCGCATAACAAAGAGAAGGTATCGAACCAACACAAATTAAGGGGGAAATAATATGTCTGAAATGACATCGACCAAAGAGCTTAAGAGAGTGCTCGGAAGAAAGGAACTTTTATCAATTGGCGTCGGCCAGACCATCGGCTCGGGGATCTTCGCTATGGTCGGCATCGGAATTGCAATGACCGGCAGATCTGCCAGTATCTCCATGCTGATCGCGGCTGTATTTACCATTCTTACCGATTTGCCGCTGTTATTCGTTGCCGGAACGGTGCGGCTGCGAGGCGGCTTTTACACCCAGCTCGCTCTTCTTGCCAACAATGTGAGCGCGGGATTCTTCGTAATCGTACATATTTTGTCCTGGACCGCTCTGGCAATCTACGCAATCAGCTTTTCCGATTATATGCTCGGTCTGCTTCCGGCTGTGGCGCCTTACAAAACTCTCATCGCCGTTGTCGTAATGACAATATTTTATGTGACGAACATGATGGGAATTGAAGGGGCTGCAAAGCTTCAGAACGCGATGATGGCAATCCTGGTGGTAGCGCTGACGGTATTTATCGCCTACGGACTTCCGCGGGTGACGCCCGATTACTTCGCACAGCCGGAGTTCATGACCGGCGGCATCAAGTCCGTTCTTTCGACCGGCGCCCTGTTTACATGGGCGGTTGGCGGCGCCAATGTAGTCATCCATCTGGGCGCGGAGTGTAAAAACCCGACCAGGGATATCCCGTTTGTCATCATTGCCGCAACATCTATTATCGCCTTGTTCTATGCAGGACTCGTGGTAGTGGCTTCCGGCGTCCTGCCCGTATCGGTAGTGGCGGGCCAGCCCCTCACACTCGTATCGGCAGAGGTTCTTCCCTACCCGCTCCATGTATTTTTCATCGTGGGCGGCGCCATGTTTGCCCTTTCCACCACGCTCAACTCGGCCCTGAGCTGGGTGACAAAGCCAATACTCCAGGCCTCTGTCGACGGCTGGTTCCCGGCAAAAATGGCTACGATCAGCAAAAAATACAAGACACCCGTCGTGATCCTCACCATGTTCTACATTGAATGCATTATCGTGATTCTGTTTAAGGTGCCGATCTCCACGCTCGGAAACCTGGCGGTTATCCTCAGTAACGTATTCTTTGCAATCCTTGCCTGGAGCGCGGGAAATCTTCCTGACAGGATCCCTGAGCTCTGGGAAAAATCGAGATTCCATGTGAGCCGGAAAGTGCTCAAAACCTTTTCAACCATCGGATTTATCTCCCTGGTAGCACAGACCTTCCTGCTCTTCAGCGACCTGGCTCCCTGGGAAATCGTCGGTAACGTTGCGGTTCTGATCTTTGGCGTCGGATATGCGTATTTCCGTGAGAAATCGGGAAAGGTACACATGGAGATCAGCTACGAGGAGGCATAGAAGCCCGAACTTCCGGCGGTGCTGTCTATGCATCAGCAGTACATACAAAATGAGATTGAAACAGCCGCCCATAACAGGGCGGCTGTCTTTAAAAGGAGTTTACTATTATGAATAATCGTTTTAAGGGCCTCGTCTGTGCGCTCAGCTCCGCCGTCCTGTTCGGCCTGTGCCCGGTATTTTGCAAGTATTCTTACGAAGAAGGGGGCACACCGCTCTCCGTAACCTTTTTCCGGGCCTTCGCCGCCATCCCGTTTCTGTTTGCTTTCATCCTGTACCGGCGCATGACATTCCGTGTGAAATTTAATGAATTCCGGGACCTGCTGCTTGCGGGCGCCGTGGGAATGACCGCCACCGCTCTCCTGCTCAGCGGCTCCTACGCCCGTATCGGAAGTGGGCTTGCCACAACGCTGCATTTTACCTATCCTGCCCTGACATCGCTGTGCGGCGCCATAATCTTTCGCGAACGCCTAAACGGGGGCGCCAGGGCCGCGCTATTGCTTGTGACCGCAGGCGTGGTATGTTTCTCCTGGAACACTGCCTCGGCTGCTCCCCTGGGTGTGGCTCTCGCTCTGCTATCCGGCATGACCTACACCTTTTATATCATGTTTTTAGGCCACTCCACACTTCAGGAGATGGATACCTGCCGGCTCCTGTTTTTCTTTTCCATTATAATGGGCATTGTCGTCGGAGTTTACGGCCTCCTGTCGGGCGGCTTCTCCCTCACAATGACTGCCGCGGGTTACATTTTTACGGTGGTTAACTCCCTCTGCGCCATGATTGCGGGACTTCTGTTTCAGGAAGGCGTGCGGCTTGCAGGAGGCGCTGCGGCCGCCATGGCCTCGGCTCTCGAACCCGCCACCAGTGTGCTGTTCGGCGTCCTCCTCTTTCATGAACCGATGCACCTTCCGGAACTGTTCGGCTCGCTCTCCGTACTGGCCGGGATCCTGCTGCTGATTTCTCCCAAAAAGGGAAAAGAACCGGGGACGGCGTAAATTCAGCCTTCCCGGTTCTTTTCCCCTTCTCCGCTCCACTTCTGCTGAATCCGCTTCTTCAGATGCGCCAGAGACCCGTTGTCGATAATCTGCTGGAACGTCAGGCAAAAAATATTGTGATCCATGCAGTATTCAAAAATGCGTCTTACTTCCCCCTCCTGATATGATAAATCCTGAGGCAGGATCACCGCCCTACGTCCAGTATTCTGTTCTAAATAAGTTCCCGCCTCATCAAGAGGCACATAGACGATTTTCCCCTGTACTGCAAATTCCTCCAGGTAACACTGAAGGCTGAATCGGTACAGTTCGCTCTTGTAGACTGCAATAACCTGCATATCCGGCTCCAGCCTGGCGATCCGGCTGATTGTCTCCCGGCTGATCGTCAGGACCACCGTATCTATCTCAAACCGGGGCGGCTCTCCCTTTTCGCGCTCCCACAACTGCATCACTTCGTCATAGTGGTTAATTGTGGTTGCCACAATATCATATCCCCCTTCCGACAAAAGATCAGGGTTCAGTTCCAGGTCATCCATGAGCAGGGGAGTCACGAGAACATTGCAGCTTTTCTCAATTTTCTCGGCCGTATCCTTTAGTATCTCGTCGCTACAGTCGATCCATACCAGTCGGAGCTTTTCCGACGCCGGAAGGTGCTCCCAAATCTGTTCCAGAAACAGATATTCCGTTTTGTGCCAGGAAAGTCCGCATTCCTTAAGTCTCACAATGAACTCCCGCGCTTTTTTTTCCGCGTCTTTCTCCCGGAGCTTTGTATCGCGGCTCTTCACGTAGATTCTGCCGTTTTTATCGTTCCCGGCAATCCCGCGGCGCGAAAGCTCCTCATAAGCCCGTTTCACCGTATTTCTGGCCGTTCCCGTCATCTCACACATTTTCCGCTCTGAGGGGAGATGCTCTCCCTCCCTAAAAAAACCGGTTTCGAGCTGTCTTTCCACCCAGTCGGCAATCTGGCCGTAAACCGGGATTCCGGAGCTCTTATCAATTGCAAATGTCATATGATAAACTTTGCCTCCCTGGTCTGTATTCGTTCCAGCGTCTGCTTTAGATGGATAAGGGAACCTTTATCGATCTTAATCTCAAAGGGAATCAACAGACAGCCGACCTTCTGCGCCCTCACGATGAGCTGCAGAATTCCCGGCCCGCTGTAATCCATGTAATCGGGCGGAATGATGAGCGGAAACTTCTCATAAATATAACGTTCATCCTCGCTTGTGAAACGCTCCTCATTGATGCAGAGCAGTTTATTCTTTTTGCCGAATTCCTTCAGCACATACCGTACCTCTTCCAAAAATTCACGGCTCCTGTAGATGACGCAGATATCCTGCCCGTCGGGCAGAACTGCCAGGCGGGCGATTGTCTCACGGCTTTCTCTGAGCGATATCCTCTCCGTCCTCAGGCGGATGGAATCCGCGTAGCTGATAAATTCATCGTAATATTTGTGCGATACGAGGGCAAGGTCGAAATCAGCCCCCGGCACTGTTTCCCCTGAGAGAAGTCCGCCGATTTGGTACGGTGTTACGTCCAGAAAGGGAAACTGCTTCAGCTCCATCATCACATAATGCATGACCTCCGGGTTACTGTCCACAAGCGCTGCCCGGATCCTCCGGTCGCTGCAAAACACCTGTCCGCTCTGTTCCCGGATAATAGAAAAAATCCGGTTCATCTTAAGTCCGCACTGAGACAGCTCCCTGACCGCTTCCGCGATAATCTCCTCCGGCGTTCCGCTCTCCGGCAGCGCCTCCTTTGCCTTCCCCGAAACGTAGGCTCCACCACCACGCACCTTATAAATATACCCCAGTTTTTCCAGCTCCGCATAAGCTTTCTTTACCGTGCCAACCGACACTCCCTTTTGTCCGGACATGGCGGCTTCGGACAAAAGACGCATACCGCTTTCTAACTCCCCCGCCTCAATCTGTTTCCTGATTTCATCGGATATCTGTCTGTATAACGGGATTTTTTCATCCCCTGTCTCTCCATATTCCATAAGCTTCCATTCTCCAAATGACGCCTGATATAACAATTCTATGATATTTTACCGGTTCCCGCAAGACTTCTTTTTAAGTGGAATTCTTCTATAACTAAAAGATACCATTTTAATAAAGTAAAGTCATTAAAGAAATGTGACTTATTGATGCAGGATTCATCTGTAACTTTTATAAAATGATGTAGTCCAAAGAACCGGACAGCCGTATTCCGCATTTATTTCGCAGATTCACGATTTCAACAATGAAAAGCACGCTTTGCGGACTTTTCATTGTCACTCAGTAAAAGGGACGCCCGAAAAAGCGTCCCTTTTTAATATTCTTTCAGTCATTCCGGATTGCCGCTAACGGGCTCAGCTTCATCGCCCTGAGGGCCGGGAAGAATCCCGCAATCATACCGATCAATACGGCAAATCCGATTGATGCAAAGCCCAGCCACGGCGGTATCATCGACAGCTTGCTGGTCATTCCGTATAACAGGGCTCCTGCCAGGAATTTATTAATCAGGAAAGAGACTCCGTAGCTTAAGAGCACTCCGATTACACCCCCGACAAAACCGATAAATCCGGCCTCAATCAGAAACATGCTTCTGATATTTCCCATTGCGCATCCAAGCACCTTGATAACGCCTATCTCCTTGGTTCTCTCGTAGATAGACATCATCATCGTATTGGCTATACCGATGGCCGCTACAAAGAGAGAGACCGCCCCGATGCCGCCGAGCACGGCCTGCACCATGTTGGACTGCTTCTGGGACTGCTCCAGCCACTCCATCTGGCTGTTTGCCTCGTACCCCATGTTGTTGATGGTCTTCTGGACCTCCACAACATTCTTCATATCGTCAACATTCACAGTGGCCTGTTCGTAGACAAAATAGTTGTACGGTTTGCCTTTTTTGTTGGTCGGCTGTCCCGGGATCGGATTTTTCTTAAAAATCTGCTTGAGCTGTGTTTTCAGCTTCTCGATATCGACGTAAATGCCGTAGCTGTATTCATTCCAGTCCTCCGGTCCGCCTTCCACCATTCCGGCGGTCTTCAGCATATATTTTTTCGGCGGCTTTGCCGGAGACGTCCCATCACCTCCGGACGGGTATTTCGACTGGTAATAGGCATCGGTATCAAAGATCGTAAAGAGCGGTTTATTCATGAAATCCACATCGGGGCCCTTGCCCGTCCTGTAGTCAAATCCGTCCCCGGTCTTTGAATTATAAAAGTTCTGCGAAGCCATATTTCCGACCACCATCTCCAAATCCTGAGAGTCGGCGTCGGGAAGTTTTCCCTCACCCAGTTTGATGTCTTTCATGGCCGATAAGGGGATTCCAACTAACTGGACATTCCCCTCATAAACTCCCTGTTTCATAATCACATACATATTGAGTTTTGGGTAGGCGGAAACCACATGTGGGATCCGCTCAAACACTTTCATCGTATCATCCGTCATAAAGCTGTCTTCCGGATTGGTCTTATCACTGGAATTGCCGCGATCGTAATTGTAGATCCGGATCGCGGTCAGGCTCCCCGACGATTCATACTGCTCCATCGTGAACTTGTTCAGTCCAATTCCCAGAGAAATCATGACCACAATGGAAGCCGTACCAATCACAACCCCCAGAACCGTAAGAAATGTCCTGAGTTTTCTCCGAAGCAGGCTGTTGACACTCATTGACAAAAGATCAAAGAATCTCATCGTCCATTCCTTCTTCCTGCGCCGCCTTCTTCTTTTTCCTGATTACAATTACCGTTGTGGCCGCAATGATAATAATAAGGGCGACGGCCGGGAATATCACTATCTTATACTTACCGAAGAAGGTCTGTTCCCCTTCCATGCCGTCCATCCCCTCCATGCCGTCGATGTTTCCCGCCTCCATATCTCCGAAGTCGTCCGACTCCTCATTGACATAGAGCATCATCTCCTTCTCAATCTCGGTCGCCAGTCCATTCTCATCCTCATATGAAATGATGATCTTCACTTTCCCGTCGTCCTCAGTCGGAGCCACACCGGTCACCATGGTATCCAGATTGCCTGTCTCGCCCGGCTTGATATTGCCCACATAGGCGTCGGTCGTCTGGATGGAATCGGCCTCAAAACGCACCATGACATTGTAAAGCAGCACCTTGCCGGTATTATTAATTCCAAACATTACGTTCGTCTCGGAGCCCACGCTGATACTGTCCGGCATGACCTCAATGGTACCCGTATTCAGCCTCGGTTCCTGTTTGATCGGAATCGATATCTTGACTTCTTCTTTGGCATTCTTGAACTCCGGGCTGTCATACTGTTCTTTAATTGTCATCGTATAGGACTTTTGGTTGGCCGTCGGCGATGATTTAAAAGTCATCTTTAAATCTGTCGTTGCACCGGGGGCCAATTGGTTTACCACCACGGAGGTGGAACCCGTATCTGATGTGAAAACAGGGCTGCTCTCCACTTCCTCCGAAGCAAATGTAAACATGATGTTGCTGGATGTTACATTGGATGAGGCGTTCTTCATTGTGACATGAAGTTCAAAGGGCTGGCCCGCAAAAACGACATCCGGAACCGTGTAAAAGCTGTCTACGATGATTCTGGCCTTGGTTCTGTCCTCTTCCCCGGCGTCGGCGGAAAGCTCATCCTCATCCTTGCCCACTACCCTGACATAAAATACTTTATCGATCGGATCGATGAAATCGCCCCCGCTCTCTTCCCTGTACGAAATCTTATAATGGATTGGGAAGAAACCCGATTTGACTTCCTCTCTCACCGCCATGCTGTAAGGAACGGTGACTGTCTGCTCCGGATCCATGTCTCCCATGTACCGGAGGTAATTCCCTTCGTTAATATCAAACGGGAACTTCGTGATGTCGGGATCCAGCTGCATGTCTACGCGGACATCATAGACCTTTTTCAGGCCGCTGTTCCTTAAATTCACTCCAAAGTTCATCACCTGGGAATAGGCAGCGGACGGGGTGAACTGATTTTCACCGATTGCAAAATCGTAGTCCAGCTTTGTATTCTCATCCTCTTCCGTGGAACCATCGTAGGCGGAAACCCAGATATTGACGCCTACTTCGATACTGTCGTCAATGATAAAAAACGCCTGGTAATAGCCTGCCGTCAAATCCCGTCTTAATTTATAGCTCAGCGTAACGCTCTTGGAGGAACCCGGCTTTACATTGATGTCTTTTTCTTTAAACGTGGTGGAATCAGCCTCAAAGGGGAATGATTTGTCATACCACCGGAGTTCTCCCTCGTCCGAGTCGTCGGCCTCACCGAACTGCCGCTCCATAATCCGCTCATATTCATAGGAGTTGGCCAGCCTGATCTTCTCTAAATTGTTGTCTCCCTTTGTGCCCTTATTATGGATTGTCATCTTGATGGAAATCTTATTTCCCGCTTTTCCCTTCGGCACTTTACTCACTGTGATTGTATCGTCGTTAAACTGGTTCATATCCAGCATCTCCGCCGTCGCCACCTGCGTTCCCATCATTGCCAGCAGTACGACAATCAATGCAATCACCGGCACTCTCTTCCACATTTTCATTCAGTCTTTTCCTCCCCGTCTTCCGTATCACCACCGGCACGCTGGTGATTTTCTTCTATCTTTACGATCTTTCCGTCGATAATATGAAATATTCTGTCTGCATATGTAGCCAGGTGGTCGTCGTGGGTAACCATGACAAGCGTCTGGTTGTGTTCCCGCACGATTTTCTGCATCAGCTTCAACACCTCCATCGTCGTCCTGGAATCCAGGTTTCCCGTCGGCTCATCGGCAAAGATGATCTGGGGATGCACCACCAGCGCCCTGGCGATTCCGACCCTCTGCTGCTGGCCGCCCGACATCTGGTTCGGCATATGGTTGCCCACCTTATCAAGGCCTACCAGATCAAGGTACTTTTTCGCCCGCTCGATTCTTTTCTTTTTGCCAATTCCCTGAAAGGAAAGGGGCAGAGCGATGTTCTCCACCGCATTCATCGTATTTAAAAGGTTATAGGACTGGAAGATGAATCCGACCCGCTCCCGTCTGAAGGATACCAGCTGGTTTTCATTCAGCTTCTCAATATGCTTTCCCGCGATGACTATCTCGCCTTTCGTCGGCTTCTCAAGACCCGCCAGCATATTCAACAGAGTCGATTTACCGGAACCGGACGTTCCGACTATCGCGCAGAATTCTCCCTTATACATTGTAAAATCAACACCGTTCAGGGCGTATACTTTCGTCTCACCAACGCGGTAGACCTTGTATAAATTCTTCACCTGTATGGCGGGAATCTTCTCTTTTACAAGTTCTTCATGGCTAAGTTCCACATTGTTTCCTCCTGTGTCATATCCTGGTTTTGCTGTTCTATATTATTATACATAATAGACTCCCATTGTCCCACCTCATTTTTCTTAAAGTTCCTTAAAGATTTCTTACGCGGGAGGCGGCAGAAATCCGTTAAAACCGTTGAGGTTGTTACTAACACAATCTTATAATATCTGTTACATTCAGCTCACTCTCAAAAGCATATATATAGCAGCAAGCTCACTTTAACTACTAGGTCAATCAAGAACATTTCTATTGCAGAAAGAGAAAACGTTATTGTTTCATATTCTAATCCCTTTTCACATTCAACCTTATAATACAAATAAATATTCCTATCACCATTAATCTCTTTTCTAAGCTTCTACTGCATACACTTAATTTCGTTGGAAACATTATGCCTCTTAGCACACATCAAAGCCTCTTTTTTTATATCCAGTAAAGACCTCATAAATTACTCCTCTCCATTTTTCCCAAGAAACCAAACACTCCAAGAAAATCCTCCTCAAATAACACATATAAATTTCGGCATATTATAGAATATAAATAGAAGGCCAAACAACATCGTAAGAAAAACAACTATCTCTCAACACCCCTTAACTTTGTACTTATTTTAATATTCAAGATATTAATGAGAGCTAAATGAAGCAGGATCTGAGTGATTTTATGAATAATCCGATATTCTTCAATGAATTGTCTTTGTTTTACTCACACAGACTTCTTTTTTATTCAGCTCACCTTTATTAAACTATTTTTTTATAATTATCTTTTGCTTCACTGCTATTTTTCCCGATTATCTGACCAATAAAATGAATACGAAAGGGAAGTCCTCAACTCACTAGTTTTCTGTGGAGGAACACTCTCCTGGCAAGAATGTAGTTCCGCCGTAGTGCTGAACTGCCGATTTCCAGGGGCTTTAGCCCTTGTGCGAGGAAATCGGCAGTTCTACCTTCAGTGACCAGAATTTATGGCATATGCCATGAATTCTACAGAGTGGCGACTTTGTCGACACTCTAAAGGCGGCAGGAAAATCCCTGCCGCCTTATCTATTCTATCTTCCCATGCTGCTTCTCATGTTCCGCAATCGCCTGTCTGATCAGATACAGGACTTCTCCGTTGATGGAGCGTCCCTCGTATTCCGCCAGAATCGTCAGCTTCCGGTGCGTATTTTCATCTATTCTCAATCCAAGATGTTTATTCTTTTCCATGTTTTTTTCCTCCAAAGTTTAATATCAAGTACATTTTAAGTACGTTTTATGATACAATGTTGCAAATGGACTTATTTTAAGTACACAATATTTTCCCTGTTTTGGCCATAAAATATTTTCCAATATTTACCAGTGAAAATAGGGGAACACAGTGATATTCTTTAAAGTAGGGAGGAAAAGAGTATGAAGAGGAACCATATAAAAAATAATCTTATTTATTATTGGTCTGTCCTTGATGTTTTTTTAACCGGACTCTCCGGCTATATCATCCATTTTATTAAAACAGGAAAATTACCTCAAAAAAGGACAAGATATAGCCAAAATGAAATACTGAATGAACTGAAAAAAATTGCGGAGGAAGCAGATAAACAATAGCCGTCTGCCCTGTTGTCCCTGTTTTTCAGGTTTCATACTTTCCCGGCTGCCTGTGCTGAACTTTCAGGCTGGAAGCTCGTAAATCCTAGCACATACAAATGAAAAGGGGGTAACATTATGAATATAGAAGAAATCTACTCCTGGTACGCAACCGGACCGCGCGAAGAGATCGCCGGCAACCATGCTCCTACCAATGCAGAAAAAAAACTGATAGAAATGATGCACGCCCATCCTGATGGGGAAGTCATGGAGACGCTCCTGGTGGATGTAATCGCCGATTGGGAGGAGTACGGCTTCAGGGGCGGCTACCTGATGGCCTTAGGACTCCTCACAGCTAAATAATCAGGGGCGGGGAGAGCCGAAAACCGGCAGATGCCGGTTCTCGGCTCTCCCTAAAATCTATATTTTCGATTTCCTTCGTTCTCCCATGCAGATATCGCAACTTTTCTTTCATCATCAAACCATCCGTACCGGAATCTTCATTCCACTTTGCTTTTTGCCAGTTTTTTCCTTTCTGAATTTCCGTTCCAGATTTCCTTTTCCGGAATCTGCCTGCGAAAAAGGCAGCCCACGCTTCAGGCTGCCCTATCTTTTTCCTCTGCCCAAGATATAATCCGCGCTCACACCGTACAAGTCGCACAATTTCAGCAGATGTCGGATCGGCAGTTCCGACGCTCCCCTCTCATACCTCGCGTACATTGTCTGACTGGTGCCCAGATAATCGGCAACCATCTGCTGTGTCATGTCGCAGTCCTCTCTCAGGTCTTTGATAATTTTTACATATTCCATAATTCCATTATCCCCTTTGGTGAAAAAAGAATAACATAGTAAACATATTTACTATTGATTTTAGTACATATATTTACTAAACTATTTTCTATAAGGAGGGTATAAGCTGACTGCGGTTAATCTACGGACTGCGATTTTGCCGTATCATCCATTTATATACCGTGTTTACGCAAAAACAGGAGGAGAAAAAATGAAACGTAAATGGCACCAGTTTAAAAACAATATTCTGTATTATTTATCGGCCGCTGATGTTGTTGTAACCGGCTTTGTTTTTCACATCATTCACATTGTGACAAAACGAAAAAAGCCTACAATGATGTCTGAAGAAATGCTGGAGGAATTAGAAAGGCTTGTGGAAGAAGACAGACAGTCCAGGAAAAAAAATGCCCCCGCCGGAGAATCCGAACCAAAAGGATAAGACGCCGGAGCGCCTCTGAAAAACGCTTGCCCTGAGGCGCTGCCGGGTGGCTGGCCGCAGACTGATTTACCGTTACTGCCGGACTTTCCAAAAACTGCGTACGGCTTATAAAAAGCTTTGTATTCCCGTACTTCTCCTCCCCGCCTATTTGTTCAATCATACTACAGAACCATTTAAAAGAAAATGCTCCATAAAAGGACCCGAATACAAAGTATCAGGGACGCAGCGCCGCACTGTGTTCCATTTTTTTTACAAAACCTATGGTAATCTGACCTGAAATGCTATATAATATTTTTCAAAAAGCATAAAAAAGGAGAGCCAAATGAGACATTTGTTAAATCCCTTAGATTTTTCTGTCGAGGAGATCGAGCTGCTGCTTGATCTGGCTTCTGACATTGAGAAGAACCCCGGCAGGTACGCCCACGTATGTGACGGCAAAAAGATAGCAACACTGTTTTACGAGCCAAGCACCAGAACACGTTTAAGCTTTGAAGCGGCAATGTTAAACCTGGGAGGCAGCGTATTAGGTTTTGCTTCCGCCGATTCCAGTTCTGCTGCCAAGGGCGAAAGTGTTTCTGATACAATCCGGGTTATTTCCTGCTTTGCAGATATATGCGCCATGCGTCATCCCAAAGAAGGCGCCCCTATGGTAGCTTCTACCAAATCTTCTATTCCAGTTATCAATGCCGGCGACGGCGGCCATCAGCATCCCACCCAGACATTAACCGATCTCATGACAATCCGCTCTTTAAAAGGAAGAATTGACAATCTGACGGTCGGACTCTGCGGTGACCTGAAGTTCGGGCGTACGGTCCATTCGTTGATTAACGCCCTGGTCCGCTATACCGGAATCCGCTTCGTGCTGATTTCCCCGCCGGAGCTGCGCGTGCCGGAATACATCCGCGAGGATGTGCTGGACGCAAACCATGTTGAATACAGGGAGCTCGAGAACCTGGACGACGCAATGCCCGAACTGGACATCCTCTATATGACCAGAGTCCAGAAGGAGCGCTTCTTCAACGAGGAAGATTACATCCGCATGAAGGACTGCTATATCCTCGACAAGAAGAAGATGGATCTCGCAAAAGACGATATGTTTGTCCTGCACCCTCTTCCCAGGGTAAATGAAATCTCCGTGGAAGTAGACGACGACCCGCGCGCCGCTTATTTTAAGCAGGTGCAGTACGGAGTGTATGTGAGGATGGCATTGATTATGACATTACTGGAGGTGGAGAAACCATGTTAAATATCAGCGGATTAACAGAAGGCATTGTCCTGGATCATATCCAGGCCGGAAAAAGCATGGATATTTATTTTAAACTGGGTCTGGAAAAACTGGACTGTCAGACCGCCATTATCAAGAATGCCAAGAGCCGGAAGATGGGCAAAAAAGACATTATCAAGATCGACGGCGGACTCGACCTGGTGAACCTGGATATCCTGGGCTATATCGACCACAATATCACGATCAATATCATCAAGGACGGCCATATCGTAGAAAAAAAGAGGGTGAAGATGCCGAAGAAAATCACCAATGTAATCTACTGCAAAAACCCTCGCTGCATCACCTCCATCGAGCAGGAGCTCCCGCATATCTTCTATCTTGCGGATGAGAAAAAAGAAATCTACAGATGCCAGTACTGTGAGGAGAAATATTCAAAATAAGGATTTTATTGAGGAATGAGAACGCCGCCGGGACGGTCGGGGGGCGGGATGGTGAGAGGGGGACTATGAGTCTTCAGTCCCGGTTTGCAGGTTGTCGCGGGTGGGGAATCCGGGCAGAAAAAGTTCCTCCGGGAAACGCTTGCGCTCTTTGGAGTACATAGCGGACACTAACCTCGAAAATACCTCGGTAAGTGCCGATGAACTCCCAGGTTCCCTGCGGAATCTTTTTCTCCCGGATCCTCCACGGGAAGGTTATGGCCGGGACTGAGGACGCGAAGGTTGTCGCCATCCCGAACCCCGGCCTGCGGCCGCTGAATTGTTCTTATTCCTTCAAAGGGGGGAGGTACTGTCGCTGCCACTACATTTCCCCGAATTCCAGAAGAATGACTCCTGTATGGTATTCAATTGATGAATATGCTCTTTGGTGTTTTACCTATCCTTGAATAACCGTTGAATTTTTGATTCATCATATAATTTAGCTTTAGATTTATCTCTGAATTCAGCCCGAAACATCTTCAAAAGGTAAAAGCTTCACGACTCCATAGTGGACGCGACAATACCTCCCTCCCCACTTGACGAAAGAGACAATCAGCCCCTGAAGCCGGCGGACGGGGCAACACACTTCCCTGAGTCTTCAGTCCCGTCGACAACCTGCCCGGGGAAGGAATCTTTTCTCCTGGATTCCCCCTCACCACAACCTACAAACCGGGACTGAAGACTCATATCCAACCTCCCACTCCCCCGTCCGCCGTCTTACAGAGGCGTCCTCACATCTCAACTAAATCCCTGGACAAAAGCAGAAAAATATGATAAACTTGTAACGTTTTGAGTAAGACAAATGGCCGCGGCTGCAGGACCGAAAGGCTGCAGGTGAGGAAAGTCCGGGCTTCACAGGGCAGGATGCCAGATAACGTCTGGTGGAGGCGACTCCAAGGACAGTGCAACAGAAATATACCGCTGGACAGGCACTTTGTGCCGGTTCCAGTAAGGGTGGAAGGGCAGTGTAAGAGACTACCGCCTGGCTGGTAACAGCCGGGGCACATGTAAACCCCATCCGAAGCAAGACCGAACAGGAGGCGTAAGGCGGCCCGTCTGCCTCCGGGTAGGTCGCTTGAATTTACCGGCGACGGTAAAACTAGATAGATGGCCATTCAACGACATAACCCGGCTTATCGTCTTGCTCAAAACATTTTAACGTCTCATTTTAAATCTGCCGCATCAGGCTGAACTCTTCTAAATTTTTCTAAAGGCTGTTAACCTTCTTTTCCGGCCCCCTAAATTCCTTTGTAAAAATAAACGGCACGAATAATACCAGATTAAAGATCAGAAGCAGCGGGACATCCTTCCAGACGATTAGCTGATTATTAATCATGTCCGCATAAGGATTTAACGGAGGCGAGGAGAACGCGTCCGGAACGGACCATGTCCGGTGTGGTGAGGGGGCTGGCTGAGTCTTTTGTCTCCGATTGGAGGTTGTCGTGAGGGGGGGAATCCGGCAGGTTATCGCCGGGGACAAAAGACTCAGGCGGGGGGCACGGCACTGGACATAGTCCGCTCCGGACGCTGATTGTCTCTAACCTTAAATGGGGAGGGCCCTGTCGCGGCCACTACGAAGCTGCGATACTTTTACGGTCTGACGGTATCTCACCAAACCAGTCAGAGACCGGATAGCAGAAATTTTGAAGCATTCTTAGAAACATAGTGGTTGCGACGCTCCTCCTCCCCCTTTGAAGGAATAAGAACAATTCAGCGGCCGCAGGCCGGGGTTCGGGATGGCGAAAACCAACGCGTCTTCAGTCCCGGGCCATAACCTTCCTGTGGGGAAGAAGGGAGAAAAAGATTCCGGAGGGAACCTGGGAGTCCATCGGCACTTAGACGGCGTTCTTTGACGTCTTAGTACCGTTATGCACTCCAAAGAGCGCAAGCGTTTCCCGCAGGAACTTTTTCTGCCCGGATTCCCCACCCACGACAACCTGCAAGCCGTGACTGAAGACTCACAACCTCCCTCTCACCATCCCGCCCCCGGCCGTCCCGGCGGCGTTCTCATTCCTCAACTGATATGTAATGACTTTTGTCAAGTGTAAATTGCGGAACTTCACCACATACTTTTATTTTTTGTTTCTGAAGACATCTGGAAAGAGCTTCGGAGTGTCAGTTCCCGGCATTGGCCACTCTGATATTCGTGGATTGGTTACCTACAGGTCAATGGTCCGCCGTGGGCTCTACCGTCTAATTGCGTGGATCACAAATATTTGTGCCTACATAGTTGAGGCGTAGATAGCCCGAACCTTGAAATGGCCGAAACCCTTTCAAGATGTCTTCAGTTGTTACTTTGGATTGTGGCTAGATGTATGTGGCGCTAGCCAGCTTACATCGGCTTGTTTACCCGCTACTGTAGCGGGCGGTTACTGTCAGGGCCCTGACGCCGCAGGCGGTGCGCAGCAGCCTTGACCGGAGCCGCACGGTGCTGTAACCGTATCAGGCTATGTGATCCGTCATCATTCCCCACATGAAACAGGCCAGTTCCCTTGCGATTGCTGTTTTTGCTACATTGCTGCGCTTGTTCTGTCCAAGCACCATTTTGTAATAGCGCCGCCTTAGGCGCTCATTGGCCTTGTCTGCGTAAGCAATCACCTGTGGTGTATTTCCACTCTGGCGGGCTTTTAATTCCCTAGACTTGTATCCGATTTGCCCACGGCTATAACTCTGCGCCGCTTCAACCAGCAACCGGCGCACGTGGGTGTTCCCTGCCTTGGTGATGCCAAGCCTCTGTCGTCCGTCCCCGCTGGAATCTTCGCCTGGTACCAGCCCCAGGTACGATGCAAACCGGTCTGCTGTCGCAAACCGCTTGAAATCGCCAACCTCCACTATGACAGACAAGGCGGTCTGGGTTTTGACGCCAAGTAAACAGGTGAGCTTTTTGACATCTTCCCGATATTCCTCCCTGGACCCAAGCTCCTCAATACGCTGCTCAAGACGCTCCAGTTTATTGCTGAGCTGATCGAAGGTCAACAGATATTCGTCGAGAATCTCCTTGTACAGGCCATCCGGGGTCAATGCCCTGAGCCATTTGATATGGGTTTGAGTCCAGTGGCTGCCGCCTCTCTCATAGCGATAATTATGGCGCAAGCAGAATGCCAGGATCTGCTGCTTTATCTTTTTAAGCGCCAGCTTGTGGTCGGTTCGCATCCGGAGATATTCCTTGATTTCTTCATCCTGCTCCGTAGGGACATGGACCGGGCTATAATTATGCTGGGCCAAGCAGCGGCCAATCAGGGCAGCGTCGCGTTTGTCTGTTTTTATTTTTTTCTTCCCACGCTTCTGTAACATGGTAGTCGGAGCGAGGATTACGCAGTTAACATGATGTTCCGTTAACTGATGATATAAAGTGAAGCCGAGACAGCCAGCCTCATAACCGCATATGAAATACGCATCCTTTCCGTAAATGGTACGCAGAAACTCGAGATATTTTAGGACTTGTTTGTAATCCGATTCGACTTTCTGGACATGGGACGCTTTGTCTTCTTCGATTGTGAAGCTGCAAAGTGAAAAACTTTCCTTATGAACATCCATTCCTACGTAAACTGTGTTATAATTCATTTGATGACCTCCATTTGTATGCGGTAATCCCTGTTACCTTTGTTCTTAACAAACTTTAGTATACAGGTAAATCCACGAATTTACAAACTGGGGGTCATTACTTATTGTCTAAATCCCCAGATTGCCTGCGGCACGATCAAAATTGCAACCGCCTGCCGACCGAACCGTTCGGGTCCGTGAGGCAGAAAACGGCATCTGTCCCGGTCATGCGATTCTACCTGGCATGACTGGGACAGATGCCGTCCAAGACGCCTATCCGTATTCTTTTGCGGTTCATTTTTAAAGCAGCCTCCAATTCGGGGGATAACAAAGCATGAAGAAATGAACGCAGTAACTAGGGTAAATTCTTTTGGTGTTATAAGCGCCTACACCCTGAAACAGCTTCCTCCGACAAATTCTCTGAGGATGGAGTTCTGCGGAATTCTCTCGCTGCTCACACCCAGGAAATAATCCAGGAATTTAAGCAGGCGCTTTGCCTCCGGGTATTCTTCGGAATCTCTGGGAACGCTGTAAAGAAGCGGCTCCGCATACTGCTTCAGCACCGCCAGCTCATAGAGCAGGGCCGAGTTAAACATGACGTCTGCCTCCTCCTGATACGGGAAAATATTCCGCTCCTCCCCTCTTCTCACGGAATCCCACATTCTGATTGTGACCTGGGCCGAGGATCCTCTCGTCCTGTCATCCCGGATCATTCTCCGGAGCAGTCTGCCGTCGGTTGTCGGAATCCGGTTGTGCTCATCGACATTTAACTGTGTCAATGCGCTGATATAAATCCTGAATTTACTCTCCTTCGGCAGGGAGTAGGACAATTTGTCGTTGAGGCAGTGAATCCCTTCGATTACCAGAATATCTTCCTCACCGAGCTGCAGGAAATCTCCCTTGTACTCTCTCTCGCCGCTGACAAAATTGTACCTCGGAATTTCCACCCTTTCCCCTGCCAAGAGGGCGGTCATATCTTCGTTAAACTGCTTGATATCGATGCACTCAAGCGCCTCATAATCATAGTTTCCGTCTTCATCCCTTGGGCTGTTGATCCGGTTTACAAAATAGTCGTCTACCCCGATAGGATGCGGCTTTAAGCCCAGAGCGCTAAGCTGGATGGACAGACGGTGGGAAAATGTGGTCTTACCCGACGACGACGGCCCGGCGATCATGACAAATTTGTTCTTGCCGGATGCCGCAATCTGTTCCGCAATATCGCCTATCTTCTTTTCCTGGAGCGCCTCCTGCATCAGAATCAGTTCATTCATTCTGCCCTGGGAAATCGCCTCATTTAACGTTCCCACATTGAAAACGCCCAGTTTCTTTCCCCACTGCTCCGACTCTTTCTGCACCTCGAAAAGTTTCCGCCTCGGGCTTAAGGGCATCAGCTTCTCCGGATTCTTTCTCGACGGCAGAATCAGGACAAATCCTTCATCATAGAGCTGCAGGTCAAAATATTTGATATATCCCGTATTCTGCACCATATATCCGTAAAAATAGTCCTCAAAATTTTCGATACTGTAGATATTGACCCTGGAAGCGCGGCGGTAATAAAATAATTTTTCCTTATCATACATCCCGTGCTGATGGAACAGTTCAACCGCCTCATCCGTATTCTCGCTGCGTTTTAAGATGGGCAGGCTGAGCGAAACGAGACGCCTCATCTCTTCCTTCACCCGATCGAGCAGCTCCTGATTCAGTATCAGAGAGCCCTCCGTCTCAATATAGAGACCGTTGCCCACGGAAAAGCATACGGTCAGGCTGCTGACATTCTCCTTGCCCACAACGTCGTAAAACGCTTTCAACATAAGAAACAGGGCGCTCCTCTGGTAGCTTAAAAAGCCGGCCTTGTCGGCGGCTGTGATAAACCTGAGGCTGCAGTCTTCCTTCAGTGTCTTATGGAGTTCCTTCAGACGCCCGTCCACCCAGACAAGCAGGATCTCATACTCATAATGATCCTGAAAATCCTTGGCAATCTTGTGGAACGGCGTTCCCTCCACATACTCCCTTGTCTCTTCCCCTATTGTTACAATCGGCATATAACTCCTCCATTCTGAAGTTTTGGTTTTTTATTATATCACATGGTTCGGAAATACATCCCGCTCTTTTATAACGTGAAGTTTCTCTTCCAGGTTTTCCCCCAGGAATTTCTCCATAAATCCGGTGAAAATATGCTCAATCCCGTAGTGTCCGGCGTCAATCACCGCCATGCCGTTCGCCACAGCGTCAATTCCCTCATGGTGGCCGATATCCCCGGTAATATACACGTCAGCTCCCCATCTGAGCGCTTCGTTTAATGTGCTTCCCCCGGAGCCGGGACATACAGCCGCCGTCCTGACGGCAGGACCGCCGTCTTCCACGTCGCCGAATATGGTGACAAAAGGGATTCCATAGGCTTTTTTAACCGCCTCTCCCGCCTCCCTGAGCGTCATGGCATGCGGAAGTTTTCCGCAGATGCCGATTCCATAATCCTTACCATCATCCGTCTTTCCCATAACCTCCAGAACCTCCGTATCCGTAAGGCCCAGGCGGGCGCCCGCCAAATCAGCCATACATCCGGGAGCCGCGTCGAAATTTGTGTGCATTGCATAATAAGAAATGTCGTTCTGTATCAGTTTCAGTATCCGCCTGCTGATAAAGTCTTCGTCATTCACTTTTTTTAACGGTCTGAATATCAGTGGATGATGGGTGATGAGCATGTCGGCTCCGCAGTGCACCGCGTCCTCTATGACGGAGTCCGTGGCATCCAGAGCCAGATATACCGTTTTCACCTCTTTGCCGCTTCTGCCCGCCAGAAGCCCCGGGTTATCCCACTCACACGCCATGGACGGCGGGGCAAGCGCTTCCAGTTTTTTAATCAGTTCCCTGCATTTCATCCTGTGCCTCCTTTATCATGTCCCGCCTCGTTAAAAGCTCCCCGAGGCGTCTTGCGGCGCTGTCGGAGTGATTCCCGGACAGTGCCGCAATCAATTCATCCACCGAGCGTCTCTCCTTCTCCAGAAACTCCCGGAATACTTCGTTATCTTCCTGAATCAGGCATTTTCCATACTCATAAAAGCATTCCCGGCCATAATGCATGGCGCCGTGTCCTGCCTCGATGACCGTGTAATATTTGCCCTCATCCTTTACCATGGTTTCCCGCAGAATGGTGAAACCGTTCTCCTCCAGATAATGCCTTACGCTTCCGATTTCCGACTGGGGTGACAGAATCAGGCGTTCCGTGCTCTCCCACACGTGCCTTCCCGCTTCCAGGATGCGCACGATCAGTTCCCCGCCCATTCCTGCGATAACAATGGTGTCGGCCTCGCCCGGTTTGAGCTTCAGGAGGCCGTCGCTGAGCCTCACCTTTATCTTATCGGCGAGTCCGTATTCGAGGATATGGTTCTCAGCACGCTCCAACGGCCCTTTCCGCACATCCATGGCCAGCGCGGAGGGGGAAATTCCTTCCTTTACCAGATAAATCGGTATGTATCCGTGATCAGTTCCTATATCAGCAATTTTGCTTCCCTTGCGGACAAAGGAAGCAATCGTCATTAAACGGTGTGATAGTTTCATTTAAAATATCCTCGGTAATTTTTATTTAATCCAGATAATCTTTCAGTTTTTTGCTGCGGCTTGGATGCCTCAGTTTTCTCAGGGCCTTCGCCTCGATCTGGCGGATGCGCTCCCTGGTTACGTTAAATTCTTTGCCCACTTCCTCCAGTGTCCTGGGCCTTCCGTCGTCCAGGCCGAACCGCAGGCGGAGAACCTTCTGCTCTCTGTCCGTCAGCGTGTCGAGCACCTCCATCAGCTGCTCATGGAGCAGGGTAAAGGTGGCCGCATCCAGAGGAACCTGTACATGGTCATCCTGGATAAAATCGCCGAGGTGGCTGTCTTCCTCCTCACCGATAGGCGTCTCAAGCGATACGGGATCCTGGGAAATCTTCATAATCTCCCTGACACGCTCCACCGGTATCTCCATGCGCTCCGCCACTTCCTCAGGAAAGGGCTCGCGGCCAAGCTCCTGAAGAAGCTGTCTGGAGGTACGGATCAGGCGGTTAATCGTCTCAACCATGTGCACCGGAATCCGGATCGTCCTCGCCTGATCAGCGATGGAACGCGTGATGGCCTGGCGGATCCACCAGGTCGCATAGGTACTGAACTTAAAACCTTTGGAATAGTCGTATTTCTCCACGGCCTTGATCAGTCCCAGGTTGCCCTCCTGAATAAGGTCCAGAAACTGCATCCCGCGGCCCACATAGCGCTTTGCGATACTTACCACCAGACGCAGGTTGGCCTCGGCCAGCCGTTTTTTGGCGTATTCATTGCCCATCTCCATCTGTTTTGCCAGCTCAATCTCTTCATCCGGCGATAAAAGCGGGACTTTTCCAATTTCCTTCAGGTACATCCTGACGGGATCTTCTATATTGATTCCATCCGGTACGCTTAAATCTATATTCTCAACATCGATCTCTTCCTCTTCGTTTAATTCCTCCTCGATGAAGAGATCCGGGTCAATATCGATATCCTCGTCGAACTGCAGCACATCGACCTTGTTATTCTCGAGAAAATCATACATCTGATCCAACTGATCCGGGCTCAATATTTCACCATGGAAAAAGTCAAGAATTTCTTTGTTGTCCAATACATTCTTCTTACTTTTCGCCAGTTCTAGAAGCTTTATAAGCTTCTCTTCAAATGTCACTGTCTTTTCTTCCATAATTCTCCCATCCCTCCATAGCTTTATTGTATATTCGCTGCTATGAAACCAAAGGCCGCAATATCACGGCCGCTGTTTGATTTCCGGCAGGGCTGTGAATAATGACAATCAAAGGCTTAATAGTAACGTATTTTCTCCTTAATCAAGTGAAATATGCAGATTTGCGAGTTCGGCCTGCTCCCTAATCAGCTTCTGAAGCTCTTCAAGACCGGCGGCGTGCCGGATCTGATGTTCCAGGCTGCTCCTTTTTATCCGAAGTACGGTTTCTGAAAATGCTTTCTTCTGTTCTTCGTTATTTAACGACTCGTCCAGGCTGGCATTGAAAAGCGCCGCCACTTCCCTGTAGTTCCCCTCGTCGTCGATAAAGTGGTTCAGGATGGCCGCCGGGTTTACCTCCCCTTTCTCATGGCCGTCAAACACCATCTCCGCCGCTTCACGGTAAAGAGGTTTGACAAAATCCTTCGGGGTGATGATTCCTTTTATTTTGTCGAAAAGCTCCGGCTCCTCTATCAGCCAGGTGAGCAGAAGGCGTTCGGATTTCCTGATTCCCTCTTCCTTCTCTTTTTTCTTAACGGGCGCCCCCGTCCGGGATGGCGCAGGTTCCTCTTCCTCCGCTCCCCTGCTCCTTGCGGCTCCCATCCCCAGGCGGCTGCCCAGCTGGTTGACCAGTGTCTTCAGGTTCTCATAGTTGATGAAAAATTCCCTCGACACGGCCTGGATATAATTGTCCCGTTCCAGAGCCTCCGGGAAATCCAGAAGCTTTCTGGCCGTTTTGTTGTAGAAATCGGTCTTCTGTTCCGGATCCTCCATGTTGCAGCCCTCTTTTAAGACATCAATCTCAAAGAGGAAACTGTTTCGGGCGTTCTCAATTCGTTTACGGAACTCGTCCGGCCCCAGGTTTTTCATAAATTCGTCGGGATCCTTATAGGGCCTCATATTCAGCACCTTTGTCGAAATCCCGGCATTCTTGAGTATCGGTATGGCGCGCAGGGCCGCTTTCACTCCCGCGCCGTCGCTGTCATAGGTCAGCACCACCTGATCCGTATACCGTTTCAGAAGGGCCGCGTGCTGTTCGGTCATTGCCGTTCCCAGCGAGGCCACCGCATTGGTAAAACCGGCCTGGTGCATGGATATGACATCCATATAGCCCTCACAGAGCAGGATGAATTTCTGCCTGGAGGTTCTTGCGTAATTCAGTCCGTAGAGATTCCGGCTCTTGTCAAAAAGCCTGGTCTCGGGCGAGTTCAGATATTTCGGCTCCCCGTCCCCCATAACCCGTCCGCCAAAACCGATCACGCGGTTGTTGACGTCCATAATCGGGAACATGACCCGGTTCCAGAACTTGTCCCTGGAACCCCGCTCCTCAATCGTCACAAGGCCTGTCTCCTTTAAAATGCCGTCGTCATAGCCCTTGCTTTTTAAGTAGCGGTATAAATCGTCGCTCGTTTTATTGGAATACCCCAGGCCGAACCGGAGGATCGTCTCATCGGTCAGTTCCCGCCTGCGCAGGTAATCGTATCCAACCTGGCCCTGGGGCTGCTTTAGCTGGAAATAAAAATAGTTGGCTGCCTGTTTGTTGATCTCTAACAGAGCCGCCTTAAGATCCGCCTGTGCCTTTGCCTCTTTGGAATACTCCATCTTCGGAAGCTTGACGCCCGAACGGTCCGCCAGCATCTCAACGGCCTCGCGGAACGAATAATTCTCGTATTCCATAATAAAGGTAATCACATTACCGCTGACCCCGCAGCCGAAACAGTGGTACATCTGCTTCTGGGGCGCCACGGAAAACGACGGTGATTTCTCATGATGAAAAGGGCAGAGACCAAAGTAATTGGCCCCCTTCTTCTGAAGCTTCACATACCCGGAAATAACATCCACGATGTCGCTCCTCATTCTGACTTCTTCTATCACTTCTTCCGGATAATACATGAAAACCTCCTTATACTTTCCAGGATTTTGGTACAAAGAGCTCGTTGAAACGGTCGATGGCATAAATGTCCGTCATGCCTGCAATGTAGTCGCAGACGACCCGTTCTTCTTTTTCCCCGCGCTCTCTCATCATATCCAGATATTCTTCTGGTAATTCGTGAATATGTTTCATATAATGCTCATAAAGCATCACTATCAAGTGCTGTGCTTTTCCTTCCTCGGCCTTGGCAATCCCGTTGCGGTAGACGTTCTCGAACATCCATCTGCGCAGTCCGTGCATCGCCGTCTCCATTCCGGGTGACATGGCTATCTCCGGTTTGTCAAAGCTCTGGTTAATGATATCGTGTATCATCGTATTGAGACGCTCCCTGACGCTGCCCCCGAGAATATCCGTATACTCGGCCGGCAGATCGCCTTCCTCGAAAATCTTTCCGCGGATGGCGTCGTCAATATCGTGGTTAATATAGGCAATCTTATCGGAAAGGCGCACGATATGCCCCTCCAGGGTGGATGGGTGGCCGCTGGTGCGGTGGTTTAAAATCCCGTCCCTCACTTCCCAGGTCAGGTTGATTCCACGCCCCTTTTTCTCCAATACCTCCACGACGCGGACACTCTGTTTGTAGTGTGCAAATCCGTCGCTGCAGAGCTTGTCGAGAATCGACTCTCCCGAATGGCCAAAGGGTGTGTGGCCCAGGTCATGCCCCAGTGCAATCGCCTCGGTCAGGGATTCATTCAGCCTCAGCGCCTTCGCAATGGTACGGGCTATCTGGGAAACTTCCAGCGTGTGGGTCAGGCGCGTCCTGTAGTGATCTCCTTCGGGCGCAAGGAACACCTGTGTCTTGTGCTTCAGCCTCCTGAAGGCTTTGCTGTGTAAAATCCGGTCCCGGTCCCTCTGGTACTCCGGACGGATGTCACAGAGCGGTTCTTCCCGGTCCCTTCCTCTCGTATTTTCACTTAAAGAGGCGTAAGGACTCAGATACTCGCGTTCCCATTTTTCCGTAGTTTCTCTGATATTCATATTGATCCCACCCTTATTCAGAACAATTTATGTAATAATCTCGAAAGTTCACCCATTATCTAACTATAATATCATATTTTTCTACTTTTTAACACCCTTAATCTGTTAAAGTTTTCTAAAAACTCACAAAAAACAAGAAAAAAGATGGAAGATTTATGTTGAGGAATGAGAACGCCGCCGGGACGGTCGGGGGGCGGGATGGTGAGGGGGCGGGTATGAGTCTTCAGTCCCGGGAGGTCGGTTGTCGCGGGTGGGAAATCCGGCAGAAAAAGTTCCTTCGGGAAACGCTTGCGCTCTTTGGAGTTCATAACGGACACTAACCTCGTGAAATACCTCGGTAAGTGCCGATGAACTCCCAGGTTCCCTGCGGAATCTTTTTCTCCGGATTCCCCACGGGAAGGTTATGGCCCGAGACTGAAGACGCGAAGGTTGTCGCCATCCCAATCCCCGGCCTGCGGCCGCTGAATTGTTCTTATTCCTTCAAAGGGGGGGAGGTACTGTCGCTGCCACTACATTTTCTCGAATTCCGGGAGAATGCCTCCCTGTATAGTATTCAATTGATGACTCAGAGCTTTAGCGCCTGACCTATCCCTGAATAACCATTGAATTATTTGATTTATCATTAAATTTAGCTTTGGATTTTTCTCTGAATCCAGCCGAAATACCATAATAAGGTAAAAATTTCACGACTACATAGTGGCCGCGACAATACCTCCCCTTACTTGACGAAAGAGACAATCAGCCCTGAAGCCGGCGGACGGGGTATAATGTACCCATAAGTGTGGACACGAAACGAAGTGGGGGCCCCATCTTTTAGACATCCCCCACGCCCCGTTTCCCATATCGTGGACACACCTTATGGAAGGACTGGGGGCGTATCCAGCCGGGATTATGGCCAGAACATCCCTTTCCCTTCGACACATTCGGTCGCCTATGGTATTCTTAAGCAAGAACAGGAGGAATCCCATGATCAAAAATCTTTTTACCGCTGAACAGGTTCTGATGCTGCGTGAAAACCCTTACACCTACCGGGTGGACCAGTCCCGCTTAGCTTTTACCAAAGAATTCAAGGAGCTCTTTTATTCGGAGTATCAGGCAGGGCGCCTCCCGGCAGATCCTGGCAAAATACGGCTATGATCCCGCCATTCTCGGTCAGCGGAGGGTATGGGGCATTTCCGGCCATATCCGGGAGCAGTACAACAAATATGGCGGTTTCCACGAAGGGAGTGTCCCTTTCAGCAGGGCCAAACCCGCCTCTTCGGACTCTGGTATGCCGGTATCGGAGAAAGAAGAACTCAAACAGCTCCGGCACGAAGTGGATTACCTAAAACAGGAAGTTGCCTTTCTAAAAAAAATTTCCTCCATCCGGACCACAAGGAAGTAGGGGCATGGCTTATGAACGATTCTTCCTGTGTATTCGAAATCATCTGTAACACCCTGCAGCAAAGCTCAAATGTCCTTTCGGTGAAAGAACTTTGTTCCACCGCCGGTGTTTCCAGGAGCGGTTACTATGCCTGGCTAAAGGCGGCCCCGGCCAGGGAGCTTCAGGAACAGAAGGACCGTGCGGATTTTGAACGGATCCTGGCGGCTTACCGGCTCCATGGTTATACAAAAGGGGCCAAAGGCATCTATATGGCCCTGCTTCATATGACCCCTCCGGCCGTCATGAACCTGAAAAAAATACGGAGGCTGATGGATAAGTTCCAGCTTTCCTGCCCACACCGTGGCCCCAACCCTTATAAAAGGATGGCAAGAGCCCTGAAAACCAGCCATGTCGCCGATAACCTGCTAAAGCGGGAGTTCGACTGCTATGGTCCCAGGATGGTCCTGTTAACCGATATCACTTACCTGCCTTATAACGGGACCTCTGCTTATTTATCAACGGTCCTGGATGCCTTCACCCGGCAGATCCTTTCGTATGTGCTGAGCGAATCCCTGGAAGTGGATTTTGTCCTTGAAACGGTGAAGCGGCTGGTTAAAAACCATGGGATTTCCCTTAAGGCGGAAACCATTCTCCACAGTGACCAGGGCTGCCATTATACCAGCTACCGATTCATCCGCATCCTTTCCGACAAGAAGCTGCGCCAATCCATGTCACGCCGGGGAAACTGCTGGGACAATGCCCCACAGGAAAGTTTCTTTGGCCATATGAAAGATCACATCCGGGCGAAACTGGCCCAATGCGGGACCTTTCGCGAAGTACAGTCCCTCATTGATGACTATATGGAGTATTACAATAACCGGCGTTATCAATGGCAACTTGCAAAGCTTGCCCCAAATGAGTTTTACGATTTTATCACCACCGGTGAATATCCACTGGATATTTCAAACGTACCGGCACTTCCGGCGATTGCCCGGAAACCGGAGGAACTTGGTGCCAGTGCGGGCCCCTCCCGCACAGAGAATCACCCAAACCAATAGAATACCATGGCATGGGAGAGAGTGTGTCTAGAATCGGGATACCTTTTGAGCCGATTGTCCAACCGAGTGGAGGCCTTCTGTTTTGGTGTCCATAATCAAGGTTGCACTGAAGAGAGGATGTCTAAAAATTGGGCGCCCCACTTCATAAAGTGTCCTTGACAAAGGGGACAGTTCAGGGCGACAACCTTCGCTGAGTCTTCAGTCCCGTCGACAACCTGCCCGGGGGAAGGAAGGAGAAAAGATTCCGAAGGGGACATTGGAGCCCGCCGGTGCTTGGCGAGGTTCTTTCGAGCCTAGCATCCGCTGTGCGCTCCACAAGCGGAAGCGGGTCCCCGTAGGAATCTTTTCTCCTGGATTCCCCCCTCACCACACCCTACAAACCGGGACTGAAGACTCATATACCCCCTCCCACTCCCCCGTCCGCCGTCTTACAGAGGCGTCCCCGCATCTCAATTAAATCCTCATACGTCCTGTCTGACATGCTTCTGCATTTTTCATTCTCCCACCAAATATATGGCCACATTATAACATCCGGCAATTTCCAATGCAATTAAAACTATTTTTATGGTTATTTTATGGTTCTATTAGTATAACAATAGACTGATGGAAATTAAGTTATCCTTTGCCTAGACCGGCAGGGATGCCGCCAGGCACAGTGTTCCCCATCCAAGGCGCGGATTGGGATAAACGGTTTCGCCTGGCAAATGTCTTGCCCCTCGGATCAGGTAGGCCTTTAATTTTTCTCCGTAAAGAAATGGGTCGTTTCCCATTACGATTCCCCATTGCATCAGCAGGGCCGCGCTTCCCGTTACAAAGGGGGTGGCGAAGGAGGTTCCCGTGACTGGTTCATAGCCGCCTCCGGCGCGGGAAGTCATGACGTTGACTCCGGGGGCGGACAGGTCCGGTTTGATCAGGTTGTCGAGTCTTGTAAAACCCCTGCCGGAGAAATCGGCGTATGTCTGGTAGGAGTCGTTATATGCCCCCACCGATATGGCTCCGTGCGCTGTGGATGGAATGGTAAGCGTCGTATCCGGGGTAGGACGGAGAAAATAGGTGGATTGGTTCAGGGCGCTTTCCGATGGAAGCCAAAAATCATACTGGCCGGAAATAATCCGCCTCGGCACCAGCCTTATCTTCCAGACGCCGCTCTCGACGTAGTCATATCTGGGTATAAAGTCAAAGTAGATTTCCTGGGCTTTGCTGTAGGGACTTGGTTTCCCATAGTAAAGAAGAACCGTGGTCCTTGCAAAACGTATCCGCTGTGAACCAAGCTGGCTGCTGAGCGGGCCTACCGAAGTGCCGCCAGGGCCCACAAGGATAATATCAAAACTGTCTACATACAGTTTCCAGAGCTGCACGCCGAAACCTGTCTCATAGTCGTCGACCGACAGTTCTATCTCATCCGTGTTGCCCTCGGTCAGGAAACCGGCTGTGTGGCCTCTTGTGCTGCCCTCATTGCCTGTCCCCGCAACAACCGTGGTCTTTCCCTGTCCAGCCATCATGTTGATATATGTCTCCAAAAGGCTGGTTCCGTCATGTGAACCATATGTATTGCCGAAACTCAGATTGACTGTCACGGGTTTCTGATAAAAAATCGCCCGGTTGACCACGTAGTCGAGGGCCCGCATCATCTCCGTTGTCCTGGGAAAGGAGTCGGCTGCCGGGACTCCCAGCTTTACAACAATCAGATCACTCTCCCAGGCAATGCCCCTATACCGTCCGTCGCCTTCCAGGCCGCTTCCCGCGGCAATCCCGGCCACCGCCGTGCCGTGTCCGCTTACATCCCTCTCCGGCACAATCTGGTAAGCCGCCGCACGGCTGCCTGTCTCCAGCGCCTCATTGATCTGATCGCGGGTGTATACCGTATCACGGTCCTGATCCCACAGCTCCAGAATGCGGCTCTTTCCCTCCGCATCCCTGAAATCCCGGTGATAATAATCAATTCCCGAGTCGATGATTGCGGTGATGACTCCACGGCCGGTCAGACCGCTTCCATCTTCCTGCACCGGATTGATGCACGAATTACTTTTTCCTCTGTTAACGGAAAAATAGAGCCTTTTCGGCTTTTCAATATATTCAACCTGTGAAAAACCTGCCAAAGACTCTATTAGTGATTCCGGTACCGACATGATCGCATAACCTCCCGACAGCGGGTCCGCCTGAATTTCAGGCAGCGCCTCAAGGATTACGTTCAGATCTCCGTTGTATTTTACGATCAGTTCCCACCGTTTCTCTTCTCTGTTAAACCCAACGCTCAGCGCGGGCGATTTTTCACGTTCTTCCGGAGTGGCATCCATGGCCAGATTCAGAAGGTTTTCCGCTTTTTGATTGTCCATATACATATCCTCAGATTTTCTGTGGACAGTAGCTGCCTGGTTCAGTTTGGCCTTCGGCCAAACGATTATGCCGCCTACTTTCTCAGATTACATCTAAATATATGCGGGAAGACGTGAAAATATGACTGCTATTTTAAGAAGCCGTTGACAATCTGCTCCTCTGCCTCGGATTCCGTAAGTCCCAGCGTCATCAGTTTGACAATCTGGTCTCCGGCAATCTTTCCAATGGCCGCCTCGTGAATCAGGGCTGCATCCGGATCGTTGGCCGTAAGCTCGGGAACCGCCTGGATTCTGGCATTGCCCATAATGATTGCATCGCACTCCGTATGGCCGGCACAGCGGCTGTTTCCGTTGATGATGGATACAAATTTCTGATGGGATTCCTCTTTTGCCACGGAACGCGACATGACGTTGGCGCTGGCATCCTCCCCGTTTAAGTTGACGATAATGCTGCTCTCCGCATCCTGGCTGCCGTGGGTCAGAAGACGCTCTTTGATGACTATCTTGGCGCCCGCCTCCAGGTCGGCTACCGTCTTTCTGATTGTGGAATCCACCCCTTTAATCTGAACGGTTTCCATCTCCAGATAGCTGCCTTCCTCCATTGTCACCTCCGTAGTCGGGTTCAGGATTCTTTTCCCTTTCCCATCCCCTTCCCCGTAGTGTTTCTCCACATAGCGGACCTTTGCATTCTTTCCGATGAAAAAGCGGTGGATTCCATCGTGTTCGGACGCCGCATCGCCGCCATTGTGGATGCCGCAGCCCGCTACAATTGTGACGTCGGCATTGTCACCCACGTAAAAGTCGTTATATACCATCTCCATCAGTCCGCTCTGGCTTAAAACGACCGGGATATGGACACTCTCATTCCTGGTTCCTGCTTTGATTTTAATATCGATCCCCGATTTGTCTTCTTTTGTGACAATATCTATGTTCGCCGTCGTATTTCTTCCCGCCATCTCTCCGTTGGCGCGGATATTATAAGCTCCTGCCGGCACGCCGTGCAGGTCGGCAACTTCTTCCAGTAATATTTTTTGAATCTGATCCATTAATTATCCCTCCTGAAAAAATCGCAGGCTTCTACTGCCGAGGATGTGCCCAGAATCTCCGGAAGCACCTCTTCTCTTTTCCCCTCTTTTAATACACGCCCGTCGGCAATCACCACGATCCGATCTGCAATGTTAAGAATCCTCTCCTGATGGGAAATAATCATGATGGAGCCTTTTGTCTTTTCTCTCATCCGCTCAAATACCTGAATCAGGTTCTGGAAGCTCCAGAGATCAATTCCGGCTTCCGGTTCGTCGAATACGGAAAGGCTGGACTGCCTGGCCAGTACGGTGGCAATCTCAATCCTCTTCAGTTCGCCGCCCGAAAGACTCGCATTCACCTCGCGGTTAATATAGTCCTTGGCGCAAAGTCCAACCTCCGACAGATATTTACAGGCATCCGCCGCAGACATGTTCTGTTTTGCCGCCAGACGGATCAGGTCGAGAACCTGGACTCCCTTAAAACGTACCGGCTGCTGGAATGCAAAGCTGATTCCCATATTGGCTCTCTCGGTAATATTCTTTCCCGTGATATCTTCGCCGTTAAACAGGATTCTGCCGCCGGTCGGGTTGATAATGCCTGCAATCAGTCTTGCAAGCGTAGATTTCCCGCCGCCGTTCGGTCCTGTGATCACCACAAACTCGTCATCATTTATCGTCAGATCGACATGGTGGATAATCCCCTTCTGTCCCTTTTCTTCCTGGATTTCATAAGAAACATTCTCCAGTTTAAGCATGGTGGTCCTCCTCTATAATTAATTTATCCTTTTACTGCTGTACTGCATCATTTCGCAGTTAGTATTATATACCACTTTTCCATCTTTTACTATAGGAAGTATGCGAAAAAGCGTGATATATGTTAATTTTTCGTTTCTGGTGACGGCGGATGTCTCGCCGGGCCAGGAAGAGCATACAGTCCGAAAAGACGGTTTTGGCGCCAAGACGCATTGGAGACACTTTTTCACAGGCATTCCCGGAGGTTTCCCCGGCCGTCAAAAAGGGAGCGGCGGCGGGAAATGTTTCTCCCGCCGGGCGCTCCCGGCTTTAAACGGTATGGATTCTTCCGTTTTATTTTCTATTTAAAAAATTCGGCTCCCTGTGTTTTCGTCTTAAGGCGGTAGATCGTCTCGCACGCAAAGTAGAGTTCGGAGCGGTCCGGGCCTCCGAAGCAGAAGTTCCGGCAGGTTCCCGGCACGTGGATTTCACCGAGTTTCCGGCCGTTCTTATCGAAGACGAAAACATCACCCGTGGCTGTTGTGAAAATATTTCCCTGCGCATCGATCTTAGTTCCGTCAGGGCGGCCACCGACTTTGCAAACCACCTCACCACCGCTTAAGGTGCAGTCTTCTTCCACTTTAAATCTCCGTATCTCCTGTCTCGGGGTATCGTTCACCAGCATGGTCTCTTCGCCGATTTCCATGCACAGGCCGTTTGGCTGCTCAAAATCACTGCGGGCGAGTATCAGTTTTCCGCTCTCGTCGATACAGTACACGCCCTGGAATCCCATTTCCGGCTCGCGGGCAATTCCGGCCACCTTGCTGGTACGTCCGTACACCGGATCCGTAAACCAGATACGGCCCCTGGAATCCACTATGATATCGTTGGGGCTGTTTAACTCCTTGCCGTCATAGTGTGAGGCCAGCGTTTTCATATAACGCCCGTCCGGTTCCATGCGTGTGATGGAACTGGTTGCATGCTCACATGTCACGATACGGCCCTCGCGGTCGATAAAATTACCGTTGGAAATATTGCTGGGGAATTTGATGACGGTTGTCTCGTAGGTCGCCGGATTCCATTTGTACACCTTTCCCACACCCATGTCGGAAAAGATCAGACAGTCATTCTGAGGCCACCACATAATCCCCTCCGTCACTTTGTGGCCCACCGAGATCGGTTCAAGCACCGCATCGGCGTCGATTAAGTCGTAAAATTCCGGTTCTGCTGCATTGTATAACATAGTATTTCCTCCTTGTATTATCTGTATGTTTTATTTGGTTTCACTCCGGCGGTCTTACAAACGGGGCCGGAATCTTTTCTTTAATGGTATCTGATCATAAGGCGGTTGTAAAATATTGAAAACAAATGTTTTCATAGGTAATGCCTATGGAAACGTGGCTGTTGTGGAAAGCCCCGCCAAACTCGATGAACTTATCCGCCCCTCTCACGGCAGCATGATACACTGAACCATAAAAATCAGCCTTTGCCTGCCGCGGCTGATCTCACGCTGCGGCAGGCAAAGGCCGATTCTCATTTTTTATTACGCTCTTTCCCTATAAAAACCGTTTATTTAAAGTCCTGCTATTTCAGATGTCACTTTCAAAAAGTCTTCCATCTCCCGGGGAGTGTTGACATGGAGAGGGGATATCCTGACAACTCCTTTGGATGCAAATGCATCGAGCATCCTTGTGGAATAAATGCTGTCATAAGTTCTCTCAAATGTGACGATGCCGCGTTTTTCATACTCGGCCGCCGCCTGTTTGGCGCCTAGGCGTTCAAATTCGATTCCCAGAATCAGATCACGGGTCCTTAAGTCCCTGCCGTCCATCTGTACCTTAACTCCTTCAATATGGCGGAGGCCTTTTTCCCTTTCGGTTCCCTCCAGCATAATCCGAAGCAGTCCTCTCTCATGGGAGGCTATCCGCTCCATGCCGAGTTCAAACAGTTTTCTTCGGTCCGTACAGCCGGGCGCCTTTTTCTTTCCCAATGCCGTCACATAGTTCACAATTTCCGTGAGAGCCGCCAGATGGGCGGGCGTTTCGCTGCCGGCCAGCCATTCATCCGCCGGTTTACCAGACAGCCTGTTATGTTCCAGGCGCGCTGCCCTGTCGGAGAGATAGGCAACTCCAAATCCCCGGACGCCAAAGAACTTATACGGGGCAAAATTCATCGCATCGACTCCGTATTTTTCCGGATCCAGCGTGCCGTGAGGCGCATGCTGGACGGCATCGCAGATAATATAAAGATCCGGATTAATTTTCCGTGCCTCCCTGAAGATTGTTTCAATGTCATATTGATAGCCCGAAATATTGGAGGCTGCCATGCAGGAAAGGACTGCGGTGTTTTTGTCAATCAGTGACAGAACCTCCCCGGCATCCACTCCCCCGGTTTCCCGGTTGGCCTGTGCCACCCTGAGCCCGCAGCCGTTTTTCCGTGCACAGAACTCCATTGCATCAAAGGCGGACGGATGTTCCAGGACCGTTGTCACATAGTTTGTTCCTACGGCATTTTCACTGATTACCCGGGTCATTTCCATCATGACGGCCGAAGCGGTATAGCCGGGATAAAGCGCTCCTCCGGCCGCGTTAAATATAACCTCTTTCAGATCACGCCGTCCCTGTATTGCAGCTTCCTCCAAAATACCGGCCAGCCGGTTGGAATGTCCCGGCGCATCCGGATAGCTGCTGATTCTGTGAAATTCATCCTCTGCCCGTTTCAGACGCAGCGAACCTCCCGCATTGTCGAAAAACAGTCTTTTATTCCCCTCGGGGTCACGCTCCGTATAATAAAACAGGGAACGTATTTCTTCCAGCTCTTCTTCAGGAAACATGTCATCTGTAAAATTCATTTTAAACCTCCGCATTTTAGTTTTAATTGGGATGCGAGGACATCTCTGGAAGATGGCGGACGTGGGAATGGCCGGCCGTAACTCTCCCCCTTTAATACAGTTTCTCTTCATTAATTACCGCATCCAACAGATGTATGCGCTCATCGCACTCCTCTTTCCCCCGGCCGCTGACGGCCAGCAGGATAATTTCCGACACGCCGAACGGAGCCACATAGGAATTGGCAAATCCCAGACCGTCGACCTTTGTGATAATCACAATATCCGCCTGCGCCGCAAACCGGGAGGTCTGGCGGTCGGTTATCAGTATCACCTTTGCGCCGTTTTTTTTCGCAATGTCGATCACCGATTTGTTAATCTCGGAATAGCGGGCAAAGCTGAACACCACCAGACAGTCTTTTTCCGTGATATCCATGATTGTCTCCACGGCCGATGCATCCGCATGGGAAATGGTAATTACCCTCGGGACCAGCATTAACAGCCTGTTTGCCAGATAGTAGGCGCAGCTTGCGGTACCGCGGAAACCGGCTATATATTTGGAATTGCTGTTCAGGATGATATCCGCAACTTCCTCAATCACCTTGCCGTCCAGCTTTGCAAAGCTTTTCTCCAGATTATCAAGGATATAGCTGCTGACATCCCGGATTAGGCTGTCCTGTTTTAACCGGCTTTTCGTCTGTGTATATTTTTCACCGGGCATTAAAAGTGACTGTTCCTTATTATACTGGGCCGCCATCCGGGCGTTCATTTCACTTCGGAAATCGGAATACCCCCTGTAGCCAAGTTTACGGATAAAGCGGATTACCGAGGTATCGCTGACGCCGATTTTCTCCGCCAGCGTCGAGGATGTCAGGATTCCAATGGTATCGAGATTTTCGAGTATGTACTCCGCTATCACGGCATCCGCCTTTGTCAGCTTCATTTCTTTTATTTTTTCAGCAATACTTTTCATTGTACGACCTCCGGATTTATTTGAACTGCAAATGATTATAGATTAAAAATAGCACAGCAAATAATTCTGGTCAATAATAGTCAAAAAATATTGCAGGAAAATATTATTCAACAACTCTTTCTTTTTAATTTACTGATTCACTTCTACCAATTCACTCATTTATTTTTTACCGATTCATTCAATTTTAATTTGTTTCAGATGCCACGCTGTTTTCAAATTTGCGTCCGATTCCGGTCAGGGCGCTGCCGACATAGAGAATAATCAGTCCATAACTGTGGAAGCAATACGGCAGTACCTCCCTGAAGGAAAATGTATCCGCAACCACTCCCGACGCTGCCGCGAGGCTCATACAGAGCAGGAAAGAGGAATTGTAGGGAACGATGCCTCCGAAAGCCGTGCTCAGGCCATCCGTAATATTGGCCCCCCTGGTCCTGGCAATATGAAACTTTTTTGTCAGCTGCCTGACAAAAGGCCCCACTATGATAATATTGGCCGTACTGGCCGCGATTGCAATCATGCCGAAAATCGTCATTCCCGCACTGGCCTGCTCCGCTTTCTGCGGCGTATCGCATTTACTGTGAATGCCGCTGATTAACTGGTCAAATGCACCGGATCTTTTTGTAAGCTCCAGCACGGCAAAGAGCATAATACAGAATAAAATCAGGCCCGCCATTCCGGAGATACCGGCCACCACCGGACCGTCTGCCGAAATCATCGTACTGAACGGGATAAGGCCCAGGGCCAGATTTAAGGCAATCCCCAGCATATTGCAGACGAGCATGGTGGAAACAAGCCCCACCCCCTTTGTCATCAAAAACGCCATAATAACAGGTAGAATCAGCATTACCAGGGACGGAGCCTTGGAGGCGTCCACCTGGGTCATGACCGCTTCCGCGTTCAGGGTCCTGAAGCCGAAGTAGATATACAAAAGACTTGCTCCCACGCCGCTTATAATGGAATACGGAAGTCTCGTTTTCACAACGCTTGACACGTCCGTCTCCTGTGTCATTGCCGATGCAATCGTCGTATCGGAGATCGGAGCCAGGTTGTCACCGAAAATACTGCCGCTCATTATTGCGCCGACAATCAGTCCCGGATTGCAGCCAAAGCCCACGGCCAGCGGAAGCATAATCGGCGTCACAGCCGCGCATGTTCCCCCTGTGGTGCCGCATGCCGTTGAAATCAGCACGCAGGTGATAAAGGTAATTACCGGCAGAAAGTTTGCATTCAGGTGAAGCTGTGAGGAAAGCCATATCAGGCCCTGAATCAGGCCGCTCTGGCGCAAAAGCTGTGATAGAATTCCCGCCATGATAAATGCCACGGTCATGGTCGCCAGCATGTGATCCCCTACGCCGTCTATCACGGCGTTGTCAAATTCTTTTTTATCCTTGCTGAGAATAAATCCCGTGCATACGGCCACAAACGCTCCGGCGGCAAATACCATCAGTGAAATATGGCCTGTCAGCGCCGCCGTAATCATGATGACGACAAATGTAATCATGGGAATCCATGCCCCTAAAAGTCCTCCGTGAAAATAAAGTTTATTTTCTTTTTCCATTGTAATACCCCTCCCTCTTTTCTTTACGGCTCTGCATATTTGCAGGTCATCTCCCAGTCACAGAGATCTGCATATCCAAACAGGATTCCTTCCCTGAACGCCGGTTTCATATTCTGGTCGTGGGTGTGGGTGATAATGAGATGGATCATATCCATGTCAAATCCCGCCTCCCTGGCCAGCATGGCCGACAGAACGCCGTGCTGGATTTTCTTTGCAATATCGCTTTTTACCAGCTCTCCCTGTCCGTCATATTCATATTCGACGACTTTATCCACGTCATGAAGCAGGCCGAACAGAATGAGACGCTGTTCATCACATTCAACGTCATGATATTTTTTGATAATCCGGTTCATGGCAAGAGCACATTCGATCGCCGAATTGACATGGGAAATCAGGGAAACATGATCCATTCCTTCCTTAAATTTCGCCTGGTCAATCGTCTCCCAGGGACTCATCCGAAGCGCCTTCCTCCATACGTCCGCCACTGCCGCCGCCTTCTCCTTATCCTCCACCTGTGTGATACATGGAAGATACCGGGACAGAAATTCAATCTTTTCCTCCACTGTGTTCACTTTCTTCCTTCCTTTCTTTTGTTCCTCTCTTCATGTTCTTTTTAATGCTGCCAGCGCAGATGCCAGTCTGTCAAGGCCCTTCTCCAGGTTTTCCATGGAATTCGAGTAGGAAAGTCTCAGGCATCCCGGCGCATAGAATGCGTCTCCCGGCACTACCGCCACCTTGACGGTCTCCAAAAGATAGGTTGCCATATCGATGGAATTTTCAATCACTCCTCCCTGCCACTTTTTTCCGAAATACCATGAAACATCGGGCAGATAATAAAAGGCGCCCAGGGAGTCCGTTGTTTCAACATGAGGAATTGCCCGCAGTTTTTCCCCCATCATCTGCCTGCGTCTGTCAAATTCCTGCCTCATTGCCTCCACGGACCTCTGGTGGCCCATGATTGCCTCTACCCCCGCCTTCTGTGTGATAGAGTTAATGCCGGATGTGATATGCCCCTGCAGGCCGCGGATTTTTTTCATGCAGTTCTCGGGCCCCGCCGCATATCCCAGTCTCCATCCCGTCATTGCATAGCTCTTTGAGCATCCGTTTACCACCACCGTATGCGCTTTCGCCTCCGGTGAAATGGATGCGACACATATATGTTCGGAGCCGTCGTACAGCAGTTTTTCATATACCTCATCCGATATAATCCAGAAATCGTTTTCCACCGCCAGCGCCACAAGCCCTTCCAGTTCTTCACGCGTATAGACGACACTGGCCGGATTGTTCGGGGAGTTGATGATGATTGCGGTTGTCCTGGGGGTAACTGCTTTTGCGATTGCCTCTAAATCCAGGTGATATCTGTCTTTTCCATACCCGACAGCGGGAACCTGCACCGGAATCCCTCCCGCAATCTTTACCATATCTACATAACTTACCCAGCACGGTGTGGGAATAATGACTTCGTCGCCCTCGTCGGCCAGCGTCAGCGCTGCCTCAAACAGCGCCTGTTTGGCTCCGGTAGTGACGCAGACTTCGTTCATGGTGTATTCTACTCCGTTGTCCTCCCTTAATTTATCGATGATGGCCTTTCGGAGGTCCGGAATGCCCTGTATGGGAGTATATCTTGTAAAATTATTGTCAATTGCCGCCTTTGCCGCATCTTTAATATTGTCCGGCGTGTTAAAATCCGGTTCCCCGATATTCAGTTTGATGATATCCTCACCGCTGCGGTTAAGCTCCGCGATTCTTGCGTTCAGTTCCACGGTAAAGGATGGCGTTACGTTATTTGCTCTTCTGCTGAACATGTTATTTCCTCCTGACGTTATTTCCCCCTGATGTTGTTCTCTTTCTTATTCCGGTTTATCTGCTGCGGCCGATATCCTTTGCCGTCTTATATATCAGTTCCTCCGGCGGGCTCTTCCGGTCCACGGCCGACACCTCCATAATCAGACGGTACAGATTGACCTTCTCAGACTCGGCCGCCGCCCTGAATTTCTTCAGGAAGCTGGAATGGCAGCCCGACTTACCAAGCACCAGGTCAACCGGTTTGACGGGATTATGGTAATTAAACGGTTCCATCGCCGGCTCCAGCCAGTTGTCGATAAAATCCAGCAGACCGTATAAATCAATTTCCTCCATCTGGCCATACCTCTGCATCATCGCCACGCAGATTTCGGTTGCAAGGTTTCCGGCGCTCCTCGCCATTCCCATCAGTCCGCAGTCCAGAATCGCCGCCCCATTTTGATAGGCCGCTATGGCATTGGCCGCGGAAAGGCCCAGGTTGTTATGGCAGTGGAACGCAACCGGAATCGATACCGCCCGGCTGAGTTTTGCCGTATACTCTGCAACCTGCTCCGGGAGCATGGTGCCGGCAGAATCCATAATTGTAATCTCATCCAGGCCTGCGTCCTCCAGTTTCCTGCCCTCCTCGGCCAGCTCATCTGCACTGAGAATATAGGCCTTCATTGCCGAATAAAATGCCCGCATGCCGCGTTTTTTAATGTCCCTAATCACCTTGACGGCAGTCTCCCCATCCCCTGCATCGGCACCTACCCTGAGAAAATGAAGTCCGCAGTCTTTTGCAAGCTCCACATTCTTTTCCCTGTAGCGCTTTGCATTCAGAAACATCCCAATCTCAGAGCCCCGGTTCAGATACTTCCCCGCAATTTCCAGATAGGTGAGGTCAGTCTCCGCGTCCGTAAACCCGGCCACTTCATATGCCCCGATTCCGCCGGAATTTCCGATTTCAATAATCGGAACCCCGCACGAGGTCAGTCCTTCCAGAACCATATCCGTAATTTCAGCCGAAAATCCCTTTCCCACAACATTTGCTCCGTCTCTCAGCGTGCAGTCCATTAGAGTAACATTCATTTGATATCCTCCATCCCTTAGTCTTTTGTTTTATCTAATATTGAATATTTTATTTCATCTATATTTTTTATGTACTTTTTTATTCATATCTATTTTATATCATGTTGGTTTTTATTTGTCAATTAGTATTTTTGAATATTATTATTCTTATTTATTCTTTCTATCTGGATAATCAAAAAAGTCCAAAGACTATTCTGCTGTCTTTGGACTTCTCAGTTCTTAAATTTACTGTTTTCAACTGTTTTTAAATTGATTGTTCTTAAATCTATTGCTTTTAGTTTTCCCTGCCTGTGTGACTAAAACCTGCTATCTTTTACCCGACAGATACTCGTCAATTCCGTGCGCCTCATGGAGGGCCTCGAAAATGGTCACTTCATATCCCAGCTTTGCCAGGTCAAGATCAGGCCGCCTGAGCCGGATGCAGGAATGTCTCGGCCATCCGCTTGGAACGCGCAGCCTCCTGGCCCTGGACTGGAATCTCCCCCTCACAACGGCCGTCGATATCCCGGATACGGCAAATGCCGTAGGCATACGTCCCCACTCGCTGGTTCCGCTAAGTGAGGAGGATGCAGACGGCCTGAACGCTCTGACGGGAGCAAATCTCATCCCGGTCAGAAATCCGGTCATTTCTGCCCTGCTCTTTGAATGGGAGATCTGCCTGGAAAACGGAATCTGATGGACGGCCGAAAAGAATTCAAAGATATCCTCGCCGCCCTCCATTCCTTCATGGATCCGGGCCGGATCAGAGGAGCTGCTTCTCCTGTCCTGAACACCGCGTCAGGCCCCACATCCAGAGATCAAAAAAAGCTCAGGCCTCTGTTTCCAAAGGTCTGAGCCTGTTCGTGCAGAAGAAGAGACTTGAACTCTCACGGTATTGCTACCACACGGACCTGAACCGTGCGCGTCTGCCAATTCCGCCACTTCTGCAAACTGCGGGAGATGGGACTTGAACCCACACGAGCATACACCCACAAGATCCTTAGTCTTGCCTGTCTGCCAATTCCAGCACTCCCGCGTCTGGTGCCTGGTGATTTGTGTTCCTCACCAACGAAAGCTAGTATACCACAAAGTTTCCATCATGGCAACCACTTTTTGTAAATTTTTTTAATTTTTTTAACTATTGAGTTATTTTGCCTTTAAACCCGCGTTTCGACAACACCCGACAAGCCTTATTTTACAGGCTTTGCAGGCTTTTTACCGCCGTCCGCGGCGGAAAATTCACTTCTTATCCATTTCTTCATTTCCGGCAGATAGCCCGGCCGGCACATTTATTTCTGCGCGGCCAGGCCAGTCCGAGACATATTTTTTTGATATTTTACTTTAAAACATTTTTCATCGCGGAGAGCAGTTCCTTCACATCCACCGGTTTTGCCAAATGGCCGTTCATACCGCTCTTGATGGACTTTCTCATATCTTCGTCAAACGCGTTCGCCGTCATCGCGATAATTGGGATGCTCTGGGCATCCGCACGGTTCATTCTGCGGATTTCCCTGGTTGCTTCCAGGCCATCCATGACAGGCATTCTGATATCCATCAGAATCAGGCTGTAAGCGCCTTCTGCGGCTTCGGAGAATTTCTCCACGCCTTCCCTGCCGTTTGCGGCGGTATCCACCGTGAAGCCATACATCTCAAGAAGTGTTTTCGCAATCTCCGTATTCAGTTCATTATCTTCCACCAGAAGAATCCGGCAGCCGGAGAAATCATCGGCAGCATCCTCAGGCTCTGCCAAAAATGCCTCTTCCGGCTCCTCCGAAGCGGCGAACCGGAGGCTGAAGCTGAACCGGCTTCCCAGGCCTTCCCGGCTTTCCAGTTCAATCTCTCCTCCCATCATTCTGACAAGGCGGCTGCTGATGGAAAGTCCCAGGCCGGTTCCTCCATAGACGGCGGCCGTATAATCCTCCGCCTGCTCAAATGCATTGAATATTCTTTCCCTGTTTTCCGGGCTGATTCCAATACCGTTATCTTCGACGGCAAAGTAGATCTCCACCTCGGCGTCTTCTCCCTGCCGGATGGCGTCTTTTTTCCGTTCGCAGACCGAGAATTTTATCCATCCGCCCTCGCCGGTGAATTTGACCGCATTGCTGAGCAGGTTGATAATCACCTGCTTCAGGCGCATTAAATCAGCATATACCCACGGGTGTTCCACCTGTATATCCCGGATATAGGCAATATTTTTCTGGATCATCTGGTTCTCCATCAGATCGCCTATCTCTTCTGCAAGCCTTATCATGCTGCCGCTGTCGTAGGCCAGCTTCATCTTGCCGCTTTCAATCTTTGACATGTCCAGAATATCGTTAATCAGGCTTAAGAGATATTGCGAAGACTGGTCGATCTTCACAAGGCAGTCGCCGATCTCCTCTTTCTTCCCCTGTCTCTCCATCGCTATGGCCGTCATGCCGATAATGGCATTCATCGGTGTCCTGATCTCATGGGACATACGCGAAAGGAAATCGCTCTTCGCCCGGCTGGCCAGGTCATACCGCTCCCGGTTAATATTGGTCTCAATGATTTTCACGACCTCCTGAAGTTCGGAGCACTCCCCGTCACTCCACTGCCGCTGTTCCGCTTTTCTGATAAAGTTGACGGCGCCCATCAGTTTCCCGCCATCATACATTGGAACGCAGACCCCGGAGGCGCCATCCGCTATATGCAGGATATGGCGCTCCTCCGCCGTAAACGGACCGTCCCCGGTAAACCTTACATGCCCCGACAGAAACCGCTGCGAACAGCATTCCAAATCCTGGTTTTTAAAATGGTACACCGTCGTGTCCGCCGCCACATCCTCATTCCGGTGCCACTGCCTGTACACACCCGAGGCATTGAAATCCCATCGGATATCCGTCATCAGGATGTCCGAGGCATTATAATTCGTTCCCATCTTTGCAAACAGCACCGAGACGATCGGGCCGACGCGGCCTCCCCTGTCAAACAGGTTGAAAACTCTCGTCACCATATTCAGAGCCCTCACATTGCCGTTGCTGGCAATCTCGTTGTAATCACGCTTTTCGGTGCACTCCGATTCGGGCACATCCTCACAGAATGTAAGCTGTGATTTTCTGCGCCTTTTTCCGTAGGCCAGCGCCGCACGCAGCATCTCCGCATAGCCGGTGTAACTGCCCTGCACGCCGCCAACCGAGATTGCCGCTGCAGTCACGGAGATCTCCAAATCCTCGCTGCAGAGACTGGAAAGCATATGGTTCATTCCCTCGAAAAAGGCCGGGATTTCTCCCCTGGCGAATCCTCTGAACCAGACAAGTATTTCGTCGCCTCCGGCCCTGACCGCAATCAGGCGCTTTCCGGATTTTTCGGTTTCGCGCTTCAGATTCAGGATAAAAATACCCATCTCTTCCAGGACAGCGTCTCCAAATTCAATCCCGAAGTGGTCGTTCATCTCCTGGAATTTATCCAGATCCATCAGGAGCATAAAGCCGGAACGGCCAAGTTCCACCTCCGCCCGGATAATCTCCTGTCCCACCTTCTCCCTGTAAAGCCCGGTTACGGGATCGACGCGGACCGCCTTGCTCTCCATCTGTTCTTTCTCTTTTTGCTCCTGGATATTGCGGATGCTTCCTATTACCTTGCTCTTTTTTCCGGAAGCATCACAGATTGTTTTGCCGGATATTTCCATCCACTGCCAGCCATTTGACTGTGTCAGTGCACGGAAATCCAGCTCAAATTTGTCGTCCAGGCGCAGAAACATTTTTTTCATCAGCTGCCGGTCCGCGTCATTTAACATCCTGCTCTGCTGGATGCCTTCGATCAGATTGTCGATACGGCTGCCGTGTCCGCTCTTTTTACCATCCGCAAGCAGATTGTAAATCTCGATTGAATTATCTTCCACGTTGTAGGTATAAATAATGTCCGTACTGCTCTGGAGAGCAAGCAGATAACGTTCTTTCTCCTCCAGCGCCTTAGCCTCCGCTTTCTTCTGCTTCTCCGTCAGATCCCAGACCGCGTCATACAGCGCCTTAATCTCTGCAATATCCGATTTTCCCCTGTTCTGCGGTCCCTCCTTCCTGACATCCCGGATCCAGTCGGCAAGCTGCGTAATGGGCCGTGTCAGATAGTGCATCAGGAAATAAATACTGATAATCCCCACGATCAATGAAATGAGGACCGCCAAAGCGATATTTCTCGTAATTCTGCTGCCCATACCAAACAGGCTGTCCTCCGATTGGACGCCAAACAGCACCCAGCCATTATCCACAAAGGGTGTATTGGGGCTGTACATCGGAAAGGCAACCGCTTCGGCGTAATAATTCCGCCCGTCTTCCAGGCCGTCTATCTGGTAAAGGCCCGTATACTGTGTGTCTTTCAGGTTCAGAGGGATATTTTCATCCAGATTTCTCTTAAGGGTATTACCGCTTAAAAAGAACGGGATCAGCTCCCCCTCATCGCTGTACTTTGCAATCAGATATCCGCTGTGTTCCCCTGCATTCAGTTCACTGTAGGGAAGCAGGCCGTTAATAACCGCGGAGGAAATTTCAATTCCCATGACTCCATAGACGGTTCCGTCACACATCAGCGGAACGGAATAGCTGATCATACTGTAGGAATCCTTCGCCTTATCATTCTCCAGATAAAACGTGCTGCTCCAGTATGCCAGATTATCCTCTTTTGCTCCCGGATTCGCCAGTGCCGCCTTATAGGGCTTATAGAAAAAGCCGTCCGCCTCCAGCTGCCCTTCCGGCCGGAACAGGAACTTAGACGTCCAGGAGCTATCGAACGGGATTCCCAAATCATGAGAAAACTCATAACTGCCCCGCTCCATTAAAAGATCTGAGTAATCCTTCGGATTCACATAAGGATCTGCATCACGGAAATAAATCCCGCTGCATTTGTAGACTTCCTCTCCCTTTTCTTCCTGTGCTTTTCCCATGCCGTCGGCCAGGATCAGATAGACGCCGTTCACCCCATTCCTTCTTATTATGTCGAGGCTTGGAAGCAGCATCTGGTTTAAAAGCTCCTCTTTCGCTTCCTCATCCTCCATAAATCCGTGGAGCGTCAGCTGCTTTTCCTCTAAAATCCGTTCCAGGCTGGAGTTGGCAATTTCGTATTCGCCGGATATATCTGTCCACTGGTGCGTCATGTTATTGGAAAGGATCAGATTTCTGTTTTTTACGATCTGCTCCATGATTCCAACAGAATATTCCTCTAAATGTCTTACCGTTCCTCCAACGTGCACCGCTCCGAGGGCAACCAGCGCCTGGAGCAGCATCACAAACGAGAGCGGTATTAAAAACATCCTAAGAATTGTCTTCTTTTTACGCATCTCTACTCCTTGTCATTATTTGGAGCCACCCTCCCGGTCCGTTCCGGCCTCCTCCACACAAGCTTCCAGCTTCTGCTTCACCGAATCAAACCATAAGTCAAAGGATTCCTCGGAAATATAGTCCTTCACCGCATCGTCAAGGCTTAAACCTTCCTCCAGCAGTGCCTTTACCTGCTCCCTGTCGTCCACGGCCTTATCGGAAAGGTCATATTCCAGAATCTTTCTTGCCTTACTGCCTCCGTCAAAAGCTTTGTTGGTGTAGAGTTCGTTACTCTTAACGGCTCTGTATGCTTCCGTAAGCGTATTATATTCTTTATCAGGCATGCTCACCTGCTTGTCTGCCATCACTTTTTCAAGCACCGCAATATCACCGGCGTCCTTCTTGACCGGAAGATAACCGGAAGAACAGCTGAATTCCGTATTTTTCTCGGCATCGGTAAACCACTTGAGAAATTCACAGGCAGCGCTCTCCTGCTCCTTCGTACCCTTTGTCACAACCATTCCGGCTCCCTGCTGGACGATGTACGGTTTCCCTCCCTCAAAGCCGGGGACGGGGAGCACGATACAGTCAATCGGAGTAATGGAATCGCCCATCTCTACCTGATCCGGAAAATATCCGGCCGACGTGGTGGAACCCGTATAAGCAATCAGTTCTCCTATCTTAACATCATCGGAGCGGAAACGTCCATAGGCCGCAAAGTATCCTTTTACAAAGGGAACGTAATAGCAGTCCCAAATCCTTTTGAAAACATCCCTGTCAATCTGAAGTGTTACCTCCTGGTTTTCCACATGAAAAATCTCGACTCCCAGCTGCATGGAGCCGACAATGAAAAGATTCGCAACGGCATCCCTGCCGTAAAAAGCCTTTCCGTCATTCGGGATATCGGGCGTCTTGGCGTCCGTCCAGTCATAGTAAATCCCCGCCACCCTGACTACGCCTTCCTTTGTCTTCAGGTCATCGAGAGTCACACCGGTATCCGCCGAGAATTCATCCCATACGTTTTTATTCATCATCATGATTTCCGTGGATTTGGCCACCGGGAAAATCTTGAGTTCTCCGTTTACCCCTATTTTCCCTTCTTCTATGTAGGCATCCATATAGGATTTCTGCTCTTCCTCCGAAAAATACGGGGAGAGATCCGCCAGGAGGCCGTCTTTCTCAAGCTCGTATGCCGTATCCGCATAGGAAGAAAAAATGCTGGGCATCTCTTCACTGCCCACTTCCTTCCTGCTCGATGCCAGAACCGCATTCTCCAGCTCCGAGACATTGCCCTTGCTGTGCCCTTCCACATAAATGTTCTTTTCTTTCCCCACCGTCTCGTTGAATTCGTTGACGAGATCGTCAAAAGCCGCCTTCTGGGATCCGTTGTAATAATGCCAGATTGTAATATCAACCGGATCACTGTTTTTTACCGTATCGACCGGCGCAGCCCCCGAACATCCGGTCATAATCAGGCTGAAAGACAGGATTGCCGCCGCAATATTTTTCTTCATAATAATCCCCCTCCGTAACTATAAATGAAAATCTGGTATGCTTTTAATACATGTCCGCATTGCGGTCATTATATCATAAACGTTCTGTGTATTAAAGTGATTTTACGCTATCACGTATAAAAAAACCGAAACACTTTATCAGAACGATAAAATGTTTCGGTTACTTCTTTTGCTTAGATATCCGAATTATGCTAATTTTGCTTTAGCCAGTTCTGCCAGTTTTGCAAAACCTTCTGCATCGCTGATTGCCATGTCGGATAATACCTTACGGTTCATCTCAACACCAGCCAGCTTTAAGCCGTACATGAACTTGCTGTAGGATAAGCCGTTGATACGAGCAGCAGCATTGATACGTGCGATCCAGAGCTGTCTGAACTGTCTCTTTCTCTCTTTACGTCCAGCGTAAGAGCTTGTTAATGCTCTCATTACGGACTGTTTTGCAACTCTGTACTGTTTGGAACGGGCACCTCTGTAGCCTTTTGCCAGTTTTAATACTCTATTATGTTTCTTTCTAGCGTTTAATCCGCCTTTAATTCTTGCCATGAGTCAATTCCTCCTTCTTAATCCTCGAATCTTATAAGTATGGTAAAATCTTCTTCATTACCTTGCTGTTTGTTGCGTCGGTAACGATGTCTTTTCTAAGATTTCTCTTTCTCTTAGTAGATTTCTTAGTTAAGATGTGGGATTTGTAAGCTTTACTTCTTACTAACTTTCCTGTTCCTGTTGTTTTAAAACGTTTAGCAGCAGCTCTGCTTGTTTTCATTTTAGGCATAGTAAAATTCCTCCTTAGATATTTGTCTATTTTAACGTTTTGCAGATAAAAACAATACGATGCTTCTTCCTTCAACTTTTGCAGGCTTATCGACTGTTGCGATATCAGCGAGCTTTTCTGCAAAATCGTCAAGAATGTACTTTGACTTGAACATGTGAGCCATCTCACGACCTCTGAAACGCAGTGTAACCTTCACCTTATTGCCCTTTTCAAGGAACTTACGTGCGGCATTCGTCTTGGTGTTTAAGTCGTTGTCGTCGATATTTGGTGACAAGCGTACCTCTTTCACATCGATTACTTTCTGTTTCTTTTTGGCTTCCTTCTCTTTCCTGGCCAGCTCGTATCTGTATTTACCGTAATCGATAATTTTACAGACCGGCGGCTTAGCTGTCGGAGCAATCTTTACCAGGTCAAGCTCTGCATCCTTTGCAAGTTTTAAAGCGTCTTTAGCAGGCATGATTCCAAGCTGCTCTCCGTTCTCGCCAACCAAACGAACCTCTCTGTCTCTAATTTGTTCGTTAATCATTAAATCGCTAATAGTCGTGCACCCCCATCACATGATGAATAATATTTATATACTGCAAAAAATAAGTGGATAGCCAGACTATCCACTTATCATAATAGGAAATCCAATTAAGGAATTTTCAATAAATCATGAACCCACGGTCACTTACTCGTGCCGGGGTGAGGCGGATACCTGCTTTCCTGTATATGTTGTAAGTATTCTCACAACCTAAGTAACTATACTACAAGAGTTTTGAAATGTCAACTATTTTTTTAATTGAGATGCGGGGACGCCTCTGTAAGATGGCGGACGGGATGGCGGAAAAGCCGGGGAAAACGAACGTCCTCTAAAGACTATTTCCGTTTTCCCCGGCTCCTGCGCAGATGCGGGTTTCCGTTCTTAATGGAATGGAACCTGCTATCTTGCCTTGAAGCTGGAACACTCCGTGCCCTGTGCCTCGACTGCGTCGCCGCCTGTAATACCGATATGCTCGGCCTCGCAGAAACGATCTTTGTTGAATACACAGTTTACGGCTTCACACTCTACTTCCAGTCTGTTTTCCGGTGTTTTGAACATGTTGCGGAACATTCCGCCCTTGTTCTCATCATAGCTGCCGCAGCATGTATCACATTTCTCATGTGCGGACTGGCCCTCTACAATGATTGCGTTTTTACAGCAGCAGTTTTCAGAGTTATGAAGACATCCCGTTACGTTACAATCTAATTTTGTCATGACGTGCTCCTCCTGTTTCGTTGTTTACGGCGAAAACCGGCAAAGCTCTCTTTTCACCGTCTCCTTACATCCTCTTCGGACAGTAATTCAGATACAGGCTTAGTATGTGCCGTCACAGACAAAATATTCTTTTTTGTATTTTAAAGCGCCCTGCTTTTTTTTTATTTTGACAGCTCCATTTTACGGATTTCCTTTGTCTTAATCTCTTTCTGGATATCGGAAATAAATGCGTCAAGGCTCTTGGAGCCTTCGTCTCCGGCAAAACGGCTTCTCACGGAAACATTGCCCTCTTCCTCTTCTTTTTGGCCTACTACCAGCATATACGGTACCTTCTGTGTCTGGGCCTCGCGGATTTTATAGCCAATTTTCTCGGAACGTGTGTCCATCTCGGCTCTGATTCCCGCCTCGTTTAACTGATCCGAAATTTTGCCCGCATATTCGGAATACTTGTCGGAAATTGGAAGCACCCTCACCTGCACCGGCGCCAGCCAGGTCGGGAATGCCCCTGCAAAATGCTCAATCAGAATTCCGATAAACCGCTCTATGGAGCCAAAAGCCACGCGGTGAATCATGATCGGCCTGTGTTTCTCGCCGTCTGCCCCCGTATATTCCAGTTCGAACCGCTGCGGAAGCTGGAAGTCGAGCTGGATGGTCCCGCACTGCCATGTTCTTCCGATGGAGTCCTCCAGGTGGAAATCGATTTTTGGTCCGTAGAACGCTCCGTCTCCCTCATTCACCACATAGTCGAGTTCCAGTTCATCGAGGGCGGAACGAAGTCCTTCCGTCGCCATCTCCCAGTCTTCATCACTTCCCATGCTGTCCTCCGGTCTGGTGGAAAGCTCTACATGGTATTTGAAGCCGAACAGGGAATAAACTTCATTAATTAAATGGGCAACCCCCTTAATCTCATCCTTAATCTGATCCGGTGTCATGAAAATATGGGCGTCATCCTGTGTAAAGCAGCGTACGCGCATCAGGCCGTGAAGCTGGCCCGATTTCTCATGGCGGTGTACCAGGCCCAGCTCTCCCATGCGCAGAGGCAGGTCACGGTAGGAACGCGGCTCGGAGGCATAAGCGAGAACTCCGCCCGGACAGTTCATCGGTTTAATCGCGTAATCTTCCTCGTCAATTACCGTTGTATACATATTATCTTTATAGTGATCCCAGTGACCCGAAGTCTCCCAGAGTTTTCTGTTTAAGATAACCGGAGTGGAAATCTCCACATAGCCTGCTTTTTTATGGATTTCTCTCCAGTACTCAAGCAGGGTATTCTTAAGCTCCATTCCCTTTGGAAGAAAGAATGGGAATCCGGGGCCTGCATCGTGCATCATGAAAAGGCCGAGTTCCCTGCCCAGCTTTCTGTGATCCCTCTTCCTGGCCTCCTCCATCATTGTGATATAGCCTTCCAGATCTTCCTTGGATGCAAATGCCGTCGCATAAATACGTGTCAGCATCTTGTTTTTCTCACTGCCCCTCCAGTAGGCTCCCGCCAGGTTCATCAGCTTAAATGCCTTGCCGACTCCCTTTGTATTCATCAGATGAGGGCCTGCACAGAGATCCGTAAATTCTCCCTGACGGTAAAAGCTGATCTCGGCTCCTTCCGGCAGATCCTCGATAAGTTCCACTTTGTACGGCTCCTCTTTTTCCTTCATGAGGGCAATCGCTTCCTCCCTGGAAAGTGTGAACCGGTCAAGCTCCAGCCCTTCTTTTACAATCTTTTTCATCTCTGCCTCGATCTTCGGCAGATCCTCCGCTGTCAGAGGAACAGCCGGATCCACATCATAGTAGAAGCCGTCGGCAATAGACGGTCCGATTGCCAGCTTTGTTTCGGGGTACAGCCTTTTTATCGCCTGTGCCATTACATGGCTGGCCGTATGGCGGAGCGCCGCCAAGCCGTTCTCATCTCTGGCCGTCAGGATGCTTAAGGAACAGTCCCTGTCAACCACCGTGCGTAAATCCACAACCTCTCCATCCACTTCCCCGGCACAGGCCATCCTGGCCAGGCCCTCGCTGATATCCTTTGCGATGTCAATCACCGCCATCGCGCATTCATACTCTTTTACTGAGCCGTCTTTTAATGTGATTTTCATATTTATTTCTCCTCTCTTAATTTACACTGCTTTTTGCACGAGTGCGCATCCTGCCCGGAGGGCTTTTTTGTATCATTTATATGATACAAAAAAAGTCCCCCGACACACACTTCTGCGTATCAAGGGACGAATTTATCGCGGTTCCACCCTGATTGACCGGACTATGGTTCTGTCCGGACCTCTCAATTATGATGATAACGGAATCACCGTTCCCGATTAAGGGACACTCGAAGCTGGTTTTGGGACGCTCGCTCTGTAAGGCACTTCCACCGTATATGCCTCTCTCTGGACAGCTCTCCTGTCTTACTGGTCTTCTCAACGTGTTAACAATATGGTTGATTTACGTTTGATTATAGCACCCGCAAACAATTTGTCAAGCCTCTACCGGATCTCTTTCATCATGACATCCCTGAGCCGGCCGCCGTATTTTTCTTTTCTACAAACCGCCTTATAACCCTGTCCGAGCATATTGCCGCGGCTGAAATGGTTGTCGGGATGGACCGTGCACATGATATACCGGTATCCGGCCAGGAGCAGCTCTTTTTCGGCCTCCTCCATCATCTTTGCCTGCAGATGCCTCCCGCGGTATTCCGGCAGGATGGCAACGGAATCCACATGGGCCGTTTTCAAAAGCTGTTCATCCGAAAAGCCTGCGTCATAGCCCAGATTCTCTTTTTCAAGCCCCGGCGTGAGGATATCCATAATTCCAGCCGTCCTGCCGCTTTCCGGGTCCATCGCCCTGAGAACAAATCCGCGTCCCGATGTCAGAACCTCCCTTATAAACCGGGCGTCATCGGGCACAAACCATTCCCGGTTCTCCATCGCTTCCCAGACTGTACGGATCAGTTCCGCTATCTCCTCCGCATGAACGGCCTCCGCCTTCTCAATTCTGAATTCCACTGCTGTTTCCCCTTTCTTTCACCCGCTGCATCCTCGTAAGCTCCGGCCAGATGGTCAGAAGCATGGTTCCAAAGCAGGCAATTCCGCCGATAAAATTAGAAATCGGCTCCGCCGCAAAAACGCCCGACGTTCCCATATGAAAAACGCCCGGCAGCATGATGGTGAGCGGCACCACAATAATCACTTTCCGGAAAATAGAGAAGAAAATGGCATTTTTCGATTTTCCAAGCCCTACAAAGATAGCCTGCCCAGAAAACTGGAGCGACATCATAAAAAAGCCGAAAAAGTAGAGCCGGAGCGCCGGAATGCCCGCTTCTATCAATTCCCTGTCCTTGTTAAATATACGGATAAAAAGTTCCGGGAATCCATGAATCAGGCTCCAGATTCCGACCGTATAAATGATGGCCGCCACCGATGTGAAAATGATTGCTTTTTTAACCCTCCCGTACTCCCCGGCACCGTAGTTAAAACCAAGGACCGGCTGTGCGCTCTGGGTGATTCCCGAGACGGGAAGCGATGCCACCTCCCGCACGGAATTGATGACGGTCATGACTCCGACGTAGAGGTCGCCGCCGTAGGCCTGCAGCGTCGCATTGCACATAATCTGGACCGTACAGTTCGTAATAGCCATTGTAAATCCGGAAAGTCCCAGCCCCACAATCGACTTGACTCTTCTCAGTTCCAGCTTAAGACAGGATCGCCTGAGCTTCAGGATCGTCTTCTCTCCCGTCAGAAACCTGACAATCCAAACCGCCGACAGAAACTGCGAAATAATCGTGGCAAATGCCGCCCCTCTCACTCCCATATGGAAGACAAATATAAAGATGGGATCTAAAATAATATTGGATACCGCCCCCAGAAGAACCGTCATCATTCCAATCTTCCCAAATCCCTGAGAATTAATGAAACTGTTCATCCCAAGCCCGACCATCACAAAAAGACTGCCAAGCAGATAAATTGTAATGTAGGCATCCGCAAAGGGCCAGGTGGAATCGCTGGCTCCGAACAGATAAAGCATAGGCCGCCTGAATATCAGCCCCAGAATGGTCAGCAGAATCCCCGATATTACCATCATGGTAAATGAATTTCCCATAATTTTTTCCGCCTCTAAAAGCCTGCCTCTGCCCCTTTCGATGGAACAGAGCGGCGCCCCGCCCATTCCGAACAGATTGGCAAATGCGATCACCATTGTAATAATCGGCAGGGAAAGGCCGATTCCGGTCAGGGACAGCGTCGAATTCTCCGGTATCCTTCCTATATAAATTCTGTCTACAATGTTGTAGAGTACATTGATGAGCTGTGCCAGCGTCATGGGCACGGCCAGGCTCATAATATTTCCTACCACGCTCCCCTGTGAAAAGTCGTTCTTATCCGTATTCATCTTCCGCCTCCTGAAACGCTGCCGCCCTCATCGGCATAGGCGGCGGCAGCCTGAACGTTCAACGCACAGACCGACGCCCTCCATAAAGCAGCGCGCCATAATAACTGTATTTTGTCATTATAGCGCGCTTTTTTATCGGTTGGCAATGAAAATTTCACAGAGCGTGTGTTCCACGCAGTAAAACTGTTTACCGGAACAGAGCCGTAACATTCGCGACCTCCGCCGCTGCCGCCGCCCGCGTCAGGGAGCTGAAGTCATAGAAACAGTAGCCGCTCACCTGGCCGGTTCCTCTTCCTTCCAGCACCTGGCGTCTCATAATATCATTATATCTGAGCCATTCCGGTACTTCATTCCCATCCTTTGCATCGGTTCCCGTCTTATAGAGCGCCAGCCCCGCATAGAGGGTCACATTGCCCTTCTTTTTAAGTTCAATCCAGTCCTTCAGGCAGTTGGAATATGCATACGGAGCCGTCTGGCCTCCCGACTTCGCCTCAAATCCCCAGTATATCTGAGGCATAATGTAATCAATATATCCCGGCTGCGTCATCCATGTATCAATGTCTGAGAACAGTCTCGTATCGGAACGCAGGTTCTTTAAATACCCCTCAGGGCTGATGCCGAATACCACGCCTGGCTTAATGGATTTGATCGTACTGTAAATGCCTCTCACAAGCTGGTTTACGTTGTCGCGCCGCCAGTCTGCGATACTCCTGCTGCTGCCGGAGGCCAGGTATTCCGGTTTGTCAAACCACAGGTCTGCGTTGCCGTCGTTGACGCCCGGATAGAAATAATCATCAAAATGGATTCCATCCACATCATAGCCCTCGACGATCTCCCTCACGCCGTCTATCACCATCTGGCGCACCTGCGGCACCGCCGGATTGTAATAATACTCTCCCTGGTGCAGGAGAACCCATCTGTCGTTGGCCGGATCCCCGTCGTTCGCCCAGGCGACGGCCGGGTTGCTGCTGCTGAGATCACTGTAGCGGTTCAGATATCCCGTTATCCGGTACGGATTGACCCAGGCATGGATTTTCAGGCCTCTCTGATGAGCCGACTGGACCACATAAGCAAGCGGGTCATATCCCGGATCCTTTCCCTGCTGCCCCGAAGCAAACTTAGACCAGGGAAAATATTTGGACGGATACATGGCGTCGCCGTCCGGCCTCACCTGGACAAAGACCGCGTTCATTCCGTTTTGGACGCTTATATCCATCGTCGAATCCACCGCATTCTTAAATCCGCGGTAATCCTTCGGCCACTTATTCCAGTCCAGATAAGAAATCCAGACGCCTCTCAGCTCCCCCGGCTGGACGGCAGTCCCGCTGTCACCAGCCGGTCCGGCCAGGGACGTCATGGCTCCCATTACCGCAAACACCGCTGCAAGCAGCAGAGAAGCCATCCTCTTTGCAGACACCCGTCTGCGGATATTTTTTAAATCACTCCGTTTTTCTTTTACTTCCATTGTCTTTCCGCCTTCCTGTCTGTGTTTATCCGCCTGCGGGCCATTTTTCCTTTTCTGCCAGGCCTTGCAGGTTCTAATGATTTCTTCCAGCACAGCTATATTTTACCAGAAAATCCTCCAGGGATTCTTACTTTTTCCTTTCTGTTTTGTAAAATGGAGAGCTGGACATCCAATCCCCTGTGTGCTAGACTGGATGACAGGAGAATACATGTACATGGAGAGGCTTCACTTCGCAAAGGAGGTTTTCAAATGAGTTTAACGAGAGAAGATATCCAAGCCATTGCGGGATTAATCGCCCCATTGGAAACACGGATGGAAGCCGGTTTCAACAAAATTAACGAAAGGCTTGAAGTTCTCGATACCAGAGTGGAAGACCTGGATCACAGAATGGAAAACGTTGAGCGCCGGATGGAGAGTGTTGAATCAAGACTCGACAAACTGGAAAGCGATACGGCTTCTTTAAAAGCCAGGCAGTTATCGCTCAGGAAAGACATCAAAATCCTCGACCAGAAAGTCCAGGGCACTTACGAGCTGGCTCTTGAGGCCTGGGGGAAAAGCACAGAGAACCGGATGCTGATTCAGGAAATATAGGCCGCTGCTATCCGTCCGTGCAACACAGAATACAACACAGCATAACGAAGTGCCTTTGCACTTTCAATTCTCCTGCCCCTCATACATGAGGGGTTAAGGGGAGTTTTTTGAATATATCCAATATGTTCTGCGTCCTGGCAAGCATATGATAGACATGAGCCGCCGGATAAACCGTTGCCATCCACCTTCTTTTGGAGGTACTTTGGGCTATCCTCACTGTGGCCTGCTGCAAATATTATCTAAGGATTATGATATTTTAAAAGACATAAACGATAAAGGAGTTACTATCAGATGATAAGTTATGAGCCGCTGTTTCGGACGATGAAAGAGAAAAATATCACTGCCTATCAATTGAATAAAATGGGGTTTTCAAATACGACGTATCATTCAATCAAACGTGGGAATGGCATAACGATGAAAACGTTAAATACTTTATGTGAGTTACTGGATTGTGACATTACAGATGTAGTTGAATATGTAACGGAACAAAAATAACAGTCCTGCTCTTAAGTGATTGGCTGTTATTTTAGATTAAACATTGATACTTGCTCTTCCAAAAAGTCTTCGATTTCCTCGACAGAAAGTGTTTTAATTTTTTTCTTTCCAACTTCTGAATAATGGCGTAAAAAAATTGCTTGTTTCTTAAATGAGTGGCTTTTGATATTTGCCCCAGGCTCAATTTGCGGTCATTCCATTCATACATCTTATTTAAATCCGGCAGGTGTTGCTACCTGGGACGGTACCATTGTCCCAACTGATACAGAATCGTCGCGTGATCCTATATCTAAAGAATTAGATAGAATCGCCAGAAAATGGCCTACCTCGAAAAGTCTGGGAGGATGATTTTTATGGAGATGAGCAAGCTTTAAGAGAAATTACAGAAATATCTCTATCCACACTTTTACCAAAGTAGTATAATTATAGTAAGATTAAAGGAGGTTAAAGGAGAATATTGAAGAATATTGAAGATGCAATTTTGAAAGTAAGAGAAAATCCGTATAAATACCTCGGGAAAAAATCATTAAAAAATTTGGATTTATTTATATCCGGTTATACTTCATGCCAAATCAATTTAGAAGGGACATATTCAAATTGGTTAGAAGACTTTTCTCAGTTCATTCAAAAGAAATTTAACATGTTCTATAGCGTAAGATATTCAGATATAATAAGTTTTTTTTCTGTGTCAGATAAACATGCCTTTGATGAATTTTATAGACTATTGGACGAATTTTATCAGGAATAGTCTAAGGAGATTTTATGAATTATATGAAAGAAAAGTTAGATCAATTAAGAATTAGGCCAGGTATGTATATTCAGGATGTGACTTTGCAAAATCTACATGCGTTTATGAATGGTTACATGTATAGAATTTTCCAGGACGAAGACATAGTACCTGAATTTTATCCTGGATTCCAAGAGTACATCGAAGACGTATATCATATAACTACAGGACAGCACTGGTCAAAAATAATCACCTTTTATTCAGATAGTGATGAAGAGGCATTGACAAAATTTTTCGAGCACTTAGACACATACACTGAAATCGAAGAAAACAGTTCGGTTGAGAAATCTAATAAATAATTCTACACAACGATTTAATAGGGCAGGTGGGGTATATCCATCTACCCTATTTTTTTACTTTTTTAGATAACTTGTTAAAAGGAAAAGCAAATAACATTTCTTTTATATATACGTCATGATATAATATATTATATATTAATTTAGAAAGAGGGGGTTGTTATTAAAAAAAGGAAATTAATATTATATGTTATTGTCTTTGTATTGTGCATAGGATTTGTCAATGAAAAAATTAAAATAGCGATTGGAAAAGATAAGATAAAAACACTATTCACATATGATATTTCTTTATCGTATACAGAGCACAACAAATCGTCCAAGCGGTATGTTTATACAGATGGAAATTACAAATATGAAGTTGACAGTCGCAATACACATATTCTCTCAATCAATATACTTCCTGCCCCCATATCAAAGCTGCCAGTTACTAAAACGCCAGAAAGCGAAAAGGATGCTGAGGAAATTGCATATTATTACCTTAATAGATGTATTGGAGATTTAATTGAAGGGGACTTAACATTTTTAATTAAGCAATCGGATTCTTCACAGTATTGGGTAGATATTATAGAAAAAATAAATGATTTAGAAACTGGCACTTCATGCGGAATTGGATTAAATAAGGAAAGGGGGCTTATTACTGCAAGGTTCACGATAGGAAAACCCAAGAAAATACGCAATATAAATCAGGATTCATTATTGAGGAAAGATAGGGCAATGGAAATTGCAATTGATTCATTGAGTTCAGAGTTAGATGAAAAAAATATTCTTGATATAATGTCTGAAATGCACACTTACTCAAATGGTACTATTTATTGGTTAATTATTATCACCACAAATAATGGAAGAGTTTATACTGTAACCATCAATGCTCTTAATGGAAAAGTCATCGAAAAAACAAAATGCCTATAAAAATACACTTGTCTTAAGTGTATTTTTTTTATTGTAACCAAAAAATTTGAACAAATATTTGTTTTTATTTATTGCAGAATTTACAAAAACATTTTTATATATTTTTGTGTCATCGTATTCTTAGATTATTTCGTTTAATGTGCAATTTTATTTATAAATATATAGCATTGCCTTATATTTATAGATACGTTATTATTTAACCATGAATTATCTTACAAAAGGAGGATTTGATTATGAAAAAAAATCTAATAAAACTAACAACTGCTTTTATCAGCATCCCATTTGTATTATGTGTATTCAGCTTTAACGTTTTGGCTGCACAAACTCCATCAATTGATGACATTAACCAAGTGACCAGTATAATTGAGAAGACATTCAATTCTGATGCCCAATTTCTTACTATTGATAATTCTAAATCTGCGACGAGATATGTTTATACAGATGAGCACTACAAATATGAAGCAGACAAAGATAATAATATTGTAAGAATTAAAATTCTTCCTGATTATGCCAATCATCGCATAACCCCCAGAAGTGCAATTACTAGTGAGGAAGCAAAAGAGATAGCTTCTTCTTATATTGAAAGTTGCATAGGTAAAGAAATTGTTGGGGAGCTAGAATATAAGATTAATCAGCAAAATACTGGACGCTATTTCGTAGATGCTATTGAAAAAATTAACGGACTTGAAACCGGAACATCTTGTGGGATTGGGATGGATAGCGATGGAACACTTGTTACTGCTCGTTTCACATTAGGCGTACCAGAAATTATAGCTTCTGTAGATAAATCCACATTAATAGTGGAAACTGTTGCAAAAGAAATTGCACTATCTAATATAGAAGCAAAATCAGAGGAGGTAATTCATGAGTTGACTGCTGAGTTACATACAAATAGTAACGGTATTATTTACTGGTATGTAACAGTTCCGACTAATCAATCAGGATATGACCATTCATATGTAAAGAATTATTATGTACAGATTAATGCTCTCACCAAAGAAATTATTTCTATTTACGAAGATTTTATATAATTTTAATTAGGAGGATAAAAGATGAAAAGACTAGCGAAAATCCAAATAATCATGTTGTTTATTTGTCTGCTTTTTAAATGTATACCCGTTTACGCCAGTACAAATGAAGAAAAATGGCTCGAACTTCTTGAAGACTGGGAAAATGAAGACGACTCATTATCAAATGCATCCCCATCAAATGCCACTCCCAGAGGAAATTTGCTAGGAGATTGTTCAGTCAATTGTACAGGTTTAGGTTCCGGGAAGATTGCAATGAATATAATTTCCAGTTGTAAAGTATATTGTGATTCCATGAATCATGCTATGGCATTACAAAAATATGACTCTTCTAGCGGTGAATACGAAGAAGTTGCCAGATATGCTTTTGCAGATTACAAGCTCTCACCAGGAGGCATAACCACCTCTTCTATGATTGTTGATAATCTTGAACCAGGTAAATATAGGGTCAGGGGGCTACATTCATATTATTTAGACGACGAATTTGAAGTTTATAATAGTAAAACAAATCCTATTACTATAACTGGAACTCCTACATCGTCTAGTCTTGCTTCTGTTTATTACAATACTAACCTTGTAGGACATGATACTCCGGAAACACAACATATGCGTATATTACTTACTAATCGTGGATTCTTGACTAATGTGAATTTCAATCCTTCTGCTTTGACGTTACTTGAATCTATAAAAAAAGAGAAAGTAGTACATTATTTGGGCCATGGATGGCCTGGTAGAATTGATAACCAATTTGCAAAACTTTCTGGAAACGAAATATTAGCTAACGTAGTTGAAAGTCCCATTGATTTTATTTATCTTGAAGCTTGTTTTACTGCTACTCCCGATCCAGAACACAAACTAGGTGATGTTGATGATGCCCTTTACCAAGTCGGAGCTGGAGCCACACTTGCATTTGGGACACGTGTGGAGGCCTCTTCTCTTACAGATGGAATACATTTTTATTCAATGACTCTTTTTGATCTTATTTTTACAGAGGGGTATAATATGGTTGATGCAGCTCAAGAAGCACTTAATGCAACATATGAAAAATATGAGTATTATTTCGGAGCAGATAGCTATGAAACACATGGCAATTACACCTATACTAAGAATTAAATAATTCGTCTAAAAAGAGACAGCCTTAATGGTTGTCTCTTTTTTTTACTTATGGGCTTTAACCTGTTGAGTGCGTTGGAGTTTCTCAGGTGAGAAACTCCAACGCACTCAACAGGCTAAAGCCCATAAAACAAAAGAGCCTTGATAAATCAAGACTCTTCCGATGGAGCAGACGGGAGTTGAACCCGTGTCCAAAGACCAATTCCCTGTTCTTCTACTATCGTAGTCCGTTCTTTGACATTCCCTCTATCCTGCGGAAACGAACATCCTCAGGACTTCAGTAGATCCTAATACGTCTGACGGTCCGGAACCCTCCCGCCATCGTTTCTCACATAGTCGATGCCAGATTCTTAAAGTGTGAGTGCTCTAAGGCTGACAACAGCCAAATTAGGCTGCGTAAGCTAATTTATTATTGTTAGCGTTTAATTTTAAGTTTGCCATTTAACGCATCGCATGCGGATAGCTTCACCAGCTGCATGATCCCTGTCGAAACCGGTACTGCCCCTTTAAAGGGTTTTATGCCCCATTATCTTATCATGTTCCAAAACGTCTGTCAATGGGGGCGGCTAGTTATTTCTTGCCTTAAATTCCCTCTCGATTTCACGTTTTGCATCCTTTTTGGCGATATCGTCGCGCTTGTCGTAAAGTTTCTTACCTCTTGCCAGGCCTACCTCCACCTTCACGAGGCTGCCCTTAAAATACACCTGCAGCGGAACCAGGGTATAACCCTTTTCCTTAATCTTTGACTGCATTTTCCTGATTTCCAGCTTATGAAGCAGAAGCTTTCTGGTGCGCAGCGGGTCTTTGTTGAAAATATTCCCCTTCTCATAAGGGCTGATATGCATTCCATAGACATAGACCTGGTTATTTTCCACTTTAATAAAGGACTCCTTGATGCTGCACTTTCCCATACGCAGCGATTTTACCTCTGTCCCGTAAAGCTCAATCCCTGCTTCATACTTTTCGTCGATAAAATAATCATGATACGCCTTCTTATTATTGGCAATCATCTTAATGCTTTCTCCCAAAATAACAACCTCCCTTATCTTGCTTTGAGTAGTATATCATCTGTGTTCAGTTATAGTCAAGCCAGCTCTTGATGCATAGATTACCTGCAGATATGATAAATATGTCGATTTTTGTTATTTTCATGAGCATAATAACAATAAAATCGGAGGTATATATATGACTGCTTCAGAAAATGCAGCAGGGCATCCCCGTTTACAGGGACGCCCCGTTTTTCTACCAATATATTGTTTTATTTGACTCTATTAAACGTTTGTAAAGTACGTTTATCCTTTCCGTTTAATACCACCGTACCATCGGCAAATCATTGTTAATTCCATTCGTAAATAAAATCTGATGTATGTCAATGATTCCATTATGAAATGTGGCGGCGCAGGAAGATAAATATAACTCCCACATCCTGACGAATTGTTTATCAAATCTTTGTTCCACCTCATCCATATGGTCTTCAAAATTCTTTTTCCAACACAAGAGAGTGCGGTTGTAATGCAACCGCAGGTTTTCTACATCCAAAGTGTGAAAATCATCTTCTGCTGCGCTAAAAAGCATTTCCCTCAAACTGGGGATAACGCCTCCCGGGAATATATATTTTTTAATCCACGGGTCGCCTTCATGCTCTTTCAGGCTGCTAATAAAGTGAAGTAGAAATAGTCCTCCCGATTCCATCACTTTCTTTACGCAGTCCATAAAAAGCTGGTAATTTCCCCGGCCAACATGTTCTACCATGCCAACGCTGACTACTCTGTCAAACCGCTTTCCATATTGCGGAATATCCCGGTAATCCATCAGCTCGACCGTAAGCTGATCTTCCAAATGTTCTTCCTCAATTCTTTTTTGGAATTCCTTCAGCTGTTCCTCACTTAATGTAATTCCCACACCGGTTATTCCATATTCCTTTGCGGCCTTTATTAAAAGATATCCCCACCCGCACCCAATATCCAGAACCGACATACCTTTTCTAAGATGCAGCTTTTGCAGGATACGTTCTGTTTTCTGAACCTGTGCTATGTAAAGCGAATCTCTTTCCTGCTCAAAATAGGCGCAGGAATAACTCATCGTATCGTCCAGCCATAATTTGTAAAAATCATTTCCAATATCATAATGGGACTGCACTTCTTCTTTTTGATTTTTCGGTGTTCTGGATGTGAAGATCAATTTTTTTAACGATAACTTATCCGTTGTAAATTTCCCCATTTCTCCCAAAAACAAATCCAGTACCTCATACAAATCCCGGTCAACTTCTATATCACCGCGCATATACGCTTCCCCAAGAGCAAGTGAAGTGCTGGTAAGCAGCATCTTTTTGTCCGGCATCTTATGTACAGTTACCGTGAACTCCGGATTGCCTTCACCAATCTTTTGCTCATTTCCGTCCATTTTTATGTTAAAAGTGACTGGTATTATATCCGTCAGATACTCTTTAAAAAAAGAATTCATAAATCTATTCCTCCTTGTAATCGAATTTAGTAAGTGTATTCCTTTCTTTGTATTGCGAATTCTTTCTTTAACTTTATTTATCCGTAATGCTCCCTGCCGATTCTTATAATCAAAAATTGTTCTTTTTGTTTCAAAATAATGATGCCTCCTTACTGACGATCAATTAATTAGAATTCTAAGTATATAGGTAAAAGAATACCTATTGTGCATTCTCCGTCATTTGTATAATCACTTTTTCAAAGACTTTCAAATCATCCTCGGAAATCCCGGCAAACATACTGTGCAGATATGTTTCAATGCATTCCGTTATATCATCCTGTATGGCAAGTGCCTGTTCTGTCAGCACAAGTTTTTTATACCGCCCGTCACTGGCCAGGCTTTCACGGCGCAAATATCCGTTGCGTTCCAGATTCCGGATAAGGCTTGTGACGGAGGAACCCTTGATCGCCAAAAACTCCTCTAAGTCTTTCGGAAATATATCTCTTTTTTTTGATTCGGCAATAATATAGTATAAAATAAGGGCTTGAATACAAGTAATTGGGGTATCGGTAAAAAAACCGGAAAAGTATCTTCGTTTTCTCCGATTCAGCTTTTCGTATTTTTGCATTAACCTTTTTTCGTCCATAAATAGTCCTTCTTTATATAATTAGAATTCTAAGAAATACGAATATAATACATCTCATCAATTTAAAAGTCAATAGCCCAAAAGTCCGCTCACGGTTTTTTCAGATTCCCCAGTTATTATCGGCATCCAGCTATGTTTGTTTTCTGTTTCGGATAACATTCCTTCAGCGGTCGGTTCTGCCATTCCTGCATCTGCTCAATCACACAACCCGTTATTTCTGCTATCCAATGTTTCTTCCTGCCATTGTAATTTGTCCTTCTCTTTCTTCCAGAAGTAGGTTTACCATACCATAACAAAAAAACAGAGTGTGAAGTTCACTTAAGAACTTACACACCCTGTTTTCCCTGCTCTGCGAACGTAAAGCCCGCTATCCCCTACTTCGCCGTATTCACATTGCCTGCCGGAATAAAGTCGATGGTCTTTGCAAAACGGTCGCAGCCCGTAACCTGCACCCGGATCGGCTGACCCAGTTTATACGTCTTTCTCGTCATCTCCCCGATCAGTTCATAGTGAAGCTCATCAAACAGGTAATAGTCGTCCCGCAGCTCGTTGATATGCACAAGCCCCTCCACGGTGCTCGGCAGCTCCACATAAAAGCCCCAGTTTGTCACGCCGGAAATAACGCCGTCAAACTCCTGTCCGATGAACTGTTCCATGTACTGGACTTTCTTCATCTTATCAGTCTCACGCTCCGCCTCATCCGCTCTTCTCTCAAGAGCCGAAGTTTTAACCGCCACCTCGGGAAGAATCTTCTCGTAATGGGAAACCCTTCTGTCGTCCAGCTTCCCGCACAGGCATTCCTTGATAATCCTGTGAATCTGCAGGTCCGGATACCTTCTGATGGGAGACGTAAAATGTGTGTAGTATTTGGCCGCCAAACCGAAATGGCCGGAATTAAGGGTTGTATATTTTGCCTGCTTCATGGAACGGAGCGTCAGGCGGCTGATCAGCGCTTCTTCGGGTGTATTTTCCACCTTATCAAGCAGCTTCTGTACTTCCTTGGGATGCACTTCGCCATTCGGCATACGGAGTATATATCCGAAATTGTTGATGAAAGTGCCCAGTTTTTTCATTTTTTCCTCATCAGGCTTATCGTGGGTCCTGTAAAGGAACGGCACTTCCTGCCAGAAAAAGTCTTCGGCTACCGTCTCATTGGCCAGAAGCATGAAATCTTCAATCAGGCGGGTGGCCGCGTTGCGCTCATACGGCTTGATTTCTACGGGGTGTCCCTTCTCATCCAGGATAATCTTGCTCTCCGGGAAGTCAAAATCAATGGAACCGCGGCTGTGGCGCCTGTTCCTCAGAATATCGGCCAGTTCCTTCATCAGGTCAAACATCCCGACAAATTCCCTGTACTCTTCCATCGCCTCCGGATTGCGGTCCGTGATAACGGCGTTAACGGCCGTATAGGTCATACGCCTGTCCACACGGATTACGGTCTCCGCCACCTCGTGTCCGACTACCATGCCCTTATCGTCGATTTCCATCAGGCAGCTCAAAGCCAGACGATCCTCTCCCTGGTTCAGGGAGCAGATGCCGTTGGAAAGCTTATGCGGCAGCATCGGGATAACGCGGTCCGTCAGATAGACGCTCGTCCCTCTCTTGAGGGCCTCCGTGTCGAGCGGGGTATGTTCCCTTACATAATGACTGACATCGGCAATATGGACTCCCAGCTCATACCCGTTTCCCTTCTTTACCAGGGTAATCGCATCGTCCAGATCCTTTGCCTCCTCCCCGTCGATTGTGACGGTTTTTAAGTCTCTTAAATCCTTTCTGGCCAAAAGCTCCTCCGGCATCACTTCATCCGGGATTGTCTTAAGCTGTTCCATCACCTGTCCCGGAAACTCCTCCGGCAAATCATAGGCGCGGACAATCGAGAGAATATCGATTCCCGGATCGTTGATGTGTCCAAGGATCTCGGTAATGACGCCTTCCGGCTTCTTTCCCTTGTCGTCGCCGAACTCCTTGATTTTCACTACTACTTTATGTCCCGTAACGGCGCCTGCGTCACTGCCCTGCGGAATAAAAATATCTTTTGAAATTTTCTGGTTATCCGGTATTACGAATCCAAATCCCTTACTCTTTTCATAAGTTCCCACCAGGCTCTCGTTGGCATGCTCAAGGACGCGGATCACACAGCCTTCCGCACGTCTGCCGCCCTCTTCCTCCTCGATGACGATCTGGACTCTGTCGCCGTGCATGGCTCCCCTTGTCCTGTCTCCCGGGATAAAGACATCACTGTCCCTTCCCTCCACCGTCACGAAGCCGAACCCCTTCGGATGCCCGCTGAACGTTCCCGTAATGGAAAAAGTCTCAGGCTTGCCAAGCTTTCCTTTGGAAGAAAGGCTCAGCTTGCCGTCCTTTAACAGAGCTTCCAGCACAGCCTTCAGCTCTCTTCTTTTTTCCTTTGGAATATCCAAAAGAATTGCCAGCTCCTTCACTTTCATCGGAACATAATTCTTATCGTTCATCAGATCCAGGATGACCTTTTTCCTTCTCTCGAACTCTTCCGCATCCTCCGGTTCAAACGGTTCACCGCCGGCCCTTTTTTCATAGCCGTCTCTCTTTCTCCCCGGCTTTTCTTTCCGATCATTGCTTCTTCTTTTTTCCGGTCCGGCGTTTTTTAGTTCGGCTCTCCTACCGGGTTTTAATTTCTTTTTAATTTTATCTTTTATTTTCAATTTATTTCTCCACGTTTCTATTGTTTTCCTTTATATTATACGGGAATTTATGTACAAACATACAATTATAGCAAAAAAATGTACCAACCCGGCTCCCATAATGTCACCGTTCGCTCCATGCCCAGTAACACGCTGCGCGGAATACTGCCTGTGAACAGTCCCCCCGTAATTCCCTATAAAGAAAAAGAACACCCCTGCTCCCAGGAGTGTCCGGATTAAAATACTTTCAGGTTCAATACAAAAGCAAGAATAAGCCAGAGAAATGCGCCGTATTTTGTCATCTTCTCCAACTTTCCTTCCATGGAACGGCTCTTATTCTTTCCCCAATAGCTGTCTGCCATACCGCTGATGGAACCGGACAGGCCTGCGGATTTACCTTCCTGAAGTAAAATTACTACTGATAAAAATACACAAATAGCAACGAATAAAAAGGTGAGAATACCTCTTATCATTTTTACACCTCCTATAGTCAAACAAGTATATCATATCATATTTTCCCTTGAAAGACAACTATTATTTTAGTTGATTCGTAAGGACGTAAGGATCTGTGAGGACGCCGCCGTAGAAGTCCTCACGGCCGCGCCCTCATCTCCTATTTCAACTCTTCCTCTATTCTTAAAAGCTGGTTATACTTCGCCACCCGGTCCGAACGGCAGGGCGCGCCCGTCTTAATTTGCCCGGAGTTCACTGCAACCGCAATGTCCGCGATGATGGAATCCTCCGTCTCACCCGAACGGTGGGAAATAACGGTGGTATAGCCCGCCTTTTTAGCCATCTCAATCGCCTCGAAGCTCTCCGTCAGCGTTCCAATCTGGTTGACTTTTACAAGAATGGAGTTGGCGACGCCCTCCTCAATTCCCCTGCTGAGCCGCTTTGTGTTGGTAACAAAGAGATCGTCGCCTACAAGCTGGATTTTTTTACCGAGTTCGTCCGTCAGACGTTTCCAGCCCTCCCAGTCGTCCTCCTGCAGGCCGTCCTCGATGGAGCAGATGGGGAATTTGCCGATGAGGCGCTTGTAATATTCCACCATCTCCCCTGCGGTGCGGCGGATCTCGCGGCCGTTCATGGCGCTCTCACCCGGAAATACATAGAGCCCGGTGGCTTCGTCGTAAAGCTCGCTGGAAGCGGCGTCGATTGCTATCTTAATATCATGGCCCGGATGATAGCCGCTCTTTTCAACCGCTTTTACGATTGTCTCAAGGACTTCCTCCGCATTTTTAAGATTGGGGGCAAATCCACCCTCGTCTCCGACGGCTGTACTGTATCCGCCCTCATTCAGCACCTTCTTTAATGTGTGATAGATCTCCGAGCACATTCTGAGTCCCTCGGAAAAACACGGGGCTCCGGTAGGCATGATCATAAATTCCTGAAGATCCACAGTATTGTCCGCATGGCGGCCTCCGTTCAGGATGTTCATCATCGGAACGGGCAGAGTGGATGCGCCGATTCCTCCCAGATAACGGTAGAGCGGGATTTTAAGCCCATCGGCCGCTGCCCTTGCAACAGCCATGGAGACGCCCAGAATCGCATTTGCACCAAGTTTTTCCTTGTTGTCCGTACCGTCCGCCTCTATCATAAGCCGGTCGATTCTCCTCTGTTCCAGGGCATTTTCAAACAGGACCGCCTCACCTATCGCATTAACAATATGGTTGGCCGCCGTGGAGACGCCCAGGCCGTGATAACGGTTGTCACGATCCCGCAGTTCCACCGCCTCAAATTTTCCCGTGGATGCGCCGGATGGCACGGACGCACGGCCGACCGCCCCATTTTCCAGGGTAACCTCCGCTTCTATTGTGGGATTTCCGCGGGAATCCAGAATCTCCCGTCCTTTAACACTGACTATCTCAAAATCATTATTCATTTAAACCGCCTCCTGATTTACTCTCTTTTATGTAAGAATAGCCTTTTTTTCTCTTTTTTATGCCTCCCACAATTTCCAGTAACAGGATCCGGGATAATCTGCCGTCTGTCTCTCTTCGATAAAGGACGAAACTTTCTCTTGATTTTTGCACTTTATTATGATAAATTGGAAAACAAATTTATTTGGCTATGAAGAGATTGAATCGTCAGAGCATTTAAAACAAGGGGGAAAATTATATGGAATTAGCCAATACTGTTATAAATACGGTCAACGATTACCTTTGGGGAATCCCAATGATTGTGCTCCTGTTCGGAACACATATTTTTCTGACTGTCCGGACCGGATTCATCCAGAGAAAGACATTTACCGCAATTAAGCTTTCTGTCACTAAAGATCCCGGCTCCCACGGCGACATCAGCCAGTTCGGCGCCCTGACGACGGCGCTGGCCTCCACGATTGGGACCGGCAATATTATCGGGGTGGGAACCGCCGTCGCCCTGGGCGGCCCCGGCGCGGTGCTCTGGTGCTGGCTGACCGGCGTATTCGGCATAGCGACCAAATATGCCGAATCCCTGATCGCGGTAAAATACCGTGTCAGGACAAAAGACGGAACCATGCTCGGCGGCGCCATGTACGCTTTGGAACGCGGTTTACATATGAAATGGCTGGGTATCGTTTTTGCCGCCCTGGCCTCCCTCACTGCATTCGGTATCGGCTGCGGCGTTCAGGTCAACGCCATTGCAAGCGTTATCGACGCCAACCTGTCCCCCATCCTGAAAAACGGAAGCGGCAGCCTGTCCGCTTCGCTTAATAAAAACCCGTGGATAATCAGCCTGGCAATCGGGCTCATTGTTGCTTTTGTCACCGGACTCGTCATATTCGGAGGCGTCAAATCCATCGCCCGTGTCTGCGAACGGCTGGTTCCTTTTATGGCATTTTTCTATGTTGTAGGGTGTGTCATCATTCTGATTATAAACAGAGAATATCTGGGCGAATCGATCCGGATTATTGTAAAATCGGCCTTTACCGAGGTACCCTCCATCGCCGGAGGACTGGTGGGTTCCGGCATTCTGACGGCCGCCCGCTACGGAATGGCTAGAGGCCTGTTCTCCAACGAGTCAGGCATGGGTTCCGCCCCTATCGTAGCCGCGGCGGCCCAGACCAGAAATCCGGTGCGCCAGGCTCTCGTCTCCTCGACCGGTACCTTCTGGGATACCGTGGTGGTCTGCATGATGACGGGGCTCGTCCTGGTCAGCAGCATTATCGGCAACGATTCGATCAGCGTAACCAACCTTTCCGGCGGCGAACTGACCACGGCCGCCTTCTCTCAGATTGCCTACATCGGCAGCCCGATTTTAATTATCGGAATTATCACCTTTGCCTACTCCACCATCCTCGGATGGTCCTACTATGGCGAACGCTGCCTGGAATATCTTTTCGGTAAAAAAGCGCTCTTCCCCTACCGGCTGGTATGGGTGTCAATTCTCATCATCGCCCCGCTGATCCAGCTGGATCTCGTATGGAATATCGCGGATACGCTGAATGCGCTGATGGCAATCCCGAATATTATCGCGGTCCTGCTCCTGTCGGGCGTCGTTGCAAAGGATACAAAATATTACTTAAACCACCTGGATGAGAGGGATGAAACGCCGATCCCCGTTCTGGGAAATGAAACATAACGCAGCAGCAGGATTCACAAAAGGCCGCAGTCCCCGCACAGGAAGGATATTTCCTCCGTGCGGGGACTGCCGTATCAACGGCGTCAGTTTTTGCCGGCCAGCTCGTATCTTATTTTCTTCATGGACGCTTCATATTTCCTGAATGTCCCCCTGCCTTCCGTCTTTGCCGCAAACAGGGCGATATCCGCCCTCTGGTATAAATCATCGAACTCCGTTCCCTGATCTGGCATCATTGCATAACCCGCCGACACGGAAAAAGTCATCTTCTGCTCCCCGTTGTCATAGGTAGTCCTCATTTCCTCAATCACCTGCGTAATTTTATTTTCCAGCACTTCCTCACCGATGTTTTTACAGAAAACCAGGAACTCGTCCCCTCCAATCCGGCAGATAATATCATCCTGGCGGAAAAAGCTTTTCAGTTTTGCCGCATTTCCTGCTATGACGCTGTCTCCGTATGCATGACCGAACACATCATTAACCAGTTTGAAATTGTCCAGATCAAGCATAATCAGAGCCGCCGTTTCACCATTCATATTCTGCAGGAATTCCTTAATTCTCGGGATTGCGGTCTGTCTGTTGTAAAGCCCCGTCAGTGCGTCATTCTCGGCCATCCTGGTCAGCTTTTGTTTCTGTTTCCGAAGAAGCTCCAGAGCCTTTTTATCGGCTTTATTTTCTACGCTTTTCTTCCTTTCCTCCGTGATATCCACATAATACCCGACCGCCTTTACCGGCTTGCCGTCTCCGCTCCTTATGGTCTCGCAGGCGACCCTGATCCAGCGCAGGCTCCCATCTTTTTCCTTCATCGGCACTTCGTGTTTCAGGCTATCGCCGCTCTGATTGTAATAAATCTGTCCGAGATATTTGAGGAAGGCCGCCCGGTATTCTTCCGGTATATCCCCCCACCGTTCCACCGCGCCCGTAAAATTCTCAATCACCTTTGTGCTTCTCCCCGCATCGAAGCCGCCAGGCGCTTCCCGCTGATCCGTGCCCCGGTTCAGGGTCAGCCTGTTGTTCTCAAGATCCCAGTCCCAGCTGTTGATCTCCGCCTGGCGCAGTACGCTTTCCATCTGCTTTCCGGTAAGCCAGAGTTCCTGCTCTTTTTCCTTGATATAGGACACATCGGCACAGATGCAGAGAAAATTCATTCCGTCGGCCCCTTCGTCAATGTACCTGATATCCAGGCTCATCCACAGGACTTCACGGCCGGGCATCACCATCCGTATCACATCCTTATAATTCCTTCGGTGCATCATAGACCGTTTCAGACGCTCCTCCAGGCTTTTGCCCTCCGCGTCCCCTGCGTCTCTTTCACATGTACCGTCCTGAAGTATCCGGTTGTATTCTTCCTGCGTGCAGCCCATGCGGCTGAACAGTCCTCCCGTCAGAATGTGTATGGAGATATTACCATCTTTATAAGTAAGAAGAGAAACTGCCTCGGGCAGATGTTTCATAAGAAGCTTCATTTTATTACGGAGTTCAACTGTCTCGGTTATATCCAGGATTACCCCCTGGAGAAATGTCCTTCCGCTGTATTCCATATAGCGGCTCTGGTCTACCACCCAGATATAACCCTTCTTTGCCGTCATTCTGTATTCCAGATTGTAGGTTTCTTCGTTCCTTCGCAGCGGTTCGATGCCCTTCCTGACAATGTCCCTGTCGTCAGGGTGGACCATATTGATAAATTTGTCGTCAAACCGAGTTCTTATCTCCTCCCTGGTATAACCGAGGATCTCCAGAAAACGGTTGCTGATATACAGAAACTCAAAATCCTCCGTCCTGGCGCAGCGGTGATAACCGCCGGGCATGTCATTGTTCAGGAAATAAAGTTCCTGATTCTGGCGGATTAAAGCAGCGTTGCGTTCCGCAAGCTGCTGCTGGGCAAACATGGTCTCCGAAATATCGGTACAGGCGCTGATAATCGCCAGCCGTCCGTCCTCGGCAAGCACTACTTTCCCCTTGTCCAGCGTCCAGAACCACGTGCCGTCCTTTTTCGGCATTCTGTAAGTTGTCGTATACTCCAGCCCCGGAAAATATTCGGGACCGATATCCTTTTTCACCTGCTCCCTGTCATCGGGATGAATCGTGTTAAGCACCAGCCCGTCAATTGCTTCCTCCAGTTCCCCGTAGGAATCATAGCCCAGAAGCCGCACCATCTCGGAGTTGGCAAAATAAAGCGGAAACCCCTCTTCGCAGTACCCGCCAATCATTCCCCCCGGAGTCATCTGAGCGAAAATTGCCGCCGCGGCCCTGCGGTTTTCTTCCGCCAGGCGCATAAAGGACCTGTCGTTCTCCGCCACATTAACCACCGCAGCCAAAGCGCGCTGGGAGGATTCCAACTGGCCTTCCTTCTGCTTCTGCCGCGTAATATCACTGACGGAGCAGTAAAACTGCCGGTGTCCGTCCTGCTCCCTCATGAAAAAGGCGCGCAGGCGCATCCACATAATACTTCCATCGCCCTTCAGATACCTCAGCTCTCCTTCGCCTCCCATCAGCCTGTCTCTGCAGGCCTGGTCGAAAATCTGAAAGAAAACAGCGTGATCTTCCCGGTAAATGTTTTCTTTTATGTTCTTCCGCCGTTCTTCCAGCTCCAGCAGGCTTGTGCCGGTAATTTTACAGTATTGCTCGTTGACTCTCAAAAGTTCGGCCTGACCGTCCGATATATCATAGAGGGCGATGCCTCCCAGTATATTGTTCAGCATTGTCTCGCTGAATATATCATCGTTCATCAGATCCCTGGTCTGCATCCGGCTGATGACCCTGGCTGTGATGCCGCGGAAATCCATATTCTCTTCCCTGGACATAATCGCCTCGCAGTCCTCAATCGGCATGGGACGGTAAAAATAATATCCCTGCCCGAACTGGCAGCCCATCTCCAAAAGCATCTCCATCTGTGCCCTGGTCTCCACGCCTTCGGCGATCATGCGGAGCTCCATGAAGCGGGCCATATTAATGACCGTCTCGAGGATCCGCATTGCCCGGCCCTCACTCTTATCATCCATCTTGAGAAACTTCATATCTATCTTTAATACGTCTACCTTTACGTCGCTGAGCATATTGAGGGAAGAATAACCGCTCCCGAAATCGTCCATAAATACGGGAAATCCAGCCGCCCGAAGTTTGGCAATCACACCGGTAAAAATATCATATTCCTCCGCATAGGCGCTTTCCGTGATCTCGATTTCCAGAAGTTTCGGTTCCAGACGATATTTCTCCACCAGGCCGACAAAACAGTCGACCACATCGATCGTGTAAATGTCCACCCTGGATACGTTGACGGAAACGGGAACGGGACGCTTGCCGCGGTCAATCCAGCTTCTTAAATGAATGCAGATTTTTTCCCACATATGAAGATCCAGGCTGGCTATCAGACCGTTGCTTTCAAGAAGCGGGATGAACTCTCCCGGGGAGATTACGCCGCGTTCCGGATGAATCCATCTGACCAGCGTCTCCAGTCCTACAATCTTACCGTTCGTCATATTGCATTGCGGCTGGAGATAATAGACAAACTCATCGTTGTCAAGCCCACGCTGCACCTCGGAGAGCAAAAGATGGTTTTCCTCCATTTTTTGCATCATCCGGCTGTCGAAACGGCACACGCGCCGTGCATAATTGCCCTTCACGGAGGCCAGGGCAACGGCGGCCCTGTCGTACATGGTGCTGACCGGAATGTTTCTGTCCTCGATCGAATACAGGCCAAAAGCCGGAAGAAAACCGGCATTCTTCCCATACTGCCTGACATATCCCATAATTCCGTCCTGCAGTTTCAAAAGCGTCTCTTTATCGTCCGGCAGGATAATGACAAAATCATCGCCTCCCATGTAACCGGCAATTCCGCAGTTCTCATCCTGTGCCTTCTTTAACTGCTCCCCGATATTGATCAGGAAACGATCTCCCTCCGCCTCGCCGTACCACTGGTTAAAAAGCTTGAAATGCTCCACATCGATAGCCATGATACAGTAGGTTTTACCCTGGATTTCCCCCAGGAACCGCTCCGCCGCCTTAAAGAATTCGGTTCTGTGATACAGACCTGTGAGCGGATCCCGTTCCTCATCTTTTCCGTCCTTTTCCGAAAGTTTAAATTCCTTCTGTTTTTGTTCATCAATATCCTGAATAAAACACATCAGTATCCGGTCATCATACGCTCCCTGGTTCAGCGGCACCACAATCTGTGCCACCCAGCAGTAGCTGCCATCCGTCCTGAGCTTTCGAAGCTGTTTCTTCAGAATCCGGTCCGTTCCCTCTTCCTGCAGGGTGTCAAACATCCGGTCCAGATTCCAGAATTCCAGGAACCCTTCCCTGTCGTCCGGGTGGATCATACCGTCCACCACTTCCTCCATCATCTTTTGCAGTTCTCCCTCTTCCGCCGGTATCACATACTTGCCGGCCTGATGATAAAGAATTTTGTAAGTGTCTCTGGTCAGGTTCAGTTCAAACAGCTCATCATAAGCAGAAATGCTTGTCAGATTGTAGAATAGATTTTTGTTAACCTCTCTTATTCCGGTGGTCATAACCATGGTGCAGGAACCATACCCCGGCCAGTCGATATTGCCGCCGCTGACCTCCACCCACCGCTGGGTCACTTTATTATATAAGACTCCGCTCTTTGCCTCGTCCCTTGCGGCCGGACAGTCACGGCACGGTTCGTCCTCCCTGCACATGGCCCGGTAACACTTCTCCCCACAGCTCAGCCAGGGAAAAGTCTGTTTTATCTGATCGTTAAAATATACAATCTGATATTGATCATCAATTACATAAATACCCGCATCTTCTTTGTTCGAATTACTCCCCATAATCATCCCGCCCTGTTTTCACGCCGTTCTGCTTTTACGGCCCTGATTTAAACACAATTATACTCGTTTTTCACCTCTTCCGTCAATATTTTCAGCCTTTTCCGATATTTTTCCGCCAAAATTCCTCCAAAATCGTCGTTATTGTTTATTTTGCATGCACAATATATTTTTTATTCCCTTCCTATTTATCATTCCGCCCCCTTCGCGGGCTTTTCATTGCCACTGAACAAAGAGTTCCGCTTGCGGAACTCTTGCGCTGCCGCGCGGTTGCTTCTGCAACCATTTACCTCTGCGCGGCATGTGCATCCTCGCGGAGCGTTTTTGATTCATAGGACGTAATTTCCTATGAATCAAAAAAAGCGCCCGGCCAGAGCTGATATTCAGCAGCGGCCGGGCGCATTCCCGTTTGTTAACTTCTGAGTTCGATTCCAAGTCCCTGAAGACCATTCAGAATCTTATTCATTACCGTATTTACTTCTTTATCTTCCAGGGTGTGATCCTGAGCCCTGAAGGTGATGGAATAGGCTATGGATTTGAATCCTGCCGTAATCTGGCTTCCCTCATAGATATCGAAAAGATTATAGCTTTCCAGAATCTTTCCGCCTCTCTGCTCGATGATTTCCTCTACCTGGCCTGCCAGGATCTCTTTCTTCATCACCATGCTGATATCTCTTGTCACAGCCGGGTATTTGGCAATTCCGGTGTATTTGTGATCAAAGGATGCATAAGGAAGAATTGACGGCATATCAACGACGGCCACATAGGTCTTCTCGCCCAGCTTGTAGTTGTCGGCCGCATCGGGATGAATCTCACCCAGATATCCGACTACGGTTCCGTCATATATAATTTCCGCCTGGCGTCCCGGATGAAGGAAGGGTTTGCCCGCCTCCGGATTGTAGTGCGGTTTTTTCTTCATCTCAATCTTGTCGAAAAATTCCTCTACCACGCCCTTCATCGTATAGAAATCCCCGTTGCCATACATTCCCAGGATGAACTGCTGGCGTTCGTCGGGAAGCTCTGTCAGTGGAAGCGCCTTCGGCATATATACGGTAGCCAGCTCATATAAACGGACGTCTTTATTTCTTCTGTTATAGTTGGTGGACAGTGAGGATAGCATTCCATTTAACGGAAGCGTCCTCATAATGCTGAAATCCTCCCCCAGCGGATTGGAAATCGTGATGGCCTGCCTGTATTCACTATCTACTGGAAGCAGAAGCTTATCAAATACCTTCGGGCTCTCAAATGAGTAGGTCATGCTCTGGCTGAAACCGGAGAACTCCGCGATCTCCCTGGCCACTTCCTCCACTCTCAGCTTGAAGGAAAGTTTTCCGGTCGTCGCTTCGCCGGTTGGGAGTGAAGTCGGGACCACATCATAACCGTAGAAACGGGCAACCTCCTCGGCCAGATCCGCCATGCGGTGGACATCCTGTCTCCAGCTTGGCACAATCACTTCCTGAGTCTCTGTATCATATTCCAGATCCACCCGTTTGAAATACTCAATCATGGTCTCCGCGCTGATGTCGGTTCCCAGAAGCCTGTTGATTTTATCGGGATCGAATTTCACCCGGTTGCCTTCTTTTTTCACCGGATATACGTCAATCGTTCCGCCCACTACCTCGCCTGCGCCCAGCTCTTCGATTAACTGGCAGGCACGGTCGATTGCAGTCTTTGCGGTGTTGGGATCAAGCCCCTTTTCAAACTTTCCGGATGCGTCGGTCCTGAGGCCGATTCTCTTGGAAGAAAGACGGATATTCGTTCCGTCGAAACATGCGGCCTCAAATACCATGGTTTTTACATCATCGGTGATTTTGGAGTTCTCACCGCCCATGATGCCTGCGATGCCTACCGCCTTTTCGGCGTCGTTGATCATAAGGACACGGCTGTCCAGCTTCCTGTCCTGGCCGTCCAGGGTCTGGAATACGTCTCCGTCCTTTGCACATTTCACGATAATCTTATGCCCGCCAATCTGGTCATAGTCAAAGGCGTGCATCGGCTGTCCGTACTCTTCCATCACATAGTTTGTGATATCGACAATGTTGTTAATCGGACGGATGCCGCTGGCGGCAAGACGGCGCTGCATCCATACCGGTGACGGGGCGATCTTAATGTTTTTTACCATTCTCGCACAGTATCTCGGGCAAAGTTCTTCATCCTCCACGGATACCTCCAGGTAATCATGGATGTCCTCTCCGTTTCCGGTTTCCCTGATCACCGGCGCTTTAAATTCTTTGTTAAATGTGGCGGCCGCCTCCCTGGCAATGCCGATTACGCTGTAGCAGTCCACACGGTTGGATGTGATCTCGTACTCAAATACCACGTCGCGGAGCCCGAGGACTTCCACTGCGTCCGCACCTACCTCGGAATCCTCCGGGAGGATATAAATTCCCGATTCGGGGGCATCCGGGTACATGTCACGGCTGGAACCCAGCTCTTCGATGGAACACATCATGCCGCAGGACTCGATTCCCCGGAGCTTTCCTTTTTTAATCTTGATTCCCTCTTCCGGAAGCGGACCGCCGTCATGGCCTCCGGCCACACGCCCGCCGTCCAGCACAACCGGAACCTTGTCGCCTTCCTTTACATTCGGGGCGCCTGTAACGATCTGGATGGATTCCTCTCCGACGTTAACCTGGCAGATAATCAGTTTATCCGCGTCAGGGTGGCGTTCAATCTTTGTAATCTGGCCAACCACGATTTTTTCCAGATTTTTGTCAAGGCGCTCATAACCTTCCACTTTCGTCCCGCTCATGGTCATGGCGTCGGTATATTCCTGATCCGTCACTTCCAGATCCGGAACATATGCCTTAATCCAGGATAATGCTGTATTCATGTCTATCTCCTCTACTCTATCATCGATTCGCTTATTTTTTAAAACTGTTTCAGGAAACGGATGTCATTCTCATATAAGAGTCTCATGTCATCGATTTCATATTTCAGCAGGGCGATACGCTCCAGGCCTACACCGAATGCAAAACCGGAGTACTCCTCGGAATCAATACCGCTCATCTCCAGTACGTGAGGATGAACCATGCCGCAGCCCAGAATCTCAATCCATCCGGAGCCCTTACAGAAACGGCAGCCGGCACCTCCGCATTTGAAACAGGTTACATCCACCTCGGCGCTCGGCTCCGTGAACGGGAAGTGGTGAGGACGGAACTTTACCTTTGTCTCCGGCCCGAACAGCTCCTTGGCAAACTCCGCCAACGTTCCCTTTAAATCGGCAAATGTGATGTTCCTGTCAATCACAAGCCCTTCAATCTGATGGAAGGATGGGGAATGCGTTGCATCCACCTCATCGGAACGGAATACGCGTCCCGGCGCGATCATACGGATCGGCAGCTTGCCCTGCTCCATGGAGCGGACCTGGACCGGTGAAGTCTGGGTTCTGAGTACAATATCCTTATTAATATAGAAGGTATCCTGCTCATCCTTTGCCGGGTGGTTTGCGGGAATGTTCAGTTTTTCAAAGTTATATAAATCGTATTCCACTTCCGGACCTTCCACTACCTCATAGCCCATGCCCACGAAGATACGCTCTACTTCCTCCAGGGCAATGGTATTGGGATGGCTGTGGCCTACATTGCTCTTCTTAGCGGGCAGCGTTACGTCGATCACTTCGCGTTTCATCTGCTCTTCCCTGGCTTTTCTTGCCAGGACGGTCTTTGTCTCCTCCAGCTTTGCCTCAATTAAGGCTCTGGCGTCATTGACCATCTGCCCTACCTTCGGACGCTCCTCCGGGGAAACATCCTTCATGCTCTTCAGCACGCTTGTCAGCTCACCTTTTTTTCCAAGATACGCAACGCGGATATCATTTAACTTTTCCAGCGCATCGGAAGCTTCAATCTGTTTTAATGCTTCCTCTTTGATTTTTTCTAACTGCTCTCTCATATTAACTCCTTTTTACAGTATAATGAACAAATAAGAGTCCGGCTTACCGGACTCTCGCACCGGGCGCGGCCGCTTAGCGGCATATTACATCTTCGCGCGAGTGCGCATCCTGCCCAGGGGGCTTTTTCTATCATAGGAAAGTTTTCCTATGATATGAAAAAAACGCTGCATCTCCTCGCAAATGCGAAGGGACGAAGCGTTATGCTCGCGGTACCACCCTGTTTCCTGCCATGGCAGGCTCTCATCATATGCGTAACGTGCATGACCCGTCACAGCTTACTATATACTATCCGTTCAGCCGTGCAGCTCCGGTGGGAAATTCAAACTCTTATCTGAACCTGAAGGAACTTTCAGCCGATGATTCCTTCTCTCTGATGGAAAATAAGATTCTACTGACACTTTCGCAGCCTTTTTCATTGAAAATCTATAAACTTAGGTTATATTTTAGCACATACCTTTAATTTGTCAAGTAGTAATGTCCATATTTAGTTGAGATGGGAGGACGCCTCTGTAAGATGGCGGGCGGGGGATGGGATTGTTTGGTAAGTCTTCAGTCCCGGCTGGATGAGCGTCGTGTGGGGAATCCGGGAGAAAACATTCCTACGGGAACTCGCTCCCGCTTGCGGAATGCGCAGCGGATGCTAGCTTCGTATAAAACCTCAGCAAGCACCGGCGGATTCCAATGTCCCCTTCGGAATGTTTTCTCCCTCCTTCCCAAGGCAGGTTATCGACCGGGACTGAAGACTCATCCTCCCCCGACCGTCCCGGCGGCGTTCTCATTTCTCAAATCCCCCGCTTGTGTTCTTTCCGGCCATCTGCTATATTTATAGTATAAAAAGCTCTTCAACAAAGGAGAAAAAATGGTCTTTAAAATTGCTCTGATCCTGAAAGAACATTTCAGAGAAAAAATTAACAGCTACATGACGAACAAACCGGACGACGTCGTTTTTGACTTCTTTCCTTATACTACGATTCAGGAAATCCAGGATGTTTTTCTTTCTATCAAGGATCAATATGACGGCTTTTATGTCAGCGGCCTGATTCCGCTGCAGGCTATCAAAATAATCGGTGAACAGAGCAGGGACGCCATCATCGCCCATTCTTCCGTGAATGTGGAAAATGTGTATCAGGCCCTGCTTCATCATATTGTCACGGCCGGCATTGAGAATGTCAATCTTTCCCGCGTCGGGATGGATTTCCTGGACGATGAAAAGACATTGGAAGAATTGATACGCGAGGAGAAATTTGCCCAGGCCGCCTACACCTATGAAAAACGCTGGACCAGCTTGCAGACGGTGGATGAGATTGAACAGGAGGAACTGCGCGTCCAGGATTTCTATGTGAAACAGTATCAGGAAGGCAAGCTGGATATCATCATCACCTATTATTACAGCGTGCTGGAACGCCTGAGGGATAAGAATATCAGCTGCTATTATGTCTACCGCGGCGAGTGGGCCTTCTGGAACAGCATAGAGGATTTGAAAAAGAGCATTTTCATCAAGAAATTCAATAAAAACCGGTCCGCGGTTATCCATATCAATACCGATAATGCCAGAGGGTTATACCGGGACAATTATGAGCAGTTCCGCCATCAGCTGATGAGCACGGTGCTGCAGTTTAACCAGCAGCATTTAAATAAGGCTATTTTTAAATCCAGCTATGATGCGATGGAACTCTATATGGACTATGAAACCATGAACCTGCTCACAGACGGGTTCCACAGTTGTCCCCTGTTCACCTTTTTGTCGAAGTCCATGGACTTTCACGGCTCGGTCGGTTACGACATCGGAGACAATATCTATCAGGCCCGTTTAAACGCCATCAATGCCAGCCACTTCGGCCGTAATATGATGAAGGACAGCATGGGCAGTTTTCTGCTGGATCAGAATGAGTCCCTGACCTTCCTGTCGGCCGGCGGTTCCTCCGGCTCAGGTTCTCTTTTTAAAATCAGCGCTGACATCGTCTCTGAGATTGCCGACAAGGTTAAACTTTCCTCCGAAACGATAGTCCGTATCGCGGAAGTCCTTCTTTCCCTGAATACGGAAGAGATTACTTCCCAGGATTTAATCAACAGTCTGGGAGTTTCCCTCCGCAGCGCCAATAAATTTTTATCCAATCTGGAAAAGGGAGGTTACGCCTCCGTATGCGGCCAGAAAAGAAATGGAATCAAGGGACGCCCCGTGAACATCTACCGGGTGAATTTTAATTTAAATCCGTCTTAAACGGCGGCTGCACTGGCCGGCAGACATAATACTTTATCCATGCAGACAGCATAAAAGAGGCTCACGGATGCCAATACTGGCATCCGGAGCCTCTTCTGCTTGCCGGTACTATTACTTCGCTTCCATTATTTCAATCCGGTTACCTCGGCTCCGTTACTTCAGTTCTGTTACTTCAGTTCCACTGCTTCATTCCGTTACTTCTCAGAGCCTTATCATGATTCACATTCTTCCTGCCTGTAAAAATTAATCAGGCAGCCCTCACGCAGGATCCTGCGCTCCGTTTTGCTTAGATACCCTAAGGACAGCGTAATTTTATGCGGACTCTGCGACCTGTCTTCCGGGAGCACATAAGCTTCTGCTTCGCTCTCCTCCGACTCCAGCAGCCGCCTGATGCCGGGAATCCAGATAAAACTTCCCGTCTCAAACTCCGCTCCGTCTGCGCAGGTGAAGGGCAGAATGCCCCAGTTAATCAGATTGGAGCGGTATCTCTTCGTAGCGTATTCGCGGCAGATGTTGGCCCAGCCGCCAATCACGCGCTGACAGGTCGCCGCGTATTCCCTGGCCGAACCGTCTCCCGGCTTTTGGGAACAGAGGACGCTTCCAATGCAGGTCTTCCCTGCGTTAAACGGCAGTCCTTGCGCGGTCAGGCAGGCCACAGCCTCCTTCAGCTCCCCGTCTGTCTCAAAGGGGGCGGCTCCCTCCATCAGCGCGTCTTCCCATTTTTTTACCGCCTTGCAGCGGCCCACGTACTGCGGTTCCCTGGCCGAGAGGGCGTACTCCGCCAGTTTTAAAAGGTTTGAGCGGTAAGAGGAACTCTCCCCTCCCGGAATCAGTTCATCGGTCGTCGTCACGGGATCGTCAAGAACGGCCGAAACCTTCAAAAGCAAGTCGTCGTTCAGCGCCGGAATCACAGGAATGTCCTTGATGTTCGGCCCCTTTTTAAGCTCCACGCTCCGGTCCGCCTTTCCAAAGCAGTCGAGCACCCGGTTCTCGTACAGCTTCGGATTAAAATAATAGTTGTACTTTGTATACGTTCCGTCCCACTCCGTCGCCGGTGTCAGGAATCCTTTATTTCCGGCGGTTGCGGCGATGCTCAGCGCATCCATCAGGGCAACCGACGCCAGCTGTCCGCTCTTCGGCCTGGAACCCTCACGGTTTGAAAAGTTCCTGGTCGTGTGGCGTATGGAGAAGCCCCCGTTAAATGGCACATCCCCCGCGCCGAAGCAGGGCCCGCAGAAAGCGGAACGTAAGTTTGCCCCCGCCTCCAGAAGCGTTGAAGCAATCCCCTTCTCCACCACCTCCTGGAACACAGGCTGGCTGGCCGGATAAATATTTAACTGGAACACATCGTTTCCAATGGAGCTTCCTTTAAGAATATCCGCCGCCTTGCTGATGTTTTCGAATATTCCTCCCGCACAGCCTGCGATCACTCCCTGATCGACTCTCAGACGGCCGTTCTCTATCTTGCTTCTCAAATCCATCTTCAGGCCGAACTCTTTCATCTGCTCGCTGCACCTTTTCTCGGTTAGATTCAGGATATCCTCCGTATTCTCATTCAGCTCCTCGATCGTATAGGCATTGCTCGGATGGAAAGGAAGGGCGATCATCGGCCTGATTTTTCCCAGGTCTACTTCCAGAAGATAGTCATAATGAGCCAGTCCGGCGGGCCTGATTGCCTTATAATCACTTTCACGTCCGTGGATCTTAAGCCATTCCCTGACGCTGTCGTCCGTCTGCCAGATTGTGGAGACGCAGGAGGATTCCGTCGTCATCACATCAATCCCATTTCTGAAATCCACACTGAGGTTTGCAATTCCCGGACCTGCAAATTCCATAATCCTGTTTTTCACAAAACCCTCGTCAAACACGTTCCTGATAATATCGAGAGCCACATCCTGCGGCCCTACTCCCGGCGCCGGCGTCCCCTTCATATATACGAGGACCACCGGAGGCCGTACGATATCATAGGTTCTAAGCAGAAGCTGTTTGACAAGCTCTCCGGCCCCCTCGCCGATGGCCATGGTCCCGAGAGCGCCGTATCTGGTATGGCTGTCCGCCCCCAGAATCATCTTTCCGCCCCCGGCAAACTGCTCCCTGATATACTGGTGAAGAACCGCCTGATGGGCCGGAACCATAATCCCGCCGTACTTTTTCACCGCCCCCATCCCAAAGAGATGGTCATCCTCATTCAGTGTCCCGCCCATTGTACACAGGCTGTTGTGGCAATTGGTCAGGACAAAGGGAATCGGAAATTCCTCCACGCCGCAGGCAATCGCCGTCTGCAGCACTCCCATATAAGTCATATCGTGGCTGACCAGCGCATCAAATTTGAGCTTCAGGTTTCCCATGTCGGAAGACGTATTATGCGCTTTCAGTATGGACCACGCCATGGTTCCCTGAACCGCCGCTTCAAGCTCCTGTTCTGAAAACCGGCCTCCGGCGGCCAGGGATTCCCTGTCTTTATCACAAACAATTCTTTCACCGTCTACCAGGTAGACGCCGTCATATTCTTTTCTCATCACAAATTCCACCTTGTTGTCCCTAATCATAACGATTCCGTTCTTTTCCCGTTCCGTCCGGGCCATTATCCTTCTTGTTTCGTCTGCCTGATTACATCCAGGATCGTTCCGTCGCGGCTCTCCACAATTCCTACCACCCGCTCCTCGAATTCCAGTTCCTCCGGCTTTCCGACAATCGAGTAGGCGATATCCCGAAGCTCCCCGATTGTTTTTATGGGCAGCCCCGTCTCTCTGAACGCGCTCAGTAAATCCTGTCTGCGGGGGTTAACGGCAATGCCGTAATCCGTCACAAGCACATCTATCACCTCCCCCGGAGTCGTCACCGTTACCACCCGGTCACAGACGGTCGGGATGCGGCTGCGCAGAAGGGGGGCGACAATAATCGAACAGTTGGAGCCGGCCGCCGTATCGGGATGGCCGCCCGGCGCCCCCCTGACAATCCCGTCGGAACCCGTCACCACATTGACATTGAAATCGGTGTCGATTTCCAGCGCTCCCAGCACCACATAGTCCAGCCTGTTTACGTAGGCCCCTTTATTCATCGGATTGGCATACTCGGATGTGGAAATCTCAAAATGGCCCGGATCCTGTTCCACGGACTCGACCGAGGCGGCGTCAAAACACTGGGCGTCCACAATGGTCCGTACAAATCCCTCTTTCAGCAGTTCGCACATGGGCTGCGTGATTCCGCCGATGGCAAAACCCATTTTGATATTTTTTTCTTCCAGATAGGGTTTGAGCATCCTGTTTACCGCGAGCGCCGCTCCTCCTCCTCCGGTCTGAAACGAAAAACCGTCCTTGAAAAACGGGGCGGCCGCGATGACTTTCGCACAGTATTCCGCCATTTTCAGTTCCCTGACGTCGCTCGTCATCCGCACCACATTGCTGACAATCTTATCCGGGTTTCCGATCTCCTCCACCTGCACCACGTAATCCACATCCACCTGCGAAATGCTGGCAGGAAGGTTGGGAAAGCCCACAAGACAGTCCGTGACGACCACCACCCGGTCCGCGTACTTTGCATCCGCCATGGAGTAAGACAGGACGCCGCAGTTGCTTTTGCCGCCCACTCCCCTGGCATTTCCGTACTCATCACTGGTGGAGGCGCCGATAAACGCAATATCGATATGTACGTCCCCTTCTTCAATTGCCCTCACCCTTCCTCCATGGGAACGGATAATGGCCGGGGTTTTCAGTTTGCCTCCCGAGATGGCCTCCCCAATTTTTCCCCGCACTCCGGAGGACTGGATGCCGGTTACCACGCCGTCCTCAATCAGCTTTGCAACCGGGTCGTGAGCCGCCCCCAGGGAACTGGCGCAGATGGTTAAATCCTTTATTCCCATAGCCGCCACGGTCTCCATCACCATGTTAACAACATAATCTCCATCACGGAAATGATGATGGAAAGAAAGAACCATGCCGTCCCTGATGCCGCATTTTCTAAGGGCATCCTCGAGGGAGGGCAGAAGCTTCTTTCCTCCCTGCATATTGCTTCTGACCGCCGGAGCCGCTTTTTTATATCCTGCCCCGTCGCGGTAACCGGGGCCCTGATACCCCTCTTTACCATACCGCTCTAATATTTCATCCGGGATTTCTCTCCCCACTCGATTGATCATGGCTATCTGTTTCCTTCCAATTTTTTCCATTTTTTTGTTCTTGACTTGCAGAGTCAAACACTATATGATTTATCTGTATATATTATTCGACATTTTATTACATCTTTTGTGCATATTGACTAATTTCTTTTTCAGCAGTAAGGAGGCCGAATTCATATGGAATTCCGGGAATTAACCAACATTTTAACTATCGCCGAGGAGGGCAGCCTGTCGAAAGCCGCCGAAAAGCTTTTTGTAAGCCAGTCCTCATTAAGCCAGTTTCTCAAAAGCTATGAAGCCTCCATTGGCTGCTCCCTCTTTGTCCGCACTTCCACCGGGATGCGCCCCACCGAAGCCGGTGAACGCGTCCTGGAAGCCGCCCATCAGATTGTTGCCATCGGCAACAATTTACAGAATGAACTCTGGGACATCGCCAACCTTTCCACCGGCAAGGTGGCCCTCGGCCTTACGCCGTTCCGCGGTTCCTTTGTGCTGCCCGATATCCTTCCGGCCTTTTACGCCAGGTATCCGCAGATTACGATCCATACGGTGGAAGCCAACACCCAGACACTGGAAGATCATCTTCTGCGCGGCATTATCGATGTCGCCCTGCTGACCTATCCTCTCATCAACAAGAAGCTGCCCACCGAGGACGCCTATGAGGAGGAGGTATATCTGGCTGTTAACCGGGATTCCCACGTCCTGGAACTGGCGAAATACGACGCAGAGACGGGGCGCACCTATGTGGAGTTTGAGGATGTGATGCATGAGCCGTTCATTCTTCTCTCAAAGGGCCAGCGGCTTTTCACCCTGGCGGAAAGCCAGTTTGACAAATACGGCTGTAAACCCCATGTCATCCAGAAGACCCAGAATCCTGAAACCAGCATCCGCCTGGCCGAACAGGGTCTTGGCCTGGCATTCATGGCAGGTTCCTATATCCACCCCATTTACAACGGCAGTTATAAGCTCTCCTATCTGTCCATCGGCAGGGAGGGGCTTCACCGCAAGCTGGTCTTTGCGTTCCCGCCCAACACCTACCGCTCCAAAGCAACAATGGCTTTCGTGGAGATGGCTTCCAGGCTGCTGGCTCCCGGAGGCAAGTTTTCCTAGAGCCGCGCCGCCCGTGTTTTTCTTTTTTTCGCAAGCATGGGCCCGAATACACAGGCAATGCTGGCTACCGCCAGTACCAGTACGATCGGCCTTGTAAATATCTCCCAGAAGCTGTCGTAGGATTCAATGGTCCGAAGCAGCTCATTGTCAGCGGTCTTACCAAGCAGAAGTCCCAGTATCAGAGGCATAATGGGAAATTCTGCTTTTTTCATTGCCCAGCCAATTACCCCGAACAGCAGCATCAGCCCGGCGTCAAACAGGGTATTTCTGTTGGAAAACGCGCCCAGAAGCGTCAGCACCAGAATGCAGGGAACCAGATATTTTGTCGGCACCTTTACAATGTATGCGGCAAAGGCACAAAGCACCAGTCCCAGAATCAGCATGACGAACTGCTGGATAAACAGGGAAGAAAACGCCATATAGATGACATCCTCATGGTCGATAAAAAGTTTCGGGCCCGGGTTCCATCCCTGAAGCACCAGCGCCCCGAGCATCATCGCAGTGGAGGCCGAGCCGGGAATACCGAGCACAAACAGAGTTGCAAGGGCTCCGCCCTCGGATGCGTTGTTGGCCGTCTCACAGGCGATTACGCCTTCCGGGATTCCCGTTCCGAACTGATCGCCCCGTTTGCACCACTGCTTCGACTGGTTGTATCCCATCATACCGGCCACGGCCGCTCCTGCCGCCGGCATGATTCCGATAATCACGCCGAGAAGGGAGCAGAGCACCGCCTGCACGGGACGTTTCAGCACCTCTTTAAAGCCCGAGATAACCGCCCTGAATCCGGTGGAATGGTTTCCGTTCCCGTCCGTCATCATCTTTTTTCCCGCCAGATTAATAATCTCCGGCATTGCCAGAAAACCAATCAGGGCCGGAACCATCGGAATGCCGTCCATCAGGAACATATTGCCGTAGGTTCCCCTTATCGTTCCAAGGGAACTCATCCCGATTGTGCCGAGAAGAATCCCAAACAGACCCGCGTACACGCTCTTCAGCGTATTTTTTGCAAGGCTGCCCACACAGCTCAAACCGAAAATCGCCACCATAAACATCTCCGCCGGTCCGAATTTCAGGGACAGCGTAGCCAGGGGTTTTGTGGCAAACAGCAGGAAGATGCAGCCAATCAGGCCGCCGATGACGGAGCTCATCAGGGCAATTCCCAGCGCTTTTCCCCCCTCTCCACTCTGATTCATCGGATAACCGTCCAGCATGGTTACCATATTGGCCGTCGAACCCGGCGTGTTAATCATAACGGCCGTAACCGCCCCGCCAAATAATCCTCCCGTGTAGATGGAAAGCAGGAAAACAAGGGCGGTCAGCGGCGGCATCTTGTAAGTAAAGGGCAGCATCAGCGCAATCCCCATACTTCCCGTCAGACCCGGAAGGCAGCCGAGCACCAGTCCGATCGCCACTCCTCCGAACATATAGAGGAGGTACTGCATTTGAAAAATAACCGAAAATCCTTCTATGAAATGTTGCATTCTGTTCCTCCTCCCCTAAAATCCCAGAAATCCAGCCGGCAGCGGAATATGCAGCCCAAGCTTAAATACCGCATATAAAATCCCGGTGACGATGAGCGGCAGTAAAATGTAAGGCAGCGGCTTTTTGACCTGCATAATCAGTAACAGAACCGCCAGCAGAACCGCGGTGGTAATGATAAATCCCAGATGAGGCATGACGATCACGTAAACCGCCATGGACACCACCACGAGGAATGATTTGAACAGGACCTGTTTCTCCTCCTGTGATATCTGCAGTGCCCCTTTATTTTCTTCCCGCTCCCTCTTCCACTCCCTGATATCGGTGAACGTATTTACCACAAACAGAATCACCATCACGATAAAAACCGGTTTAATCAGGTACTGGTTCTTTTTGCTGTATCCCGCAACCTCGATAAAATAGGTTGCCGACCAGAGTAATACAATGGCAGGAATGGCCAGTCTTTTTATAAGCGAACCCATTTTTGTCCTCCTTCCGTACTGCGGCAGCCCGACGGCCCGCCGCTTCCCCTCCTGAGACCGCGGTTATCCCGCTGTCTGTTCTGCCCGATATCCGAAGATGCGGGATACCGGGCAGCCGTTTTCTTGTTTTATACTCACATGGAATATTCTTTTTCTATGCGTTTTGTCTTATTCCTCTTTCAGCCAGTCCTGGTACTGTACGACGAGTTCATGAAGCTGAAGATTCAGTTTATTGCTCTCTTCCGGTCCCCGGAATGCCGATACGGCAAGCTCACCGCTGGACTCCAAGAACTTCTGGTATTCCGGATTCTCGAACGCCTCTTTATAGGTATCTACCAGTGTCTGGTAACGATCCGGGTAATTTTCCTTAACGCCCTTCTGGACTGCAAAGAGACGGCAGGAACCAAGGGAACCGGGGATTTTCAGATCCGGATACACTTCGTCAAAGCTTGGGGTGTCGGGCCAGATGGCGTTTCTGTCGGAACCGCAGACGGCAAGCACTTTTGCCTGATCGCCCAGTCCCAAATCGCCGTTGGCGGAACCCGTGATGAAGTCCACATGGCCGCCCATTAAAGCCGTACGGAAATCATTGCCGCTGTCGTAATATATTGTCTTGTAATCCAGGTTGAACGCCTCGGTCAGGATGCCGAGCAGAATGGAACCGGCTCCGCCCGCCGTGAGGCCCACTTTAATTTTCCCCGGGTTATCCTGAATCGCCTTGACCAGATCTTCGATCGTATTATAAGGTGAGGTGTCGAGCACCGTAATCGTAGTCGGATCGATCTGCTGCATATTAATCAGGTCAAAATCCGAAATATCGTAGGTAGCCCCCTGTAAAACCTGATTGCCGCTCAGGTACGTCTGGGTTCCGCAGTAGATATTCGTGCCGTCCGCCGGAAGCGTCTGGTAGTATACCGAGCCGACCATGGTGGACGCACCCTCCCGGTTCTCAACGACAAAGGTGCATCCCGCCGTCTCCTCCCAGTAAGGAAGAATTCCCCTTACCATCAAATCGGCGCTTCCTCCCGCCTTAAACGGAACGACGATCGTCAGTGTCTCTCCCTGGGGCCAGGTGCTCTCCCCCTCTTCCGCCTTGCCTTTTTCCTCCGCCGGGGCCGCCGCTTCCTTCTCTTCGGCTTTTGAACCGGTATCCGTTCCCTTTGCCCCGCCCGAACTGCAGCCCGTAGCCGTAACCGCCATCATTGCCGCCATTGTCAGTGCCATCACTCTTTTTTTCATAGGTACTCCTCCTGTTTTTTGATTCTTTTTTATCGGACGTCTTCCCCATTTCTTCCGTCCTTTTCGATGGTTTCATTTTATCAGATAATTCTGAATTTGAACAATACGGATTCCCACACCCACCCTATCAGTTTTTCTAATATCTGATATCTGATCTTACTATTGGCGTTTTGAAATACTTTTCAGTATAATCGCAAGTAAATACAGTATGAGGAGGTTGTTATGGAAATTTTAAATACTGCCATAGCCGGTACCCTGGAATCCAGCGATGTCCAGGTGATGGTGGAACCGGCTGCCGGGGGGATTGAACTTGAGCTTGAAAGCAGCGTTATCAACCAGTACGGAAAACAGATCCGGGCGGTTATCATGGAAACGCTGGAACGGCTGGAAGTGAAAAATGCAAAGCTGCGCGTGATCGACAAGGGCGCGCTGGACTGTACGTTAAAGGCCCGGGTGGAGTGCGCCGTTTTCCGCTCCAACCATATGACGGAACAGCTGCCGTGGGGAGGTGCGATTCGATGAATGAGAATAAAAACAGGCTCAGAAGAACCATGATGTTCCTGAACTGCCAGAAACCGGGTCTGATCCGGGATCCTTATATCTACGGCGCGGACTCCATTATTCTCGATCTGGAGGATGCGGTTGCGGCAAACCAGAAGGATTCGGCCAGATACTCCCTTTATCACGCCTTAAAGGAAATCAATTACCGGGGAGTGGAGCGCGTCGTGCGCATCAACGGGCTGGACACGCCTTACTGGAAGGAAGATATCCGTGTCTGCGTTGCCGGCGGCGCCGACGCCATCCGGATCGCCAAGACGGAAACGGCGGAGGACGTAAAGGCCGTGGAAGCCGCTGTCCTCTCCGCCGAGCAGGAATTTGGCAGACCGGTGGGCAGCACGCTTCTCATGGCCGCGCTGGAATCCGCAAAAGGCGTTTTAAATGCGCTCGAGATCTGCGGTTCCTCCGAGCGGCTGTTCGGCATCGCCCTCAGCGGAGGAGACTTCACGAAGGATATCCAGACCACCATTACGGGAACCGGAGTGGAGCTGGCCGGAGCCAGACAGCACATGATCCTGGCTGCCAGGGCCGCCAAAATCCAGTGTTTTGACACGGTCTACACGAACCTGGATGATATGGAGGGATTCCGGAAAGATGTGGAAATGATTCACATGATGGGCTTCGACGGAAAATCCATTATCAACCCGAAGCAGATTGCCGTGGTGCATGAAATCTTCACTCCCTCGGAAAAAGAAATTATTTATGCGGAAAAGCTGATACGCGCAATCGATGAGCAGAAAGAACAGGGCATCGGTGTCTTTACTGTGGATGGGAAAATGGTGGATATCGCCTTTTACGACGGAGCCGTGCGGACGCTGAATCTGGCCCGCGCTGCCGGGCTGTCCGTGAATCTCTGATTGGAGGATGTGATTAGAAAATAAACAACGAAAGGCACGCTTCGCGAACTTTTCATTGCCGCTTAATGTAAAGAAACTGCCCGGCCTAAAAGCCCCGGGCAGTTTCTTATCTACGATACTATATTTTGTTATTGATTTGGATTCCGGGCGGTTGTTTTATTACCAGACTACAATGGAAACAGCCATCAGGATACTCTGTGTAATAACAAGTGCAATGAAAAGCGGTACAAACCATTTCCACCACTTATCAATCTTGACGCCTGCGATACCGCAGATAATCGGCGTCATGGCAGTAGGCCACATGATGTTGGAAAGACCGTCGCCAAACTGGAATGCCAGAACGGCCGACTGTCTGGAAATACCAATCAAATCTGCCAGAGGCGCCATGATCGGCATACTTGTTACCGCCTGGCCGGAACCGGACGGGATAAAGAAGTTGAGGCCCGTCTGCACCAGGAACATTGCAATTGCAGAAATCGCTCCCGGAAGATTGGAAAGCGGGATGGACAGATAATAAACAATCGTATCAATAATATGGCCTGCCTGGAGCACTACCAGAATACCGCGGGCAATACCAATCATCATACAGGCAACCGCAATCTCGGAAAAGCTCTTGGCCACTTTTTCCGCAATCACATTAGGTCCCCAACCCATAATAAATCCGCTGACAAGACCCATTAACAGGAAAACAGCGCTCAGTTCGGCAAAATACCAGCCTTTTGTCTTTGTTCCCCAGACAATTACGATAATACCTACAACAAGTGTAGCAAGAACCAGTTTTTCCCTGATGCCAAAACGCTCATTCTCGATATTATCCGAATCCATGGTAAGGGTGTCGAAGTTATCCCCATAAACAAGGCTCTTTGACGGATCCGCCTGGATCTTCAGGGCATAACGTACGACGTATACGGAAGCAACGGCAATCAGGACAAGATGACAGACAATCCTGAAACCTGCGCCGGACATCTGTGGGATGTCGGCAATACTCTGGGCCATTCCGACCGTGAACGGGTTCATAACGGCGCCGCTGTAACCGAGTCCTGTACCAAGGGCAACAATGGCCAGGCCTACGATTGCGTCATAACCCATGGCAATCGAAATTCCTACGAAAATCGGGATAAACGGGAACATCTCCTCGAATACACCGATGGTGGAGCTGGCGCATCCAATCAGGGTAATAAATACCGGGATGATGACGGCTCTTGCGGAACCTTTTAACACTCTCAGCATGCTGGCAACGAGACCGTTAAATGCGCCGCTGGCGATAATCAGTCCGATGGAAGCATAGGAAATAAATACGAAGAATGTTACTCCCGCTGCATCCACAGTACCGTTGTAGAGTGACTGAACAAGGGTGAAAAAGCCTACCGGAGTGGACTCAATAATGTGATATGTACCGGGAACTACCATCTCCCTTCCGGCATCGTTCAAAGCACGTTCGAATTCACCTGCCGGAAGAATCCACGATGCAATCGCACAAATAATAATAATTGAAACAAGAAGTACATAAAATATGAGGCATTTTAAACTTTTTCTTTTTGGTTGCAAACTCACTACTCATATGTTCTCTCCTCTCATAAGACAGACCCGTTTATTTACTTTCTCTTCTCCACCTGCTCCTGAAACTCCGCGTAAACCTTATTCCTGAACGCTTCATCATTAAATATCTTAAGAGCCATCAGGGACAGGATACAGGCCCCGTTTTCCATTGCCTTCTCCGCCTGCGGCAGGGCTGTTGCATCCCTGAACGCCTCGGTGTGCAATGCATAGTCTTCATCCGTGATTGCAAGCAGCGGCTGGATCGCCGGACAATGATAGCTTACATTTCCCACATCAGAAGAACCGCTGGCTGCCTCTACCCCCGTTGTAGGCATGCCAAAGGACTCAAACTGGTCAATTACTTCCTCCTCCAGTGTCATGTTGCGGACCATATCCGCAAATTCGAACACCGTCGTGAATTTCACCGTGCAGTCGAGGGCCATCGCCGCTCCGTCCGCACATTTCTTTACCATCTCATCCACCGCTCCCATGGATTTCATCGTAGCCGTCCTGAATTCCATTCTGAGTTTCACATAATCCGGTATGATATTGGGTGCTTTTCCTCCTTCCACTACGATACTGTTGACGTGGACATCCGGTGTGAAACATTCACGCCTTGCATCGATCAAATCCATGAATTTCCTGGCCGCCGCCAGGGCGCTCTTTCCTTCCCAGGGAGCGGCTACCGCGTGGGCCGCCTGCCCGTAGAATTCCACAAAGTAGCAGCGCAGGCTGAGAGCATCCATATCCGCCCGGCACTTTCCTCCGGACCAGCTGTGCATCATCATGGCCAGGGACATATTATCAAACACGCCCTGGGCTGCCATGCCTATCTTTGCGCCGTTCTCCTCCTCTGCGGGAGTTCCGATTACATGGACCTTTCCTTTATAGCAGTCCTTCAGATCTTTTAACGCAAGTCCCGTCAGCACCGAAAGCGAGCCGTGAAGATTGTGACCGCATCCATGCCCAATCTCAGGAAGCGCGTCATACTCCGTCAGAATCGCCACCTCCGGTCCGTCCCCATTGTCAAACAGGGCATGGAATGCCGTCTCGTATCCGGCATAAGGGTATGTAACCTCAAATCCCGCGTCCTTCAGCACTTCCACCATCCTTCGGCTGGATTCAAACTCCTGATCCGGCAGTTCCGGATGTTCCCTCAGGTAGCAGCTCAGTTCAGCCGCCTTCTGAAAGTGTCCCTCCACCGCTTTCTTTACTTCCGACAGTTTGTATTCTGCCATAGCACACATCCTTTCTGAGTTTCCTCTTAACCGTCTCCGCCGTGCGGAGACACACACCAGGTTCCCAATTAAAGTACTCTTCAGCTCTGTCGTTCTTTAATTAAAGCATACTTAAAGAACAGCTCTTTAAAAAGAATTATATCACACCTGTATCTGCTCTGCAATGTTTTTTGTGTATTTTATTTTATTTTGTATTTTTTCAGATATCAGTCATATAATGCGGATTTTTGACGTTTTCCGTTCGTTCCCGTCCTGCCGCGGCGGGACTCCCTTATGGGCCGGACCGTAATTCAAATATCAGCCGCGCAATCCGAGCCTCCGCCGGCCGCTCCGGCACCTCCGATAATTTGTAAAAATTACAGGTCCAAAGTACCGCTGATAGTTCAATTGATGCTGTCTTATACTTTTTTCATACTCTTCCTTGATTTTCTCCCCATTTCTGGATACAATAGGCTGTATCACCTAAAGGAGGAACCTATGAAAGTTAAGAAAGTTTCATCGATGATCACCAGAATCATCATTTCTGCAGTACTTATGTTTCTATTGTTTTATTCGATGCTGCCGGCCATCAATTTAAAGGATAAGAATTTTATCATTTATCTGATTTCCTGCATCATCATTTTCCTGGTCGTTAACTTCCTCACCTATGTCAAAGATTTTATCCAGAATCTCAGCAGCGGGCGCGGAATGGAGATGACAAGAGATCCGGTGACGGGCCAGGTCGTCTTCCGCAAGACCCCGGGTGAGAATAAAGGCAAGGTAAATATGGGCAAACCGTTGAAGTACGGTTTCATCGCCATTGCAGTCCTGATCGCACTGATGCTCCTGGCCTCGGCGCTGGGACTCAAGATATTTAATGCCGGACGCTACCGTGACCTGATTACCATCACCGACGGTGACTTCACCTCCGACGTATCCGAACTTAACATGTCACAGATTCCGGTCGTTGACAAGGATACTGCATCCAGGCTGGGAAGCAAGAAGCTGGGCGAGATGACGGAGCTTGTCTCCCAGTTTGAAATTCTTAATAATTACACCCAGATTAACTACAAGGGCACGCCTTACCGCGTTACGCCGCTGTCCTACGCCGACCCGGTCAAATGGCTCTATAATATGAGAACCGGTCTTCCGGCCTATATCGCCGTAGATATGGTAAACCAGGACACCAATCTTGTATGGCTCGAATCGGGTATGAAATACTCAACCAGTGAATATTTCTTCCGCAACATTTACCGCTATATCCGTTTTAAATATCCTACAAAGATGTTTGAAACCGTCTCTTTTGAGATCGACGATGAGGGTACGCCTTACTGGGTTGCCCCGACTATCGCCTACCGGATCGGCTGGTGGGACGGCAAGGATATCGACGGCGCCGTGCTTGTAAACGCGGAGACGGGAGAATCGGCTTACTATGACAAGGCCGATGTTCCTCAGTGGATCGACCAGCTTTACGATTCCAACCTGATCATCGAGCAGTTGGACGACAATGGAAGGTTCCAGAACGGTTATATCAACTCCATCTTCGGCCAGCGAAACGTGCGAAGAACCACCTACGGATACAATTACCTGGCAATCGACGATGACGTTTATCTTTATACGGGTATGAGTTCCGTTACCTCCGATGAATCCAATATCGGTTTCGTGCTGGTTAACTTAAGGACAAAAGACACGCAGTTCTACGCGGTTCCCGGAGCCACCGAACTGTCTGCAATGGAGTCTGCCAAAGGCCAGGTACAGCACTTGAACTATACCGCAACCTTCCCGCTGCTCCTGAACATTTCCGACAGGCCGACCTACTTTATCTCCCTGAAGGATGCCGCCGGGCTTGTTAAGATGTACGCATTCGTCGACGTGGAGCAGTACCAGATTGTAGGAACAGGCCAGACGATTGACGAGGCAAAGAGAAATTACCGCAACGCCCTGAACCTGGAAGATGTGGAAATTCCGGAGGTTAAGGAAGGAACAGAGATTTCCGGTACCATCGACGCCATCGAGAGCGCCGTAGTGGGTGGGAATACCTGCTACTACTTCACCCTGAAGGGAAGCACGCAGGTTTATACGGCGGAGATTACCGTATCGGAGAAACTTCCATTTATGAAGGCCGATGAGCGGGTAAAATTCAATTATACGGATGAGGGGAATGTGCGGGATGTCATAGAGTTTATATTTAATTGATGAGGGGACGCCGGGGGGATGGTGGCAGGCGGGATGGTGAGGTGGATCGAGGGGTCTTCCGTCCCGGGTGAGGTTGTCGTGCAGGGGAATCCGGACGAAAAAATTCCTGCGGGGACTCGCTTTCGCTTGTGGAATGCGCAGCGGTACTAAGGCGTCACAATACGACGCCCAAGTGCCGGCGGATTCCAATGTCCCCTTCGGAAAGTTTTCGTCCTCCTTCCCCCTTTGGGAAGATTATCGACGGGACTGAAGCCCCCACGCCATAGTAGATCGCCCGCCCGCCACCATCCCCCGGCTGACTGTCCCCTCCACCAAGTGCGGGGCAGGTATTGCCGCTGTCACTACTCGTTTCCTGTCAACATTCACTCTTATTAAGTTTATAACTTAAAAAAGGAGCTTTTTCTGATATCAGAACATAATTTTTGTTCCACATCGGAAAAAGCGCCTTTTCTTATTTATGATTATTTTGCCCCTTTATAATCTTAAACCGGTTATAAAAAAACAGAAATTTCAACTGTAATTTGCTAACTTTCCTTCACTGACTGCGATATCCAGAAACCATAAAATCATCGGATGCATATAGTGGGCGCAACCATATCTCCCCCCTGGTGAAGAAACAGGACAATTCAACAGCCTCCGGCCCGGGGACGGGATGGCGGTAAGGTTCGCGTCTTCAGTCCCGGCCATAACCTTCCCGGTGGGGGAGGAGGGAGAAAAAGATTCCGGAGGGAACCTGGGAGTCCATCGGCACTTACCGAGGTCTTTTCGAGGTTAGTGTCCGCTATGTACTCCAACGAGCGCAAGCGTTTCCCGCAGGAACTTTTTCTGCCCGGATTCCCCACCCGCGACGCTCTTCAAACCGGGACTGAAGACTCATAACCTCCCCCTCACCATCCCGTCCCCCCGGCCGTCCCGGCGGCGTCCTCATTTCTCACCACCACCTCCTGTTGAATTTCCCTCCCATTTCCGCTATAATACTAATACTGCCCTGAAAACCGCCGGCTCCGTACAGACTCTTACATAATGCATCGGCCTCATCGCAGTACCATACGTAGGGAGGACAACACAATGAAAAGTGACGATATAATCATGAAAGCAGCCATCATCCACATCCTGGATTCATCGGTCGGCATTCCGGTGCTCTCCGATCAGGCCATGGAGATTGGCCCGGATTTTTCCGACTTTTTAAAGGCACATATTGAGAAGATTACCGAGAGCGACGATATTAAGCAGTGCCGCTTTTCCGACAGCTCCCCTTTAAAGGAACTGATTGAGAACTGCACGCCTGAGAACTTTGTGGCGACCAGCAAGCAACTTGCCGAAAATCTCTATGATATCATGAACTCCAACATCGACATTCCAGCCGCCGATATTGCCATCCTGGTATTCAGCTGTGCAGGTGACGACTATCTGGCATTTTTGAAGATGAATTATAAAACATCCTACACCCATGCCACCAGGGAAGCCGACGGCGGTAACCGCAATGAGATTATTCTTCAGCGCGCCCTGCTCCCCGCCCAGGGACAGAAGCTCTCCGAGGCCTTTGTCGTTAATCTGTCGGACGGCAGCATTCTCCTGACTGAGAAAAAATATGAAGTCAACGGGGAAAAACGGTTCTATTTCTCCGAACTGTTCCTGGAGTGCCACGCTCCCCTCTCCCAGAAATCCAAACTGGATATTGTAACAAGAGCAGTGGAACAGGTGAACAAGAAATATTACGGTGATGAAGCGCCCGAGCGCAGAATGGAAATTAAAAATGTTCTCTGTACCGAGCTGGAGGAGCAGGGGGAGATCAAGGTCGCCACAATTAAGGAAAAGATTTTTCCGGACAGCCCCGATATGCAGGTGGAGCTGGATGAGAAGCTGGACAAGTATAATATGTCCTATGAAACCGTCCAGCCAAGGAGTGAACAGACCATCAAAAAGTTCCAGAAACAGCACCTGACCACCGACACGGGTATCGAAATCTCGATACCGATGGAAGAATACAGAAATCCGGATCACGTGGAATTTATTACAAATGAAGATGGAACCATATCCGTGCTGATTAAAAATATCGGACAGCTTACAAGCCGGTAACCACCCGGCCGCCGGTAAGCAAACCGTTGTAAAAAAAGAATGATCCGGAAGACAGGAGTTATCTTTCGTATCATTCTTTTTTGCTGTTTTTTCTATTGCACATAAAAACACATATCAGTTATTACGTTCCCATCTTCATCGGAATATGTATAACACGGGATGCCATACCGTTCAAAGCGCCACCCGCCCAGCCTTCTCACACCGCTTTCATGCCGCCTTTTTTCTGCCAAACACCGTAATCGAAATAACGGACGCCAGTATAAAAAGAACACCGAGCCCCGTCTTCACTCCCACCGCCTCACCAAAGCAGACAACTCCCAGCACAATGCTGGTGAGTGGTTCAAAGGTGCTGAGAATCGCGGTTTTCTGCGCCCCGGTCATGGCTATGCCGAGCTGGAACAGCACACAGGCCACCACAATCAGCATAAAGGAGAATCCGAACGCGGCCGCCCAGCCTCTGGCCGAATGAAACAGCACAAAAGTTCTCGTGGCCAGCGAAAGTGCAAAGACCATCACGCCCGAGACGAGGGACATGTAAAAATTCGTTTTGAACGGCTTCATAAACTTGAGCGTGCTCCGCTCAAAATACATCATGTAAAACGTATAGGTGACTCCGGATGCCAGGGCCAGCAGAATTCCCATCATCCCGTTTTCCTGCCCCGGTTCATAGAACAGGACGAGGCCAATCACGCAGAAAACGACCGAAGCGATCTTGGTCCACGTTGCCTTCTCTTTAAAAATGAATACCGATGCAAGAATTACAAGCACCGGATAGCTGAAATGAATTGTGGTAGCGCTGCCGCTGGAGATATAGTTGTAAGAGGAAAATAACAGGATTGGGGTCAGTGAAAATCCCAGGCTCAGAATAATAAACTGAACGAGCTGGGACACCGTAAGCCGCATCCCGTAATCGCGCTTTTTAAGTTCTCCCGCAGCCTCCCTCTCTTTTTCATCTTTTGCCTGCTCCCTGAGCGCCAGGATAAACAGCACCGGCAGAGCCAGGCTGTAACGGTATACGACCAGGCTGACCGCGTTGCATCCCTCGGCATACAGGTATTTTGCAACAATCGGCATGCAGCCGAATATAATTGCTGAAATGACAGCATAGACAGACCCTTTAACTTCTTTCATTCCACAGTTTCTCCCAGGTTATTGTTAACTTTTCTGTAACGATTCGCTACCTTCACAGTCACCGATGTGAAGCCGCAATACCGAACGCACCGCCCGGTATCCTCCCACAAACTCCCGGTACTTTCACCGGTCATCCGTCCTGCTGGGCAGGCGGTGCAGCAGGAGGGCTTCGGCGCTATATCATCTTTCTGTATTCCTGCTTCCATTTGGTCAGCATCTTTCCGGCTCCGGCCATCCGCTTAATTGAATCCCGGTCAAAAAGACTTTCCACTTCCTTTACTTTCCCGTCCTCGGAAGCCTCCTTAAGAACTGTCTCAAGCTCTTCCTTCCATCCGTCCTTTTCCTCTTTCGTAATCAGGGCTTCATACCGTTCCTTTAAGGCCAGCTCCGGGTTCAGCAGGGTAAGCTGGTAAATCTTCTTAAGCGTATCCCTGTTCTTCTGGAAATTGTAGGACATATCAAAAGCAGCCATCGCCTTTTCAAACCAGAAAATCCCCGCATAGGAAGCGCCGATATTATTCCAGATCTTCGCTGTGAATTCATCGCTCAACGACTTGAGCCGCCAGTCGTCCAGGATTTTCTCATAGTAGAGCACGGCGGTTCCGTACTGTTTCAGCCTGAAATAGAAATCGGCCGTCTCTTTTGTAAATTCCGCGGCGCTCATCTTTCTGTATGCCGCAATCTTCTGACGGAATTTGCTTATCTCCCTCGCCGTATAGTAGTAGCATTCCTGAAGGATGATAAAAATCATCTCATCGGGATCCTCCCCGCTTTTCTTATAAGTTTCCAACTTTCCCGCCAGAAACGCCATATCCAGCTCGGAACGGATAAATGCAATCAGGTTATCGTCGATAAAGCCTCCCATAGCCAGCAGAGGATTATTATAAATGACATAGCAAAGCTCCTGGGAGGATGTGATGTGGATTCCCAGGCGATCGATAAAATATGGATGTTTCACCGGCTCATGCCTGCAAAGTATCAAGCTCATAATATAACCTCCTGCTTTATCACCGTATCCCCAGCAGGGTAAAGCTCGCCAAACCCCTTATCCTTTATCACGGCCACCATCGTCCGGTCATTGGAAAAGCCCAGCGACAGTTCGATTCTGGTCGTCCGGTCCGGACGCTTCGGGAAATCGGACAGCTCGATTTTCACCAGCTTCTTCCGTTTGGGATCCAGCGGGGAAATCGTAAATTCCACCTCCGGCGTCCCCGTGACGATAAAATCCACGGTGCTCTTCGCCTCATACCAGTTGTCCCCGGCCGCGGCCAGAACTAACTGCCCCTCTTTATCGTGATTCAGGACCTTTAAGGAGACCGTCGTCTTAAGCCTGCCTTCACAGATACAGATAAAAGGATACGATGTTTTCTCCTGCAGATAATCGGCGGCTTTCATCAGCGCTCCCTTGGAAAACAGGCTGTTTTCCACGAAAACTCTTCTCCGGCTGCACACCTGTTTCATGAATTCCGGCGCCCACTCCGTATTTTCAAATCCCTTTCCCGTCAGTACAATGGCGGAAAACAGCCTCTTCTGAAGAATGCGGTCCGCGCAGGAACAGAGAATACGGTCCGCCAGTCTGGCCCCTGCCGTATTATCAAGCACATCCAGGTGGAATCCTTCATCCAGGTTATCGCAGTCGGCCACCACCTGCATCTGCCGCAGACCCCTCTGTACCTTCAGCTCATAGTAGCGCAGGCTCTGGTTGCTTAAATCAAACATCCCGACCTGGTTGCTCCAGACTTCACGTTTCTGGCTCATGACATAATAGACAAAGCTCTCCGTATGGCTGATCAGGTGCACCCTGTCCCGGGGAATTTTCAGATAATCGGCACAGTAAAGAAGACTGTCCATCAGTTTTACCTCAAGGCAGTCCACCGCAATGACCAGGCTGGCCACATCCTCCTTGCCTGAGGCTTTCTTCGGCAGTTCCAAAGCTTTTTCAAGGAACATCTTGAGGAGATAAATCCCCTCATATTTGATGCCTCCGATTGTCGCGGTTCCGTCCTTTAGTACCTGTGTCAGGAGCTTATCCTCCATGATCCCGTCACCGACCAGGGTGTGGGCATAAGCTTCCTCCTCCACATACCATTCGTCGATATTCTTGTTCTTGCACACGACTGTGGGTATTACCCAGGTCTGTTCCGGCTCCATGCACGAAATATGTGTGTAGTTATCACATAAATCAATTCCTATTACAAGTCCGTCCATTCTCTAAAAGTCCTTTCAAGGTCACTTACAATCCTGTTCACCGACTGCCCAAAACGCAGTATTCAGAACAGCCGCTCACTGTAATGTGAACAGCGCTGCAACCGCCGCATCCTTCTTTAAATATTCTTCCATCTGTTCTCTCAGGGCCGCCTCGTTCTTCAGCTCCAGGGAAAGACTTATCTCGTTCAGGCAGGCAAAACGGTTGCCCGGCGTCCTGGCCGTCACCTCCCGGCAGGAAATGCTTCCCTCCGCCACTTTCTTCCGCTCCCCGTTCTCATCCTCCAGAATCTGATATTCCATGATCTCGCCCTCAAACAGAACCTTCTCCCGGATATAAATCCCCTTATACACGGGACGCATATCCTCGTAATGGTATTCCTCCTCTTCCGGAAGAATCCGGAGGCGCAGATACGGCTTTGTCTCCTTATTGCCATGATATTCGATGATTTCCTTATCCAGAATATTACCTGGTATCATAATAAACTTTGCCAAATCCTTAAAGTAGGCAAAAATCATTCCCGCCTCAATCAGGACATCCACAACCGACTGGCACAGCTCCCTCTGCCCGTCCAAAAGCGCAGGGAGAGTGGAATAGTATTTGGTAAGCGCCAGCAGATAGATGTCCGGCACTTTGTCTTTCTCCACACTGTTGTTGACAGCCGCTTCCAGATAGGCAAAAACCTTGTCCTCGGTCGTCCTGTCATAGAGGAAATACTCCACGCTCTTTACGGTAAAATACGCTTTAACCACGTTTTCACTCGTCTTCTTCCTGGATGCATACAGTTCAAAGACACGGTCCATCTTCTCCGTGCTGCCGGTAAACAGCATCTGCGCCACAAGGCGCTCCTCCAGATCGTAGGTCTCCACATGTTCCTTGATTCCCTGCATCAATACATGGTACATCTGATCTACGGTTCCGTTGAAGTGCTCACACAGGTAATCGAGAATGACGCTGTCGCTCTTCTCTTCCAGAAATACCTGATAAGCCAGGTGAAGCAGCCTGTCGTCCTCGTCGAAAAGGTTTTGGAGCACCATCTTTGTGCAAAGTTTCAGAAGACGTTTTACCTGGATGCCCTCCGTACCGTAACGGCAGATCATCTCATACGCTTCCGAATAATAATTCTGTCTGATCAACGTCTCGCAGACGCCGCTTCTCTCCTGCCTGGTCAGAGAATCCTTGTCCAGGCACAGCAGGTAAGCCACACTGTTATTCCTCGTGCCGTCCCCGCTCTCATCCACCATCTTTTTGTAATACTTTACAATTGAAGACAGGATGCGGGAACGGAACAGCGGGTGCAGTTTCATCTTCTGATCCGCCAGCTCTAAAAGGGCCGCATTGTCCTCACTCAGTTCCTCCTTCTCCATGGCCTCATAGCAGGCATTGACGAAGAGAACCGGGTGATCGGGATAAACCTCGAAACAGCATTCCAAAAGCTCATCCACATCCTCCATGGCCGGCGCTTTGTCATAGCGGATATTCAGGTACCGGTTCCCATAGGCGTCCTGGAACAGAATAATGTCCCGCTCCGAGAAAAGGGGCACATAGGCCACTCCGTCGTGGAGCGGATAGGCATCCTCCGTCATCAGCTCCTCATGGCGCACCACGACATAACGCATTGCCGCGTCACGGCAGCTGATCCGGTTCGACTTAAGAACTGCCGGCAGGGACTTGGCCATCTGGGTATCGATCAGTTCCTTATAGATCATATGCTTATAAATGACCGCAAGGCGGCTCCCTATTCTCCCGGCAAAAAGCTGCTCAAGCGCAAACTGTTCAATCGCCCTCTCATAGAGACGGTAGATATCGGAATCGCGTTTTGTGTAGCTCAGGATATTTCTGTAGAGCACGGAACGGCTGTGCGCATCCAGCTCCGTGGCATAGGAAAAGTACAAAAGCACCTCCCTGGGCAGAAGTTTCCCGTAGTCCTCCGGCAGGGAATAGAGAAAATATTCGTACAGTCTGGTCAGGCTGATTCCCGCTTTGATGGATTTGTCATACCATTCAAAGTAACGGTTTCCGCGGCAGTTGCCCTTTATCATCATGGAGCATACGGAAGAAAGAATCTCCTGCTCCGGATATTTCTCATATAATGTGCAGAGGAGTTTCAGATAAAGCTCCTTGAATCCCTTGGCGCTGTTCAGGGCCCTCGCGGCCGCCAGAGCCAGTTCACGGCTCATCATGCCGCGCCTTGCGCCGAAATAAAGGGCATGAAGTTCAAAACGGGCCATGTTTCTTAAAAATCCCGGTTCCTTTTCCAGCAGTTTCAGGCACTCCACATACAAAAACGGGCTGTGGCAGCCGTCCTTGAACTCCTGCTCCATGCTGATAAGAACCGTCACCGGATTTTCAAATAACTCTTCATTCACTTTTAATAACATCAGATAGAGCATAAAATCGTTCTGCCCCCGTTCCTCATCGGAACAGTATTTCTGAAGCAGACGGATCAGGGAATCTTTCTGTTCATGATCATTCCAGATCTTCACCTGGAGATACTGGTAAAGACAGTAGAGCTCCTTCTGCTCCAGCCGCTTTGCCAGAACTCTGTCCCTGACCTCGTCGAGAATCAGGCACGCCTTGTCCTGACGTCCGGTCAGGACGTAGATTTCCGCCTGTAAAAGAGAAAGGATCAGATTCTCGCTCGTCATCTTCATTAGATCCAGCTCTTTCTGCATCTGGTTCAAAATCAATGCATCCTCATACATGCCGCTCTCGTATTCCAGGCGCAGCTCCAGGTATTCCTTCATCTCCTCCCGGAATGCGGCGCGCTCCGCGTCGGCTGCTTTGCTGCTCAGGGTGGCCTCCACCGGAATCTTTGTAATGCCCCTGGCCGTCTTGATCAGAACGGCGCCGTAATTTCTTCCCGTATGAAGACGATCGGAAAGAATGGTAAACGGCAGCCTGAGGGTTCCATCCTTAAAATCGGCCTGGGTTGCGCTCTTCTTCGGCAGGTGGATGAAATCTCCATCCACCGATGCTTCGAGGTAAAGATAACCCCATGTGTCGGTTCTTATTGTGATGGAATCCTCCAGGAGCCTGCCCGGATTATCGTATATCTTCTTTCCGTCCTCGATCATCAGACGGATTGGATTCTTGACGCCCAGGGCCACCAGAAATTCTTCCATGAAATTCTGTCTGCTCCCATGGCCTTTCAGTCCATCGTAAATAGCCCTTGTATGCATGTCCTGCATAAAGGGCGCTTCTATAAAATCCTGGTACTCTAAAAGGCGCAGAGCCGTATCCATATCATGCTCCGCGACTTCTAAAAAGTCTTTTGCCGTATTCAGGTTCCCGAGTATTCTGCCCGATGAGGCGAGATCTACGTGGAACAGATAAGGGATTTCCTTCTCCCCGCAGTTCGTTACAAGATAAAAAGAACCGTCTATCTCATCTCCCGCGGATAAAAAAGAGGTATCCACTTCATAGACTATATGATTCCGGAGTCCTCCAAACGTATTATTGTCATTTGGAATGCGCACGCGGATACTGGAAGAATAGACAAACCCTTTTACATTCAGGCCATTCTCGCTGCCGATAAAAATCTCCCTCTTCACGGTCGTGCCGACCCGTACGGTTTCCTCAATTACATCCGGCGTCCATATTATCTTCGGAAGTTCCGAATCGATAATTCCCTTCGCCAGACGGTTAATCCTTTCTTTCATATCTTACCACCTGCTGTCGCTCTCGTTGGTAATTATTCTATCATACTTTGTCCGCAATTACACTACATAAATCGACTTTTTGTCACTTAATTCGGTAATTCATTTTTTATGTCCTTGATTTAAGAATGTAAAATTGCTATGATAGGAACATGAGAATTTGCGGCCGCTCTTCTGCCTCTGTGCCGGCATCGCCGGGCCGGGTTTGAGTGGCTCCGAAAATAATGTATTACATAGAAAGTAATTTTGTTTCTGGAGGAAATCATAATGACAAACAGTGAGAAAGCATTAAAGCTTCATGAAGAGTGGAATGGTAAGATTGACACCGTTTCCAAAGCACAGGTGAAATCCAGGGAGGATCTGGCTCTCGCCTATACACCGGGCGTAGCCGAGCCGTGTAAGGTGATCGCAGAGGACCCGGAGGCCGCCTACAAGTACACCATCAAAGCCAATACCGTGGCCGTCGTATCCGACGGAAGCGCCGTCCTGGGCCTCGGCAATATCGGTCCCCTGGCCGCCATGCCGGTTATGGAGGGCAAAGCCGTCCTGTTCAAGGAGTTCGGCGGCATCAATGCATTTCCAATCTGTCTGGACACCCAGGATACGGAAGAGATTATCGAGACCGTAGTCCGTATCGCTCCCGCTTTCGGCGGCATCAACCTGGAAGACATCTCCGCTCCCCGCTGTTTCGAGATCGAAGAACGCTTAAAGAAGCTCCTTAATATCCCCGTATTCCACGATGACCAGCACGGGACCGCCATCGTCGTACTGGCCGGAATCATCAATGCCCTCAAGGTAACGGGAAAGAAGAAAGAGGACTGCCGTGTCGTAGTGAACGGTGCGGGGAGCGCCGGCATTGCCATCACAAAACTTCTACTGACCTACGGATTCCGCCATGCCACCCTCTGTGACAGAGCGGGAATCCTCACAAAGGGAATGGAAGGCCTCAACTGGATGCAGGAAAAGATGATGGATGTCACCAATCTTGAACGAAAGACCGGTTCCCTCGCCGATGCGTTAAAAGGCGCCGATATCTTTATCGGAGTCTCCGCTCCCGGCATTGTGACCGCTGAGATGGTTTCCGCCATGAACAGCGACGCCATCCTCTTTGCAATGGCAAATCCCGTTCCGGAAATAATGCCCGACGTTGCAAAAGCAGCCGGCGCCAGGGTGGTCGGCACGGGACGTTCCGATTTCCCGAACCAGGTCAACAATGTCCTGATTTTCCCCGGTATCTTTAAGGGAGCCCTGGAAGGACGCGCCACCGCTATCACAGAAGAAATGAAACTGGCCGCCGCCACCGCCATTGCCGGACTTGTGGACGACAGCGAACTGAACGATGAAAATATTCTGCCCGCTGCATTTGACCCGAGAGTGGCCGATGCGGTCAGCAAAGCCGTTAAAGAACATATCTGAGAAGGTGCAAGTATGCTATCATAAAGGAGTCTTTCCATGCTGTCTGAACCGATGACCTTATACAAACTGATGAACCTGTATATGCTGAAACAGGTGAATTTCCCGCTGACGAACGCGCAGCTGTCCAACTTTTTCCTGGACCGTGAGTATACGACATATTTCACGCTTCAGCAGGCCCTCAATGAACTTTTAGAGGCAGGGCTTATCAAGATGGAAATGCTGCACAACAGCACCAGATACGAGATCACCAGAGAAGGTGAGGAAACCCTGGAATTTTTCGGGAAAAAGATATCTCCCGCCATCGTGGAGGATATGGATGAATATTTAAAGGAGAACCGTTTCCGCATGCGCAATGAAGTGGGACTGGTTTCTGATTTTTATAAATCCACCAATCAGGATTATATCGTTCATTGTGAAGTCCGGGAGGGCAAGAATGTCCTGGTCAATATCGACGTCTCCGTTCCCGATAAGGAACAGGCCGAGATTATGTGCAGCCACTGGAAAGACAGAAGCCAGGAAATATATGCTTATATTATGAAATCCCTGATGAGTGACAAATCTTCGGGAAAAGGAAAATAACCGTAACACGAAATAACGGCTATGCATGAAACAGGGGAACAAAATTCCGGTTACGTGCATAGCCGCCGGGCTTTTAAGGAACCCTGTTTTTATATGGAGGTTCCCAGATATGTGGAAATCCGCAGATTACGGAATCATGCGGTTTTAATTCGGGTAAAATGCACGAAGACAGCTTTTTACCGTACAGAGGAGGGAATACGATGCGTTCGCAGAATTCTTCGATTGCGCCGGTACGCGCGGTGCAGAACTTGAAACAAAACATGGACCGGGATATCAGACAGCTCCGGAGAAAGTACACGTTTCTCAAAATCAAGTGGACTCTTCTCTTTGTGCTGCCAATCCTTCTGATCGTCATCGCTTACCAGGTGGCAAAACAGTTTTTACGTATCAAAATCCGTGAGGTCGGCCGGAAGGCATCAAACGCGCTTCCCCATAAGGAATGTTCCGGGACCGCGGCCTCCGCGCCGGACGGCGGCGATAAAAAGATTGAGGCGGAAACCAAGCTATGAATTCATTCATCCATGACAGAACTTCCGGGCATATGACGGACGCCGCGTCCGCAGCCCCAAAGGAGCGCGACTACCTGTTTGACAACCTGAAGGCATTTATGCTGTTTCTCGTGGTAATCGGCCATATCCTGGATCCCTATATCGAGCGCCAGGACAGCCTTTACCGCTATCTGATGCAGTACATTTATCTCTTTCACATGCCGATGTTTGCCTTCATCACCGGATACTTTACAAAGAATACCGACAAAGCCAGGAATACGGCGGTCAGGAATGTACTGATCCCCTACACCTTCTGGCAGCTCCTCTACATTGCGGTGGCGCTGCTTTTCATCCGGCTCGGGCTGGCCAGCTATAACACGGACGTATTTAAGCCGTCGCTCCTGCTTCCCAGCAGTCCTCTCTATTACCTTCTCTGCGTTTTCGTCTGGAAGGTGTTTGCAAAGGATCTGCTGAAGCTGCGCTGTCCCGTCCTCTTTGCATTCGTATCGGGCCTGCTCGTTAGCACCGTCTTTGACGAAGCCTTTCACATCGGATGGGGCGCCTGTTTTTCCCTGCTGATATTCTTTGTGCTGGGCCTCAAGTGCACGGAAGAACGCGTAAGGAAAATACGGAACCTTCCGCACCTGCCGGCGCTGGCCATCCTGGCGGCGGCAGTCATTCCCTCCGTTGTGCTGCCCTACAGCTTCAGGAATGTTCGTTTCACCTATGAGTCGGTCGGCCTTAGCCCCGCTCTCGGAATCGGTTACCGCGCCCTCTTCTATCTCATTGCCGTCCTGATGATAGGAGCCCTGATTAATCTCTTCCCTGAGAGGAAAAACTGCTTTTCCCGCGTCGGCACCAATGCCATTCTAGTCTACGCGGGCTCCTCCTTCGCCGCTCCGGCCCTCTACCTGCTCATTGCGCGGTTCCTCCCGCTTGCCGGCAGTGTTTATGGGAACCTGGCCGGAATGACGGTATTTGCCGCCGCACTGGTGATGTTCTGCCAGATGGAGTGGATCAGGAACATTTATGATTGGGTTATAGAGGGGATCTGTAAAGTGATATTTAAATAAGATGTAAAATAAGTCTTCAGTCCCGGGCTTTAGGTTGTCGCGGGTTGGGAATCCGGGCAGAAAAAGTTCCTTCCCCACAGGCAGGTTATGGACCGGGACTGAAGACGCGAAGGTTTTCGTAATAGGGTATTTTGTCATAGGCACTACATTTTTTCGATTGCAGAGAATCTGCCCTGTTCAGCTTGAAATACCATTTATTTGCTTGACTTTTCCAGATTTCCCCTCCACAATAGAATCAGATACTACCTGACTAGTCCAGGAAAGGAATTGGTGAGCCTATGAAACCAATTAAAAAAGAACTGATAAAACTCGCTATACTCTCTGTTGCAATGTGTCTTTTCGCCGGTATTGTCCTGCGGTTTCCGATCGATTTGGTATTTGAGTTATTTGCTTATTTTATGACCTTTCTTCTGCTTCCTCCCTGCTTAAAAAGCCGCGAGGCCAGTCTTCCTTTTAAACTGTCGTGTATTGCCGTTACGGCAGCGGCCGGGATCGGAATCATCTACCATTTCGATGGGATCGGCAGGCTGATGCATTATTATCTGATTACGTTCTGCATCATTGTTGCGGTATCTTTTCTCTGTTCCTATTTCGGCGGCCGGTTTTTCCGGCAAAAATAAAGAAAACGAACTTTTTATAGATTACTATATAAAAAACAGCAAGGCTCCCGAAAACGCCCGGGAGCCTTGCTGTTTTTTAATTCACCGCTTCTGCAGAAAAAAAGTTTGCCTTTGCATTGGACAGCTCTCTGTGGAGAGACACGGCCATGGCCACGGCTATTGCCGCAGAAATCACATCGGCGGCGGGCTGGGCATAAAGAATTCCGCTCAGTCCCCAGATATGGGGAAGGAGAAGGATAACCGGCACAAAGCAGAGCCCCTGTCTGCATGCTCCCAGAATAAAACCTTCCTTTGCCTTTCCCAGTGCAAGGAAGAGTGAGGAATAGACGGTGTAGAAGCCGAAGAGAAGGAAGGAAAAACCGTTTGCCCTTAAGGCGCTTTGGCCCACGCGGATCATCTCGGCATCCCCCTTTGTAAACTGGGAAATGATCGCGGTAGGAAATAAGGCCATTACCAGTCCGAAGATGACACAGAATATGGTAGACCATAGAATAGAGGTTTTGATTGCCTCTTGAAGACGATCGTATTTCTTAGCTCCGTAGCTGTATCCTGCAATCGGCTGAAATCCCTTGATAAAACCAAATACCATCAGGCTGCCCATGGAAATAATCCTTGTGACGGCTCCCATCCCTGCGATTACGGAATCGCCGTACTCTCCGGCCTGCATGTTGATCAGCGTGATGGACAGACTGGTCAGAAGCTGGAAAATCAGAGTGGGTATTCCTATTTTAAAAATTTCAGACATAATCCGCTGTGAAAAACAGCATTTTTTTATGCTGAAGCTGAAGACACTTTTCTTTCTGAATAGATACCACAGATAAACCAGCGTGGAGAAAACCTGTGAAATCGCGGTTGCGGCTGCGGCTCCCGCTACACCGTAACCAAGGGAATAAATAAAAATCGGGTCTAACACCATGTTCAGCAGCGCGCCAGCCAGCAGGGCGCACATCGTTGTTTTGGCAGCTCCTTCGCTCGTTACAATATTGTTCATCGTCACGTTAAACACATTGAATATCGACGACATTACATAAATTCCCGCATAAGTAACCGCATAGGGCATGATGCTCTCCGTCGCCCCCAAAAGTCTCAGGATGGGATGCAGAAAAATAACGGCACAGAGTATTACAACAGCTCCAACGGAAATACTGCCGTACAGGGCGGTACTGGCAACCCGGTCCGCACTCTCCTTTTCTCCCCGTCCCAGCAGCCTGGAAATATAGGATGCGGCTCCGTTTCCAAACAGCAGCCCCAGACCAACAACCGCCTGGCCTAACGGAAATGTGACGGAGATCGCTCCCATCTGGCTGGTGCCCAGACCTCCGACAAAATAAGCGTCCACCAGATTGTACAGCGCGTTAATCATCATGCCGATCATGGTCGGGATTCCCATAGCCAGCAGCGCTTTGGCTATGGGTGCACTCCCCAGCAGTTCTATCTTTCTGTTTCCTCCGTTCATGATTGTTCTCCTCTTTCTTAACAATATTTATAAATTATATTACTATAAATTATATCAACAAAAGTAACAAGATACATACTACTATACTTTATAGTAGTTGTCAAGAGAAATTGTATTCAACTGCTCTTCCTGCACATCATGGACCTGGCTGAGAACCGGTCTTTTCAAGCCGGATTCTATTTGCCGCCGGAGCGCGGCCTCCTATAATACACGGTTAAACAGCACTGAACGGATGAATCAGACGGCAGAGCGCCGCGTCCCCCTGTTTCTTTGAGGATACGCGGCGCTCTGCCGAAACTTATGCATTTTTAATATAGTTACAGACATCCGAGTTCAAAAAACCGGTGAGGAATTCTTTTGTGCGCTTTGTGGCCCCGTACATCGGCAGTCCGGAAAACACTTGGGAGCAGTCATCCGCTTTTTCCATCGCCTCGATATACTCATGCACATCCGCTCCTGCTTTGGGAAGCTCCAGATAGTCCAGTTTCTGAGGATTGACGCGGTGGGTTGCAATTGCATAATCGACTCTCCGCTTACAGGAGCACCGTCCTCCCGACAGGCCGCAGTATTCCTTCAGGAAATCTCCCACCTTTTTTCTGACTCTGGACAGTCTCTGCCGGTATGCCTCCGGCGTGATTCCGAGGATCTCACCCGCCACCCGGCTGTCCGCCTTAAACATGGTTCCCAGGATGTAAATACAGCGGCTTTCCCCGTCCAGGCATTGAAGCATCACATTGGTGCAGGACATCTTCAGTTCCTCCTCCAAAAGACCTCTGTCAACCCCTCCCGTTCTGTCGGGAAGGTCCTCCGTCCTTCCGTTAACAATGTCCTCCCCATAGTATTCAAAGCTGAGCGGCGCATTGGCAAACATGTGCTTTCTGTAATTCAAAAGATGGTTCGTGGCAATAGAAAAGACCCATGTCGTAAATGCGCTCTCCCGCCTGAAATCGCCCAGGTGGGTCATCACCTTAATCAGAATCTCCTGGGATGCGTCTTCCGCATCCACTACCGTCCCCAGCATGCGCAGGGAAAGATTAAATACCATATCCTGAATTCTCAAAAGAATCTTCTCCACCGCCTCTTTCTCCCCCTCCGCCGCCTGTGCCGCCAGGACTTCCAGTTCTGTTTTATTTCCGCTTTCTTCCGTCTGATTCATATTCATTCTCCTTTTCCGGTTGTTTTCTGTTATATATGGTTAGACAGACCGGAATTCACTTTGTGACGGAAACATACCCGTTTTTTATATAAAATTACTATATCATTCCGGAAAGCGGTTTACAAACTCCGGACATCAAAAGACAGGCAGAAGATGCGTCCGCAGTGTGCGGATCATCTCCTGCCTGCCTTGTAACAGTAACCGGAACGCGGCCGCACAAGCGGGGATTCCGTTTTACTTACTCTTCGGCCAGTTTCTCTATATAATCCCAGATTTCTTCCCTGCCCTGCTTTGTCTCCGCTGAGAAAGGAATCATCAGCACATCGGTTCCGACGTCAAGGCCGACCCTCAGAATTTTCATCTGTTTCTGCAGCTGGCTCCTCTTAATTTTATCGGCCTTTGTCGCAATAATAACCGGCTGGTATCCCTGAGAGACAATCCAGTCGTACATCAGCTTATCGTTGGATGACGGCTCATGGCGGATGTCAATCAGAAGGAAAACGCATTTGAGCATCTTGGAGCGGTGGAGATAATCCTCAATCATCTTTCCCCACTTCGCCTTTACCTCCACATTGGCTTTTGCATAGCCGTAGCCCGGGAGATCCACATAATAAAGCGTATCATTGATGTGGTAAAAGTTGATGGTCTGCGTCTTGCCGGGCTGTGCCGAGATACGGGCATAGGATTTGCGGTTCATCAGCGCATTGATCAGCGAAGATTTTCCCACGTTCGACTTGCCTGCAAAGGCAAACTCCGGCTGTGTATTCTCCGGAAGTTTACTGGTAATGCCGCATACGGTTTCCAGGTTTACATCTTTTATAATCATGGTTTTCCCTTTCTTTCTGGCTTTACAGCCACGGTGGCCGCCGCCTCGGCCAATGCGGCGGAGGATGCATCCCTTTCCCGGTCTGCCGCCTCATCCTCAGTACATCCCGCTACAAATGCCTCCCGGATCACATCTTCCATCTCCTTGACGTAGACAATGTCCATCCCTTTTGTGATCTCTTTCGACAGTTCTTCCACGTCGGGACGGTTCTTGTCCGGCACGAGCACTTTCTCAATGTGGGCCATCTTTGCCGCCAGCAGCTTCTCTTTCAGCCCTCCGATCATGAGGACATGGCCCCTGAGGGTAATCTCACCCGTCATCGCAGTTTTAGCCGATACAAGGCGTTCCGTCACGGCCGACAGCATTGCTGTGGCCATCGTGATTCCGGCCGACGGGCCGTCCTTGGGAACCGCTCCCTCCGGAATGTGGATATGGATATCATGTGTCTCAAAATAGTCTTCCGGAACCCGGTATTTCACCGAAGCCACCGAACGGACCCAGGTGAGGGCCGTCTGTGCGGACTCTTTCATCACGTCACCGAGCTGGCCCGTCATCTGCAGATTGCCTTTGCCCGGCATCACATTCACTTCAATCTGAAGCGTATCTCCCCCGACGCTGGTCCAGGCAAGGCCTCTGACGATTCCCACCTGATCCTCTTCATTCGCGTCCTCATACAGCACCTTTTCACGGCCGAGGTATTTCTCCAGGTTTTTATCCGTAATACGGATTGATTTCTTATCCTGTTCCAAAAGTTCCCTCGCCGCCTTACGGCAGATATCGCCGATCCTTCTCTCCAGGTTTCTCACACCGGCTTCCCTGGTGTAATTGTGGATAATTTTCTCAAGGGCAGGATTGGTGATGGTAAGCTGTGACCTCGTCAGTCCGTTCTTTTCCATCTGTTTGCGTATCAGATAATTCTTTCCAATATGGAATTTCTCGTTCTCCGTATAGCTGTTGACCTCGATCAGTTCCATACGGTCCAGAAGCGGCCCCGGGATTGTCTGGGTCGTATTTGCCGTCGCAATAAAGAGCACTTCCGACAGGTTAATCGGCAGCTCAATATAGTGGTCACGGAAATGGATGTTCTGTTCGCTGTCCAGCACCTCTAAGAGCGCCGAGGAGGTATCTCCCTTATAATCGCTGCTCACCTTGTCGATCTCGTCGAGGAGCATCAGCGGGTTACTTACGCCCGCCAGCTTGATTCCCTCCACGATTCGGCCCGGCATTGCGCCGACATATGTCTTCCTGTGACCCCGGATCTCGGCCTCATCATGCACGCCGCCGAGACTGATGCGGACATATTTCTTGCCCAGCGCCCTGGCTACGGAGCGGGCAATCGACGTCTTGCCGGTTCCCGGAGGACCCACCAGACAGATAATCGGGCTGGTGCCCTTCTTCGTCAGAATTCTCACCGCCAGATATTCAAGCACCCTCTCCTTGACCTGTGTAAGGCCGTAATGGTCTTCCTCCAGCACCTGCTCAGCAAACTTGAGATCCGAATTGTCCTTTGTCACCTTATTCCATGGCAGTTCCAGAACGGTCTCCAGGTAAGTCCTCAGCACGTTGGCATCCTGGCTGCCGGAGGGCATTCCCTTAAACCGGTTGATTTCCTTTAAGATGCGGTCCTTGATTTCCTTGTCCGCCTTAATGCTTTTCAGCTGCTTCTTCAGCTCATCCGCATCGGATATGGGGTTGTCCTCCCCCAGTTCTTCACGGATCACCCTCATCTGCTCGCGCAGGATATAGTCCTTCTGATTCTTGTCGATTGCCGCCTTTACCTTGGTCTGGAATTCTTTCTTGACGCGGTAAACCTCGGTCTCGGTGAGCAGCAGCTGAAGCACGGTCTCGTACATGGAGCTTAAATATGTACACTCCAGAATTCTCTGTCTTGCCTCAAAATCCCATGGAAACTGCACGGCCAGCTGATGAAGAATCTCTTCCAGCCCGGATGCTGAGGTCAGGGACAGAAGAAAATCTTTTCCCGCCGTCTGGTTGAGTTTTCCGTACTCTTCCAGCTTCTCTTTCACGATCCGAAGCATCGCCTCTTTCTCTATCACATTTAAGTCGTCCTCCATGTCACCGAGAAGCTCCGCGGTGGCGGTCAGGGTGGAACCGGTGTTATCCAGTTCTAAAAGTTCCGCTTTCTCCAGTCCCTCCACGGTAACGCGGACCATGCCGCCCGGCATCTTTACCAGCTGCTTTACAAAGCCGACCGTTCCGATATGGAACAAATCCTCCATGTCGGGATTCATCTCTTCCGGCTTCACCTGTGTAATCAGAAGGACCTTCTGATCGCCCACCATGGCTTTTTCAACGGCTGCAATGGACTTTCCCCTGATAATGTCAAAATTTATCGTCATCTGCGGCAGCACGGTGAGTCCACGCAGTGCTATCGCAGGAAGTCTCATCTTTTTATCTTCCATTTTAAATCTCCTGTTCTGTACGTCACTTTCGCGGGACAGTATCTCCCGCCCGAATGGATATACATTATAACAATAAAGGGATCTGTAAAATGAGAAACACTTCATCTTACAAACCCCTTTCGTTTAGGCGCTAAAAGTCCGCGGGAAGCGTACCTTTCATCGCTGATGACAGGCCTTAATCAGGCGATCTCGCCTGTCTTATCCTTTTTTGAACGCCCTGTAAATGACTTACGGGGTACTGTATTCTCCCGGTACACCAGTTCCGGTTCACTGTTTCCTTCCACCACGTCCTTGGTTATTGTGCAGATTCCAATGCTGGAGTCTGAAGGGATCTCATACATAATATTCATCATGATTGATTCCATAATCGAACGCAGTCCTCTGGCCCCCGTCTTTCTCTCTACGGCCAGATGGGCAATCGCACCGAGTGCATCGTCCGTAAATTCCAGCTTCACGCCGTCCAGATCGAAGAGCGCCTGATACTGCTTGATAATGGCATTCTTCGGCTTTGAAAGAATCTTGACCAGGGCGTCTTCTGAAAGGGAACTTAAGGAAACCGTAACCGGCACACGGCCGATAAACTCCGGAATCAGGCCGAACTTTGATAAATCCTGAGGCATAACCTGCTTTAAAAGTTCGTCGATATCCTGGTTCTGTCTGTCCACGATCTCCGCATTAAAGCCGATGGAACCGGCCCCCAGACGGTTCTCGATAATCTTCTCGAGGCCGTCAAACGCTCCGCCGCAGATAAAGAGAATGTTCGTCGTGTCGATCTGTAAAAGCTCCTGCTGAGGATGCTTTCTCCCGCCCTGGGGCGGAACGCTAGCGACCGTACCTTCCAGGATTTTCAGAAGCGCCTGCTGCACTCCCTCACCCGAAACGTCTCTTGTAATCGAAACATTTTCTGATTTCTTTGTGATCTTATCAATCTCGTCTATATAGACAATACCGTATTCGGCCTTGCTGATGTCATAGTCGGCTGACTGGATAATCTTTAACAGAATATTCTCCACATCCTCGCCGACATAACCGGCTTCCGTCAATGTCGTGGCATCTGCGATGGCAAAAGGGACATTCAGGATTTTGGCAAGTGTCTGCGCCAGATATGTCTTGCCGGAACCGGTTGGTCCAAGCATCAGGATATTACTCTTTTGAAGTTCCACTTCCTGGCTTCCCTTGGATGTGATTCTTTTGTAATGGTTGTATACCGCTACGGAGAGAACTTTCTTGGCTTCCTCCTGGCCTACGACATACTCATCGAGAAATTCCTTGATCTCCTTCGGCTTTAACAGGTTAATCCCGCTGAAGTCCGGACCCTTGTCATTCTGATCAGCAAATTCCTCTTCCAGAATTTCTGCACAAAGTTCGATGCAGTCGTCACATATATAAACATCATTAGAACCTGCAATCAGTTTTCTGACCTGGTCCTGCGTTTTGCCGCAAAAAGAGCAGCGAATCTTGTCATCAGATCTGCCTGGCATATGCCCACCTCAATTCCTTCTATAAAATAATGGCTATGAATGTAATTAGTGGCTTGAAATGACACTGTCAATCAGTCCATACTCCATTGCCTGCTGTGCTGTCATGTAATTATCTCTGTCGGTATCTCTCTCAATGACTTCATATGGCTGGCCCGTGTTCGCTGCCAGGATTTCGTTCAGTTTTTTCTTGGTCTGTAAAATCTTCTCCGCCACGATCTGGATTTCCGTAGCCTGACCCTGGGCACCGCCGGACGGCTGATGGATCATAACCTCGGCATTTGGAAGGGCAAAACGTTTCCCCTTTGCACCGCCTGCCAGGAGGAATGCTCCCATGCTGGCCGCCATGCCGAAACAGATAGTAGAAACATCACACTTGATGTAATTCATCGTGTCATAAATTGCCAGTCCTGCCGATACGGAACCGCCCGGGCTGTTGATGTAGAGATGAATATCCTTGTTCGGATCTTCAGACTCCAGAAACAGAAGCTGTGACACGATAAGTCCTGCCGACGCATCGGTAACTTCTTCTCCGAGGAAAATAATCCTCTCTTTTAACAGCCTGGAAAAAATGTCATAGGAACGCTCTCCCCGGCTGGTGGATTCAATGACATAGGGTACTAAACTCATAGAATGCCTCCTGTTCTGCAAAAATGGAAACGATGAAAAGCCCGCAAAGCGTACTTTTCACCGACACCAAACGGTGAAAGGCGCGCAGTGCGGGCCTCCCACCAATTTGCACTTCTTATTCATTATACGGCAATTAAACTAATTTTGCTTCTGAAACCAGTAAATCTACTGCTTCCTGAACCTTTAAATCTTCTCTTAACTGCTCTTTTTCCTTCTCGCCCATCAGCTCGTTCAGCTTCTCGGCTTCCATCTGATAGCTTGTTGCCATCTTTCCAATCTGCTGGTAAACAGCCTCGTCGGAAACTTCGATATTCTCAAGTTCTACAATCTTTTCAAGAACAAGTCTTGTCTTAATTCTCTTAAGAGCCTGAGGAGTCATCTGGTCGATCAGCTTGTCTGCCGTCATACCTGTATATTTCATGTAATCATTGATATTCAGGCCCTGGCTCTGCAGTCTGCGCGCATAGTCTTCCACCATACCGCGTGCCTGTGTGTTGATCATTGCCTCCGGGATATCCATCTGGGCATTCTCAACTACCTTATCAATAACACGGTTCTCGTTCTCAGTAGCTGCTTCTCTATTCTTCTTATCCTGAAGTTTTGCCCTGATATCGTCTTTGTATTCAGCCAGAGTCTCGAAATCTGAAACTTCGCTTGCAAACTCGTCGTTCAGCTCAGGAAGCTCGGTCATCTTAATCTCTTTGATCGTTACTTCGAACTTAGCCGGCTTGCCTGCTAATTCAGGAGCATGGTACTCTTCCGGGAAGGTAACTTCGATCTCGCACTTCTCGCCGAGTTTCTTACCGATTAACTGCTCCTCAAATGTATCAATAAAGGAATGGGAGCCAATTGTCAGAGGATAATCTGTGCCTTCTCCTCCTTCAAATGGAACACCATCGATGAAGCCCTTGAAATCTACAACTGTGTTGTCGCCGTCGGCAACTGGTCTGTCTTCTACTGAGATAAGACGTCCGTTCTTATGACGGGCTGCTTCCAGCTCTTCCTCAACATCGCTGTCCGTTACTTCTGCAACGACCTTCTCTACCTCTATTCCTTTATACTCGCCTAATGTAACTTCCGGTTTTAAAGCTACGGTTGCTGTATAAATAAAATCTTTTCCTTTTTCGATCTGTGTTACATTGATCTCCGGGGAGGATACGATCTCTTCCTCGCACTCCTCTGCTGCCTTTGGATAAGATGCGTCGATTACTTCATTAGCAGCCTCTTCGTAAAAAATGCCTGCTCCGTACATCTTCTCGATCATGGCCTGCGGCGCTTTACCTTTTCTAAAACCAGGAATATTGAATTTTCCTTTATTGCGATTGTAAGCAGTTTTGATAGCAGCCTCGAATTCCTCAGCCGGAACTTCGATCGTAAGCTTAGCCATGTTGTTTTCTAATTTTTCTACCTGTAAACTCATTATAAGGGGTCCTCCTTGCTTCTATATGTGAACAGCCATACCCGTTAGGCGTTACACTTCAAGATAGCATTATATCATATCCCTTCTGTAAATACCAGTCCAAATTGTCAAAAAACCAAAGAAAAAACGGGAAAACACAAGGGTTTTTCTACTTTTTTCCCCAGTTTTCCCGTCCGTTATTCCGTATTGTTTTTCCGGTTCCGGTTCACACCGGATGGATTCTGCATTTTCAGACCTGATCGTATTGTATCGCTGTTTTGACGTGGGAAGCCGTTTTTTCGTCAATCAAAAGGCCTGCCAGTTCCAGTCCCAGATCCAGCGCATACCCGAGGCCCCTTGCCGTCGTCACGTTGCCGTCGGTCACAACCCCGTCGCCCGTAATCTCGGCTCCGGCCAGCGCACCCTCAAATCCAGGATAGCAGGTGGCCTTCTTCCCTCTCAGGATTCCAAGTCCCCCCAGGACGCTCGGCCCCGCGCAGATAGCCGCCAGACGGCGTCCTTCCTCATTGGCCGTTACCAGAGCGTCACAAAGCACACGGCACTCCGAAAGATGCCTTGTTCCCGGCATTCCGCCCGGCAGAAACAACACATCCGCCTTCTTAAAGTCAATCTCCCCGATTGTGGCGTCCGCCATAACCGTAAAACCGTGGGAGCCCGTCACTTCTCTCTTATCACTGATAGACACCAGAGTCACTTTCACACCGGCGCGGACCAGGACGTCCGCCGTTGCCAGACATTCCACCTCTTCCAGCCCATCCGCCAAAAACGCATATACTTCCGCCATATCAGCCACCTCTTTCAAATCATTCTCTAATACTGGTTGTCATAATAGTTTCCTTTATCCTGGTTCTGGTTATCATAATAATTGTCCCCGCCGCCCTGATTGTCATAGAACACTTCCGGCTCCGGCACTCCATAGCCGTTGAACGGGAAACCATTAATATAACCTCTCAGATGATGATACAGCTCGGCAATAGCCGCCTCCTGGTAAGGAACCACCAGCACTCCGCCGACACAGCAGAGCAGCATTCCCAGCAAATACCAGCCGATAAACGACAGTTCCAGTAAAAACAGCTGGAAACGGTTTCCATTCATCATATCCTTGGTCACGGCAAAGACGTCCCTGCTGTCCGCCTCCGGATTCTCCGACAGGATATACGGAATCATCGCATACTCATAACTCTTGTAAATTCCCGGAATTATGAAAAGAAGGGACCAGAGACCCGTAAAAAGATCTCTCAGGAACATAATCTTCACCACGTTCATATAATGGCCGCATCCAAACACCCAGAACACTTTGCCGATTCCGGCCGACTTAAGGGTCAGACGGCTCTCCATAAAGAACCGGTTCTTGCCTACGGTAACAGGGTTACCGATAAACACCTTGAACAGCAGCGCCGCAATTCCCACAATCGCAAAAATTCCCAGCAGCGTAAAAATTATCATGTGCAGCGTCGCAGGATTGAGCCCCTGAAAACTGTGGTGAATATCCTCCCTATACTCTCTATAAGTATTAACACTGCCACCGCGGCTTGCCCCGCCGCCTAAAAGCGACCAGATTATCGTTACTGCAAATGCCGACCAATAATAGAGTTTTACTTTAGCCCATCCATTACGTTTCATATCTCCTATTGACCACATAATATTTCCTCCTTAACCATTCCCGTAAAAAACTTTAACGCAAATTTAGTATAACATATTTTGTCAGAAAGCTATAGGAGAATTTTCAAAATGTGTGGGTTTTGAAAAATGAGGAAGGACTTTGCGGGACTGAAGCCCTATCCAGTCACCCTCACCGCCCGCCTGCCATTCTGCCGTCGGCGTCCTCATTTTTCACTCTCCCTCATTTGACTTCCCGCCCCCAAACCATTAGAATGAAATAAATGGTTTTATCTCATACTGATTTTATGAAAGGAAGTCACACATGGAAATTGAAAGAAAGTATTTTATAGAAACGCTCCCCTTTGACCCGGAACAGTACCCGTTTCACCAGATTGAACAAGCCTATCTGTGTACGGATCCCGTGGTGCGCGTGCGCCGCGAGGACGACATGTTTTATCTGACCTACAAGTCCAGAGGGCGGATGGTGCGGGAGGAATATAATCTTCCCCTGACAGAGAATGCTTATCTCCACCTGCTCGAAAAAGCCGACGGCCGCGTCCTGACAAAAAGGCGCTATTTGATCCCCATCGAGGGGACAAAGCTCACCATTGAACTCGATATCTTCAGCGGAGCCTATGAAGGGCTTGTGCTGGCCGAGGTGGAGTTCACGACGGAGGAGGAAGCCAATGCATTTACACCACCCGCGTGGTTCACAAGGGATGTCACTTTTACGGGGGAATATCAGAACAGCAGACTCTCGGCGCTGTAAACAGCCGGCATTCCGGGGCCGCAGTTCTGCCGTCTCCTCCTATTTCATGAGCAGATTCGGCAGGAACATCAGAATCTGGGGGAAGATGGCTATAACGAAAACCACAACAATCAGGGAAAGAATAAAGGGCGCTGCCCCCGAGACCACCCTCCTGAACGACAGGCCGGTCGTCGACGCCACGGTGAACAGGTTTACCCCAAACGGCGGCGTCACTACCCCGATGATCAGGCTGAGGCAGAAGACCATTCCGACTATCAGGGGATCGATGCCAAGTTCGATTCCAATCGGCGCCAGGATTGGGGCCAGAATTACAATGCTTGTCAGCGTTTCCATGAGCGCGCCCACAATCAGCATCAGCAGGCAGAGGACGATCAGATAAATAAATTTCGTCCTTACGATCGGAATAACAAGAGCTGCGAGTGTCTGGGGAATCTTAGCATAGGCCAAAATCCAGCCGAAAAGGTTGGAAACACCCAGAATCAGCGTGATCATCGCAGACGTCTCAATCGTGGAGACCATGGTTTTTCTGAGTTTCCCAAGGGATAATTCCTTCAGGCAGAAACCCACCAGCATACCGTAGACGACCGAGACAACGGCCGCCTCAGTTGGAGTAAAGATTCCGCCATAGATGCCGCCCAGAATGATGAGAGGAAGCAGCAGGGCCGGAAGGGCTCTCCACGTCCTTACAAGCTTCTCCTTCGCCGTGAATTGCTTTTCGCTCGGAGGAATATTCTCTTTCTTTACAATAATCATATTTACGGCAATCAGGCCGAACACCATCATAAGGCCCGGAATAATCGCGGACATGAACATTTTCGGGATGCTCAGGTTCATGGTGGAACCGTAGACAATCATGCCGACACTGGGAGGGATGATTGGGCCCAGCGCTCCGCCTGCTGCAACAAGGCCTGCGGAGGTTTCCTCCCGGTAGCCGCTCTGTCTCAGGGCCGGAATCATCAGCGCGCCAATGGCGGCGATGGTCGCCGGTCCCGAGCCGACCAGGGCGGCAAATATGGCGCAGGATACAATCGTCACAACGCCGACACTGCCCCGGATCCGTCCAAAAATACATTCCACCCAGTCAATCAGCCGTTTTGACAATCCGCACTGATCCATCAGGAAACCGGTCATGACAAAGAGCGGAACCGCCAGGAGGACGAAGGAGTCCATTCCCAGGAAAAATCGCTGGGCGAGCAGCAACAGGGAACCGGAACCGGTCAAGACGAGGAAACCGGCGGTCGCAATGGCAATGCTGAACGCGATGGGAATTCCGGCCAGCATCAGTACAAACATAAGTCCGAATAAAAGTAATGCCATCAGCCATCCACCTCCTCTTCTCCTTCCGTCCCGGTATCTCTAAGCTCCGTAAAATTAGCCAGGCATTGAATGACAATTCCAACACAGCCGATTGGGATTGCACAGTAGACATATCCCATCGGGATCCCCAGAGCCGCGCTCGAACGCACCATCATCACCTTAACCATATTGACTCCATAGACGCCGATGAGCACGGAGGCCGTTATCATGGCAAGCTGGACCACCGCCGCATGGTACCGTCCGGCTTTCCCGTGAATAAAATCACCGATGACGTCGATTGTCGCATGGCTCGCATGACGAGTCGCCAGTGAGGCTCCCATCATGCTCATCCAGATAAATGCGTACCTGGCTCCTTCTTCCGTCCAGGGCAGGGAAGCTTTCATAAAATATCTCGTAGTCACCTGGAGAAACGTCGTTATTATTACAAGGGCGAGAAACAAAGTTCCGGCGGCCGAGTACAGCCAAAGGAATTGATCCGCCACCCGCTTGAACCCATTTTTCATAAAAATCTCCCCTATTCATCGATTCCCAGCAAATTTACAGCCTCTTCATAGATTTCGGCGCTGATGTTGTTTTTGTAATTTTCATAGATTGGCTTTACGAGTTTCCGAAACTCCTCGATGTCCGCAATGTCGTTGACCTGGATTCCGGCTTCCTTCATCGCCTCCAGCTGTTTCCCCTCATTCTCGGCCACGGCCAGACGTTGATCCTGCCCCGCCTTTACCGCCGCATCCCTTAAAACCTGCTGAAGTTCCGGCGTCATTTTATCGTAAAGGTTCTGGCTGATGCTGATTGAAAGCGCATTGTAGAAGTGTCTTGTCATGGAAAGGTATTTGCACACCTCGTAAAAGCCGACCGTATATCCGTTGCCTACCGGGACTTCAATTCCGTCAATCGTCTTCTGCTGGATTCCCGTATACGTCTCCGAATAGGTCATCGGCGTTACATTTGCCCCCAGTGCAGAAAACGTATCCACGAAGATGGTCGTCTCCGGAACTCTCAGCTTGACTCCACTCAAATCGGCCGGTGTATTGATTGGACGGATATTGTTGAAAATGTTCCTGAACCCACCCGAACCCCAGCCCAGATGAACGGCTCCCGTCGTCTGGGACAGTTCCTCAAGAAGGCCTGCGACCATTGTGCTGTCCAGAAGTTTCTCCGCTGCCGCCTCGTCCTCCAGGAAAAACGGCATGTCCATGATTGTCGTCTTATTATTGTAAAGTCCGAAAATATTACCCGTTGCAATACACATGTCAACCGTGCCCATACCAAGCCCCTCGTAGCTGTCCATTTCCCCTCCAAGCTGACCGCTCGGGAAAATTTCGATCGTCACTTTTCCTCCCGTCGCCTCTTCCACATTCTTCTTGAAGTTTGTCGCCAGGATATGGTAGGGGTCATCATCGGCGGGAGCGGAACCGTGGCCCAGCTTAATCGTCATTTCCGGAAAATCCGAAGCGCCCGCGTCCGCGTGATTTTCCTCCGCAGACGGCACAGCTGCCTTTGTCTCCGGGGCGCTCTTTGTTCCGCCCGACGAACTGCATCCCGCCATTGTAACCGCACCCAGAATTGCCGCCATTGTAAGAGCCGTTGTTTTTACCCATAACCTTTTTTTCATAAAGCGCATCTCCTTCTCTCTGTATGTTCTTTCCATCTCAACCTTCCTCACCGTCACAGCGACAGCAGGAAATTATAGTTCTCATTCATCATCTGGTAAAGCTGTTCTTCCTTTGCTCCCGCGTATCCCAGCAGCTGGGCAAATATCCTGAGTTCCTCCGCAGGCCACCCCTTCCTGTTATGCCCTGCATCCGAGGCCAGAATAAAATGATCCACGCCGTATTTCTCAAAACATGCCGTATAATCGTAAAGGTTGGCGCTCCGGGGAATCGGGCAGAGTTCATTGGCACAGAACTCCATGTAAGCGCCCAGGCGGACCAGTTCTCCCACCGTGGCAATATCCAGATCCGGCACCTTGAAAAACGGATGATCAACCACCAGTTTCCTGAAACCGTTCTCCTTCGCCACCCTTGCCAGTTTCAATATTTCCGAAGCGTGGATATGGCCGGTCGCCAGGATAATACCGGCGTCTTTGCACATTTCCATAATCTCCATGACTGAAGTTTTTATATTTCCCTCTTCGTCCAGTATTGTGATTGGTTCCAGCGTGCGGCTGCGGCTGTTTTCCTCCGTGTAGCCGAAGCTGCCCAGGGCGCCGAAAGCAATCTCATGGCCCAGCGCATGGTAGGTCGGCAGCCAGACAACCTTCGCCCCCATCTCGATGGCCGGACTCACGGCCATGGGATTCAACCCTCCCATGTGATAATCGAGCACCACGCCGCCATAAACCCGGATTCCCTCCACCTGCCGCATCACATGCCAGGCCCTTGACACGGTAGGCTCCAGAACCGATTTCAAAACAATGGCTCTCATGCCCGCCTCCCTGGCGCAAAGTGCAATCTCTACGTCATTTCCTATCCGGTCAACAATATCCGGCGCCGAATGGATATGCAGATCGCAGGCTCCCTCTAACGATATTGTTCTCATCTCATGCCTCTCTTTCCTTCTCACGATGCACCATATGTTCCATAAAATCAGTAAGTATCCAATTAAATTGTCCGCATTCCGTCCAGAACATTGCATGTCCTCCCGTCTCAAATTCGCAAAGCTCACTGTAGGCCCGTATCTGCCCTCTATAATGTCTTCCCATTGAAATCTCTTCCCCGGAAATAAGAAGCACAGGAACCGTAAGTTCTTTTAAATACTGCTCCGTATCCGTATGGCACCAGTCCGTATGAATGGCAAATCCAATCCAGGGAGGCGTTTTTTTAATTTCCCTCCTGAGTTCTTCCCTGTCCTCAGAAGTCATCCCCCTGTCGATGCGGCGGATAAAATTGTTATAATACAGTTCCGTATCCGTAATCCAAACTCCGTATTTACCGCACCACTCATCCATATTGTAATCCCTGGCCCTGTAGGTATTCCAAGCCGCCCCGGAAAACGGAAAAAGCGCGGCATCAATCAGCCCCAGGGCACCCAGATGGTTTTCATGGTATTTGTGCGCATACATCATTACAAAACTCCCGCCGAGCGACCATCCGAGAAGCACCACCTGCTCCAGCCCCAGAAACTCGATCAGTTCCTTAATATCATCACAGTTCCGCTCCACATCATGCCCATGGAGCACCTTCGACGAATTCCCAAACCCCCGCGGATCCATAGTCACAACACGGTAATACTGCGACAGTTCCTCGGCATTCTTTTTAAAAAAACGGGAAGTGCACATATGGCCGGGAATAAATACGAGAGGAATTCCCTCCCCCCTGTCCTCATAATAAATGCGGGCTTTATCAGTTGTTGTCAGATAACCCTTCTTCAAGAAAAACCTCCCCTTCTTCACTCAATGGCGCCATAATTGATACCATTATGATACACCGGGGAACTATAGCTGTAAATCCAGAATTACCGCATAGAAAGTATAGCTTAAAACTATACTTTTTGTGCGAAACTTGGTATACTTGCTACATATAATAAGGATTTAATTGAGGAAGGAGAACGCCGCCGGGACGGTCGGGGGGCGGGATGGTGAGGGGGAGGGGATGAGTCTTCAGTCCCGGTTTGCAGGTTGTCGCAGGTGGGGAATCCGGGCAGAAAAAGTTCCTTCGGGAAACGCTTGCGCTCTTTGGAGTACATAACGGACACTAACCTCGAAAATACCTCGGTAAGTGCCGATGAACTCCCAGGTTCCCTGCGGAATCTTTTTCTCCCGGATTCCCCACAGGAAGGTTATGGCCCGGGACTGAAGACGCGAAGGTTTTCGCCATCCCGTACCCCGGCCTGCGGCCGCTGATTTGTTCTTATTCCTTCAAAGGGGGGAGGGATTGTCGCTACCACTACATTTTCTCGAATTCCAGGAGAATGCCCCCTGTATGGTATTAAATTAATGAATCTGAGCTTTGAAGCTTTATCTGTCCTTGAATAACCATTGAATTTTTTGATTCATCATTAAATATAGCTTTGGATTTTTCTCTGAATCCAGCCCAGAATACCTTCATAGGATAAAAAATTCACGACTACATAGTGGACGCAACAATACCTTCCCCTTACTTGACGAAAGAGACAATCAGCCCTGAAGCCGGCGGACGGGGCAATCACCTTCCCTGAGTCTTCAGTCCCGTCGACAACCTGCCCGGGGGAAGGAGGAGAAAAACTTTCCGAAGGGTGACCTTGAAGCCCGCCGGTGCTTAGCGAGGTCCTTTCGAGCTTAGCATCCGCTGTGCGCTTCACAAGCGGGAGCGTGTCCCCGCAGGAAAGTCTTTCTCCGGATTCCCCCTCACCCCAACCTACAAACCGGGACTGAAGACTCATATCCAACCTCCCACTACCCCGTCCGCCGTCTTACAGAGGCGTCCTCGCATCTCAATTAAATCCTCAGAAAGGAGCTCACATGGACTTCCGCGAAATCCAATACGTCCTCGCCATTGAAAAATATCAAACCCTCTCCGGCGCTGCCCGTTTTCTCGACATTACCCAGCCGTCCCTCTCCAAATTTCTCCAGAATCTGGAGAAGCGCCTGAACGTCAGGCTCTTTTACCGCATCGACAATAAGATGTATCTAACCTATGCCGGGCAGCAGTATGTGGATACCGGGCTCAAGATCCTGGATCTGAACCATCAGCTCAACAATACCCTTGCCGACATCAGCTCGGAGTCTATGGGATCCCTTTCCATCGGCGTCACACCGACCAGGGGGCGTTATGTGCTGCCCAACGTCCTGCCTGCCTTTAAGAGGATGTACCCCAAATACAAAATAAGCATCATGGAGGACGGAACCGCCGCCCTCAACCAGGCGCTGGAAAACGGCCGGATTGATCTTGCTGTCTATACGGTAACCGAGATGTTCCGCCCCGATCTGGAGTATGTCAAGGTATGCAAGGAGGAAATTGTCCTCTGCCTGTCCCCCATTCTGGAAGCGGCCCGCCTGATCGAGCAGAGGCCCGGAAAAAAACACCCCTGGCTTGATATTAACCAGCTGGGGGACGAGCTCTTTTTCCTGGTGGATGAAAAATTCAGGACCAGGAAGATTGCGGACCGGATTCTCTCCTCCTCTTCGATCCGCCCGCAGACCATCACCCTGCAAAGCGTGGAAACAGCGTTGTCAATCGTGGCCTCGGGTATTGGGGTAGGATTCTGTACCGATATGTGTGAAAAGTTTTTCTATACCAACCGCCCCCTTCTGTACTGCTCCGTCGGGGAACGGGAGAATCTGTGGGACTTTGTCATTGCTTACAGAAAAGACAGCTACCTGCAGACCGCAGCACAGAATTTCATAGACATCACGAAAGAAACCTTTGCCACTCAATAAAAAGAAGCATTGCCCAGGCCTCCAATTGCTGCCTTGGGCAATGCTTCTTTTCTCTATCTCATTCCGAGAATCACAACAATAATTCCAAGAATTACCATCACTATGATGAAAATATCCAGGGTTCTGACCGACACGTTCACCTTGTCATAGAGCCTCTCTTTCAGAGAAAGATTTCTGACACGCTCTATCTCCCTGCGCAGTTTTTCATTCTCCTCCTCCAGTTTCCGAAGGTTTTCCTCTTCTTCGGTCAAAGCTTCTCCAGAACCGCCCGGCGCTTCTTCCGGTGCGCCTTCCGGGGAGAGTTCCTCTATTCTTTCACTGTCCTGTCTGTTGTCTTCCAAATTCTCACCCACTTTCAATTTTCACTCCTCATAGATTCTGTTTCCTGAAATTCAAATGATTTCCTGCGATTCCAAAAGAGGAGCCGCGTATGCGGAGACTTCTCCCGCCTGCAACTCCTCTTTTATGAAAGACGGCGTGTAAGCCGCTCCTTTAAATTACTTTAACCGCTTTGACCGTATTAAATACTTCAAACTGCCGCAGGTTAATTATAATAAATTACTTCTTGGCAATATATTTTCTGATATCAAGTGCGATAGCAACTACGATAACGACACCCTGTGCAATGTACTGGTAGTTCGGGTCGATTCCGAGGAACTGGAGACATGTCTTCAGAAGCTCGAATACGAGAACGCCGATAACAACACCTGACACACGTCCGATACCGCCGTTAACGGATACACCACCGATGGTACAAGCCGCGATAGCTTCCAGCTCGTAACCCATACCCATGTTAACCGAAGCTCCGCCGGATTTTGCTCCCAGCAGGAAACCTGCGATTGCATAGAGGGCTGCTGCCGTTACATAGATTTTAATCTTCGTTCTCTTAACATTTACACCGGCAACTTCTGCCGCAGCCTCGTTACCGCCGATTGCGTACATGTATTTGCCATGGCGTGTATAGTTATATACAAACCACATAACGATACCGATTGCAATAGCGATAAGAAACAGATAAGGGAAGACTCCGAATAATTTACCATTGGCAATGGCTGTGTAATCGGTACGGTATCCGCCAATCGGGATAGATTTCGTATAAACCAGGTTAATACCATAGATAATCATCTGCATACCAAGTGTGCCGATGAAAGCAGGTACGCTTAAGTAAGAAATAACAATACCGTTGATAAGGCCAAAAATACAGCAGATGCCGATACAGATTAAAAGAATGATCCAGACATTCAGCTGAGGAAAATTCTTGGTCAGTTCAAAACGGCCGCTGTAATCTGCTTTCTGGAGCAGTGTACCTGCCAGGCAGGCTGCAAGGCCTACCGCACGTCCTGCGGAAAGGTCGGTACCTTTTGTAATCAGACAGCCGGATACGCCGACCGCGATGATGAAACGGCAGGCTACGTTAATGGAAACGTTGCTGAAGTTGCTGCCTGAAAAGAAATTTTCTTTGGTAACACCGACAAAGATAACCATGAGAAAAATTAATATAATAATACCGTTGTTAATAAGTATGTCCGCTACATTGACTTTTTTCTTATCCATTCTCTCTTCCTCCTATCACTAGAATTTGGTCGCGTAACTCATGATACGTTCCTGGGTCGCTTCCTCATCCTTCACTTCTCCGGTAATATGTCCGTTGCACATGACAAGGATTCTGTTGGACATACCGATTAATTCCGGCATTTCAGAAGAAATCATGATAATGCCCTTACCTTGCTTTGCCAGGTCGATCATAATCTGGTAAATCTCATATTTCGCACCGACGTCGATGCCTCGTGTCGGTTCATCCATAATAAGAATATCCGGATTGTTGGCAAGCCAGCGTGAAATCAGAACCTTCTGCTGGTTACCTCCTGACAGAGACTGAATCAAAGTCTTGCTGCTGGGAGTCTTGATACTAAGTTTGGCCACATTGTCCTTTACCAGCTGTTCAATCTTTCCCTTGTTGAGTTTGACACCCATCTCAACATACTGATCCATTGAGGATATGGATACGTTGTCGGCAATAGAAAGACAGCCCAGTATGCCGGTGCCGCGGCGGTCTTCGGTAATCATACCGATTCCTGCCCGGATCGCATCCTGCGGACGCTGAATATGCGTCTTTTTCCCTTTGATAATAACTTCTCCGGTGGTGATATGACGCATTCCAAAGATTGCCTCCATAAGCTCTGTTCTCTGTGCGCCTACCAGGCCGCCAAAGCCCAGGATTTCGCCTCTGCGGAGTTCAAAAGAACAGTTCTGGAAGGAACGATCGTGAATACTCGTATAATTTTTTACATCCAGGAGAACCTCGCCTACCTCGGCGTCATTCTTAGGAGGATAAATATTCGTCAGTTCACGGCCTACCATCTGTTTAACGATCTCATCGTCTGTGATATCATCCATGCTCCAGGAACCTACGTAGGTACCGTCACGCATGATGGTAATATCATCACAAATCTCACGAATTTCCGCCATCTTATGGGAAATGTAAATCAGGGATACTCCCCTGTTCCTGAGGTCTCTGATGATACGGAAGAGCGCTGATACTTCATTATCTGTAAGAGAGGAGGTCGGCTCATCCAGAATCACCACTCTCGCCTGAAGGGAAACTGCCTTGGCAATTTCTACCGACTGCATCTGAGCGATTGACATGGTTCCAAGCTTTGCCTTTGGGTTATAGGGCATCTTTACGTCTTCCAGCCATTTCGCCGTCTCTTCAAACATCTTCTTATGGTCGATCACCTGAATCGGTCCAAACTTCTTCATCGGATAACGGCCCGTATACATATTCTCTGCGACCGTTCTCTCCGGTATCGGCTGAAGCTCCTGATGAACCATCGCCAAACCCTTGTGAAGCGCTTCGTCGGGATTACCGATCTCTGCCTTATCTCCGTCCAGATAAATCTCACCCTCATCCATGTGGTAAATACCAAAAAGGCATTTCATCAGGGTGGATTTCCCTGCACCGTTCTCACCCATCAGCGCGTGAACCGTACCAGGACGGACCTTCAGATTAACCTGATCCAGGGCCTTAACGCCAGGAAAGCTCTTCGATACCCCGCGCATTTCCAATCTGTACTCTGCCATCCCATTCTCTCCTTTCATAAAATCGGGTGTGTCAAGATGACACACCCGACGCATTCATTCCATAATTTCTGCCGAGCAGAATTATTTAACTAAATCAAGAATCTCTGCTGCATTCTCTGTTGTAACTTTTACATAGTCTACCATGTATACGTTGTCAACATCTTTGCCGTTTACGAAATCCATAGCCTTGTCAGCTGCTGTGTGAGCCTGGCCGATGTAATCGTTGAATACAGTACCTGTCATCTTGTTGTTCATAACGTTCTCAACAGCCTCTACAAGAGCGTCAACACCTACTAAGTAGATATCTTCGTTAACTTTTCTTCCAGCTGCTTCGATTGCCTGTAATGCACCAAGTGCCATAGCATCGTTGTTACAGAAAACTACATCGATCTTAGCGCCGTGCTGTGCAAGTGCGTTAGCTGTGATTTCCTGGCCCTTTGTCTGATCCCAGTCACCACGCATCTTAACGAGTTCTTCAACTTCAACGCCGGAAGCCTTTAAAGCTTCAACGGATTTCTCTGTTCTGTACTGAGCATCTACGTTCTCCGGATCACCCTGAACCATGATGTAACGAACAACGCCGTCGCCGTCTGCATCGCCCTTGTTCTCAAGCTCTGCGATTTCTTCGCCCTGGAATGTACCGGACTGTCTGGCATCTGCGCCTACATATGTAGCTTTGATTCCTTCGTCTTTCCAAGCCTGCTCTCTCTCAGCTTCCGGCTCACGGTTGATGTAAACTACCGGGATGTTAGCTTTTGCACACTCTTCAGTAACGGTTGGCTCGGAAGAAGCCTGAACAAGGTTGATAATCATTACGTCAACGCCTGTTGTGATAAAGTTTCTAATCTGGTTCATCTGCTCGCCCTGGTCGTTCTTGCCGTCCATGATGGAGATGTTTTCTTTCTTAACGCCTAATTCTTCTGTTAAATATTTCTCTAATTCCTGACGGTAAACTGTCATGAAGTTATCAGCGAACTGATAAATGGAAATACCAACTTTAACAGTTGCAGGATCTTTGCCCTCAACAGCCTCTGCTGCTTCGGTCTTTGCTTCTTCAACTGCTGCGGCAGTAGTCTCTGCTGTAGTCTCTGCCTGTGTCTCCGGTGCGGCTGTCTCTGCTGGTTTGGAGCTGCATGCTGTCATGGAAAATACCATTGCTGCTGCGAGTCCGACTGCCATAAATTTTTTGAGTGATCTCATAATACTAGTTCCTCCCTTAATATAGTATTTTTGACGATTGGTTATTTTTTCCCATCGACACCCTTATTATAGATGGCTTTTGTTCATATTTCCATATGATTTTTTTGGGACTTATATAATTTTTTTTAGATCATTACTTTTTTGAGCGGTTTTTTTTATATATTTAACAAAAAGGGAGGGAATTAGTTGGGGAATGAGGACGCCTTTGTAAGACGGCGGACGGGGGAGTGGGAGGTTGGATATGAGTCTTCAGTCCCGGTTTATAGGGTGTGGTGAGGGGGAATCCAGGAGAAAAAATTCCTACGGGGACCCGCTCCCGCTTGTGGAATGCGAGGCGGGTGCTAGATTCGAAAAAACCTCATCAAGCACCGGCGGATTCCAAGGTCCCCTTCGGAAAGTTTTCTCCTTCCTTCCCCGGGCAGGTTGTCGACGGGACTGAAGACTCAGGGAAGGTGATTGCCCCGTCCGCCGGCTGCAGGGGCTGATTGTCTCTTCCGCCAAGTGGGGGGGGAGGTATTACCGCGGCCACTACGAAGTTGCATTACCTGTAATGATTCGATACCTGATTTATCTCCGCTTCGCGGTACACAAAAAATAAACTAATTTCTAAGAATAAGGAGGTAGTTCTAAGGCAGCCGAAGTAACGTAGTGGCAGCATCCATCCCCTCCCCTTTGAAGGAAGAGATCCAAATCAGCGGCCGCAGGCCGGGCTTTGGAATGGCGATAACCTGCGCGTCTTCAGTCCCGGGGGAAAACCTTCCCGTGGGGAATCCGGGAGAAAAAGATTCCGCAGGGAACCTGGGAGTTCATCAGCACTTAGGCGGCGTCTTTCAGACGCCTTAGTACTGTTATGTACTCCAAAGAGCGCAAGCGTTTCCCGAAGGAACTTTTTCTGCCCGGATTCCCCACCCGCGACCAAACTCAAACCGGGACTGAAGACTCACAACCTCCCCCTCACCATCCCGCCCCCCCCCCGGCCGTCCCGGCGGCGTTCTCTTCCTCCCCCTTACTTTAAAGACTCCGCCGTCAGGGTATGCTGGCTGCATTCGTAATATTTTCCCTGATTCAGCTCCACCTTTTCCTGTACATTCTGCCCAAGTGATTCCGCAGCGGCTATTTCAAAAATCACATCGGCATACTCCTTACTGTCACACTGGACCGTTCCGAACAGTTTTCCGCTCTTTAAACCTTCCATTCCCTGCGGTGTCCCGTCTATTCCGACAATCTTAACCGGCCTGGAATCGCCGCTCCGCTCCAGCGCATCGGCGGCTCCTAAAGCCATCTCGTCGTTGTTGCAGATGACCACCTCGATTTCTTTTGGGAATTCTTCGATCCACTGCTCCATCAGGGCCGATGCCTGGCTCCTGTCCCAGTTGGCAATCCCGCCGGTCAGTTTCTCAAGCGGCACGCCTCCGTCCTTCAGGGTCTGGATCGACCACTCGGTCCGGATCAGGGAATCCTGATGGCTGCTCTCTCCTTCAAGCAGCACATAGCTGACCTTTCCATTGCCGTCCAGATCGAGTCCTTCCGGATTGTCCTGATAGAGATCCACCAGGATATTCCCCTGCAGAACTGCGGACTCCTTGGCGTCCTCCCCCACATAGTAGAGCTTTTCCCAGCGCTTCATATCTTCCTCCACCGGCTCCCGGTTAAAGAAAACCACCGGCACGTCCGCATCCATCGCCTTGTTGATGACATAGGAGGCGGCGGAGCGGTCCACCATATTGACGCAGATAGCGTCATATCCAAGCGAGAGGAAACGGTCCACCTGGCTGTTCTGTGTATTCTGGTTGCCCTTGGAATCGGCCACATCCATCACAACCTTGATTCCGGTTCCCTTCTCATACGTTTTAGCTTTGTCTTCCAGGTTGGAGCGGATATTGTTGATAAACGGATCATCTCCGCGGTACAGCACCACGCCGATGCGGATCGATTTTTTTTCATCTTTTTTATCGCCACTGCAGCCCTGCAGAACCATACACCCGGCCAATACCACCGCCATGGCGGCCGCCGTAATCCATAAACGTTTTTGCTTCTTCATAGGCCATTCCCCCTAATCAATCGGATACAGAATCTTCTCGAATTTGCTTTCCCTTAAATCCGTTTTTTCTATATAATAGGCATCCAGGCGGATCTGCTCCCTGGCTCCCTTTCTCTGAATCGCTTCCACTGCCTTCTCCACGCAGAGATAACCTTCGTCGAACTCATTGCTGACCACCATTCCCCTGATGACTCCCTTGTCCATCTGGTTTAAGAGGGATGGGGTTGTCCCGGTCCCGTAGAGACTCACAATATACTTTCCATATACCGGGCTTCCGCCTATAATTTCCGCCGCCTCACTGGTACTTGAGGGATCCAGGCAGGCAATCACGGCCGTCCCGCTTCCCGGATAGACAGTTTCTTCAATGATTTTCCGGAATGTGTCCGCCGTTTTCCTCTCATAGGCAGCCATCGCATAGCCGTTTTCTTCCAATACCGTCCTGAGTCCTTCCAGCCGTTCCCCCGTATAGCCGTGAGTCAGGCTGTCGGCGAAAACGTACACGGGAAGCTCCGGTGTATTTTCCGAAACGATAGCTTCACCCATTTTTTTGCCCTCTTCAAAGTGATCCGTGGCTACCGCTCCTTTCACACTTTCCGACGGCAGCAGTTCCCCGGCTACAATCACCGGACTCCCGAGAACCGCCGTATCCATGTGGGTCATACACTCCATCGAATCCACTGGTTCCAGTATGACTGCCAGAGCCCCGTCGTCGATCTCACGTTTCACCAGATCCATCTGGCTGTCCGCATCTTCTTTATCAAAAAGCGTAATAAAACTGACATCCACATTGTAATCGTCGGCGGCCTGTTCAACGCCTTTTCGGAAGTTGACGTAGTAGTCGTCCGTCGTATCGGCGATAACGATGGAAATCGGGTAAATCTCCGACTTTTTTTCCTTAATAATCAAATCGGTGGAGGATAGAAGGTACAGGAACACAAGGATTCCTGCAAAAACACCCCAGAGGACTTTTTCTTGTTTTGCCATTATACCATCCCCCTCTCCACCGCTTCACTGTACGGCACGACCGGAAGATGTATCCTTACCGTGGTGCCCTCGTCCGGCTCCGACTCAATGGAAAGACCATATTCTTCCCCAAAGTAAAGCTTGATCCTCTCATTGACATTCTTAACCCCGATGCCGGAACCGCGCCTGGATTCCACGTGGGACGCCCCCTTAAAGAGGTTTGCCACCTGTTCGCCGGTCATTCCAAGGCCGTTGTCTACCACGCAGAAATACAGATCCGCGCCCTCCTTCCAGACCTTCAAAAGAATTTCCCCGTCGCCGTCCATGAATTCCATGCCGTGATAAATGGCATTTTCCACTAAGGGCTGCAGCATCAGCTTGAGGCTTGCCAGCTCCAGCACGTCGTCGGACGCCTCGATTTCATAGGTAAACTTGTTTTTAAATCTCATGTGCTGTATCATCAGGTAGTTTCTGACATGTTCCAGCTCATCCCTCACCGTGATGATACTCTTTCCCTTGCTGAGGCTGATACGGAAAAATCGGGCCAGCGCGGTCACCGCCTTTACCGCCTCTGCCTTCTGCTCGTTCTCAATCATCCAGACAATGATGTCCAGTGTATTATAAAGGAAATGGGGGTTGATCTGGGACTGCAGCGTGTCAAATTCCTGTTTCCGCTTTGCCTCGTGCTCCGTCACGATGTCCTTCATCAAAAGGCGTATCTGCGCCGCCATGTCCCCGATGGATTTGCCCAGATGCTGGATCTCATAGGAACCGCCGGTGTAAACAGTCACATCCAGGTTGCCCTCCTCCAGTATACCCACGGATTTTTCCAGCTCCTTGATGGGATTTGTAATCCTGGAAGAAATATAGGAATTGATGAGAGCCAGGATGAACAGAATGAGTGCAATGATGAATACGATAAAAAGCCGGGTTTTAATCGTGTTCAGGGAAACGACGTTTTCCGGCGTCACCCCGACTACTTTCCAGCCCGTATAACCGATGGACTTGATTGTCACAAACCGGCTGCCGCCCTCAAACTCCTCCATATGGTTGCCGTCCTTATAACCGGCTGCCACCGCATTGTTCTCCTGCATCCTGCCTGAATCAATGAGCTGCATCTTGGGATGATATAAAAGCTCGCCGTCGCTGCTGATCAGATAGACATAACCGCCCTTACCGGCCGTCACGCCGTCAAAGAGCTGTTCCAGGCTGGAATAGCTGATGTCCACCAGAAGCACGCCCTGGGCCGTGGAAGTGCCCTTGGTCAACTCCACGGCGCGGGAAAGCGATATCACCCAGCGGTACTGGTTCTCATTGTTGTCAAAGATATACTGTACATGAGGCTGGGAAAAGTGCTGGTTCTCCGTCTTCTCCAGCGCATCCTTAAACCACGGTTCCCCTGTGACGTCCAGATTCGCTTTGAGCCTTGCCGCAGGAACCGCTTCCACCAGCGTTCCATCCTCCGAGAAAAGAGCAATATTATCGATATTGTCCTTGTTATTGTCGTAGAGCAGCGTAAGTTCCGAACCGACCGACTCGGAGGAGAGGTCCGCATTCTTTACCGCTCCATAATAGAGCGAATCCGACAGTTTCATAATCGTCCGCAGGTAGGATTCCACGGAGCGGGCCACCTGGCCGATCAGCCTCTGGTTCTCATCCTGGACCATGGCCGTGACCTGGCCGGAAAGTCTCTGGTACAGGGAAAATGTAATCAGGAGGCCTGCTGCCAGCGCAGTCACCGTGAAATAGATGAAAATCGTGGTACGTATGCTGTTATTCAGAAAAAACGGCCGTCTCTGATTATTGTCCTTCTTATCCATTTATCTGGCTCCCCTGAATTTCGTAGGCGACACACCGAACTTCTTTTTAAAAACATAGCTGAAATAGTTCTGTTCCGGGTATCCCACCTTATCTGCGATAATATAGGTTTTATCTTCCGTTGTCATGAGCAGTTCCACCGCGCGGTTTAAACGCACGTCCGTCAGGTACGCGATATAGGCCTGTCCCGTCTCCTTCTTGAATACAGTGGAAAAATAGGCCGGACTCATATGGAGATGGCGGCAGATCTTTTCCACCGACAAATCCGGATCCCTGAAATTCTCCTGGATATACTGTTTGGCCTCCTGGATAACATTCTTGGTCGTATTGCTTCTCTCCTCCTCCATCACCCGGTTCATTTTAAAGGCGACTTCGGTCAGATACTGTCTGATATTATCCGTTTTCTCCACTTTCAGAAGAATTTCAAAATAATCTGTCTCCACGCCGAACATATCGCTGATCCGAAGGTCATACTGCTGTGAAAGCTGGGTCAGGGCGTTGATGACGGCCAGGATATAGGCCTGGTACTGGCGGTAATGGACCTTTGTCTCCTCCATTTTCCCCACCACGTCCCCGACGACGGAGCGTATCTTCTCCTCCGGCCCGAATTTGACGGCGGCTATCAGCTCTGACTCCATCCGGCTGTCGAACTGCAGCTTTCCGTGGTTGAACGGCTCCACATCCCGGATGTAGATAAGGCCGCCCGAGCCGGCCACGGCCCGGTAACCCAGCGCATTTAACGCCGAGTGGAAGGACTGGCCGATATCGGCCAGGGAATTACAGCTCTCACCGACTCCGATTGTGACGGAAACCTCCAGGATCTTTTTCGTCTCCTTGCAGATATCGCCCAGCATGGCCACCAGGCCCGTCTGGGAATTGTTTTCGTCGATCGCGGCAATCAGGATGCTCTCAAAGGAGGAGTGGAACATCGTATAACGGTATTGGCCCTCCAGTTTTTCTTCTATCATATTCTGGACGGAAATCGGAATCAGCTCCCGTTCCTTATGGAGGGATACGGCCTTATCCACTTTCTCGTCCGGTTCCAGATGGATGGCGGCAACAATCCATTTATGGGCGTTGTCTATGTCGATATCATATTCTTTCAGTTTCTCCGATATGGTTTCCCCCGACATTCCCCCATGGATCAGGTCGTTTAAGAAATGCTCCCGGATGGTCGGGAGATTTTTGATATAGCTCTCCCTGAGGAGGTTCACGTTCCTCTTCTGCTCAATCTCCTCATCCAGATTTTTCTTGATTTTTTTGAGGATCGCAGTCAGCTCTTCCACGTTCACCGGTTTTAAAATGTACTCAATTACATTCAGCTTAATCGCTTTTTTCGCATATTCGAATTCATCGAAGCCGGAAAAAATCACAATCTTCACCGATGGATACTGCTGGCGGATTGTCTCCGCCATCGTAAGGCCGTCCATGTAGGGCATTTTTATATCCGTCAGGACGAGATCCGGCTCATTCTGCTCGATCTTTTCCAGGGCGTCCTTGCCGTTTTCCGCATCTCCGATCACTTCAAATCCGGTGTCCGCCCAGTCTATCTTGTTAATAATGCTTTTCCTTACCTCTTCCTCATCGTCTACCAGCATAATCTTATAAAGATTCATATCGCATCACTCATCTTCTTCCCTGTCTATGTCATTGTCAATATAATCGATATCCTCAAGCGCCGCCGGATTTGAGGCGGGACAGAGGTATACCTCCCCTGGATGCCTCTTGATTACGGCTTTTCCGCCCGTATCGCCGCGAAGGCTTAAAAGCTCCTCCCGGTATCTCCCCGAAAACACGACGGGATTCCCGGCCCTTCCTCCGTCCGACAGGCAGGCGATCGTCTTATTCGTCCTCCTGAATTCCTCCGCCAGCCGGAAGATCTCACCGGCCGCCAGCCACGGCTGATCGCAGACCATAAACATCAGGCCGTCTTCCTCCGACACGGCTCCGGCCGCCCAAATCCCCAGCGCGATGGAATGAGAAATCCCCATTTCCCGGTTCCTGTTGAACACCACCCGCCTGTCCGGTTTTATGTGTCCGGCCGATGCATTATATCCAGCCGGTTCAATACATTCAGCCGGTTTAATACATCCGGCCGGGTCACCATACGGTATAAAGCCGTCATGGCTGCAGAGTTCCCGGCCAATCTCCTCATAAGCCGTCACGGCGATGAGGCGGACCGCTTCTCCCTTTCCCGGCTTTTGAAGCGGTTCCATGAACCGTTCCTGGAATTCTTTTGCCGCCTCCACCGCGTAACGGTACATCGGCGTTCCGTCGATACAGTGAAGGAGTTTATTGCTGCCAAACCGTTTTGAAAAACCGGCCGCCAGCAGAATCACATTCATCATGGCAGTTTTTTAAGCCCCCTCACTACCTTCTCGGGTGTGACGGGAAGCTCCCGGAACCAGAGTCCGGTTGCATGATAAATCGCCTGCACAATGGCGGGAAGCGGGGTGTTCATGACAACCTCGCCGACTGATTTTGCCCCGAACGGCCCTGTCGGTTCATAGCTGGAATCGAATTCCACCTCCAAATCCGGCACCTCCACCCTGGCGGGAATTTTGTACTGCATAAAGGAGTTCTCTTTCAGTCTTCCCTTATCTGTATAATTTATATCCTCAAAAAGCGTCATGCCGATGCCCTGGACGATGCCTCCCTCGGCCTGGATTCTGGCCAGGTTCGGGTTTATCACCGTACCACAGTCCACGGCCGCCTTATACTGGAGAAGGTCAATTTTCCCCGTCTCCAAATCCACTTCCACCTCAGCCATTCCGCACATAAACGGAGGCGGCGATACCGGGGAGGAATGGGAAACCGTGGCCTCAAGAGCCAGGCCGGAACCGCACATTCTCTTTGTGGAAATATCTTTCAGGGAAACCTTCTGTTCTTCCCCCGTCCCTGCTTCCGTTGCAAAAACGAAAGAACCGTCGAAGTCCGCTTCTGACGCATGAACTCCCAGAAGCTCCGCACCCTGGGCGATAATCTTTGCCCGCAGCTCTCCGCAGGCTTTGACAACGGCCATTCCGGTGACGTAGGTGGTGCTGGATGCGTAGGAACCCGAGTCGTAGGGCGAAACATCCGTGTCTACTCCGGACACGACGATGTCATCCACATCGCAGTCCATACAGTCGGCCGCCATCTGTGCGAGGATCGTGTCGCAGCCGGTTCCCATATCGGTTGCCCCGATCATCATATTATAATGGCCCTCATCGCTCAGGCGGATTGTCACCGTTCCGACGTCCATGGCTGAGATGCCCGAACCCTGCATGGAAATGCCGACTCCGACGCCCCGGACCTTACCGTTTTTCATATCTCTGGACGGATACTTTCCGGCCCAGTCCATCATGGCCGCCGCTTTGTCCATGCACTGTTTTACGTGACAGCTCTGAAGCCGTTCATTGTAATAGGCAGGCATAATCTGGCCTTCCTGCAGGAAATTCCGGTTCCTGATTTGGAGCGGATCAAGTCCCAGTATCGCCGCGGCCTCATTTAACGCCGTCTCCACCGCAAAGAGGCCCTGGGTCGCCCCGTACCCCCTGTAGGCTCCGGATGACTGGTAGTTTGTATAGACCACATCATAGGTAAACCGGAATGCCTCCGGCGTGTAGATGGGAATTGCCTTATGGCCGCTGAGTCCGACCGTCGTCGGCCCATGTTCCCCGTATGCTCCCGTGTTGGAGAGCGTATACATATCGATAGCCCTGACCTTGCCGTCGCTCATCAGTCCCATCCGGACGGTAATCTCCATCTCATGGCGCGGGGAGGAGGCAATCATGGATTCGTATCTTGTAAATACCATCTTGGCCGGGCGTCCCGTCTTCATCGTGACAAGGGCCGGATAAATCTCCGCCACTCCCGTCTGCTTGGCCCCGAACCCGCCTCCGATTCTCGGTTTGATCACGCGGATGGACGATTTCGGGATATCCAGGGCATTAGCCAGAATCCGCCTGATATGGAACGGAATCTGGGTGGACGCCACCACGTTAAGCCGCCCGAAAGCATCCTTATAGGTAAAGGCCCGGAACGTCTCCATCATCGTCTGGTTGTCCGCCTTCGTGTGATAGGTTCTCTCAATCACCAAATCACAGTCCTTCAACACCGCATCCACATCCCCGTCCGACTCGGATCCGCTGGAACACAGGTTTCTCTGATTATCGGCTCCCACCGGGCAGAGCGCCTTCCAGTCCTCCTCCGGATGGACCAGCACGTGGTTGTCCTTTGCCGTCCTGAAATCGAGAACCGGTTCCAGCACCTCATACTCCGTCTTAATCAGCCGGAGAGCCTGATCCACGGCGCTTTCCGTTTCTCCCGCCACGATGGCGGCCACATCGCCGACAAAGCGCATACGCTGGTCGATAATCTTTCTGTCGTACGGGCTTGGCTCCGGATAAGTTTGTCCCGCCTGGGTAAACCGGCTTTTTGGCGAATCTTCCCAGGTCAGTACACAGGCGATTCCCGGAACGGCTTTTGCCCTTTTCGTATCAATGGTCTTCACAAGCGCATGGGCGTAAGGGCTTCTCAAGACCTTCACCACAAGACAGTCCTTCGGGGCCAGATCATCGGTATAGACCGGAGCTCCTGTCACCAGGGCCAAAGCGTCTTTTTTCATCACAGGCCGGTTCACATTCTTTCCCTTATTCATGACTCCTGACCCTCCTGCTCTTTTTCTTTTATGTAATTAAAATATTTTCTGATCGCGCGCATCTGACCGGAATAGCCGGTGCAGCGGCAGAGATTGCCTGCCAGGTATTCCCGGATTTCGCGGTCGTCCGGTTCCCTCAGTTCCCGCTTCATCGCAAGGACATTCATAATAAAGCCGGGACTGCAGAAGCCGCACTGCTCCGCTCCTTCACCGGCCAGAAAACGGCCGAATTCTTCCGCTTCCTCCTTAACGCCCTCCAATGTCGTAATCTCAGCCCCTTCCGCCCGCATCGCGGGAACGGCGCAGGAAAGCACCGGTTTTCCATTCATCCAGACGGTGCACAGGCCGCAGTTTGTCGTCTCACAGCCGCATTTCACACTGTAGCACCCCTGGGAGCGCAGAAATTCAAGAAGCATCATATCGGGAGCAATATCCGCGCTCACCGTCTTATTATTAATCCTGCATGTCAGATTCATTCCGTCTGCCCTCCTGTCCTTCTCTCAATGCGCCGATGCGTCCGGCCGCCCGGCCGATGAGAACGCCCGCCAGGTATTCCCTGTACTCCGCGCTGCCCCTCATATTGGTGCCGTAAGTAAAGCGTCCGGCCAGTTTCTCCGCCTCTGCGCGCCTCTTCTCCCCATCCAGGACGGAAAGCAGGCCTTCTGCTTCAATGACTGACGCCCTGGCCGGCCTTGCGCCGACCGCCAGACGCGTCATTCCGTTTTCATCCTCCGAAACGGCGACGGAGAGCACCGGGAAATCCACCGCCTCATTTCTCATCATCTCATAGGCCGCTTTTCTGCCCGTCTTCTTCACGATGAGAGCAGTCATAATATCGCCGTCCGCCTTCATGGCCGCAAACTCGGAAAGGGGAATCCTCCCTCCCCGGTAAAGTTCCACCCAGGAATCCATGACAAGAAAACAGGTCAGGATATCGGAAAACCCAAATCTACCGAATATGCTTCCCCCCACCGTGGCGCAGTTTCGAAACTGCGTTCCTACAATGTGGCAGACACAGTCCCTAGCCGCCCCGGACATAAAATCATTCAGCCCTTCATGCAGCTCCAGCTGACGCAGGGAGACCATGGCTCCAATCCGGAATTCCTCCTCCGTCTCCTCGATCCGATCCGATAAAAGCTCCCGGAGATCCAAGAGTGTTCCGATATTCCTGTTCTGCAGACGCAGAAAGCAGAATCCCCCTGCTATTACCGCCGACTTTTTGGCATTCATCGTGAATGCCTCTTCCAAATCCTTTGGTCTAACATAATTTTTATAATGAATCACCGATTTATCCTCCGTATTAATCCGTGCCGTGTGGCTGCCGTTTGTCGGCAAAGAGGCTGTTCCGGCCTCAAACACGGTTTACAGATATTTTACCATAGAGCTTAATTTAGGACAAGGAAAAAGCGGCTTGCGGCATACTGCCTGTGAACAGTAACCCGTGAAACCAACGCTCCGTAAAATTCATGGCTGCCGCCGCTTTCTTTCCTATCTTCCATTATTATCACGGCGCCCCTGTGCACCCCTGTGTTCAATCTTGTCGCCTGTCCTCTTGCCCGCCTCCTTTTTTTCTCGCGCGAGTTTCTCACTGCAGGCGAGGCAGTCTTCATCAATTTCGTATACACTGTTTCCTTCTATTATTAAACGGGTGCTCATTAACACTTTCCCCCTGTAATTTTCATCGTACTTTAGTATATGCGGCAATTTCCAAAGCGTCGGCATGATCCTTTCTTTTTGCGCATATATTTAGGCAAGGAATTAAGAGGTATTGTCCCATGAGCAATGAACAGACTTTAAAAATGACAGAGCTGGATTATCTGACGGCCGCCCCTCATCTTCAGATGATAAAGGCCGCCCTTCCCTACATCAATATACAGGAACAGCGTATCTTCTCCCTGCTTGTAAAAATTGGTGAACTGCAGCGAACCGTACAGTTGTTTGGAAACAGTGCGGAAGGCGATCTCAGCATCTGTTCCCTGGAAGATGACGCGCCGGCTTCCCCGGTGGATATGTTAAATGCAATGAAACCGTTCGGCACGGAGGCCGAGCAGGACTTTATCGATCTGATTGTCAACTTTCTGCAGGGCTCCCAGCTTTACCAATCCTATATGGACAGTATGGATGAACCCGATCAGGAAATCCCCAGGCGGGAACCGGAACATGTGCAGGGACAGGAACACAGGGCCGACAGCCATACAGGATATTCGTCCGCCCAGAATAGCCAGGGCAGCCAGGGGAACCAGAACGGGTCCGGCGGACAGAATGGCTCCGGTGGACAGAACGGACAAAACGCCAGGAGAAACGATTTCTTCCGTTTCCCCATGGACCAGCTGAAGAATATACTTCCACCCGAGCAACAGTCCAGACTGGAGACGGCCCAAATGCTGATGCAGACCTTTCAGCAGTTCTCGTAGCACACCCTGAATCTGCTCCGTTACATAGAACGGCAGCGGCCCTCCCTGCAGCCGTGCAGCGGCGGAACCGGCCTGAGACAACGCCCGAACCAAAAGCATGAAACTATCCGACCAGAAACAGATCATAACAAGCAGAAAGGAAATTAGACCATGAATGAGAATTGGAGACAGGATCCGCGCCTGAAAGGAATGGATGAACAAAAACTGAAATATTTGACTGAGCTGGCTGACAAAGCCGGAAAAACACCGAAAGATAAACTGATGCCCTTATTAATGAGCATGGCCGCCGGAAACAACGGAATGAATTTTAATGATCAGGAGACGGATCTGATTGTATCGATTCTCACTTCAGGAATGAATCCCGCACAGAGAAAACAGGTAGAAACCCTGCGCACGCTGTCGAGGAAGATGGGAAACCGGAAATAAAACTTTGAAGGCCGCTGCAGGCAGGAACCGGCAGCGGCCTCTATTTCGTATTTGCTTTTGTCTGAACCGGTTCTGTCATCCGTCCCGTCATCGGCTCCGTCCTCCATCCCATTACCGGATCGACAGAAGCGCCGCCTTTGTCGCATGGATCTGCGTCGTATCAAACACGGGCAGGGCCGTATCCGCCTCCCGGATCAGCATTCCAATCTCGGTGCAGCCGAGAATCACTCCCTGCGCGCCCGCAGCCGCCAGCTTATCGATAACCGCCAGGTATTTCTGTTTGGACGCCTCAGAAATGATTCCCCGGCACAGTTCTTTAAAAATCACGTCATTGATTTCTTCAATCTCCTCTTCCCCGGGAATCAGAACTTCAATTCCGGCGCCAACCAGCTTTTCTTTATAGAAATCCTGCGTCATCGTATATTTTGTGCCAAGCAGGGCGACCCGGTTCATCCCGCTTTGCAGCAGTATGTCCGCCGTTGCCTCGGCAATATGGATGACTGGAATCCCGATGTGCGCCTCAATCTGCGGCACGACCTTGTGCATGGTGTTAGTACAGATGACAATATAATCGGCCCCCGCATTTTCAAGTTTCCCAGCAGCGTCTGCCAGAACCTCCCCTGCCCTGTCCCACTCCCCGTCGGACTGGTACTTCTCGATCTCCTCAAAATCCACGCTGTACAGCAGTATCTTTGCAGAGTGCAGGCCTCCCAGCTCTTCCTTAACCACCTCGTTGATAATCTTATAATAGGTGACGGTGCTCTCCCAGCTCATTCCGCCAATCATTCCAATTGTTTTCATCTAAAATGCCTCCCGCCTGTGTCAATCGGACAAGAAAAAGTCCTGCCCGGAGGTTTTTTCATACCACAGGCTCACTTTCCTGTGATAGAAAAAACAGACGCCGGATGCGGAACGGTTTTCCGCCCGCCTCACCCGCAAAACGGTTTCGGCCGCGTCAGAAAATCCTGTCCGCCATCCGGCGTCCCAGTTTTCAACTAGATCTCTTTTTTCCAGAGTCCGTGCAGATTGCAGTACTCATAAGCGGCAACCGCCTCATCATTCTCACTTAAAACAAACTCAGCAGCCGGTTTCATCTCCGGATTCAGATATTTAATCTGAACGCCCTCTTTCGTCTCAAGAGCGATCCACTGGATGTAGTGCTGCTCCATCATCGGATGCTCCACTTCGCCTACCTTTACGGTAACCTTAGCGCCCTCAACCTCCACTGCAGGAACATGCTTCTCAAACGCTCCGTCCGTACTTCCCGGAACAAGCTCCGTCATCTTCTGACCGCAGCACATAACCGGCACTCCGCTGTTTTTCACGTAAGTAATAATGTTACCGCAATGTTCACAGACATAAAATTTTAATTCCATCTTTCTTTCCTCCTGATTTCCACATATGTAACCGCCCCAACTTTCCGAACCGTTTCCATATATTTCTTTTTATGTATATTCATTATATTTGTTTTAGATACAATATACAAGCAAATATTAATGACTTATAGCAATTCACCGTTTCATATCTCATGTTTTGCAATCCGCAGTAACATTAAAATAACATAGTGGCAGCGATCGTCCCCTCCCCTTGAGAAATAAAACAAATAATCCGCCGCAGGCCGGGTTTTGGAATACGGCGAAAACCTCGGCGTCTTCAGTCCCGTCGACAACCTGCCCGGGGAAGGAAGGAGAAAACTTTCCGAAGGGGACATTGGAGCCCACCGGTGCTTAGACGGCGTTCTTTGACGTCTTAGCATCCGCTGTGCGCTCCACAAGCGGGAGCGAGTCTCCGTAGGAATTTTTTCTCCTGGATTCCCCACCCGCGACACCCCAATGCCCGGGACTGAAGACTCATCCCCTCCCCCATTCCACCCCCGCATTTTTATATTTCCCAAAAAACAATTGATTTCCCATCCTTTTCGTGCTACAATCAGTAATCGATAAGAAGACCGCTTTCACGGACTTTTTACCGTTATAAATCAAAAAAGAAACAGGGGAGCTTGTAGGACAGGCTGAGAGGAAATTTAAAATTTCGACCCTTTACCTGATTTGGATAATGCCAACGTAGGGACGTGAAATACGGTACATACCATCCCGCCATTATCCGGCGGGATTTTTCAGATCATGGGAAAGCGCTCCTATGATCGAAAAAGCCCTCCGGGCAGGATGCGCACCCGCGCGAAGATGTAATATGCCGCTAAGCGGCCGCGCTCGGCGAGAGAGTCCGGCGGGCCGGACACTTTCTTGTTGAGTGGCAATGAAAAGTTCGCGAAGCGTGCTTTTCGTTGTTACTAAATCTATTGACTTTTTCCATAAACAGGAGATTCCAATGAAAAAATATTATAATAACCTCATCCCGGCGCTCTTCATTCTCGTTCTGCTCCTTCTGTGGGAAGGGGCCGTGCAGATTTTTCATATCCCCCTGTATGTCCTCCCCTCCCCGGTGCAGGTGATAAAAACACTGGCTGCCGAACTTAACACGCTGGGAGGCCATGCAGCCGTCACCGTTATTGAGGCCCTCTCCGGCATCGCCATCTCGCTGGCGCTGGCGCTTGTGCTGGGCATCCTGATGGACTGTTTTCCGGTTGTCAGGCAGGGACTTTATCCGATTCTCGTCGTTACCCAGACGGTTCCCATGATTGTCCTGGCCCCGATTCTTATCATCTATATGGGCTTTGGCGTGGCCCCGAAAATATTAACCGTCGTACTGATGTGTTTCTTTCCCATTGCGGTCAGTTTCTCCGACGGGCTCGCCCAGGTGGATGAGGAATACGTCCACCTCACCCGCTCTTACGGCGCGGGAAAATGGGAGACTTACCGCCTTGTGAAGATACCTGCCTCCATCCCTTCTCTGCTGTCCGGCCTGAAGGTAGCGGCCACCTACAGCATCAGCGGCGCCGTGGTCGGCGAATGGATCGGCTCCCAGAAGGGACTCGGCTATTATCTTTTGAGAGTGAAAAACAGCTATATGCTCGACAAGGTATTTGCCTGCGTCCTGGTAATCATCTTTTTGAGCCTGTGCATGAATGGGCTGATCCGCCTTTACCAGTTCGCCGCCCTTCCCTATCTGAAACGGAATAACCATTAACATAACGTTTGCAGATTTTCAACAATCACACCAAAGGAGAAAAATTATGAAAAAGAAATCACTTGCAATCCTGTTAACCGCTGCCCTGGCAGCAGGTACGCTGGCTGGCTGTTCCCAGTCCTTCCACACTGCAGAGACGTCTTCCAATCCGGCTGCGCCAGAAACCGTGAATCCTTCCTCCGGCGCGGAAAAGACGGAGGAGACTTCCGGTGAAGCTTCCGCTGGCTCCGGGGAACTTAAGGATGTCACCGTCATTCTCGACTACGTGGCCAACACAAACCATACCGGCATGTATGTCGCCCTGGACCAGGGATATTATGAGGAAGAAGGACTAAACGTCAATATTATTGAGCCAACCGAGGGCGCTACCGCCACCCTGATTGCCGTTGGTAAGGGCGATTTCGGTGTCAGCTATCAGGAGGACGTCACCATTGCCCTCACCGCTTCCGATCCCCTCCCAATCAAAGCCATTGCAACCATTATCCAGCATAACACCTCCGGTTTTGCAACTTATGAGGGAAAAGGCATCAAATCCCCAAAAGATTTTGAAGGCAAAACTTATGCAGGCTGGGGAGGCCCGGGTGAGGAGGCCGTATTAAACGCCGTTATGACAAAGGACGGAGCCGATTTCTCCAAACTCAACATGGTGATCTCCGACGGTTCCGGTTTTGAAGCGCTGAAGGATAAGGCCGATATCATGTGGTTCTTTGAGGCCTGGGACAATGTGAAATGCCAGCTAAATGATTTCCCAATCGAGTATATGCCGGTCCGCGAACTGGACGAGCGACTGGACTACTATACGCCTGTCATTATTGCTTCCAACGACACGTTGAAGAACAAACCGGACACGGTGAAAAAGTTCCTGGCCGCCACGGAAAAAGGTTACGAATACGCAATCCAGAATCCAAAGGAAAGCGCTGCCATCCTCCAGAAATATGCTCCCGACTATCCTCTAGAAATGCTGGAAGTATCCCAGACCTATCTTGCCGATAAATATTCGGAGGATGCCAGTCAATGGGGCAAAATGAAGGATGAGGTCTGGGACAGATACACGGACTTCATGGTCGAATACGGTGTAATTGACAAAGCCATTCCGGCTTCCGACTGCTATACCAACGAATTCCTCCCTGCAAAATAAGAAAGGACATATGTACTATGAAACTGGACGTATCCGGCTTATCTTTTTCCTATGAAAACAAAAAACTGTTCGAGGCCCTGGATTTTTCCATCGAAGAGGGGGAATTTGTAAGTCTTCTCGGGCCATCCGGCTGCGGAAAGTCGACGATTCTCAAGCTCCTGACCGGGGTCATCAAGGCGGAAACCGGTCGGATTCAGGTAGACGGTCAGGCAGTGAACGGACTCTCGGAGCATTTTGCCTACATGCCCCAGAATGATCTCCTGTTCCCCTGGAAAACAATTCTGGAAAACGTCTGCCTTTACGGACAGATTCATGGTTCTTTCAATGAGATGAAGCGGGAAGCTGCGGAAAACTTTCCTGCTTTCGGCCTGGACGGATATGAAAATAAATATCCGTCCGCCCTTTCCGGCGGCATGAGGCAGCGTGCCGCCTTCCTGCGCACCGCGCTGTGCAAGGCGGACATCCTGCTTCTGGACGAGCCGTTCGGAGCCCTCGATGTCATCACGAGAGGTGATATGCAGGACTGGCTGATTGGGATGAGGGCCAGGTTAAACCGTACGGTTCTCCTGGTCACACACGATATGGATGAAGCGCTTTATCTCTCCGACCGGATTCTGATTCTCAACCGGACGCCGGCCCATATTACCTGTGAAATCACAATCCCGGACAGGGAACGAAACAGGGAATGGCTCTACCGGCAGGGAGATCTGAGGCAGAAAATCCACTCGGAAATCATGTCGGGACGAACCTGAGATAATTCGTGTAAAAAGAGAGATTGGATCATCGGCAGGAGGTGCCAAAATGGAGCAAAGCAGAATGGAACAGACCAGAATGGAGCAGACCAGAATGGAGCAGACCAGAACAGAGCAGACCGATTTAAGATTTTTATGTGATGCCCATGCCCATATCGGCTCCCGCGAAGAACTCAGGGAGCGCAGGGAAAGTAAGATTCCCTCTCTCCTCTGCGCTTCAAATCCAATGGAGGCGGACAGGCTGGCCGCACTGTGTGCCGAACCGGAAAACGAGAGTTTTCTCATTCCTACCTTCGGCCTCCATCCATGGTATGCAGACCGCTTCCGGATAAGCGATATGGAACCGTTTTTTTCACAGTGCTCCGTGATCGGGGAGATTGGGATGGACAGCGTCTGGTGTGACGTCCCTCTGGATATTCAGGAAAAGGTGTTCACCGGACAGCTCGCCATGGCGAGCATGATGAAAAAGCCCGTGATTCTTCACACAAAGGGGCAGGAAAAGAGAATCGCCTCCCTGATCTCGGAATTTCCCAATACCTATCTGGTACACTGGTACTCCTCCCCCGAATTTCCGAAACAGTATCTGGAACTTGACTGCTATTTTTCCATCGGGCCGGACGTCTGGTGGAATCCCGATGTCAGAAAACTCGCAGCGGGCCTTCCCGCCGACCGGATTCTAATCGAAACAGACGGTCTGGGAGCCGTAACCTGGTCCTTTGATGAGGCTCCGGGAGAGCTCCGTTCCCGCGCCGCAAAGGACGCATCCGCCTGCGTCCGTTCCTCCCTCTCCTACACCCTGGCACAGACGGCAGAAATCCGGCGCCTCCCAGTGGAAGAAGCCGGATCTCAGATTGTCCGAAACTTTCATACATGTTTTAAACGGGATTGTCACAAATCCCGATAAAGAGCCACACGCCGTTCTTCTTAATGCCGTACAGGAAAGGACGGTCCAGAATCATCTCCGCCCTGCCGTCCGGAAGCGCGGCCCCCGCGTAGGCGATATCCGTAAAGGCAGATGCCTCCACCCCCTTCTCGTCGATCCCGATATGCCCGTTCTGGGTAATCGACGAGATGAAAATGTCCTTCTGATCCGTCATTCCCGAAAAGTCCCCATTCTCAAAAATTCCGTTGATTCCCAGTTTCATCATCATCTCTTTTATATCACTCCGGCTGTCCGAAGTGAATTTGGGGACCTTAAATACCACCTCCCCCATATGGCTCTCCCCGCTCTCAAGCGCTTCTCTCAAGCGCTCCGGCGATTCAAGAAAAGAATCGATGGAACCCCCCTCATCGGGAAGAACAAAGACCATGGAACCATTCTCTTTCAGCCCCAGGGAGGATCTTACATATCCTTCCCCCTCACTGTATCCGTGGGAACCAAAGGTGGCGTTCATAAAATCCGTCTCCACCGCGGCTCCGTCCGCAAGGTGGAAATCCCCCGTCTTTGTCTTCGATTCGGAAAACCGGTCAATCCATTCATCATAAAAGTAAATCGTATTCATCAGGTGCATCAACTGCTGTGAATCGGTTTTGATCTCCGGCGCAATTGTACCCTTTGTATTCTCCTGTACCCATTTTCCCATCTCCACGCCTGTTTTCTCATCCGAAAAATCCACATTGTGGATGGAGGCGTAGAACTGCTCTGCCGCCGTTTTCCAAAACGCTTCCTTCAGCTTCAGATCGCGCCCCGCCCACAGGGATGTCGCGATGCGAAGCTGGCCGATGGAATTGTCACAGTATAAAGTCCGGTAGAGTTTACCCGCATTTTCTTCAGCGTTTTCCCTGTCTTTTGTGCCGAGAAAACGGTAAAGCTCCTCCGCCGTCCCGGAAGCAGCCAGCGCCAGGGCGTAGTACAGACTGGCCGGGGAATAGACCAGATTTTCTTCCCTGGCCGCCAGAAGCTCCCTGGCCGTTGTAAATACAAAATCCGCCTGCTCCTCAATGAAAGACGGCTCCACTGCGTTATTGTCCATATACTCCCTCCATTTTTCCCAGTCCTTGTCGCTGTCTATCCCTTCCGGATAGGACGGGTTTACCGCCGAATCCTCCTGGTTCGTCCGTACGCCTCTGCCGCAGCCTCCCAGGATACCCCCGGCCATCAAAAGAAGCGCCAGGCCGCAGAGAGCGGCTGTTTTTTTCTGTTTCCACCCTGCTTTTTTCATAAGGTTCCTCCTCTTTTTCAGCCGCCCGTTCCGTCCCCGGACCCGCACGGCTTATTCCATGCTCCCATTATACCTGATTTTTCCAGCGTCTTTTTTGCTTTTCTCTTACTCATTCTTAATATTTGTTGCTTTTCGTTGCCACTCAATAAAATAAGGCACTCATTTCCCTCCGCCCGACGGCAAGAAAGAAATGGTGCCATTCTTTTATAACATTCTCTTATAAATTTGAAAAGGAAAGTATGCCCAGGCGGTCCGCCCATACATTTGGCTCTTTTCTTTTTAAACGCCTTAATACGCCGCCAGATCTTTTTCCTCCTGGACTACGATAATCTTTGTATTCTGGTCTACGTTTTGTACCAGCTCCTTCATATACTCTTCCGGTATGCTGATACAGCCGGAGGTCCCTGTATTATTGGCAACCTTCGGGCAGTGCAGGAAAATGGCGGAACCCTTTCCCGGCACATAGCCGTCGTTGTAGTTCAGGACCAGGGCATAATTGTAATGCGGCGCCTGGCGTATCAGGTTCTCAGAGGAAGTCCAGTCCTTCTGGACTTCAAATTCATTGACAAGGCGGTTGTAATACCGGCTGTTTCCGTCATCCACGAAATGATCGCCGTTTACCACCTTGTGATAGGGAAGAATACTTCCGGGGTTATCCTTCATTCCGAAAGCCATGGTAAAGGAGTAAACGCCGGCCGGCGTCTTCTTGTCCCCCTCCTTTTTGTCCCCGGAAATCCCGTTCATACCGCTCACCGCCGGTACGGAAAATTCGGGTGTGAACACTCCGTCCCGGTTCTTTTTATACCAGGTCAGGGTTCCCAGCGCAGGATCGGCAGGATTCCCCACCGCTACAATAAGCTGGGAGGCCTCCTTTGCCGCTTTCAGCGTGTTCACGTCTCCGTTATAGGGGACGGCAGCCTCTCCTGTTTCCGCGTTCCCGGACTGTTCCGGAGAAAGTCCTGCTTTCTTCTGTTCGCTCTCCCAGGCCGGTCCGTACGCCTGGCCGCTGTTTGCTGCGGCAGATGCGGTCCGGGGACCTGCCGCAGCAAGAATCAGCCCGGCAAGTCCCGCCACGCAGATTTTCTTATATAATTGATCGGTTCCTCTGTACTTCTTTTTCATCAGGGCAAATTCCTTTCTGTCCATGATCAGCCATTCTATATCCATTCCTGTATTACCGGTTCCCACGGCAGCTGCCGTTTTTATCCATTACTGCAGTTTGCCGCATCGATTGCAATAACAAGCATAAGACCCAGCAGTTCATCCTCCGGATCGTCGTATTGCAGCACATAGGTATCGCCCCAATGCAGAAATTCCTTTTCGATGTGCATGATGGCCGAACACTCGTTATAAATGCCGTAATCCCATCCAAGGAAATCGCCTTCCACCCGCCATCCGTTAAAATCGACCTCGTATTTGGGCCTGAACAGCGTAAACCGCTTTTCGACCTGACCCATAATCCGTCCGCCGATCTCGATTTCAAATCTCGGCATCAGCGTTAAAAAGGCCTCCCTGACCGCGCCGAGTTCTTCCCCGGTACGGCTGTCGTAGACGTGGATCTGGTGGGTCAGCGACAGGAATTCGGCTTTCACAAAATACCTGGGGCTCTCATCCTCGCCGTATACGTCATAAGTATCGCTCCATGAAAATACTCTCTGTTTGATTAATAATCTCGGCATCCGGACCTCCCTCTTTTTGTTAACCTTATGTTCTTCTCTTCTGTGGCCGTTGCTGCTTTTGTGTTACTGTTAATTTCTCTGCTGCCGTCACTTTGGGCCAGACTGACTTTATTGCTTCTGCTTCTGTTCCGCCTTCTGTTTTTCTATCTGTGCGGACAGCAGCCTGTCCAGATAGATGGATTTAAACTGCTTGCTTGCCAGGGCCTGCTTGACCGGCGGCAGCTTCAGGATAGTCCCGAACACGGCGGCCAGAGCCCTGTGGTTGGCGAATGCCTCATTGTCAAATATCAGGTTCTGCAGGGTTCCCTTCTCAATCGCCTGCAGTACGAAACGGTGCGTGCTGTTGACCGGCGTAATAATCTGTACGGGCCGTTTCTCCAGATGGATGGCCCCCACCGGGCAGTTTCTCACGCAGACGCCGCAGCCGAGACAGATATCACGGTCCACCACCGCCTTCTTCCTGCCGGTCTTCTCGCCCGTCTTCGGAGATAACTCATCCTCCATCTTAATCGCCAGCACAGGACAGACTTTTGCACATTTGCCGCAGCCAATGCAGGTCTTCTGATCAATTGCCGGAATGTAATTCGTCGTCGCCACCGGCTGCATCGGGGCAAACCGTCTGGCAGCCTGAAGCGCTTCACAGCAGCATCCGCAGCAGTTGCAGATAAATGCCGGATATTCCCTCACATTTTCGCCGATCTGCACCAGATTGGCATCATAAGAACGCTCCAGCGCGTCCATTGCCTCTTCTTTAGAAATCAGTCTGGCATGTCCCCCATGTTCCGCCAGGGAACGGGCCACATTGCCGAAGGTCAGACAGACGTCAAGCGGAGCGTCTATCTCGCAGGGATGGCCTGCATGAGCCGCTTTATGGCGGCAGTAGCAGAGCCCCAGACCGATGTAATCCGCTTCCTCCACGATATGGCTGGCTCTCTCATAGTCCAGAATATGGCTCATATTCTCATTGCCGAGCACCGGCTCCTGGACAAATACGCGGCCCAGCTTTGTCTGCGTGGCATAAAAGAGATCCTTTACAAAGTCCTCCTCCACGTTCATATACTGATAGTAAAGCTCACTCAGATATTTCTGATCGATGTCGCCCCTGGTGCGCATCAGGGCAAACTCGAAAAATCCGGCCATTGGCGGCGGGATGACAAATTTTCTGACTCCGTTATGCCAGGAATCCACCAGAAGCGCTTTCTCACAGAGATGATCGAGCACCTTCTCCGCCTTTGCCTCCGAAGTATTCCAGATATGAGCCGCTCTCTTCAGCGTAAAAGGCCTTACGGGAAGCATGGCCATAACCTTGGCTTCCTTCTCCGTAAAAAGCACCTGTAAAATCTTGTACAGTGTATCCGATGCCGGCGCGCCCTGGGTAAACCAGTTGATGCGTTCCTCCAGGCTCTTGTGGGCATCCTTTGATGTAATGTGTCCCATTTCTGTCAGTCCTTTCCTGATAAGTCATATTTTATATCATAACACAAAAAATATCCGTTTTCCATTTACGATTTTCTTGCAATCAAAAACCTGCGCCCCGGCACAGGCAGGGACACAGGTTTTTAATTAACAGGAAAATCCGCCGTTGTGTGACTCCTTTGCCACATACAGAGCCGCATCCGCAGCCTTTGCGACAACCGAGTATTTGTCGCCGGGGTTGACGACCGCAGCGCCGGCCGACAGTGTGATGGAAGGCATATTCCTTCGTTTGGCCTCCGCAGCCAGGGTCTCGTTAATATCCTTCATAATCTTTTCCGCTACGGAATAATCCGAAGTGCGGGCGACAAAGATGGCGAATTCATCGCCATGGAGTCTGGACGCAAGGTCGATTGTCCTGATACGGCCGATGATCATCTGCGCCGTCAGTTTAATCACTTCATCTCCCACACTGTGCCCGTAATTATCATTGACCTGTTTAAAATGGTCTCCGTCTATCATAATCAGGATTCCGCTCTGTTCGGTTGTCTCCAGAACCTCGTTTATCTCCTTGCGGAAGGATTTGAGATTCATCATTCCGGTCAGATCGTCGACCGCCGCTGCCTTCTGGGCGGCGCTGAGCGCGATCTCAAGACGCCTCTGCGTCTGTCCGAGTTCCACATAAGCAGCCTTCAGCTCCCGGTTTTTCTGGTCTACGCTGACACGGCTCAGGACGTAGATAAGCAGCAGTTCCGTGACGAGAATCGGAATCAGCCAGATGTCCATCGTCGCGGTAAGTATGGAGGCGGCCGGAACAAAGACCAGGAAATCAAAGCCGTTTCCCTTCAGCAGGCAGCCGTAATATTTCTTTCCGTCCATCTTAAAAGGAACCGTTTTTCCGCCGGCCTGGCTGACCGCCTGAAGGCCGTCTTCAAACTGGCTGCGGAATCCATAAAAAGCCTCTGCGGAATCGGCAGTCTCCCTCAGCTTGACTGCTTCCTCCGAATTCTGATCGGCAATCCCGGCCAAATCACTCTTTGCCGTTTCCACCGCTGAGGCCGCCTCATCCAGGGTTGAATATAAGTCTCCCCCAAGGTACTCTTCCCTGGTGCTTCCGATTACGGTCCCGCTGCCGTCACACACCATCATCTGGGCATTTTTATACTGCTCCATGGAAGTAACCAGGCTCTGGATATCGGCCATCTTGATATCATAGGCAAATACCGTTTCACCGTCCGGCTGGAGCTGGGAAATGGTCGTCAATATGTAGTGGTTTGCATAGCTCATATAAGGAGGAGTAAAAACGATTTCTCCCATTCCGGCCGCCGCATCCTTATACCAGGGACGTTCCGTCGCCACATAACCGCTTTCCTCATAGACGGAATAGGGGGTATCCCAGCTGTAAAGGTACCTGCCCTGATAATACATGTACAGGCCGTCATACGTCTCCCCCTCGATTGCGAGCAGCTTCTTGTCGATATTTTTAAGATAATCCCATATAATATCGGGATCCGGATTATTTTCAATTTCACGTGACATCATCTGCACAAACAGCTGGAAAGAACGCTCATAATCATTCATGACATCTTCAAAACCGACCTTTGCACTCATCGCATGAGCCGTCAGGCTTTTGTTAATCGTATTTCGTTCCACCCTGCCGACTGCCAGTATAACCGCTATGTTCACGATAAGAATAATAGCTGCAAAAATAATCTTTTTCTTTTTTCCCCTTCGTTTTGACGCCTCCATAAGCTCTTCCCCCGGAATACACATTTTTTCTGCCTCTGTTTTTACTTATTTTGTGTATATTTTACCATACTTTTCGGAAAAAGTCTGCAATTATACAAAATTCGCAGGCAATGTTTTTTTTGCATTGCCTGCGCTGTTTTATTGCATTTATTTCATTACAATGTTGACAATTCTGCCCGGTACATAGATTTCTTTCACTACATTTCCGGTCAGTTTGTCCTTCAGGGCCTCTTTGCCTGCCGCAATTGCATCTTCTTTTGACACATCGGCGGGAAGTGTTACGACGGCTCTCGTCTTGCCGTTGATCTGGACGGCGATCTCTTTCTCATCGTCCTTCATCAGCTCCGGATCGCATTCCGGCCATGTCTCGTGGAATACGCTGTCCGTACCGCCCAGCACCTGCCACAGTTCTTCACCGAGGTGAGGTGCAAACGGAGCCAGAAGAATTACAAATGTCCTGAGGGTTTCTTTGTCGATACCGCCCTCTTTTTTGGCCAGGTCGATGAGCTTGTTATTGTACTCCATGAATCCCGAGATAACGGTGTTCAGGCTGAACTGCTCAAATCTCTGCTCAATGTCAAACACCAGCTTATGGCGGAGCTTGATCATTTCCTTCGTCGCCGTAATATCCTTATCCTTATTTTCCATAACAAGGTTGTAGAAACGGTTCAGGAAACGCGATACGCCCTCGATTCCCCTGTCGTCCCACTCGGCATCCAGCTCCGGCGGTCCCACGAATAATTCATAGAGGCGCAGAGAGTCACAGCCGTAGTCGCGCACCAGATCGTCGGGTGAAACCACGTTGCCCTTGGACTTGCTCATCTTGATACCGTTCTTGCCGGTGATCATACCCTGGTTAAACAGCTTCTTAAACGGCTCGTCAAAGTCGATGGCCCCGATGTCGCAGAGGAACTTCGTATAGAAACGGGAGTAGAGGAGGTGAAGGACTGCATGCTCTACGCCGCCGATATACATATCAACCGGCAGATATTTGTCTGCTTTTTCCCTGGAAACCAGTTCTTCGTTGTTTTTGCTGTCCACATAGCGGAGGAAATACCAGGAGGAACCTGCCCACTGAGGCATGGTGTTGGTCTCTCTCTTGGCAGGCGCGCCACAGCAGGGGCATGTGGTGTTGACCCACTCGTCGATACCTGCAAGAGGTGATTCTCCTGTTCCTGTCGGCTGGTAGCTCTCCACCTTCGGAAGCTCTAACGGGAGCTGATCCTCCGGTACCGGCACGTTGCCGCAGTTTGGACAGTGGATGATCGGGATTGGCTCTCCCCAGTAACGCTGGCGGGAGAATACCCAGTCACGCAGTTTGTAGTTGACCGTCTTTTTGCCCAGTCCCCTCTCCTCGATCATGGCAGGAGCTTCCTGTTTGAGCACGGCCGACTCCATGCCGTTCCACTCGCCGGAATTGATCATGACTCCGCTTGCCTCGGTATAGGCCTCTGTCATGTGCTCGATTTCTTTGCCGTCCTTAGCGATAACCTGGATAATCGGGATATTGAATTTTTTCGCAAACTCAAAGTCACGGTCATCGTGGGCCGGAACGCACATGATGGCTCCGGTACCGTAATCTGCCAGAACATAGTCGGACAGCCAGATCGGGGTCTTTGCACCGTTTAACGGGTTGATTGCATAGGAGCCGGTAAATACGCCGGTCTTTTCTTTATCCTGGAGACGGTCTACATTGGATTTCATTGAGGCGTCAAAGATGTATTTCTCCACTGCTTCCCTTGTCTCGTCCGTAGCCAGGCTCTTCGCCAGGCTGTGCTCCGGAGCAAGGACCATAAATGTCGCTCCGTAAAGAGTGTCGGGCCTTGTTGTATAAACCGTGATCTTCTCGTCTCTTCCGTCCACCTTAAAGTCTACTTCTGCGCCGTAAGATTTGCCGATCCAGTCGGTCTGCATCTTCTTAACCTTCTCAGGCCAGTCCAGCTTGTCGAGATCATTTAAGAGGCGCTCTGCGTATGCCGTGATTTTGAGCATCCACTGGCGCAGGTTCTTCTTGGTCACAGCGGTTCCGCAGCGTTCGCAGCAGCCGTTTACCACTTCCTCGTTAGCAAGTCCTGTCTTACAGGACGGGCACCAGTTGATCGGGAATTCCTTCTCATAGGCAAGGCCTTTTTTGAACATCTGAACAAAAATCCACTGGGTCCATTTATAAAATCCGGGATCCGTGGTATTTACTTCCATATCCCAGTCATAAATTGCCGCAATCTCACCGATCTGGCGTTTGATATTCTTTACATTCTCCGCAGTGGAGATAGCCGGATGGACGCCCATCTTGATGGCATAGTTCTCTGCCGGAAGGCCGAAAGCATCCCAGCCCATCGGATGGATGACATATTTTCCCTTTAATAACTGGTAACGGCTCCACACATCAGAGATGACATAGCCTCTCCAGTGGCCTACATGAAGGCCGCTTCCCGACGGATATGGGAACATGTCAAGGCAGTAGTATTTCTCCTTCTTTCCGTCATTTACGTTGATCGGGTTCTTTTCCCAGTTTTCACGCCATTTTTTCTCAATGGCGGTATGATTGTACTGTGACATTTCATTTCCTCCTGTTTCAATTTATATGCAGCGCATCCTGCCCGGAGGGCTTTTTATATCATAGGAACAACTTTCATATGATATAAACAACGAAAAGCACGCTTCGCGAACTTTTCATTGCCACCCAAAAAAGCCTGCATCTCTACTATCATAGAGACGCAGGGCAATATTACACGCTACGCGGTACCACTCTATTTCACACCGGTTATTGCTCCGCAGGTTTCATCGTATCGGCCGGTTCGGCCTTCGCGGTAAACGGTATGCTCTTTCTGCTCCATATAACGGCTGGATCCCGGCTCTGCCTACACAGGAACTTCCCTGCACCGGACAAATGTCCGTGCATCTTCCCTTCAACAGGCTGCTCCAAGGCGAGTTCAACTGAAATATTCATATCTGCCTCGCACCTTCCGGCAGCTCTCTGGTATGTCATTCAGCCTACTATTCCTTATCTTTGCATTTATGCTAAACAATAATTTAACATAATCGCCGGGGGATGTCAACCCGTTTAGGCGGGGTTTTGGCTGGTTTTGGCTGAATAAAAATTAAAAGGGAAGATCAATTTTATAAATGCAGATATTCGGCCCCTTTCCATTTGGTCTCTTTTTACCGATAATCTCCGCCTTGCCGTTGTTCTTCAGATTGGCAAGATAGTGGTTTGCGGTCCGAAGCGACACTCCCAGGCGGCTGATCAGCTCCGTGGAGGATATCTCATTGGTACCCTCGGCTCTGAGCGTATTGATAATTTTCATCAGTGTGGCAGAGGAAAGTTTCACCTGATATGCCACCTCATTGATATACTCCTGGGGGATTCCCACCTTTTCCGACTTTGTATCCTCATGAGCGGAAGACAATTCCGTAAGCCGGTTATCTTCATCAAGAAGAAAGCTGGTTGCCGTCTTGTCCCGGCAGCTATGGGCATAACTGCTCGCATTCACCGCGTTGGAACGGGCCTGATAAAAATCCGTCCCTACTCCGTATCCAATTGAAACCGCCTCACGCTCCACCTTATTGAGGAATTCCGTAAGCGGACAGTCGGTATACCTGTTTGTCAGCCTGGCCAGCTCCTCCTGCACCGTATAAATCTCAAAATATTCGTTCCCGCTTTTAAGCGTTAGCCTGCCGCATTCCCTCTGCACAAAATCCGACAGGGACTTCTTCAGGGAAATCACGTGCTGGGCCTTCTCATAGGTATTTTCCTCCGCATCCAGATGCAGATCGATCCGTATCACGGCCGGACTTCCGCCGCGGGCGCGCTTTAAATCAATCGCGTGGCAGACATTTCCTATGACATTATTCATCATATTGAGGCTGGGGAAAATATAGCTGCAGGAACAGCCCTTTGCATTCAGGGCATCGGCCACATACAAAGACGAAGTCAGAACTGACCGGATTCTGCCCTCTTTAAAGAGCATCAGGTATTCATCGGTCATCCTCTGCTCTTCCTGCTCCATATCCTCATATGAATCTACGCTCTTCTTATCTCTCTCCATATCGTCCACCAGGGAATGCATCCGATCCTCAAGAATCACTTCCCCAAGCGTCCACCTGCTGCCCAGGACGTCAATACCAATCTGTTCGATACTCAGGCCTGGATGGAGAAGAAGCTCGCTTAAAATAAGGCGGTATGTATTTTCTATATCAAAATCAAAATAAGATTTGCACATCGTTTTCGTCCACTCCAGGCGTTCCAGAATGGAATCCGGCCACGAGCCGCTGGTGATTACCCCATCAAAATTCTCATGGATGTCATAGCTGACCTTCTCAAACTCATTTGCCTCAGTGTATGGGATATAGGTCAGTTCGACTCCCTTGGGAGGCTCCTTCATCTGTTCTTTACAATAATCGATTAGAGCCGGTTTCAGCAACATTGCAATTTTATAGCACATGAATCACTAAACCCCCGAATTCTATTTTTATTTTCACGTTTATCATACAGGCTATGATAGTGAATGTCAAGCAATGCAACCGCGGGAATTATGCAATTTGTACAATATTTTTTCTATTTTTTATTTAATATAGACATTGTCAACAGTACCCTGTGTATATATAATCATATAAAAAGAACGTTCTTTATATCGTTCTTTAAATACTTTACCGCTGGTGTGCATGCCGCTGTATTTAGGGAATATTTAAACTAAGGAGAATTCGTTAATGGGAGTAAAAGAAAGTATCTGTGAGTTCGTAGAAGAAAAAAAAGACCTGTTCATCGGAGTGAGTGAACAGGTGTGGAAAAACCCGGAGCTGGGTTTTGAGGAATTTAAGTCATCCGAAATTATAATCAATGCCCTGATCCGGGAGGGTTTTCAGGTGGAACGCGGTATCGCCGGTATTGGCACGGCGTTTCGGGGCACCTTTGGCCATGGCAGTCCGGTCATCGGTTTCCTCGGCGAATACGACGCCCTGCCGTCCCTAAGCCAACAGGCCATGACTGCGGTTAAGCAACCTGTGTCAGAGGGCGCCGCCGGGCACGGATGCGGCCACAATGCCCTGGGAGCAGGTTCTCTCGCCGCGGCGGTTGCTTTTAAAGATTACCTGAAAAAAACAGGGCTTCCGGGCACCGTTGTTTATCTCGGCTGTCCTGCTGAGGAATCTGGCTGCGGTAAAGCATTTATGGCAAGAGAAGGCATTTTTGACCCGCTGGATGCCGCTCTCACCTGGCATCCCGATTCCTGTACCGGAATCTTTGCCGCCTCTTCCCTGGCCGACTATTGCGTTCTGTTCAAATTTAAAGGAGTCTCCGCCCATGCCGCTTCTTCCCCGCATCTTGGGCGCAGCGCACTGGATGCCGCAGAACTGATGAATGTGGGCGTCAACTTTTTGCGGGAACATATCATTGATCAGGCCAGAATCCACTATGCATTTCTGGATACGGGCGGCTCCGCCCCGAATGTGGTCCAGGACAGCGCGACGCTCTACTATTACATACGCGCACCAAAGAACAGCCAGATTATGGAGATTTATCCCCGCGTCGTAAAAATCGCACAGGGTGCCGCTATGATGACTGAAACAACACTGACCATCGAGGTTAAGAGCGCTCTTTCGGACTATATTCCCAACCAGATTCTCTCCTCGGTCATGGGTGAGTGTAACCTGGAACTGGGCGGCATCCAATTCAGCCGGCAGGCCGAGGAATTTGCAGCCGCGATGGCCGATTCCATCAGTGCGGAGGATAAAGGCACCATTTTCGAACATCTTACCATGTACTGTGACCCCGAAACAGCCGCCTCCTACACAGATCGAGTGCTCTTAGGCAAAGCATTCGGATATTATCCCCTCTCCTGCTGCCTGCCCGGCTCCACCGATGTAGGGGATGTATCCTATATCGTCCCGACCGCGCAGATGGTTGCAACGACCGCCATTCTCGGCACTCCGGAGCATTCCTGGCAGTTAACCTCCCAGGCCAACAGTCCCATTGCGCATGAAGGACTTCTGTATGCAGGAAAAGTCATGGCATACACGGCCTGCCGTCTTTTAGAAGAGCCTGAGCTGCTTGAAAAAGCAAAAGCCGAACTGAAAGCTGCGGTTCCCGGAGGTTACGTCTGTCCAATTCCGCCCGAAGTAATGCCTGAGGCACAGTCACAGCCAAACTAAACGGCCAATCCAGAAAATAGAGAACATATTTCTTTGAAAACAAAGGAGGAAAAAAATTATGACATATTCTGATGTATCGGGCGGCGGCCTGCTTTACACGCTGGTAATCGCCGGTCTGCTTTTCATGATCGGCCTGTGTGTTGTCTTCTATATTAAATCTTACCGAAGGGCCATACAGCTTGGCATTTCCCGGGAGAGCATTATAAAGATCCACAAAAATACACTCTTAGTCACCATCGTTCCCTCACTGGCCGTCATCGTCGGGCTTGTTTCACTCACCGCCGTAATCGGAATACCATGGTCCTGGTTCCGTTTAAGCGTTGTAGGAGATGTTTCCTATGAACTGATCGCGGCGGAACTGGCAACATCCGCCATGGGCTTTACCGATATTACATCGGCGGCCCAGTCGGAGGCATCCACATTCTGCGCCATCATGTTTGTCATGAGTATGGGAATTATCGCAGGCGTCATTATCAATGCCCTGTTTGGCAAGCAGATTATCACCGGCGTGAGCAGGCTCGGGCAGTCCAAAAGCTCCTTCGGGCAGATTATCAACGGTTCCCTGATGCTGGCCCTGATGGCGGTTCTGATTCCTTTCCAGATTTTCCAGGGAAAGGTTGCCACAATGGTTCTTATATCCAGCGTCGGTATCTCCTACCTTCTGACCTTGATCGGTAAAAAAATGGGCTGGTCATGGCTGGGAGACTTCGTCATGGCGTTTACACTGCTTCTCGGAATGGCATCCGCAGTTTTGTGGACTCAACTTTTTTAATCGGAGGATATAAATATGAATGAAGATAAGAAATATATAGACAGCGTACACCGAATCGGCCGGATTGGTTCTTTGATTGCCGTCGGGTTCATGCTTGGAATTCCAACGGTCATCTGCATAGTTTACAAGTGTTTCCCCAACCCCGGGACAATTATACAGTCCGGCGCCGGGCTGCTGGCCCTGATGCTCCCGATTGATTTTGCGGAAATCATCGGTTACGCCCCGATTCTGGGTTCTTCTTCCTACATTACCTTTATCACGGGAAATGTAATGAGCCTGAAACTTCCGGTTGTCATCTCTGCGCAGCAGATCGCGGGCGTGGAAGCAAACACCCAGGAAGCCGATGCCGTGTCAACAATGGCCGTATCGCTTTCCTCAATCGAGACAACGATGATTATCGCCCTCGGAGTTGTACTTTTAAAACCCCTGGCTCCGGTTCTCACCCAGCCCGTGTTCAGAACCGCCATCCAGTATATCGTTCCCGCCCTCATCGGCGCCCTGGTCATCGGTGTGTTTGGCAGAGAATCCTCCGATAAATATATTAAAAACAAATCCCTGGTAGCCATCGCCCCAACATTCCTCTCCGTCCTGGCGCTGCTCTTCATCCCGGACATGCAGTCCTATCAGGGTATTGCTATTCTGATATCCATTCCGGTGGCAATAGGATGGGCCTATGTACTCCATAAAAAAGGACTTATTACAATGGTCGATGTGAGCGCCAACGGTGTCAGCGGCTCAGCCTGCTAATTCAGGTTTGTGAGTCTTCAGTCCCGTCGACAACCTGTCCGGGGAAGGAAGGAGAAAAGGAAGCGGGTCCCCGTAGGAATCTTTTCTCCTGGATTCCCCCCTCACCACAACCTGCAAACTGGGACTGAAGACTCATCCACCCCCCTCCCACCACCCCGTCCGCCGTCTTTCAGAGGCGTCCTCGCATCTCAATTAAATCCTCAAAACCCCCGTAAGAACGGCAACCACCATCACCAACGCATTTGTAATGAACATGATTACAGCCCCGTACTTACAGAACTTTTCCGGCTCAACCTCACAAAGCGCACATCCCACATAAGTAGATGAATTCATTGGCGTTACGCCGGTGGCAAGGGCCAGATTACAGACAAACGGGGCAATAATTGCGATTCCTCCAATCCCAAAGGATGCCCCCACAGAGATAAAAAGCGGATACATCGTATTATAAATCTGATAAGGTACAAAATAGATGATCGGTACGCAGAGGAACAGGAAAATAATATACATATATCGCATCAAAAATTCCGGAAGAATTCCAGTCATGGCCTGAGCAAGCGCATTTACCATGGATAGGCGGCTTCCATCAGCCGGAGCGGCGTTGAAAGCCGCAAGATAGAAACAGATTGCAAGCAGCATGATCAGTACATTAAAGAACGTCAGCCCGGCCTTGTTCCAGATCTCACCGAAGTTATTCGGATAATTTACCATAGCGGTTACGATCGAGGCTGTCAGAAATATCAAATAGCTTGGCAGTTTGAAGACGGCCAGTGACACAAGCGCTGCAATGAATACGATAAGATTAAACCAAAAGAGTTTTGGCCGGGCATTTTGTTTTTCCTCCTTTACATCTTCTGTTTTCACTTTCAGCATGGCGGATTCTTCCGGCAGTCCCAGCGTACCGTTCTCCTTTTTATGTCTCCATGCAAAGTATAACCATTGCAAAATAATAGCCGGGATAAAGCAAAGTCCCCATGGAATCGATGCCGCGGCCAGCTCGGTCGGATCGCAGCCCGCCATGATCGATGAATTTACCACCCCGATGCCCCAGGGAAGAAAACACACGGCGGCCATCGCTGTCTGGCAGATGATAAACGCATATTCCCTTTTGATATTAAACTTTTTAAACATAGGTATCATAATCGGAAAGCAGATCAGATACGCAGTGGACATGCTGGCCGTTAAATAAGCAAGAGCACCGATAATTGTAGTCATAATCATAACCACGACAACATTCATGCGCTCTCCGACCAGAGTGACGACACCATTGATAATGGTATCAAACATTCCCGACTCCGTCAGCATTGTAAAATAAATCAGGCCAAATAACAGCATCCACCCGGCCGAAGTCATGATCTCCGAAATCTTTGACAGGATAAATCCGCTGATTTCAAACACATTATACCCAAGCCCAAGTAAACAGAAAACAGGGACTGCAAACATAACAAAGTTCATGGGAATTTTTCTCGACAGGATGCCGCCAACAACAAGTGCAAGCAGAATCACCGCCATTATAGTAGGACTCATTTTCATTACCTCCTCAGTAGTATTGATTTTATTATTTCTCTGTTCCCCCGGCCTCTTTAATCGCGATAGTACCGGCTCCATTGGCTTACCGCATTCTGTTCTTTTATTTCTTCCGGCGTCATATTCAGGAAATTGAGATATCCTGACTTTAATTCCGAAAGGAAACGTCTCCATTCCGAGGGATCGACAAAGACCATTTCTTCTCCGTTCTTCTTCTTTTCGGCCTTCCTGTATGTATCATTGTGAAACGGATGGTTTCCCAGCATAATATCCACCGGTTCATTCCAGACCTTTTCAATGGAAGAAAGGAAATCATCACGCAGGGAAAGCGGCAATCCCGCTTTTTTTAACCATTCTTCCGATACGGTCGAATAACCGGCCCCTCCGTAAATTCCAACGTTATAATCTTTCCCGTCATGCCTCAGGTTCCAGAAATGGGACATAACCCCTTTTGAGTGCCCGGGAGTGAGAACACATCGGATTTTTGTATTGCCAAGCTCAATCACATCACCATCCTCCAACTCCACATCGGGAGTAAAGCATTCATTAAACGGGCCTAAATCCTCATTCATAGATGCCATACGTTCGGGATTTTCCCGCATATCCTCCGCATCCACACGGCTGATAAATGCCCGGGCGCCGGTCATATGCCGGAGAGCCTCAACCGCTCCGAAATGATCGCTGTGTGCATGTGAAACAACAATATACTTCAAATCCTCCATCCTGAAATTCAAACGGCAGATGTTATGAATCAGCCCGGGCAGGCCGGACGCACATGGGGTATCCAGCAGCAGAAGCCCGTCACCCGTATCAATCAAATGCGAGGAACACCACTTATTTCCCACAAAATACAGGTTCCCCAGTATATTAAAGGGAGCCATGTCAATAAGATACGGCCTTCTCTTCGCCTCTTCCGGCGGCATCATGTTGCCAAAACGATTAAACATAATTACTTCTCCTTCCACACCAATACAATTGATTTTTGCGTCATAATCTTTTACAATTAAAACGTTACGATAATTATATAAATGTTAACCCATATAAACAATTCGATCTCATTCACAGCAGTATGACTTACAGGAATACTCACGTGACTTTATCAGGAGGCGCCGTGGAACTATATCAATTAAAATATTTTCTGGAACTGGTAAAAACCGAACATGTCTCTGCTGCCGCCGATTTTTTGAACATTTCCCAGTCGGCGCTCAGTAAAAATATAACTTCTCTTGAAAATGAGCTGAATCTCCAATTATTTGATCGGACCAAAAACCGTCTCAAATTAAATCATAATGGTCTTATTTTCGCAAAATATGCTGAAGAGGCACTTAATACCCTCACCCTCGGTATCAATACGGCCAGAAGTATCTCTTATGAAACTTTGGGAATGATTCGTATCTACTGCTATGCATACGCTCCCATCATTACATCATGCGCAAACGCATATTCTTCCCTTAACCCTCTTATCGACTTCGATATCAGCCAGTCAAATATGCTGATAAACCAGAATCAAAGTGAAGATTTGGATTTTATCCTGTATTCCTCTTCCAATAACCATCCTATTGTGAATAAGGAACAATTCTGGGTATCTCAGCCGCTTTTTCAGGAAAATATGGTATTAATCGCATCCGAAAACTGCAAAGAGTTTCCTTGCACGATAAAGAAAGATGCAGAGTTTGTTGATTTGGCTTATTTTGATAATACGCCTTTTGTTGTTATGTCCCAGTCCGATCTGTTTTTCAGCGATATCACCTATTCACTTTGCCAAAAAGCAGGTTTCATACCAAGAACCTTTTATCAGACCGATGATTTTCTCACAAAAATCAGTACGATCCGACACGGATTGGCGGTCTCCCTGATTCCGGAGTCCTGCCTTTCGGATGCCCTGGCCCTTTGCCCTGGCCTGAGACATTACAAATTGTCTGAACCGGGTAAATCACGGACCGTCTATCTGATGAGGCATCGGAAAGCTTTGATGACGGAAGCTGCTATGGATTTCTGGAACTTTGTACTGGATTATTACCACCTGCCTGAAGATTCATCTGTCGATTAGTTGCAGTATCCCGCTTCCGGATAGTAATAATAGGAATCATATTTCATAAAAGGGGCTGCAAAAAACTCCCAAACCGAAAAAAGTGCTGAATGTCTCACGACCTCAGTGCTTTTTTCGGTTTGGAAGTTTTTTTACATCCCCTTCATATGTTGTATACGAAACGAAACAACGGAATTTAAAAGCCTATCGCTCTTCCTTTATCCGATATTTCTTCATCTTTCTCCACAGCGTCGTCCTGCTGATATGAAGCAGCCCCGCCGCTTTCGTACAATTCCCGTCCGCCTCATGCAGGGCGGCCTTAATCCGGTCCTCTTCCCTGTTTTCGCGGCCTTCTTCATCCGACGTCCCTATGCTGCCCGAAGCCCGTTCCGGTGCATCCGCGGTTTCCAGGCATACCGTCTCCGAAAACGCGTTGCCAAACAGGGCCATTTTAACATCTCCCACGGAAATCTCGGTCTCTGTGGCAAAGATGGCAGCCCGCTCAATGATATTGGACAGCTCTCTTATATTTCCGTAATAGCGGTGTGTCTTCAATAGTTCCAGCGCACCGGGCGCAATCCCCGTGATCTCCCGCCCGTGCTTTTCCCCAAAGGTTTTTGCAAACTGCAGGGCCAGTGGCGCGATATCTTCCGCTCTCTCCTCCAGCAGGGGAAGCTGCAACGTCAAAACGCTTAGCCGGTAGTACAGATCCTTCCGGAAATTGCCCTTTTTCATCTCCTCCAGAAGATTCCGATTTGTCGCCGTGATAATCCTGACATCCACGGGAATGACGGAACTGCCTCCCAGGCGGACAATCTCACGCTCCTGGATGACCCTCAAAAGACGCGACTGAAGCGAAACCGCCATCTCGCCAATCTCATCTAAAAAGATTGTGCCTTTGTGCGCCATCTCAAAAATCCCGGCTTTTCCATTGGGACTGGCTCCCGTAAACGCTCCTTTTTCATAGCCGAACAGTTCACTTTCCAAAAGACTCTCCGGAAAGGCGGCGCAGTTGACTGCCACAAAGGGCTGGTTTCTCCTGCTGCTGGCATTGTGGATGCTCTGGGCAAATAGTTCTTTCCCCGTGCCGGAATCGCCGCAGATCATCACCGTACTGTCCACTCCCGCATACATCATGGCCTGATGCTTGGCTTTTACAATTTCTTCGCTCTCGCCGATAATGTTCTGAAATGTATATTTTGCGGCATAGCCTTTTGTGGCCGAATGCCTGCGGATCTTATTCTCCACCGCCTGGATATCGTCCGAATCCTGGATATTTACGATGATTCCCTTGATTACGCCGTCCGTCACAATCGGCAGGCTGCTGACAGCCAGATAGTGGTTCCTGTACGCCACGAGGTAATTATAAAACCGTTTTCCCTGCATGGTTCCCGAAATGACGGCGGGGAACGGAAACAGTTCGATGCACTCCCTGCCAAGGACCTCTTCCTCCCGAAGTTCCCCTCCGAGTATTTTCAGCGCCACCTTATTAATATTTGTAATAACGCCGTTCCTGTCCAGTGTCATCATTCCCTCGGAGGAGTTGTCAAGCAGCATGCTGATCGTGCGGTAACGGACCTCCTGGGCCAGCAGGAGTTTCAAAAGCCGCTGTGCGTCGTAAATCGCTTCTAACACGACATCCTCATTGCAGCCGAACAGCACACAGGGAATTCCCTTCTCAGCGGCCAGCTTCCGGATCGTCACGCCTCCGACGATGGCGCTGATTCCTTTCTTCTTTAAACTGGCGATTTCCTCCCGCGCTTCCTTTATGTCCGCAACCTGGATGACGACCGTCTTTACCTTCCAGTAATAGTATTCTTTTTTAGCCGATTCAAGCATCACCTCGGAGAAAACAATCATGGCAATCTGTTCGCCGTACCGGGACGCCTCCTCGATGGCCGAGGCAAAATCAGAGAAAGCAAAACGCACGGCAACCATGGGAATGGCGACCTTCTTCTGGATGCGGTTCCAGACACCGCCCCTGGAAATAATAATTTTAGCTCCCCGCCTTACTTCCAAAGCCGCCACCTCTTCCACCTCCAATAATTCTGCCAGAATAACGCGGCAGTCCAACTGCCTCTCCTCCACCAGTTTTTTTGAAAGTTCAAAGGCAATGGGATTCGTCCATATCATTGATATCTGGGAATTATTGTTCCTGTCCATTTTTCTCCTCTTCTGCACACAGCCGTTCCTCACCGGTTCCACCCGTTAAGACAAGTATAACATCCACCCGAATATCCGGCAACCGATTGGATTTTGATTTCCTGAAGAGGCGCTTTATTTTTATGAGCGGGACGCTTTTATTTTGTCAAGAACCATCGGCAGGAATATTCCGATGATAATCAAAGCCGTAATAACCAGGCTGATTGGCCGGTGCAGATAGTAAGACAGCAGATCTCCCCTTGAAAGGTTGACCGCCTGGCGCAGTCCCTTCTCCGCCATGTGGCCCAGCAGAAAGCCCAGCACCATCGCAGCCGGAGGGAACTTTGCCAGTCTCATGAAGTAACCGATCAGGCCGAAAATAATCATTATATAGACATTGTACATATCGCTTGAGATTGCGTAGGAACCAACCACGGCCAGCACGACGATAATCGGGCAGAGAATATTGACCGGGACTTTTGTAATCCTGACGATGTAGCGGGCAATAAACAGGCCGATGATTCCCATCATGATATTGGCCAGCATAAAGCCAAAAATAATTGCATAGGTCGTACCCGCCTTTTTTACAAACAGGTCGGCTCCGGGCTGCAGGCCGTGGATCATCAGTCCTCCCATCAGAACAGCAGCCGCGGCGCTTCCGGGTATTCCAAGAGTCATCATCGGGATACAGGCCCCGCCCGTAACGGCGTTATTTCCCGCTTCCGATGCGGCCACCCCTTCGTAAGAGCCCTTTCCGAATAATTCCTTATTCTTTGATCTGTTTTTTGCCGTATTATATGCCATCCAGGAACCGATCTCACCTCCGGCTCCGGGCAGAATTCCGGCAAACACGCCAATCACGGATGAACGCAGAATCGTGGGCAGCAGCTTTTTGTATTCCTTCCACGGCAGCAGCACCTTCCCGCTCATCTCAGCCACATCGGCCACATTGACGGTCTTCCCCTGGCTGCGGGCGTTTTCCAGCTGATCTAGCACCTGTGGGATTGAAAACAGGCCAATCAGCGCGGGAACCGTCGGGATTCCGCCTAACAGCGGCACGATTCCGAAGGTATAGCGGGCATAGCCGGAGGAAGCGTCAATTCCAATACATCCCAGCACCAGGCCGAGGCAGCCGGCCAGGAGCCCCTTGACTAATGACTCCGAGGCCAGGCTTGCGATAACGCTGAGTCCCAGGCAGGCCAGCAGGAAATATTCCATGGAACCGAATTTAAGGGCCGCGGAGGCCAGCATGGAGGCCAGGAAGAGAAGCGCCACGGCGCTGATGGTCCCGCCAATCATGGAAGCGCTGATAGAAACGCCGAGAGCCTGCAGGCCCTTTCCCTGTTTCGTCAGCGGAAATCCATCCAGGGCGGTCGCCGCAGAGGACGGGGTGCCCGGCGTATGGATTAATATAGCGGTAATCGAGCCGCCGCAGATAGCCGAAGTGTAAATGGTCATCAGCATGGCTATGGCGGAAATCGGCGACAGTCCGTAGGTAAACGGAAGCATCAGGGCAATTCCCATTGTCGCGCTCAGCCCCGGCAGGGCGCCGATAAACATCCCTCCCACAACGCCCAGGAGAATGCAGAACATCGTCTCCAGTGTAAACAGGGACGCAAAGATCTCAGGGCCCGCATCTAAAAATGTCTGTAGCAAAACAATCACCTCCTCAAAACAGAATTCCCGCGGGCAGGCTGAGTTTTAACCCCATGCAAAACATCACATAGAGGAACAGATCCATCCCTGCCGTCACTCCCAACAGTATGAACGGTTTCCTGACCTTCAGAAAATACATGAATGCGGCCATAAAAACGGTAGTTGCCACAAAAAAGCCGATACTCCTGATTCCAATGATATAAAGCACCATAATGCAGTATGCCTTGCACGGCAGGATAAACTGTTTTAAAAAACCGGCCCCTTCCCGGAGTTCTCCTTTTTTTATCCGCTTTGACTGTTCAGCCACGCCGCTTATCAGCAGCAGTACGGATAAAAGAAAGGTCACGGTCAGAAATAACTGGGGAAACATCTGGGCGGCTTCCGGAAACGCCAGCGATAAATACCAGAACCAGCCGCTGAAAAGTATCAGAAGCATCCCAATTACCACATCCAGTGTCAAATATTTTTTCATTTCACTCCTCCATTCCGGAAACAAACAGGAATCGTTAGTGTCCTCCGCTTTTTACGTCCCCTACTCATTGTATCCAAGCTGATCCGCATATTTTTCAACCATTTCTTTAACACCGGCTAAGTATGCGGCATACTCTTCACTTCCCATAAAGTCCACCTCATATCCTCCGGCTTTCATGGTCGCCAGGTACTCCGGATCTTCCGACGCCTTTTTACAGGCATCCTCGAGAATTGCCTTCAGCTCTTCATCCATTCCGTTCGGCACGACGATGCCGCGCGAGGAACCCAGTACAACGTCAAACCCCTGCTCTTTTCCCGTTGGCACATCGGGAAGAATTTCCGATCGCTCCGATGCCAGAACGGCCAGTATCTTTGCGTTTCCATCCTCGAACATGGTAAAGGAATCGCCTACCTTGCCAAAATAAATATCTGTCTCGGCTCCCAGGAATCCAGCCTTGGAGGCCGATATACCGTCCGCGTAATTGATTCCTGTCATATTTGTAATTTTGCTCCAGCCCATGAACTCATACATCGCAATTTCATCGGCTCCGCCTCCCGAGGTCAGGCTGACTAAAAATTCCGTTTCCGAATTTTCCTTCAGACAGGCAACTAATTCTTCCAGATTGTCCACATCGTCAAACCGGCTGTCATCCGCCCGGACACAGATGGTGCAATAATCGGTAACACAGTTTACGAGAGGGGTATAATCATCCATCGTATACTGGATTTGAAGAGATTTATTTAAATAATTGCAGAATTGAGGCGTGGCCAGGGAGCCGATATTATAGCCGTCCGGCGCAGACTGGATTAAACGGATCCAGGCATTCCAGTTCTGCCCTCCCGTCACATTTTCAACCGTCACGGTTCCGTTTCCAGGCAGATACTTTTCTATGTAAGGGGAAATCATTCTGGCGCAGAGATCCAGTCCTCCTCCCGCACTGCCGGAACAGATGTAAGTAATATTTTTCGTTGGAAAATCTGCGTATTCCCCACCGGCTGAATCCGCCGCGGCTTTTTCCGGTTTACTTTCCGCCTGTTCCGCGTTCCCGGTTCCGGCTTCCGCCTGAGCGGTCTCCTTCGCCGGAGCTCCGGCACTGTTCCCGCCGCTGCATCCCGCCAGAACGCCCATCATCATGCTGAGACATAAAACTGCTGCTAATCTTTTTTTCATTTGTTTTCCTCCCTATGCATTATATTTTGTAAAATACATCCCGTTTTGAAACTGTCCGGGCTCCGTGATCCTCCCTTCTTCCACCCCCGTCACATTCTCATAACAGCGTTCCACCATAGCCTGCAAAACCTCGTCCGTACTGGCTCCCATATGCGGTGTAATCACGGTATTATCAAGGCTGAACAGAGGATTTTGGGCCGCAGACGCCGGTTTGTCCTCCTGCTCCAGCACATCCAGGGCAGCCCCTGCTATCGTCCCTTCCGCCAGTGCCTCATATAAATCCGCCTCATTGACCACACCGCCCCTGGCCGCATTGATAATCACGGCAGTTTTCTTCATCATTGCCATCGTTTCCCGGTTGACCAGATACTTTGTCTCCGGTACCAGCGGGACATGGAGCGTAATTACATCCGAAGTGCGAAACAGTGTTTCCAGCTCCACATACTGAAGCGCTTCCCTCTCCTCCGTCTCAGGCGGAAGACGGCGCGCATCATAATACTGGACCCTTGCCCCAAATCCCCGCATCAGCCGGGCAACGGCTCTTCCTATATTGCCGATTCCGACAATGCCGATGCACTTACCGCAGATCGTATGGCACTGGGGCAGATAAACCTCCTTGGACCAGATGCCTTTACTTAAATCCCGGTTCAGCGGGAGGATTCTTCTATATAAGGCGAGAAGCAGAGCCACCGTCATTTCGGAAACCTGTACCGCATTGATTCCTGCACAATTCATAAAGGGAATATTGTAACTGCCGATCTGCTTCATATCATACTGGTCAAATCCGGCCCCCCACTTCTGCATCAGCTTCAGGTTCCGTGCAGACTTAAGCAGTTCATCGCTCAACTCCACCCTGCCCCGCAGAAACAGATAGTCCGCATCTTTTGTCTCCTCAATCAGGACCTTCTGTTCCGGGACTCCCACAAATTTGAGGCTGTATCCCTCCGGACACAGCTCTTTAAAAAGCTCCACCGCCTTATCGTTGTAAATTCCCGCGACGACTATCTTTCTCACCGCTCCCCCTCCTCTATGTAAAGAAAATCCGCCTGCTCCATCTTCCCCCGGTACAGTTCCTCGTGTTTTTCATAATTGACGCGGCCGGCCGTATAATCAGAGATGGTTTTTTCCTCCGATGCAAACTTTTTTCTAACCTCTTTAAGGATTTCCGGGGCGTCTTCCGGCCGTATCACGACGATTCCATCCCGGTCACCCACTAAAATATCGCCGGGCCGTATCACCTGTCCGCCGACACAGACGGGGACATTGATCTCACCGGGGCCGTTTTTATACGGTCCCTGGGGAGTGATTCCCTTACAGTAGACCGGAAAGTCCATATCCCGCACGGCGTCGCTGTCCCTCATGCATCCCTCGACCACCACTCCGGCAAATCCTCTTGAAATACAATAGCGCATCATAATCTCACCGGCCAGGGCGCGCTCCATCCCTCCGCGTCCGTCCACCACCAGCACATCGCCCGGTTTTGCGAGATCCATCGCCCGGTGAAACATCATGTTGTCTCCCGAAGGACATTTCACCGTAAAGGCCACGCCCAGAAGAGGGGCGTCATTCAACGGCTTTATCTCTGAGCTGGTACAGTAAAGCCGCTCCATCACATCACCAATGTTGCTGGAAGGAAATCCCCGGAACTGCTCCACCAGCTCCGGATCCGGCCTGTTTATATTTAAAAAAACCCTGCGCCCTACATGATTACCCATACTTTTATTCTCCTTTTCTGTATACAAATCCGACCGTACTAAAATAATATTAATCGGTCAGCTGCCACGTCAGCCCGTTGCCGTCCGAAAAACTGCTGACGGTCCGCCCGGTATCTGCTATCTTCTTTTTTTCACTCTTAAACTCAATCCCCTTCGCTTTCAGGCACTCCACATCATCGTTCTCCCCTTCACTCTTAAAAGCGATATGGTGGATACCGGTAAATGCGCCGTCCTGCACTTTATGTATCTCAAAAACCACCTGATTTTCCCCGGGAAGCGCCATTTCCACCGAGTTTCTCTGCGGCATGCTGCGCTTCACCGCCAGACCCAGTTTTTCAAACATGGCTATCGTTTCATCAAACTCCGTTACCCTGAGATCAATATGGTCCACTTTAACTAACATAGATTTACCTCCTTACCACACAAAACCGCCGGAAGCGGCAATCGGATGATAGATGGAAAATGCCTCCGCATATTTGCAGCCCGGCCGGCTTCCGCGGCCCGACGCTTCATTGGCCCGCACCTCCGCTTTACGCTTATAGGCGGCATACATTCCGGGCTGTGTGGAAAATACCTTCATCGCGCGGCTTTTTATCTCAAACACCTCTGTAATGTCGACATAGACAACCGGTTTAAATTCACTGATTTCCGTGATATGGGGCTCGAAGCCGAAAATCGGCGTCTGTCTGGGCGAAACCTCCAGCCCGTCCCGGAAACCGGCTCCGGTTGCTGCGGCATGCGCTTTCTGAACGAGTTGGTGGACCGTGTTATGATCCGGGTTAAATGCATCAAAGGCAGAATGAGTGATAATCAGATTCGGCCGGAACTCCCTTATCTCATGGGCCAGTTTTTCAACACAGCCGTCCGCCCCCGTCATCGGATAATCCGGCAGTCCCCAGAATTCCGCCTCCTCCACGCCCAGTATCCTGGCCGCCTCGGCTCCCTCCGCGCGCCGTCTCTTTAATCCTTCCTCCGCATTAGCCCCTTCCGTCTTCCAGTAGTCATTCGCCTCACCGCGCAGCCCGTCGGACACGATGATGAGCTTAATGGCGCTTCCCTCCTGTGCATAGCGCGCTATCACTCCCCCGCTTCTCCATACAAAATCTCCAATATGGCCGGCAACAACCAGGATACTCGGTTTTTCAAAAATAGTAGTCATGATGGTCCTCTCCTTTTCTTTTTGTTGGTCTTCTGGATCCTTTTACTTGCTTACAGTTCTATATAATAGCAAGTTGCATGCCACTATTTTGCAATGCGCTCTATTTTTCTCTGATTTCACTCTGCTTTTAAATTATATTATCTGAAATCAGCTGATTTATCAACTTTCTGAGAGTAAAAACAATTCCTTTTAATTTCAATTTTATTTTAGAAGAGGGAATGTGTTTTGGTAGGACATTTTTTCATTTGTTTCAAATGTTTCACTTTATTGTTACACCGTTTCCCACAACCGTTTCTCTATGTTTCACTTTTCCTCTTATCACATATATTACAAAGGAAACCGCCTCTTGCCTCCAATCCAGATGTATAGATTTTGCTAAAAAATTATGATATACTGTGTCACAGACTGTAACGTTCCGTACCATCATCGTTACCAAAACTTTTACATTATCGGAGCAATTTCAGGAAACCGGGAGATGAATTTTATGAATAAAAACAGAGAAGAGTTATTTGAAACCAGCCCCATCGGCAGGGCCGTCCTGACCCTTGCGGTCCCGACTGTCTTAAGTTCGGTCGTCACCGTTCTCTACAGCCTTGCCGACACCTATTTTGTGGGTATGATGAACAATCCGGTCCAGACCGCCGCGGTAGCGCTGGCAGCCCCCATGCTGCTTGCTTTTAATGCGGTCAATAACCTGTTTGGGGTCGGCAGCTCCAGCATGATCAGCCGGGCTCTCGGCAGAAAGGACTATAAGACCGTCCGCGAGAGTTCCTCCTTCGGGTTCTACGGCGCGTTTTTCTGCGGGGCGCTTTTTGCCCTTCTCACCACCGTCTTTCGCGGCCCTCTTCTCGCTCTTTTGGGCGCCGATTCTGTCACCGGAATCCCTACCGGCGGCTATCTGAACTGGACCGTTACCGTCGGCGCCGTCCCTGCCATCTTGAACGTCGTGATGGCCTATATGATCCGGTCGGAGGGTTCCGCGCTCCACGCCAGTATCGGAACGATGAGTGGCTGTCTTTTAAATATTGTGCTGGACCCGGTTTTCATACTGCCCTGGGGACTTAATATGGGCGCCGTCGGAGCCGCCTTGGCAACCTGCCTTTCCAACTGTTTTGCCCTGGTTTATTTCCTGGTCTATCTGTTTGCGAGAAGAAAGACCACCTGTATCAGCATCTCCCCGAAGTCGCTGAAGCTGAGCCGTGAAATTATAACGGGGGTCTGTTCCGTCGGCATCCCCGCCTCCATCCAGAACCTTTTAAATGTGACGGGAACGACGATTCTTAACAACTTCACCGCCTCCTACGGCGCCACCGCCCTTGCGGCCATGGGAATCTGTCAAAAGGTGAACATGGTGCCGATGTATGTGGCAATGGGACTGTCCCAGGGTTTGATGCCTTTAATCAGCTATAACTACGCCAGTGGCAACAGGAAGAGGATGAAAGAGGCGCTCTTTTTTGCAGAAAAGCTGGCTCTGTCCTTTTTAGTCACCGTGACCATAATTTTTTATTTTTCTGCCGGAACACTGACACGCTTTTTTATTGAAGATGCAGAAACCGTCGCTTATGGAACCCACTTTTTAAGGGGCTTCTGTCTGGCGCTCCCTTTCCTCTGCGTGGATTTCATGGCGGTCGGCACCTTCCAGGCCGTGGGAATGGGCAAAGAATCGCTGTTTTTTGCCATCTCCCGCAAGGTAATTCTGGAAATTCCCCTGCTTTACTTACTGAACCGCTTTTTCCCGCTCTACGGGCTTCCTTTTGCCCAGGTGATTGCGGAAGTCATTCTGGCCGTCCTGTCGGTCTTCGTGCTGGCCAGGTTCTTAAGAAAATCCGGGGCAATCGGTCACAGTTCCTGACTCTGCAGACTACTTAAGCGATGATACTTCCATCGCAATTGCCCATTAAGCCCCTATCACACAAAATCATATAAAAAGCAGCCCGGTCTGTCGGTACCGGGCTGCTTTTTATATGATTTTATATGCTTCAATGGCTCAATAGTTCATAGTCTTAATATATTAAATACCCCTTTTTCTTCTCAGCTTTTCTTAATCCCGAGCAGCGCATCCACCACCGCCTCCACCGACCGCTCTTCCACGGAAAGCGTCAGCCGCGGCTCATGGATGTCTTCCAGGTAATGAGCATCCGAATCGCTTAAAATGATGCACTTTTCCAGATAGGGGTTACTCTTTTTAAGCGTGTGGTACTTCCCCATATCCGCTATCTCCGCCGCAGTAAAACGGCTGTCCACGGGAATGAAGCCCAGGTTGGAAATCAGGCTGTTGGTCGGCTTGTCGATATGCGCGGGAAACATGACGCCTCCATAGGAGCGCACCAGTTTCCACAGGCCCTCGAAAGAAATGTCGGTGCTGTTGATAAGGAGATTCTCCACATGGCCGCAGACACAATCGGAACAGTCATAAATCTCCTGTTTTCCAAATATATCCTCCCTGTTCGCAACCGGTATTAGATGCCCGTAGACATAGGCGTCAAACTCCATCGCCGCCTCAAGAGTTTTAAAAAGGCAGACCGCATGAACTTCCTCCGATGTGTTAATCTCCATCCCAGGGATGGCCAGGATGCCGTACTCCCCGGCCGCGGCCAGCACCGCCGGACAGTTTTTGCAGGAATTGTGATCGGTCACGGCAATCACATCCAGCCCCTTGACCGCCGCCATACCCGCTATGTTATAGGGCGTCATATCATCGTTTCCACAGGGCGAGAGGCAGGAATGCAGGTGCAGATCATAAAACAGATTCATCATGTCAGATTCTCCCGAGTATTCTGTAAACCTCCAGGGCTCCGTCAAAAACAGGGACCTCCGTCCGGAACACCGTAATTCCCTGCTCTTTTGCCTTCTTTGCCGCCGTCTCATCGAGTGAAACGCCCTCCGCCAGTATAATACAGGAGACATCCGTCAGGGCCGCCACCGCCAGGGTGTTAATGTTGCCCATCACGGTCACCCACACGCTGCCTTCCGGCGCCCGTCCCATCGCAATACTTAAAAGATCGCAGCAGTAAACACCGGTCACTTCGCGTTCCGGATCCGCCCCATCGCTGACCTTCTCGAAACGGCCGCTCTCAATCAGCTTCTCAATCAGATTGTTTAAGGTCATCTTCTATCCTCCTGGCATTCTTCTCAAGACGCGACATCTCGTCGGCAATTTTATGGACACATTCGCGGAGCACATAGACGGCCTCGTCGCCAAAGTTCTCCCCGTCGATCATACAGTCCGCCATGATTGTCACTTCTTCGGACAGCTTGTGGAGATTCTCCCTCAGATGGTAAATACAGTCCTTCTCATCCGCCTCGCCGCGCACAATATCCTCCGCCAGCGCCTTACAGGTCGGCGCGCCGCAGGAGCCGCAGTCCAGCCCGGGGAGTTTCTTGCAGATCCGCTCCACCTGGTTAAACCTGGAAAAGCTCTCCATCATCGTATTCCCCAGATTGAATACCGGTTCAAATTCCACCGGCTGGGTCCAGTTGACACAGTTCCTGGCGTCTTCGTCCAGATGGCTCCTGGAAACCGGCATGTATTTATGGAGCCATTTTAATTTAACTTCCGCAACATAGGGATTCTCCACCGTCAGGACGCCGCCGACACAACCTCCGTTGCAGGCGTTTAATTCCACAAACTTAAGGTTGGAGAATTTCTGGTCCTCCATGTCCTCCAGTACACGGATTACGTTCTCAATTCCGTCGGCCGCCAGGTAGCTCTCCGTGAAAAGGCCGCCGGCTTCCCCGCTCCTTCTTCCCCAGCCTACGCCTATCTTCCCCGACTCCATCATATCCGGCGCCTTCGCGTCGACCGTCTGCATATAGGAGATTAGCTGCGGATAGATATCCTTGATCGCCAGCACCCGGTTCACCTCGCTCTTATCCGTTCCCAGTGGTGATTTTACATATGTCACCTTAGACGGACACGGAGAAATAAAGAAAATGCCGATTTTCTCCCTGGGCAGTCCCGTCTTCTCCATCGCCTTCTTGACGGCAAGCTGCGCCGCCACCTCGATCGGCGGCTTTAAGGGGAGCAGGTTTGATATTAAATTAGGAAACTTCACTCTTATCAGGCGTACCACCGAAGGGCAGGCCGTGCTGATGAAAGGCGCACCCGAATAATTGGCCGCTATGTATTCCCGCGTCGCTTCCGAGACCATCTCGGCGGCCGCGCTCACCTCAAATACATCGTCAAAGCCCATCAGAACCAGGCCGTTCAGCACAATATTCACGTCGTCCAGGTTATTGAACTGGCTGTACAGCGACGGAGCCGGAAGGGCCACCGTATATTCATATTGTTTTAACGAATCCAGCGGATCATAAAGAGCCAGCTTAGCGTGATGCGGACATACGCGAATACACTCGCCGCAGTCAATACAAAACTTGCTGTTTATCTGCGCTTTTCTGTTTCTCACCCGAATTGCCTGGGTGGGGCATCGCTTGATGCAGTTAATGCATCCCTTGCAAAGCTCCGGGTCCAGACGAACGGAATGGTAAAATTTATCCATAACCTTCCCTCCTCACCCGGACAGACTGTTTTATGCAACATTGACAATCATCGTTATCGTCGTTCCAACTCCCAGTTCTGTCTGGATATCCATATAATCGGAATATTTTTTCATATTGGAAAGCCCCATACCGGCTCCAAAGCCAAGGCTCCTGATTTCATCAGGGGCGGTGGAATATCCCTCCTTCATAGCCAGTTCGATATCGGGAATTCCAGGCCCGACATCGGCCAGGACCATCTTTATGGACTCCGGCGACACCTCCACCGTGATATCCCCGCCTTTGGCGTGGATGACCATATTGATCTCTCCCTCGTACATGGCTATCGCTACTTTTCTTATGGCGCTGGGACTGATACCCAGTTGTTTTAACTTATTCTTAACATCACTGCTGGCCTCTCCCGCCCTCGTAAAGTCATCGGGAGATACCTTATACTGCAGTGTAATCACATCATCCATCAGATTGCACCTCCCCGCAGGCCTGCTTCATAGAGCATGCCGCAGGCAGAAAACATCCTGTGTCCCGTCTCCATAATAACAAGGCCGGTCTCCTTTGCCAAATCCAGCATGAGCTGATCCGGCTTCTTCCCGCGGACAAAGATAATACAGACGATGTCCAGCATCTCGGCCGTCCTGATAACCTGTGGATTGCAGAGTCCGGTCAAAAGAATGGAATGATCCTTGGAAAATGCAAGTACATCACTCATCATATCTGCGCCGCAGGCAGTTCTCACTTCCCGATCCAGGTATTCCTCCCCAACCAGGACCCTCGCTCCCAGGACCCTGCGTGCGTCTTCTACGGTCATCATAATAATTCCTCCTCATCCTCCTGCATATTTGTTTTATTTTTACAAAGTCCTGTATCTAGGATATCATCGTAAATAGGAATTATCAACAAAAATATTGTGGATTTTTCTGTAAGACCATGTTAAACTATTTAAAAAAGTTCAGTAATCATAAGGAGGTTAAAACATGTCCCACAAAAAAGAAGGCGTATGCTTTACCTGCACTCCAGAACAGGAGGCCGCTTTAAAGAAAGTCATTGCCGATTTAAAGGACACAGATGGCGCTTTAATGCCTATTCTGCAGCATGCGCAGGAAATCTTCGGTTACCTTCCCATCGAAGTGCAGACGATGATTTCCGATGAAACCGGCATTCCCCTTGAAAAGATATACGGGGTAACCACATTCTATTCGCAATTCTCCCTGCAGCCCAAAGGCCAGTACCGGGTTTCTGTCTGTCTTGGAACCGCATGTTACGTAAAAGGTTCCGGCGAAATTTTCAAGAAAATCGAAGAACTGCTTGGCATCACAAACGGAGAATGTACCCCTGACGGCAAATTTTCACTGGATTCCTGCCGTTGTGTAGGCGCCTGCGGCCTTGCCCCGGTTATGATGATAAATGATGAAGTTTACGGCAGACTGACTGTGGATGACATTCCGGCCATCCTTGCCAAATATGAATAACAGTCTAAGAAACGGAAAGTGAAATAAGATTATGATGACAGAATTATCACTCAATATTCTGGATGTGGCTGAGAATTCCACAAGAGCCGGCGCAAAACTGGTTCGGATTGCGGTGGAGGCCGATTTTCCATCCGACCTTTTAACTATATCAATCCGTGACGACGGCTGCGGCATGAGCGAAGAACAGGTGAGTCAGGTGACGGATCCTTTTTTTACCAGCCGGACCACCCGTAAAGTAGGGCTTGGGGTCCCTTTCTTTAAATATGCGGCGGAAAGCACGGGCGGAAGTTTCATCATCTCCTCTGTTCCAGGCAGGGGGACCGATGTAACGGCTACCTTTGTTTTATCCCATATTGACCGGATGCCCCTCGGCGACATCACCTCAACCATACATACGCTGATTGTCTACCATCCGGATACCGATTTTGTCTACACCTACCGTTATAACGAAAAATCATTTACCCTTGACACAAGACAGTTCCGTGAGATTCTCGGAGATCTTCCCTTTGATTCACCGGAAATCTCTTCCTATATAATGGAGTATCTGACGGAAAACAAACTTGAAACTGACGGCGGCGCCCTCTATTAGGCGCCTTGGAAATGCGATGAAAAGCGGAGGACTTTTCACCGCCGGCAACGGAGGAAAAATCTATGAAGAGCCTTGAAGAATTGAAAGCAATCCGTGAAAAGATGCAGAATCAGGTAAACTTACGCGAAGGCGGAGCCGGTTCCACACGTGTTGTAGTCGGTATGGCTACATGCGGAATCGCAAGCGGCGCAAGACCTGTATTAACCACCCTGTCCAACCTGGTCCAGGAAAAGGGCCTGACGGGCAAAGTTACGGTGACCCAGACCGGATGTATCGGCCTCTGCCAGTATGAGCCCATCGTGGAAGTAATGGAGCCCGGCAAAGAAAAAGTCACCTATATTAAGATGAATGCGGAAAAAGCGGCTGAGGTTGTAGAGCGACACTTAATCGGCGGCCATCCGGTAGAAAAATATACATTAAATTCAGCAGATATCAAATAAACAGGAGGAAGCCAGATGTATCGTTCACACGTATTAGTCTGCGGAGGAACCGGATGTACTTCTTCCGGCAGCCAGCAGATTATGGAAACCCTAAAAGCTGAAATCGATAAAAACGGCCTCTCAGAGGAAGTCTGTGTTGTCCAGACAGGATGCCACGGCCTCTGTGCACTTGGTCCGATTATGATTGTTTATCCAGATGCCACTTTCTATGCGATGGTAAAGAACGAGGATATCCCGGAAATCGTCACCGAACATTTACTGAAGGGCCGTATTGTCACCAGGCTCCTCTACAGTGAAACCGTCACGCCGGCCGGAATCAAAGCCCTGACCGATACAGATTTCTATAAGAAACAGCACAGGATCGCACTGAGAAACTGCGGTATTATCAATCCTGAAATTATCGAGGAATATATTGGTACCGGCGGCTATGAGGCCCTTGGAAAGGTACTGACCGAGATGACTCCCGATGATGTCATCGATACACTTCTCGCCAGCGGACTGCGCGGCCGCGGCGGAGCCGGTTTCCCGACCGGCCTCAAATGGAAATTGGCAAAGGCCAATGACGCCGACCAGAAGTACGTCTGTTGCAACGCCGACGAGGGCGACCCCGGCGCATTTATGGACCGTTCCGTATTAGAGGGCGATCCACACGCGGTATTGGAGGCCATGGCCATTGCAGGCTATGCCATCGGGGCGACACAGGGATATATTTACGTGCGGGCCGAATACCCAATCGCAGTACAGAGACTTAAGATTGCCATTGCCCAGGCCCGTGAAATGGAGCTTCTCGGCAATGACATTTTCGGAACCGGATTCTCCTTCGACATCGACCTGCGCCTCGGCGCCGGCGCTTTCGTATGCGGCGAGGAAACGGCCCTTATGACTTCCATCGAGGGCAAACGCGGCGAGCCGAGGCCGAGACCTCCGTTCCCTGCACAGAAAGGCCTTTTTGGAAAACCGTCCATCTTAAATAACGTCGAGACACTTGCCAATATCCCGCAGATTATCTTAAACGGAGCCGATTGGTTCAACTCCATGGGTACGGAGAAATCAAAGGGCACCAAGGTATTCGCCCTGGGCGGCAAGATACATAATACGGGACTCGTGGAAGTTCCGATGGGAACAACGCTCCGCGAAATCGTCGAGGAGATCGGCGGCGGAATCCCGGGCGGCAAGAAATTCAAAGCCGCACAGACGGGCGGACCTTCCGGCGGCTGTATCCCGGCAGAGCATTTCGATATCCCGATCGACTACGACAACCTGATTTCCATCGGTTCCATGATGGGTTCCGGCGGCCTGATTGTCCTGGATGAGGACGACTGTATGGTCGATATCGCCAAATTCTTCCTGGAATTCACGGTGGAGGAATCCTGCGGTAAATGTACGCCATGCCGTATCGGCACGAAACGGATGCTGGAAATCCTCACTAAAATTACAAAGGGACAGGCTACGATGGAAGACATCGATAAGCTGGAAGATCTCTGCTACTATGTTAAGAACAACTCGCTCTGCGGCCTGGGCCAGACAGCGCCGAACCCGGTGCTCTCCACCCTCCGTTATTTCCGCGACGAGTATGAAGCGCATATCAAAGAAAAACGCTGTCCGGCAGGCGTATGTAAGGCTCTCCTCTCCTACGTCATCGACCGTGACAAATGCCGCGGCTGTACGCTCTGTGCCAAGAACTGCCCGGCGGGCGCCATTATCGGAACCGTTAAGAATCCGCACATCATTGATACGGAAAAATGTATCAAGTGCGGTGCATGTATGGAAAAATGCCATTTCGGCGCAATTTACAAGAAATAGAGGAGGAAGAATCAAATGGCGGATATTACAATTAAAATCAATGGCAGGACAGTTACCGCACCGGCCGGCTCCACCATTCTGGAGGCAGCCCGCCTGGCAGGCATTGAGATTCCTACCCTGTGTTTCTTAAAGGAAATCAATGAGATCGGCGCATGCCGCATCTGTGTTGTGGAAGTAAAGGGCGCCAGAACTCTGGTTGCTTCCTGCGTATACCCAATCAATGAGGGCATGGAGGTTTGGACAAACACGCCTCAGGTGCTGGATTCCAGAAAGAAGACACTGCAGCTTCTCCTCTCCAACCATGAGAGAAAATGCCTGTCCTGCGTGCGCAGCGGAGCTTGCGAACTCCAGGCGCTCTGCCGTGAGCTGGGCGTGGATGATGAAGCTTTTTACGATGGCGAGAAGACGCCGTCCGAGATCGACGACAGCGCCGCCCACATGCTCCGTGACAACAGCAAATGCATCCTCTGCCGCCGCTGTTCGGCAGTCTGCGAGAATGTACAGGGGATCGGCGTAATCGGCGCCAATGAGCGCGGTTTTGCCACCAACATCGGTTCCGCATTCAATATGGGACTGGGTGAAACGAGCTGCGTTTCCTGCGGCCAGTGTATTGCCGTTTGTCCAACAGGAGCACTTCAGGAAAAAGATTTTACAGATAAAGTATTTGCAGCAATTGCAGATCCAACCAAGCATGTCATTGTCCAGACGGCACCCGCCGTGCGCGCCGCCCTTGGCGAAGAATTTGGCTATCCGATCGGAACCAATGTGGAAGGAAAGATGGTTTCCGCGCTTAAGATGCTGGGCTTTGACAAGGTATTTGACACCGATTTCAGCGCCGACTTGACAATTATGGAGGAGGCCCACGAATTCCTTGACCGTGTTCAGAACGGCGGAGTCCTTCCGCTCATCACCTCCTGTTCACCGGGCTGGATTAAATACTGCGAACACTATTTCCCGGATATGACGGAAAACCTGTCATCCTGCAAATCACCGCAGCAGATGTTCGGCGCCATCGCGAAGTCCTACTACGCCGAGAAGGCCGGCATTGCCCCGAAAGACATCGTATCGGTCAGCATCATGCCGTGTACGGCCAAGAAATTCGAAATCGGCCGTGACGACCAGGATGCCAATGGAATGCCGGATGTGGACATCGCCCTGACAACGAGAGAACTGGCCAGAATGATCCGCAAAGCCGGAATTAAATTTACCACGCTCGAGGATGGCACCTATGATGCCCCAATGGGGCTCAGCACCGGCGCCGCCACGATCTTCGGCGCAACGGGCGGCGTTATGGAGGCTGCTCTCCGTACGGCGGTGGAAACCCTGACCGGGGAAGAATTAAAAGCCCTCGACTTTACCGATGTCCGCGGTACGGCAGGCATCAAGGAAGCCACTTACAATGTGGCCGGTATGGACGTGAAGGTGGCTGTAGCCTCCGGACTCGGCAATGCCAGAGAACTCCTGAATAAGGTCAAATCAGGCGAGGCCACTTACCACTTTATCGAGATCATGGGATGCCCGGGCGGCTGTGTAAACGGCGGCGGACAGCCCCAGCAGCCAGGCCACGTGCGCAACACCGTCGATATCCGCGGACTGCGCGCCAAGGTGCTCTACGCCGCCGACAAGGCCAATACAATCCGTAAATCACATGAGAATCCGGCCATTAAGGAACTGTATGCAACCTATCTCGGGGAACCGGGCAGCGCAAGGGCGCATCATTTGCTGCATACGAGTTATGTGAAGAGACGGGTTAATGAGTTATAGATTGACGAGATATCGATTGACAGAATATCGATTGGCAGAATATAGATTCACGGAATATAAATTCACGGAATCATCTGATTCAGTTTAGCATCAGCCATATCCCCGCTTCCCTCAAAAGCGGCGGTTATAAATAGGGCAGGTACATTTTTGTGTGCCTGCCCTCTCCTTATGCGGATGAGAGCTATGGGATGGGTATTTAATTGAGGAATGAGAACGCCGCCGGGACGGTCGGGATTCGGGATGGTGAGAGGGGGTATGAGTCTTCAGTCCCGGCTTGCAGTTTGGTCGCGGGTGGGGAATCCGGGCAGAAAAAGTTCCTTCGGGAAACGCTTGCGCTCTTTGAAGTGCATAGCAGTACTAAGGCGCCAAAATACGCCGCCTAAGTACTGATGGACTTCCAGGTTCCCTGCGGAATCTTTTTCTCCCGGATTCCCCACGGGAAGGTTATGGCCCGGGACTGAAGACGCGAAGGTTGTCGCCATCCCGATCCCCGGCCTGCGGCCGCTGAATTGTTCTTATTCCTTCAAAGGGGGAGGTATTGTCGCTGCCACCACATTTCCTCGTATTACGGAAGAATGCCTTCTGTATGGTATTCAATTGATAAATCAGAGCTTTAGCGCCTGACCTATCCTTGAATAACCATTGAATTTTTTGATTCATCATTAGATATAGCTTTGGATTTTTCTCTGAATCCAGCTTGAAATACCTTCATAAGGTAAAAGATTCACGGCTACATAGTGGCCGCGACAATACCTCCCCCTTACTCGTATAATAAGTTTATAGCCAGTTAACATAGGCTGTAAACTTATTTTTTTCTAGTATAGATGTAAGGAATTTCTATGTTGTCATATCAGGAGGGGTCTCCTCCAGGAGTGCTGGTCCATCCTTTTCTCATCTATACTGTTTACTGGTTACTTTCTATCAAAGCCTCCCGGTGCTATAATGGTTCTCAGTGGAATCTTAGCTAAGGTCACTGCTGCCCCCGCATGCAAAGCCTTTGGCTATTGCTTATCAAGCTTGCAGCCCAGACGGTGTGCCATGACTGCTTACACAAATGCTGCATCACCAGTTCCAGCCTCCAGCAGGGTATTTCTACTGGTTCAATGCTGATATCGCGAGGTTGCAGCCGGTACACCGAATCGGGATAAGCTTTGGCTATGTTTCCCCATTCTTACATGAAAGGTGGTGATTACACATGAAGAAAACCGATTACCTGTCAACGCTTTTTGTTGGAATCGACATTGGTTCCCGCTTAAACGTTATCTCTGCTTTGAATTTCGAGCAGGACTTCCTTATCCGCATGGTCCCCATCCCTAACGCCCAGTATGGCGCTGAGAGGATGGGGCAGATGATAGTGGAAGTTCTGGAACAGCACCATGAGTTCCTTTCCGTTATCATCGGTTTGGAGTCTACCGGTTTTTATGGCGTCCACATTGCCAATTACCTTTCCACCTGCGAAAGGCTGGCCCCTTTCGGCACGAAGGTTTACTGCCTTAACCCCAAGGAAGTGGCAAAGTACAAAGGATCCTTCAATTCCCTTGATAAGAACGATGGGATCGATTCCTTTGTCATTGCCGATTTCGCCAGGGTAGGGCGGATTAAAACCCAGCCGTGGCGTGGGGCACAGTATCTTGCCCTCCAGCGCCTTACCAGGCACCGGCTTCACATTACGGAATGTATGGCCAAGGAGAAAACCTACATGCTCAACAACATCTTCCTCAAATTCAGTGAGTTTGCCATGCTGAACAAGGAGGAACATCCTTTTTCTGACAAATATGGTGCCACCGCAGAAGCAGTCCTTACGGAATACCTTTCGACCGAGGCCATTGTAAATGCTTCGGTCGATGAGCTGGTTGCATTCATCAGCTCCAAGAGCCGTGGACGAATCTCCGATCCGGAGCAGACCACTTATCTGCTTCAAAAGGCGGCCACTAATTCCTACCGGCTGGACAAGTGTCTTTATGAACCGCTGACGGTCTCCATCGGGTGTTCTTTTAACTGTATCAATGCATTTGAAAAAGAACTCAAAGCAATTGATGATGCCATTTTAAGGACGGTGAAGGGGCTGAACCCTACCGAGTACCAGATCCTCAACTCCGTTCCCGGAATCGGCAAGGTTTATGCCAGTGGTATCCTTGCTGAAATCGGCACAATCAAGTGTTTCAAAAACAACGATGCACTTGCCAAGTATTGTGGCATTGTCTGGAAGGAAAACCAGTCCGGGATATTTGATGCAGAAGACACGCCTATGAATAAAGCCGGCAACCGTTATCTGCGTTATTACATGATAGAGGCCGCAGGCAGTGTCATGAATCACTGTCCGGAATACAAGGCCTTTTATGACAAAAAATTTGCTGAGGTGAGAACCCATCGGCACAAACGAGCACTCGCGTTGACTTCCCGTAAACTGATACGTATGCTTTTTGGACTGCTGGACAAAAGCCAACTCTACTCTGTGGAAAAGAGTAGGTAATCCATAGTATATACCGAACTTACGTTTCTTTTGAATCGTAGGTCTATTAAAGTTACCTTTCTTATAGAAAATCTTTTTCATTTACCTCTTGACATTTCACCAAATTGCTTGACGAAAGAGACAATCAGCCCCTGAACCCGGCGGACGGGGCAACACACTTCGCTGAGTCTTCAGTCCCGTCGACAACCTGCCCGGGGAAGGAAGGATAAAAGATTCCGAAGGGGACATTGGAATCCGCCGGTGCTTGATGAGGTTTTTTCGAATCTAGCATCCGCTGCGCATTCCACAAGCGAGAGCGAGTCCCCGTAGGAATCTTTTATCCTGGATTCCCCCTCACCACAACCTATAAACCGGGACTGAAGACTCAGCCATCCAACCCACCCCCCCGTCCGCCGTCTTACAGAGGCGTCCCCGCATCTCAATTAAATCCTCATATAGATGCACTATAAAAATCCTCCCCTGACTAATTGACTATCCCCTTATTCCTAACAGCTATAAGGTTATAGTCAATTAGCATTATACTTTTTGCACAAATAAGTATATAATATTATTAAAAATATAGCAAAATAACACAAATATCAAAGGAGAGGTCTTATGAAAACAAGTATTGATGTACGTAATATGTGCGAAGAGCACCAGATTAAAATGATTGATTTCAAGATGATTGACATCAATGGAAGATGGCATCACGTAACGATTCCCGTTGCCCGTTTTACCGAAGATACCTTCACCTATGGAATTGGATTTGACGGTTCTAATTACGGCTTTGCTCCTATTGAAAAAAGTGATATGGTATTTATTCCGGATCCGGAAACTGCCGCTGTTGATCCTTTTGCCGAGATTCCTACTCTTACCATGAGCGGTGATGTATGTGTCATCGGCAAAGATAAAAATATTCCGTTTGACCAATACCCCAAGAATGTATGTAAGAAATCCGTGGAGTATATGAAGGAACAGGGAATAGCAGACGAGATGTTAATTGGCCCAGAATTTGAATTCTATCTGTTTGATCATGTAAGCTATCAGGTTACTCCGCAGAGAAGTTCCTATACGGTAGATACAAAACAGGCCGAGTGGAACAGCGGCCGCGATGATATCCCCAATAACGGCTATGAAGTTGGATACAAAGGCGGTTATCACGCAACTGCCCCGCAGGATATCGGTTTTGACATAAGAAATAAGATGTGTCTGGCACTGGAGGACTGGGGTGTGAAGGTGAAATACCACCATCACGAAGTCGGCGGCCCCGGCCAGATGGAGATCGAAGTAGAACTTGGCGATCTCGTTACCATGGCCGATAACACGATGATTATCAAATATGTGATTCAGAATACAGCGGCAAAAGAAGGAAAGACGGCTACTTTCATGCCGAAACCCATTTATAAAGAAGCTGGTAACGGCATGCACGTACATATGCTGCTGAAGAAAGACGGCCAGCCCATTTTCTATGATGAAAACGGCTACTCCTGTCTCAGTGAAACTGCCCATTATTTTATGGGAGGACTGCTGAAGCATATTGCTTCCCTGTGCGCCTTTACCAACCCATCCACCAACTCCTTTAAACGTCTGGTTCCCGGATATGAGGCGCCGGTAACTATTGGATATGCAACCTCCAACCGAAGCGCCGTAATCCGTATCCCGGCTTACGCAAAGTCTCCTGATACAAAACGCTTCGAGATCAGAAACCCGGATGGCACGGCAAACCCGTATTACGCCTACGCCGCTCTTCTGATGGCCGGGCTGGATGGAATTAAGAATAAGATTGATCCTCATGAGAACGGCTGGGGACCATATGACTTTAACCTGTATCATCTGACCGAGGAGGAGAAAAAGAAAATCAAAGGACTGCCGAAATCCCTTGGTGAGGCACTGGATGCGCTGGAAGCCGACCATGAGTACCTGACAGCCGGAGGCGTATTCCCCGAAAGGCTGATTGAGATTTGGCTGGAGCAGAAAAGGAAAGAACTGGCGGAGATGGAGCAGATTCCGAATCCGGCGGAGTTTAAGATGTATTATGATTTGTAAGGTGAACTTATAAACAGAAAGGGAACCGTCCGGGGTAGTGCCGGGCGGTTCCCTCTTTCTGCTTATAAGTTCTGGTTCCCGTTTAAAACTGGCTATAAATGAATTCTGGTGCCGACGACAATTCTGCATATAAAAGATATATAAAAATCAAGACCATCAGTATCCATATTACAATGCCATATTTTATTACTGATACATATTTATTCTGATTTATCTTTTTTATAAAACTCATATATTGCCTCATCCAAATAGACCCATCCTTTCCATCCCAAGTGCATGACATCTTTTAAAAAGTATAGTTCATACTCTTTATCGGAGAAATCGGCCAAAGGAACCTGATATTCTTCACTAATCTCTCTGATCTTTTGATAATATCCCTCACGATCATCTTTTGGAAATCCAGTCCAGTCATACCATCTTCCGTTAACAGGAACGCTTACAAGTAATGGTGTGATCTCTGTTTCCCGGCATACATCCAAAAACAGTCTTAAATCATCATATTCCTGGGAATCCAAATAGCTGGCAGTACTATTGGTATTCTTACTTGTTTCCAGGCCATCCCGTACATAGGTATTATAGTAATCGTCATAAATACCGAACTCATTATTCGTGCATGCCATTTTTCCTACATTCGCTGCTGTTTTCTTCATTTGCCCAAAATCAATTTGCTCTGCTTTGACCTCTTTTTTATCATCCGATGTCTCTGAAGTGACATTTTTCAACTGTCTTTTCAAACTATGCAGCTGCTTTATGTCCATGAACTGATTGTATAATCCCATTTCAATATGTTCAATCGGATTTAAGGTATGATTCAAATATACTTTTTCATACTTTATAATTCGTTTTAGCTGTTTTGGATCCTTCTCCAAAAGAGTCTTCATGCGATTTGTCAGCCGTCTTTTTGTGTCTGACGATATCTGAGCATTTTTCATGAAGTCCACATAGGTTCTTTCGGAAAATCGACTGGCATAGATCTCTGAAGTAAGATGCTCCTTAGTGAACCATTGTGGAGAAAGAATTAAAACCACCTTTTTATCAGGCAAAAGTGAAGATAGAGCCCCTACATTTATTGCATGGTGAATACTTTGTGTATATCCTCTTCCAATCAGAACCATGTTGAAATCGGAATACCCATTCTGAAACAAGTAAGGCGGATAAGCCACTTCGTCTGCTGCAGACAATTCTGAAGATCCAAATACAGGTATTGTCTTCTCATCTAGCACTGCTTCCATTGCTTCCATACAAGAATTCCGCTCATCCGTATTATGATATGTCAATTCTGTCTTCTTTTTGATAATTGACAAATGCTCGAAATGATAGATGCCTGCCCACGTAAAAATAAATAATACTGACGCAGTTAGAAAAGCAAGGATTCTTCTCATTTTACTCGCTCCTGAATTAAATCAATAATCTTCTGCGCTGTATTAATATCTGCCCGTTCAATTTCAGATGGTGCAATAATAATTCCAAACTGATCTTCAATATCGAATAATAATTCCGCAAATGTCAGCGAATCAAGAAGGCCTGTCTTAAATAAATCAATTCCCCTATTCGTCTTTACGACTTCATCTTCACATAACTCAGCCAACATTTCTAATACTTTCTCTTCCATTTTCTCCCTCATCCTCTCTTTATAAATAGTTAATAACTACATTCCATATTTGCTGTATATGACCCGAAAAAATCAGGAAACCAAACATAACCAAATTTATTGTCACAAACCAGGATAGAAATTTATACCATTGTTTTTCTTTATTTCTCGAATAAAATTTAGATTTTTTTTGGTATATTTCTGTAATTGCCATTAAAATACCATGATAAATACCATAAATGATGTAATGGGGCTCCAGTCCGTGCCAGAGTCCCATAATTGTCATGTTTAAAATAAGTCCCACTGCTGCCCCGTTCAGTCTTTTTTTGAACCGCTTCTTCCTGGCTGAATCCAGCATAAACCGTGTGAAAATAAAATCCCTAAACCATGTTGATAACGTAATATGCCACCGATTCCAGAAGTCCTTCATATCAATGCTCAGAAACGGTTTATTAAAGTTATCAGGCATTCTGATTCCAAGAACATAACTGGCTCCCACCGCCATTGCACTGTAACCCGCAAAATCAAAAAACATATATAGTCCATATACATAAGCATATCCTACTAAATACGCAGGCTTATACCGTACAGCAAACACTTCGCTCAGAAGTTTATAAAAGATTCCCGAACATACAACCTTATAAAAAAGTCCCAGGACAATCTTATATAATCCACTAGAGAGAAGTAATAGGTACTCTTCTCTGGTGTAAATTTTCCCGTCATCTTCTGCAAAGCGTCGACTGCGATCGATTGGCCCTGAACTCAGAGAAGGAAAAAAGAGAAGAAATTCTAAAAACTGAATTTCATTGATTTCTTTTATAACTCCGTCGTAAGTTTCTATAAGCACCTGAACGACTCTAAAGCACATGTAAGAAACCCCTAAAAAGGCCAACCAGTTTTTTCCATAAATACCTGAAATTTTACTGATAATTAGCGGAGCGATAGCAAAAAAAACTGCGTGGACATATATATATCTATTTCGCCCATATTTTTGTCGCAAGAACAGATATATTTTTACTGTATAAATAGAAAGCACTGCATAGAAAATCAGATACAGAAACTGCACTGGTGAACTATGAAAAACGGCCCATATAAACCACACTGTCAAAACAATTCGGTATCCCCGCAAGGTTTTTTCTGCCATCCCCAAGAAGATGGCCGGTAGCAACAGAAGCAACAAATATACGAAAAAAGTATAGCCGGAAAAAAGACTCATCATCTCTTCATTCCTCCCAACGCTCTTCGATCAACTTTACCATTATTCGTCATAGGAAGTGTCTCCAAAAACACCATCTTTTTAGGAATCATATATTCCGGCAAATATTCTTTTAATTTTTCCCTCAATTTCTGTGTCATAGAGAATGAATCTGTCGCCACATTTCTGGTTACAACATAAGCTGTCAAACTGCGCACCTGCCCATCTCTATAAACTGGAAGAACCGCCGCCTTTTGAATCTCGGGAAGTTTCATGATATTGCTTTCAATATCTTCCAGTTCAATCCGATACCCATGCAGCTTTATCTGCAGATCAATTCTTCCGCAGTAAAACAATTGTCCATCTTTCAGGTACCCTTTATCTCCGGTATGATAAAGTCGATAGGGATGCCCTTCTATTTCGCGGACTCCAAACACCTTCCTGGTACGGTCTTGATTGTTCCAGTATCCTACACTTACCGTATCTCCAACAATCACAATTTCACCGTGTTCTCCCTCCGGCAAACTATTTCCCTGCTCGTCCATAATAAAAATCCAAGTGCCCTTTTTCGCCTTTCCAACCGGCAACGGATTATTGTTCTGATTCACTTCCGGTGTCACAAGCACCTCTGTTACGGCAACCGTAGACTCAGTTGGACCATAGGTATTAACAATTTCTGCATTAGGAAATGCTCTCATTAGGCGCTCGGCTGTCCGGTTTGTCAGAGTCTCTCCACAAAACAGAAAACGTTTGAGCTTCGGTAAAAGTTCCTGCCTAAAAGACGGATCCACTAGACATACATCAGCAAAAGATGGGGTTGAAACCCATATGGACGCTTCTGACTGCTTAAAGGATTCAAAAAGTAACCTCATATCTCCCTGAACTTTCTTGTCAAGTGCCCACAAAGTTCCACCGGAATACAGAGATAAATACAAATCCATCACTGACAGATCAAAGGAAAACGGTGCCTGATTAAGAAAAACATTTTTTTCGTTTTCCTGAATTCCACTTCCCAGCGTAAGCCCCCACTGTATAAAGCGATCCAGACTGTCTCTTGTGATTTGAACGCCTTTCGGTGTGCCGGTACTACCGGATGTAAAGATAATATAAAATACATCTTCTGATGATATGGACTGTGAGTCTTCAATTTGACCCGTTTCGTTTTCAATAATTGAATGAATTTTTTTGTAAGAAAGAATATTGTTATATTCTAAAGAAAGTTCTTCTGTCGTAAGAATGATTTCTGGAGATACCTCCTTAATAATTGCTTCTATACGATTCAGAGGAACAGATATATCGATTGGGCAATATGCCCGCCCTGATTTTACACATGCAAGAAAACATACCAGCATATAGGGATCTTTATGTCCGTATACGATGATCGGAGTATTACTGGTAAGAGATCTGCTAAGATAATATGCTAGTTTATCTGACTTTTCTTTTAGTTCCTGCCAGGTAAGAGCTGACGATTTATCCCCTCCAATATTTTTTTCACAATAGTAGGCAATGCAAGTTGGATACTCTTTTGCATTTTGGTTTATTTTTTCGATAATAGTAATCATTCATTCTCTCCTCATGAGAAAATTATCTGGACTTATTCTGGATGATTTTCTCAAAATTTATCTTTTTTTAAATAGAAATTTTTTCTGATATAAACTAATACTGGCACGAGCAATCAAGAACCCGCGAGAGCCTTCATTAAATTTCTCTTACACTTTTTATTGCTTTTTCAATATTCTTTTTTTCCAATATAAAAAATGCTACCAAGAATACCATATATAAAGTTAAAGAGATCCCTCCTTTAGATATAAATCGAGCACTAAGTATAAACATTGCACATAATAGGGTATCTGTACTTATTGTCTTCATGAAGGAAACTTTTATTTCTCTAGCCACTGAAAACTGTGCAAATGCATATCTTAACCACAAAAGTATCAATATACTCATAACCATCAAATCTAAATTTTTAATTAATACGATGTTTATATAGCTTAAAATTGCACTAAGAAAAACGATGTAGACATTTATTTTCATTATTACCTTTTCTTGTCGAAGTGTTTTTAAATATGTGGTATAAATAAGAGACATTTTGCTTTCAAATATGCAAATAGGAAACAAATAAATCATATAATACAAACTTTCGCTATATTGAGGTAGCCATATTAATAGAAGAGCCTTTAGAGGATAATAAATTGCTAAAAACAAAAAGAGTATGCACGAAACCAAAAGTTCCATTACTTGGTATGTTTCCCGAAGTTGAGAATTAGATAATTTTTTAAGCATAGGAAATAACACGATTCCTATAGCATTGATAAAAACTAATATTAAATTGCATAGGGTTAATGTTAAGGATATTTTGCTAAATGCCGTTATCCCCCAGTTTTTTTCTATTCCACTTCTAATAATACCCAAAATTAACATACTCGCGATATTTGCTAACATTAATTTAATTCCTACAGTAACATTTTCTTTTATTTCATAAAATGTAGCTCTTATTTTAGAAATTTTCCCAAAAACAATTCTAGGATAATTAATACATGTGCAGACTAACGATAATATCTTGCCACATAGATCAGCTAGTATCAAAAATTTATAATCGGTTGCATCCAAAAAGAGAAATGCCATTACTAAAAAAATATAGACCAACTTTTCAATAACTGTAAACTTTGCATAGTCTGTTATCTTTCCGATAGACTGAAGTAAAAGCCATAATAGTGTTCTTGGTATAATAACTATGGCACAAATAGCGGTAAGTTCTAAAACGACTATCTTTTCTTTCTCAAAAACAAAGTGCGGAAAGAGTCTCCACATAATAAGTCCCAGAAGCAGAGAGCACAATACTATTAGAAAAAACTGTGTCCTCATAATATCTTCATCAATTTCTTCATATTCTTTCCCACCATACCTTAGATATAAACCATCAGGCCATCCTAAATGAAAGAAGCCCACATAGGATGAATAGAATAAGTATAACTGGAAGTATCCGTATTCCTCAATTCCGAATTTTCGTGGAATAATTAGGATTGCAACTGTCGATATTATTAAAGAAAAAATATTTGCAAGAAATGTATACGACGTATTTCTAAAAAACACTTTATTAAATATATTCATTATATGTATAAGAACTCCTATTATATCTTCGTATTAATACTATAATTTACTTTTAGTAAAATTAACTGTACTAAAGTCAAACTAGCTTCATTTTATCAATTTATTTCGGTTTTTTTAATTCACAATCAATTAAGAACCGTGCAAATAGATTAAATATAACTTCTCCCCTTTTTAAAACAATTTTATAAACTGTATTTAATTCGACAAAATTTTCCAATATAATTCAGCATACTGTTTGCTAATACTTTTCCATTCAAATTTCCGAGAGGCATTTACGCAATTCCCCTGTAAATATCCATAATTTTTTACTATATTTTCTATTTTTCTTTTTAATTCTTTAGCCTCTAGTTTTGCGTGATATCCTATAAAACCTTCGTCGAATTGCTTATCAAATCCTTGATTAGATGTATAAATAATCGGTAACCCTTGACTCAATGCCTCTGCATATACTAATCCAAAAGTTTCTGTTTTTGATGTCAATATAAAGATATCCGAATTTCGATATTGTTTCATTAACTCGTTTTTATCCATATATGAAAAGTACTTGACAAATCTATATGAACATATTTTTTTAAGTAATTTTCCATTTACATCTTCACCAATTATTTTCAATTCCACTGGCTTATCTAAAATAGTACCACTTTCTAATGCCTTGCATATAAGTAACTGATTCTTATTAGTTTCGATACGTCCAACAGAAATTATTTTTATTTTATCTTTAATTATTTTTTTACCATCAAATCTGTTATCGCTGTAGAAGTCATTAATTCCATAGGGCACAACCAAAATTTTTTTTTCAATTTCCGCTCGATATTTTTTAGGGATATATTGTTTAAGCAAAGTTTCTTTATAACTATCGGAAGCTAAAACAACTGCTTCAGCTTCTCTTAATATTTCAATACCCGTTTTTCGTAAAAAAAAGAGATATTTAAAAAACACATTTATATCTGTATTTTGAATAGCTACAATATAGGGTATCTTCCAGTCAAGTTTAACTTTATATGCAACATACCCATTCGTAAACAAAGAATGAGAAAAGTTCAACTCTATATTCGAATCTTGATAATATTCCTTATATTTTTGGATCGCCTTTCCCTGTTTAGCATAAAAAAAAGCTCTCTGCCATTTGCTATAGCAGGGACATTTATCTACATATGCCTCGTCACCATTCAAAAATTTATGCTTGTAATGTTGATAGTAGAATACTCTCGGTACTGTAAATTCTATTTGATGTAGAATAAAATCAGAAAAAATTGGTGTCTCATAATAGGAACAAATGTGGCATACTCTATATTTTCTTTCCATAAAATCCTTTCTAAAAATAGCACATTTTAAACTGAACGACAAACATCAAAGGCATATACAGCCATAGAAGCACCTTCTTTTTTTCATGTCCTTCTATCGCAAAACAACTTGCAATAAGTGGCACTAAAAAAAACAAAAAGTAGTCATAAGCTCTGTTTATTGCTCTTATAGGATAAGCTACAGAGATGATAATTAATCCCACTAATACTACTTTTTGAAATTGAGCTGCATGTTCATTTTTTCGGAAACCACACAGCAAAATTAAGCCTGTCACACAGAGCATATACCAATCTGTTATTCCCACATTAAAATCCATGCGAGATAGATAACCATCAAATCCTTGTATCCCTATCCTTAAAAAAAGACTTAATAAGATTTCCGAACCGCTACTTATTCCGATTTTTCCGATATTGAAAAATAAACATAAAAATAACAAGTTCCAAATCAAAATATAATACTCCTTACCAACTCTCGGAAAAATAAATATAATAATATATATAACTAAAAAAAGAATACTAATAGAGTGAATACATATGGATGCTACAAAAAAAACAAATGCTCTAACTTTTTTTTTGTGAAGAGCATAAGCCATTGCACACATTCCTAATCCAATGCTTACTCCTCCTCTTATCGCGATGCCACAATAATGAAGGCCAAAGTAGCATAAAAAAAGGGTCCAAGTTGGAAATATATGTGGTTCCTTTTCAGGATTTATATATTTTTCGCATGAACAAAATCCATACATAAGTAACATAGAAGTAGAAATTGCACAGACAAAGAAAAATGCTCTCGGTGTAGCAAAAAAATAAGAAAAACCTTTCATAATCCAGGCAAATGCATATTCAATTCCCTCAAATCGTTTTCCGAAATGGAACTCATTCATATCTAGCTCAGATACTTGGTTATAAATTTTTATATAATTTCCAGTATCAGCAACAGTTTCTGGTCTTATAGCCATAAGACTACTTAATATTAGTATAAAAAATAATATCAAGATTTTTTTAGTGCGCTTTGTCAATTTATTTTCAAAAAAGCAAAAAAACCAGCTAAGCATCATTATTAAAAAATAACAGATAAAAAACCAATTATACATTTCTCACCAATTCGCATAAAAAACTTTAATAGTCAATTTTATACTTTCCCGAATCAATTTCCTCTAGTTTCAAATACAATTTTTTTAAGTATTTCCTATATGAATTATCTCTTATAGCTTTGATCATATAATTAATAATAGAAATATGTTTAATAATCAGCGAACTGATTATATTGGTTTTACAATATTTTTTTAATACATAATACAAACTAACGTATGTATGATATGTTACAAAGCCTTTTGAAGTGTGAGCAGTAGAAACACCATGTTTGTGAACAATTTTAGCCTTTGGCTCGTAGTAAGATTCATAATTTAATGCTTCTAATTTTTTTCCAATGATATATTCTTCACCATAAAGAAATACATTATCATCGAAATATCCAATTTTTTCGAACTTTTTTGCATCGACCAAAAAGCAGCACCCCGAAAGCATCCCTCTAAAAGATAGTCCGACTCCCCAATTTTTGTATTTGTAACATACATCCAAACCACAAAATATTTTTCTCAAATAATAAAAAGGTTTTTTGTCTGTTAACGCATACAAAAAACTATAATTTTTCCTTAAATATTGACCATTCTCTCCACTTGGTAAATAGATTTTGGGACCAGATAAAGCAATATTTCCATCAATTTTCTCCCCCAAAAGTGTGACTATATCATTCAGCAATACAACATCACTATTAATTACCAGAATATTCTTTGCCCCATCGGAAATTGCCAGCTTTATTCCCTCATTATTTCCTCCAGAATAACCCAAATTTTTTTTCAATAATATTAAATGAATTCTCTGGTCTGATCCATATTTTTCCTCTAGCTTTTTTACGCATTCTTCTTTCGAATTATTGTCAACCAGATATATCTTGTATTTAGCCTTAACATGTTTCCAAATAGAAGAAATACACTCTTCTGTCGCATCATATGTATTATAGTTTAAAATAATTATTCCTGTCATTGTCGTTTCTTAGTAAAACTGGAAAAATGCCTCTCTATAATCTCCAGTATCTATAACCCCTTTCTTCCATTACCTTCTTATCAAAAATTGCTTTAACATCAATTATAATTTTCTCACTATTCTCATCCTTATTATACATTTTTTCTAAATTTTCAATCGTTAGTTTTTTAAATTTTTCATGCGCTACAGCAAAAATAATACAGTCAACATCATGAATTTCCGAAATTTCCGTCACCTTTATCCCATACTCTTTTAGTGCTTCATCTTCATTCACCCAAGGGTCTACTATCAGTGGTTCAATGCCATACTCCTGCAACCTGGCAATAATATCTTCACATTTACTATTTCTCATATCTGGACAGTTTTCTTTAAAAGTCAGTCCAAAAATTGCTAGTTTTGAATTTTTAGGTGCTTTATTAGCAAGAATTAGTTGTTTAATTGCAGCGTCAGCAACAAAAGACCCCATACTATCATTTACTTTTCGCCCAGACAATATAATCTGACTGTGATAACCAAGTTTTTCTGCTTCATAAACAAAGTAATATGGATCCACGCCAATACAATGGCCGCCAACTAATCCTGGCCTGAAACCTAACGCATTCCATTTTGTATTCATCGCATCAACCACTTCATTTGTATCAATTTCCATTCGGTCAAAGACCATGGCCAATTCATTCATAAATGCAATGTTAATATCTCTTTGGCTATTCTCAACAACTTTAGCCGCTTCAGCTACTTTAATGCTGGATGCTCTGTGGACGCCTGCATCAATTACCATTTCATAAACATTAGAGATCTCTTCTAAAGATTCCTTATCCATCCCCGAGACAATCTTTTTGATTGTTTCTAAACGGTGTACTTTGTCTCCCGGATTAATGCGTTCTGGTGAATATCCGATCTTAAAATCAACACCGCATTTAAGGCCCGATTCTTTCTCAAGAATTGGTATGCACACGTTTTCAGTAACTCCTGGATATACTGTAGATTCATAAACAACAATTGAATTCTTCGATAAATTTCGTCCTAATATTCTACTAGCCCCTTCTACCGGAGAAAGATCCGGTGTCTTATCCTGATTTACAGGTGTAGGAACCGCTACAATATAGAATTTTGCTTCTTGCAATTTCCTTTCGTCGCTTGTAAATTCAACTGTGGTTTCCTTAATTACATCGTCACCAACCTCTTTCGTCGGATCGATTCCCGCCTTATATAACTCTATTTTGGCTTCATTTACATCAAAGCCAATCACTTCTGCCTTTCTGGCAAAAGCCACTGCAATTGGCATACCCACATATCCTAAACCAACCAAAGCAATTTTTTCTTCTCTATCCTTAATTTTTCCAAATAATGACATTATTTTCTTCCCCTTTGTTTATCCTAAATTCTTTTTTCATAATTGCAATGACTCCCCCAAGCGAGCCTATGCCATATGAGATATGAAACGATGGAAATAAAAAAAGAAGCCATAGCCGCTCACTCAATGCTTCTCCTGCTTTTATTGAAAAAATAATATCTAGCAGACCATATAAAAATAACTCAAGAGATAAAAGAATTTTCCATATTTCACCTAACATTGAACATGGAATAAGAAATAAAAGGGAAACTACAAAAGCCATAGGAATAAAATGGCGTATTCCCATTGTACCCGGACATAATCGGCTGGTAATAACATTCCATTTTCCGTTCTGAAAAGCCATTTTCAATATCCCTTTAATAGTATCTCTTGCATAGTATGCAAAATGTATATCTTCCGCCAAATAAATTTTACCGCCGTTTTTTCTTATCCGGTAATTCATTTCATTGTCTTGATTTCTTGTTAGGCGTTCATCATAGCCTCCCAGTTTCTTAAAAACCGTTCTTCTAAAAGCTCCGAATGGTACTGTATCAACAAATCCACTTTTTCCGTTGATGCGAAATTGTGAGTTACCAACTCCAAATTTTGATGAGAGCATCAAAGATATAATTTTCCCCATCTCACTGTGCCCTTTGGTTTCTGCAAGTCCTCCAACATTATCAGCATCTGTTGTATTCAGATAATGAACGCATTTTTCAATATAAGTCTCCGGATATTCAGCGTGGGCATCCAACCGAATAATATAAATTCCCACAGATTCCCCTATGCCGGTGTTCATCGCATATGGTACCGTTCTATTTGGGTTTAATAATATTTTAATTAACTCAGGCCACTGTTTCTGATATCTAAGCAATATCTCTTTCGTCTGATCTTTGGAACATCCATCTACAAATATCCATTCCATGTCAGATTTAGGAAATGTCTGACACAATAGGGATTCGATACATTTCTCTATGTATTTTTCTTCATTATAAACTGGAATTACTACTGAAACCTGCATATATCTTCCTTCACTGTAAGAACATTTCAATTATATAACCGCTCTCATAGTCTTAATTAATATTTTAATATCATATGATAACCTGCATTTATAGAGCGCTGACAGATTCCACCTCATCTTCTCCCTCAGCACATCCTCCAAATACGCCTCATCCACGCTCTTCCCTTCCGCCGTCTTCTCTACCAGAATCCTATCCTCATCCTTAAACTCAATACTGGCCTCCGAAGTCACCCCCGCAGGTAAAAGCAATGTCGCATACATCTCTTTCGTATACCATTTCACATATTTCGCCACTTCCGGGCGGGTTCCGACAAAGGTCATCTCACCTTTCCAGATATTGATGAGCTGTGGGATTTCATCCAGGCGGCAGCCGCGAAGTTTTTGCCCGACTTTTGTAATCCGTGAATCGCCTCCTACGGTTACCAGGCTCCCTATTTTGTCGGCATTTTGTACCATGGTTCGAAATTTGTAAATTCGAAAGGTTCTGCCGTACTGGGTAATCCGTTCCTGACGATAAAAAACCGATCCGGGAGAATCCAGATGAATCCAAATGGACAAAATAAGGAAAAGAGGCGATAAAAGCACCAGCAGCACGCTGGACATTACGAAATCGAAAGTCCGTTTCATCATCAGGCTGATTCTACGACGCCTCAGAATTTCATAATATGGCCTGACTTCTTCTGTCCGCATAAAATGAGGAAGTTTTTCCCAACTGCAGATCATGTTCCCATTCTCCTTCCGACATCCTCTTCCAGGTTATACATTAACGACACACAGCAAGGGAGAAAACTAAAACTCATTTTCTCTCTGTTTTCGTTCTTCCTGCTTTGCCGCTCATTCATCTTTTTCTGCCGCGTCCAATGCTAAATAACACTGTTTAAAAGTCTCCGCCACAAAATCAACCTGCTCATCCGTCAGACAAGTATGGAGCGGTAATGTAATTTCATTTTCAAACTGCCTGTAGGCATTGGGATAATCTGCGATATCAAATCCCAGCTTTTTATATGCCGTATGCATTGGCAGTGGTTTATAATGAACATTGGCAGCCACACCGGCCTCCGCCATATCAGTGATTAACTGATTCCTGAATTCCAGGCTTTTTCCGGTCAGGCGGACAAGGCAGAGATGACGGCTGGAATGAAACTCATTGCCATTCGCATCGACGCCGTCGTGGGAAATAAGTTCTACCGGCAGCCCGTCAAAACTTTTATGGTACCGGGATAATATTTCTTTTCTCCGCTCTAAAAGCTCCGGATACCGCTTCATCTGAGCCAGGCCAATCCCCGCCATAATATCGGTCATATTGCATTTGTAGGCAGGCATGACAATGTCATATTCCCAGGCCCCCAGTTTTGTTTTTGCCAAAGCATCCTTGCTCTGTCCGTGAAGAGACAGCAGCATAAACTGATGGTAAATCCACTCGTCATCAATACCTGGAATCGCTTTCCAAACCAACGCGCCGCCTTCGGCAGTCGTCAGGTTTTTCACAGCATGAAAAGAGAAACTGGTAAAGTCTGCTATTTCTCCACACATTTTTCCATTCCGGGACGCACCGAATGCGTGCGCCGAATCGGCCATCACAATTACGCGGCCAAATTTCTCCTGAATCTCATTGGCAGGATGAAACAAGGCTCTTTTTTCTTCCACAATCTGAAAAATCCGGGTATAATCACAGAGCACCCCTGCAATGTCTACGGGTATAATCACCTTGGTTTTTTCAGTGATTGCACTCGACAGTTTATCGTAATCCATCTCATAGGAATCCGGAGCCGTGTCCACCAAAACCAGTTTAGCGCCCACATGGCAAGCCACGCTGGCACTGGCAGTATATGTATAAGCGCTGGTGATTACCTCGTCCCCTGGCTCCACTCCGAGAAAGTGAAGTGCCAGTTCCATACAGGCCGTAGCTGAGTTCAGGCAAACTGCTTTCGGAGCATGGACGAAAGCGGCAATCTGGCTTTCAAATTCTTTCGTCTTCGGCCCTGTGGTAATCCATCCTGACTTTAGTGCATCGATAACTTCACTTATCTCCTCATCTGTGATATCCGGCGGTGAAAATGGTACCTTCAGCATAATATTTCTCCTCCCTTGCATTACTGTAACAATTGATCACTATCATTTTGGGATAGTACAAAGAATCCTGCTTGCGTAATCTTTGCGCTGCCGTGCGGTTGCTTCAGCAACTGTCTGCCTATGCGCGGCATATGCATCCTTGCAGAGCGTTTTTTGATTTATAGAATGCAATTTCCTATGAATCAAAAAAAGGACTTTATCAGCCCTTCCTTCTATAACTATATCTATTTATAATCAATCTTAATTGCTTCCGTTATTGTTCTCCTGATGTCTTTCTCTTTCCACCTTAACCCCAATCTCAATCCGTCTCATCTCGTCCAAAAACGGAATCTCTATCACAACGATCCGTTTCCTCAGTCTTTTTTTCACGACTTTGTCGAGATTATCTTTTAAAACGCCTCCTGCCGCGACAATTTCACCTTCTTCATTCACCCATATCGGTGAACGGCGAATGATATATTCCGGAGCATTCCCAATCAGTTTTCGAAGCAGTTTTTCCTCTTCTTCCCGGACCGTCCTGAATACCCCATCGGTGCCCAAAAGCTTTGTCAGTTTGGGAATTTGCTTCAGATCATAAAAAAACTTATCAGGCGTATTGGTTTCGACGAATACATAAGAAGGGAACAGTGGTTCTATGTGCGGACGAAAGCTGCCCTCAATCCGCCAGACATATTCACGTCTGATTACAAAACATGTTACATAGCTTTTCTCATCGCTTTTCTCGTCGCTTCCCTTATACTTTTCTCCGAGCGCTTTCTCGATCACACTAACCAGCTCCATTTCCTTCCCAGTTAATGTCTGAATCACATACCACATTCTATCAACCTCATTTGGGTATGCTTCGCCATTCCGGAATTAATTTCCGAACTGTGATCAAATCGGTAATGCAGGGTGTCAATTCAATATCGCTTGACACCCTGCCTCCGCTTTATGCTCCATCTTCGTCCCTCCATGACATAGATCACAGAAGCACCCCAATTTCTTTCCTGCTATTTTTAATAATAACTCAGCCTGATTGCCATTATCCGGCCTGATCCTGTTCCAGTCTCACACCGAATAAAACCGCCTGTCTCCGATTAAACAGCTCAATCTCTACAATGGCAAACCGCTTGTGTAAGTTTAATTTCACAATTTGATTCCGATAGTGTTCCAGAACCCCATCGGCCCGGACAATCTGGTTCTCACTATCCAATGTAATCCGAGTCACCCCCATAGCATGCTGCAGATCCTCTCCGCATACATCCTCCAGGAAGCGCATATCCTTTTCTTCCACCGGCGTGAGTATATCCTGCTTTGTACCGGCCGTGCTGGTAATAAACTGAGGAAATTGTCTGGCTTTTTCCAGTTCTTTTGCAAGTTTCTCTGCATGCTCTGTTTGTATAAACAGATATCCGGGAAACATAACATCTTCTAAAAGATGCAAAATTCCACCGGAACGGAACACCTTTACTTTTTTGGGAACGCCACAGCGTATCCAAAAAGCATGGCTGACTGACCTCTCCAAAAGTTCGGCAGCCTCCTGCTCTTTTCCCGGCACCGTATATAATACATACCATCGTTCCATAAGCAGTCCTCCGTCGCTTAACTGTTAGTTAAGCGACAACTTTCGAACCTCATTCTGTCCCCTTTCTTTCCTATCATGTTTTTTGTTATTATTAAGTTAATAATCAAAATGGAATTATTTGAAAACCCAGTTAGAACTTTGGACCATTTCCAGAAAAATAGTAAAAAATAAGATAATCTTAGGATTTATTGCCAATTCTTTTCTTTTCTGACAGTTGACCATGGTTAAAAAGGATGTTATAATTTACAGGAACTTAAGACTTGGTCAAAAAATGTCGCTTAACTAACAGTTAAGCGACATTTTTTTAATTCTAACGATAAAAGCAAACAGTATATGCCATATCACCTGTTATATTTAGGCCAAATCAAAACAACCGGCATCCCTCGCAAAAGACATCATATCCCTGCAAGGCTGCCGGCCATTTTCTTACTTAAAGGCAGTTTTATATTCCACCCAAAGTCCTAAATATCATTAAGCTCCATCTATCATTTTCTTATACCAGTTCTTTACACCTCAAAACTCTCCGACTTAAAATTACTATAAAAACGCCCTTTTTCCACAGTAAACCGCAGCACACAATAATCCGGATCCGTCACGCCTTCCGGATAATACATCGTGTCGCCCTCCCGCCAGATCATCTCCTTGCTCCCGCTGTCCTCCAGCACCTCGGCCGTGCCGATGAGCATAACCCCTCTGAAAAACCGCCTGTCGCAGAAATAGACACAGGCTTTTGGGTTGGCCCTGTACTGGGAAACTCTCATTGAAGAAGTGTTGGTTGTAAAATAGAATGTTTTAATGCCCTCTCTCTTCCTCGGCGGCAGCATGGCCTTCATATTGGGAAAACCGTCCCCGTCGACAGAGCCGATAAAGGCCACTCCCTGCTTGTCTATCAGATTTCCGATTGTCGTTTCAACGTCTCTCATGTGTATCCCTCCTCTGCCTCCATTATATCGGTTCCTTCCGGCCAGGTAAAGTACACACTTTTTTGTAACTATAAAAGCCCTTTCTCCTTCAAAAGCTCCGTCTTATTGTCTTCCACCATGATTTCAATACCGACACTCTGCATAATGGAAACGGCTTCAAAGATCTTATTCCCGCGGTCCGTTAAGTAATAATCTACTCTGAGCGGATACCCCTCATATGATGTTTTCCCAACCACGCCGCAGTCACCCAGCTCATTTAAATGCTGAAGCAGCATTTTCTGGCTGATTCCCTTTATCTCCCTTTTCAGGTCGGATAAAGAACTGGTTCCCTTGCTGAGCTGCCACAGAATGATTGGTTTCCACTTGCCTTTAATCATATCGTGGGTCAGTTCCAGCGGGCATGTATAATCGTTTCGCATTTTCATTTACAATTTCTCCCGAACTATCTGCCATCCTTTGTTATTATGGATAACAGGACAATTTATCGGACTGTACCAGGGATTGTGCAGCCATGATTACTTTAAGAGCTTTATAGCAGCCGATGTCAGCATGCTGACATTTTTTACAAAACCAAACTCCGTATTGAATGTTCCCATCAAACATAACACTTTTCTTATCACACCTTTTTCATCCTCGGTAAAGTCATCCCTGTAATTCATCATTAATGCCCCAACCGTCGATTTCACGCTTTCATAAACCGCATCCATTCCCAATACCATATATTTTGTCAGCTTATCACCGACACCGCACAAGTCTTGTAAAATCAGATTTTTTAATTCTTCATCAATGATGCTCTGTTTCACATCTTTGATGAGTTCCTGAACCTGCTGTGCGAACCGGCTTATTTTCTCCGTTTCAACGTCCTCCGGAGCCAGTTCATCATTTATGAAATCAACGGCGGCCTCCAACCTGAGCAATGTTTCCGCTCCAAAGATTGAATCAAATCCCGCAGAATGGATGCCTCCGTTGCTGATTGTGAACATCTTAAATAGATTCTCTCTTAATCCTTTTACATTTTCCATATGTTTATTTTTACTGCGCTTGTTAATTTTTTCAATCTGTTTTATTGTAGAATCACAGCAAAAAATAAGGCTTAATATCAAATCATTTTCGGTCATATTATATTTTTCTGCAATATTTCTTATTGTATCCGACTCACTTACATCAAAAGAAATCCTATTGCTGCTTCTTTTTATCATTTCTTTATAACTGTTCTGGATTTCATTTATAATTATCAGTAAATTATTGGCTGGCAAATATCTGTTGTCATGCGTTTCTTCCATATTCAATTTCCTCCTGTCCTATCACTTTCTATGATATAACAGAAAGCTTACCATTTCAACAACCAGGTTTTAATCTGAGGCGGCTTATCTGAAGAGTAGCGAACGGGCCAGTTGTTCCCTTGCCTGGCCCGTACCGCCCTCTTCCCGGCCAAAACATATTTCCGGCCGCCCATTCATACAATATAAAAACAAAATTTGGAAACCGATATGCAGATTATCACACCGGCCGTGCTTCATAACACTCTTTACTTCAACGACATACCAGTCCTGATATACAATATAAAATACCCAGTTTTTACATCGACCTGCAATCAGGATGCAGTTCGTTCCATCAATCAATTTTATAGCTCACTTGCAAAAGAAAAGGAAGATTACTGTAAAACAGTGCTCTATCCTCAGGCCGTCGAATCGGCCCGGTATATTCAAAAAAATTTCCCTCCGTTTCACAGCTATGAATACGATATGGTTTACAAAGTGACCTTCAATTCCGGCTGCATCACCAGTCTGTACGTGGATCAGTACACATTCATGGGAGGCGCCCACGGTTCAACCGTCCGGACATCCGATACCTGGAGTCTCTCAACCGGCAGGCGTATCTCACTCCAGGATATCTATCCCCATGAACCCCTTTACCGGCAAAAAATCCGACTCAGTATTCAATCTCAGATCGCAGGACTGCTTAAAGACAACCCTGCATCTTTTTTCGATGATTACCCTAAACTGTTGTTAAATACATTCGATCCTGACAGCTTTTATCTGTCACCGGATGGGGTTATAATCTATTTCCAGCAGTATGATATTGCCCCATATGCCAGCGGACTGCCGGAATTTTTACTGCCCTGCCCCGCCGGCCGTGCCGGTAATCAGCTGGCGGGAAAGCAATTTTCAAACACGCCCTAGTAATATTTTACTGCCACCGTCTTCCCCAGCCGCCTCATCACATCCTCAATCTGATCCACCAGCTTCTGCCGCACTCCAAGCTGGAACGGCAGTTCCGTATTCTGGTAGGCTCCATTCACGGCTTTTCCCACAAAGAGGTGTAGATCCGTGCAGCTCTCAATCAACAGTTTTGCCAGCATGGAGGCTCCGTTGGGTTTATCCAGTTCCATAAAAAATTCCTCGTCAATCTCATCATCCCTTGTATACTGCTCCAGGAATTTGAGAACGCGGTTCAGGGTCACCACACCTTCGGTCACAAGGTCGATTCCCTCTATATATGCCGTCGGAGGGATATTCGGGTCGATCTCCCCAACCGATACATCAATCTTCTTTTCCAGCACACGGGCCACAATATTGGCGCTGGTTCCACCGCATACTATCTTGAGCGCGCTGCCGTCGGCCATGAAGTCTTTTATCATCGCTTCATCGTCTTCCTGGTTGGCCGCCGGACCCGTCATCAGGTTAATCAGCTTTTTCTCACCAATCCTCAGCACGGCCACCGTCGTGTCATCGCCCGGCCGATACTGGTAAAGGTCATTGCAGGCCTGGCTGACCGCCGCGGCCAGATGCATCGCGGAGATTGTTTTTCCATATTCCCTGAGGGCATACTCCGCCACGCTGTCCCAGTTCCAGCCGAAGTTCAGCAGTTCCCCGACACCCGCATTGATGGCCCCATCGCTGAGCAGGATAAAAGCATCCCCCATCTGCACGTTAAAATGGTACTCATTGATCCTTCTGTTCTCAATCATCCGGTAATTCTCCGGTATCTTCATGATTTTTCCGTTGCGGATAAAAATACAGCCCGGATTGTCAAATTCCACCAGGTAGGCGGAGCCGTCGTCATAGACCTGCAGGATACTGAACGTCGCATACGCCATCTGCCTGACTTTACAGACAGGCAGTGTCTCCGCAATGGTCTCCACGCATTCCTCCAGTAAAATTCCTCTCAGGAACATGGTTCCCAGAATTTTGGAGGTCATCGTCGCCAGAATGTTGGCTTTCACGCCGCTTCCCATGCCGTCGGCCAGGATCAGGATGTGGGAATCTTCCGTGTGGAGAATCTCTACCTTATCGCCGCAGAGCTCCTCCTCATTCTTATTCAGGCTTTTGTATGCAATATCGACCTTAATTCCCATTCCCTATCCCCTGCCTTCCTTCCCGGATACAGAGGCTGCGCCCCGTCTCTTCTTTTTTCTGCCGGAGGCCTGATCTTCCTCCCCGTCCTCCAACAGGGAATCGCACAGATCCAACAGCGTGATTTTTGTCTCCGCCGCCGTCTCTCCCAGCAGTCCGGCAATCTCCTGGGCAACCGTCATCTGTTTCCTGATTACCTCGTGGGCCAGCTCCACCGTGTTCAGTTTCTTCTCATAATATTTTTTAGCCTGGTATTCCTGCTCCGTGATATCGATGATGGTTGCAAGGACCACATCCTTTTTCTCCACATATACGATATTGATCAGGGCTGACAGGTTATACTCGGGATAATCCACCTTCTTGCCCCGGATACTCTGATGGGTCGAATACACCCACTGGAAATCCGTAGGGTCAATAAACTCGAATAAATACATCTGGATTGCCTCGGCTCTGGTCTTACCAAAGTACCGTTCCCCCACCGCCGAGTACTCCATTATCTTCATATCCCCATCCACGATCATGACAAGGTTGGGGGATGTGTCCATCACAAGGTTTGCCAGGGATTCGGCCCGGTCATGCATGTAAGGGATACACATGTTAAGCTCCGCCTTCTTCTGGAAAACGGCGATTGCCTTCTCCCTGCAGGTAGAATAACCGCAGGCTCCGCAGTTCAGCTCATCCTCCGGCGTCTTCTTGCCTGTCTTTGCAAGGATTTCCCGGATCTGTTCCTCCGTCGGCATCAGGTCGTTTGTGGAGCGGTCGCGGTACTGCTTTTTAAGGCCCACGCCTTCGCTCATGCTGCGCAGCATCCCGCCGTCGGCAGGTTCCCTGGAAATCCGCTCCTCCATGTCGATCTTTACCCTGAACCGGGAAACTTCCCTGTCCAGAGGAGCCGAGCCGTTGATGCAGCCGCCCGTGCACATGTTCATCTCGATAAAACTGCCGTCGATCTCTCCGGCCATCATGCTGTCGCAGAATTCAATGCAGTTTTTCGTTCCGTGAATATGGAGCTTTCTGTAGCTGTCCGTCTGGTTTCCCGTGGTCAGGACGGAACTGATTACTCCGCCCGTTACCGGATAGAGCTGGTTTACCTTCGGCTCCAGATGTGCAAACGGAATGTCCCCGCAGCCGGCCGGCGATATCTGTTCGTCCTGCAGCCATTTTTTAATATCATTGAAATTCAGAACGGCATCGATGCTCGCCGCATTTCTCGAATCCGTGGATTCTTTCTTCTTGGCAATGCAGGGGCCGACAAATACCACCTTCGTATCCCCGCCGTACTCCTTCTTAAGCATACGTCCGTGTGCCACCATTGGAGATACGACAGGAGCCATATAGGGCACCAGCTTCGGGTAATATATTTCAATCAGGTCATTGACACTGGGACAGCACGTCGTGATAATATTGTCCATCCGCCCCTCCTCAAGGAGCCTGGTGTACTCCGCCGTCACAGCCGCCGCACCTTCCGCCGTCTCCCTGACATCAAAAAAGCCCAGTTTTCTGAATGCCTCATGAATCTGGCCCAGCGCTACATCCTGGAAAAAGCCCATATAGGCGGGAGCCAGGGAGACCACCACCCGGTACCCCTGCCTGATATAATACTTAACCGTATCGAGATCGCTGGCCATCGTCTTGGCCGACTGCGGACAGACATGAAGGCAGTGGCCGCAGAGAACGCACTTATCCTCTATGACCTCTGCCCTTCCATCTTTAATCATGACTGCCTTCACATCGCAATAACGGACGCACTTATAACAGTGCATGCATTTACTTTCCTTAAAATCAATAATCCTCATCAGATGTAACCTCCATATGAGTCTATTATCTCATATCAGGCGGTTTTATCAAAGAACTTTTTCTTCAAAAATCTCTAAAACATCGGCTTTTCTATCGCTGTATGCGGCGGTTAAAACCATGACGCGGCATACCAAAATGATGACAGCGCAGAAAACCTGCCAGCCGTTCGAACTCACAAAAAGGCTCAGCCAGTATCCGGTGAGGGCAACCCCCATTACCAGCGTATAGCCTCTTTTCAGGCCCCGAAGTGACGGCCTGTTTTCCACGTAAACTTCCATCAGCACAAAACATACAATATATTCGAGAATGCAGGGAATCAGATACCAGGCCTCCGAATCGGGCAGGATACTGAAAATCGACATAAAACCTATGATTCCCGATACGAAAACCAGAGCCGCCGCGAGCACATGGTAGATCTTCATCTGCTTTTTGGACAGCAGAAAAACGGCGCCTCCTTTCTCCAAATCCAGGATCCCAAAATACAGGATCGCAAAACCGAAACAGGCCGGAAGAAGCACCATGCCAAACATGTTGATATGGAGTGAGGCGAGGATAATTCCCCAGAATATTTTCTTACTCCTGGATGCCATTTAAAACACTCCTCTCTGATTGAGATATTTCCAAATATTAATAAAATCACCGCCGGCCGGCTGCAGGACGGCGTGAACGTAAAGAAGCGTCTGTTTCACCCGCCCCTCCAGTTCCAGGATCACGACGGATGAAAGAAGGCCGGACGGAGTATTATATGCGTTTTCCCCGTTCCACTGGCTCTGAAGCGTCAGCGTATCTCCTTCTTTCAGTCTTATGAATCCATCCTTTTCCTGATCCGGCTCCACCGCCAGTTTTCTTCCGTTAACCGTGATACTGAATGTGCCGAATGATTCATCCGGAGACAGCACCCGCTTTATATTCAACATCGCATCTCCCTTCATCCGCACCACCATCTCATCCTTCCCGTCAGAACTGGAGGAGGAAGAGACCACTTCCCCCATCTCGGCATCCATCGGGCCGTGGGCCAGAACCATGTTTCCCAGGCTGATTTCAGCCTCGCTCCCGTCCGTGTAAACCGCTTTGCCTCTTGTAAGCACCTTATATCCGTCAAAATTCTCCTGCACGGAGACGGGAATCCTTCCGCTTACGGTATGGATGACATACTGGTTCTGCACCTTCGGCGTCTCGCTGAACTCTCTCATCACCTCATGCTGTCCCAGTTCAGGAAATTCCATCGACTGAAGCCGCCTGTTATCGCCTCTTCCTGTAATATAGCAGAGCGTGATATCGGCATACCATACAGACCGTTCTTCATCTTCTTCATAAAAAGCGGTCACCGCCGTATTCTGCTCCACAAAAACTGGCTCAGCCAGTCTGAATCTGTATTTAAAGCATACCCCGAAAATCAGGCATACCATTACTGTTAAAATGCATACTGCCGCTATCATCCTGTCCGTTCTCTTTTGCATCTCTTCTTTTTCCTTCACTCACTTACCCACCTGACAATCTGCGTCATCTTCTATTCTTATCTGCTATAATGATCCGTTCTCTTTCCGGTTACCACCCGGAGAACCTCTCCTCCCGAACGGTTACGACTTATTATACAATAGAAACATTTACCAATCTTTGCAATTTTCTTACAATTCCATGTATTTTCTTTTTATTGATTGTAGATGGAAGATCTGAGAGGCGTGTTTTTTGCCGCCGCGCCGATTCAATGTTCTCCTGTATTAAGAAGGTTATACAGAGCTGCCGGTCCGCATCCTGCAAAGCAAAAAAGCAGCCCGGACAGAGACGAAAGAACGCTTTTCCTGTTCTTTCGTCACTGTCCGGGCTGCCGTAATGATATTGTAATGCAACCGGAACATCAAACCATCCTGCTTTTACAGCCGGTTCATGCTTCCCGTCTCCAGCAGTTCTTTCACTTCACCGGTGTCAACCCCCAGGGCCACCGCCATCTCCTCCTCAAAGGTCTTCTCCACCAGAGTCATCATCTGGGCATCCTTGGACGGAAGTTTCTTTCCTTCCCTGCCTCTGCGTTCTTTTCTCTGATATAGTTCCTTGGCAATCCTGACCAGATTCATATAATCCTGCGAATAGTAGGCATCCTTGTACTCCTGTGCGCGCTGTCTTTCGTCCTTAATCAGCAGCGGCTCAATATCCTTGATCCGCCCAGCCAGCTCCAGGGCTTCCTTCCTTGAAAGCACCGGCCGGAGAACTCCTTCCGTCTTTTCAGTAGGGACATAAATCTTTTCCGCCTGGTCTCTCACAGGGGTTAGGATATAATACTCTCTCTTCGTCCCTGTCAAATTCATCTCAGCCACGTCCTTCAACACACAGACCTTGCCGCTCCAATGAACCATATAATCGCCTTTATTCATTCTATCCCTCCTGAACTTACACCACACTGTCAACAGCTGCCGACGCCGCAAAACACGCTCTTCCCAGTCTCTGCTGTCAATGCAAAACGATGAAAAGTACGCTCTGCGGACCTCTCATCGTTGACAACAACATAAAATAAAACTGTACATTCCTGCTTCGTCAAATTGGGCATATTCTTGCCACTCTATATTAATCATACCATTTTTCACACTTTAATGTAAGCTTTATTTTTATTTTCGGCATATTGCGCATAAAAGGCGGAATTAAAAGACGAAATAAGCTGTAAAAATCACCATATCGGCCGCTTTGCATGGTGATATCTGGAAGTTGCACAAATTTCGGTTCAGACTCAGCCCGTTCGCTGTAAAAAACTGCCGCAGAAATTTTCCTCTGCGGCAGTTCCTTTTGGCGGTAAAACCAATAGGACATGCGTTTCACCGTCGATACTCATATCCCCATATTGACTGTTTAAAAAACGGTTGATTCAAATGATTGGCGGGACGGATAGTCCTTCCCGCAGCGCTTAATCTTTCTCAGCAGCCTCTGCGGCTCTTGCTTCCACTTCCTTCTTCTGTACGTCGCCCGGAGCCTGCTCATAGCGGCTGAACTCGTAGGAATAGGTGCCGATACCGCCGGTCATGGAACGGAGATCCGTATTATATCCGAACAGTTCAGACATCGGGATATCTGCTTCGATAATCTGTTTGCCGTGGTGATCGGAGTTCATTCCAAGAACGCGTCCCCTTCTGCGGTTTAAATCGCCCATAACGTCACCGGTGAATTTATCCGGCACAATCACCTTCAGGGAAGCGATTGGCTCGAGAAGAACCGGGTTGGCTTCCATAAATGCCTTCTTGAATGCCAGTGTGGCGGCCATCTTGAATGCCATCTCCGAAGAGTCTACCGGATGGTAAGAACCGTCCGTCAGGGTAGCCTTAAGGCCTACTACCGGATAACCGGCAAGCGGTCCCTTGACAACGCATTCCTGTATGCCCTTCTCTACTGCCGGGAAATAGTTTCTCGGAACGGCGCCGCCGAATACTTTCTCTTCAAATACGTACGGTTTCTCTAAATCGCCGGACGGTTCGAATTCCATCTTAACGTCGCCGTACTGGCCATGTCCACCGGACTGTTTCTTATACTTGCCCTGAGCCTCCACTTTCTTTCTGAGTGTCTCACGGAATGCAAATCTCGGTTTGGTGAGGACGATATCAACTTTATATCTGGCAAGCAGTTTGCTTACAACAATCTCCAGCTGCTGATCTCCGATACCGTAGAGTAAGCTCTGGCGGTTCTCGGCGTCATTGACTGCTTTCAGCGTTAAATCTTCCTCCATCAGTCTTGCGAGGGCTGAAGAAATCTTATCCTCGTCACCCTTCGTCTTGGCTGAGTAAGCCATATATGTATACGGTGTGGAAATCTTCGGCTTATGGTAAACGATCGGTGCGGTGCGGACTGCAATCGTATCGCCTGTCTGTGTCACGCTCAGTTTCGCCACAGCGCCGATATCTCCGGCCTTTAACTCAGGCACTTCGATGACGTCCTTGCCTCTTAACAGATAAATCTTCTGAACCTTCTCCTCCGCGTCCTTGTTCACGTTGTAAATCACGCTGTCGGGCTTCAGGGAACCGGTGCAAATCTTCATCAGTGAATATTTACCGATAAACGGATCGGCAATGGTCTTAAATACTCTGGCCGACAGGGAAACATCGTCGTTATATTTGGCTGTAAAGCGCTCGCCGGTGGATACATCCACGCCGACGCACTCAAATTTATCGGGTGACGGGAAATACTTGTCGATAGCCTGAAGCAGATGGCTGAATCCCTGGGCGTTGATGCCGGAACCCATCTGGACCGGTACGATATTTCCTTCTATAACATGTTCTCTGAGCGCAGAAGAGATTTCTTCCTGGGTAAATTCTTCGCCGGAGAAATAACGTTCCATGTACTCCTCGCTGGTCTCGGCTACGGCCTCGATCAGGGCGTCTCTGACAATTCCCAGGTTCTTCTTCGTATACTCAGGAATCTCGCATTCTTCGTAATCACTTAAATTGGTAAATCTTCTGCCCTTCATCTTTACAACATTGACAAAACCTACGAACTTCTCATTCTCACGGATCGGCACCTGGAACGGGGCGATCTTTCTTCCGAAGCGCTTCTCAAGTTTCAGGATCAGTTCACGGAAACTGGCCTGATCATCGTCCATGTTCGTTACAAATATAATTCTCGGCAGATTGTACTCCTCGCAGAGCTCCCATGCCTTCTCCGTTCCTACTTCAATGCCCGCCTTGCAGTTCACAACGATGATCGCCGCGTCCGCAACGCTGATTGCTTCCTCAACCTCTCCAACAAAATCAAAATAACCGGGAGTGTCTAAGAGGTTAATCTTAATCGGACCGTCTTCTCCTTCATACTCTAACGGAATCATGGTTGTGGAAATAGAGAACTGTCTTTTGATTTCTTCTTTATCATAATCACTGATAGTGGAGCCTTCCGGAACCTTACCCATTCTCTTTGTAACACCTGTAACAAGAGCCAGGGCTTCTGCTACTGTTGTCTTTCCGGCGCCGCCATGACCTAATAAAACAACATTACGGATTTGTTTTGTCCCATACACGTTCATATAAAAATTCCTCCCGTAGATAAATTTTAGTCCATGTTGATATTGTACAAGAAAAGAGAGAAAATTTCAAGTAAAATTCACATTTTATACAAATTTGATGCCAATTTGAGTTACTGTTCACACAGATGTATTCCGCGAGATGTTTTCACGCTTTTTTGTGAAAATCCCGAGTTATGTCGCGCGAAACGGCGTTTTTCCGTTTCTGTGCATCGCGAGGCGGGTTATTGTTCGCAGCACAGCTGCTTTTAGCTGGGGTGTGAACAATAACCAATTTGACACAAGAGAATTGAAAATCTTCAGGTTTTATCCTATTTTGGCGTCTGTTTCTTGCCATTCACGTTAAACTGTCGAAGTTTAACGCAATAAATCGTTGACAACTGCCCTTTTATGCAATACAATAGGCAATAACGCAGAAAACCCATATAAATAAAAGGATCCATCACAACCCAAATTTAGAAAGTGAGACAAAAAAATGATTATTATAATGAAGCCGCACGCTTCGGAGGAAGCAGTCAGAAAAGTAACCGGAATGATCGAGTCAAAGGGACTGACGGCTCATCTTTCCAAGGGTGATCAGGTAACCATCATCGGAGTTGTAGGCGATAAGACGAGGCTCACAGGCTCCAACATTGAAATCTCGGACGGCGTAGACAAGGTGGTGAACGTCACCGAATCCTACAAACTGGCGAATAAGAAGTTCCATCCGGATCCCACCGTCATAAAAGTGCAGAATACGGAGATTGGGCCGAACACGCTCACCGTCATGGCCGGTCCCTGTGCGATTGAGAGCAGCAGCCAGCTGATGGAAACGGCCTTTGCCGTGAAAAAGGCCGGCGCCACCTTCCTCCGCGGAGGCGCCTACAAACCAAGGACCTCCCCCTACTCGTTCCAGGGACTTGAAACGGAGGGCCTTAAATATATGAAGGAAGCCAGGGAGGCCACCGGACTTTCTGTTATCTGCGAAGTCACCAGCAGCCACGCGATTGAATCGGCCGTGCAGTACGTGGATATGCTCCAGATTGGAGCCAGGAACATGCAGAATTTCGAACTGCTCAAAGAAGCGGGAAAAACTTCTCTTCCCATCTTACTGAAACGCGGTTTATCTGCTACAATAGATGAGTGGCTGAATGCAGCCGAATACATTATGTCTGAAGGCAATGAAAATGTGGTTCTCTGCGAGCGTGGAATCCGCACCTACGAGACATCCACGAGAAATACGCTGGACTTAAGCGCGGTGCCGGTTCTGAGGCAGAGGACGCATCTTCCGATTATTGTGGACCCGAGCCATGCGACGGGCGTCAGAGCCTATGTGGAACCGCTGTCCAAGGCAGCCATTGCCGCCGGAGCGGACGGACTGATGATTGAAGCCCATCCCTGCCCTGAAAAGGCGCTCTCCGACGGCCCGCAGTCTCTCACCTTCGAAGAATTCGACGACCTGATGAAACGTCTCAGGCCGTACGCAGAGCTTTCAGACAGGACATTCTAAACGATTAATACATATGCGGAGGATATTCTATGACAGATTTGACAGTTGCGTTTATCGGACTCGGCCTGATCGGCGGTTCCATCGCCAAGGGGCTAAAGCGAGGAGCGCCAGATACGAAGATTATGGCATACATGCGCACCAGGGAAAAACTGGAGCAGGCGAAACAGGATGGAATTGTGGACGTGATTCTGGACGGTGTGGATGAACACCTCATGGAATGCGATATCATTTTTCTATGCACCCCTGTTGAATATAATGCCGATTACCTGAACCGGATCCGTCCCTTCATAAAAGAGGGAGCCATTGTCACTGACGTCGGAAGCACCAAGACAAATATCCACGAGACGGTCTCCGCTCTCGGCATGGAGGAATGTTTTGTCGGCGGCCACCCGATGGCCGGTTCCGAAAAGACCGGTTATGAGAGCGCCACCGATCACCTGCTGGAAAATGCCTACTATATTATCACGCCGGCCGGAAAGACTCCGCCTTCCTTTGTGGAACGAATGACCGGGGTTGCCGCAGCAATCGGAGCAATTCCCCTTGTGCTGGATTACAGGGAGCACGACTTTATTGTGGCCGCCATCAGCCACCTGCCCCACCTGATCGCCTCCAGCCTTGTCAACCTGGTTCATGACTGTGATACCGAAAACCAGACGATGAAGCTTCTGGCCGCCGGCGGTTTTAAGGACATAACGCGTATCGCCTCCTCCTCCCCCGTCATGTGGGAGCAGATCTGTATGACCAACAATACCAATATCTCGGTTATCCTGAGACGCTATATCGAATCGCTCAATCAGATTCTTTGTGAGGTGGAATCCAAGAAATCGGGCGCCATTCATCAGCTTTTCGAGTCCTCCAGAGACTACAGGAACTCGTTTGCCGATAACTCAAAGGGCTCCATTACGCCGGACTATTCTTTCTCCGTGGATGTAGTGGATGAGCCGGGCGCCATTTCCATCATCTCCGCCATTTTAGCAGGCCAGGGGATTAACATTATGAATATCGGAATCAACCATAACCGGGAACATGGAGAAGGCGCGCTGCGCATTTCCTTCTATGAAGAGGCCTCCATGACCGCCGCATGGAACCGGCTGAAAAGTTATAATTATACGCTTAAGAAATGAATACGAAACGAGGTTTAATATTATGATATTCTCCAAAGTCCGCCGCTTAGCGGGGGAACTGACCGTACCGGGTGACAAATCCATCTCCCACAGAAGCATTATGTTCGGCTCACTTGCCGACGGGCTGACGGAAGTCCGCGGTTTTCTTCAGGGAGCGGACTGCCTGTCCACAATATCGTGTTTTTCTAAAATGGGAATTACCATTGAGAACAACGGCGATACCGTCCTGATACATGGAAAAGGCCCGAAAGGCCTCTCCGCCCCGGCCGGGGTTCTGGACTGCGGGAACAGCGGCACCACCACCCGGCTGATCTCCGGAATTCTGGCCGCCCAGGATTTCAATGTAACGCTGACCGGAGACGAGTCCATCTGCAAACGTCCCATGAAGCGCATTATGGAACCGCTTTCCATGATGGGCGCCCATATTGAAAGCAAATATAATAACGGCTGTGCGCCTCTTGAAATTACCGGGAGCCGGCTTCACGGAATCCACTACTTATCTCCCGTCGCCTCCGCCCAGGTAAAATCAGCCGTCCTGCTGGCCGGACTTTATGCGGACGGGGAGACGCGCGTCACGGAGCCGTATGTCTCAAGGAACCATACGGAGCTTCTGCTCTCCGCTTACGGGGCCGATGTCCATAGGGAGGGTACAACGGCCATATTGAGGCCCGGCAATCCCCTGAAAGGGCTAAAGCTTACCGTTCCAGGCGATATCTCATCGGCCGCCTTTTTTATTGCCGCCGCTCTGATTATCCCGGACTCCGAGATTCTGATCCGCAATGTCGGCGTTAACCCGACCCGTGACGGCATGCTCCATGTATGCAGGATGATGAACGGAAACGTCACGCTTCTGAACGAAACAAACGAATCGGGTGAACCCACCGCCGATCTGCTCATCCGGTCCTCTGCACTGAAGGGCACCGTCATTGAAGGGAGCATCATCCCAACCCTGATTGATGAGCTGCCGATGATCGCCGCCATGGCCTGTTTTGCAGATGGGACGACGCTGATCCGCGATGCCGCAGAGTTGAAGGTAAAAGAGTCCAACCGGATCGCCGTCATGACGGAGAACCTGAAAGCCATGGGCGCTGATGTGGAAGAAACTGATGACGGCATGATCATCCGCGGCGGCCGTCCTCTCCACGGGGCCGTCATCGACAGTAAAAAAGATCACCGCATCGCGATGACCTTTGCCGTAACGGCGCTGGCTGCCGAAGGGGAAACAGAGATTCTGGACGCCGACTGCGTAAATATATCCTATCCGGGATTTTACTCCGACCTGCACTGCCTGTTCAGGAAATAACAGTTTCTGCTCCCGGTTAACCGATCCAGCCACCTGAAGGAGGTTTTTTGAATGTGGTTTATCTTTGCGCTTCTGTCTTCCGTCTTCGCCGCCCTGACCTCCATATTGGCTAAGGTCGGCATAGAAGGCATTAACTCCAATCTGGCCACCGCCATCCGCACCGTAGTTGTGGTTTTCATGGCATGGGGCATGGTTTTCATCACCAATACCCAGGGTGGAATGGCCTCCATCAGCAGGAAGAGCTGGATTTTCCTGATTCTGTCCGGCCTGGCTACCGGCGCCTCCTGGATGTGTTATTACAAAGCCCTTCAACTTGGAGAGGCCTCGAAGGTTGTCCCGATTGATAAATTCAGCACGGTAATCACGGTCCTGCTCGCCTTTCTTTTTCTCCATGAGCAGATGTCCGCAAAAACCGTGATCGGCCTGATTTTGATCACAGCTGGGACGTTTACAATGATTCTTTAACTAAAAGTTATTGTTAAAGCAAGAATCCCGCTCGCGGGATTCTTGCTCTGCCGAACCGCCTTATCCGATCCGGTAGCCATCGCGGCCTTCTTTTTTCACCTCATACAGCAGAACATCTGCTTTCTGGTACAGCACCTCAAAATCAACCTCGTCCTTTCTTACCGCCACACCAATGCTGCACGTAATTCCGGATATTTCGGGACTGATTTTAATCTTCCTGAATTCGTTCCTGATTTTTTCCACTTTTTCCTGCAGTTCCCTGTCTGCTCTGTCGCCTGGTATGAAGGCGATAAATTCATCGCCGCCCAGACGGCCGTAGATGTCTCCTGCAAAAATAAGCTTCATGCATGCGCCAACCTGGGTCAGCACGTCATCTCCCACGGAATGGCCAAAATGATCATTAATCTCCTTAAAATGATCAATATCCATAATCAGCAGCGCTCCACCGCTCTTCTCTCTGAGCAGCAGTTTGGAAATCACTTCACGAACCATGGAAGAATTGTAGATTCCTGTCATTCCGTCATGCTGCGCTCTCCTCAGGAGAAGTTCCTTTTCGATCTTTTCTTTCTGGATATCCCAGACACGGCCGATCGAATACACGGCCCGGCCCGAATCATCCTTTACCACCTTGGAAGTAACACGATACCACCGTTCCGGCTCCCTGGCAGATATAATCTGAACATCCCTCGTGCCCTCTTCTTCCTGCATAATCCAATGGTAAAGCGTATTTTCACCGGAAATCCTCTGTTCCTCAAGCAGATGCCCGCCAAACTTACTGAAGTCCTTAATGACCTCCAGAACTCCCAGATTCCGAACTCCGTCACCGGAAAATCTCAAAACATCATCTCTGTAATCATACTCATAAACACTCTCCCCGACTACCTCCGAAAGCTGTCTATAACGCCTGTATTCCAAAGCCATTTTCCGATCCATCTCATACCTGTTGCGTATATTTCGCAGCAGCCCCAAACCAATTGCCGCCACGAGTATCAATGCGGCTGCCGCAAACGGTCCGGGATTCTCTCTGGCATAATCCATAAAAGAGAGTTTCTCCCTGTTGATGGAACTTTCATAAAATATCCTCTCTTTTTCGGAATCCGGCATATAGGCAATCACCTTATTTAATATATTATGCAGTACCAGGTCCGAGTCCCTTGCGACACCGAGGCAGAGCGGCTGGCTGCCGCTTTCCGTCATGACAATTGCCGTAATATTTTTATACGTTTTTTTGTTTATACAGTATTGAAATGAATAATTATTAATATGACAGTAATCCGCTTCCCCCTTGTTGACGGCCTCCATCGCTTCCTCCGGAGAATAGTAGAGCTTTACTTCACCCGCCTCCTGTTCCACAGAGCCAAATGCATCATAAACCGCCGCCGTCTTTCCCCTCAGTTCTCCCGGATCTACTCCCTTATGCACAATCAGTATCTGTGAAACGTTCATGTACGGCAGGGTTTGAACAATTCCAAACTCCTCCATAACCAGATTACTGCCGGGAACGGCCAAAATTAAATCCACATCTTTATCCAGGATCAGCCTGCAGTACTCATCCGCATCTTTTATACCAATATACTCAAACCGCAGACCTGTCTCCTTTGAAATATAATTCAGGAAATCTACCGCAATTCCCTGTGCCTCTCCTGTCTTCGGATTAATGCTCTGTATTGGGACCTTTCCGTCCAGAACAGCCACCTTTAATGTGCCTACCTGCTCAAGATAAGTCCTCTCCCTGCTTTCATAAAGCAGATATTCGGATTTTTCATTAAAATATTTCTGATGAAGTCTGGGCATCAAGGTCGGATCGGTCTCTTCAAGTTCCAGCATTCCGGCATTCAGTTCTTTCAAAAGTTCCGTGTTTCCCTTTGTTACCGCCATATAAAAAGGCGTGGATGAAAACCTCGCTACGGCCCGAAACCCTTTTTTCGTCCCCACCTCGGGTTCCAATATGACATCCGCCCTCTTTTCTTCCACGGACTTTCTGGCTTCCTCACTGTTATCGCAGCGTATGATCTCATAATCCTGATCGATTGAATTCAGATACCGAGCCATGGCATCCTGCTGCTTTCCACCATTGCCCACCACCGCCACTCTAAGGATTTCCCGGTCCGTAAAACTTTCGGGAGTCATATCCCAATTGCTGTCCGGCACCGTAAGGGCAATCCCGGTCTCTCCGTATGCGCTTCCGGGATAGTCGAATATTTCCTCAAGGGCTTCATTGTAGTTCATACCTCCCAGCAGATCGATCTCTCCGTCTTTGAGCATATCCAGCATGGCGGAAAGTGAATCATTCAGAGAGCCTTCAATCTCCACGAATTCATATTCCCACTGGGTATACTGAGCCAGCTCCTGAAGATAATCATATGTATAACCCGAGTATTGACCCGTTTCATCCTTCATTGTAAATCCGTACTGTTCCGGATATCCCACCCGCACAACCCGTCTCTCTTTTGCCTCGGCCGGTATAGTCATGCATAGAAGCATCCATATGACGGTAATCCCCATCAAAAAGCCTTTTCCCGCTTTAGCCACTTTCATAATTCTCCCTCACAGCCCATGATAACAGGCTCCTTTATTACAGCAATGGCCTCTGTACCAGCCGGTTGTACTTATATCACATGCACACTTATACATAATAAAAAGCCCCGCCAATAAGGCAGAGCTCTGGATACAGCCACAAATTTCCGGCCGAAAACAGTCTTTTCCTTGCAACTGGCTGCCTCCGTAAGGCCCTGTAGTTTTGCGTCACTGCTTTGCAGCAGTTTTGCCCTTATACAATTAGATAGATTGTATCATGGGATGTTTAAAAAGTCCATTGAAATTATGTCGGAAAACGGGGATTTAATTGAGGAATGAGAACGCCGCCGGGACGATCGGGGGGCGGGATGGTGAGAGGGGGATTATGAGTCTTCAGTCCCGGGCTTTAGTTTTGTCGCGGGTGGGAAATCCGGGCAGAAAAAGATTCCCCACGGGAAGGTCATCGACCGGGACTGAAGACGCGAAGGTTGTCGCCATCCCGTACCCCGGCCTACGGCCGCTGAATTGTTCTTATTCCTTCAAAGGGGGAGGTACTGTCGCTGCCACTACGTTTCCTCGAATTCCGGGAGAATGCATCCTGTATATGGTATACAATTGATGAGTCTGAGCTTTAGCGCCTGATCTATCCTTGAATAACCATTGAATTTTTTGATTAATCATTAAAATTAGCTTTGGATTTTTCTCTGAATCCAGTCTGAAATACCTTCTTAAGGTAAAATATTCACGACTGCATAGTGGCCGCGGCAATACCTCCCCCTTACTTGACGAAAGAGACAATCAGCCCCTGAAGCCGGCGGACGGGGCAACACACTTCGCTGAGTCTTCAGTCCCGTCGACAACCTGCCCGGGGAAGGAAGGAGCAAAGATTCCGAAGGGGACATTGGAATCCGCCGGTGCTTGATGAGGTTTTTTCGAATCTAGCATCCGCTGCGCATTCCACAAGCGGGAGCGGGTCCCCGTAGGAATCTTTTCTCCTGGATTCCCCCTCACCACAACCTATAAACCGGGACTGAAGACTCATCCATCCAACCCACTCCCCCGTCCGCCGTCATACAGCGGCGTCCTCGCATCTCAACTAATTTCCACCTGGCACATGCTCATGGCCTTCAGCGCGTTTTCATGGCTCTCCGGCGTCACGCCCGCGCAGCAGCCGGCCCTGACGCTCACCGGTGTATTGGGAACGGCCGCTTTGATGAGAAGCGCATTGGAAATAACGCAGATATCCGTACAGAGGCCCGCCAGTTCAACCGACTCATAGCCCCCCTCTTTCACATATTCGGCCAGCCCGGTGCAGCCGAACGTCGGCTTTTCAAAGCGTTTTCCTTCATAACCGTTCAACTGGCTGCATAGTTCCCAACCTTTTGTACCCTTGATGCAATGCGCAACCGGCAGGTTTTTGCCCTCCAGTGTATCCAGGTAACCGCTGTCATGAGTGTCCAGTGTAAAGACCACCTCCTGGCCCTCATCGCGGTACTGCTCAATCAGGGCTTTGACGCCCGGTACAATCGCCCGGGCCTCTTCCGTCCCCAGGGAACCATCTACAAAATCATTCTGCATGTCAATGACCGCCAGCAATTTTTTCATTATTACCGCCCCTTTCCTTGTCCGTTCTGTCTGCTTTCACATTTTTTAAAATTATATCACAATTTTTCTGCAAACGCTATTGACAAATCCCCGGAAAAGTATTAGGATGAATGAAAATAAAAACCGTTGAAAAAGAGGAGTAAGTTATCTTACAACATCACAGAGAGCCGTGTCATGGTGGAAGCACGGTATGAAGTGGATAGCCGAATGGACTTTTGAGGGCAGCCCTGAACAACAGTATGGGCTGACGGAAACCGCAACCGTTATCTGGCGGCATATATGTTTGTATATGATTGAGTGGACTTGAAGTCAAAGTCAATTTGGGTGGTACCGCGGATTTATCAATTCGTCCCAGATGCAGTTTTCTGCGTCTGGGTTTTTTTGTTTTGAAAAAGAAATTCCGGGCAGAACCGTACTGCATCGGACAAAACCAGGAACCGTCCCCTCAGAGAAACGGAATTTATTTGCAAAAATCATAAAAACAGTAAATGGAGGAAAGAATTATGAAAAAGAAAGTATTTGCATCATTATTAATCGGCGCTATGGCAGCATCCATGTTATCCGGCTGTTCTTCAGGAAATACGGCAGAGACGACAAAAGCACCAGAGACAGAGGCCGTCTCCGCAGCAGAATCCACAGAGGAGGCCAAAACTTCCGAAGCCGCTTCCGAGGCAGGGCAGTCCGGAGAGCTTGCAGAAGGAAAATATACAATCGGTATCGGCCAGTTTGCCGTTCACGGTTCACTCGACAACTGCCGCGAAGGTTTCATCCAGGGACTTGCGGAAGAAGGTTTTGTGGAGGGTGAGAACCTGACCATCCTCTATGAGAACGCCAATGCCGACGGTGGAACATCCAGCCAGATTATCACCAATTTTATTTCCAAAAAAGCTGATTTAATCTGCGGCATTGCAACTCCAATCGCACAGAGCGCCTACAGTGCAGCCAGAAAAACGGGAACCCCGGTTATCTATACGGCAGTAACCGACCCGGTTATGGCTGAGCTTGCCAATGCAGACGGCACACCGGTCGGTGAAGTGACGGGAACCAGTGACAAGCTTCCTGTAACGGAACAGCTTCAGATGATCCGTGAGATTCTCCCGGATGCAAAAAAGATTGGTATCATGTACAGCACAAGCGAGGTTAACTCCCTCTCCACAATTGAAGAATATAAAGCGGCCGCTCCGGAATACGGATTTGAAATAGTTGAAAGCGGCGTTTCCTCCACGGCAGACGTTCCGCTGGCAGTTGACCAGCTGGTTCAGAAGGTTGACTGTATCAACAACCTGACGGATAATACGGTAGTAAGCGCTCTTCAGGTTGTCCTGGATGCGGCTAACAAAAAAGGTATCCCGGTATTCGGAAGTGAAGTAGAACAGGTTAAGGTAGGCTGCCTTGCATCCGAGGGACTTGACTATGTTGCTCTCGGAAGACAGACAGGACAGATGGCTGCCAAAGTGTTAAAGGGTGAAGCAAAAGCCAGCGAAATGAATTTTGAAATCATCAAGGGCGCTTCTTTCTACGGCAACACAAAGGTTGCGGAAAACCTGGGCATCACTTTACCGGAAAGTCTGACCGCAGATGCGGCGGAAATGTTTGACGAAATCACACAATAACTATTAAAAAGAAATTTGGAGGTTTGCCATGTCTATCCTACTTGGCGTTTTGAATGAAGGTTTAATCTATGCACTGATGGCTTTGGGCGTTTATATCACCTACACCATCCTCGACTTTCCGGATCTTTCGGTAGACAGTACATTCCCCATGGGAGCGGCTGTCACCGCCACTCTGATACTTGCCGGACTGCCGCCGTTTCTCACTCTTTTTATCGCATTTGCGGCAGGCGCCCTGGCCGGAATGGTTACAGGACTGATCCATGTCAAACTGAAGGTGCGCGACCTTCTTTCAGGAATTATCGTCATGACGGCGCTGTATTCCCTGAACTTAAGAATCACAGGAGACAAGGCAAACCTGCCGATTTTCAGTAAAGATACGATTTTTGACAATGAGTTTGTTTACGGGCTCCCGTCACCACTCGGTGAATTCAGCACCGTAATCATCCTTCTTCTGATTGTCGTTGTAGTCAAGGTACTTCTCGACATGTACATGAAAACACGCTCCGGCTATCTTCTGCGTGCCGTAGGCGACAATGAAACTCTGGTCACCTCCTTAGCCAAGGATAAGGGCTCCGTCAAAATCATCGGTCTGGCGCTGGCAAACGGCCTGGCCGCCCTCTCGGGCGCAGTGTACTGCCAGCAGAAGGGATTCTTTGAGATTTCCGTCGGCACCGGTACCATTGTTATGGGCCTTGCAAGCGTTATCATCGGAACCAAGGTATTTGCCAGATTCGGGAAACTGAAAGCTACGACGGCCGTTATCCTGGGAACCATCGTATATAAAGGCTGCGTCTCCATGGCCATGGCCCTCGGACTTAAAACACTGTACTTAAAGCTCATCACATCCATATTCTTCCTTGTGATCCTTGTAGTCAGTGAGAATGGAAAGAAGAAGGTGAAATAGATGCTGGAATTAAAACACATTGATAAGTATTATAACCACGGGACAGTCAATGAGATGTGCCTGTTTGAGGATTTTAATCTGACCATTGATGAACACGACTTTGTATCCGTCGTCGGGAGCAACGGTTCCGGCAAGACGACACTTTTAAATATCATCTGCGGCAGCATTCCGGTCGACAGCGGACGGATTATCATAAACGGCAAGGATATCAGCCGCATGCCTGAATTCAAACGCCAGCGCACCATCGGCCGCGTTTACCAGAATCCGGCCATGGGGACCTGCCCCAATATGACCATCCTGGAAAATATGGCCCTAGCGGACACAAAGGGAAAACCGTTCAATTTGAAACGCGGCACCGACAAGCAAAGGATTGATTATTACCGTGAAAACCTGAGCACCCTCGGCCTGGGCCTGGAAGATAAGCTGGAAGTGAAGGTCGGCGTACTCTCCGGCGGACAGAGGCAGGCAATGGCGCTTCTGATGTCCACTATGACACCGATCGAATTCCTGATCCTGGATGAGCACACCGCTGCCCTGGATCCGAAAACGGCCGAAATCATCATGGAACTGACCGGAAAGATTGTGCGTGAAAAGAAACTGACCACCATCATGGTTACCCACAATCTCCGCTATGCCGTTGAATATGGCAACCGCCTCCTGATGATGCATCAGGGCCATGCCATTCTCGATCAGAAAGGCGAGGATAAAAAGGCAACAAGGGTAGAGGATCTGCTCGACCGATTCAACGAGATCAGTATTGAGTGCGGCAACTAAATTGTTAATACACACGGCAGAACCGGTGAACCTGATCGAGCCGGATATCTTCTTTAAACAGTTTAATAAGGCAGGACAGACACAATTCAATGTCTGCCCTGCCTTATTTTTATATCACAGTAAAATCCTCCTGTAATGTAACAAGTTCTCCGGGCAGGATACGCACTCGCCCGAAGATATCATTTACCGTTATGCGGCAGCGCCCGGCGCGGGAATCCGGCTCAACGGACTCTGTCTTAAGCTCCATTTTCCGCAATCACGGCCGCCAGCCCGTCTATATTTTCATACAGTATTCCGAGCTTCTTCGGTTCCAGTCTGGATACGGCCGCCGCAAGTTTCCGGTCCAGAAAACTCATTTTCTCCGGCCTCAAATCTCCGCCGAAATTTACCGTTTCCTCTGCATGTTCCAGCAGCGGGGATGGGAAATTATGCTTGAAAAAGTGGTCCGCCTCCCTGGGTGTTGTACAGCAGATGAAAAGTGCCGTCTTTTTTGTAAGCAGTGTTTTAAGATTCCGGGTGCAAAAGGATTTTACCTCTTTTTGTATTTTTCCCATGTAGATGGAACCGCCTATGACAATCCAGTCATACTGCTGCAAATCTGCCTCTCCCCTGTTTTTTAAATCTATCACATCCGTGCCCGGGCCGAGTCTGCCCTTCAGATAATCTGCACAGTCCCGCGTACAGCCGTATCTGCCCGCAAATAATATCAGTGTTTTCATAATGTCTCCCTTGCCTGATGCGGCCGAATAAAACCGCAATCTTCAGCGGCTGATCCCTTCTGTCAACAGTTCCACAAAATCGTCTGCAAGCCGGTTAAAATCTTCGAGGAGATAGAGCTGGTTTTCAATGGCGCTTATGACAAATCCCAGAAGTGCGCTTACAATCATCCATCCTGTGCCGCGGATACCGGGCCTGAATCTTTCTTCTTCAATTCCCTTTAAAAGGAGCTGGTCCAGCATATTGATTCCCTCGTTGGCCGGAGTAGAATCTTTATTATCATTTGCAAAAATTACGTTCATTCCGCTGTAGATAACCGCTTTCGCCATCTCCGGTTTCCCGGTGAGACATCTTATAAAATCCGCCAGAACCGCCCGGAGCTGCTGCGTCACGGGAGCACTTTTGTCCGCCTCCAGACAGGCGGCCGCGCTGCTCTGCGTCTCACGGCAGAGACCGTCGGCCATATCGGAAATAATCTGTCCTTTATCCCTGTAATAAAGATAAATCGCCGTTGGGGAATATTCGATTTTTGCCGCTATCTTCCTGATTGATAAGTTCTCGTACCCGTCCTGGTTAATAATTTCAACGGCGGCGTCCATGATCTTCTTTCTCATCTCCGCCTTCTCTCCGTCACGCCGTTCTCTGATTCCCATAATCCGCCTCGCTTAACAGTGTTAATTTAATTTACAATGTAATCATAACCATATTTTGTGAATTTGTCAATCGTGATATCATTTATCTTATTCCCCTCTTCCTCGATCAACAGCAGAACCCCAGGCTCTGCCCCACATTCCTCTATCATGATCAACCTGTACGAAGCTCCAATCGGATTCTATCCGGCAAAATAAAGTGCTTACCGTTTGGTAAAGATAGATAAATTAAGAGAGGAAAAGGGTTACGGCCTTTTCCTCTCTTTTTACATGCGTTTATTTTTTAATGTAGTTTCAGTTTTCTGCATAGTTTGAATTTTCTGTATGCTTCAATTGTCTGCATACTTCAATTTACTTTATGGAGAAATACAGGTATTTCCGTCAATATCCAAGCTGGCAAAGGACATTGCCCGGCTCATCAATAATCACCAGATCCGCTTTATTATCCATATAATGCTCCGCCTTATGGATCAGGATGAGGTGCTTCCCGCTGAAATACCGGATATAATGGGAAAATACATCTGAATTCAAAGTCGTTCCCAGGAGGAGCAGTACCTCTGCCTTTCCGATCTCCTCCGTCGTTCTCGTCATGATGCGGCTGTCCACCATCTCACCGAACAGTGAAACAAGGGGACGAATCACGGAGTTACATATTCTGCAATGGGGCACGCCCTTCTCGCCCATAATATCCTCCACTGAGTAATATTCCCCGCAGTGGGGACAGCGGTTCCTATAAATCGTGCCGTGCAGGTCGATGACGTTCTCACAGCCACCCCTCTTCTCCTGTTCAAAGATATTGGATGTGATGATGCACTGCAGGTGTCCCGCTCTCTCCATGGCCGCCATAATATGGCTGGACGGGCTGGGCTCAGGTATCTTCTCCAGAATTTCTTTTTTGTAGAAATCGAAAAACTTAGACGGGCGTGTGTTGTAATAGGCGCTTGTAAAGATCTCCTCCGGTGAGGCTCCGTAAATACACTCAATCTCATAAGCCCGCTCCGGTTTCTTGATACCGATAAATCCGCTCTCCTCCATCATACCGGAACCGCAGAGCGCCACCGTATAATTGCTTTTCCCCAAAATCTCCTGTAAATACACGATTTGACTGTCCATATGCTTCCCTCCCTGTTTTATTGCCCCCGTAATATTATTCTAGTCTAATGATTCAGAATCTTTATAAAAATTACCATCCGATTCAGTTATTTCTATTATACTAAAAACAGAAAAAGGTTACAAGCAAAAGTGCGGGGAGTTGAGAAATGAGAGTTGAGAAATGAGAACGCCGCCGGGACGGCCGGGGGCGGGATGGTGAGAAAGGGGTATGAGTCTTCAGTCCCGGGAGGTCGGTTGTCGCGGGTGGGAAATCCGGGCAGAAAAAGTTCCTTCGGGAAACGCTTGCGCTCTTTGGAGTTCATAACGGACACTAACCTCGTGAAATACCTCGGTAAGTGCCGATGAACTCCCAGGTTCCCTGCGGAATCTTTTTCTCCCGGATTCCCCACGGGAAGGTTATGGCCCGAGACTGAAGACGCGAAGGTTGTCGCCATCCCAATCCCCGGCCTGCGGCCGCTGAATTGTTCTTATTCCTTCAAAGGGGGGAGGTACTGTCGCTGCCACTACGTTTCCCCGGATTACAGGAGAATGCATCCTGTATGGGATTCAATTGATGAGTCTGAGCTTTAGCTCTTGACCTATCTTTGCATATTCATTGAATTTTTTGATTCATCATTAAAATTAGCTTTGGATTTTTCTCTGAATCCAGCCGAAATACCTTCTTAAGGTAAAAGGTTCACGACTACATAGTGGCCGCGACAATACCTTCCCCTCACTTGACGAAAGAGACAATCAGCCCCTGAAGCCGGCGGACGGGGCAGTCACCTTCGCTGAGTCTTCAGTCCCATCGACAACCTGCCCGGGGGAAGGAAGGAGAAAAGATTCCGAAGGGGACATTGGAGCCCGCCGGTGCTTAGACGGCGTTCTTTGACGTCTTAGCATCCGCTGTGCGCTCCACAAGCGGGAGCGGGTCCCCGTAGGAATCTTTTCTCCTGGATTCCCCCTCACCACACCCTATAAACCGGGACTGAAGACTCATATCCACCCTCCCACTCCCCCGTCCGCCATCTTACAGAGGCGCCCCCGCATCTCAACTAATCCCCCTGCAGTTGAAAACATCTGGCCGCATGCGTTTCCCCTATCCGGGTATCCCCGGGCTTTTCCGTCCGGCAGCGTTCACTGCGCTTTGGACATCTGGGATAGAAGGAACAGCCCGTAAATCCCGCGGGAACGCCTTCCCCGATATCGGCTACGGCCTTTTCCTGTGTTTCCGGGTCGCCGTCCACTATGGACGCCAGGAGCAGTTCTGTGTACGGGTGGGCCGGAGTGCGGTAAACCTCACCGGCCAGGCCGGATTCGACTATCTCTCCCCTGTACAATACCACCACGCGGCGGCAGATCCTGCGTACAATATTGAGGTCGTGGGTGATAAACAGAATCGTCATCTTTTTTTCTTCGTGGAGCCTTAAAATCAGCTTCAAAATCTGGGACTGGACCGTCACATCCAGGGCTGATACCGGTTCGTCCGCAATGATCAGTCTGGAATCCATCATAAGCGCCGTTCCGATGCTGATTCGCTGTCTCTGGCCTCCTGACAGCTCTCTGGGTCTCCTGTCGGCAAAGGAAGGATCAAGGCCCACGTCTACCAGCATTTTGGCCACCATCTGCCTGCGTTTATCCCGTTCCGTAATTCCACGCAGCTTCAACGGTTCCTCCAGGATCCAGCCGATTTTCCTGGCCGGGTTCAGGGAACTGAAGGGATCCTGAAATACCATCTGCGGCCTTAGATTATCTTCCATTTGAACGGTTCCCGTATAATTATCATGGAGGCCGAGTATCGTCTTGCACAGTGTGGACTTACCGCAGCCGCTCTCTCCCACGATGCCGAGTATCTCGCCGTCATATGCCGTCATATTCACGTTGTGGATCACATGTTTCTTTCCTTTTTTCCGTAAAAAACCTTCTCCCCTTGTGTCGTAGTATACGTTCAGATTCTCAAGACGGAGAATTTCCCTCTCATCCTCCTCCCATAAATGTCCTTCCGGTATCGATGATACCAGATGTTTTGTATACTCATGTTTAGGATTTTGAAGGACTTCTCTCGTCATTCCTTCCTCCACTACCTTCCCCTGATAGACGACTACGACGCGGTCGCAGATTTCTTTTACCACGTTTAAGTCGTGTGAGATAAAGAGAATGGAGGTATGGTTCTCATTGTGTATCTTCTTTAACAGCCTGAGAATCTGGGCCTGGACAATGACATCCAGGGCGGTCGTCGGTTCGTCGGCGATAATGAGATCCGGAGAACAGACCGTGGCCTGTGCCAGCATGACCCTCTGGCGCATTCCGCCTGAGAGTTCATGGGGATATTTGCCGCAGAGATTTTCGGCGTCGGTGAGCCCCACCTCAATAAGCGCTTCCACCACCTTCCGGTGTATCTCTTTATCCGAAAGGGAGGTGTGCAGACGCAGGCTCTCCCCCACCTGCTTTTCTATCTTCATAACAGGGTTTAAGGAGGTCATCGGTTCCTGAAACACCATGGCCATCCTGCTGCCCTGAAGTTTTCTCTTTTCTTCGTCTTTCATGGTAAGCAGATCCGTGCCTTTAAAAAGGATCTGCCCTCCCGTCACTACGGCGTCTTTTGGCAGAAGTCCCATCAGAGCCAGGGCGCTCATGGATTTGCCGGAGCCTGACTCTCCCACCACTCCCAGGATTTCCCCTTCCCGGATTTCAAAGCTGATGCCTTTTACTGCCGGTGAGGTGATTCTGCCCTCCGGAAAGCCGATGGCCAGGTCTTTTATTTCCACGATTGGTTTCATGGCTGTCCTCCTATTCCTGAAGGGTTCTCAGGCCTTCACTGACCATGCTGAAACCCAAAATAATCAAAATGATAGTGATGCCCGGAAATATCGCGTACCAGGGTGCGTTAAAGATATAGGACTGCGCCTCCGAAAGCATGCGCCCGAGGCTTGGTTCCGGAGGCTGAATGCCAAGGCCGAGATAACTCATGCTGGCCTCCGCCAGCACCGCATTGTTGAAGCCAATGGCGGCCGCGGTCAGGATGCTGACGCCGGCATTGGGAAGGATATGCAGGAAAATAATGCGGAAATTTCCCGCACCCATAATACGCGCGCTTTTGACAAAGTCCAGTTCACGGCAGCGTATCACCTCGCTCCGCACGATGCGGGCAAAGCTGGGAATGAATAGAATGCCGAGGGCCAGGATGATGTTATATCTCCCGGGTCCCATAAGGCTGATGACGATCAGGGCCAGCAGGATACTGGGAAATGAGAGGAGCATGTCGTTGACACGCATGACGGCATCGTCAATCCAACCCCCGAAATAGCCTGTTACGGCTCCTACCAGCGTGCCGAAAACGCCTCCGATCAGCACGGTGCAGACCGCTACAAAAAAGGTGCTGCCGCTTCCGTTCATGACGCGGCTTAAAATGTCCCTTCCAAAATTGTCGGTTCCCATCGGATGTGAAAATGAGGGAGCCAGGTTCACAGAAAGGGAATCCATGGCCGTCGTACCGTAGGGCGTCCAGAACTGGCCCATCACGGCCAGTACCAGAAAGAATAAGGTAATGGCAGTCCCTATAATCAGATTGTAATTTCTTTTCTTCATAATCGTACCTTCCGCCTTCTTCTACGACGTTTTAACGCGCGGATCTAAGAACTGGTATAACGTGTCCACGATAAAGTTAATGATGACAACGACAGCCGTTATGTAAAGCACAATGGCCTGCACAACCGGATAATCCCTGTTTGATATGGAGGTGATAAGCAGCCTTCCGATTCCAGGTACGCTGAATACCTGCTCCACGATAATACTGCCCGCCAGAATTTCCGCAATCACCATTGCAAGAAATGTGATGACCGGAATCAGGGCATTTTTCAGGATATGGCCGTAGAGAACCCCTGTTTTTGTATTTCCCTTGCTGAACGCGGTCCTGACGTAGTCCTTATTCATCTCCGAGAGCACGGAACCCCGGAGGAATTTGACCACCATGGCGATTTTGGGGAGCGCAATGGCCAGAGCCGGGAAAAACAGATATTTGACCGACCCCATAAAATCTTCCGACGGCAGCGTAAATTTACCCGGCTGGAAGAAATGGAGAACCAGTCCGAATACGTAGGTGAGTATCATTCCCAGAAAAAACGGCGGAACCGCCATCATAATCTGGGTCAGCTGGTTGGTCAGGACGTCGCTCCACTCTCCCGCATGGCGCGCGCCCGCAATCCCAAGCGGCACGGAAAATACGAGGATGATGATGAGCGAAATGACCGACAGAAGAACGGTCACCGGCAATCGGTCCTTTAACAGGGAACTGACGCTGGTTCCTTCGTAGCGGTAGGAATCACCGAAATCACCCGTGGCAATGCCGCCAATCCATCTGATATAGCGCCCGGGCAGAGGATCGTTTAACCCCATCTCCTCCCGCAGCGCCTCCACCTGGGCCGGGGACGCGTCTTTTCCCAGCCTCGACAGCGCGGCGTCTCCCGGAATGATCGAAAAAGCAGCAAACGTCAGAAAGGAGATTAACAACAATGTGATAATGAGAGTTATCAGTTTTTTAATAAAGAATTTCATAATTCCCTCCTGGCATTTACTGCTTTTGTATTTATTCTGTTTTATTTAACATTCTTTTATTCTGTAATTTTTAATTCCGCTGTCTTTCTTTTTTATTTCTGTGCATCATTTTGTTGCAGTTTGGCCGAAGGCTGAACTGTAACTCTTATTCTGCTACCTGATACAGAAGGGACATGTCCTCCGCTGATGTCGGGTAGAAGGTATAGCCGCCGAATTTCTTATTTACGGCTACCAGGTTTGCCGGGTCTTCAATATAGACCGCCGCCGCGTCCTGGGCCAGAATCATCTGGGCTTCTTTGTATTTTGCAATCTTTTCGGCATCATTGACCGCCTCGTATGCCTCTTTAAAGGCATGGTCGAATTCTGCGTTGGAATAGTGCATGAAGTTTTTGCCGTCGTCGGAAACGTATCTCTGCAGCATCTTGCCCGGGGCGAGGGTCCCGTCAAAGCCGATTACCGTAGCTTCAAATTCGCCGTTCTTATAAACTTCTTCCAGCCAGGTGCTCCACTCTACCTGCTTGATCGTGGCCTTAATTCCCGCCTGTGACAATTGATCTACAATGATCTGTGCTGTATCCACATGCTGGGAATAGGAGCTGGGAACCGTGATTTCCAGTGCAAAACCGTCCGGATATCCGGCCTCGGCAAGCAGTTCCCTGGCCTTTTCCACATCGTAGGTATAAACGGTCTCGGCCTGCGGCTCATAATACTTTGTCATGTTCGGGATCATATTGGAACCGATAATCCGGCTCTTTCCGCCAAACAGGAAATTGTTGATTGCGTTTCTGTCCACCGCATAGCAGAGTGCCTGACGCACTTTTGCATTCGAAAGCGGTTCATACGCACTGTTTAAGTACATTCCATGAACCAGGTTCATGCTGCCTTCCACAAGGTTGTAATCGCTGCCGAGCGACTGGGCCTGGGCTGTGGTCAGGTATTTTAAAATATCGATGGTTCCGGCCTGAAGCTCCATGAATGCGGTATCCACATCCGGTGTGAACTTAAATTCCACCTTGTCGAGGCTTGGCACTCCCTCTTTCCAGTATCCATCGTATTTCTCCAGGATCAGGTTCTGTCCCGGCGTATAGGATACAAACTTGAAAGGTCCCGTGCCGATTGGGTTTCCTGCCGGGTCCTCATTGGAGGCAGGAATCACTGCAAGTGTAAGTTCTGTTAAAAACTCGGAATCGCCCTCTTTCAGAACCACCTCAATTGTCTTATCATCCTTAATAACCACATCCGAAAGCATAGAAAAAGCGGAGGATTCGCCCTGAATCTCCGCATATCGATCAATGGAATATTTGACATCTTCAACCGTTACCGGTGTCCCATCATGGAACGTAATACCGTCTCTCAATGTGAAAGTAAATGTCTTTGCATCATCTGAGATAGCATACTCACTGGCAACTGCCGGCACAATACTGCCGTCTGAAGCGGGCTTAACAAGCCCTTCGTACAAATTGAAAACCACGTCTCTAGTTCCTGCGTCCGTCTCTGGGTGGGGGTCAAGACTAGCCAGGTCCTGTGTCATGCCAAACACAACACTTCCGCCTGGTACTGGTGTTCCTTCTGAAAGAGTATTACTGGTTCCGTCTACGGAAGACTCCTGTTGCTTCGTCTCTCCCGCCGAGGTGCCTCCCGCATTCTTATCGCCTCCGCATGCGCTGAGTGCAACAGATACCAGAAGTGCCATTACGCCTGTAAGCAGGTGTCTCTTTTTCATCTCTCTTACCTCTTGAATTCGTAATATTCTCTCATTATTAAATTGTCCCTATCATTGTATCAGGTTTTATAAAAAATGCAACTTTTTTATGGAAATTTTGTGACTTTTTTAGCTTCATCGGCCCTCCGGCTCTGCCCCTCCGGAGCAAAGCTGTCGAATATGAATACGTCAAAATATTTTCTGTGGTTCTCCAGTTCTTTCTGGCTCTTGATGGTCCAGGCGGCCATTTTGCACTTATAAAACTTTCGCAGCATGGCTACCGGAAATGTCTTTGTGAACCGGCAGTTATAAGCGATAAAATCCGGTTTGCAAAAACCGTTCAGCAGGCAGTTGGTGAGAATCCCCTCCACATACCAGGGCGTTTTAAGGCCTTCTCTTCTATGGTTTGTCGCCAGCTGGCCTCTTACCACCTCCGGGCGGTGATGTTTAAACCACCACAGAGCGAGCGGGCTGAATGATTCGATGCAGTATGTACCATGGTAATAATCGAGCTGGGATGCGACTATCTCACACGTCTCCCTGTATTTTCGCTCCACTTTGAGTTCGATGATGAGCGGAACTCTTCCCGCCACCATGCGGAGCACATCCTTAAAGGCCGGAACCGTCTCACCGGACCCAAACAGCGGATACGACTTCAGCTCCTCAAAAGTGCAGTCCTCAACCTTTCTGTCGATTCCTGCCGCCCTCTTTAAATCATAATCATGAATCACCACGGGAACCTTGTCCTTTGTCAGCTGTACATCCAGTTCAATCCCGTAACCGTTCTCAACCGCCTTCTCAAAGGCAGGCATCGTATTTTCCGGATGGCCGGATGCATTATCATGATATCCCCTGTGGGCAATATACTGCTTTTCAAATGCTTTCATCCTGTCTTTTCTGCTGACTTCCGGCATCATGCAGCAGTAGAACAGGGAGAGAAACGATACGGTTAATACTCCGGGTATTACTAAAACCAATTCTATCACCTTTCATTCTTTTCTTATGTTTACTGTATTACATCTTTTTTACTATAGCACAAAAGAAAACGCGATTCCAGATGTCCGAATGCATTTTTCTGAATTTATTTTGGCGGATGGGATGTATTTTCCGTAAAGGCAGCGAGGGAAACGGACGGAATCTGCCTGTTTCTTTTTACTGAACTTACAGACTTTTAATTCTGACCTGGATTTCCGTCAGAAATTCCTCTTCGAGAATCGTGTCACGGTTGTCTACCTCATACATCTCAAAAGGGCCGCCTGCCATAGTGAGCCCCTTGCGGGACAGATAGGACAGGATCTCCTGCATACGCTCCGCGTTTTGCATGTATCCTCCGCGGTAAAAACAGGAAAGATACTCTCCGCCCGGCAGGGTAAAGTCGTATTCCTCCGCGTCATCTTCCAGTATAAAAAATACGGAATGGTATACGTTTGAAATTCCTTTCTTTAAATCCTCCAGGGATAAAAATGCGCCGATACTCTGGCCGCCGAAGTCGGATATTTTATCTTCATGTTTTCTGTGCAGCTTTTTGATAATAAAATCCATCTCCTCATCTCTGGTGACGGGTTCACTCAGTTCGACGCAGCGCCGCTCCGGCAGCGTGCGGATCTTCATTTGGCCCGTCTTTACGCTCTGCGCGGCGGTCAGAACAGAAATCCGTTCCTGTATGATCACGGTTCTGTTCTGCAGTTCCCTTATCTGGCTGTTCAGCAGTTCCTGCTCTTTTTTGAGAAGCTCAAGTGTATTAGACACACTTTGGTGATCCAGGTATTCCCTGATTTTTTCCATTGGAAAATTGAGCCTGCGCAGATCGCGTATCACGTTCAGTTTGTAGATGTCCTTCAGGCTGTAAAGCCTGTAACCGTTGGTATCCCTGCGGGGTTTAAGAATTCCCAGCTTTTCGTAATATCTGAGGGAATCAGGACCGATCCCGTATAGCTTTGAAATTTCATTGATCTTGTAATAGTTTTTCATGGTTTTTGGGATAACCTCCCTTGTCCTGTATTGTCTGCTGCTGCCACTTTTTTTACGTTGGGGCTTGGAAAAGCTGTGATAATTTCATGTTTATTTTGTGTAAATAATACAATTTCTGCTTGACCCTGGTATTATACCAGGGTTTAAGATGATTTTGAAGAAAGGAGGTCTGTATTGTTATGAAAACACTGCAGAATACAATTCACAATTTTACCCGAGACTTTTCCGCCAGGAAAATAACTTTAATCCTAATCGGAGCCGCAATCAGCTCTTTTGGTATTTACAATATCCACCAGCAGACAAATATCACGGAGGGCGGCGTGCTCGGCATGATGCTTCTTGCCAGTCATTGGCTGGACATCTCCCCTGCCATTATAACGCCGTTTCTCGATATCGCGTGCTACATTCTGGCTTTCCGGTATTTAGGAGGGGGATTTATAAAAATATCCGTTATCTCCACCCTCAGTGTGTCATGCTTCTTTAAACTATGGGAGCTGGCTCCCCCCGTACTGCCCGATCTGTCCGCTTATCCGCTTTTTGCCGCCGTCTGCGGCGGAGTTTTCGTAGGACTTGGCGTCGGCCTCGTTGTGCGGCAGGGTGGTTCCAGCGGTGGGGATGACGCGCTGGCGCTCTCCATCTCACGCGTCACAAAATGGAGGATTTCACGCGCTTATCTTCTTACCGATATCACGGTATTAATTATGTCACTGTCCTACATTTCCGCCGGACGCATTATTTTTTCACTGGTGACCGTGACCGTATCATCGTTCCTGATTGACTTTGTAAATAATTTAAGGCTGAGGCCCGCAGCCTGACCGATAAGTTTACTCTTCCTCCACCGTCGGGCACCCCGACATTTCCTTTTTAATCCTGTCAAACGGAACCGGCCGGTAACCGGTGCGTTCCACGCAGGCGCAGAAGCTGTGGCTGGATTTGTCCCGGTACATCGGATTGCCGTGGACGTGGCCAAAGATATTGGCATAGGGACTGTATGAATTGACATACATCGGCTCATGGGACAGCATGAAAAAACCTTCTAACACCACCGGCAGGGGATATACCTCCTCAAAGCCGATCTCCATCCACTCCCTGACCGAATAATTCATATCATGGTTCCCCTGGATCAGTATTTTCCTGCCGTTCAGTTTTCCCACAAGGGTTTTCAGTTCCTCTTTCTCCATATTCCAGGCTACGTCGCCAAGGTGATAGACGGTATCCGCTCCGCTCACCGTCTCATTCCAGTTGCGAATCAGGGCCTCGTCCATCTCCCGGCCGCTTTGAAAGGGTCTTCCCTCGTACCTCATGATGGCTCCCTTATCTCCAAAATGGGTGTCTGATACCATGAATATTTCTGCCACTTTTCTCTTCCTCCATTATCCGATTCTCCGTTACTGTTCACTCCGTGACCAGTAACGCTTATTCAGCTTATCTGCTTCTCCGTCCCGTCTAATTATCCAGCTCCCAGCGGACAAAACTGCCCTTTTCATTCTTCTTCACCAGCAGCTTCCTGTCAATCTGTTCTTTCAGCTCCGTCACATGGGAAATGATTCCGACCAGCCTCCGGTCCCCGGCCAGTTCCTTCAGAATCCGGATCGCCTTTGTCCTCGATGCCTCATCCAGGGAGCCGAAGCCCTCATCCACAAACATCGCATCGATGCTGACCCTGCCCTCCGTATTCTGGATTACATCCGCCATCCCCAGCGCCATAGAGAGAGCCGCCATAAAGGATTCCCCGCCCGACAGAGTCTTTACGTCGCGCGTCCGGTCCGTACTCATGCTGTAGACGTCCAGATCAAGACCCACCTCGCCTTTCATTCCCAGCGTCTCCATGTCGCGGCACTGCAGAAGAAGCTGGTTGTCCGTCATGACACAGAGCCTCTTATTGGCCGCATGAATCATCTGTTTAAAATACTGTCTCTGAATATAAGTCTGGAAATCAATCTTTGCGGCCCCCGTCACTTTTCCGTCCGCCGTCGTATAGAGCATCTCCATCTGCTGCTTTTCCGCCTTCAGTTTACGGCGCGCCTCCATCAGTTTTTTAAGACTTCCGTATGCGGCCTCGTTGCGGGTCCGTCTGGCCGACAAAAGGCCTGCTTTCCCGGACGCTTCGTTCTTCTCAGCCGTCAGCCGTCCAAGCTCCTCCAGGATATCCGCCTCCTCCGCCCTCTCCTGCCCTTTTGTGTCCTCCCGGCGCTGCTGGTAAATCGTGCCCGCCCGAAGAAGTTCATTGTTAAAATGCTCAAGCTCTGCGGCCAGTCTCTCCCTCTCCTCCTCCGGCAGGAAGGCGTCCCTGTACTCTTCTTCCGATTGGAACCCGGCTGTCTTAAGCGCCGTTTCCCACCGTTTCCTGCCCGTGTCCACCTTCACTTTCAGATTTCCACGCCGCTCCTGCCCGGAGGACAGGTATGCCTCTTTCTGTGTAAATCTGCTTCTCAAGTCTGCGGCATTCTTCTCCGCCTTTTCCGCCGCCTGTTCCAGTTCTGCTTTTTCCGCAGCCAGCCGGGCCAGTTCCCGCTCTGCCTCCCCGCGGTTGCTCCACAGAAGTTTTTTCTTCAGTTGTTCCGCTTCCATATGGATTTGTCTTAGATGGATTTCAGCCTCCTGAAGATCCGGCCGCAGTTCGCGGAGCCTGTTTTCCAGCTTCTCCTTACGCTCTCCCAGCTCGGCCAGACGGCTCCTGTTTTCTTCCAGCGCTCTTACATCCTGTTCAAACTTCTTTCTGGCCGTTGAAAGCTCCCGCGCCGCCGCAAGACACGTCTCTGTCTCCAGGCGGGCTCTCTCCGCCCTTTCCTCCAGTGCATAAGGTGCCGAACCGGCAGACCGGTCTTCTTCAAACAGCTTTTTTTCCTGCTCTCTTACCTGCTGCTCTTTCTCTTCCATCCGGATCAGGCACTTCTGGCTCTCCTCCGCCGCTCTGCGCAGGAAACGGTCCGCTTCCTCCCTCTTCCGCCTCGCTTCTTCCACCTGCCGTTCCGTTACATCCTCCGCCGTCAGCACGGCTTTTTGCGGATGGTGCAGGGAACCGCATACCGGACATGGAGTTCCCTCTAAAAGCTCCGATGCCATGATGCCTGCCTGTACGGAGATAAACAGGCGGTTTCTCCTGCCGTACTCCGCCTCCGCCCCGTCAAATGCACGCTGGGCCGATATTACCAGCTCCTTATTACGGATAGAATCATTTCCAAGTTCTTCCAACTGTAAGAGTCCGGACCGAAGCCGTCCTAATTCTTCAAGGCGCAGTTCCAGCGCCTCCTCCTGCTTACGTACCTCTACAAGGGAGAGCGGGGCTTTCTCCAGCTCTTTTGCCTCTGTTTCCAGTTCTTTTACCGTGTTCGCATTCTGCGAAAGGTGTTCCTCCGCCTCCTGCAGTTCCCGTTGAAGCCGTCCCGCATCGCTTCGTGCCTTTCTCTCTTCGTCCAGTTTTTCGTCCAGCAGGCCATAGGAGGGCATCGCTTCCTGCAAACGTCCGATGGCCAACTCCAGGGCAGGACGCTTATCGGCCAGTTTCCGCCTCATCTCCAGACAGAGCTTTTCCGACTGTTCAAGCGGCTCCCCAAGGGTCTGCAGTTCCTGCTTCAGTTTCTCCGTCTTCTCATCAGCCAGGGCCAGCTCCGCTTCATCGGCTTCACAATTCTGCAGAAGCGGCCGGAGCGGCTCTGCTCGGCCGGCATTCTTAAGTTTTACAGCCATGCGGTCGTGCTCCGGAATTCTCTCCTTAAGTGCTTGCAGCGTTTTTCCTGCTGCCTCGCATTCATCCAGGCGGCGGTTCTGTTCCTTGACAAGTTCCAGCTGCTGTGTGAGGACCGCCGTCTTTTCAATCAGCGCTTCACTTTTTTCCACCGATATGCGCTCCTGGCGTCTGCTCTCCTGCGTGATTTCTTTCAAAAGCCCAAGGATTTCATCGCCCTTTGTTTCCAGTTTTCCCGATATCTCCTGCCACTGCTGTGCCTGTCCGTTTCCGTCGTCGGGAACCGCTACCTGGGACAGTTCGTGGAGACAGAGGGTTTCGTTATCCTTCAGCCTGATATAAAGTTCATTGTTCCTGTCTTTTAATTTCTGCTGGATTTTCCAGTAAATACCCGTATTGAATATGCGGGAAAAAATCTCCTTCCTCTCTTTTGAAGAGGCATGGAGCAGCTTCATGTATTCTCCCTGGGCGATCATGGCGATCTGGGCAAACTGGTTTCGGTCCACTCCCACGATCTCCCGTATCTTTTCATTGATGTCACTGAGCCTGCCCGGATACTCGCTCCCATCAGGCAGATAAAAAGAGGCCTTTGCTGACACCGTTGTGATGGTGCGCTCGCCGTCCTTATTCCTGCGCTTGCTGATTCTCTGATAGGCGGGGCTTCTCCTGACGCGGTATACTTCCCCCCGATCGGAAAAGGTCAGTTCCACCCAGGTTTCCTCCCCTTCTCCTGCATACTGGCTCCGCATCATCGTGCCGTCGCGGCTGTCGCTGCTTGTCTCACCGTAGAGGGCAAATGAAACCGCGTCGAAAATCGTCGTCTTTCCCGCCCCCGTGTCACCGGTTATCAGAAAAAGGCCGTGGCCGACCTTCTCAAAATCGATCTCCGTCACACCGGCATAGGAACTGAACGCTGACATTGTTATTTTTAAGGGCTTCATCGTCTCACTCCTCTCGTTCGGCCAAGCGGCGGCCTCATTCTATCTCCTCCAGCACGCCGCGCAGAATCGTTTCCTGCTCCCCGGTCATGGGGCAGTGCCGGATTGCCTCATAAAACCTGCAAAATGCTTCAAAGGGATCCGGAATTTTTATTTCTTCCCCATCCTCCATCAGCTTTTTCCTGGTTCTCTCGTTATCAATCCTTATTTCCAGAATCCGGTCATATGCCTCCTGAAGCTGATCCTTCATATCGTATGCTTCCGTCTCGTCGGTCAGGGTGATGCTGACAAAGTCTCCCCTTCTCTCCCCGTCGGACGCGGCCAGGACGTCCTCCAGGGGGCCCCTGATCCTGCGGACATCGGGACGGCATATCAGAGGCAGGCTCTCCGTCTTCAGAGTGCCCTTCTCCTCCAGCGTGACCATCATGACCGCCTTGTGATGATGCTCCTCGCTGACCGAATATTTGTAAGGAGTGCCGCTGTAGCGGAACCTCTCCTCCCCCACCTTCTGAGGCCCATGCAGATGTCCCAGGGCCGCATAGTCGAATGCGGACAGTGCGGATACATCGATCTGATCAAGGCCGCCCGACGTCAATATCACGGACTCAGAATCGCACACCGACGGTTCACCGGTCCCCGATACAAAAAACTGGTGCGCCAGAAGCACATTTCTTTCCTCTTTGCTGATCTCCTCGCGCTCCAGCACGGCCCGGAATGCGCTGTCGTAGCCCGTCACCTTTCCCTCCTCAAACAGATGGCGCACATAGCCCGGTTTGATAAAGGGAAACAGATAAAAGTTTACCTTTCCCCACTCATCCTCCAGCGTAATCTTTTTAAGCCTGTCCTCCGGCGAAGACGGCGGCAGGGCGGAGATATGGATCTGATGACGCCCTAAAAAAGAAGAGGCGTAGGAAAGCCTCTCCGGTGAATCATGATTGCCGGCTATAATCAGGACCGGCATAGACGGCCGGACGGCGGACAGACAGTTTAAAAATAAATCAAATACCGTATACGCCTCGGCCGAAGGAACCGATTTATCGTAAATATCCCCGCAGATGAGGACGGCATCCGGCCTTTGGTCTGCCGCGTATTCAACAATCTGCGCCAGTGCGCTCTCCTGGCTGTCCTTTAAGCCGTATCCGTTCATCTGCCTGCCGATATGCAAATCCGATATATGAAAAAATTTCAAACTTATGCCTCCTTAGCCGTTCAGCCGCTGTTTTCTGTTAACATCAGTCCGGTCTTCCCCGTTTCGTTCTGCCGTACGTTCTCCCGTCCCGATGTTAATTGTTTTCCTCTGTTGTCGTTTCTTCTGTCACCGCTTCCCCTGTCCCGCTGCTCAGGGAATCCCCGCTCATACTGCCTGACGTCTCCGGAATCTGTCTGCCGGAGGGCAGAACCTCCAGTTGAATCACGCAGTCCGTCTCATTATCTCCGTAAAAGACAGGGATCCTGTATATTCCCGGCGTATTGAAATCGCACTCACTTAAATCATAACTGAATTTAGCCGGATTCAGTTTGCCGTCGGGAAAAAACTTGGCGGCATTCAGAGCCGGTACATCTCCGGCCGTCGTCTTGGCATAGAGCGTAATCTCCGAATTCCTGTCATAAAGCGCGGCCTCCGCCCCGGTTCTCGTTTTAAAAATCATAATCAGCATGCCGGCCAGCACGATACCTCCGAACATACTGATCTGGAACCATCTTCTTCCCCCTTTTAAGTTCCCTTTCATGCCTCCTGTCCTCTTTCTCATACCTGTCCCTTCTTCCAAATTCCATCCAAATTCCTTTGCTTTCAATAAACGGCATATTCATCTTCGCCCGGGCGCGCATCCTGCCCGGAGGGCTTTCACCATCCCAGGAGATTTTCCCATGCTATTTAAAACAGGCCGCTGTACGTTACTGTGCAGCGGCCCGTCCGGCAGAAAGCTTCTATTCCCCGCTTTCCGATCTCAATCGTAAATAATCAACGCCATGAATACCAGATCCGTATCCCCCTTATTTGCCATGCCGTGGCTGTATCCGTTGGGGGTAAAAGTCCGATCTCCGGGTACCACTGTGCGGATTGTACCATTGTCATTGTACTCTCCCTCACCCCTGATAATGTAATAGGTCTCGCTGTTGCCAACATGTTCATGATATCCGAGGGAACATCCTGGTGCAATCGTCACTTCCGAAAACATCTTGCCCTTGCCGTTCATCTCTTCTTCGTTCAGGATATATTTTACCGAGATCTCTCCGTCCCCGCCGTTGGCATTCTTTTTGATTACCGTTTCCATCACTGTCTGCCTCCTCTTATAACTTTCCTTCTTATACTGTTTATTATACTTGTTCTTTCCAATCTTTTCAATCACAAACGCCGTCCGGTTTACTCGTTTGTCAGCTTAAGTTTGTCCAGCACATGGAAAATCAGGCTCAGGATCATTCCGACCACACAGGCCAGGACCATTCCCGTCATCTGGATATTTCCGATGCTTAATTTGATACCCGAAAGACCGGTTACAAAGATGACCGACGTGAGGGCCAGATTCCTTGAATTGCCATAGTCAACCCTTGAATCCACCAGAATGCGGAGTCCGGACGTACCAATCATACCGTAGAGCAGGAAAGAAATTCCTCCGATGACCGGTCCCGGAATCGTGCTGATTAACATGGATAATTTACCGATAAAGGAACAAACGATGGAAAGCACGGCCGCACCGGCAATAACGCGGACACTATAGACCCTCGTCACGGCCATGACCCCGATATTCTCTCCATATGTGGTCGTCGGTACAGAGCCGATAAAACCGGACAGCATCGTGGAAAAATTATCTCCGAATAAGGAACGGTGAAGTCCCGGATCCTTTAAAAGGTCACGTCCCACAATCTTGCTGGTCACGACCTGATGGCCGATATGCTCCGACGTGATAACAAGGATGACCGGCAGAATAATCATAATCGCCTCCGGGTTAAATTTCGGGGAGGAGAAGTTGGGGATTGCAAAAACAGGGGCATTGGCCACCGGGGCAAAATCCACCAGTCCACAGGCAATGGCCGCCACATATCCCATAATGACTGCAATTAAGATTGGGATGACGGACAAAAATCCCCTGAACAAGATGGAGCCGAACACGGCAACTCCCAGTGTTACGAGGAAAACAATCATCTTTTTCGGGTCTATCACTTCATCCAGAAGTCCCGCGTTGTTTGCCGCCGTTCCGGACAGTTCCAGGCCAATCAGAGCCACAACCGGACCCATGGCCGCAGGAGGCAGCACGATGTCAATCCACTCCGAACCGAATTTGTAAATAATAAATGCAAGAATACAGCCGCAGAATCCGACCGCAACGAAACCGCCGAGCGCGTAGGCATAGCCGAACTTCTCAATGACAATCCCGGCAGGAGCCAGAAATGCAAAGCTGGAACCCAGATAAGCGGGCGCTTTTCCTTTCGTCACCAGGATAAACAGCAGGGTTCCCACACCATTCATGAATAAAACGATAGCCGGATTGATACCGAACAAAAACGGAACCAGCACCGATGCGCCGAACATGGCGAACATGTGCTGGATGCTGAGGGGCACCAGCAGGTTAAACGGCACTTTCTCCTCAACCTGAATAATACGATGACTTTCCATTTTTACCTCCCATATTCTTTTGTAAGATTTAGTGCAGGAAAATAGCGCAGGAAGAAACCTGTAGCACGATACTTCGGCCACTGCATCCTCCTGCGCTTATTCTGCAAGTTTCTTCTACATATTATGCCATAGACGGTCATATTCGTAAAGATTTTTTTAGAAATGGATTTCGTATTATTTACGGCCGGTCAGTGATTTGATATACCGGTATCCTTCTTCCGCCGCATTCTTCGGAGGTTGGGGACGGTACTTCTATCCAGTTATCATTTTTTCATTTTCAGTTCCGAGTACGGTATCGTTACTTCCGGGAATCCTTCCGCATACGATGCGATTTCATACGGTGCATAATAGAAAACCACACCCTCCGGAGTGATATAAAAGGCCGAATCAAAGCTTACGTCGTCCGCGATTGTGTGCTCCAGATCTTCCGGGGATTCAAAGGCAAAGTTTGTCTTCTCCGCCAGCTCCCTGAATGCCCTGCCCACAATGCTCTGAAGCTCCTCCACCGAATTATCGACAAGATCATTCAGCTTCATCCGCTCTCCCGTCTTACGGTTAAAGACAAAATAATCTTTGAAAGGCATATCGTGGGCTCCGCCCGAATATTCATAGCCGTCCGCCTCCACGCAGACCAGGTTATCATCGAGATAATTGATCGCCGCAATCTCATAAATAAGCGTCGACAAATGGAAATCGTCCCTGTAGCTCAGGGATTCATCCATATAAGACGCCATCTCGTCACTGTATGACAGCAGGGCGGCGCGGCGCTCCTCCATCGTGCGGTTCATCGCCTTTACCGCGTCACTGTCACCGTCAAAAACCATTGTCTCAATATAAATCTCCATCGCCGTTGTCCCACTGCCGGAGAACGGGATTTCTTTCTTCTCCGCCTCTACGTGCCCCAGTTCACGGATAGATGACTGATAGAGGGCCGGCTCCAGAAGTTTCTTCTCTTCCCCTGTGCCAAGGTCCGTCTTTCCAATATAAACTCCGTAGTCCTTGAGCTCCTGACAGTAGATGGAATCCTCCGAGACAAAAAAGTTACCGTCATAATCGTACATATTGAGCGTTCCAGGTTCCGTATTGATGGAAGCGGCTTTTGTAACCTCACCTGTTTCTGCATTCACCTTATAAAACCGAGTTCCCTCGCTGACGGTCTGGTAAACCTTGCTGGTCAGATAATAGAGGTAACCATCCCTGTATTGAATCAGCTGGGGATTGTCAGATGATGCAAAGAGGAGCGTCTTTTCAAGAGTTTTTGCATCATACCGGTAGCACTGGGTGTTTCCGCTGCCATCCTGGAACAGTACAAAAAATCCGTCTTTGTCAAACAGAACCGAGGAGGTGTTGGTCACCTCGGGCACCTCCTTCGCCCCGCTTCCATCGGCCCCGGCAATGACCAGACAGCTGTCATTCTGCACCGGCATATATCCATAGTGTTCCACCATAAAGGGCAGCATACCGCTGTAAAGCTCATGGCATCCTTCCGGGATGCGGCCGTACACGGTCTGATTAGAATCCAGCTCTTCTCCGAGGCTGCCGTCCTCTTTCAGTGCAAATGCCTGATTCATATTATATCCCCGGATATAGAGGACGTCCTCCGATGCGTAGATTCCGGAGGCCTGGTTCACCGGATCCATCAGATGCGTCTCCTCTCCGGTCTCCAGATCCTTTTTATAGAGGCCGTATACAAAGGCTCCGCCCTCTTCATCTGCCGAACTCACATCGTAATACAGATTCCCCCGGTAAACCCAGAAGGATTCGTTCGTCTCGCCCTCCTCAAATGTCTTTACCTGAGTCAGCTTGTCCGTCGCCTTGTCAAGGCTCCAGATAGAACCGTCATACTTAAAGAAAAGATGACGGCCGGATTCCACCATCGTCTCCGTGCTTCCCGTGGCCGTCAGGGTATCCTTCCTGATATCCACATCCTGAACCGCCCCGGTCCCCGGCACAGTCTCCGTCTCTGCCGTTGCAGCCGTCATATCCACTTCCACCTGCCGTTTGCAGCCGGTTACGGCAATCGGCATCAGCGCCGCCAGAGCCGTCACCGCGGCTGCGGCCGTATAATTTTTAATTTTTCTTTTTATCTTTATTCTTCTCACGTTAATCTCCTTACTGGTTCAATTACTTCTGATATTCTCCTGCTGCCATCCATTCTCTTCCAAATTCATGTTTGAATTTTCTTTTACGTCGCTTACAATAAGTGTAACTTTTTTTCATCAGCTTGTCAAAGAATGGGATGAATATTAATAGAACAGTAAGGATTTTAGTTGCTATTCACAGGTAATGTTCCGCGAGGCGTTTTCACGCGTAACTTGCGTGAAAATCTATCCGCCGAGTGCGCATTCTGCCCGGAAGGCTTTTGAATATCACAGGATCACTTTCCTGTGGTATAGAGAGACAGCCGGCTTGCAGCCGGGGCGGGAACCCTGACTGCAAATCGGCTGTCTCTCTTTATTCCATCACTTTCGTGATATTTATCTTTACTGTCCTATCTAATTCCAGAAATCCGTCTTATCTTCAAGCTGAATATCAGCAGCCTTAAATACAGGATTCTTTCCTGCTTTTTTCTGCTGGATATAGTCGTTCATGCAGCGAACGGCCGGTTTAGCGAGAAGGATGATGACCGGAAGGTTGATGATTGCCATCAGGCCCATCAGAACGTCCGCCGTATCCCAGGCAACGCCGAATTCGATCGTCGCGCCGAAGCATACAATCACTGCAGCCAGAATACGGAATCCGTGGAGCAGGTTCTTACTCGGTGTCTTATTGCAGATGAAGCCAAGGCCCATCTCCGCATAGTAGAAGTTTCCAATCAGTGTTGTAAATGCAAAGAGGCAGAGGGCTAACGTAATGAAAATCGTTCCGAAGCCGCCCAATGAATTGGCCACTGCAGCCTGTACATAGCTCATACCTGCCATCTCTTTTGTCGGTGCAACACCCGAGCAGAGAAGCATAAATGCAGTTGCGGTACAGATGACGATCGTATCGATATAAACGGAAAGCATCTGAACAAGGCCCTGTTTTACAGGATGGGAAACTCCGGCAGATGCCGCAGCGTTAGGCGCGGAACCAACACCGGCCTCGTTGGAGAATAAACCTCTCTTGATACCCTGCATAATAGCAGAACCGGCAAAGCCTCCGAAAATCGCCCTGAAATCAAAAGCGCCTTTTACGATGCTAGCAATCATTCCCGGAACCATGTTGATATGGGTAATAACAATAAACAGTGAAACTGCGATATAGAATAATCCCATCACCGGTACGAGCACGCCCGTTACCTTAGAGATCTGTTTTCCGCCGCCGAAAATACAGAATAAGAAAGCAAGCGCCAGAACACCGCCCACAATCTTAGGTGTCAGTGACGGATCATAAAAGCTGTATGCTTTAAATGTATCTGCGATGTTGAATGCGGCTACCATGTTGAAACCGCCCATGTAAGTTACGATTAAAACAACGGCAAACAAAATGCCGATCCAGCGTTTTTTCAGAACTGCCTGAATATAGTATGCAGGTCCGCCGTAAGAACTTCCGTCATCTGCCCTTTTCTTATAAATCTGGGCCAGGGTACTCTCCACAAATGCGGAGGCGCTGCCCAAAAGTGCGGTCAGCCACATCCAAAACATGGCTCCCGGGCCGCCGATACAGAGGGCGGTGGAAATACCCGCGATATTGCCGGTACCGACACGAGATGCGGTGGAAACCATCAGAGCCTGGAAGGATGAGATCGATTTATCATCATCTTTTGGCTCCATTACGACACGGATGGCCTCCTTCAAATAGCGGAACTGGATAAATTTCGTTTTCACGGTAAAATAAATTCCTGCTCCGAGCAGCAGTACAATCAATATGTAGCTGTAAAGCCAGTTGCTGAGTAAACCAATAATTTTTGCGTACAATATATACACCTTCCCTTTCCTTTTTTCGCCCCATCATTACCGCTTTCCGCCAGAAACCCATTTCCCCGGAAAAGGTTATTCTGAAGCGTTCCCTACAGAGTGTCCTCGGCAAACATATGCAGCCGCAATTTCTCCGACAAATATTTTAACATATATCTGCCTGCAATGCTATTCCCTTTTTGATCCAGAGCGGGGCCGTAGATTCCGATGCCCATCTTCTTTTCAACCACTGAAAGGATTCCCCCTCCGACTCCACTCTTGGATGGAATTCCGACCTGCACGGCGAACTCCCCCGAACCGTCGTACATTCCACAGGTCAGCATAATTGTCTTTACCACTCTCACTACATCTGCATCCAGCAGTCTTTCTCCCGTCTCCGGATGGATTCCGCCTCCGGCCAGGACCATTCCCAGTCCCGCCAGGCTTTCCGCCGTCACACTCAGGGAGCACATTTTCACATAGAGATCCAGGCTCTTTTCCACATCGCTGTCTATAATCCCCTTGCTTTCCAGCAGATAAGCGATGGCCCTGTTTCTCGCACTGTGCGTCATCTCCGAACGGCAGACTTTCTCATCCAGGACAATTCCCGGATCCAGACAGAGCTTTCTGGCAAACTGAAGCATTTCTTCAAAGCTGACCACCGGCATCAAATAGCTGGCCACAGCAATCGCGCCTGAATTAATCATCGGATTATATGGATAATTGCTGGAAAGATCCAGCTTCACCAGGGAATTAAATGCGTCGCCGGAGGGCTCCATGCCCACTTTGGCGAACACCTTATCAAATCCGCAGACTTCCAGCGCCGCCGCCAGGGATATCACCTTTGATATACTCTGGATGGTAAAACGGATATCTGTGTCTCCTGCTTTGAATACTTCCCCTCCGGCAGTATAGATGCAGATTCCCAGATGATTTTTGTCTACATTGCCAAGCTCCGGTATGTAAGATGCCGTCTCTCCGTGGACAATTTCCTTCCTGCCTTCCTCCAATGCCTTTTCAAGCATTTCCTGAACCATTTCTTCTCCTCCTTTCCGCCCGATACCGGCCTGTTGATATAATAATTATAACTCTTATTAACAAATTTGTATAATGCTAAATGAATATAACATTATAGCAAAAAGGTTGAACGGGAGTGGGGGTGAAAAATGAGGACGCCGATGTAAGGATGGCGGGCAACGTTCCTACAGGGGCTGATAGAAGCGCATATTTTCAATAAGAGCAGAATACTCTGCCGCTTGTCACATAAGCACGAATTATACTCCGTATTACTCACCTCAATATATCTAATTTGTAAGAAATACTCCCTTTCTTTTTGTGTATTATTAAACAAAAACTCCTCAGAAGACCGCCTGTTTCTTCAGGATCATTTCTCAACCTGCTGTTTCCCGGTGGCCCGTTGTGTTTCCTGTTATGCCTATAATCAACACTTATACTTTCTATAAATTGCACAGATTGGACTATTTTCTTTAATGTTTATACACTTAATGGAGTAACCCCCAATAAATCAAGGTTATTTATTGAAAGCGGAGGTGATGCCGAACAGTTTAGTAACTGTAATTTTACTATTTTGCATATGGGCAAAAACAACTATCAAATGTATCAGGAGGAAAAATTTATGAACACAACGAGTTACAATGTTATCAGCGACCCGCTGCTGCAAAGCGTGGTACAGGACGGCATGCGAATAGACTGGGATGTTCCCGTTGTAATGCCGGACGGTGTTACTCTGCGTGCTGATGTATTCCGGCCAAATGACGGCGGCAGATATCCTGCCCTGCTGACTTATGGTCCTTATGGAAAAAATCTGCATATGAAGGATGGTTTTGAAGCAAGCTGGAACATCTTAAAGCAGAACTATCCTGAAATTTTCGAGGGAACTACAGGTAAGTATATGTGCTGGGAAACAGCCGATCCAGAAAAATGGGTGCCGGACGGCTACGCCATTGTCCGTATTGATTCACGGGGCGCCGGACGCTCAGAAGGATATCTGGCCTGTGCCAGCCCCCAGGAAATCCAGGATTTTTATGACTGTATCGAATTTTTTGCAGAACAGCCCTGGTGCAATGGAAATATCGGCTTGGCCGGCATTTCCTATTTCGCTGTCAATCAGTGGCAGGTTGCCAGCCTGAATCCCCCTCATTTAAAGGCAATCTGCCCCTTTGAAGGCAACACGGATGCCTTCCGTGATAATCTGCGCCATGGCGGAATTTTCAGCGACTTCCGCGCGATGTGGTACCCCGGTCAGGTACTGAGGCAGCAGCACGGACTTGGCGTGAAAGGTCCGGTCAGCTCCATGAACGGTGTGCTAGTCAATGGTCCGGAGACTCTGTCCGAAGAGGAACTGCTGCAAAACCGGGCCGATCCTTCCCTGGACCCCCGGAGTATCGAAGTATTAAACCCGCAGTTCGAACAAAAGCTGACTGCCCTGGAGAAAATCACGGTTCCGGTTCTCTCCTGCGGCAACTGGGGAGGAAACGGCCTGCATCTGCGCGGTAATGTAGAGGGATACAACCGTGTCTCCTCCAAACAAAAGTGGCTGGAGCTTCACGGACGTGAGCATTTTACAGAGTTCTATACAGACTACGGAGTTTGCCTGCAGAAAAGATTCTTTAACTATTTCCTGAAAGGCGAGGGAAACTGGCCAGATGAACAGTCTCCAGTCTATCTGCGTATCAAGCATGTGGATGGCTCCTTTACCGACCGTGCTGAGCAAGAATTCCCTCTGGCACGTACAAATTGGACCAAATTCTATCTGGATACGGTAAACGGCTCCTTTGAGACCTCTCTTCAGACAGAAGGCAGCGCTGCTTATAAAGCCGATTCATCCAGTTTATCCTTCTTCACGGCCCCACTCAGGAAAGACGTGGAAATTACCGGGCCGGCTGCTGCTAAGCTCTTTATATCCTCGACTACCCAGGATGCCGATATTTTTATGATATTCCGAGTATTAGATCCGGAGGGCAACGACGTTACCACCATCTCCGCTTCTGACCAGGAAGGTAATCTTGGCACCGGATGGCTGCGCGCCTCTCACCGTAAGCTGGATACTGAAAAGAGTAAATTCTACAGGCCATGGCATACACATCATGAAAAGGAGATGCTGACACCCAATGAGGTCTATGAACTGGATGTGGAAATTTGGCCGCTGTGCATGACGGTGCCGGCCGGATACCGTTTTGGTTTTACAATCAGCGGCAGAGATTTTTCCCTTCCCATCGCAGCCGATCATACCAGTAATGGCGACTGGAACGTGGACGTGAAGGTTGACAAGGCCAGGGGCCATTCCATCTACACGCACAGCATCGAATATGCTCAGTACGATCCGGACGGGCTCTATTCTGGCAATACTACTGTCTATTCCGATCAGGAGCATGCGTCCTATGTGCTGCTTCCGGTCATTGACTGAACGGAGGATAATGCATGAATAAAAAAATACATTATGGATGGTTTATCGTCGCAGCGTGTTTTCTGATTAATTTTTGCATAATCGGAATCACTTCCCTTGGCGTTTCCGTATTTTTGCCCGCTCTTCGGACAAAGCTCGGATTGACCGGCGCACAAAGTTCATTCGTTCTTTCCATTCAGGGAATCACCACCATCGTGACTCTGAAAATCGCCGGTTCCTTTTATAAAAAATACAGCCCCCGTGTTGTCTGTTTTGTATTCGGTATTTTTGCCGTACTCGGTTTTCTGGTTATGGCCCATTCCCAGTCAATAGGAATGCTGTATGCAGGCGCTGCTCTCACCGGTTTAACTCTTGGAGGAGGCGGCCATATTCCAACCACTTCCCTGGTTAACCGCTGGTTTTCCCAGAAGCGCGGAACTGCCATAGGCATATATTCCGTAGGAGCCAGTATGTCGGGAATCCTGTTTATACCGATTATCTCCTGGGTTATCCAGAGCCGTTCACTGATGACGGCCTTCTATGTGACAGCCATTCTGATTCTGGCCTGCCAGTGCACCGCCTTCCTGATTATCCGCGACTCACCTGCCGATAAAGGACTTAAGCCATTTGGCTACGGAGATGCGCCGGCAGCGGCAAATAAGGCACCGGCCGCTGCTTCGGCAAGCGGCATCACTTATCGTGAGGCTCACAGAATGCCGCGGTATTATCTCCTGGCATTTGTCATATTTGCAATTGGCTTTACCGTGAAACCGGCGCTCAGCCACCGAATGATATATGCCGTCAGTATCGGTTTTGATCAGCTTGCGGTGTCGGCCGCTATCTCAGTTGCCAGTATGGTCAGCTTTGTTACAACGCCAATCTACGGTATGCTGAAAGATAGATTCGGTACTTACACCTCCAACTGGTACATTTTCACTATGTGGACCCTGGCGCTTCTAAGCTTTAACCTGATTACTGATAGCCCGTCTATGATTTACGCCGTCTGTGTAATCTGTACGTTCGGCTCAGTTATAGGAAGCATGAGCTCCCCGTTTTGGGTTACCGACTTATTCGGAACGCGTGACTACGGACAGATTTATTCCGATATGCTGATCTTTTCTAACATCGGTATTATTGTCGGCTCCTATGCCTTCGGCGCAATCGCCGACTTGACAGGAACGTATTTGTCCGGCTATCAAATCTGTGCGGTGCTTGTCGTGATATGTCTTATTATTACTCAATCTTTATACAGAAGCCAGAGCAGAAAAGCCGTTATGCCAGAAACTGCCACTGCCAAATAAAAGGTTCCCGTAAAATAAATGTGCTGCCAAACCGGTAAAATGGCTGGCAGCATCTTTATTTTAATGTATATTGATATTTTTTGTCCGCACAGATGAGGATGCTTTTCTCCCGTAATCGCCGCCTGTCGTTATCTTCAAAAGTGCCACCAGACGCTCCATGTAAGGTTCCAGGCGTTTGGCTTCACTTTTCTTCCACGCTACAATAAATGGATAAGACAACCCTCCCAGCGGAATCAGTCTTAAAGCGGGATCGTCAATTCTCCCGGTCAGTGTAAAAGTTATGCTGTCGTTCATCATCAGATATTTCCGCAGTGTGAAATAATCAACCTTACGGAATTGAAAGGGCAGATCAATTCCGTTTGTCCTGAGATGTTTCTGTATATCCCTTGTAAGCATGGTCTTTTTCAGAGATTCCGGCCAGTAACAGGTTAATCCGTTTAAGTCCGGCCATTTAACAGTATCGAGGCCGGCCAGCGGACCGTCTTTATTGACAAGACCGCTAAGCGGCAGATAGTACAGCTTTCTGTAGTTGATATTCTTATTCAGATAAAACTTTTCCGTATCGACAATATTGATTATATCAAGTTCTCCGTTCAGCAGCTTTTCCTTGATCAGAAGACGGTTGTCAATCTCCACCTCTATGCGGACATCGGGAAATGACATTCGCAGCATTTCCATCGTCTTTTTTATCTGGAGCGATTCATGACCGTCACTGAAGCCAATCCTGATTGGTTTCTCCGACACTTCTTTATAATTTTCCTTCAGTTCATGGATAGACTGGTCAATCTGACCCAGGAAGAGTTTCGCGTCTTCAAGAAATTTAATTCCCGCATCTGTAAGCAGCAGCTTCCCCTTATTGCGGCTGAATAATTTTACCCCGATTTCCTTCTCCAGTTGTGCAATTTTCTGGCTCAACAGCGGCTGCGAAACATTCAGAATTTCCGCTGCCCTCACCATCGTCTGAGACTCCACTACCAGTATGAAGCACTGAAAATGCTGTAAGGTTAACGTCAAATAGCTCGGATTTTCCAAATAAACACCCCAATTCTTTCGTAAACAGATTTTGCGTACATACCTATTCTTCTTAGATACTTTAACTATAACATATCTGTAATCACCGACCAAGTAAAATCTTCTGTATTTACTGAAGCAGGACGGAACAAAACTCATCCATGCTCAATTTGCTGAAATAATCCCTGATATTGCTCCCTCTCAGCCTGTCCCGAACTTCATCCTCCCTCAGCCTGGCTCCCTCCAGAAGAGCCGACAGGTTTACAGAATCCCCATTTCCAAAATAATCTCCGTAGAACTCAATTCTCTGGATGATGCCTCCGCTTACATCCATGTAAACTTCGATTTGTCCAACCCCCTCCACTCTCCGTCTTTTTTGAATCCCACAGTCGGGCGACCTGCCAAAGTTCCAGTCCCACCGGTCATAGACCTCCCTCTTAAGCTTCTCAATCTCCTGAATATCCTTTTCAGTCAGAAAATATGGCTCCAGATGGTATGTCTCAAACATAAAGGAGCGAAGGCATTCCATAAACTCTCCGGTTGTCATGGACTGTGTCAGATAGGGCCGGATGTTCGTCACCCGGCTGCGGACAGATTTAAAACCTTTTGAGCTGTACTTATTCTCCGGCACTTTTAAAGCCCTGGATACCATTTCCAGGTCGGAATCAAACAGGATGGTTCCATGGTGCATCACCCTGTTGCCCTTAATATACTGGGAATTGCCCGAGAACTTTTTTCCATCGATCGTCATGTCGTTTCTGCCGCTGATTTTTGCTTCCACGCCAAGACTTTTCAGGGCATTCATAACGGGCCGGCAAAAAGAAGAGAAATCAAAATCGCCTCCCGTATGGGCGGCGATAAAGGTAAAGTTAACATTTCCCAGATCGTGACAGACTGCCCCGCCGCCGGAAAGGCGTCTCACGACCCGGATGTTATTCTCTTTTACGTATGCAGGATTAATCTCTTCCAGGGTATTTTGGTGTTTTCCGACGATAATGGAACTTTCATTCTGCCAGAGGATGAAAAAGTCCTTCTTTTGAGCCAGCCTGTCAAAAACATATTGTTCCAGAGCCAGGTTAAAGCCGGGATTTGTACACGTATTTTCAATATAATACATCTGGTTTCAGTTCCTCCCCCTTCTCACAGTTTGTATGGCCAAAATCGCATCTGCGGCAATTTCGGCCATTATCTCATGGCCTGCCCGGTTCGGGTGCAGGCCGTCCTCCATATAATATTCTCTCTGTTCACAACCTCTTTGGGCTATCCTCTTTGGAAACTCCGTCTCGAAATCAATCACCGGCAGGCGGAAGAGACGGCTGAACTCCCTCAGCCAGAGGCTGTATTCTTTTCTCTTTTCTCCTGTTTCCCCGGCATCCGCCCATGCCCTCCACGATTCCTTTATTGGAGGGCATGGGAGAACAGCGGTTCCAATCACCGGCTGGCTGGAGGCGGCAAAAGCCATGTGAACCATAGCTCCCATGTTTGCTTTCGCCCCTGCCAGATCGCCGCTGTAAATTAAATCATTTTCTCCACCCATAAGCAGCACGCCATCATACGTCTCACGCTCCAGGTCCCGGCAGAGAACGGCCAGCATTCCGCCTGTGGTATTGCCGTTTATTCCCCGGTTAACCAGCTCTGTGCCCGTTATCCCCGCGCAGAGCGCCGTCCATATGCAGGTTCTCGGCTGGCCGTATCCGTAGGTCAGGCTGTCTCCTTCACAGAGAATTTTCATAAGCAGTTGACCGCTCTGCCGTTCCAGGCGGCCATAAAGGCTTCTCCCAGGGCTTCGCTGACAGTCGGATGAGGATGGACAGTGTGAATAAGCTCCTCCACCGTAGCTTCCGCAGTCATAGCTGCGGAGATCTCGCCGATCATATCGGTGACATGTTTTCCGTACAGATGCACGCCAAGTATTTCACCTGTCTCACTGTCTGTGATAACTTTAAATATACCGTCCGTATCGCCTTCCACCAATGATTTCCCGTTCGCCGCCAGATTAAAACGGCCAACCTTTATATTATCTCCGTACTTCTCACGCGCCTGCGGCTCGGTAAGGCCTATACAGGCAATTTCAGGATCAAGATAAACACAGGAGGGAATACGCTCATAATTCATCTCGTCTGTATGCACCCCACAGATATCTGACACGGCAATCATCCCTTCATGGGAAGCAGTGTGGGCCAGCATAACTTTTCCATTCACGTCTCCTATTGCATAAATATTAGGGATGTTTGAATGCATACGGCCGTCCGTCTTGACGGCTTTGCGCTCAAATTCCAGACCGACGGCTTCAGCATTCAGACCGTCTGTGTTTGGGATCCGTCCCACTGCCATAAGAATCATATCAGCCTTTACACTGTCTTCTTTTCCATCCATTTCATAGTATACCGTATTATCCCTGATTTTTTTAACTCTGCATCCCAGACGGAAATCCACCCCTGATTTGGCAAGACGCTCCCGGGCCAATTCTGAAACTTCCGGGTCCACCATAGGTAATATGCGATCCATAAGCTCCAGAACCGTGATTTTACTTCCCAGTTTATTCAGAAAAAACGCGAACTCCATGCCAATGACGCCTCCGCCTATGACTGCCACTGAAACCGGGGTTTCTTCAATCTCCAGAGCCTCTTTGCTGGTAATAATATGATTATTTCCCTCCTGTTCAATAAACGGAGGGATAAAAACATTGGAACCGGTAGCGATAATAAAATATTCGCTGGTAACCGTGCGATCACCAACTGCCACGGTATGGGCGTCCACAAAGGAGGCTTTCCCCTCCACAATACTGATTCCGTTTCCTCTGAGCAGCCCCTTCACTCCGCCTGATAAGGTTTTGACTATTCTGGTTTTCCGTTGCTGCATTTTTTTCAAATTCAACGTTACTTTTTCCGGTTCCACCCCTTCCACACCGAAAGTGGCAGCCTCGCGGACCTCACTCAGCACTCCGGTCGACTTAATCAGTGTTTTAGTGGGGATGCATCCCACATTCAGGCAGGTTCCGCCCAAATAGGTACTTTCAATAATACATGTCTTTTTGCCCATCTGCGCCGCCCTGATCGCTGTTTCATATCCGCCTGGCCCTGCTCCTATCACTGTTATCTCATATTCATACGCAGAGAGCGATGAACTTGTTATGATTTCCTCCGCCATATTCTCCTACCTTCCTTCCAACTCAGATTAATATTTTGACCGGATTTTCCAGCAGTTCTTTCATATATTCGAGGAACTGGGAAGCTAACAGGCCGTCGATGAGACGGTGATCCACAGAAAGCTGGATGTTCATCATTGGACGGATTGCAATTATATCTTTCCCTTCTTCATCTGTCAGCACCACCGGTACTTTTCTCACAGAACTGACGGACAAAATAGCTGCCTCCGGGGCGTTGATGATAGCGGTAAAGTTGCCGATACCAAACATTCCCAGATTAGAGATAGAGAAAGTGCCTCCGCTGTATTCATTCGGTGTGAGTTTCCCTTCTTTGGCCCGTCTCACCAGTTCACGGTTTTCGCAGGCCACTTCCGTCAGCGATTTATTCTGAACGTTCTTGATAACCGGCACTACCAGGCCATTGTCGCCCGCCACGGCCGTACCAATGTTGATGGATTTATATGTTATAATCTTATCGTCTTTCAGGGTGACATTAATGCCCGGAAATTTCTTAAGAGCTTTACATGCCGCCATTACAAGCAAATCAGATACCGCAATCTTAACCTCGCCACTTTCATTCAGCTCTTTCCTGAAGGCTGTCAAATCAGCCGTGTCCACCGCATCGGTAAAGTACAGATGAGGAGCAGTAAACTTGCTGTGTGCCAGTTTATCTCCGATAATTTTCCGGATTCCTTTATATGGTGCTACGGAAGCAATCTGCAGATCCGGGTCCGCCTCCGGTGCGGCTGCAGCAAAGGCGCCTCTTTCTGCTGCGGCCTTCACGTCGGCTTTCATAATTTTTCCGCCGGCACCGGTTCCCTGAATCCCGGAGAGAGCCACATTCAACAGCTCTGCCTCTTTCCTTGCCAGCGGCGATGCTTTAATATCCCTGTACGTAATTCCCCCCTGGAATCCCGTTCCTTCTATTTCCGCCAGTATCTCCGGACTAAGGTTATCCTCTTTCACAAGTTTCTGTGCTTTCGGCGTAAGACGGAGTTTCTTTCCTTCCGGCAGAGCTGGTGCCTGGTTCTGTACGGCTGCAGCCCCCGTCTCAGGCTGTACGGCTTTTGCTTCTGCATCTGAGCTGTTCTGTGTACCTCCCTTCTCTGCGGCCAGGACAACAGCATCCGCATCCTCCCCCGGCTCTCCCAGCACGGCAATTGGTGTAAACACGTCGGCAAATTCCCCTTCGTCCAGCATGATTTTTAAAACCGTACCGTCAGCAGTGGCTTCCACGGGCATGGTCGTCTTATCCGTGTTTATTTCAAATAATATTTCTCCCTTTTTTACAGTATCTCCTGTCTGCTTGTGCCACTTCACAAGCTCTCCCTCATCCATGTTGAATCCCAGCTTGGGCATGATTATGACTTCTGCCATCGCAGCTACCTCCCTTTCTTATTTTCTTCCCACCATTTCACGTATTTTATCCGCTATTTTCTTTTCATCCGGAATAAGCGGAAATTCTAATGCAGGGCTGAAGGGCAGGGGTACGTCCGCAGTCCCCATCCTCTCTATGGGAGCTTCCAGATCATAAAACACATCCGGCATAATACGGGTTGCAATTTCACCAGTTATGCCAAAGCTCTCATGGCCTTCATCGAGAATAAGCAGCTTTCCTGTCTTCTTTACCGATTGGATCATGGTGTCCGTATCTAAGGGCACTATGGTGCGTAAATCGATAAGCTCTGCGCTGATACCTTCCTCCCTGAGTTTTTTTACCGCTTTTTCCGCACGGACTGTCATCATGGAGTTTGCCACCACGGTAATGTCTCTTCCCTCCGTCACAATCCGGGCCTTGCCGAACGGAATGCACACATCCTCCCCCATATCGGGCACATCGTCAAACTTGGTGGTATAAAGCATTTTATGTTCAAAAAACATAACCGGATTATTGTCACGGATGGCCGTCTTTAACAAGCCTTTGCACTCCCCGGCCGTGGAGGGAACAACCACCTTCACGCCGGGAATATGAGCCGCCCATGCGTGAAGCGACTGGGAATGCTGGGCTGCTGAGGAACGTCCTCCGCCCAGTGGCATACGCACTACCATCGGAACATTACACTGGCCGCCGGACATATATGTAATTTTAGCCATCTGATTGAAGAGCTGATCTCCGCAGACCATAAGGAAATCTGCAAACATTAGTTCAATCACAGGACGCATCCCGGTCAGGGCGGCCCCTACTCCCATGCCCACAAATCCCTGCTCTGAAATAGGGGTATCCTTTACACGCAAATCGCCGTATTTATCTCTCAGTCCTTCCGTACACTTAAAATTGCCTCCAATGACTCCTATATCTTCACCCATCTGAAATACCGTGTTATCCCGTGCCATCTCCTCATCCAGAGCCTCACGGATCGCATCACGAATCATCAATTCTCTCATTATATATAGACCTCCTCCTTCAAAAATATTTAATCTACAAACACATCGGCAAATGCTTCCGCTTCTTCCGGGTAAGGACTTTCCTCGGCAAATTTGCAAGCGTCCGCAATCTCTTTATCTACTGCCTCTTCAATTTCCTGAATTTCAGATTCAGTCAGCAGATTCTTCTCCCTCATCACAGCAAGAGGTTCCCTGGACTTCCATGTCGCCAATTCTTCCGGATCACGGTATTCTCCCGGATCTCCTACATGGTGTCCCTGCCAACGGTAGGTTTTGCACTCAATCAGAGTCGGGCCTTCCCCTTTTCTCGCACGCTCCACAGCTCTGTTAACAGCCTCATATACAGCATACACATCATTGCCGTCCACAGCTTCTCCCGGAATACCGTAGCCTGCAGCTCTTTTATACAAATCATGTTCCTTAGTAACGCGCCGTATGTCCACAGAAATACCGAATAAATTGTTTTCGATAATATAGACAATTGGAAGATTCCAGGCCGCCGCCATGTTTATCGACTCATGGAACGTGCCTTCATTCGATGCCGAATCACCGAAAAATGCCAGCGTCACCTGGTCTGTACTTCGCAGTACGCAGGAGTAAGCTGCGCCGGTGGCAATGGGAATCTCTCCGCCTACGATACCGTTTGCCCCCAATATCCCTTTATCCATAGCCATGATATGCATCGAGCCACCTTTACCCTTGGAATATCCCGTTTCCTTCCCCAGAATTTCCGCCATCATCCTCTTCAGATCCGCACCTCTGGCTACCAGATGGCCGTGCCCCCGGTGGGTGGAGCCGATATAATCATCTTCTCTTAATGCCATGCAGGAACCGGCTGCTACCGCCTCCTCACCCAGATACAGGTGAGCCAGGCCGGGCATTAATCCGCGTTTATAGAACTCAAATACCTCCTCCTCGAAGCGGCGTGTACGGTACATTACAGTATAAAACTGCCTTGCCAGTTCTTTATCCTTTTTTCCACTCATAATCTCACTACCTCCAAATCGACTTTTTAATACAGTTCTCTGTAAATCTTTCTTACCTGAGCCGCCTTAAGCGGAACGAAACTGTTACTCATCAGGCGACCCTGAGTCTCCATCACACTGTCGGTAAAAGCATCGATATCTTCTAACTGCGTACCGTACATATGAAGGGCTTTTTTTGGCAGAATCTGATTCAATAATTCCTCCAGCTTTTCATATACTTCTTTTACATCACAGTCCAAAAGGGATGCCAGATAACGGTTCAGCACCGCAATCTCACCGTCCTGTTTAATCTCCATATACGCATTCAGCACTCCCGTGAACATAGCATAATTGCTTTCCCCATGCGGCACATGATACTGGCCTCCCAGAGGATACGACATAGCGTGAACCGCGGCACAGCCGGCGGTTCCAAAAGCGATGCCTGCATAATTAGACGCGATTAGGAAATCTTCCAGCAACGGAATATGCGCGTCTTTTCCTCCCAAAGCGATAACCTGATATCCTTTGATAATCATTTCAATGGCCTTATAGCCAAAGAGTTTTGTATAAGGCGTAGCTTTAGGAGACAGTGAGGACTCCACCGCATGAACCAAAGCATCAATTGAACTGGTTGCAAACACGCTAAAGGGCAGGCTGCCCAGTAATTCCGGAATCAGCACCGCGCTGTCTGCGTACATGGCGGGAGCTACAAGTCCCATTTTCGTCTCTATACGTATACGGTTAAATATTGCAATGTTTGTCATCTCACTCCCGGTACCGCAGGTGGTCGGAATAAGAACAAGCTCACGTCTTTTAGGGAGATCCGGCGCTTTCTCATACAGTTCGTCCATCGTCTCTTCTCCGGCTACAGCCAGGACTTTTGCAATATCAATAATCGTACCGCCTCCGATAGCCACAATGCGCTTTGCTCCCGTCTTTACGGTATCTGCCATAATTGCCTCTGCCATCACGTCGGTCGGTTCTCCGGTGCCGTACTGTTCCTGGAAAAGTACGTGACACGAAAGTTTTTCCTTTCCGAAATATGGCTCATATATGTATTCATTGGTCAATATCAGATCGTTTTCTCCCAGCGTAAATTCGTCTGCAAATTCTCTGCATGTTTTATAGCTGTATAACTCCGGTTTCATAATCACTTCTATCATTTTTTCTGTTCCCCGCTTTCTCTTCTTTATTCCGCGTAGCAGAAAGCCCCGGCCAGCCTTGACCAGGGCCTCCAGATTTGAGGTTTTATGGGTTTTGTATTTCAAATTCAAATAGATTTTTATGGAAACAGGCATCCCGGAAAACCGCAGGAGGTAATCTCGTCCGACGGGAACTTAGTGATAACTTCATGTCCCGTTTCCGTGACAACAATTTCTTCCTCAATGCGGGCAGAACCCGTACCATCGGCAGCCGGACACCAGGTTTCGATGGCAAAGGTCATTCCCGGTTTAAATTCAAAAGGATGAGCCTTAGAGAAAAGCGGGGAGATGGCCGGTTTTTCCCACAGGCCCAGACCGATACCGTGGGCAAACTGAAGCAGAAACGCCTCTTTCTCATCTTTGAAGCCAAGTTCCTGGGCGGTAGGCCACATATTCACAACCTCTGCGGTAGTCGCTCTCGGACGGATCACAGAGATACCGTCACGAATCCATTTGAGCGCTTTGGAATACGCCTCTTCCTGTGCCTTCGTAGGCCTGCCGCAGGAGAAGGTACGGTAATAACAGGTGTGATAACCGTTATATACATTGCCGACATCAAAATATACCAGCTCGCCCGGCCGGATCATACGGTTGGATGTCGTATGGCTGTGCGGATTACCGCGCATACCCGAAATACAGTTGACAAACTCTACCGACTCCGCTCCCATCCGGAATAATTCACCCTGAATCAACGCCTCCATTTCATTTTCCGTGGCGCCGGGGCGAAGATGTTTGGCAACCTGCCAATATACTGCATCCACCATGGCAGCGGAACATTTCAGCAATTCGATCTCATCCTCTGATTTAATCATCCTCGCCTCCACCATGGGCGCCTGCCCGTCTCCGATGGTGATCCCCGCTTTTTCAAGCGCCTGGTATAAAGGGATATCTACGATATCAATACCAAGAACTTTTTTGTCTGCGCCATATTTCTTCAAATATGATACAATCTCATCAGCCTCCTGGACCACCATACCGGCCTCTGCCGGGATAGACCCCCGCATGGAGCCGACTGCAGGCATGATATTCTCCGCCGGTAGCCATGACACGTGAAGACGTTTCGAGGGGCAGGCCGGATCAAAGAGAATTGGCTGTTCCACCCCGTCAATCAGAAGGCAATGACGGTTCATCTTATTTCTGTTCCACTCCCCCACATGAGTACCGGTAATATAGCGGATATTGTCAAAATCGTAGCAAAGCAAAGCTCCCAATCCCGATGCCTTTAAATATTCTTTTGCACGGGAAAGCCTGGCTTTTCTCATACGGTCAAAGTTTATATTGTCCTCATAATCCACACCGTTAAATCCTGCTTTCATCCTTAAATCTCCTTTACAAAATATTCATTGTTAAACTGTCCGGTTACTTTGATAAGCCCCATATTTGTTCTGTCCGGATCTTTGAAATAAATCCCTGACTGTAATCCCCGAATGTCCAATGCCGGTCATGCTCATAAAAATCCCTCCTTCGTTTTCTGATATTATGCTGCCATCGTGTTGCCGGCTGCATTGAGCGTCTCTATGTTCTGTTAATTTGAATTGTAAATCCCGGGTATCAGAAAATCAAATTGCTGCAATTTATACAACTATATAAAAATGGCTTATAGCACCTAACCTCATAGCGCCTCCGGGATAATCAAAAGATGGATTTTGTATTCTTATTCCTCTAACTGCTTTAGTGACTTGTGCATGTTGTATATTTTTTCAAAATTCAAATAAATATTTTCAGCAAATCAAACATATTACTACTAATAATAACCTCTATAAGTTTTAATTTTCATTGAATTATAACCGTTTTTTTCTGTCCCTATAGTACACTCCTTTCCGGAGGGTGGAAAAACCTTAAAGGAATGACCTGGAATAATCTGGAATGATCTGGTAAAAATATGCAGAAAATGGGATGATTTCAGACGTTCAAAGAATAGTCTGGCACTGATCCGGAAGTTTGCCATAACATCCTGCGGATCCTGTAGACGTTAAATTGGAATGTATTTACAGAATGGCGGCCAGTGACGCCCTTTCTTTCGCTGGCGCCACAGCACTTCCATTCTTCCTATGGTGTTTGATTGGATTTTTAGATAAATGGTGATTTTATGTCATGATTCTGTATCAGGGTTCTCTGTCCGGATTTTGTTTCAGGTCCTTGTCCAGAGAAGCTTGTTTTGCTCGAAGGCGGCCGTAAGCCTGCCTGTATCTTTTAGCCATGCGAGGTAGGATCGGACGGTGCTGCCTATGAGGACGTACTGTTCGAAGTTCATTGTCAGGCCATAGGCTGTGAACAGGTTTTGGAGGAGGTCTTCGAAGGTGGTAGGAGTCTGGCAGAGGGAGATGATTTTTTCTGCGGTTTCCCAGACTTTGTCGATGTTATATTGTGCGAGGGGCACGATGTTTTCTGTGGCTTCCGCGTGGGCCGGGATGAAGATTTTGTCGGTCATGGTTTTGACTGTTTCGAGTGTTTTCAGGTAGGCGTCCACGTCATAGAGGAAGCTTATCTGGTATTTGTCCAGGGTCTGGCGGCTGGACAGGCAGTCGGCCAGGTAGACTGCGCCGTCCGGGGTCCGGAAACCGACCATGTCGAAGTAGTGGCCGGGCAGCGGGATGATTTCAAAGCCGTTTGGCAGGGCTTCTTTTGTTAATTCGGCTGCATCGCTCTCCTGGGCCATGAGGAATTTGTGGCGCAGATCTTTTGGCGGAAATCCGCCGTACAGGAATGCCGGTTCTAAAACCGGATGTTTTGTGAATTCACAGTTGATGTCGGGCGCGTAGATTTTGCAGCCGGTCTGTCCCTGCAGGTATTTATTGCCGCCGATGTGATCGGCGTTGGCATGTGTGTTGTAAATAGCAGTCAGGCACCAGTTATGCGCTTCCAGAATCTGGCGTACCTTGCGTCCTGCATCTTTGTCGCTGCCGCTGTCTATCAGGCAGACATCGGTCTCATTTAATTTGACGATTCCGATTTTAGACGGATTTTCAACATAGTAACAATGTTCCGTGGCTTGTATTAATTCGTACATACTGATTTTCTCCTTTAACGGCTGGGATAAAATATCGTGTTGTAAATTGTGCAAACATTTTCAAATGGATTGTGGTAGGAATGAGGGATGTCCGCATAAAAACGGACCGCCTGCTTTTCTTCTATAATAATTTCCTGCCCGTTTAAAATAAGCTGCAGTTTCCCGGTAATTACAAAAACGTGCTCTTCCACTCCATCGTCGTGTTTATCGGAATGATGATAGCAGTCCGGGGCAAATTCGATGAAAAAGGTTTCGACATTGCGGATCGGATCATAAGCGAACAGTGGATAGGCACGCATCTTCCCGTCCTCCTCCGTAACAGCCTCCACACCGTCAACGCCGACAACCGTATATTCCACCTGTCTTTCTTCCAAAAAAGACGAAAGCGGCGTTTTCAATCCCGTCGCTATCTTCCAGAGCGTCGTAATCGTGGGAACCGACTGCCCACGCTCAATCTGCCCCAGCATGGGTTTACTGACTTCCGTCAGGAAAGACACCTCATCCAAACTCAGCTTCTTCCTGGTCCGGATTTCCTTCAATTTTTCCCCGATCGTTGAAACTGGTGTAAGCATAAGACCTCCTTTTCAAATAAATTATATAGCATATTTTAATATATTATAGCATATTTTCAATTACATTTCTACTCCCTTGCTTTTTTCGCTTATCATCCGCTTATCATTATTTCGCTTAGCAGAGGACGTCGAAGCCCGCCGTCACTTAGCGATGTCTTTCGCGAGCTTAGCAGCGCTGTGCACTCTATAAGCGCAAGCGGAACCCCATAGGAAATTTCTTTCTTCCGTATTCCTCCTGCAATCAGCATCCACCGGGACTGATGACTCACCTCCCGGCCAATATTCTCATTTCTCCCCACCCTATTTCAAACATCCAATCTTTGTGATATAATTGTCATAAAATGGCTATTATATCCGCACATTCCAAGGTCATTGCAGGAGGGTTTTACTATGAATATGGATATCAACTTAAAGCACCTGGAATATTTCATCACCGTTGCCAGGCTGGGTTCTATCAACAAGGCCGCACAGAGTCTTTTTATCTCCCAGCCCTATCTCGGGAAGATTATCAAAGAGCTGGAGAATACGGTGGGCACCGTCCTTTTTCAGCGCACAAGAGGCGGCGTATCCCTGACCCCCGACGGGGAGGATTTTATGATACACGCCGAGAATATTATCCATGAGATGGAAAAGGTGGAGATGTTTCACGGCCCCGGGACAGATACCGACAGTTCACTGGTTGTGTCCATGACAAAATATTCCCACATTATGGAGAGCTTTATTGATGTCATCATAAAACACAGGGACAATCCCTCCTATATCCACAGGCTGAGTGAAGGAACCGCCGAGGAGGTGATAGAGGACGTCTATTCCGGCCAGGCCAATATCGGAGTCCTGCATTTTGACGGAAAACGCCACACGGAAGTGGCAGCCAGACTTGCCTCGCAGTCTCTGGATTATAATTTTCTCTGCTATGTAAAACCTCATATCCTGATTTCCTGCAATCATCCTCTCCTTCAGGAAGGAAAGCCCGTCAATCTTCACACGCTGGCTCCCTACGGTTTTGCCAGGTATCTCGGGCAGTGCGAGGATTTTACATACCGGATTTTCTCCCAGGATTCCCAATACAATTTAAATTACGGCTCCCGGATCGCCTATCTCACCAGCCGGGCGTCCCTGCTGCACCTGATTTCCAGCAGTGATTTCTATGGGATCGGAATCCACGATTTTACCACACAGACATCTGCCTATCAGGTGCTGTCCATCCCCATCGACGACTGCAACGACAGAATTGAATTCGGCTATATCCTCCCAAAGGGCGTTCCCGTCAATCCAATGACACAGGAATTTATCGACGGGATTAAAAACCGGCTGAAAAATATAAAAGAGGTGTAGAAACGTAATTCCTATGAAGAAAAAAAGAGTCCGCTCATTCAATCCATCAGTGCAGCGAACTCTTTTTCTATATTTCTTTTTTTCTATATTTCTTTTTTCTATTCCCCCTTACGCAGCGTACAAACGTCTGCTCCCCATCCCCTGTTTCAGACAGCAACAAGCCCCAGCCTGTAGGAATAGATATATCTCTCCTTCACGTTTTTCCCAAGCATCTGGGTCAGCGCTTTTTCGTAATAGTCAAGCTGCGTTTTATAACGGCTGACCAGGACTTCCGTATTTTCCACATAATCGGTCTTATAGTCGACCAGAACGAGGCCGTCCTCCTCCTCGAACCAGGCATCGATGATACCCTGGATCAGCACCAGTTCGTCTGAGTCCCAATCGCCCATTTCCCGGGCCGGGATTCCCATTACAAACTGTTTTTCCCGGTACAGCTTTCCGGCTTTTGCCGCAACGGCCATCCTTTTTCCAAGCTCCGTCGTGAAAAAGCGGTAGATATCGGGAGGCCATATCATCTCCCTGGCCTCCTTTGTCAGTTTTCCGGCCTCCGTAAAGCCGTCCAGCAGACTCCTCACATCACCCTCTGATGTGATTTTATCAAAAGGAAGGAGTTCCATGGCGCGATGATATGCCGTACCTCTCGATGTGCCTCCCTCCCGCACCTCCTGCTCCTCCATAAAGACGGGCAGGGTGGGAAGAAACGCCATCTCTTCGTCTTCCTCCTCCATCCCCTCTTTTTTCAGCTCGGAGACAGACATCTTTGTATTCAGTGTGACGTCGGCCTGACAGGGATACTTGAAATGGAACGATGTTTCCAGGCGTCTGCGGTATGCCCCGTCGTAAACGCGGTCCGGATCCTGGTTGAGCAGTTCCTCTTTGGATCCTTTTCTGAACAGCTGCTCCTCTATCTCGTGCACCAGCTGTTCCCCGGCTTTTACTTCGGTCACCCGGATCCGGCATCCTTCCTGGGAAGCGCTCATCAGGATCCAGTCCAGGCAGGAGCCTGCCATCGTCAGAATGGTACAGGGAACCTGGCCGTGATAGAGGGAAATCTGCCTCCATTTTTCCAGCCTGCTTTCCAGGTTTTTATCAGAAGCCGTCATAATCAGCTTTTCCTTGGCCCTGGTCAGCGCCACATAGAGGACACGCAGTTCCTCCCCCAGCGCTTCCAGCTCCATTCTCCGCTTCATGACGTTCTTTTTAAGCGTTGGTCCTTTCAGGCGTTTCTCGCTGTCCAGATAATCGGTTCCAATCCCGAATTCGGAATCGATCAGGATTTTCCCTCTCGTGTCCTGCCGATTAAACATCTTTCCCATTCCGGCCACGAAGACAATGGGGAATTCCAGGCCCTTACTCTTGTGGATACTCATGAGACGCACCGTGTTTCCCTGCTCGTTCACCGTGGCGGCCTCCCCGAAATCCGTATTGTATTTTTTCAATTTCTCGATATATTTGATAAAATGGAACACGCCCCGGTAGCTAGTAGCCTCATAAGCAGATGCCTTTTCCACCAGCATATCCAGGTTGGCTCTCCTCGTCTCCCCGGCCGGCATGGCCGATACATAATCATAATAACCCGTCACGTCGAAAATCCGGTAGAGAAGGCTGTGCATCGGCAGATAGACGGCCATTTTTCTGAGTTCCCCGAGAAGATTCATCGTCCTTCTTAAGATCACGCAGATTCTCTCATCGTCAAATGGTTCACCGCCGCCTGACTGAACCGGCGCGCCGGACTCCCCCTCCCGCTCCATCAGGAAATTCTTCACGGCCGGGTAGAGTCCCCTGTCACGGCCAGTCTTTGCATTCATTTTATAGTCAGCGACGATGTGGGCCAGTTCCCTGTCCGTAATGCCGCAGAACGGCGCTTTTAAGACGGCTGCCAGCGGGATATCCTGTATCGGGTTGTCGATAACGGCCAAAAGGTTCAGAACCGTTTCCACCTCAACCGTGTCAAAATAGCCTGTCCTGGACTCTGCGAACGCCGGGATTCCCTGGGCCGCAAGGATTTCCGTAAAGCTCTCGGCCCAGCCGCTGACGCTCCTCAAAAGAATGACAATATCGCCGTATCTTGCGCGGCGGTAACCGTTTTCATCCTTGTCCCAGATCATCATTCCGTTCTCTTCGTCCGTCAGCTCCTTTATCTTTCCCGCGACCATCCCGGCCTCCAGCTCCCTGGCCGTATAGTCCGAAATATCCTCATCCAACGTTTCCAGTTCGCTTCCGGCCGTATTAATCAGAAGAAGCTCCGTATCCAGTTCTCCCGGTCCCCGTCCGTCGAGGGGTTCAAAGGACGCCCCCGCATGCAGGGCCGTCTCCTCGGTATATTCGATATTTCCGAGCTTTTCCGTCATAATCCGGAAAAAGATGTCGTTAATGCTCCCAAGAACCGTATCCCTGCTCCTGAAGTTCTGGTGCAGTTCGATTTTCTGGTACAGGCTCTCCTCCGTCGGGTAGCTGTGGTATTTTTCCAGAAACAGCTCCGGGCGGGCCAGCCTGAATTTATAAATGCTCTGTTTTACGTCCCCTACCATAAATACGTTCGGTGTACCGAACCGCTCCCTGGAGACGCAGTGAATCAGGGTTTCCTGCACCAGGTTGCTGTCCTGGTACTCATCGACGAGAATCTCGTCAAACTGCCGGCTGAGTTCGTCGGCCACCGGCCCCGGAATTCGTCCTTTATTTTCCCCGTCTTCGTCCCCGCCTCCCGCGGTGAGGACCTCCAGGGCAAAATGCTCCAGATCGCCGAAGTCCACGATGTTTTTCTCCCTTTTACGGGCGCGGAACCGCTCGCCGAATTCTTCCGCCAGGCGAAGGAGCATCAGAATCGACTCCTTTCCCGCCTCCATATCCTCAAGTATTTTCTCCGGGGATTCAAACAGGTACTGATCCTTCAGCTTTTCCACCGATTTTTTAATTCTCTTCCTGCATTCGGCCACCGCTTCTTTTTTATCCGGATCCACCGTCACATTTTTCCCACGTATGGCCGCCATCCTGGAAAATGTGAATTTCTCCGCCGCCCCGCTGAAGTCAAGGAAGGAGCCGGTGGACTGAATCAGTTCCCTGACATGGAGCAGATCCTCGCTGATCATCGGAAGATAAGGCTCCGGCCCGTCTTCCTCCCTGCAAAGCTCCGAGGCCTCCATTAACTGCCTCTCCCACTCCTCCGCCTGCATTTTGACGTCCCTTAAGAGAAACTGCATCCAGTCCGTGCCATTCAGCTCCCCGAAACCGGTATTCTCAAGTTCCTTCCGGCAGTGCTCAAACCATTCGTCCGGCCACGGGTTACTCTGGGCAAAGGTATACACCTGCAGAATATAATCTTCTATCCCTCCGTCTGCCTTCCCCGTGGAGTAGGTGTCCACAAAGCGTTCAAACGCTTCCCCTCCGTTTGCATAGCTGTCTTCCATCAGCTCCTGCATGACGTCGGCGCGCATCAGAAGCATCTCACCCTCGTCGCCGACGCGGAATGCGGGGTCGATATCCAGCCGGTCGAAATGCTCCCTGAGAATGTGGAGGCAGAAGCTGTCGATGGTCGTGATCTGCGCGAACTGCACCGTGACCGCCTGCTGCTGAAGATGTTCATTCTGAGGGTCTTCCCCCAGCTTTTTCTCAATTGCCGCCTGGATACGCTCCCGCATCTCGGCCGCCGCCGCCTTGGTAAACGTCATGACAAGCAGCCGGTCGATATCCGTCGGATTTTCATCCGTGATCATCCTGATTATGCGCTCAACTAAAACCGCCGTTTTACCGCTTCCCGCGGCGGCGGAGACGAGCAGATTTCTGTTCCGGCTCTCAATTACCGCCTTCTGTTCCTTTGTCCAGTTCACCGCCATCCTCTGCTCCCCTCCCTTCTGCTTCGTATTTGTCACCTTCTGCCGCGTATTTGTCGATTTCCTGCCACACCTCTTCCGGGCTTACCTTGTCGAGCCTGCGGTATCCATACCCGTCCGTCTTAAGGTCAAAGCCGCAGACGCTGTGGTAGGGGCAATAATCGCAGGCCGTCCTGCTGCCGCTCTTATACGGCGCAATCGAAACGCGGCCGTCCAGAATCTCGCGCCCCATGCTTTTCAGTTTCCGGTTGACAAATGCCCCCAGGGCCTCGAACCGCTTTTCTCCGGCCACCGATGACTTTCTGGCAATTTCGTCATTTTTCACCGAAACAGGGACCACCGTGGATTCCTCTCCCTTCGGCGACGAGAAATCCAGCCGGTTGTCCAGATGGACGATTGCCTCCGGCCTTCCGTTCACCAGTCCGTTCATACGCAGCTCGCCGAGTATCGCCTGTTTCGTCTCCTCCTCGCCCATGCCTTTCTGTCGGTCCACCATCGGATCCGCAATATTATAGTAAAAAATCCCGGCCGGAACCACCTTTTTGTCGGGGTGTTTTCTCTGCTCCTTCTCCAGGGCGGCGTCCATATAGACCACGAGCTGAAGTTGAAGCCCATAGTAAGCTTCCATCAGATCAAACTTTGTCTTTCCCGTCTTATAGTCGATAATTTTCAGATAAAGCAGATCCCCGTCCTCACAGAGATCGACGCGGTCTATCCTTCCCTTTAAATGGATTGCTTCCTCCCTGGACACCGGGATTTTCATCGCCCTCAGGTTATCTGCGGGGCTGAAGGTCACCTCAAAACCGGACGGCTCAAAGTCTCCCTTTTTAAGCTGCTCCGTCAATGCCCAGATTGTCCGGTCCGTAATGCGGTGGACCTTGCGCTCCAGGTACTGGTTTCTCGCGCTGCTGGACATGATGGTATTGCCATAGTCCCTGGTTACACTGGAGACGCACTCGCCGACCAGCTTTTTTCTGTCCTCATCCGATATGTCGCGGAAGGAGCGGTTTTCTTCCTTCATTCTCTTAAAATAAAGATCAATGGAATTGTGGAACAGGTTCCCGATATCCGCGGCAGCCAGCTCATAGACGGGACGTTCTAAAAGCTCCAGGCCATAGGCCAGGAAATGGGCATAGGCGCAGGATGCATACTGCTCCATTCTGGTCACGCTGCCGTGGAGGATTGCGCTGTAAATCTCCTTTGCCGCCGTCCTGCCAATCCCGTGATCCTCATACGTATAAAATGACGCCTCGACCAGCTGTTTCATCGCCTCGCCGTGCTCTTCGGACAGCGAGAAAAAGCGGAACAGCTCCATAAAGCGGCCGTCCTCCCGGTTTTTGCCGTAATCTTTTAATCCCTCTATCACCCGGCGTTTTCCAAGGGGCAGGGACCAGGCGGCCATCTGCCGTTCATCGGCCGACATCACATGCTTGTCGGGAAACATTTTTAAGACCTGGCCAATCAGGCCGGATGGGCGCAGGCTTTTTCCGTCGCAGGAGGATAAAGCGTAGGACAGATAGAGGCGATCGGACGGTTTTGTCATCACCAGGTACAGGTACAGTCTCTGAAGAAATCCCTCTTCCCTGGCCGTCGGAGCCAGTTCTATCTGATGCTTTTTAAGATTCCCGCGCTCGGCCTCCGTAAGGATTCCGCCCCGTCCCGTCACCGCGGGAATAATACCGTCATTTACCCCTGCGAAAAAGAGAACCCTGATATGGGAAAGTCTCGTTCTCGTGATATCTCCGACTACAACGCGATCTACAACAGCCGGAATGAGGCCAACTTTTATCTCCTCAAATCCGGCATCCAATATGTCCGAATACTCTTTTTTCCCCACGGTTTCATCGCCCAGAAGCGCCGTGATTCTGTCAAAGAGTTCGATGACAAGGCCGTAAACCTGGCTGTATTCCTTCTCCAGGCTCACCTCACCGGCAGCGCCGAATTCCTTCTCATACCCTTTGAGCTTTTCTTCAATGTGAAGCGCCTCCAGAAAATACACCAGAGCCGCAGTTTTATCCTTCACCGTGGATTTTCTGTCCCCGAACACCTCCTTTAACGGACGGAGGGGCGTCAGTACTTCTTCCCGGAACGCATTCAGCTCGTCCAGATTAATAAGCTCCGCGCCTCTGTAAACAGACTCCCAGGGCGAATCCCACCGCTTATAGCTGCGGATTCCAAGAGCCAGCACGTAATTTTCCAGACGGCTCACCATCTCCTGTTTTTCCGTCACAAGACCCGTTTTTAAATACCGGAACACCGTCTCATAGGAGAAGTTTTTCTCCAAAAGTTCCAGCGCCGCCCGGAGAAGCTCCACCATCGGATTTCCCATGATATTTTTCTTATAATCAATAAACGCCGGGATCCGGTTTGCCTCAAACTGACGTACCACCTCCCTGGAATAGGTATCCAGGGCTCCCGTGACTACGGCGATGTCACGGTAACGGTAGCCCTCCTGCTTGATGAGGCGCTCGATTTCTCCGGCAATCATTTCCACTTCTTTTATAGGGGTGTCGGACTGGAATAATACGATTCCCGGATTCTTTGTGGCTTTTCCGGCCGTCTCCTCCGTTTTCCCGTCTTTTTCCGCAGCGTATTTCCGGCCGTGATACCGGAACAGCTCCTTTTCGATGAACTGAAGCTCCGGGCTGTTTTTAAACCGCCAGGCGGGATACTCTTTCAGAAGGATATCCTCCTCCCGGCCCGCTCCGGTCTGTACCGCCAGATCCGTCAGCTTGCAGACCGTGTGTTTACTCATGTGGAAGAGATGCTGCGGTCCGCTCTCCTTATAAGGATTCTCCTCCGGATCCATTGTGATGGTCACAACGACTCTCTTACAGTAGGTCAGCAGCAGCTCTAAAAGCCGATACTGGACCGGGGTAAAACCGGTATAGCCGTCCAGTGTCACCACACTGTCTTTGATAAGCTCCGACTGGGGCAGAACCCTGCACAGAAGCTCCAGGATTTCTTCCTTGACAATGCACTTCTTGTTTTCCGTATATTCCTTGAATGCCCGGTGCAGAACCGTCATGTCATTCAGTTTCTGCCTGAGCATGGCGCTCCAGTTTTCTTTCTCTGCCTCCACCAGCAGGCCATCCAGAATCTCGGCCGTAATTCCGTACTGGAAGAACTCCGACAGCATGGATTTCAGCTCGCCGATAAAGCCGATCTTTTCCAGGTGGCCGCCGAACAGCTTTAATTCCTTTTTCCTGCCCGCAGCCACTTTACGCAGGACCATGGATTTGCCCATATCATCCAGGACTGCCAGGTTCTCCACCGCCAGCTCTTCGAATATTCTGTACGCCAGCCTCTCAAAGCTGACGATATCGATGTTCATCACACCGTGGCAGGGGTGCAGCGTAACAATGTCTTTCTGGGTCTGCATCGTGAACTGCTCCGGGACGACGGCAAAATAGCGGCCATCCGGATCGTTTCCGGCCTGCCGGATCAAATCCTCGTACAGGCGGCGTGTCTTACCGGAACCGGAACCGCCGATGATGAATTGTAATGACATTTATGTTCTCCTCTGGTTGTCATGTGCCGGAAATTGTTATCATTTCTGTAGCTGCGAGGATAATGAATACTTCCTCTTTTCTTTAGATTTTTTCAACAGTTTTTATAAATGTTTTATCCCCTGCACATATTTTAGTCACATATTTCCTGTATCATCATAAATGAACAAGGCAAGAGCCTTAGACAGACTTTTTCATACTCCGGCCAGCAGGTTTTACCTGCTGGCCCTCCCCCTTTTTAAGACCAGTTAAATTCTTTTTTTAGTTCATACCCGGTATCCCGGTTAAATCCCTTCCCCTGATTACAATGTATTCTTGCGCTCAAACACTTTTCTTCCGGACGCATCGGCGATTCCGATGGCCTCCCTGTATTTCGCTACCGTTCTCCTCGATATCGAGAATCCGGCCTCCCCCAGTTTTTCCGCTAATATTCTGTCACTGTAGGGCTTCTTTTTGTCTTCGCCCGCGACCAGGATTCGAATCTGTTCCTTCACCGCTTCCGCTCCCGCGCCCCCGCCGTTTCCGGCCGTCTCACGGCTCATGTCTCCGGTACCGTTTTCCCGGCTCTGCTTTCTCTTTGCATCCACCGGGATACTTCCCCGGGAGAAGAAAAACTGCAGCGGGAAGATTCCCCACTGGCATTGCAGATATTTTTCCCGGACGGCACGGCTGATGGTGGATTCATTTAATTCCAGCTTTTCCGCCACGCTCCTCTGGGTCAGGGCGGTAAGTTTTCCCCTTCCCTCTTCAAAAAAGGCAAGCTGCGCTTTTAAAATTTCCCGTACCAGCAGATAGAGTGTCCTGTTCCTCTGTTCTACACAGTGGCATACCCACTCCGCCTGTTTTACTTTATTTTTAACGTATCCGGCCGCTTCCCCCGAATTCTCCCCCTTCATCAGGGTCAGATAATAAGGATTGATCGAAATCTGGGGATATGTCTCATCATTAATGATAATCTCAAAGTGTCCCTCCGTCTTGACAACCAGTACGTCGGGAACAAGGTATTTCTGGTATTTTCCGCTCCCATATCCGCTTCCCGGCCTCGGGTTTAACGCCCGGATCCGGTCGCTGGCGGAAAGAACCTGATCAATGCTGCATTTCAGCTTTCTGGCAATGACCTCCATTCTGTTTTTCCCCAGTTCCTCCAGATAATCTTCAATAATCCGTCGGGCCAGCTTCTCCTCGTCGCTGTCCCCCTCCAACTGGATTAAGAGGCACTCCCTGAGGTTTCTGGCGCCCGCTCCTTTGGGCTCCAGTCTCCAGAGGACTTTCAGCAGACGCTCTCCCTCTTCTTCCGTGATTTTAAGCTCACGGCATAAAAGAGGCATCTCTTCGGTCAGATAGCCATTGTCATCCAAATTTAAAATCATATACTCTAAAATGCGGAACTCTTCTTTCGATATTTTCATATAAAGAATCTGTTCCAGCAGGGATTCTTTCAAATCCATCTCCTGCCGTTCAGCCGGTTCAAAACGGCTGGCCTCATCCTGTTCGTCCTGATAATACTGGCGGTTCTGGGCATCCACGCTCTGAAGTTCCTCCAGTTTCCTGATAAAGTCCTCAGTACTCTCCCCTTTGTCATCTGATGTCTTCTCAGTACGGCGCATAGCATCGAGATCCACCACCGGATTCTCCAGCGCCAGATCTTCCAGATACTCCCTTAGTTCCAGCTGCCCCATCTGCAGTATCTCCGTAGATTGGAGCATATTCTGCGACAAAGTCTGTTTTAACTTCTGTTCCTGTCTGAGTTCCACTGTAACCACCCCTTCTATCTTCTGTCTGCCGTCAGGCCACGCACATCCACTGCGGACCTCTTTATTCCGGCAGTATATCCTTCCATTATCCCCATCTGCCTCTTTTAAATGTTGAATTGCCTGAAAACAGGCTTTTCACATTTTCCACCAGAAGTAATACCAAAATCTTGCAGTTATCTAAGAAAGAGTCCGGCCTGCCGGACTCACGCGCCGAGCGCGGCCGCATAGCGGCATATTGCATCTTCGCGCGAGTGCGCATCCTCGCGGATCGTTTTTAATTCATAGGATGTAATTTCCTATGAATTAAAAACGGCTCTCTCAGCACGGTGCAGAGAGAGCCCATTTTTTGATTGGCGGTGTAAGAAATGCGAAATGCAGTTTCCACCGTTTACATTAATCGTCTAATTCGTCTTCTCCGACTACTTCATCGTACTCCTGCTCGTCTAACAGTTCATCGAAGGCATCGGCAACGATCTCATACTCATCGTCGTCTTCAATGTTTTCCAGATTCGGCTGTCCGTTCTCGTCTTCTGAGTAACGGTAAAGATATACTTCTCCCTCTTCTGATTCGTCATCCGCATCCTCCATCGGAAGGAGAGCGATATATTCCTTATCTCCTGCCGGAAAGATAGTAAGTACGACACACTCCAGCTCTTTCCCGTCATCCAGGGTAAGGGTTACCGTCATCTCCTCCTGGTTGTCCGTCTCTTCCGGAGTCATATTCTTTTTATCTTCCATTTCAACCTCTTTCTTCTGCCCGCTTGGCAGGCAATCATAATAATGGCAATGAAAGCCGTATCAACCATGCTTTTCATCATTTTGCAACTGCAGCTTTTCCCTGCTAATTGTATCCAACTCCACTTTATCAGAGGCCGTAAGAAAAATCAAGGACAATTTCACCTTATTTAGCACCTCCATCCTCTTCCGATGGATTCTGCTGTTCTCTGTCTTCCGGATTCCCGTTTCCGGCCGTCATCTCATTTTCCTCTGCCTCCCCGTTTGAGACCGCTTCTTCCGAATAAGGGTTCTTATATTCGGCCATCCGTTCCAGCGTCCCCGCCGGAACACCCCTCACAAGATGCATTTCCCCTTCCCGGTTCAGCCTGATTACAGTAGACGCCGTCCTGTTAAACAGTATGTAAATGCAGAAGATTGCCTCACTGAATTCCATGACGCAGGCCGTTGTCAGCGTGAAAATAAGGGGATATGGAAGCCAGAAGGACATCTGAAGAATCGAAACGCCTCCCGACACAATGCTGAATCCTCTTAAGCAGAGCATCAGGACGGCGATTCCCTTTCCCGCCTTCAGCATCCATGAATACCACAGGTAAAACACGAATGCGCTGAATATCGTGAACAGCCCCTGCACAACCGACAGGCCGTAAACAATTGTAATCATAAGGTAATAAAGGCCGTAAAGAACCCTCAAACCGGTAAAAATCTTAACTATGGTAGTCAATTTCAGGTTTTCATTCAAATAGCCCGGAAACTGTCTTTCTATCTCCTGCCTGAAAGCCTCTCTCTCCTGCGCCGTCACCACCCTGGCGGGGGTTTTGTTCCTTGCGCCTTTCATCCTTTGTCCTCCTGTCCGGTTACTGCGCCGCCTCGCCGGCCGCGCAGACAGCGGACGCCATATCCGCTGTTGATCATGTAATTTGATATTAATATTCTATTCCTTTTCTCGCAGCCACCCCATCGTCAAATGGGTGCCGGATCTTTCGTATCTCCGATATATAATCCGCACGCTCTGTAAATTCCGGTACAGGATCCCTGCCTGTCATCACAACCTCCAGATTCTCAGGACAGCTATCCAGGAATTCAAGAATCTGCTCCTTCTCAAGCAGTCCGCTCCGGACGGCGGCGCAGACCTCATCCATCACAAAAAGAGTCTGCCCCTCATTTGCGCACCGGAGCGCCGTGTCGGACGCCTCTTTAAATAAATCCCGGTAAAAGTCCGCTGCCTCCCGTTTCTGTTCCTCCGTCATCTGCCAGGTAAAACCGAATGTTTTCCTGCATGGAATTACCGTGATGCCTTTTATCTGCCTTAATGCTTCCACTTCGCCCGAATCGTCGTTCTTCAGGAAGCGGACGAGGACTGCGCGTCCTCCGCAGCCTGCCATTCTGACGGCCAGGCCGATGGCGGCCGTTGTCTTGCCTTTTCCGTCGCCGCAGTAGATGTGGGTGTATGACATAATGTTTTTGCTCCTTTTAATTGAAAAACGAGGACGGTAGTGTGAGGATGGCGGGCGGGACCGGGAAGGGGATCGATGGTGCTTCGGTCCTGGGTGGGGTTGTCGCGTTCGGGGAATCCGGGCTGAAAATTTTCCTACGGGGACTCGCTTCCGCTTATGGAATGCGAAACGGATGCTAGATTCGAAAAAACCTCATCAAGCGCCGTCGGATTCCAAGGTCCCCTGCGGAAAGTTTTCCCCCTTCTTCCCCCTGCCACTGTGTCGCACGGACCGAAGCCCCCGGTAAGTTTTCTCCCCGCCCGCCATCCTCACGCCGCCTGACTGCCTCTTGCGTCAAGTGGGGATCACGCTTGTCGCGGACATACTTATAGGATACACCAAATGGTCATGGTAATACTCTTCAGTTCCGGCTTCCCCGCGCTCCCCCTTCCAACCGGAACTGAAGACACATACTTCCTTTCATCATCCCGCCGCCCCTCCGTTCCGTCGGTGGCATCATTCTTATCCTAAATACTCCTCCACAAATCGTGATACTTCGACTTTTTTATGGTATCTCTCTTTTACCGCGTACACATGCAGGCGCTCTTTGGCCCTGGTCATGGCGACATAGAAGAGGCGTCTCTCCTCCTCGATATCCTCGTCTAACGCCGCTTTGCTGTGGGGTGTTACCCCCTCGTTGGCGTCGAGAATATAGACGATTTTGAATTCCAGCCCTTTTGAGCCGTGCATCGTGGCCAGGGTGACTGCATCTTCTTCTGATGCTTTCCCGGCCGATGCCTGGCGTTTCAGTTCTTCCCCATAGTCCTCGATATGGCGGAACCATTCCTCATACGTCTTGTATCCGGCGGCGCTCTCTTTGAGCTGATCCGCTGTCTCCAGAAGTTCCTCCGGCTTCATTCTGCGGAAACCGGCATACTCCTCCAGAAAGCCGTCGTATCCGATTCCCTGGCGTATGTAATTTACCGCTGCCAGAGGTGACATGCGGCTTACTGCTTTGAGATCGTATTCCAGATTCTCGATCCGGTCCACCATCCAGTCTTTTTCACTGTACCAGCTTTTCAGCTCTCCAAAATCCACCGTCTGGTTACGCAGGCTGTCGCGGCTGATATACCGGTTGGGGCGGTTGATTATCTGAAGGAAATCGGATCTTTCCCGGCTTCCCAGGGCAATTTTGATATAAGTCAGTATATTTCTTGATATCCAGTGCTCATAGAGATTGGGCACGGTGTCTTTTGCCCTGAAGGGAAGATTGTATTCCATCAGTTTTTCCATCAGGAGCCTGGGGCCTGAGTTGGTTCTGTAGAGAACTGCGATATCACTGTATTGATACCCGGCAGCCAGGTATTGCTTTATCTCCCCGGCAATCCGGTTGTTTTCCTCAAAGCTGTCCTGCCAGACCCTGGTAATAATATTTTTTCCCCTTGCGCCTGCGGTCTTTATGTTCTTTTTGAAACGTTTTTCATTATTCTCAATCAGGCGCAGGGAGGGACCTGCAATCTCTGCCGTGCATCTGTAGTTCACATCCAGGAGAATACGCTTCGCATCTTTATAATCTTTCTCAAATCCCAGCATAATCTCCGGTCTGGCGCCGCGGAAACGGTAGATGGACTGATCGTCGTCACCGACGATGAACAGGTTGTTTTCCGGTTTTGCGATGAGACGGATGATTTCATACTGCAGTCGGTTAATATCCTGAAACTCGTCAATCAGGATGTAGCGGTACCGCTTCTGCCATGCCGCCAGAATATCTTTCCTTTCCCGGAACAACTGCCAGCACATGACCATCATATCATCAAAATCAATGAGTCCTGACCGTCTCATCTGTTCCTCATACCCGCTGAAAATCCTCCGGAAGGTTTCATCCGGACAGTTTTTGGAGTAATAATGCCTCAAATCGATCATTTCTCCCTTTACGGAGCTGATCTCACTTAAAACAGAGGTGACAAATTCATTCTCATCCTCCAGTTCCAGCTCTTCTTTCCCTGCCAGTTCCCTGATGAACTGCATCTGCTGTTCCGTCCGCACAATGTTCTGCGCCGTATAACGGTAAGCCAGCTTCAATATCTGAAAAAAGATTGAATGGAATGTGCCGAAGGAAACTCCCCGCGCCGCTCCGGTCAGGCGCACATAGCGCTCCTTCATCTCCTCCGCGGCGGCCCTGGTAAATGTAATAACGAGAATATCCGACGGGTTGATTCTGCAGTCCTCCGTCAGATATTTGATCCTGTGTGTAATTACCGTGGTCTTTCCGGAACCTGGCCCCGCCAGTACCATCATCGGCCCGTCCCTGTGGCGTATCGCCTGTTCCTGTGTCCTGCCAAATTCCATTTACTGTTATCCTATCCTGTTTCTTTATCTGGTTCTTTATTTGATTTTTCTGATTCTTCATCCAGTTCTTTATCTGCTTTTAATCTGGTTCTTCATCCAGTTCTTTATCTTATTTTAATCTGGTTCTTCATCCGGTTCTTTGTCAGTCCTTCACCCATGCCTTATAGTTCAAAAGGAGTGCTCAAACTCCCCAGCACTCCTTTTGCGGCTAACTATTAATCACGGCAGCCTGAGCGCAGAGCACACAGGTTACCATTTATGGCGGTGAAAAATTCATATCATGTTTTCATCACTTTGATAAGAGTTCAATTCCTTTTCTGATTCTCTTAAGGGATTCTTCTTTGCCCAGTACTTCCATAATCTCTGTGGCTCCGGCAGGTGTCATCTGCTTGCCGGAAACGGCCGTACGGATGGGCCACATCACGAATCCGGTCTTAACTCCCTTTTCCGCCACATAAGCGGAAAGAACTGCAAAGAGGCCGTCGTTACTATAGTCTTCCTGTGCCTCCAGGACAGGGAGAAGCTCCTTCAATACTTCGAGGGAAGTTTCTTTCGTTGTCTTCATCTTCTTGTGGATATACATCTCGGTGTCGTATTCCGGAAGCTCTTCAAAGAAATCAATATGGCCTTCAATCTCCGGGAGAACTTCAACTCTTGTCTTAACCATGGAGGCAATCTTTCTGAGATCCAGATCTTTGCTGATTACCTTCTTAATATAAGGCTCCGCTAAGCCGTAGAAACGGTCAAAGTCCATTGCCTTGATATATTCGCCGTTCATCCATTTTAATTTGACCATGTCAAATACGGCCGGAGATTTGCTGATATTTTTATAATTGAATTCCTTTACCAGCTCGTCCAGGGAGAAAATCTCCTGGTTGCTCTCAGGGGACCAGCCTAAAAGAGCCACAAAGTTGACAACAGCCTCTGAAATAAATCCCTGATCAATCAGATCCTGATAGGAAGAATGGCCGCTTCGCTTACTCAGCTTCTTGTGCTCCTCATTGGTGATGGTTGGACAGTGCACGTATACCGGGACCTCCCAGCCGAATGCCTCATAGAGACGGTTGTATTTCGGGGAAGAGGACAAGTACTCATTGCCACGGACAACGTGGGTAATCTCCTGAAGGTGGTCGTCGACAACGTTGGCAAAGTTGTAGGTCGGATATCCGTCGGATTTAATGAGAACCATATCATCCAGCTCCGAATTGTCTACCGTGATATCTCCGTAGATCTCATCGTGGAAAGTTGTCTTTCCCTCTCTGGGGTTGTTCTGGCGGATTACGTAAGGTTTGCCGGCCTTTAAATTTGCCTCTATCTCCTCTTTTGACAAATGGAGGCAATGCTTGTCATAGTTCATAATCTCTTCGCCGTTTACAGTCCTTTTAAGGCTGTTCAGACGTTCCTGGTCACAGAAGCAGTAATATGCCTCTCCCTTGTCCAGAAGCACCTTCGCATAGTCCATATAAATTCCGGCTTTCTGGCGTTCGCTCTGCACATAGGGACCATACTCTCCTCCGAGATCGGGACCTTCGTCGTGCTGCAGGCCCGTATCCTTCAGGGTGTTGTAGATAATCTCTGTCGCACCCTCAACAAAACGTTCCTGGTCTGTATCCTCAATACGGAGAAGATAATCTCCATCCTCATGTTTTGCAATTAAATAAGCATATAATGCTGTTCTCAAATTTCCGACGTGCATCTTGCCGGTCGGGCTCGGGGCATATCTTGTTCTGATCTTCGTCATAGTTTCACACTCCTAATCTTTGATAGAGTCCATTATATAACGAAGAGGGAAAATTTACAAGCAGGGGATTTTATTGAAAAATAAGGGGAAGGGCGGAACGGGGTGGACGGGATGGGGGGCTCTGGTGCCGCTCCCCTATTCGTTCTGTCTCTACGCTTCTCCTGCTTTGATGTATTTCCTCTTCCTCATCTTTTTTAAGTGATCATAAAAGGATAAACCGCTCTTCTGAAGAATGTTTCTCCATTAAGCTGGTTTATCCTTTTTCGATACCAGATAAAATTGAAATCTGGTTTCTTTTTTATATTTTACAGCATCCCCAGCAGGCGGCTGGCCAGCTGGAAATAAATCATAAGGCTGCAGGCATCCACTATCGTGGTGATCATCGGGGCGGCCATGATGGCCGGATCCAGGTGGATTACTTTTGCCAGGATCGGCAGGGTACAGCCGATGGTTTTTGCAATGATTACGGTAAAGAAAATGCTCAGTACAACGGTCAGGCAGATCAGCGTCTTTCCGGGATACTGTATCATCAGTCTGACGAAGTTGACAAGCGCCAGGCTGACGCCGCAGAGCATTCCCACTCGGAGCTCTTTCCATACTACATGAAGAATATCGGCAGGTTCCACCTCACCGACCGCCATACCACGGATGATCATCGTGCTTGCCTGGCTTCCGGAATTTCCGCCCGTATCCATCAGCATGGGAACAAAGGTTACCAGCAGCGGAATTGCGGCAAAGGCATTCTCGTATTTTAACAGGATTCCTCCCGTGACCATGCTGCTGACCATCAGGATCATCAGCCAGGGGATACGGTTCTTTGCAAGCTGGAATACGCTGGTTTTCAGATACGGCTTCTCACTGGGGAGCATGGCGGCCATCTTCTCGAAGTCCTCCGTCTCCGTTGCCTCCTGTTCCATGACATCCATGACATCATCGACCGTGATAATACCCACCAGGCGGTTTTCCTTGTCCACAACGGGAAGGCTCAGAAGTCCGTACTCGTTGAACGTGTCCACCACTTCCTCCCGGTCCTCCGTCGTATATGCCTTCATGACATGGACGTCCATGATATCTCCCAGAACCGTGTCATACGGGTTCATCAGGAGATCCTTGACCGTTACGACGCCCTCAAGCTGTCTCTTTTCATCCATAACGTAGCAGGTATAAATCGTTTCCTTGTCCACACCGTACTTTCGAATATAGGCAAACGCCTCTTCTACGGTCATCTGCTTTTTCAGGCCCACATACTCGGCCGTCATAACGCTTCCGGCGCTGTTCTCCGGATAATTTAAAAACTGGTTGATGAGCTTCCTTGTATCGGGGCTTGAATTCTGCAGAACTCGTTTGACAATACTGGCGGGAAGTTCCTCCACCATGTCTACCGCATCGTCCACATAGAGGTCATCAATGATGCCCCTCAGCTCATAATCGGTAATACTTGTAATAATATGCTGCTGCTTGTCGACCGGCAGGCAGGCAAAAACCTCCGTTGCCAGTTCCTTCGACAGCATTCGGAAGACAACCACCGTCTTCTCCGAATCGAGTTCCTCAATAAAGGAGGCGATATCCACCTCATTCATCTCCACAAGCTGCGCTTTTAAATCTCTGTACTTTTTATCGGCAGCCAGCTTCAGGAGCTCTTCAATTTTTTCTTCAATTTTGATCTCTTCATCTAACATGATCTTCCCCTTCCAAAATTTGTAACTGTTCAGTGCCTTCACAGTTACTGAATTTAATCTTTACTCATTTTGGAAACAGAAAAAACAACCTAAGAACGGCAGTGCCCACAACGAAAAAACGAAGTACGCGCTGCCTTCGGTTCAGGGTGGCTGCCATCTGGTTCCGTCTTATGACTTCGGCCTTCCATTATGTTCACTCCTTTCATTTTTAACGAAATTTTTACACTTGCCAATGTCCTTTCTCATTATATAGATTCATCGGAAAAATAGCAACGTTTTTTCGCGAAAAATCTTTGTAAAATGAGGATTTGGTTGAGGAATGAGAACGCCGCCGGGACGGTCGGGGGGCGGGATGGTGAGGGGGAATTATGAGTCTTCAGTCCCGGGCTGTAGGTTGTCGCGGGTGGGGAATACGGGCAGAAAAAGTTCCTCCGGGAAACGCTTGCGCTCTTTGGAGTACATAACGGACACTAACCTCGAAAATACCTCGGTAAGTGCCGATGAACTCCCAGGTTCCCTGCGGAATCTTTTTCTCCCGGATTCCCCACGGGAAGGTTATGGCCCGGGACTGAAGACGCCGAGGTTTTCGCCATCCCGAATCCCGGCCTGCGGCCGCTGAATTGTTCTTATTCCTTCAAAGGGGGGGGAGGTACTGTCGCTGCCACTACGTTTCCTCAAATTACAGGAGAATGCATCCGGTATATGGTATTCAATTGATGAGTCTGAGCTTTAGCGCCTGATCTATCCTTGAATAACCATTGTATTTTTTGATTCATCATTAAATATAGCATTGTATTTTTCTATGAATTCAGCCCGAAATTCATTCATAAGCTAAAAGATTCACGACTCCATAGTGGCCGCGACAAGACCTCCCTCCGCACTTGACGAAAGAGACAATCAGCCCCTGAAGCCGGCGGACGGGGCAACACCTTCCCTGAGTCTTCAGTCCCGTCGACAACCTGCCCGGGGAAGGAAGGAGAAAAGATTCCGAAGGGGACATTGGAGCCCGCCGGTGCTTAGACGGCGTTCTTTGACGTCTTAGCATCCGCTGTGCGCTCCACAAGCGGGAGCGGGTCCCCGTAGGAATTTTTTCTCCTGGATTCCCCCTCACCACATCCTACAAACCGGGACTGAAGACTCATACACCCCTCCCACTCCCCCGTCCGCCATCTTACAGAGGCGTCCTCGCATCTCAACTAAATCCTCACATAATAAGATAATAGTACGGCAGGAAAAACCGCCTCAACACCCCTAATACCGGTACAAAAACCGACAAATCCGCAAACACCGGGCACACAATCAGGCTGCCCAGGATAAAGAACGGAATCAGCCCGGCTATGATCAGCGGACTTTTCACGATGACCAGCAGCAGATAGGAAAAGAACAGCACCAATATTCCGTACAGGAAAAGCGATACCAACTCCCGCCCTGCCGTGCGCAGGCTGCCCGAAAGAGCCAGACAGGCATAGGCGGAAAGGCATGACAGAAAAACCGGGGCCGCGAGCTGTACTAGCATGCAGCCTCTTTTTCTGCCTGCCGTCATGGAGGAATACAGTCCCCTCGTCTCGTCCTCACCGGCCGTTACGGCTGCGGCAAGGCCCATGACAAAGATAAAAACGGCGCAGATGCCTCTTACGGGAAAAACGGCCGTTACCGCATTTTCCCTGATCGCTCCCTCTCCCGCCGTCCTGTATTCGAATGCAAATGTGCTTCCGTTTTCCAGGTACTGATCGTAAAGAGGCTCCAGTTCCTTCCACACAAGCTCCGGTTCCATGTTCTTCCGGCCTTCCGCCCTGGCTGTTTCAAATGCAGTGCCCGTGTGGGCGTACTCTTCCAGAAGCTCTCTTCCGAAAATATCAAACAGCCCGGCAAACACCACCTCCGAGGAAAGCTTGTCGGCCACGGTGGAGGGCGATACATAGAGCCTTACCGAACGCTTATATTTGCCGTCCCTTAAAAGCTCCCTGAAGCCGGCGGGAAATGAATAGCCGCACTCCGCTTTCTTGGACGCCACATCGTCCTGCAGTTCTTTCAGTGTTTCACACTGGTAAAATTCAAAAGAATGATCTCCTTTAGTCAGTGTCTCCGCTATCTCCTGATTCCATTCGTCCCCGTCCGTGAAAAGTGCAATTGCGATTTTTCCCGGGCTCTTTTCCTCCGCCCGGTGGAACATCCACATTCCGGCCGGGAGGATCAGAAGCAGAAGCAGGAAAAATATTTTTTTAAGCTGCCTTTTGCAGGATAGAAGGAACCATAAAAAAAGTTTATTCATAATCATATTCCTTCCTTCTCACTACTGCAGACAACCCGAATACCGCCGCTTCCATCAGAATCAGTTTTAAAACCGGTATAATTCCGTCGCCGTTCACCATCCACCTGACGCCGTCAAACAGGAAGGAAACGGGCATCCATTTGCCCAGCCTGCCGACTGCCTCCGGTAAAAATACGGCCGGGATAATTCCGCCCGAAATGAAGATCATCACCGCCGTGGAAAAGAACAGGAGCAGAATCGCCGCCGTCGTGTTCCCACACAGTTCATAGATAAACAGAATCCAGCCTGCCGCCGCAAGGCATACAAAAAACCAGCCGCAGAACGCCGTTACTGCACTGCCGAGATAGCCCTTTTTCAACATGAAAAAAAGCGGAATCAACGATGCAAGGAGAAGAAGCATGGTCAGGGACGCCGTCCGCACGGCCGTCCTTTTCACTCTTCCAATCCCGCAGAGAGCCAGTTTCTGCTCCACCGAAATCTTATAGGGCCTTACAATGGGCGCCGCCGGGATTCCCAGCAGCAGAAGGATCAGGACCGAGGCCGATATGCCGTAAAATACCACGGTTGACACATCACCGGACGCACTGACTTTCTCGGTCCTGAAATATGCCTCCCTCACCAGGGCATAGCGCATGAAAATTGTATTTAAATCTTTCTCCGCCTGTCCGATAGAGCTCTCCATCTGATGGTTAATCAGAAGGTCGTCCGTCGCATAGATAGCGGCCTGCGCCGTGCTTAAGATGGAGGTTCCTGCCTCGGTCAGCTCCCTGAATACCGCTCCCTCCAGACCTGCATTCTCCGGAAACGTGATGGTAACCGGAATATTGCTTCCGTCCATAATTCCCTCTAAAAGCCCCTGCGGAAGTTCCATCAGGGCAAAGATTTCCCCGCGGTTTAAAAGTTTACTTCCTTCCTCACCGTCCACATAGACAAATTCGCAGAGACTCCCCACACTGTCCAGTGACGCCACCATATTTATGGCCATCGATGCCAGCCTGTCGTTCTCGGGCACCACAACTCCCACATGAATCTTCCCGACTGCCTGTTCTCCATACAGCATCTTACTTGCAGAAAAAGCAATTGTGCCAGCCAGTAAAACCAGCACAATTGCTCCTGCAAGAAAATATGGGATACTTTTTAACGTCCTCTTCAATTCCAGTTTAAAATATGTCAAAAATGTACGCATATAATTCCTTTTATCTTATTGACGGCGGTGAAAGCCGTAAGACCGGACCCTCACCGCCTGTGGCTCTGCCCTGCCTACTGATAGAATTTCATCATCAGGCTGAACGCATTGCCCATAATTTCAGTGGATACATTGTTGTAATCATCCTCGGTAGCCGCAAGAATGTCAAACTTGTCGCCTGCCGGAACTTCTACCGTCTGCTCCAGAGGACCGGCGGCATATTTGCCTGACAGTTCAATATACTCGTTTGTTCCTGTAATCATCGGTGATTCCAGCTTGATAGAAGACATCTCCAGATCAAAGGACTCTCCCTTTACCAGGTCGGTAAACATACCGCTTGAGCTGATTGTAATCTGGCTGTCCTCTCCGCTCAGTAAATCGAGAGAGAGATTGTAATCCTTCGTCTCAGCATTGTAATCGCCTGTGTAAACAAAGCCGTAGGACTCTGTCCCATTGCCCATGGTTCCCTTCAGAGTACCTGCCCATACCTTATCTTTCTCGTATGTACCTGTCTTGTCTGCGGAAATTGTGACAACTTCGCCGTCATCCGACTCAATATTGAGTACTGCGTTTACATTGGACATCATGCTGTAACCGCCGCCGAATGATACGTCGCCGTAAAGCTTAACATTCTCATCCTCAATCACTGCGGTTGTCTCGTAGCTGAATCCGGCCATCTTGCCGTCTTTTCTTACATATACATCCATTGTGAGATCACCCATGGACTCTTTTAACTGTGCAATCACGGCGTCAAGCTGTGTCTCGGCCTCGGTCCAGAGCTGCTGCTGCATCTCCTCGCCTGTCTGTGCATAAGGATTGGACATCATAACCATGGTTCCCTGAAGCTCGTTCATCAGATTCATATACTCGATAAAATCATTCTTCAGTGTCTCATCGTTCAGGAAGAATTCTTTTGTCGTTGTAACAAACTGAACCAGGGCGTCTTTTGTGATCGTGGTGTGATATCCGTCACAGTTTACTTCCTTGCCGTCGATAGTGAACGATTTCTTATCTGCTTTTTCCACCGTCATCGCGGCCTTCAGATCTTCGATTGCCTTGCTGCCTTCTTTATAACGTTTCCAGAGTTCCTGAATATTGAATAATTCCGTATCACCGGATGCCAGTTCCGTACATTTGGCAAGGTAATTGTTAAGACCTGTCAAATCCATACCGGCTTCACTTAAGATAGGTCCCACGTATGGGGAATTTGCAACCTGTCCTTCCAGATCATCGGCATAATTGAGTGAAAATGCCTTGGAGGACAGTTCCGGAATTGCCATGATCATTTCTTTCTGATCCAGGTAAATTTCCAGGTTTGCCAGGTTCATATCGGCATAACCTAAGCCCATGGAAACAAACATCTTGTTGTTCTCAACGTCATTGAGGGTTGTAAATCCGATTTTTCCTGATACAAGCTGATTCAGGGTTTCATCGGAAGAACCTTCCACGGTCATTTCCATATTAACTTCGCTGGATTCCTTATTCAGCTTCTCTCCCATTGCGGTTAAACCGAAAATTTCCTCAGCCGGATTGGTCTGGCCCTCAGCCACAATGCTCTTGAACGCTTCAATTACAACGTCTTTGGGATTCTTCTGTGATGTCATCGCAAACACGCCGGCTGCAATGGCAATTACAGCGAGAATTGCAACGGGAAGGATCCATTTTTTCTTACTCTTCGGCTCTCCGCCTTCCGGTGCAGGCGCTGCTCCGGCCTGTGCCGTCTCTTCTGCCGTAGTTTCTTCCGTCTTTCCTTCTTCATTCTGTTTATCTGCTTCTGCTGCAGGCTCTGCTGTAGCCTGGCCGTCAGCCTCTTCGCCGGAAGCATCTTCCTGAACACCATTCTCTGCCTGTGGCTCTGCTGCCGGTGTATCGTTCAATGATTTTCCACAAAATACGCAAAATTGGCTGTCATCATTGATTTCCTGGTTGCAATGCGGGCATTTCATATTTTTCTCCTCCATTTTTCTTATTTTTTCAAATAATTAACACATTAAGTATAGCACAACTTTAACAAAGAACCACTAGAAGTACAAATTTTGTAAGATTTTGTCTATAATCTTAAGATTTTATTTTAGAGGGTATTTGGCTCTAGAACAGCTCAACCAGCTCCCCTGCCGATATTTTTTCCGATACCGGCATCAAAATCCCGCACTTCATCACATAAAGCTGCGTGCACACGGACAGTTCCCCTATCTCATGGGAAGTCAGTATCACGGTGCCGCCTCGTTTCAGATAATTCCGGATATAGGTAAGTATCTCTTCTTTTGCTCCCAGGTCAAGGGCCGCTCCCGGCTCGTCCATAATCAGAAGGGACGCCTGATTGGAAAGCGCGGAGGCGATACTGAGCCTTTTTTTCTGGCCGCCCGAAAGCTTTCCGGCCGGTGTGTCCAGAAATTCCGAGAGACGCAAAAATTTACCGACGCCCTCCGCCAGATCGCGTTCCATCTCCTTTTTATCCCCTTTAAACCACAGCCTGTAATTATCCCGGGCCGTCAGCTCCGGTATCAGCGGGTTATCCTGCGGCACGTATGCGGCATTTCTTTCAAATACTTTTCTGTTTCCCACCGCTTCCACGCCGTCGAAAAGGATGCTCCCCTTATCCGGCTGGTTCACTCCCGCCAGTATGGACAGGAGCGTCGTCTTGCCGCAGCCGTTTCCGCCCGCGATACCGATGCACTGTCCCGGCTCTGCTTTCAGTGAGATTCCGTTCAGTATCTGTTTCTTTTTATAATGTTTAAATATTTCCCGTACTTCCAGCATAGTCATTCTCCTGTCTCAAGTGATGTGTATGTCGTTTTGTAACTGTAAAGGCACTGCATCGTTATGTCGTTTCGTGATAGTACAAAGAGTTCCTCTTGCGGAACTCTTGCGCTGCCGCGCGGTTGCTTCTGCAACCATTTACCTCTGCGCGGCATGTGCGTCCCCGCGGAGCGTTTTTGATTCATAGGACGTAATTTCCTATGAATTAAAGAAAGCTGCTGCAAAAACCCGGTGGTTCCGTTCTGCAGCAGCTTTTCTATTCCTGGAAATTATTCCGCTTTATCTTCTTTTTTGTCAGCCTTTGGAGCCAGATCGCCCGGTTTCATGCTGAGGTTGATTCTTCCCATCTTGTCAACTTCGATTACCTTAACGGTAACTTCGTCGCCGATGTTTACAACATCTTCCACTTTTCCGACTCTCTTATCGGACAGCTTGGAGATGTGAACCATACCGTCTTTGTTCGGCGCCAGCTCTACGAAAGCGCCGAAGTTCATAATGCGGACAACGGTTCCCTGCATAACCTGGCCAGGTTCGATTTCTGTGACAATGCTCTTAATAATATGAAGGGCTTTATCAATCATCTCTTTGTCTGTGCCGCAAACGGAAACGGTTCCTTCGTCGTTGATATCAATCTTTACGCCGGTCTGCTCGATAATCTTGTTGATTACCTTGCCCTGCTTGCCGACTACATCGCCAATCTTCTGGGGATCGATGGAAATCTGCTCGATCTTCGGAGCGTACTTGCTTAATTCTTTTCTCGGCTCAGCGATGACAGGTTTCATTACTTCATCAAGGATATAAAGTCTTGCTTCTCTTGTTTTTGCAATGGCCTCCTCGATAATCGGGCGTGTCAGTCCGTGGATCTTGATATCCATCTGGATTGCAGTGATACCCTTATGAGTACCGCCTACCTTAAAGTCCATATCGCCGAAGAAGTCTTCCAGACCCTGGATATCGGTTAAAACAACGTAATCGTCGTCTGTATCGCCTGTCACAAGGCCGCAGGAAATACCGGCTACCGGCGCCTTGATCGGAACGCCTGCCGCCATCAGGGACAGTGTCGAAGCACAGATACTTGCCTGGGATGTGGAACCGTTGGATTCCATCGTCTCGGATACGGTACGGATTGCGTATGGGAATTCCTCTTCGCTTGGAAGTACCGGAAGAAGAGCTCTCTCTGCCAGCGCGCCATGGCCGATTTCACGGCGTCCCGGTCCTCTGGACGGTTTAGTCTCGCCTACGGAGTAGGACGGGAAGTTGTAATGGTGCATGTATCTCTTTAATTTCTCGTTCTCATCAAGTCCGTCTAACTTCTGCTGCTCGGAAAGAGGAGCCAGCGTACAGATATTTAAAATCTGAGTCTGTCCACGTGTAAACATACCGGAACCGTGTACTCTCGGGAGCATGTCAATCTCTGCTGCAAGGCGGCGGATCTGTGTAAGCTCACGGCCGTCGGGACGCTTGTGATCTTTTAAAATCATCTTGCGGACCGTCTTCTTCTGGTACTGGTAAACAGCCTCACCCAGAACTTCAAGCCACTCTTCGTTGTCGGCAAATGCCTCTTCCAGACGTTCTGTGATAGCTCTGATGTTAGCCTCACGTTTCTGCTTCTCGTCTGTAAATACGGCCTCTTCCATCTCTGCCGGAGGAACGATCTCTTTGATTGCCTCAAAAAGCTCTGCCGGTACTGCGCAGCTCTCATAAGTGTGTTTTTCTTTGCCGCACTCTGCTACGATTGTATCGATAAATTTGATAATTTCCTGGTTTACTTCATGTGCCTTGAAGATTGCCTTGATCATGATGTCTTCCGGAACCTCATTGGCTCCTGCCTCGATCATGATGACTTTCTCTCTGGTGGAAGCCACCGTAAGAGCCATATCGGAAACCTTCTTCTGTAAATTGGTCGGGTTTACGATCAGTTCGCCGTCGATCATTCCAATCTGGGTTGTCGCACATGGGCCGTCGAATGGGATGTCGGAAATGCAGGTTGCAATTGCGGAACCCAGCATTGCCGTGTACTCCGGGCTGCAGTCCGGATCTACGGAAAGAACCAGGTTGTTCAGCGTTACGTCGTTTCTGTAATCCTTCGGGAACAGAGGACGCATCGGACGGTCGATCACACGTGATGTCAGCACGGAATTCTCGGATGCCTTACCCTCACGCTTATTGAATCCTCCCGGGATCTTGCCTACGGAATATAATTTCTCCTCGAACTCTACGCTCAGAGGGAAGAAATCGATGCCCTCCCTTGGCTTGTCGGAGGATGTTGCTGTTGATAATACGGTCGTCTCACCGTAATGCATAAATGCTGCCCCATTTGCCTGTGCAGCTACTCTGCCGACGTCGACTGTCAGTGTACGTCCGGCTAATTCCATTGAAAAACTCTTATACATTTTGTATCTCCTTTTTTAAATAATAAATCTTTTTTGCATTGCGGTTGTTTTGCAGAAGATACCGAAACTACTGATCTACACGCAATTTTTGTTACTGTTCACTCTGTGAACAGTAATAATTTTTTCCTTTGTGTGCACATCAGCGGTCTCGGATAAGTTCTTCCACATAAACAACTAGGGTGGATTGCTCCACCCTAAATTCTGTCATTACTTTCTGATGCCTAATTTTTCAATTAAAGCACGGTATCCTTCCAGATCTGTCTTCTTTAAGTAATCAAGAAGACCACGTCTCTGTCCAACCATCTTTAAAAGGCCACGTCTGGAATGATGATCCTTCTGATTAACCTTTAAATGCTCTGTCAGCTCAGTGATCCTTGCTGTTAAAATAGCGATCTGAACTTCTGGTGAACCTGTGTCTCCAGCTTTTCTTCCGTATTCTGCGATAATGGCAGCTTTCTTTTCCTTTGAAATCATTGTGATTTCCTCCTTATAATAGAATATTCTCACCAGGTGCCAGGCTTATGTCAGGAGTCCTCAAAAAACCGGGCAGCGGCGTATTTCATACCGATTCAGTATAGCACAATCTTTTTTTAATGTAAACTATTTTTTTATTTCAAATGTGTCTGAAATTGCGAAGCGGAGTCCTTCCTCGGGAGCCACCTGGATTTCCAGTTTATAGGTGCCTTCCCCTCTCATCTCGAATGCGCCTTTCCACGGCACGGTCAGCTCTTTTTCCTGCCCTTCCAGACGGTCGCTGAAGCCGCAGAATCCGGCAATGCTCTCCAGCATAACCCAGGAATCGCCTTCTTTTTTATAGAAAATCGGCGAAAGGATGTAATCAATCGTCTTTCCCGTGTCGTTTTCCAGTGTAAAGGTGAGGGCCTGATCCTCTTCGGTGTGGACGCTGTCGTTCATCCTGATCCGTATTTGATCCCCGTACCGGTTCCAGCCGTCAATCGTGCTGAACACTTTCCAGACTGCATCGAGACTGCTCTCATGAAGCATCCCAAACCAGGACGTGCCGACGACGCAGCTTTCCCCCTGCTGCCCGATGTGCATGGTCTGCACCGTACCATCCTGTCCGGTCAAAGTCAGCGTCCCGGCATAATTTCCCGCCGGGCTTGAAAGAAAATCATTCTGCGGTGTGACATTCTTGAGGATCTCATGCAGCCGCTCGATGTCCTCCCTGTTGCCCAGCGTCTCTTCCCTGCGCTCCCCGTGGATATCAATCGAGAGAGCCGCTTTTACAAAAGAGGTAAGATCCGGAGCGCCGTTTTCGTATCCGCACCGTTCTTTCGCAAGTTCCACCATCTCCTGCGTAGCCTGGGGAATGGAGTCCGTCCAGAGCTTCTGCACATCCTCCCTGCTCTCACAAAGAAGCAGCGTTCCGGCCGTTCCCTCTTCCACACCGGCCGGTGTGCCGGCCTTCAGCGCGGCATATTCGTCCTGTGTCACTGCGATATATTCAATGACGGGAATCGTTTCCTTTAACATATAAACTCTGAGAAACGGCGTTCCCTGCGGCATAACGAGCGTGTTGCCCCGTTTTGCCACATCCAGCATGTAACGGATGCCCTTTTCTCCCGTATGCAGCACATCGTAAAGTTCCGACAAATCGCTGCCGTCCCGGCCGGACTTCTCCATCAGGATAAACTGGCCGTCATAGAACTGGCTCGTAACGTATTCGGAGGGGGGACCGTCACTCCGGCAGCTCATTCCTTCCAGAGGATTTTCCTCCATCAAGCTGACTCCGGCTATATACTCCCATCCCGACGCCGACTTTCTACCGGAAAAAATGTAGCTGTCCCAGAACTTTGACGCTGCATTTTTCACCTCGTCCTCCGGTACGTCGGAAAAGCTTTCTCCCGGGAACTGGCTTTCTATCGCTTGCGTCATATCCTCCAGAAGCTTTCGTTTCTCCGCCATCACTTTCTCCGGCACATTCGCTGCCTCTCCCGGCTGCAGCAGGTTTTCCGCCGATGCCGGACTGCTCTCCTCCGACGCCGGACCGCTTTCCGTCAGCGCGGTGGTCTCTTCTTTCGGGCTGTCCGGCGATGCACATCCTGAAAACGCCGACAGCGCCGCGGCAGTTAATACCGCCGCAATTACCCTGCTTTTCTTATTTTTCATGAATCTTTGACCTTCTTTATCATTTGTCTGTAAATGTTATGTTCATCGCTGCATCTATCGTATTTACTGCTCTATCCGATTTCAGAACCGGGGCCCGAGGCTCCGCCGTGGCTGCCGGTATCCGAACCGGGGCCTGCCGGCGCCATTGTCTCCGGAGGAAGTGTCGGGGCTTCCGTAGGCGGTGTCACAGGCACTGCTTCGGTTGGCACTTCCACAGGCGGCTGCGTCGGCGCCACTGCCTGGGTCGGCGGCGGGGCCACAGCGCTGGTGCCCTTCTCCGTTCCGGCCAGATTATAGCAGATAACCGGAATTCCGGACGATATATTTTCATAAATTTTCTTTGCCACGCTGTGGGGAAGGTTGATACAGCCGTGGGAACCGTTCGTCTTATAGATGGTACCGCCGAAGGTTCCGCGCCATGTGGCGTCATGCATGCCGATGCCTCCGTTAAAAGGCATCCAGTAATCAACCGGCGTCCTGTAATTCTCACCTTTCAGGACGGCGTTCCTCTGCTTGTAATTAAGCGGATACGTTCCGGCCGGCGTCCCCCATCCCCTTGAGAGATTCCCGGAAACAAAGTCGGAATCCACAACAAGGTTACCATCCTTATAGAAATACAGATGCTGGGCAGTCAGGTTGATCTCCACATAGGTATTGCCGTAGTCATTCTCTCCCCGGCTGGCGGCTTTTTGGGAATAAACAGGCTCCCTTTCCTGGCTCTGGCCGGACTGTAAGAGATTGACCAGCTCAGCCGTTTCCTCCGACTGGTTGATCTTCCAGCCGTAAGTGCCCCCTTTCACCTGAATCGTCTGGTCATAGGAGGTTTTGAAATTCTTTGCTTTATTCGAAGTGTTATAAGCCGCAGCCAGTTCGGCCACGTATGCCGCCGCCTGTGCGGAATCGACGGTGATATTGCCTGCCTCATCCGTAATCAGCCACTCATGGGTTCTGTCCCCGTTTAACACCTCCGTTTTATCGCCAAATTTATATGTAATGGTCGTTGACACGAAACGGTTCATCGTGTCGACGCGCTCTTTGAGGGAGGCGTCATCCTGTTTTATCTCAGGTTCTTTGTAAGCTCCCGCTTCCTCAAGTGACAATGTGTCCTTTAAATTGATAATGGCATCGGCCAGGCTGCTTTTCAGGACGTCTTCAAGGACAACCGTGCCCTCCGTCTCGGGGATGATGCTGTAGCCCTGTCCCGGGATATAATCGGATACATACGCGTTTTCCGGCTCCTTTATAAGCACGGGATCCATGCACTCCAGTCCCTGTGCCGCCTGAGTGAGCGCTTCCTCATCGTATTCAATCATCGTGCTGATGGTATACTCGGCCGGGTTAAGCTGGTAGCTCAGCCAGGCATAGGGATTCTGTGTTGTGACGATCTGCTCCAGCGTGCCGTCAAACTTGGACTGAAGCCCGATTTCCTCCCCCGTGATCTGCTCCTCTTTTCCCTCACGCTCTTCGATTGTCAGGACATAATGATTGATACCGCTGGAAATCATCTCCTTCACTTCCGCTACGGTGCGGCCCGAGGCATCCAGGCCATTAATCCTGGTATTCGGGAAGAATACCCGCTTATACTTCTGCGCCATGCCTGCATAAATGCCGCCGCCTGCCAGAATTACCGCCGCCAGGGCACAGGCCGCGATTACCGCCGTCTTTTTCCCTTTTCCGCCCTTTTTACCGTCTCCGCCTCCAGCAGCAGCTGCTGCCTCCGCCTTTCCGGCTTCGGCTTTCAAGGAGCGTTTCGTCTCCTGCGGCGTCTGCTGTTTGTCATCGGCGCCCTTCTTCTCAGAACCCTTCTTACGGCTTCTGGCACGGCTCCGCCCCCTCCCGGTGCGTTCCTCCCGGTGGCCGTCTCCGCCCTGATAGCCGTATTCCCCGCCATTGTGCAGTGTGGCTGTGGCTGCCGTTTCCCCGGACGCTGTTTCCGGCGTCTCCTCTATGTCGGGTATTTCTGCCGTTTCCAGCGGTTTCCTTCTTTCTGGTGCTTTCGTTTTATCAAATACTTCCGCTGTAGCAGCAGCTTTCGTTTGCTCAGGCACTTCTACCGTATCGGACACTTCCGCTGTTTCAGGCTCTGTCTCTCTTCCAGACATTGCCTTTTTTTCAGGCTCTGCCTCTCTTTCAGACATTCCCCCTTTTTCAGGCTCTGTCTCTCTTTCAAACATTGCCTCCCTTTCAGGCATTTTCTCCATGCGTGGTCTTCTTGCCGTGTCCGGGATATTCATATCCGCTTCCAGCTTCGCCTCGGCCTCGCGTTTCTCTTCCAGCGCCGCCTGGAGGGCTGCTTCCGCTTCCCTCTTTGCTTCCAGGGCTGCCTGAAGTTTTGCCTCAGCCTTCAGCTTCTCCTCCAGCGCTGCCTGAAGCTGCATGTCGGCCTCAACTTCCATATCCTGCTCAATTACAGCTTCGCCGGGTACCAGTTCCCCCTGCGCTTCCTCTATCTCCATCATTGACCCATCAGCCCGGAAACCTGTATTCAGGCCGTCATTCTCCCTGTCTGCCGCGGTCTTTTTCATATCTGCCATCTGACCTTATCTCCCTCTCTGATCCAAAAACTGTTAAATAAATTTTGACGGTGTCAGCCATTGTCTAATTGTATAGAAGAAATTATCGGAAGTCAACTTACGAAAGTTTACCATTTTATTAAGGGAGGGGGTGTGAAAAACCCGGACGCGGAAGGCAGGGCGGGGCGGGGGACAGGAGTCCCTGGCGGGGCGTTGGGCGAGAGGAGGTGGCTCTTAGGCGCAGAAAGGCGGACGGCGCCGGGCGTAATTTGCTCATCAGGAGCAAATTACGGGACAACTGAGCTTGGAATTCATCAGGAATTCAAAGCGAAATTGTCCGGAACCCCGGTGCTGTCCGTCTTTCTGTGGCTTAGAGGCAGCCCTCGGAGCCCGCAGCCGCGCCAGGGACTCCTGTCCCCCGCCCCGCCCTGACTCCCGCTATTTGCCCTCTTTTTCATGGGGAGGGGGGATCGTCGTTGGAGTTGAAGATATGGCATGAAAAGGTGTAAAAGACTAAAAACATATGGTTATCAAGTTGACAAACTAATCTCCGAAACCATAGCCACCATACTCCCCCACTCACTCCATCCCCGCCATAAAAAATTTTGGGCTGTCACGAATGGTGGATACTGTCGATCCATTTCCTGCGGAGCGGGGGACAGGAGTCCCTGGCGGGGCGTTGGGCGAGAGGAGGTGGCTCTTAGGCGCAGAAAGACGGACGGCGCCGGGCGTAATTTGCTCATCAGGAGCAAATTACGGGACAACTGAGCTTGGAATTCATCAGGAATTCAAAGCGAAATTGTCCGGAACCCCGGTGCTGTCCGTCTTTCTGTGGCTTAGAGGCAGCCCTCGGAGCCCGCAGCCGCGCCAGGGACTCCTGTCCCCCGCTCTGCCCGCGATCCCGTCGCCTCAGTATCCACTATCTTAATCAGCAAAACAATTCTTTATTTAAACAGCCCTTTTTTCTTCGGCTTCTCCCCATCCGGCGTCACGCCGTTCATGGCGTCGTCGAACCGTTTAAGAGCCTCTTTCTGGGCCTCGTTCATTCTCTCCGGAACCTGCACGACTAAGGTTACGAAATGATCTCCCCTGATATTTCTGTTTCTCAGGGATGGCACGCCTTTTCCTTTTAAGCGCACCTTGGTATCTGTCTGGGTACCCGATTTTACCTCGTACTCCACTTCTCCGTCCACGGTTTTGATTCGGATCGGACCGCCTAAGGCCGCTTTTGCGAAGGAGATCGGTACGGTGGAAAAGATGCTTGTATCCTGACGCTTGAAAATCGGATGCGGGGATACGATTACTTCTACCAGCAGATCGCCTCTCTCGCCGCCGTTGATACCCGGCTCACCATTGCCGCGGTCGCGCAGGCTCTGGCCGTTGTCAATACCGGCCGGGATGGTAACTTTGATTTTCTTTCTCTTTGTAACAAAGCCGGTGCCGTAACAGTCCGGACATTTCTCTTTGATGATTTTTCCCGTTCCACCGCAGTCAGGACATGTCTGGACATTCTGAATCTGTCCGAAGAAGGACTGCTGCGTGTACATGATCTTTCCTTTCCCGTTACATTTTGCACATGCCTGCGGCTGGGTTCCCGGTTTGGCTCCTGTACCGTGACATTTGTCACAGACTTCCTTGAGGTTTAAATCCAGCTCCTTTTCACAGCCGAAAATCGCTTCCTCAAAGGTGATGCGCACGCTGGTGCGCACGTTGGCTCCCCGCATCGGGCCGTTGCTGCTGCCGCGGCTGCTTCTTCCGCCGCCGAATAAATCGCCGAAGATATCGCCGAAAATATCGCCCATATCCGCGCCGTTAAAATCAAAGCCGCCGAAGCCGCCGGCTCCGCCTGCCCCTCCGTCGAACGCCGCATGGCCAAACTGGTCATACTGTCTTCTTTTCTCCGGATCACTTAATACGCTGTAGGCCTCCGATGCCTCTTTAAATTTGTCTGCCGCAGCCTGATCGCCCGGATTTGCATCGGGATGGTACTTTTTAGCCAGTGCTCTGTATGCTTTCTTAAGGGCTGCGTCATCGGCATCCCTGGACACGCCTAAGACTTCATAGTAATCTCTCTTACTCTCTGCCATGTCAAGTCTTCCTCTCCTAAACACCCGTAAAGGGGCTTGGGCTCTGCCCAATCCCCGCTACGTGTTTTTTATCATTACTGTCAGCTTATCAGAAATTATATTACACTTCTTTGAAGTCTCCGTCAACTACATTGTCATCATGCGGTGCGCCTGCGCCCATATCCGGACCTGCCTGTGGGCCGCCCTGTGCTCCTGCAGCTCCCTGTGCCTGCTCGTAAACCTTTGTGAACAGAGCCTGTGCACTTGCCATCAGTTTCTCTTTGCCTGCTTTAATCTCTTCCACCTGGGCATCTGTCATCTGATCAACCGGGGCTTTGTTGATAACTTCTTTCAGGGCATTTAAGTCAGCCTCTACGGCTGCTTTGTCGTTTGCATCAATCTTATCGCCAACCTCTTCCAGGGCTTTCTCTGTCTGGAATACCATGGAATCGGCGTCGTTTCTCGCGTCAATTGCCTCTTTTCTCTTCTTATCCTGTGCCTCATACTCGGCTGCTTCTTTTACCGCTTTGTCGATATCGGAATCAGACATGTTGGAGCCGGATGTGATTGTAATATGCTGCTCTTTTCCTGTTCCCAGGTCTTTTGCAGATACGTTAACAATGCCGTTGGCATCGATATCAAAGGTAACTTCGATCTGCGGAACGCCTCTTCTTGCAGGAAGAATGCCGTCCAGACGGAAGGTTCCCAGTGTCTTGTTGTCTTTTGCGAACTGTCTCTCACCCTGTACTACATGGATGTCTACCGCTGTCTGGTTATCAGCCGCCGTGGAGAAAATCTGGCTCTTCTTTGTAGGAATCGTCGTATTTCTCTCAATCAGTCTTGTTGCGACTCCGCCCATTGTCTCAATGGAGAGGGAAAGTGGGGTTACATCCAGAAGGAGGATATCTCCTGCGCCTGCATCTCCGGCCAGCTTGCCGCCCTGGATAGCCGCACCAATGGCAACGCACTCATCCGGGTTTAAGGACTTGCTCGGCTCGTGGCCTGTCAGCTGTTTTACTTTTTCCTGTGCGGAAAGCATACGCGTGGAACCGCCTACCAGAAGAACCTTGCCCAGCTCGGATGCCGTGATTCCCGCATCTTTTAATGCGTTCTGTACCGGGATTGCCGTTCTTTCAATTAAATCTCTTGTCAGTTCGTCGAATTTAGCCCTTGTCAGGTTCATATCAAGATGTTTCGGGCCTTCGCTTGTAGCCGTGATGAACGGAAGGTTGATGTTGGTTGTCGTTGCGGAAGAAAGTTCCTTTTTCGCCTTCTCAGCCGCTTCTTTCAGTCTCTGGAGCGCCATCTTGTCTGCCGACAGGTCTACTCCCTCTGTTTTTTTGAATTCATCAATCAGCCACTGTGTCACTCTGTTATCAAAATCATCACCGCCCAGGCGTGTATCACCATTGGTGGCAAGTACTTCGATAACGCCGTCGCCGATTTCGATGATGGAAACATCGAATGTACCGCCGCCCAGGTCATATACCATGATCTTCTGCTCTTTTTCATTGTCCAGGCCGTATGCCAGGGCTGCCGCTGTCGGCTCGTTGATGATACGTTTTACATCCAGACCGGCGATCTTACCTGCATCTTTCGTTGCCTGACGCTGGGCATCGTTAAAATATGCCGGAACCGTGATAACTGCTTCCGTTACTTTTTCTCCCAGATAAGCTTCTGCGTCTGCTTTCAGCTTCTGGAGAATCATTGCAGAGATTTCCTGCGGTGTATATTTCTTGTCATCGATCGATACCTTGTAGTCGGTACCTACATGTCTTTTAATAGAAGAGATGGTCTTCTCGGCGTTAGTAACCGCCTGACGTTTTGCTGGCTCACCTACCAGTCTCTCACCTGTCTTTGTGAATGCCACTACGGACGGGGTTGTTCTTACGCCTTCTGTATTGGCGATAACAACCGGTTTACCGCCTTCCATTACTGCTACACAGCTATTTGTTGTACCTAAGTCAATACCGATAATCTTGCTCATAGTTTTTTCCTCCTGAAAATTGTCTTTTAAATTTTATTTACTATTATCCGTTATTACCCTGTTTCCTGTTTTTTAACTCTGATTGCATTTTAACGTTACTGCTTTTTAGTTCGCCACTTTTACCATGCTGTGTCTTACCACACTTTCGCGGTAGAGATAACCTTTCTGGAATTCCTCGGTGATTTCATTCTCCCCGTAGTTTTCATCGTCCACGTGCATAACCGCATTGTGGAAATTCGGGTCAAACGGCTGACCTACGGCTTCGATTGGTTTTACCCCTGCCTCTTCCAGTGTTTTTAATAGCTGCTTATATATCATATCCATTCCCTCGGCGAATGCTGTCTTCGTCTCCGCCTCCGGTATGGCTGCAAGCCCTCTCTCGAAATTGTCTACTACCGGGAGGATTCGTTCCACAATATCCTTTGCCCCGATTTCATACATGGCCGCTTTTTCTTTCTCCGTTCTCTTACGGAAATTATCAAACTCCGCCATCGTACGCTTCAGGCGGTCGGTCAGATCCTCGATCTGCTCATCCTTCTTGTCTTTCTTTTTGGAGAAAAAACCTTTCTTCTCCGTATTCTTTTCTTTGGCGCTCTCTTCCGCCTCCGCCGTCTCACAGTCTTCCTGTGCGCCGGCGCTCTGGGCTTCCACCGTCTCCCTGCCGTTCTCGTCGGCCGCTTTTACTTCTATTTCTTCTGCGGCTTCATTCTTTTCTATATCTTTCATCTCTTCGCTCACTTCGCAACTCACCTTTCTTCATTTTTAAAAGTATCTTCCAACTGGTTCATCAGCGATCGAAGGGTAGATACCACTTTTTCGTAGTCCATCCGTTTCGGCCCGATGATGCCGATTGTTCCGCGGAGTCCGTCTCCCAGAACGTAATTGGCCGTCACAACGCTGCAGTCCTGCATGGACTGGACCGGGGTCTCATTGCCGATATACACCTGAATCTCGTTCTTCCCGCCGTCGTCCTCCGAATCCGTAAAAAGGTTTTTCAGAAGTTCCTTCTGTTCCAGCGTACTGATTAACTGGCTGGCCTTCTGGCCGTCGCTCAGTTCCGGGTACTTGAAAATGTTCGTCGTACCCTCGGTGTATATCTGAAGATCCTCCTCGTTGGCCCTGATTGCATCGGCAACCTCATTTAACACGAGATCCACCACCTGGCGCCTGTCTCCGGCCTGTTCCTTCATCTTGCTGATGACATCGAGGTTAATCTGCTCGATGGTCAGTCCGTTGAGGCTGTTGTTCAGCAAAATATTCAAGTTTAAAATATCGTCGTCATTCAGTTCAGCATCCAGGCGGACAATGGAGTTCTTAATGATGTTGCCCTCCAGAACCGTCACTATCAGAAGTTTTCCTGCTTCCACCCTGGAAAGCTGTATAAATTTAAGTTTCGTGTGATGATACTGGGGACCGCTTATCATCGTCGCGTAGTTCGTATTCACCGCCAGAAGCTTCGCAAGCTGCTTTAACAGAAGCTCCACTCTGTCCACGCGCTGGATAACCAGTTCCTGCATCTCAGTAACTTCATTTTCCTTCTCCTTCATCAACTGGTCTACGTAGAACCTGTAGCCCTTGTCTGAAGGTATCCGGCCCGCCGAAGTATGGGGCTGGACAATGAATCCCAGTTCTTCCAAATCCGACATCTCGTTCCTTATGGTCGCCGAGCTTAACTGCAGGTCGGAATATTTGGAAATCGTCCTGGAACCTACCGGCTCCCCCGTTTCCAGATAGGTCTGGATTATTGCTTTCAATATCTTAACCTTTCTTTCATCCAGTTCCATCTGCATACATCCTTTCTCAGTTTCCATCTTCCCGGAAGGAAGTCTGGATTTTCATTTATTAGCACTCAACCTATGAGAGTGCTAACATCTACAATTGATACTATATTACTTCACCCTCTTTTTGTCAACCCGTTTTTCTATATTTTTTTGAATTTTATTCATTTTTTATTTTTCCCGGCTTTTTCATGCCCCGCCCGCATTTTCTCTACCATATAAAGTGTAAAACGGGCCTCACGCTCCCAAGTATTTGTTCTTTCTATTGTCACAAAATGATGTAAAAAAAGCCTTTTTATCAAGCTCTTTACGGTCTCAAAACGCTGTTCATCTTGACTTTTAATAATTTTGTAATATAATAATAATACATCATAATATTTGTGAAAAACAAAATACAAACCGGATTGCGAGGAAAATCATGATAACAAGATTACGCCATGGATTTGCCGTAGCAGCATTGTCCATCGTCTGTATGCTTATGGGTGTGTTTACATCTTTCGCCGCCAATTCAAACGGCGAGCTGGATCCGATTAACGGTTCCGTCATAAGCGGATGGGCAGTTGATACCGATAATCCTGACAAAAGTGCATCAGTGGTTCTCTATGTCTACACAGACGGAACGACCGAGGCAAAGGAACTTGCCAGAGTGACAGCAGACCAATACCGTAGTGATTTAAAAGACAGCCTGGGGAACGGCAATCACGCATTTTCTTACACTGTAAATTGGGACAGCCTGGAGGGATCCTCCTTTATTATAGAAGGATACGTTGAAACCGCTTCGGGAAAGAACCGAATTTACGGTTCTCCCCAGTACAGTAAGAAAGAAACGGCAAAGGCCGATGTGAAGTCAGCCTCTAACGGCCCGGCAGGAGATAACGGTACTCCGGCTCCGGCTTCATCTGCAAAGGGGACGAAAGGAGCTTACCTCGGTAAATTCCAGACGACTGCATATTGCAACTGTTCCCAGTGCTGCTCGGGAGGCCACAAGCTGACCTATTCGGGAACCGTCCCGACGGCAAACCATACTATCTCGGCAGACATCAACCGTTATCCCATCGGCACAAAGCTGATGATTGGAGATACCGTCTACACGGTGGAGGACATTGGAACTAACGTGGTCGACAACAAACTTGACATCTACTTTGACACACACCAGCAGGCTTTGGACTACGGACTGAAAACTGTTGACGTGTATGCGGTAGACTAAGAGGCTTTACTACAACTGAATAAGCACCGTAATACATAACTGATTTTTATCTGGCATAGAAAGAAGCGCCGTGACAATGTGATTTGTCGCGGCGCTTCTTTTTTAATATCATAGACTTCTTTTAATATCATAGAAAAGTTCTCCTATGATATTAAAAATCCTCCGGACAGAGTGCATACCCTCGCGAAGATGTCATAATCCACTATGCGTCCGCTCTATGCGCCAGCGGACGGACAGCTTCTCTCTTGACAACACTGTGCAAAAGGCGTAAAATAACAATTGTTACATAACAATTATTATTTAAAGGAGCCATTTTATGCCGCCCAAAGTGAAAGCAGATCGTGATTCTATTTTAAACGCCGCATTGAAAGTTGCAAAGGACGAAGGACTTTCAGCCATCACCGCCCAAAGCGTGTCATCCGTATTAGGTATGTCCGTTGCCCCATTGTTTCGGGAATTTCGGACCGTTGAGGAGCTGCGGACGGCGGCAGTAGAAAAAATCAGTTTCTTCCATTCCCAATACCTGAAAGAATATCCTCCTGAGGAATCGTCGTTTTTAACGTATGGGCTCGCCTACATCCACTTCGCCCGGGAATACCCGCACCTGTTTGAAACCGTGATGCAGCCCCGCCGCTCCGGCCTGAAGGAACAGAAATCCGTTCTGCCTGATTTTGTAGTGAATTGTTTAGCCGATGAGTGCAATCTTAATTTTGAAGAAGCGAAGGAGCTGCTGTTTCATATCTGGATTTACGCTCACGGTCTTGCCTGCCTCGCTTATAACGGCAGCCTTGCCCTTACAAAAGAGGAAGAGAAGGAGCTGCTTGTCACCGCATTTCACTCGTTTTTGAAACATCAAAAAAAAGAATAGCGAAAGGAGCCTCCGTGAAAAAAAATACATATGCTCTGATCCAGGTATGCACAATCGGGCTGTTTACAGCACTGTGCCTTCTGGCTTCCCCGGTTATTTCCAATACGCTTTTAATACTTTTACTAATCAGAGTGATTATCTTTCTGCGGCCTGCAAAGGGTGCAGCCATACAGAGTTTTCAAAATTCCGGGCAGGCCTTAATTGTGATTGACATGCAGGAAGCCATGTGCGGCCGGAGTGGAATTTATCCTGAAAAAGAGGAATTTGTGGAAAAGGTCAATCAAATCATACTGGATGCCCGGAGGCAAAATCAGAAAATCGTGTACGTCTGCCAGGAATTTCACCGTCTCGATTCTGCTTTCTGTTTTCTCGCATTCGGCGGGCGCCTTCTGCAGGGCACAACGGGCGCTTCTCTCTGTCCGGATTTAGAGATTGCAGATGATGCTGTCTTTGTAAAGCATGAACAGGATGCCTTTACCTCCCGCAGATTTGCCGGCTACCTGAACGACAACCGGATTAATGCGGTCACCGTTGTCGGGCTGGATGCTTCTGCCTGTGTTTACAAAACGTCGTTGGGGGCGGTCAACCGCGGCTTCCATGTTACTGTGATTCAGGACGGCATTATCGGGAAAAATACCGCTGCTACGAAACGTGCCTTGCAAAAGCTGGCAAAGGCAGGAGTTTCCATTCGTTAATCTGTAAAAATCTGCCGCTCTACGGATACTTCTCCGTTCCGGCTCCTTCCTAATTTGTCGATAAAAAAAGCGTCCCGCGGCATTGTTGCCGTGCGAACGCTTTTTTTATCGACAATATGGGGTTTGAAAACAACCTTTTCTCAATATTCCGACACACTGGTTCCTGCCGAAAAAACAGTCCGGGAATTCGGGGGATTGGCACGCGGCTTGACAAATTCTGGAAAACGTGTATAATACAATACTGTTACCTAATTATTACATTTCTGTTAAATCATGTTACGAATTTTAATTTATGTAATCGGGTAACAGAAAGGAGCGTTTATCTGTTATGAAAAAAACGTTTATTCTCAAGTCAATTATACTGATGATAAGTCTCACCATCCTTTATACAACCCCTGCCTTTGCCTCCTCAGGCACCATTGTCGGAAGCGTTGATGTTTTTAACGGAACACAGATTGCCGGCTGGGCTTACGAGGCCGCCTCACCGCTCTCCTCACCGGATATCGTGCTGAAGGTCACGAATGCCCTGACGGGCGAGACGGTAAGTGAGATACCGGCAAAACCGGACTCTACCAGAAACGACCTCGTTTCACGCGTTGGTCAGGACAGCACCCCGGCTTTTACCGCCTCCGTGGACATGAGCGGACTGGCTGACGGAACCTACTCCGCAGCCGCCTATAAAGACGGCCAGAAATTCACCGACTCCGTCTATTATACAAAAGGACAGGGCGCCACAACGGCCGATGGAAAATCCGCACACCTTCTGGGTTCGTTCCGCCTGACAGCTTACTGTCCCTGCCGTATCTGTTCCGAGGGCTGGGGACGCCACACCAGTTCCGGAGCAATCGCCGTATCCAACCACACGGTGGCCGTGGATCCGAGAGTCGTGCCGATTGGCAGCAAGCTTTTAATCAACGGAACCGTCTACACCGCAGAGGATGTGGGGGGAGGCGTCAAGGGAAAACATGTGGATATTTTCTTTGATTCCCACGCGCAGACCAAGCAGTTCGGGTCTCAGATGGCGGAAGTTTACATCCTGGATTAATTTTCATTGAACGAAGAAAGGAGACATTCGAAATTCCGATGTAACGATACACCGGGACTTCGGATGCCTCCTTTCTTTTACTGTCTGTACGGATTTCCTCCACGTTTTTCGCCGTGGCCGCCGTCCGCTGCCGTCATCTCTCACTCTGTCCGGCTCAATTTTTTATTCTACGTACCATATCACCTGTGCACCGTTATCGAGTGTGTGCCAGCATGCCCCCTCCAGAGGCCCACCGGCCGTATTGTCAAGGAAATACCAGTCTCCCGGGTCATTCGGCCCGATTACGCTGCTTCCATTCCATCTCTGCCAGTTAATCAGCATATACCCGTCTTTTCCGAACAGATACCAGTGATGGTTGATCAGCAGCCATTTATTGACCGCGTAAGTTCCATCCGCCTCCACGTAGCGGTACTGTCCGGCCGTATTTTTTTCCCATCCGGGCGTGAGTTCATTATCCGTGAGCGCCGCCTTGAAATCGTCCCATGTGTGGTCCGTATGGTTGTAGACAAAGGGGTTGGGGCAGATTTTTCCTGTGACGTCATAGTGGCGCACCACCCGGTCGGGCGTGATATTATATTTCTTCATCAGCTGTCTTGTCAGGGCAATGGCCGACCGCACGGTGGCATCCTCAAAATACCAGTCGCGGCTGGTGGCGGCCTGGCTGCCCTTGGTCCTTACGCACAATTCAATCCCCAGGCTGTTGGAGTTCCGGCACAGCGGATGTTTGTAAGCATTTGCGCCGCAGTGCCAGGCAATATTGCGCTCCTCCACCGACTGCCATATTTCGCCCGAAAAGCCGACGAAGTAATGGGCGCTGGCTCCGATATACTTACTTGCGTAGTATTCGCAGTTGGCCTTTGCGCCTCCCGTAGCCCCCACGTAATGAATCACAATGTATTTAATACGGCTCTCTGTGCCGTTGCTGTAGTTGTAAGGGGTGAGCAGACGGTTTATCTCCATATCAGACCCCCTCCTTTCTGCCGGAAAAGCCCATTTCATCCGCATCAAAACTCTCCCTGAATTTTCTGAGCTCCATAACCGTCATTTCTTTGATTTTGTTTTCCAGTTTTTCTATCTCGGTCTTTGTCAGTTCTCTCGTATTGACACTCTTCACAATCATAAAATAAAAGCCCTTTTCTTTTAGTTTATGACATTCCGGGACAGACTGTGACATTTTGGGGCAGAATAGAGATTATAGAAATTTAACAAAAATACTATAAAATTTTTACCCTTGAATTTCCATCTTCTGATATACTACTGTTTCGTGCTAAAAAATAAGGGCGGTGTCTTTATGCCGGATGGGCGTTTCACCGTTTGGGAGGTCTCTGCTATGATGCTTAATCTGTTTGCTTATTTCATTATCCCCGCTTACACGCTCCTTTTTGTAAAGGGCTACGGATGGTTTACCACGAATTTCTCCGTGATCGGGAACTATATCCACAGGAGGGATGCTTTTGTCCTGTGGGGCCTCATGGTGGGAAGTTATTTTTTCTATGCCCTCCGCTCCATTGTAAGGCATATGGATAAAACAGTTGAGGACGTACCCTCGCCCGGGATGCCCCACAGACGCCGGACAAAGCGGACTCCGCTCATCACGGTATCCCTTGTCCTTCTTTTCTGTGCCATTACAACGCCTTACCTTCCCGAGGAACTTCCGCTTAAGTCGTTTCTTCATATTATATTTGCCTTTTTAGCTGCCGTCCTGCTGCTTGTCTGCCTGATTATCATTATCTGGCATCAGTATCTGATCGAGCCGGAACGCTATGGCTCCTGTCTGTATGCATGGGCCGCCATCGTCGCAGGCTCGGCTTTTCTTCTGATCCTGGTGGGCATCGTCAGCAGTGCGCTGGAAATCTATTATACCGTCACAACGGTGATTTTAACCAGGATCCTGCTGGCCCGGATCTCGTCTTCCGGGCAGCAGGATTCCGCGGGCCGGTAACGCCGGTTCGCAACGCTGCCCGGAACGCAGAACATGTGTGATACCGTTACCGTTTCATAATCTCCCCACAGCCAATCATGGGGCCGGAATTGCCGGACGGCTGGGTCCTGTAATCATCCGGCTCACCGTGGATAATCACGGACCTTCCCATGATATCCTGGATCGTGAATCTTCTGTCGTAGAACGAGAGCCATGCATATCCCTGATTGCTGAGAAGGGACGGGAAGTCTCCCGCATGGAACGGATGCATTGCATTTCCCGGATTAAAATGGGACCCGGCATTGGCAAACGGCTTCGCCGGCGTACCGGTGCAGTTTCCATTTTCATGTATATGCATTGCATAAAAGTTGCTGGGGGACGGCCGTTCCTGATCCGGAAGGCCGAATACTTCGGCTTCTACAAGAACGCCCCCATAAGGCGTCGCATAAAATTTCACCAGCCCGCTGAGAGCCGCATGGGCGGAATCGCCCCTTACCCAGGCAATCGCCTGCGGTTCGTTATCTTCGAGAATATCTGCAAAAGTGTCTCTGGGTGTGTATGAACGATCAGACATAATCAATCCCTCCTTCTTTATAATATGAAGGGGGGATTTGAATGTTCGGGATTGTTGAAAAATGAAGACGCGGGATGGGGAGAGTGTGGGTCTTCAGTCCCGGGGGAGGTTTTGGCGGGTGGGGAATACGGAAGAAAGAAATCTGCTGCGGGGACCGCTTCCGCTTATGGAATGCGCAGCGGATGCTAAGGCGCCATATTACGGCGCCCAAGCACCGGCGGATTCCAACGTCCCCTCCGCAGATTTTTTCTTCCTCCTTCCCCACAGGCAGGTTATGGCCCGGGACTGAAGACGCGTAGTTTTTTCGCCATCCCGCCCCCGCTGCCTGCGGCCGCTTATTTGTCTGCATTTTTCAAAGGGGATGGGGGGTGCTGCCACTATGTAATACTGATGCGCAGGCTGATACATGGTGCTGATATTGTTCAGTCTTTTTTTGTTCTGGGAGAATTAATAGCTGAAAAGATACCGGTTTCCGTTCTTTCTGATTATTACTTTATCATCACTGATTAAGAATGTAAAAGCTGTCACAGAACCCCAAAAAATCATCTTTATGCAGTGGCTACAGCCATACTTTCCCCCTTGAAGAAAGGGGACAGATTAGCCTCCGCAGTCCGTGCGGAATGGCGAAAACCTTCGCGTCTTCGGTCCCGGTCGGAACCTCTCCGGTGGGGGTGGAGGAAGAAAAAATCTCCGGAGGGGACGTTGAAGTCCGCCGCTTCTTAGCGAGGTTTCTTACGAGCTTAGAAGCGCTGCGCACTTCATCAGCGGGAGCGGTCCCCGCAGGAGATTTCTTTCTTCCGTAATCCCCACCCACAACAACCTGCAATCCGGGACCGAAGACTCACCATCCTCCCTCTCACCATTCCCCCCGGCCGTCCCGGCGGCGTCTCCTGTCTCAATCAACTCTCCACTCGGTTACTTCCTCTATCCCTTTCCTCGGCCGCGCGGCAGGCTGCTCATCCGCATAGCCCAGCGCCAGGGCCGCGAACAGTTCTCCTTCGGATCCCAGCCAGTGGTTCAGCTCTTCGTAGGCAAAGCAGGTGTCACAAATCCACAGGCTGCCCAGTCCCTGCTCTTCCGCTGCCAGGCACATGTTCTCAATGGCCGCCCCGATGGACTGGGCGTTACACATCTCGTAGATACGCTCCTCCGGAGTCAGTACGGAGTGGATGGCGAGGCCGAGCGTGTTGACGATGAAAATAACGATGGGAGCCTGCTCCATGATCCGGAGTGTATTTTCCGCTCCGCCAATATACTGGGTGCAGCCGGGAAGGAGCGGGGTTTCTTTTTCTCTATGAAGTCCTCTCTCCATGGCGGCAAGCGCCTCTTTTTTTGCTGCCCCAGACGTCACAATAAATTTCCAGGGCTGCCTGTTTTTGGAAGAGGGGGCAAGTATTCCCGCCTCTATAATCTCTTCTATCATCTGCCTCGGCACATTCTGGTTTTTGTATCTTCGGATGCTGCGTCTGTTGTTTATGGCTGTTATCATCGATTCTTCCATTCCTTTCCGATGTATCTCGTTATCATGTCTCTTTGTTATATTTTTTTGTCGTATCTCTTTCTTGCATTTCTTTTCCGACATCCCGTTTACCAGCATGTGAAATGAAAACAGCAAGTCTCTACCCGACCCGCTGACTGTTTCATTATACCTTCTGAAACCTTAAAAGGCAAGAATCGGAAAACGCCTCGCGGGACATTGCCTGTGAACCGTAACGCGAATCCTTTCAATATTTTAAAATAAGACAAATGTAGTATTGACATTTTTTTAAGACTGGAGTAGTATATGAGTATGAGGTACTACTACAGTCTTATAAATGAAACGAGGTGAATCAAATGGATATTAAACTGGTGGACAGCGAAATTAAAGTTATGGATGTTCTCTGGAAAGAGGGCGACACGATGGCAAAGCACGTTGCCGACGTGATGAATGGGAGGTACGGCTGGAATGTCAATACCACCTATACCCTGCTGAAGCGGTGTATCAAAAAGGGAGCCGTGGAACGGATCGAACCAAACTTTGTATGCCATGCGCTTATTCCTCAGGAACAGGTACAGGAACAGGAAACCGAAGAACTGCTGCACAAGGTGTTCGACGGCTCTGTTGATAAATTATTTGCTTCTCTGCTGGGCAGAAAAAATCTGTCTGCAGAGCAGATTGGAAAGCTGAGACAGATGGTCGAGGAGTTAGGGGGTGATGAATCATGAACCTGCTGCAAATGAGTTTTACTGCTGCTGTTATGATTTTGATTATTACGGTTATCCGGGCTCTTTTCATCAACCGCCTGCCAAAGGCGACGTTCATTGCCCTGTGGGGGATTGCGCTGATACGGCTGCTGGTTCCATTCTCGCTGCCTTCGCCGCTGAGCGTCTATTCCCTTGCCAACCGCCCGGAAGCCGTACATATTCCCATTATTCCGGCAGCAGGCATGACCGGCGCACCGGCGGCAGGTATTCCGCCGCTTATACCAACAGCCCCCGCCATGCCGGCTACCGCCTCTGCCGCCGGAATTACACTGTGGGGATGGCTCTGGATCGCTGGAACGGCTTTGTGCGCTTTCTATTTTGCACTTGCCTACATCAGATGCCGCCGCAGTTTTATGGCTTCCCTCCCGGCAGAAAACGATTTTACCGTGGAATGGCTGGCATCCCATCGTTGTAACCGGCCGCTCTCAATCCGCCGGTCAGGCAGCATTACGGCCCCGCTTACCTATGGACTGTTCCGCCCCGTTATCTTGATGCCGGAACAAACGGATTGGGCCGACACAAAAAAACTACAGTATATTCTTGCCCATGAATACGTACATATCCGGCGCTTTGACGGGGGAACAAAACTTCTGCTGACCGCCGCCCTGTGCATTCACTGGTTCAATCCCCTGGTCTGGGTAATGTATTGTTTAGCAAACCGGGATCTCGAACTGTCCTGTGATGAAAAAGTGGTCCGGATGTTTGGAGAAACCGTAAAATCCGCCTATGCGCTCACGCTGATCGACATGGAGGAACAAAGAAGCGGACTGACTCCGCTATGCAGCCATTTTAGTAAAAATGCGATCGAAGAAAGAATCGAGGCAATTATGAAAATTAAAAAAATTTCAACATTTACCATGATTATTGCTTTTGCCGTTGTAGCCACTGTTGGAAGTACGTTTGCCACTTCCGCCGCTGTGGAGAATGAAGCATATGATCCGGTTTTCACAAAAGAACATATTGTTTTGTCCCCCGATTACTCCTATGCCTACAAATTTCTGCCTGCTCCCGACCTCTATGCAAAGTATTCCTCCTATGGTATTTCCATCTCGGACGATGGAAATACACTGCTTTACAATGGGCAGAAAGTAAAGCTTTTCATGGACCCGGATTCTGATACCGAGGCCTTCTACTATGATGAAGACGGCACCGCCTATCTGTCGGCCTCACGCAATTCATCCGGTAAGATTACCGGCGTAAACACGATATCGAAGAAAGATGCAGAAAAGTACCGTGACGCATTTTTCGACTTTGACGCAAAGAATGACGACATTACAAACGGATTGAGCGGCGGCATAAGGAATGAAGCCGGGACAAACGGAACGAAATATGACGAATATCTGCCCTATGGCATTACCTTGGATGCAGAAAAAGATAGTATCCATTTCAACGGCCGGCGTGTAAGAATGCTTGTAGATGAAAGAAAAAAAGACGGTTTCTTTTATACGTTCTGGACCGACGAGGCCGGGACGGTCGATTTATCCGTCGTGCGGGACTCCTCCAACCGGATTACACGGATAGAAACTCTTTCAAAAGAAAAGGCGCAGGAGTATCTTGAATCTGCCCGCAGGCAGGAACAGGATGAGCCGGAGGATCTGGAGGATCGAGTAACAAAACGGGCAGAAAAACGAATTCAAGATTTATATCCGGATTCATAATACCGGTAATTGACAAAGCCGCAAAGTTTGATCAATCTGCGGCTTTGTCTTTGTCACTTCAGTCTATGGCACCTGCATCCGGCCCGGTTTCTGTTATTTTACCTTTATACTCTGCAATTCTCGTATACTCCCTGAGCGCAAAGGTTCCATCATGGGAACCTGTAATTTCAAATTCACTCATATTTTCCAGGCCGCACAGATTGGTCAGGCCGCACTGTTCGAACAGCTGGCCCAGTTCCCGGCTCTCCGGATACATTCCCACCGTTTGGAGATGACGTTTGGACGAATGGAGGGCGGTAATGATCTGTTCTCTCGGCAGGGGTTTGACAAGGACGTTGCCGAACTGGCCGGAGACCTCCAGCTTATTATCATCCATGCAGGTGACGCTGCCGCTTCCGGCCCTGTACACACGGCATAACGGCACCTTCCCTGCCGCCCGGCATCTTGTTCCGCTCACCCGTTCCAGTCTTCTGGTCATCAGCTCCACCGTGACTTTTCCCTGAATAAAAGGTGAGTTTCCCTCCATCCCCTCTTCCCGTTTCATTATCTTTGCAAAACGTCTTCCAAACCGCTTTACTTCCTCAAAATCATCCGTATTCAGATAAATCACCTGACAGGAACTGCAGAGCAGCTGTTTTGTGCCGAAAATGTGGCTTGCCAGCGCACCGAGTTTCTCCTCCGGTGCGTCAAGGTCGTCAATGTAGGCGAAACTGAGGCGGTGCCCCCATTCTATCAGCTTTACATTGGCGGGTGCGCTCCTTCTCACCGCCAGGATCGTCTCGTCGGAGCCCCAGACGGCGATGCCTCCGGCCAGCCTCATCATCATTTTCATCGTCTCTTCATCCCCGGAGGGCGTGTCCATCACGTAAATGTACTCTTTCAGGACCGGTTCATATTCCGTCAGCTTTTTCAGTATAAAAAGTGACAGTCCGTCGTCCCCGGCCGGGAGCTTCAGAACATTAATATTGCCGGCCAAAAGGCCTTCCAATACGCTGTATGCAGGCAGACCCTCCGCATTTCCCGCTGCGATATGGAGAAGCACGCCAATCGGAAGGCGGCGGAAACGTTTTCCTTCCGCGCTGCTGTCCGGGATCCCTGACAATTCCAGTTGAAACTTCTTTCTCAGAGCGTCCGCACGGAACAGTCCCGCCATGGAGACAGACAGGCCGTCGTGAAAGTTCAAAGGTTCCTTCCCCGGTTGTCTGCCGCCGATCTGCAGATACCGAGCAAATTCCCGGTCAAATTTCCCCGCCACAGCATCCTCCGCCATCTTTCCGGCCGCGTTTATCACTCTCTCCGGGTCAAGCTTCTCCCCGGAGAGGGTTCTTGTAATCCGTTTGTCCATCAGCCTGATTGCCATTCTGTAATTCACGGAATCTGATATTTTTCCGTTCATAAAAATCATATCGTACCCTCTCGTTATTGTTATCCTTTTCTCAGAAACCAGCTAACGGCCAAATCCATGGCCGCCCTGCATGCATTAGTCTGATCCAGTGCGTTCAGCATCACAAAATCATGGATCGTCGCCCTGATGCGCACCGACGTCACATCGACCCCGGCCTGCAAAAGCTTTGATGCATAGGCCTCCCCGTCGTCGCGCAGCACATCCGCCTCCCCGTTGATAATCAGGGCCGGGGGAAGTCCGGCAAGCTGTTCGAGTCCGGCCCTCAGCGGTGACGCCGTGATCTGGGCCCGGTCGGCTTCGCACCGGGTATACTGGTTCCAGAACCAGATCATTCCCTCCCGGTACAAATAATAATCCGTTGCAAATTCGCAGTAAGTGCAGGTATCAAAGCAGGCATTGGTAACCGGATAAAAAAGAAGCTGTCTCGCAATTCCGGGACCGCAGCGGAACTTAGCCATCAGCGTCATGGCGATCGCCATGTTACCTCCGACGCTGTCTCCCGCAACGCTTAAACCCTCCATGTTAAACGGTCCTCCCGTCTCCCGGTTAAACGCAGGAAGGGCGCACAGCAGGCTGTAACACTGCTCAATAGCTGTGGGATACTTTGCCTCGGGCGACAAGCTGTACTCCGGAAAGACGACAACGGAACCCGTGCGCGCCGCCAGCTCTCTGACCAGCTTCTCATGGGTGTGGAAATTTCCGAATACCCAGCCCGCGCCGTGGATGTAAAGAATCGTGCCGGCGTCCGGGGAACCGTTTTCCGGCCTCACAATGTAAACGCGGATCACGCCCCATCTTCCTGTATTAAAATTCGTCATGCAGACGGAGGCCGGGTACATGTAAACGGGAGCATCCTGAGCCTCATCCAGCTTCATCCTGCCCTGCCACGGCGGCAGTTGAAAAATCAGGGGCGGTTTTGAATTGTCGATGCAGACCTGCAGGGCCGCCTTTTCCAGCGGAATTCTCTTTTTCATATCTATATCCTTTGGTGGCTTTACTTCTATTTTATACGGATCCGGCCGGAAATGCCGCTTGTACCGGTTTTTTTCTCTCTTTTTTCAACCGGTGCCGCACCGTTTATCATATCGGCGTTGTCAACCACATGGCCGCGCTGTTTCCTGCATGCCCGTGCTGTTTCCCATATGGCCGTATTGGTTGCACCGTCACTCCCCCTGCCACCAGTACTCCGCAGCTCCGGCGGCACACGTTTTAACGCCTTTCGCCCCGGTCCGCCCAAGCAGCTTGAGATATGCGCCTTCTATACCGCAGCCACAGTCTTTTCCATCATACAAAACACCGATATCATCGGTCATTACACTCATCAGGGGGAGATCCGAACCAATGGGAGTCATCAGATTTACCAGGCCCGCCCGGCCCCTCGGCAGGATCTTCAGGTTTCCCGCGTCCCGGATCAGCACATTGGCATACGCCGGTATATGAAAATGATGGTTCCGGCAGCTACAGTAAAGCACCGGATGTTCGGCTGCACCAAAAAATTCATGGACATGGTTCTCCCCGATGCCGAGCACCTCCCATATCAGGGAATACAGCTCCTCCTTTGGAATCTCATCCCCTGCAAACTGTTTCCATCCTCCGCCCAGCATCACCCTGGATCCGGCAGGAAGTTTACAGCTTATCCGCTCCTCCTTCATTTTTCTGAGCAAAAAACAGGTATAGGAGGGAAATCCCACAATCCTGACCGGATTCCTTCCCGAAGAGAACGTTACCAGCTTATCGAGTATTCCTTTCAGATTCAGCCTGTATCCTCCATCGGCGCCACTTCTCCCTCTTCTGTATTCCAGGGCATACGTCCGGTCTAGGCCAGGTGCATACCAGGTTGAAAGATAGGCTGTTTTGGAGATTACCGCCTTATTCTCCCTCACCGGCTGATATCCCAGCATAATATAATGAACCGGCCTCAGAGAAAAAAGGCGGTGCACCCGCCCCAGATTGGCCGCCATTGCCGCCAGAAGGCACAGTTCCCCTGGCGTGTACCGAATCCGGCTGACGGAACCTCCCGTGCCGGAGGAAGTCACTAACACGGCCGGGCCGCGCCTGATTCCTATATGATTTCTCTTAAAATACAGGGTAGGTATGATGGGAAGTTTCCCCAGATCTCCCACGTTTCTTAAGTCCCGCAGGGTAAAACCGGCATCGGCGCAGATGGCACGGTATTCCGGGGAACGCTTCAGAAAACAGGCTGTCTTCCGTTTCATTGCACGGAAGAAACGTATTCTGTTTTTTCCTCCGTCATAGGGCCGGCGCGTCGCAAACAGCCTTATCAAATCTATATCCATAATCGTCTCCGTTTTTCTTCTGAACCAGTCGTATATCCACAGTGTCCCGTTCTCTTTTTAAAGTCATTATAGCATCGCTGCGGACAGGCTGGCAATACAAAGAACCGGTTTCGGAAAGTTCTCGCCAAGTGCCCATATCAATCGGAGATCTCCACAGGCCGTCCGGCAGTCCTGCGAATGCGTCACTGTACACGCCGCCCCCGGTAGCCCGCATGCCCCTCTCACATTCCCCTGCTTTGCACCACAAAAAAATGAGTTGTCCACCGCCCGGATATCCCGGCAGCGGGCAACTCATTTTTTTGTGGTTTTCCTGCATTTATTCATTATTCTGACTACTCCTAATCAGTCCATGCTTTTTTGTACTTGATTTTTCTGTAAAACTTCCAGATAATCAGCGCCGGCAGGCTTATTGTTAAAACAGCGGTGGAAAGCCCTCCAATCACCGCGTAAACAATAATAAGTAAAATCGCAACCAGATTCATATATTGTCCCTCCTTCTCTACCTACCTCCATTCTATTCGTGTTTTGAAAAAAGGAAAGAGATTTGGGCATTCCTTTGCGGTGTTTTAATGATCCTTTCACTGTCTTTAAATAAAATAAAGAAATATGAAAGATAGGTTAGCAGAAGGTTAACGGACAGTTGAAGCATGGACGGTATTTCTTAACGTGATTATTACGGGAAGTTCCACTGAGGAACGTGTGGCCCTCTCTTCCTATTCGTCAGGCGCGTTCCTCCTGCCCCCGGAATCTCCCTCCAAAATTGAAAATCAGTACGCCCAAAAGGATCATTCCGCCGCCAATCAGTGTTGCGGAATCGGGGACTTCATCTGCAAGCAGGAAACCCAGAATGCTCGTCAAAAAGGGCGTGATAAACATATAGTTGCTGACCTGTGATATCTGCTTTGCCCTGGCAAACGCCATGGCCCATGAAACATAGGCAATGGCGCTGGAACCGATGCCCAAAACCGCAAGATAAAGATACTGGATCGCAGGCGCATGGGAAACCTCACCGATGGCGGCCGGCGCAAAGACCGCCAGCAGGATTGTCCCGACAAAAATGCTGTATGTAGAGGTCTGCAACGCGGTGCAGGTTTTCGTCAGTTTCCGCTGTAACAGATTATAACCGCTCAATGCCAGCGCCGCAAGAAACAGCCAGAAAAGCCCCGCATTGATGGAAAAGACGCCGTTCATCAATGTCAATACGGCAACGCCGATAAACTCAACCAGAATTGCCGCCCACTGGAATGCACGCAGTTTTTCCCGATAGATAAAACGGGCCAAAAGCGCGGTAAACACAGGCACTGAAGCGATTACGACACTGCCTGTGGCGGCTGTGACCGTGGCCTGCCCCTGGTTGAAGGCAATCATATACAAAAAGAAACCAATCCCGCCCGCAGCCAGAAACCACGGCAGATCGGCCCTGCCCGGCAGCTTCATCTTTGTCAGGACGGCAACCGCAATGAGGGCGCAGGAGGCAATCAAATACCTTAAAAATCCCAGTGAAAAAGCGGTAAAATACTGAAGCGTAAGCCGCGTCAGCACATAGGCCAGCGACCAGAAGAAAATTGTAACTGCTGCATAAGGGTGAAAACTGTCTCTTAATTTCATATTCATTCCTCCGACTTGCAATAAGCAATATCATATTATAACACAAACCATATTCTTCCAGTATAGTTAAATCACAGTTTTTTCCCATTAAAACAGCCAGATATCAACCAGTCTAAAAAAGTGTTCCTGCATGCCGCGCCGTTCAGACCGAATACCGCGTTCCAAACAACGAAAAGTACGCTTTGCGAACTTTTCATTGCCGCTCAACAGCGAAAAGCACGCTTCGTGAACTTTTCATTGCCACTCAACAAAAACTCCGCGCCACAGCGAAGAGGCCGGAATGGTGGGCGATAACCTTCCATCGGGACTGAAGACTCACCTCCTCGCCTCACCATTCCGCCACGGCCTCTCCGGCACGTTTCCCATTCTTTCACCTCACTCCCAGAGAATCCGCCCATCATCCGCCCGGATCGAGAGAATAATTCCATCCTGCTGCGCCATCTCTCCGCTGACGCTCTCTATCAGCTCCGCCTCCTCCGACGTTTCCCGGCCGCGTGAGACATTTCCGTAAAAATTCCATACAGGAATCAGTTCCTGCTCCGTCACCTTTTTGCTGTTTTCACGGCCAATAAAGGCATATTCCATCTTTACTTTACTGACATTCACCATGGTCACAGGCTCCGTCCATCCGGCAGGCGCCTTTTCGTCTTTCTGGTAGGACTGCAGCCCGCTCTCGCTGTTCCTGCCATAGGAATCTTTGCAGTACTGTTCGAATAACTCATGGATTGCCTTGAAGGGAAGCAGGAAGGTTCCGTCATTTGCACTGACCTCCAGTTCTTCTTTATCAATCAGTTTGAGATGAGTCAGGGTTCCGTCTTCACTGTATATCACATCGATATAGGGTCCCTCCAGGCTTGAATTGGCAGGCAGGTTGAGACTTGGGCAGGTTACTCCGACACCGTCAATGGAAGGGGTGAATGTGATACGGTATTTAAAATCCGATACGCTCTCGCCGTCTATTGTGTAAAACGCTTCCCTCCATCTCGTGTCGTAAATCTTATATCCCTTTATGCCGAATTGTTTGAGCAGCTCTTCCGCCCTTTTTTCAAACTCCCTGGCCTTTCCCGCCCGTGAAACGGCTGCCGCATCGTCATTCTCATAGACAGCCGACGGCTTTTCCATATGGCGGCCGTCATTATATATCTCGGTCAGCCAGATCAGGGAAATGGGCGGGCGAAAGTCTTCTGTTCCCGTCCGGTAGGTGAGCTGGTAAACCGCTCCCGCTTCATTCTCTCCCCAGGTATTTGTACTTTCTCCATATACGTCTCCGTTTTTCAGAGGCGTTTCGTCCGATGCGGCAGCAGACACATTGCCGTCAGCCGCCGCACTGTTCTCTATGCCGACTGAGGTCTCCTCTTCACCTTCGTAAAAGTACAGCGTGTTGACCGTCTCCTCCTCCCAGGTAACTCCCAGCGTTTTTGCCAGCGTCTTTTTTACCTGCTCATACTCCTCTTTTGTATAATTGACGGATTTTGCGCTTTTGATCACAGCTTGTTTGAGATCCGGAACCGTAACCGGGGCGTCGGCCGAGAGTATCATACCCTTTTCTTTTACTTCCGTCTTATAATGTTCCGGCGCCTGCACCTGTTCCGGCACGCTAAGTTCATGATTTCCGGCGGTCCCGTCTTTTGCCCCTCCGCTCTCGCCATCCGCGCTCTGCTCCACGGCGGAGGACTCCGTTTTTTCTCCGATTACCTGCTTATCCCCTCCCGTGCCGCAGCCGGTGGCCAGAGCGCAGGCGGCAGCCGTTAACAGGAGCAGACAGGATATTTTTTTTCTTTTCACTTTATCTTCTCTCCTTATCACTTGTAACGGTAAATCATCACCTGTAAACAGTGAATCAAACGTCCGTCGGACGTCTCACTACCGTTTGATATAGAGATTCTACCTTTTTATGCAGGCAAAGTCCTCATCAAAATGTAAACGTTTTGTAAATGCGTTCCTCAGCTCTGCGGCTTACCGCCGGACCGTAAATTGCAGTGGAGGATGACCTGCGTTCCGCATTCTTCCTCCAAAAATCCGTCCGCCTTGTGCCGGCTCTTAATTTCTATCCTCACGCCGTGCAGTGAGGCAATCTTTTCACAGAGAGCCAGCCCCAGCCCGGATCCACCCTCATTCCGGCTTCTGGACTTATCCGCCATATAAAACGCTTCCGTCACATGGGGCAGATCCCGGGCCGGAATCCCGCAGCCCTCATCCGTGATGACAATTCGGTCTTCTCCGGCTTCAATTCTGATTTTTCCTCCCGGCTTTGATGCCTTCACCGCATTGTGGATGAGGTTAAAGAGAAGGGACAAAAACAGTTCCCTGTCCGCCTGAATCCATAGTTCCGTCTCCTGCGCCTTCCTCTTCTCTATCATAAGCTTTTTCTCTATCACAGGTTTTTTCTCTATTACAACCTTTTTGGCGCTCCAGAGCGGTTCCGTCTCCTTTACCGCAGCGTCAATCAGCTCCCATACCCGCAGCGTTTCAAAACGCACTTCCTCATTTTCATATCTGCCCAGAAGGCTCAGCATCTTGGAGGAAAGGCGTTCCAGGCGCAGGCCTGCGTCATGGATCTGTTCCAGGGAGCGTTTCTTTTGCTCCTCGGACAGTTTGACGTGCAGCAGGCTCTCCGAGTACCCTATCACCGCCGTCATCGGCGTCTTAATCTCATGGGCCAGCGCCCCCAGAAGCAGCTCCAGATCTTCAACCTGCTTCTCCACCTTTTCCGTCATCTGGTTAAATGCCCCGGCAAATTCTCCGATTTCATCCCGGCTGTTCACCGGCACCCGCTCGCCAAGGCTGCCGTTGCCAATCTTGACGGCGGCTCTCGTCAGCTCTTTAAGCGGTTTCAGCGCCTTATGGGTCATGAAAAGAGCCGCGGCGGCCGTCAGCGCCCAGACTCCTGCGCACAACAGCGCCAGAATGATTCCCCGGCGTTCTATCTCCTGATAATAGGGGGTGATATTCTGTGCCATCAGCACATCATAGCCCGGAAACTGGCTGATCTCACGCTTCATCAGGAGCACCGCCTTTTTCCCCAGGCGCTGGATTTTGTATGGCCCTTCCAGGGCTCCCGGATCCAGAATCTCAAAATCGGTCAGATTTACAATACACTCCTCCCCCTTTAAAAGGGCATACCCGTTCTTATAACATTTCCTGAACTGGTATTTCAGATATGCCTCCGCGGCAATGTCGCCCATGGCCTCAAAATCCTCCCTGGTCCCTATTTCCGAAAAGGCATAGGAAATGGAGTCCATCTGCCTGTCGTAGTTGTCCACGGCCACGGAAATGCTCTGGGAGCGCATCTGCCAGAACGCCAGAAGGCTGACGGCCAGAAAAGCCGCCGCCAGACTGGCGGAAAGAATCACAATCAGTTTTTTCGTTAGTTTCATATGGCAGTTAAACCTCCAGGCGGTATCCCAGCTTCGGTATGGTCTGTATTCTCGACGCCGCCTTCAGTTTCTTTCTTAAACTGGCGACATGGACGTCCACGGTCCTTGTCTCTCCCCCATAGCCGCCGCCCCATATCTTATCGAGCAGCTGGTTTCTTGTAAAGGCGACATTCCGGTTGCGGCAGAGAAACAGGAACAGATCATATTCCATCGGCTTTAACTGGATTTCCTCCCCGTCTTCATAAACCTTGTGTCCCGTCAGATCGATCCGGCAGCCGTCAAGCTCTACCGTGCTTTTCAATTTTCTCCTCCGCTTCAGGACATTCTCCACCCTGGCGAATAATTCCATCATTTCAAACGGTTTGACGATATAGTCCTCCGCACCCAGACGCAGCCCCTTGACCTTCGACGCCACGTCTGCTTTTGCCGTCAGGAAAATGCAGGGAATCTCCTTTCCGTTCAGCCCTTCCATCAGATCAAAGCCGTCCGGTCCTGGCAGCATCACATCCACCAGCGCCAGGTCGTATTCTCCCCGATCTTCCCGGATTTTCCGCTCCGCCTCCGTGCCGTCGCAGGCCGTCTCCGTCTCATACCCGACCGCTTCCAGGTTCATGCAGAGCAGTTCCCTGATTGCGGCCTCATCTTCTATAATGAGGATCTTGTTTTTCTCCATCTCTCCCCCTGTATCCGTCGTAATTTTATGTTCCCGCCGCTTATCATCAATCGTCCAGCTTAAGTCCCTTAAAAGCCTCCGCAAACGCATTGTTGAGCGGAGCGGCCGCCTCTTTTTTCTGCTGGTTCAGGTATCTTGCCACGTCTTTTTTCGATACTCCGGCTCCCTCTTTTTTCCTGCGTTCCTGGAAGGCGGACAATTTCTCTTTATATCCGCAGCGGCAGACAAAAATCTGCCCCTCCCCTTTTCCGCGCAGTTCCAGTTTCTTATGGCAGACCGGGCAGCGGGCATTGGAGGTCCGGGAAACGGTCTCCCTGTGGCCGCACTCACGGTCCTGGCAGACTAACATTTCACTGTTCTTTCCTTTTACCGAGAGCATCCTTTTTCCGCATACGGGGCACTTTGTATTCGTCAGGTTGTCGTGGCGGAAATTTCCCTCCCCGGCCTTAATCTGTGCAATCAACTCACCCGAATACTCCCGGATTTCCCTCATAAACGCATCGCGCTTTAAACTGCCCTTCGCCATCTTTGAAAGCTTCATCTCCCATTCGGCCGTCAGTTCCGGTTTCTTTAAATCCTCCGGAACCAGATTCAGAAGCTGCCTGGCCTTGGAGGTGAGATAAATATCTTTCCCGCGTTTTTCCAGAAGAAAGCTTGAAAAGAGTTTTTCTATGATATCGGCCCGTGTCGCGACCGTCCCCAGTCCGCCCGTCTCGCCCAGTGTCTTCACCATCTCACGGTCCTTTGATTCCATATAGGCCGCCGGATTTTCCATGGCCGAGAGCAGGGTGGCCTCATTGAACGGTGCAGGAGCTTTCGTCTTTCCTTCCGTCAGTTGGAATGTAAGGCCGCTCAGTACATCGCCCTTCCTGATATCCGGCAGTTTCTGGGATTTGATCTCCTGCCCGTCCTCATCCGGATCTTCTTCCTGCTTCTCATTCTCATAGACCTCATGCCAGCCCGGTGTCTTCACAATCTCTCCCCTGGCCGCAAACCGCTCCCCGCCCGCCTTTACGGTCAGGGAAGTCTGTTCATATTCAAAAGGGGGATACAGAACGGCCAGGAAACGGCGGACTACCAGATCATAGATACGCCGTTCATCCACGGTCATATGATCCAGCTGCACGTATTGCTCGGTCGGGATAATGGCGTGGTGATCCGATACCTTGCCGTTATCCACGAAAAACAGCTTCTCCGGCAGGGCGCGCCCCTGAAGGCGGCCGGCCAGCGTCTTATAAGGCCCGGTGCCGCAGGCCTTTAACCGTTCTTTCAGGGTCGGCACAATGTCGGCGCTCAAATATCTGGAATCCGTTCTCGGATACGTCAGGACCTTATGGTTTTCATACAGCCGCTGCATAATGTTTAACGTCTCCTTGGCCGAATAATTAAACCGTTTGTTCGCATCCCGCTGAAGTTCCGTGAGATCGTAGAGAAGCGGCGCCAATGTCTTCTTCGGCGTGCGCTTTACCTCCTCCACTCTTCCCGCTTCCCCCTGCAGGGAGGAGAGAATCCCTTCCATCCTGTTTTTGTCGAAGGAGCGGGCGCTTCCCGATTTCCCATCCTGCCACATCAGGGTCAGGGAAGGTTCCTGGCACTTTGCACGGATGCCGAAATAGGGCTGTGGGACAAATTTCTTTATCTCCTCCTCGCGCGCTGCAATCATGGCAAGGGTCGGAGTCTGTACGCGGCCGCAGGATAACTGGGCGTTGTATTTGCAGGTCAGCGCCCTTGTCGCGTTGATTCCCACCATCCAGTCCGCCTCGGCGCGGCACATGGCTGCATCGTAGAGGTTGTCGTATTCCCTTCCGTCCTTCAGATGGGCAAATCCCTCCCGGATCGCCTTATCCGTGACCGATGAAATCCACAGCCTCCTTACGGGTTTCCTGCTGCCGGCCTTTTTAAGGATCAGACGGGCCACGAGTTCTCCCTCCCGCCCCGCATCCGTGGCTATGATGACGTCTCCCACATCATTCCTGTAAAGCTGCGTTTTCACCGCGTTGTACTGTTTCGCCGTCTGCTTTATGACCTCCAGCTTAAAGGTATCCGGCAGCATCGGCAGATCTTCCATCTTCCATTCCTTATACTTGGGACTGTAGTCCTCCGGATCGGCCAGCGTGACAAGATGGCCCAGTCCCCATGTTACGATATATTCCTGGCCTTCGATGGCCCCGTTAAGCGCTTTTCCGCATTTCAGCACCCGTGCTATGTCGCGGGCCACCGACGGTTTCTCTGCTATTACTAATGATTTCATCTGTTAAATTCTCCTCTGCTTTCCGGTTCTTCACCGTCATTTCCTTCTCCGATAAAAGGGGCGTACATCATAATGGCATGATTGCTCAAAATAAATTCTTCCCCTATCAGGTTATCTTCCTCAAATGTAAAGCGGCACAGTTCGTTATGGCGGCTGTATCCGCCCCAGAATTCGCTTTTCATCAGGTGGTTTCTCTCCACAATTTCATACCGCAGCGCGGACGGGACACCGGCCCTTAGCTCTCCGTACAGATATTCGCCGTCCAGCCACGTCCGGAACTGAATATCCTGCCCGGTGTCATTTCTTATCATCAGATCAATATGGGGATAGGAGCAGGTGGCTCCGCTTCCGAACGGCTGCTTCCTGTTGGAATCGGGAAATACGTCGTATCCGTGGCGGTGCCGCTCTACGATGGTCAGGGGGGAATGGAGCGCCATCCAGAAAATCAGATTGGAGAGCTGGCACAGGCCTCCCCCCGTCCCGGCCGCCACCTGGCCGTTTTTCAGGATCATGCCATCCAGATATCCCTTTTTACGCGTGGGTTTCCCTATCAGTTTCCAGTAGCTGAATACTTCGCCGGGGTGAATCACAATTCCGTTAATCTTTTCCGAAGCCAGCTTTAAGTTCGTGATTTTATTATACTGATACTGCATATCCAGCCCCTGCAGCTTGCGGAGCAGAGGCGTCCTGTGCCCAAACCAGACGAAAGCAAGCGGTTTTTGTATCGGGGTGCTGCTCTTTTCTGATAACGGCATAGATATCCTCCTCTTCCTAAACGACACGGACGGTATATCATTTATTCTAACATGGGCGATTGCTTCTGACAACTGCGCCATATATTTCCTTATATCGCTGCAGCCTTGTAATTCATGGCGTCTTATGCTATGATTTTTGTTAGTAGAAACTAACTCTTAAATTCACGACGGTAACCGACGCAGCGCGCTACGCCGCGCATACGGAATATCGTTTTGCCAGACTATCCGGCAGGAGGCATACCGATGAAACATCACAACAATAAACAGTACTGGAAAAACATGTCGCGGTTCTACACCTTTTTCGCAAGGAGCCATTCCGCGCTGTACCGGAGTATCTGCAGCCGCATCGCTCCCTACCTGACAAAGGATATGAACGTACTGGAGGTGGCCTGCGGCACGGGCCAGCTCTCCTTTCCGCTCTCCTGCCGCGTGCGCCTTTGGGAGGCCACCGACTTCTCGGAGCAGATGATTGAGCGCGCAAAAAAGCAGGCGGGTTCTTCCCGCCTGCACTTTACCGTACAGGATGCAAATTCTCTGCCCTATGCGCCCCAGACATTCGACGCTGCCGTCATCTCCAACGCCCTCCATATCATGCCATACCCGGAACGGGCTCTCTCCGAGATACACCGCGTGCTGAAGCCGGGCGGGCTGCTCTTTGCCCCCACCTTCATTCACGGCGGGAAAACGCGTTCCCGCTTCGGGATGCATCTGGTAAATATGACCGGTTTCCAGTCTTACCACAAGTGGGATGAACAGGAATTCATAAAGTTCCTGTCAGGACACGGATTTACCGTGACGGAGCACGCCGTGCTGGACGGAGCCCCCGCGCCGGTCTGTTTTGCCGCGGCAGAGAAAAAGACTTCTCATCCTTCCAATTGATTTCATCCCGCCCTGCGCGCTTCCTTCTTCTCTTCCAGTCTGGATACAATCAGGGCACAGGCCGCGTCGCCCGTAATATTGACGGTTGTCCTGCCCATGTCAAAAATCCGGTCGATACCGGCCACAAGGGCAATTCCCTCGATCGGGAGGTTAACGCTCTGAAGCACCATTGCCAGCATTATCATACCGGCGCCCGGAACTCCCGCGGTGCCGATTGACGCCAGCGTGGCGGTCAGGATAATCGTAAGCTGCTGTCCCAGCGTCAGATCCACCTTAAAACAGGCTGCGATAAAGATTGCGCATACCCCCTGGTAAATCGCGGTTCCGTCCATGTTTATCGTAGCGCCTAACGGAAGCACAAAGCTGGCCACATCTCTCCTTCCTCCCATCTTCTCCACACATTCCAGATTCAGAGGCAGCGTCCCTACTGAGGAGGCGCTTGAAAAAGCCATAATCATTGCGGGCGCCATGCCGCTGAAAAAGCGGATCGGACTCATTTTACCGAGCATACTCACCGTTGCGGAGTAAACCACCACCATATGGATAATATATCCGGCATAGGCCACCAGAAGGACAGCCAGCAGGTTTCCCAGTATGTTGGGGCCGTTCTCCGCCACCACAGGCGTGATCAGGCAGAATACGCCGATGGGGCTGAATTTGATAATCGTTTCCATAATCACCATCGAAACGGTATTGGCACTCTCCACAAAATCGGCAAACGGTTTTCCCTTTTCCCCCACCGAGATGACGCCGAAACCAAAGAACAGGGCAATCACAATGACCTGAAGCATGTTTGCCTCCGACATGGGCCCTATGATATTGCTGGGGAAAATATTGACCAGGGTTTCGATGAAGCTTGGCGCCTCTTTCGCGGTATACTCAAGCTCTGTCACGGAAAGCGCTTTAAAGCTTCCCTTGAACAGGTTGGCAAGCACCAGGCCAATCACTACCGCAACTGCCGTCGTGCACATGTAATAGACGATCGTCTTGACTCCAATGCTGCCCACTTTGCGTATGTCTTTCATGGAAATCACGCCGGACATGATGGAGAAAAGGACAATCGGAACGACAATAAATTTGACAAGATTCAGGAACAGCGTACCAAAGGGCTTAATGTATTTCACCGCAATCTCGGGCGTCTTCATCAACCCGATACCCGCTAAAATACCTAACAGAAGACCTGTGAAAATCCAGAAAGCCAGCGGTAACTTTTTCTTTTCATTTGCCATAAACACTTCCCCCTATTTTGTTTTCTTAAATCAACAGTTGCGTTTCCTCTATTGTACACTAAAAAATACAATTGTGCAATTTTATCATTTATTGTAACTATTCAGTACCTTCATAGTTACCGCTTCGCGATGCACAGAAACGGCCCCAAATGCCGTTTCGCGCTGACAAAACTCGGGATTTTTATGCAAAAATGCATGAAAACACCTCGCGGAATACTGCCTTCTGAACAGTTACCATTTATTTAACATCGTTGACTTTATCAGAATATTGTGATATCTCCCAAGTGGAATTACCCGCCTGAGGAGGACCGCTTCAGCGGCATAAATCCCTCCTTCCGCGGGGCTTTCCGGCCTGTTTTCATTAAAACTGAAAAAAATTAAATAAAAAGTATTTTGAACCGCTTATAAATCTTGACAAACTCGATTTTGCGTGCTATATTGAATGAGTATTTTTCATAAAGCTTAGATTTCACATATTTGTTGTAAATCGGTTTGTTGATTTACAAGGATATGTGAATTTTGTTTTATAAAGAAATATAATATTTTAACAGGAGGTATCTTTCATGAATAAAGGTACAGTAAAATGGTTTAACTCTCAGAAGGGATATGGCTTCATCAGCGATGAGCAGGGCAACGATATTTTCGTTCACTTTTCCGGACTTGCAATGGACGGTTACAAAACATTAGAAGACGGCCAGTCCGTATCCTTCGAAGTTACTGAAGGTGCTCGTGGATTACAGGCAGTTAACGTTACAGTTAACAACTAATTTCTGCATGATGCAAAGACGATATAAGGCGCGCTCTGCGTTCCTTATGACGTTCACAATAAAAAGGGATGAAATCAGCCGAATGATTTCATCCCTTTTTATTGTCTTCCGATTTCACCTCCGGACCGGTATGTCCTGTCCTCAATCACTTCGTTTCCCGCACTGATTTGAATTCGGCACATCCTGTCATTATCCTCTAAGGATGCGAAGGCCCTTCCGTTAAACAGGTACCAGATATCGGCGCGGCTGCCCGCCAGCAGGACCAGTACCTTTCCCTTCTCCATCTCACATAACAGGCAGGACGGCTTTACCGCCTTTTTCTTTTTCAGGAATCCGGAAGGCCGGAAACTGCGCCACTCCCATCTTAAGCCGTAGTTTCCGAACCGGTATGCATCCTTGCCGTAATTATACAGGGCCAGCTCTTCCTGCTTCAGACGGCGCGGCATCGCATCCCCCTCCGCCGCTCTGTGACAGTCAAATCCGTCGGGACGGCAGGCCAGCCAGTTCAGGAACGGAAGGAACAGCGCTTTCGCCACGCGGTTATAATAAAGCTCCGTCTTTTTGTTTACTCCCCGAACAGGCCGGTAAATGGTGATACATCCCTTCAGCAAATCCTCGGTGCTGCAAAAGCAGGGCACGTCGTCCCGTTTAATGACGGACTTGTCAATCCGTCCATCCTCCCGGCGTTCCAGTACCATCAGCTCTTCTTCCAGATACGCCAGCATGTACTCATTGATTCCGGGCTGATACCAGGGACGCGGCACAAAAAGCACATGCTCCGGAGCGATTCCTCTCCGAAACCACGGTTCCAGATACCTCCGGTACTCCGGCAGCACCTCTTTCGCCTCCCATACCTGCCTTGGGAAATTGGCGGCGGTGGGGTCCTTATCCACCTCTGTCCGTTCCAGAAAACGTCCGAAATTCATCACTTCTGCGCCACCTCCCGTTTCGTTCTTTCATCCGGCTGCCGTTTTGGTAAGCCGTTAAAACACTTTTACACCTCTGTTGGTATGAGTTATCTTATCACCGGCCGCTCCCGGTGTCAATGGAAGGCCCGGTATAGTTCCTTTCTTTCCGCTTCAAAAAACGCTCAGTGCCGCAATTACTTTCAATACTGCAAATACTGCCAAAAACGGAGTCCACGGGAAATCTCTTTCCGTAGGCTCCGTTTCTTTTCTTAAAATACTTGATTATCAAAATGATTAAAACATTTGTACCGCATATCCTTTTTACTGCCTGACATTTTTACTTATAAGATCGCTCCAGAATCCCTTCGATATCCTCCGCCGTCAGAGCCTCCGGATACCGGTCCATATCGGCGATGCCGGTATTATTGACGGTCATATCCGCGATCTTTTTGCAGTCTTCCTTCCTGATTCCGAATTCACTCATGGTCAGGCAGTCCATTCCGGTTACGTGCAGCAGTCCGGTAAGCGCCGTGACAAAGCCTGCACCGGGATGCTCCGGATCCGCCTTCACTCCCATGAATTCCCCCAGCTCGTCAAACAGTTCCGGGAAATACCGGCAGACGCGTTTGTAATACTCCTCCGCTATCAGGATCAGGCTGGCACCGTGGGCAACATTGGGGAATAAACCGCCCATGGTCTGGCCCGTGATATGATGGGAGGTACAGTTGATGAGAGACTGTGTATAACCGGCCAGAATATTGGCCGCATAGGACATATTGACGCGTCCTTCCAGATTCGAGCCGTCTTCCGCCACCACCGGAAGCCATTTTGCCACCGCCCTGATTCCGTCCTCGGAATAAATATCCACCAGCCTGTTTTCATGGTTATTGGTAATAAAACATTCCGATAAATGGAACAGCGCGTCAAACCCCTGATACAGCGTCAGGTTTTTCGGCAGCGTTACCATCAGTTCCGGGTCAATGACGGAAATCACCGGGAAAATCGCATCCACTGCGAAATCAAGCTTTTCATTCGTATCGGTTCTTGTGATGACGCAGTAGGGATCGGTCTCGGTGCCGGTACCTGCCGTAGTCGAGATGGTTACAACCGGAGCCGCAACCTTAATCTCCTTCCTGCCTCCCGTTCCCGTGTAGGCATAATCCCAGAGATCCCCCTCATTGGCCATCATAATTGCCGCTGCCTTTGCCGTATCCACGCTGCTGCCGCCGCCGAGGCCGATGAGGAAATCGCAGCCTTCCGCTTTGGCAAGGGCCGTCGCGGCCTCCACGCTGTCCTTGGTCGGGTTGGGCGTCACCTTATCAAATACTACGGCCTCGGTATGGTTCTTTGCGAGAAGTTCAAGCACCTTCTGCTGAATTCCCAGCTTTTCCATCAGACCGTCTTCCGTCACGCAGATCAGCGCCTTTTTCCCCGGCAGTTCCACCTCTGCCAGCTCCTTTAACCTGCCTGCGCCAAAGATTACCCTCGTTGGGGTGTAATTATTTACTGTAAACATCATTCACTCTCCTGTATCAGGGCCGAAGTTACGGCCAAACTATTTTTATTTCATAGAAAATTACATCCTGTGAATCTACAACGCTCCGCAAGGATGCACATGCCGCGCAAAGCCGTCATCCGAACATTCCGACCGAAACACTGACAAAGTATGCGAGTAAAACGGAAATCGGCCCGGTAATCATACGGCTGAACAGAAAGGCAGGAACCGCCATTTCCACCGTCTCGTCCTTTGCCTCGGCAAGCGACAGGCCGACCGGAATAAAGTCCGAGCCAACGTGTGCGTTGATTGCAAACAGGGCCGGAAGCGCATAGACCGGAGAAATTGCCCCTGCTGCGATCTGTGTGCCGATCAGAATACTGGCAACCTGGCCAACCGCGGCGGCCGGCGCAAGAATCGGAGCCAGGAACGGCAGAACGCAGACAAAGCTCATAACCATCATGCTTGGAAGGTTGGACATAACCGGAGCAATCAGTCCGGCCAGCCAGTTTCCAACGCCCGTATAATTTACGATACCGACAATCAGACTGATAAATACCATAAACGGGAGCACCGTCTCAAGCACCATTTTCACGGCGTCCTTGGCAGAATCCATAATTTTCTCAACGACGCTTCCTACTGCGGCGCCTATATTCGCAATGATATCCAATAATTTATTCATGGACCTGGCCTCCCTTCTTACTCTTCCTTCCCTGCATCACGGCAAACATCTTTTCCGTGACAATGCCCCTGATAAGACACAGTACGATGCCGACGGCCAGATACCAGATCGCCAGGACATTCTTGTCAAACCCCAGCTCCGTAATACCGCTTGCAATTCCCATAAAGATAAACAGTTCAGCCGGACATACATGAGGAAACAGGCCGGTCAGAGGATGGAGAATCGTCATCTCACAATCATACAGCGCAATCTTGTATTTTTCCTCCACAAACCGGTTCATGGTATGGCACATGGGATCCGTCAGGAAAATCTGGGCCAGCAGCGGGTAAATGGTATATCTTGTAATCGCGTATTTCGTACATTTTCTCAGGAAGTTTGTGATACGCTCCTCTCCGACCAGGCGGATTAAAAGGTTGATAAATGTTAAAAGGACCAACAGGGTGGGAATAATTCCCGCAACCAGATCCAGAAAATAAGAGCCTCCGGCATTAAATATCCCGATGAAGCTTGCCGCCCCGGCAGCTAATTTTTCAATCATATGACCCCTCCATATACCGGACAGCCTGTACGACGCAGGCCATCCGTTTGTCTTTGCTATAGTAGTCTTTGACGGCGGAGTAATGCTCCCCGTCATGGCCGGATAACGGCTTAAGCTTTGCAAAAACCGTTATGCCGGATAAAATATACGCCTCGTTAAGAATCCCCGAGGAATTAAAGCCAAGCACAGCCGTTCTGTTCATGCCCCTGTATGTACTCTTGCCCACAGAAACAACCGCGTTGCGTTTTCTGATTTCCTGATAGTCCCTGGTGACCCGTCTGTACTGCACCAGACTTCCCCATGTCTGCAGAAAGAGGGCCGCCGCAAGGCAGATTCCAAACATTAATGCTGAATTCATTTCCTTCTCCTGACGATTCCGTACCTTCCTGGTTACAGGCTTAACAGCGTTTCAATCTCCTCTTTCGGGAGATCCGCCGGTTCCCCGATCAATTTGGCCAGGGTACAGATTTTACATGCATTCTCTACCGATTCCAGCTTGTTCATCGCATCGAATACCGTGGTTCCGACGGACAGCACACCGTGGTTAGCCAGCAGGCAGATGTCTCTCCCTTTCTGGAAAATCGTTTCCGCTCCTTTATAAATATCGTCGGATCCCGGTCTTCCATATGGAACTACCTCCACTTTTTTGTGATCCCAGAGCATCTCGGCATGGGCAAAGGATTCAAACGGTTTTGCACAGAGCGCATAGGCGGTTAAAAACGGAGTATGCGCATGGACCACGCCTCCGATGTTGTCCCTCATCCCGTATACGGCGCGGTGCATCTTAAGCTCCGAAGAGGCCGGAAAAATGCCGGACACCTGGTTTCCCTCCTCGTCGAATACGGCAATCATTTCTTCCGTAAGCGTCGCTTTATTCTTGCCCGACGGCGTAATATAGAGGTATCCGTCTCTTTTTACCGATACATTTCCTTCAAATGCATTGCACAGTCCCTTGTCATCCAGTCTCTTTGCAATAGTTAATACTTCATGAATTGCCCTGATATCCATTCTTCTTTCCTCCTGATTTCCATACCCTATTGTTGGTTAAACGCGTGAATCATTAATCTGCAATGGCCGCCCGGATCTCGTCCAGATGCTCCCGCATAAAATGGACGCTCTCCACAAATCTCCATGTGTTGACGAACATTCTGTGCACTTCCGACTCGTGGTTCTCATAGCAGGTGAAGTCCATAATAACCTTGACCGCCCCGATAATCATCATGACCGGATAGAACATCCGCTCCGCGTCGTTCAGTTCTCCGAGCTCGCAGCCCGTCTCTTTCATGGTCTGGTTGTAGATGGAAATGAATCTGCCGATTTTCTCCACAGCCACATCTCCCCAGGTTGCCGTATCCCAGGACGCCAGAGCCTGATAACTCATCCATCCCAGATCATAAAGCCTGTAATCCGTGTTAACCCAGTCCAGATCGAACACCGCAATGATTTTGTCATTTTCGTCAAACATGACGTTGCCGGGATTCAGATCCTTATGGCAGATGCACTTTTTAAGCTGTTCCCTGCACTTAGCAAGCTCGCTGTCACAGAAATCAATGGTATCGATGAGATACGGTATCTCTTTTTCAAAATAATCCGTAAAACGTTTAAATACCTTCGGGTTCTGTTTCTTCTCCTCCTGTGCGGCCGGAAGATCCTGTTTCCATACTTTAAACAACTCCTCTAACTCCGGTTCCCTTCTTCCGCTGCCCTCCGGTCCCACATAACCGTATGCCCATGACTGGAACCTGGCGCATATCTCCGCGCAGGAATCCCTGGCTTCCTGCGGCATCTCATTGTACTCCCAGGAATACGGCTCCAGTCCGCTGATGGTGTTGAATACCGCATAGAAGTTGCTCTGGCCCTCAAACTCCGCCACCAGCCACGTTTTACCGGTGCGGTTTACCACCGGGGTCATCGTCTGCATCGCGCCGTTTACATTGGCTGAATAATATTTCTCAAATGCATGTTCGTAAATAATATCCCGCTCCTGCTCGGCCGTGTTGTACTGGCGCACATACCATTTTTTCTCTTCCCCGTCCTTTTTTGCAATGGCAAAAAAGCTGTTGTTCGTATCCCCCGCCTTAATCGGCTCTACTTTTGTGATTTCCCCCAAATCATAATTTTCCTGCAGTAAACTCTGCACAAATTCCGCTGCCTGTCTCATATTGGCGCACACCCTTTCTTTTTCGTGTTTCATACCTTCTCATTTCGTTACTGTTCACACCGCATTGCGCTGTGAACCATAACCTTTAATCTCATTTTCCGCTTTAAATCCCGGGCGTTTTTACTGATTGGACAGTACGATGTCCACCCCTGTGTCCAGAATGTTTTCAATTACCGTTTTCCCCACATAGAACGGCGGGGTTGCCACCGCTTTCTGAATCTCGGCCATTGCATCGAATATCTTTTCCTTCGGCATCGGCCTATTGGAGCGTACCGCGATGATCGGGCAGCTGTACCCCTCCGCCTTCACGGTGGTGGCCAGAGTCCGCATCGGCGAGATATATTCCGCCTCCGCGTAGTCCTTCCCGCGCTTACAGGTGTAACCGCTTATCTCGCTGACCGTTTTCCCGTCGCCTTTTACGGTGACATGGCAGCTGGACGGGCAGATGACACAGATTACTTCTTTTTCGATCATGCCTTCACCTCCTCTTTTGTGACGTTCACAACAATTTCTCCCTGCGTCAAACCGGAAAGTTTTTCGGCCGGTATCCTGATCTGCTCAATTTCTCCCGGATTTACAAATGCTTTTCTGGCCTTATAGAGAACCCTATCCCCGCAGGACGCCTCGATCGTAACCTGCTTCGTCGGCGCCAGCACACGGAAATACATCTTTACTTCCTTCTCCGTCTTATCCGGTTTGACGGACTGCGGAACCATGTACCGCACCAGACTGCCCGGTTTGACAGGTATCTCCGTCCCGCCTTCTCCGCCCTGCCCGGCCGCATAGCGGGCCGCATAAGTACCGGCCAGTTCACTCTCCGTGGACACATTGTCCACCAGATCATTGACGTGGACCACATTACCGCAGGCAAAGATTCCGGGTATATTCGTCATCATCGTGTTATCTACTACCGGGCCGTTTGTCACGCGGTCAAGCACTACGCCGGCCGTCTTCGACACCTCGTTCTCCGGTATCAGCCCGACGGACAGAAGTACGGTATCACAGTCAATCTTAAACTCCGTTCCGGGTACCGGCTGTTTCTTTTCATCCACCTTTGCCACCGTCACGCTCTTTACACGGCGCTTTCCGTCGATATCGATGATGGTATGGCTTAAATAGAGCGGGATTCCGAAATCATCCAGGCACTGCACCCGGTTTCTTGTAAGTCCCGCCAGGTAAGGCATCACTTCAATCACCGCCTTCACCTTCGCGCCCTCTAACGTCATCCTGCGGGCCATAATCATTCCGATATCACCGGAACCGACAATCACGATTTCATTGCCCACAATATGGTTCTGCACATTGCAGAAGCGCTGTGCCGTTCCCGCTGTATAAACGCCTGCGGGACGGGAACCGGGAATTACAATCTGTGCCCTCGTGCGCTCCCGGCAGCCCATGGAGAGGATAATCGCCCCCGCCTCCACCAGTACAGCCCCCGATTTATTCGCTGCATGGATCAGATGGTTTTGACCGTCGATGCTTAACACCATCGTGTTTAACATCATCTCAATGCCGAGCTCATCACAGACTTTTATAAATCGCTCCGCATATTCAGGTCCTGCCAGCTCTTCACCGAAATATTTAAGTCCGAATCCGGTATGGATGCACTGCTCCAGGATTCCGCCCGGACGGAAATCGCGTTCTATCAGAACTACTTTCTCTGCGCCTTCTTTTTTTGCTGCCGCCGCTGCCGCCAGTCCCGCGGGTCCCGCTCCAATGACAGCTACGTCCACATATCTCTCATTCATCCTGTCATCCTCACTTTCTGTTTACGCGAACCAGCATTTCAGAACCCGGCTCATTCTTACAGATTTCTTCTTCGGTTACCGAAAGCTCACGCGCAAGAATTTCCACGACACGCGGGCCGCAGAAACCGCCCTGGCAGCGTCCCATCCCGGCGCGCAGCCTGCGCTTAATGGCATCCACGCTCCTCGCTCCCGGTCCTTTATGGATAGCCTCCACAATCTCTCCCTCCGTGACCGTCTCACAGCGGCAGATAATATTTCCATAACTGGGATTCTTCCGGATTGCCTCGTCGCGTTCCTCCTCGGTCATCGAGGCAAAACGTTTGATTGCCTTTCTTTTGGAGATCCAATTCTCTTTCTCCCTCAACTCAAGACCTTCATCGTCCAGCAGTTCGGCCACATATTTGGCTACTCCAGGCGCCGCGCTGATCCCCTGGTTGATTCCGACCGCTTCTATGTATCCCTTACAACCGTCTACCGTACGGATTCTCCAGTCTTTTTTCGGGTAAATCGCAGGGCGCACGCCGCAGAACTGTGTCACGGAGTCAAATGGGCTCACGGCCGGTATCATCTTCCGGCAGTCCGAGACGATGCTGTCCATGGTCTCTTTATCCGTCTTGGTGCACTCCCGGTCACTCCTGTTATCCGCCGACGGGCCTACCAGGAGGTTTCCGTGTATGGTAGGCGTCAGAAGGCGTCCGCGGCTCACCGGTGTGGGGAGGGGAACAATAATATGCTCCGGTTTATATGGTAAATTCTTATCAAGAACGAAAAACTGTCCGGTGCGGGGATAATTGTAATAATCGCAGAAACCGACCGACTGTGCCAGCTTATCCGCATAGATGGCCGCGGCATTAATTGCAAAACGGCATTCAATCTCGCCCTTATCGGTGACAACCGATTTCACGGCATGTGTTTCCGGGTCCACGTTAATCCGGGAAACGGTCGTGCCGAGCATCACCTTAACCCCGTTGTCCATCGCATTCTCGATAAAGGCAAACAGTAACTCCATCACATCCACAATCGCCTCGTTCGGCACCAGCAGGCCTCCGACAATATCCGGGTTCAGGGAAGGCTCCATCTGATGGACCCTTTCTCCCGAAAGCATTTCCACATTGTACTCGCCGTTCAGGATGGCTTTCTTCCTGATTAACTTAAGCTGCTCCAGCTCTTTTTCATCATGGGCCACATAAATCATGCCCAGCCGTTTCATCTCCACATCCAGATCGTTACAGACCTGGTCGTATGCCCGGTTGGAAGCCGATGTAAGCCTCGCCTCCAGGGAACCCGGCTCCGCATCGTGTCCGCTGCACAGTGTCGCGCTGTTACACTTCGATGCGTACCCGCCCACATCCTCATTCCGCTCAACCAGAATGACATTTAACTCATAGCGGGACAGCTCCCTTGCGATGGCAGAACCCGTCGCGCCTGCACCAATAATCACAACATCCGCCTGCATTATTTCATCCCCTCCTCATATCTTCCATGTATCTTTTCTCCAAGGACACGTTGTCTGTCCTGTTCACAGGCTTAAATTAGCACAAAGAAAACCGTCTGTCAACTCATGTAAATGTTTTAACAGACGGGATATTTCAGACTATTTTCTTTCTATTGTGTGGCCATATTCCAATAAAACCACAAAATTCCAAACGGGGACGGGTTCCTGTTCACGGAGATGGAACACCATATTCCCGATCATTTTGCCGCGCAGTAAACCTTGATTCCCATGGATGTATAATAAGACAGCTCTTTTTTTGTAATATGCCAGTCCGTGATCATCTGGTGCACGGCCTCAATTCCGGCAAACCGGCAGAAGGCAACGACTCCGAATTTCGTGGAATCATTCAGGAGAATCCTCTCCCGGCTCATCTCAATCGCCGCCCGCAGAAGTTCACTCTCCTCCTCCGTATACTCCGTGAGGCCGTCGGACGGCGAGACTCCGGAGACGCTGAAAAACGCCTTGTCCACCCGGTATCTGCGGAAGCAGTACGCCGTCAGATCCCCCATCGTCTTCTGCTGCTTATGCCAGATATTGCCGGCGGTGAGAATGACGTGGTTGCTCATATTGGAAGATATCTGGTTTCCAAGCTGGATGGAATTCGTCACAACGGTCAGGTTGTTTTTGGCCGCCAGATACTTCCCGAGCGGCAGAGTCGTCGTGGAGGCCAGAATCGCCAGGGACTGGCCGTCCTGGACAAGCTCCGCCGCCTCCCTGCAGATCGCCTCTTTCTCCATCGGGTTATTATTGATGCGCACCTCCACCTCGTATTCATTGGCCGTAAAGGAATCATACACCGCGCCGCCGTGGACACAGCGCAGCAGCCCCTGTTTTTCAAGCTCCATCAGGTCCCTCCGGATGGTTTCATCGGAAACCTGGAAATATTCTTTCAAATCTTTGACACGTACGTTCTGCTGCTCGCGAATCTTGTTAACAATAAATTTAAGGCGTTCGTTTTTTAGCATAAATACTTCTCCTTTATTCAGTGTGTGGAAGATGTTGAAAATCCGCAAAAATCCGCATATTCCAACTTGTGCATATTGCATAATATTACATTGGTACAAGTCTTATTTTTTCTACCTTTAGCAAAATGTCAAATCTGGATTTCCGATTGTATTTGATACATTCTTAACAATTTTACCATATTCTTTTTCAAATATTATATCATATTATACAGATTCCGGATGAAAAATCGCTCCATTTTTTCCGGTTCAAATGTGGGATTCTGTTTCCGCGCACCATACAGCTTGCTGCCGGGCGTGGGAACAGATGAACCCTCTTCAACCGTGCGGTTGGACGGCAGACGGTGAATCCCCGCCGTAAAGTGACGGATCTCTCACCTGAAAGTCACGCAAAAGTAATCAGGATGTTCTATAATACAGATAAAGAAAAGGAGGGACACAAAATGGAATTTTTAAAAATAGAAAATTTATGCAAGGTTTACGGCAGAGGGGAAAACCAGGTAACCGCCCTCGACCATGTAAACCTTACGATTGATAAAGGAGAATTCACCGCCATCATCGGCTCCTCCGGTTCCGGTAAATCCACGCTTCTTCACGCGATTGCCGGTGTGGATGTGCCGACGGACGGTAAAATATTTCTGGATGGACAGGACGTCTATGCCAAAAGCAATGAAAAACTCGCCGTGTTCCGCCGGAGGCAGGTCGGACTGATTTACCAGTTCCATAATCTCATCCCTACCCTGAATGTGGTGGAAAATATTACCCTTCCCATTCTGATGGATCGGAGAAAGGTGAATGAGGAACGGCTAAATGACCTGCTTGATCTTCTGGGGCTTCAGGAGCGGAAAACCCATCTGCCCAACCAGCTTTCCGGCGGCCAGCAGCAGCGTGTCGCCATCGGCCGCGCCCTGATGAACGCACCGGCCGTCATGCTGGCGGATGAGCCGACGGGCAGCCTGGACAGCCGCAACGGCAAGGAAATCATCCATCTGCTGAAGGAGAGCCACAAAAAATACCATCAGACACTGATTATCGTCACCCACGATGAAAATATCGCCCTGCAGGCGGACCGCATTATCACCATCGCCGACGGCAGGGTGGTCCGGGATGAGAGGCAGGTGGAAAATTCATGAATATTTTTGATAAAGTAGCCCTGCAGGGACTAAGGAAGAACCGTGCCAGGACGCTTGTGACCATAGCAGGAGTGGCGCTGTCGGCCGCCCTGATTACGGCGGTCGCTACCTTTTCCGTGTCACTGCAGACTTATCTGATTAATGGGGCCATCGAAAAAACCGGGGACTGGCACGTTGAGTTTTACGGCGCTGACTCCTCTTTCGTACAGGAACAGGCCGCAGACGACAGGATTAAAAACGCTTCCTTCTTTGAAAATATCGGCTACGCTTCGCTGGAAGGCGGGATCAATCCCGACAAACCGTATTTATTTATCGCGGGTTTCAACCGTGAAACCTTTGATATGCTTCCGGTCCATCTTCTCTCGGGAAGACTGCCGGAAAACAGCGGCGAAATCCTGGTCCCGGCGCACGTTGCGGCCAACGGAGGCGTAAAGATTTCGATCGGCGACACCCTTATCGTGCCGGTCGGAACACGGCAGATGGGAAATCTCACACTCAGCCAGCACGATCCCTACCGTCCCGGGGAGGAAACGCTGAACCCTGAGGCAGTCCGGACCTATAAGGTCGTCGGAATCTTCCAGAGGCCCGCGTTTGAGGAGCGCTCCGCCCCCGGATATACGCTGATAACAATAGCGGATTCAGCCGCTCCCGGGAATTGCCTGAGCGCCTTTATCACGCTGAAAAATCCGCACAGTGTCCGCGCCTATGCAGACGGCACAGCCGGAGGGCTGTCCTACGTGCTCAATGACGACGTGCTCCGGTTTATGGGAATCTCGGATGACACACTGTTTAATACGCTGCTCTATTCAACCGGCGCCATTTTAATCGCCCTGGTTATGACAGGCTCCGTATTTCTCATTTATAATTCATTTAATATCTCTCTCAATGAGCGCACACACCAGTTTGGAATTCTCATGTCGGTGGGAGCCACGGAAAAACAGCTTCGCAGCTCCGTTTTATTTGAGGGACTGGTAATCGGCGCAATCGGGATACCGCTCGGCATCCTGATCGGGATACCCAGCATCCAGTTTGTGATTTCCCTGGTGGCCGGTAATTTTGGGGCCGTTATGTATGACAGCGTTCCCCTGACCCTGTGTATATCCCTGCCCGCAATCTGCGCCGCCGCGGTCATCAGCATGATTACGATTCTGATATCCGCTTATATTCCGGCAAGGAAAGCCGCCCGCACTCCCGTGATGGAATGCATCTGCCAGACCAACGAGATAAAGGTCGAACCGGGAGCCGTGAAGACATCAAAATTCGCGGGAAACTTATACGGTCTTGAAGGAACTCTTGCACTGAAAAATTTCAAGCGGAACAAGAGACGTTACCGCAGTATTGTCCTGTCACTCACCTTAAGCGTCGTACTGTTTGTATCGACAAGTTCCTTTGCAATGAATTTAAACGGGATTGCCAATCAGTCGGCCGTGGAAATGGACGGGGATGTCGTGTTCTATACAAAGGATACGGATGAAAATGAACTGCTCCGTCTATACGGCGAAATGGAAACCGCCGCCGGTGTCTACAGAAGTACCCATCAGGCCGTCTCAACCTATACCTGCGAGGTGGATACGGGTGATTTTACAACGGAATTCCGGGACTCTTACCTGGAATCCCAGGGATTAGACGCGAACTGTAAAACGGTAAACCTGTCAATGGATGTCCAGTTTATCGAGGAGGACATCTATGGAGACTTTCTTGAGAGTCTCGGCCTGCCCGCATCAAATTCCAGCGGACAGAATGAAGCCATGATCATTGTTGGAAAAAAGCCGGGCAATATTGATATTTTCAAAAACAAAACCATGGATTTCACGATCCGCAGCGAATCCGGGGAAGCGGCCCGGACAATCCATACGCTTTTTGCCGACACCTACCCGCTGGATCCACCGCCTCTCGATCCGCCTGTAAAAAGGGACTACGTTTTAATGGTTGTTGCCCCTTACACGGCGAAACCGCAGTTTGACCTTCTGGGTGCGCCAGAACGGCAGGCCTTCACCTTCTGGTCCAAGACTCCCGGCCTGTCTGCCGCACAGATGCAGGCCATGATCGACGGAGCCGGCCTTACTTCCAGCTACAACCTGTTCAACCTCCATGCCGTGCTGGAGGAAAACCGCAATATTCTATTTATTGTAAATCTGTTCACCGTTGTGTTTGTCATCATGATCTCGCTGATTGGAACGGCCAATGTGTTCAATACGATTTCCACCAACATCAGGCTGAGAAGACGGGAACTGGCCATGCTCCGCTCCGTGGGACTGTCCGACCGCTCTTTCAACCGGATGATGCGTTTTGAGTGCGCTCTTTACGGTATAAGGACACTGCTGTTCGGACTGCCAATCTCGGGTGTTTTGTCCTGGCTGATTTACAGGGGGATGGTACTCGGGGGCGGGGAAATCAGGTATATTTTTCCCTGGGGCAGTATCGCGGTCTGCGTGCTCGGCGTATTCTTTGTGATATTTATTACCATGCTGTATGCTACGGGGAAGATTCGGAAGGAGAATATTATTGATGCGCTGCGGGATGATATGACGTGATGGTGGGTGAAAATGAGAACGCCGCCGTTAGGTCGGGGTTCGGGATGGTGAGGGGAGGTTGTGAGTCTTCAGTCCCGGGATGAAGGTTGTCGCGGGTGGGGAATCCGGGCAGAAAAAGTTCCTTCGGGAAACGCTTGCGCTCTTCGAAGTGCATAACGGTACTAACCTCGAAAAAACCTCGGTAAGTGCCGATGAACTTCAGGTTCCCTGCGGAATCTTTTTCTCCCGGATTCCCCACGGGAAGGTTATGGCCCGGGACTGAAGACGCGAAGGTTTTCGCCACCCCGGACTCCGGCCTGCGGCCGCTGAATTGTTCTTATTCCTTCAAAGGGGGGAGGGATTGTCGCTGCCACTACGTTTCCCCGAATCCCGGGAGAATACTTCTATATGGTATTCAATTGATGAGTCTGAGTTTTAGTGCCTGACCTATCCTTTAATAACTATTGAATTTTTTGATTCATCATTAAATATAGCTTTGGATTTTTCTCTGAATCCAGCCCGAAATACCTTCATAAGGTAAAAGATTCACGACTACATAGTGGCCGCGACAATACCTCCCCCTTACTTGACGAAAGAGACAATCAGCCCTGAAGCCGGCGGACGGGGCAACAGCCTTCGCTGAGTCTTCAGTCCCGTCGATAACCTGCCCGGGGGAAGGAGGAGAAAAACTTTCCGAAGGGTGACCTTGAAGCCCGCCGGTGCTTGGCGAGGTCCTTTCGAGCCTAGCATCCGCTGTGCGCTTCACAAGCGGGAGCGTGTCCCCGCAGGAAAGTCTTTCTCCGGATTCCCCCTCACCACAACCTATAAACCGGGACTGAAGACTCATCCATCCAACCCACTACCCCGTCCGCCGTCTTTCAGAGGCGTCCTCTCATCTCACCCAAACCCAAAAAGGGAACTTTGCCGCAGCAGAATCCTACTCCTGCTGCGGCAAAGTTCCCTGTCTGAAGGCAGTTCCGGCGCGCCTCTATCTGCGCAGGGTCATGCCTTCTATATATGTTATCATCTCTTCCAATCCATTGCACAGCCGGTTTTTGTACCGCATAAAGTCAGTTTGGGCCATCAGATAATATTCTCTCTCTGTGTTATCCCTGGTAATTCCTCCAAACTGCGCTATGTCGGCAAATACCCCGAACGGGCATCCGCAGTCGTGGGTATAGGCGTCTTTCCTGCAGTAAAACAGGTGGAGCGCCTTTCCCACAACCGCCTTTATATCTAAATCTTCTGCCAGACCCTTTTCTGTCATTCCCTCAAATGCAGTCAGGCTCTCTTTGGCTCTCTGCCATACTTCTCTGATTTCACAGCCGTCAAAGTCTTTTGTTAATGAAGCCAGAATCCGGTTCAGCCGTTCGTCCATATCGCGGGTAAATTCCGGGATGTTGACCGGCAGGATCTCAGCCCCCTCAATGGCTTTGATCAGTTCCAGATTGATCCCGGCATCACGCATCATGATTGTCTCATCCAGCTTGTCGAGCGTGTCCTCCGGCGTGTGCCACCATGGGCCTCCGCTGGGACAGTCCGACAGACGCCTGTCCTTTTCCGGCTCATACTTTAACATAATGGTGATGGGGATATCGGTTCCCCAGAAGGACTGGTCCGCGCCGCGTATCATCGGAACGTAGGCGTCGGGCCGTTTTCCCGTGTATTTCTCAATCAGTTTTCCGGTAAAATCAAGTCCCTCCGTACCGGCGGTGCGCGCCACGATCCGCTCCGCATTTCTGCATCCCGTCAAATCCAGGTTGATATGGGCTACACAGTGCTTTTTAAGCTGCCTGTAATGGCTGTCGCAGTACCAGGCCGAACCGGAAAAACGTCCGTCGGAATGGCCCGACCACCAGGCAATCCTGATTCCGCGGCGCAGGAGGCCGCGGCGTTGATTCAGAATCCGTGCATACTCCAGAAGAATCGCATCGCTGACGGCATTATCGGTAATTCCCTCATACCAGGAATCATAGTGCCCTGACACCAGGACAAAGTTTTCACTTGTTCCGGGTATGTCGGCGATAACCATCGTACTTTTCCTGATTCCGGTGTCCATCTTAATCGAAAGCACGGCTTCCCGTTTACCTTTTGCCAGAAGTCCGATTAACTCCTCCCCGTCCTCCCGGCTGATTCCGGCCGACGGAAGAAAACGCATATAAACGGCTTCGTCAAGCCCAGACGTCCCCCAGACACTTCCGATATTGCTGTGATGGATATAGCCGCCCTTCGTGCTGCAGATATGTAGAACCGCCAGCGCTCCGGCATCCAGGGCTTTTCTTGCGAAATCCCCCTTTCCATCCCAGGTCAGGACGATTTTGCCGGAAAATGCACCGAAACGTTCATGTTCCTGCCTTTGCGGCTGTTTTTTCTCCCTGCACGGAAAGTCGTAATACAGCTCTCCGGATAGTCCGTCGGCTTCCTCACTGTAAACATCTCCGACAAGACGGTATTGTTTTCCCTCCACCGTCACCTCTGCGGACACGGGATTACTGAAGAATCCCTCATATTCACAAAGCTCATACGGAACACCATAGCAGTCCAGCTTCTCTTTCAGGTATCCAGCCGCTTTTTCTCCATCTTCCGTGCCGCTGTAACGGAACAGCCCATTAAACCGTTCCACCGTTTCCAGCAGATTTTCTCTGCTGATTTCATTTAACAGTTCTGTCTCTGTCTGTTTCATCTTACACACTCCATCAGAATGGACCGTAGTGGATTACCTGGGCGATCACCATACCCACACATGATATGACGATCCAGGAGGCAAAAATCCTGCCCATGAATTTCATCCATTTGTCGTAAGGAACTCCCGCAGCCATCAGATTGGCCATCAGTGCGGACGACATCGGCAGGATATAATTCCCCAGGCCGTCACCGAAATTAAATGCCAGTACAACGGACTGCCTCGTCATGCCAATCAGATCCGCCACCGGGGTCATTAAAGGCATCACGGCCGCCGCCTGTCCCGAACCGGACGGAATAAACACATTGATAATCAGGTTGGCAAAGAACATCAGCGGACCCTGAAGGAATGCCGGGCATGCCATCAGCACTCCCGCAATCGCATTGACAATCGTATCGATGATTTTACCCTCCGTCAGGATACTGGAGATTGCCGTTGCAATGCCGATCATGATGGCCGCAGTCATCATTTTAGCCGCGCCTTTACTGAATCTCTTTGAAATATCGCTGGGGGACAATCCTCCGGCGAGGCCGCCGATTACCGCGAGCCATACAAACTGCACCGCAGTCTCCGTATTGCCCCATCCGAGCTTGATTCCGCCGTATACCTGGAGCGCCGTGCTTGCCAGAAACACAAGAAGCACCGCGATTTGGCGCCTGGAAACCGTCTGTTCTTTGTCGATGCTTAAGTCGTATCCGCCCTTTCTGGCTTCCTCCTCTATCTCGAATATGATGCTGTCCTTCGGATTTTTCTTGACCTTCATGGCATATGACACGATGAAATACCCGTTGACCACGAGGAGCACCGCACACAGTACAAGACGGTATCCAATTCCCGAAAAGATCGGGAGGTCTGCAAATCCCTGGGCAATTGCCGTCGTCGCCGGGGCCACGGGGCCGATGCTCTGGCTGCCTCCCGCCGCCAGGATGATGATGGCGGACGCCACAATCGCATCATAGCCGCACATACGGCAGAACAGCACAAGAATCGGTATAAATCCCACCATGCCGACCGGATTCTGCCTCATCCCGTAAATCCCGAATACAACAATCGTGACGATTAAAAGCATTCTTTCGCTGTTTTTGTATTTGTGGATCATCCTGTTGATAGCCGCGTCAAATGCCCCCGTAGCCAGCAGCACTTCAATTGAGGCCGCGCTGAAAATGGTCATCCAAATCAGACTGGAGCCCGACAGCGCCTTCACAATATAGTTGGGTATCTTTAAGAAACTGATTGGATTCTGCGCTACCCAGGCAAATGATCCCGGATCCACCATCTTCTTTCCCGTAGCGGCGTTTTCAATCCTGGCATACTCTCCTGCCGGCACAAAATACGTCATTGCCGTCACGATTACCACAAGCATCACCAGGATGACAAATACATGCGGGATTTGGATTTTCTTTTTCGACTCGTTACTCATCTTCCCCTCTTCTCCTTTGCTTTTGATAGCGAAAACTATATCAGATACGCCCGGGGCATCTCAACAAAATTTGTAACAGTGTAACTTTTGTTACACCACTTCCCCAAGCCGTTTCTTGACGGGCAGTCCATTCAATGATAGAATTTTCCAGTAGTACAAACGACAGATTTGAACCGGCAGAGACCGCAGACAGACGAATTTCGAGGTGAAGGTGTGGATAGAGAATATTGTGTAAATTTTGAACCCCGGGAAAATGAAGAACTAAAGCTCCTGATAGAACGGTATGCCCGACGCGAGGATATCCCGCAGGGGACCTACTATGTAAAACCGGGCGACATCCTCCGGGAAATCTCCTATCTGTATACAGGCCAGAGCGCCCATACGATGTTCAACGGGGACGGGCAGGAAAAGCTTTCCTACATATTGACGGACGGCTGGTTTCTCGCGGAAGGCCTGTTCAGTGACGGCGCCGATATAAGAATCGCAGAGCGTTACTCCTGGGCCAGGACGCCGCTGACCCTGTACCGGATTGACCGGAACGTCTACCGGACCCTGATCGAAAAGCCCGTGTTCCGCAACGCCCTGATTAACAGCATCAGCGCCAAGAGGGCATATCTGCAGAGGGAACTGGAAAGCGTCATCCTGGAACGCACCAAAGACCGCCTCAAAAAACTGTTTATCATGCTGTCCGATCCGTCCTCCAGCGCGGACGGCGAATGGTATCCCCTGTCCCATGATTATTACCATAGAGACATTGCCTCCATCATCGGAAGCAACCGTGTGACGGTCAGCCGCTTCGTAAGTGAACTCGCCCAGGAAGGATTTCTCCGGGTGGTTAATAAGAGGATACAGATTAGTAAAGACCATATAACAGACTGCTGAACGCCGCCGGACGCCCTCCTGGTCCGGCGGCGTTTCTGCGGTTACTTTAGTTCTGCGGTTCTTCAGTCTCTATGACTTTTCCGTTTTTTGCCGCCTCTGCGGTTTTTATGATTTCTCCGGTTTCCACCGCTTCTTCATTAAAATTTCTGCGACATCCGTGTAACTTTTGTTACACTGTAATGAATCCTGTCGATCACAGGCCGTTTATTTACTATAATGGGGCGCAGTGAAAGTGAACAGTACTGTTATTATATCCAGTACAGGAAGGTTTTATGGAGGTCGTTATGGAAAACGTGTTGCAGGAAATTTTTGACTATGTTGATCAACATTTTGGAGAGATGGTGGAAGAACTTGTAGAACTCTGTTCCTACCGCAGCGCCGCCGGGGACGAGCAGGGTCTTTTGCAGACAAGGGAATGGATTTTAAACAAATTAGGCCGCTTAAACATTCCTCACCGATGTCATCCGGTTGAAGGCGGAAACGCCGTCATATCCGCCGGTATGGCCGGAATATCACGAAAAATACGGGAAATACCGCAGACGGGAAGCTCACCGCAAATCAACACCTCTGAGAATCCGCTTCCCACTCTGCTCTTTTATAACCATTATGACGTTGTCCAGGAAGGAAAAAAGGAACTTTGGAGTTCCTCTCCCTTTATTCCTGAAATCCGTGACGAGGTCATGTACGCCAGGGGAGTTTCCGACAATAAAGGGCCTCTTCTGTCCCGCATCCAGGCCATTCAGGCCGTTCTTGCGGTCACGGGGGAGCTTCCGGTCAATGTAAAATTCTTTTTCGAGGGAGATGAAGAAACCAGCAGCCCTTCCCTGGGTAAATTTGCAGCCCGGCAGCCGGAACTTTTTCGTGAACTCACGAAAGCCGACGCCTGCCTGTGGGAAAACGGACGCAAAGACAGCAAAGGACGTCCGTGGGCCCGCTTCGGCGTGCGCGGCAGCATCAGTTTCGACCTGTCCGTGGAGACATCGGCAAAGGATGTCCATGCCAGAATGGGAACCGTAATCCCCAGCGCCTCCTGGCGTCTTGTCTGGGCTCTCGCAAGCCTCAAAAACGAGGACGAGCGGATAGCCATCGACGGTTTCTACGACGACGTGCTCCCTGTTACCGGGGACGACGAAAAAATTCTGGAATCATTTCCCTACGATGAGGAGGATTTGAAGAACAAGATGAAGCTCGGGTCCTTTCTCAGGGACGCCACGGGCCTTCAGTTAAAAAAACAGATTTATATGGAGCCCTCCATTTCCATATGCGGCCTGGAGGCCGGGGAAATGTACAACGGAGTCCGCGGGATTGTACCGCACAAAGCCTCGGCCAGGGTCTCCTTTTACCTTGTCGCCAACCAGGATCCCAAAAAGGTGGAGCGCCAGTTCCGGGAGCACCTGGACCGCCGCGGCTTCTCCGATATCATGATATCAGCCCGCGGAGTAAACACTCCGGTCCGAACGCCGGTCGATATTCCATTCAAAGATCAGCTCATCCGTGCGGCCGCGAAGGTATACCGGGAGCCCATGGTCATTGAACCGACACAGCTCGGCGGAGGCCCAGCCATCTATTTCCACCGTGCATGGCCCCAGATGCCCATCGTTGGGGCAGGCCCCGGAAATACCGACGGAAACCACCATGCCCCGGATGAAAACATACGCCTCCTGGATTATAAAGAATCCATCAAACATATGATTGCCCTTCTCTATGAGATGGGCGGCTGCAGTGAATAGGGAAATCAGATTATGAGATAATCTTTAACATAGTCGCTATGTCCTCGGCAGCCATCTGCGCTTTTGACTTTTCAATCAGGATATTGCCTCCCGTCATGATGTAAGACGGCAATATCCTGATATTACCGTAATAAAGCTCGGTATTTCTTAACTTGTACGTGGAGACAGCCGGAACTGCGTTCTTCTTTGCCGCTTTTTTTGTAATCGCATTAAAAGCTTTCTTCGCCACATCCCCCATCAGCATGATGACCATAAGGTTGGGAAACAGGGCAATCTCCTTTTCCAGACAGGGCAGGCTTTTTTCAATGCTGCTTTTCTCTACGGCATACTCCGTCTTAGGGATTTTAACCGCATTCGTTATATAAATCCCCTTCTGCAAGATATCCTGAATGGACGTTACCGCCGCCCCCGCATCCTGAAAAAGGGGAATTGTGGTTTTCATGTAATCGGCATCCGCAGGTCCGTAAAAGTCCTGAAGCGGGTCCGCCGGGACCACCTCATTGATCATCATCGCTTTCACCGCCGACGGATCAATCTCGATGTCATTGAGATATAGGCCATCCGTTATCCCGACTGTTATTTCCAGTTCTTTTTTAATATTCATCGTTTCACTCCTTTGTGGTGATTCAGCGCGGCTTCACACCGCTCTGTCAGCCTGCGGCGCACAGACTCCGGACGGACACATCGAATTTTTCCGCTAATTCGGGCGCCGTCGCATGTCCCCGCTCCAGCAGGTAATACAGTATTTGAAACAGTCTGCTCTCCTGCAAACTTACACCTCCTGTAGTTCCCGGCAGTTTATCTGCCTTTGCATCCCATCGGTTCCTGACGCTTTCCGCCTCACCCAATTCCCCTGTTTTCACAAGTCATTCCCACTTACCGGTTTCTGCTCCCACAAGTTTATTATATTGTACTAACCATGACAACGTCATGTCATGGTTAATACGAAAAGGACAAAAAGGCTAAAATTCCCTCTGAAAGCGGATGAATCATCTGGTGCATCAACGTGCTCTGCTAGTTTACCAAATACCGCGTAAACGGTAACAATGCAGCGCCTTTCATGTCCATTCGCTTTTCATGGGGAAGACAAAACAGCGTTTCTATGGTATTCTCTTATTAAAAACAGGGTGGTGATTTGAATGAACCAGAAGAAAATCGGAAGTTTTATATCGGAGGTCCGCAGGGAAAAAGGAATGACCCAGGCAGAACTCGCAGAAAAACTCGGCGTTACCAATAAGACCGTCTCCCGGTGGGAAACAGGCAATTATATGCCTGACTTATCGACAATCCAGTCCTTGTGTACGGAACTGGACATCGGTGTAAATGAATTTATAAGCGGGGAACGGCTCAGCAGTGAAGCGTTCCGGGAGCATGCCGACAACAATGTCATCTCCGTTTTAAACAGGGAAGCCCAGATGTTGAAGGAAAAAAGAATAAGTGATTTTTTAAGCGGCGGCGGAACCGGTCTGCTTCTGTCCGCCCTGTCGTCTGCCAATGGTCTGGGAAGAACCGTCGTTACTATCACAGGGCTCCTGATGATATTTACAGGGTGGTATTTCAGGTCGAAACTCGATAAGAGGATTTTATCGGCCCCTGGTACCGAAAAATAATCAGGTCGGAAAACTGCCACGGATTTTCCCTCCTCCTGTCACACCGTTTCTGTCAAATGCATTCAAAAAGCTCCCGGAAGTCAAATCTCCCCGGAGCTTTTTCCGACGAAATACCTCGTCATAAACATGCCTATTTGCGTAACACGTCAACCGCATGGCTCGTAATACCCACCATGTCATCGCGTTCACAGGTGGTGAAATGGTAATTCAAATATAACCGGAATGCGTCGTCATCCATCGCATCCACCGCTTCACGCATCAATAAGGCGCAGCCGTCGGCCGCAACGTAATGAAGCCTTGTTACCGGCAATTCAGCCATCAAATCATCGATCTCTTCTTTGCGGACAAGCTCAAACAAGTCCCTGGGTTCCGACTTTGCGGCAAAGGTCCGGGAATCCAGCAATCCTCTTTTGATATAATCGGCAACGCTGATATTGCCCCGGTTGAATCCTTCATCAAGAAGACAGCCGTCGGATATCACATAGGCGGCAAAAATAATGCCTCCCTGCTTTGTGACCCGGACTGCCTCGCGAAGCGCCTGCAGCTTATCTTCTCTTTTATAGAGATGATACAGCGGGCCTAATAACAGTGTAATGTCATATCTGTTATCCGGGAAGGCAGATAAATCAAGGGCATTCCCCTGGATTACCGATATGTTTTCGTCCGGCATGGTATTTTGGCGGAAAACCTCTATATTATGTTCAACCAGCTCCACCGCATCGACATCATATCCCCGCCGTGCCAGCGCATGGGAATACCGGCCGGTACCCGCACCGATTTCAAGGACGCGGTCACCCGGTTTTATATATTTCTCTATATAACGCATCGTTGTAAGAAATTCGACGGTCCCATGCTTCAGCTTAAGCCGCCTGTCCTCATCGTAGTGATTGTAAAAGTCAATTACATATTGATTCGTTCTCATATGATATTCCAATCCGGCTTTTCCTGCCCGATAACAGCCGACAATACGTTTACCAGCATTTTTTCGGCGCTGTTCCGATCCAATAACATTTTTTTCGTCGCCGTTAAAACGGCTATGCCATGGGTATAGAGAAACAAATCCAGAAAGATTACCTTTCCCCGCTCCAACTCTATCCCAATCTGTTCTGAGAAAACTGCCGCCCTTTTTTCATTATCAGTCTCGTCGTAGAAATCCTTCGCCTTCTCCATTTTTAAATCCATATCGTTTATAAAAAGAAGCTTAAATAAATGCGTCTCCTCACGTGCAAATTCAATATAGGAAAGGGGCAGAACTAAAATGGGACTGACATCCACAGAATTACTGTAATGAATGACATACCGACTGTAAAATTCATACGCATAATCGAGGAATTCCTGTTTCAGTTCTTCCATATTCTCATAGCAGGTGAAAATAGGGCGTGTAGAACAGTTCAGTTTACCCGCAATACTCCTCGCATTGACGGTTTCAAACCCGGTTTCTCTTGTTATTTCTAAAACCGTGTTTAAAATCATATCTTTTGTTATTTTGGCTGTTGGCGGCATATGGATTCACCTCTCTTTAAAAATTCCATCATGATACGCTTGTTATGTAACTATTGTTGCATAATGATGCCGTTTTGTCAAGCTGGATTTTTGGATGGTTCCGTATAGCTTCGTAGGCCATTACCCCCTTTTTCAGACGCTCTAATCCATCTATGACGCGTCCTTTTGGACAAGCAATATTCATGCGCAGAAATTGATTTCCATTGCCGCCGTATGTAATGCCGTCTGACAGATAAAGGCCTGTTTCGCGATGCAGATAGCGGCATAGTTCCGATGCATCCCCGGCTATCCTGCTGCAGTCCAGCCAGAGTAAATAAGTGGCATGGGAGGGGACCAGGGTTATATCTCCAATCTCATCCTTCAGGAACGTTACAACGGTCCGGCGGTTTTCTGCCAGATAAGCCCGCAGCGCATCCAGCCAGCCATCTCCCCGTGTAAAGGCCGCAATCGCCGCATCGATTGCAAAGGAATTTGGCTCAGCCACTTCGTCCGTATTTAACGCCCTCTCTGTCTTATGTCTCAAATCGGCATTCGGAGCCACCACCGCGGCGGTCTGCAGCCCGGCCAGATTGAATGTCTTGGTTGGGGCAATACAGGTAATGCTGTTCTGCGCATTTTCTTCCGATACCGAGGCAAAGGGGGTATAATCATATCCCGGTTCCGTCAGATCGCAGTGAATCTCATCGGATATCACACGTACATGGTTCTGCACGCAGAGTGTTCCAATACGGCCAAGCTCTTCCCTGGTCCAGATACAGCCGGCAGGATTCTGGGGATTGCAGAGGAGCATCAGGGTTGTCTGTGGATCCGACAGCTTCTTCTCCAGGTCCTCCCAGTCAATCCGGTAATTTGTTCCGTCATAAGAGAGCCTGTTTTCAATCACACCTCTGCCATTGTTCCGGATGGAATTAAAAAAGATGTTGTAAACCGGCGTCTGTACCAGGACATTTTCCCCAACTGCCGTTAGCTTCCTGACCGTGCTTGAAATAGCCGGGACTACACCGGTACAGAATACAATCCAGTCCTTTTCCATCCGGAACCCATGACGGCGCTCCCACCAGCCGGCAACCGCCTCCCGCCAGGCATCCGGCACCGCGGTATAACCAAAAATTCCATGCTCTACCCGTTTTCTCATCGCTTCCCTGATTTCCGGAGCCGTTTCAAAATCCATATCCGCTATCCACATCGGCAGTTCCCGTGCCGTGACGTCCCATTTTACGGAATTGGTTCCGCGCCGGTCGGTCACAACATCAAAATTGTATACCAATTATACAGCCTCCTTTAATGCCGCCGTCCGGACAGCCGTCTTTGTCACATCGACCCTGGAAGCGTCCATAATCAGCTCTTTGATATCCTCTGCCTGGATTCTTCCTCCCGAGGGATTTAATACGCTGTCAATCGTATTCACCACTTCTGCGTCCACGGTAGAGTATTCAAAGGCCAGCGTCGTATTTAACAGCCTGCAGTTTTTCATTACCAGATTTTCAATATAGCACATGCCCTGGTTACTTTCGACGGTACAGTTAATAAGAGTCAGGTTCTTTGCGTTCCAGCCCAGGTATTCGCCGGAAATGAAGGAATCGTATACGGTCACATTCTCACTGTTCCAGAAGGCATCCTTGGAGAGCAGTCTGGCATGGTGGATTTCCACGTTTTTCACCCCGTCAAAGGAATAATTGCCTGCCAGTTCAAATCCGTCAATATAGAGGTTTTTACTATTCATGGCAAAGTAATCTCCCTTTGCCGACACCTGCTTCATCTTAACCTGATCACAGTTCCACAGGGTTTCACCTGCATTCGGCATGGTCACCTGCTCCAGGTTTATCCCGGTTGTGCGCCGGAAATTCTTTGGAGCCTCAATCATACAGTTTTTCATCGAGATATTTGCCGTATACCAGATTCCTGCGCGCCCCATCTCAAAGATAACACAGTCTTCCAGTTTAATATCCCGGCTGTACCACAGAGGGTATTTCCATTTAAACATGCTGCGGTACAGTTCTATGTTACTGCTTTCTTTTAACGGAGATTCCCCGTCGTCAAAGGTCGTGTCGGTGATTTTTAAGTTTTTTCCGTGGAACAGGGCTCTCTCTCCCGTTAAAAACTCCTGTTTGATCTCTTTCATCATAATTGATTCCTTTCTGATATGGCTGCTGTGGGCTTTTCATAAACCACTTTGTTTTTTTATCATCCTGAATACACTTCCAGATTATTTTCAAATACTTAAGCGTTCTTTCCCATCTCATAGGCTGCCGCCAACGCCTCCGGCCGGTCCTTAATATCCCCCTTTTTATCGGCTCCCGTACCACGTACTACTCCGGCCAGGCGTGAGAGCTCAAAACAGCTGAGCCAACCTTCCAGACCTTTCACCGCACCGTCCATGGAACCTGCCGCCTCATCGGCAGAGGCTGACATCAGGTAGATATCACGAAAAACATATTCTCCCGGGAAAAGTGGATTTGTCCGGTCCAGCAGTGTTTTCATCTGTCCGGACATTTCGTAAAAATAGACCGGTGTTGCGAATACGAGCACGTCGGCCCGGCGCATGCGCTCCACAATCATGGCCGCGTCATCATGAATCACACATTTTCCCGTATGCTGGCAGGCCAGGCATCCCGTACAGAACTTAACCGTCTTATCATAAAGACAGACTTTCTCCGTCTCATGGCCGGCCTCCTTTGCCCCTCTGATAAACTCATCTGCCAGTATCTCCGAATTACCGCCCATACGTGGGCTGGTAGAAATAACTAATATTTTTTTACTCATTTTCCTTTTCTCCTTTACCCAGGAATCATCCACGGTTCTGCTAAAGCCCGTTTCTGTTTACCCGGCCTTTTCAATTTGCAAAGTTCCTGAAAGACTGCTGATCTCCCCGCTTCCTGATACCGCCTGCCCCAGTTCATACAGCTTGCCGTTCGGGCTGTAGTCACCGTAGAACATGACCACATCTCCCCAGGGGGCATAATAGGCCAGCGTCCCCGCTCCTGAAGCTGCCTGCGGGGTATCTGTTATATCGAGATTTTCCGGGAGATAAAAAATTTTCTCATTTTGACCGTAATTTTCCACCTCTGTGGTTAATGGAAGCTGCTGGCACAGGCTTTTAGCCGCCGCACTTTCATTTAATTCAAAAACAACGGTTTTCTCACCTGCCGAAACACGGATCTGCTGTTTTTTATTTTCTTCCGTGACTGGATCGGTACTGCCGTCTGGCGCAGCAATTAGAGCGGCCGCATCTTCGTCCTTCTGCTCTGCGGTGGCGCAGCTGGCGGCATCGCCATAATTCAAATCGGCCGATGTATAAGGTTCTTCGGGCTCTGCCGTTGTCCCCATTGCAGCTTTTGCACACCCTGCAACGGATAAAACCAGCGCCATCAGGTAAAGAAATCCCCAAATTCCTTTCATATACTTCATAGCCGTCTCCTTTCCTTTTTAACCTCTTGATTCTGCTCCTCTTTTCTCATCTGAAAAGCCAGAAAATCGAGACAGTCAATCTGCTTTTCTTTACCGTGAACTTTATCCAGCAGTGATTTCCTATGCTTTTCCAGAAGGGTAAACTGCTTCTGTCTCTCTCCGGCTTTTGCAAACTCCAAAAACTCCTCGACCACTGCTTTATCACATCCGGCATCTTTTAAGTTTTGTATGACTGCCCCGGTATCTCTCATATAGTCCGCCATATCATCACCTCTCTCAGCATGATTATAATTCACCGCATATATAATAGCAAATGCTTATATTAAATACTTTTCCATGCTTGACAGGCATATATTCCCAGGCTATAATCTGGTTAAAACAAGCAGGGATCAAGGAGGAATCAGAATGGATATCCGTGTTTTACGTTACTTTCTGGCCGTGACCAGAGAAGAGAGCATCTCCGGGGCGGCAGAATCACTCCATATGACACAGCCCACCCTGTCGCGGCAGTTGATGGATTTAGAGGAAGAGATTGGAAAGAAGCTGTTAATCCGCGGAAGCAGAAGGATTACCCTGACGGAGGAAGGAATGCTCTTACGCAAGCGGGCAACTGAAATTTTGGAGCTGGTGGAGAAGACGGAGTCTGAGTTAATGGCGCCGGGAGAAACCGTCGGCGGAGATATCTATATTGGCGGCGGAGAGACGGACGCCATGCGCCATATTGCCAGGATTGCCACGGATTTGCAGAGATCCTGCCCTCAGATCCGATACCACCTGTTCAGCGGCAATGCGGACGATGTAACGGAACGTCTGGATAAGGGACTGTTGGATTTCGGCGTCATCATAGAACCGGCCGATATGAAAAAATATGACTATATCAAGCTTCCCGCCACAGATACCTGGGGCCTCCTGATGCCGAAAGACTGCCCCCTGGCGGCCCGCGCCGCCATCCGGGCAGAGGATTTGCACGGTCTGCCCATTATCACCTCACGTCAGACGCTGACAAGCAATCTGTTTTCCGGATGGCTGGGAACCGAATACGAAAAGCTGAACATTGTGGCTACCTATAACCTGGTCTATAATGCGTCTCTCATGGTAGACGAAGGGATGGGCTATGCCATTTGCCTTGACAAGCTGGTCAACACATCTGAGGAAAGCCGCCTCTGTTTCCGGCCGCTGGAACCGCGCATGGAATCGCATCTGAATCTTGTATGGAAGAAATACCAGCTTTTTTCGGGAGCCGCAGAGCGGTTCTTAAGCAAGGTTCAGGAGGCCTTTAACGGTTTTTCCGGTTAAAAAAAAACCAAGGAGGTGCAACTCCTTGGGGTTTCGCTTTGCGTCCAGTGGACACAACCGCTTTTCTCTGCTAACATCATGTTACGTCAAGAAATAGAAAAATATCAATAGTTTAGTAATTATCAATTTTTTATTCCAACCACCAAACACACCCAAAACATCTTATTCTATCAGCATTTTCTTAAAATTTACCAGCTTTAGAGGCTTCCTCAATAGAAGCGGTGAGGGCTGGATTTTCAAGGATTTTAGGGGTAGTTGTGCGCTATGAGTGTGCTACTGGGCACTATTGACAACTTTATAATGCTTTTCTATGTCCTAAGCCACACGATTCATTTGACTAACCATGTCTATGAATTTTTTCATATCCTCCACATAAGAATAAGGGGCATATTCTGAATATATCTCTGGACTATCAAGTATAACAATCTGCACACCATCCGCCCGCAATGCTTCCAGTGTGCCTGGCAAACATCGTGCCTCATTCACAGTCTTACATTGATACGCCAAACACCCCTGCTTATCGAAGATTTTTGCCACAATATAAATTTTTTATCTCCCGTTCATGCTCCCTTCTGCCCACTTTGGCGGGCGTTCCAATCAGGGAGGTTAAATATCTCTTTATTTAACCTTTTTACCTTCCAAAAATTTCAGACGCTCCACAAAATCCTGTTCACTGCAAATTATCTTTGCAGCATATTCCTCATAGAGTAACTTTCCCATTTCAGCATCTTTATATTTATAGATATATCTATGACTCCAAATATTAAACAAGTAATCTTCTCCACACCACAACTGAATTTCAATCGGATATGCTAGATTATCTCTTTGATAATATAAATGAATGGCGCGATAACCGTCGTCAGCCTTTTTTCCTTTTCGCAAATCAACTACTCTAAAATAATCTGGAAATTCTTCTGGATATTGCTCAAACCTAAGTCTAAATCCAAGCACATCAAGATAATATATCTAAGGTTTCTTTTGGAATAAATAAGTCCATTTTGCCCACCACCTTTATCTTGATAGTATAGTACAAAATTTATGGAAAATCACTATTTTGAAATTCATATATCCACAATTTCAAAAGACCGCACCAACCATTAAAGGTTAGTGCGGTCTTTTGAAATCTCATTAATCTACAATTTTATTAGAACTTTCCAGCCTCAGCAGCTTCCTGCACGCTGACCGCAACGGCTACCGTCATTCCGACCATCGGGTTATTGCCTGCGCCGATCAGACCCATCATCTCAACGTGAGCCGGAACAGAGGAGGAACCTGCGAACTGGGCGTCGGAGTGCATACGGCCCAGTGTATCCGTCATACCGTAGGAAGCAGGACCTGCCGCCATGTTGTCGGGATGAAGGGTACGGCCTGTACCGCCGCCGGATGCAACGGAAAAGTACTTCTTGCCTTTTTCAATACATTCTTTCTTGTAAGTACCTGCCACCGGATGCTGGAATCTTGTCGGGTTGGTGGAGTTTCCGGTGATGGAAACGTCTACACCCTCTTTCCACATGATGGCAACGCCTTCTGTTACGTCGTTTGCGCCGTAGCAGTTCACTTTCGCCCTTAAGCCTTCGGAGTAGGATTTTCTCCACAGCTCTTTCACTTCGCCCGTATAGTAGTCCATCTCCGTCTCAACATAGGTAAAGCCGTTGATACGGGAAATGATCTGGGCTGCGTCTTTGCCAAGTCCGTTTAAGATAACACGGAGCGGTTTCTGACGTACTTTATTGGCCTTCTCGGCAATACCGATGGCGCCCTCTGCGGCTGCAAAGGACTCATGGCCTGCCAGGAAACAGAAACAGTCGGTCTCTTCTTCCAGAAGCATCTTGCCAAGGTTGCCGTGGCCTAAACCTACTTTACGCTGGTCGGCAACGGAGCCCGGGATACAGAAGGACTGAAGTCCCTCACCGATTGCCGCCGCTGCGTCCGCCGCTCTTCTGCATCCTTTCTTGATGGCAATGGCAGCGCCTACTGTGTAAGCCCAGCCTGCGTTCTCAAAGCAGATAGGCTGAATTTTCTTCACCTGGTCATATACGTTCAGTCCAGCATCTTTCGTGATTTTCTCGGCCTCTTCAATGGAAGCGATGCCATAGCTGTTTAATACGGAATTGATTTTGTCAATTCGTCTCTCATATGATTCAAATAATGCCATAACTCTATGATCCTCCTTAATATTTTGTCACTATCCACAGTCCCGAAGATGCGGCAATACTGCGGACAGTAACACACCTCGCGGAACAGCGCTCCCCGTCTTACCGGGTATAACGGCTGTGAATAATAAGAATATTTTTACCTGCTGTTAAGCCTTTGTCTATGTAATACCTTCACTGCACGTGATAACCGCCGATTATTCCTGTCTCGGATCGATAATCTTCACAGCGTCGTCCACACGGCCGTACTGGCCTTTGGATTTCTCATATGCAGTAGCCGGATCGTCGCCCTTCTTAATGAAATCCGTCATCTTGCCAAAGTTTACGAACTGGTAACCGATGATCTGATTCTCGTCATCCAGAGCGATTCCTGTTACATAGCCTTCCGCCATCTCCAGGTAACGCGGACCTTTCTTTAATGTTCCATACATTGTACCAACCTGAGAACGAAGTCCCTTGCCCAAATCCTCAAGACCTGCACCGATTGGAAGACCATCCTCTGAGAATGCACTCTGTGTTCTTCCGTATGCGATCTGAAGGAAAAGCTCTCTCATTGCCGTATTAATTGCATCACAGACAAGGTCGGTGTTCAGCGCCTCCAGAACGGTTCTTCCCGGGAGAATTTCTGCTGCCATGGCTGCGGAGTGTGTCATACCTGAACATCCGATTGTCTCTACTAAAGCTTCCTGAATGATTCCCTCTTTTACATTCAGAGTCAGCTTACAGGCGCCCTGCTGCGGAGCACACCAGCCCACGCCGTGGGTTAAACCGGAGATATCTTTCACCTCTCTGGATTTTACCCATTTTGCTTCTTCCGGAATCGGAGCACAACCGTGATTAACGCCCTGCGCTACTGGACACATACTTTCAACTTCGTGTGAATAGATCATTTTAAGACTCCTTTCAAAATGAATGTGTTAGTACTTTGTTAATTTTATCACATCATACTTGTTCTTATTATCTCACGTATCTTTTAATTCGTCTATAGTTTTTTCCAGAAAACTTTTCACAAAAACACCGGCCGTTTCTTGAAGTTTTACGTCGTTTTTTGTAATGGGATCCCCATCCTTTTTTCCATTTTTTTCAATGTTATTTTATAGGCGATGTAGAAAATGATTCCCTTTGCCACGCTGGATACGGTGAGCGCCCACCAGATGCCGTTTAGTCCCAGGCCCATGGCGGAAAACAGAATCGCCAGCGGAATTCTGGCCGAGGTCAGCGTAATGCTTAACACCGATGGGATGGAAGTCTTTCCAAGGCCGGCAAAGGCGCCGACCGACGTCACCTCTATCAGCATAAAGAACTGGGAAAGCCCAAGGATTTGAAGATATTCCACTCCGGCCTGAAGCACTTCCGGTTCATGGATGAATATTCCAAAAATCGGCCTCGCCATGAAAATCAGCAGGGCGGTAGTCATCATTCCCCATATTCCCATCATTTTTACTGCTGCTGAATAACCTTTTTTAACACGGTTAAACATTCCTGCGCCGAAATTCTGTCCTGTAAATGAATTGACTGCTGCTGCAAAACCTTCTCCGACCATCCAGGAGACGGATTCCACCTGACCGCCCACTCTCTGGATCGCCACCGCCGTATCTCCCCAGCTCGTCACCAGTCTCGTCAAAATCATCGATATTCCCGCATAGATCAGGTTCTGTATCGATGCCGGGAATCCGATGGTCACGATCTCCTTTATATACCGGATTGGCGTCCTGGAAAACAGCCTGAACTGTTTGAAAAGCGCCGTATCCCGGCTGACCGCCAGGATAAAAATGACGGAAACCGTGATCTGCGCCGTCACCGTCGCGATGGCGGCTCCGACCACTCCGAGAACAGGAAACGGACCGATTCCAAAGATCAGGACCGGGTCGAGAACCATATTAGCCGCCAGACCGATGACATTGGCCTTAAACGGCGTTTTGCTGTCGCCGGTGGCCGTCAGGATACCGGTCAGCACCGAGTTGATATAGGGAAAAATAATCAGGCCGCAGACAATGCGCAGGTAATTCTCCGAATTTGCTATGATTACCGGATCCTTAAGCCCGAAAAAACCAATCAGATGCCTGGCCCCAAACAGTGAAATCATTCCAAAAATCACAGCAAACAAAAGCCCCATCTGGATGGCGCCTTTTGCATACTGTGCCGCTTCCCTGTCATTGCCGGCGCCCAGCGCGTGAGCCACCTTAACCTGACCGCCAATTTTAGCCAGATCCACAATCCCCTGTGAAAGCCAGCTGTACATTCCGGCGGTTCCCACGGCCGTCACCGCGCCGGCTCCCAGTCTGCCAATCCATGCCATATCCGTCAGATTATAGGCCATCTGAACCAGTGACGTGGCCATAATCGGCACTGCCAGCCGCGTCAGAGCCGGCAGAATCGGCTCATGGAGTAAATCTACCTTTTTATTCATCTTTTTTCCCTCTAAATTGATTATTTGTAACAGTTCAGACAGCATGAACTATTACGGCATTCGGCTAATGAAATCGCTACGCGATGAGCCGAATGCTTGCTGCCACTACCTTTTTGTACGGTCAGCGCAGTAAATGCGCAGACCTATCTGAGCTGTTACGATTATTTCCACCATTACAAAACAGCCCCGGCCATCACAAATAAGCTCCGGCCAGGGCTGCACTTTATACAAATGCCGGCTGCGCAAGCTGTTGTGCCAAAGCTTTCGCAAACCGCATCATTATTTACCTGAAAGGTACTCGTGAATTCCGCGCGCCCCGGCACGCCCCGCCTCCATGGCAAGGATGACGGTCGCCGCCCCGGTCACGGCATCTCCGCCTGCATAGACGCCCTCTTTCGTCGTCTTTCCATCCTTCTCATCGGCGATAATGCATTTCCAGCGGTTTACGGACAGGCCCTCCGTCGTGGCGGAGATCAGCGGGTTCGGGGACGTTCCAAGCGCCATAATCACCGTGTCGGCGTCGATCCGAAAATCCGATCCCGCCTGCTCCACCGGCCTTCTCCTTCCCGATTCATCCGGCTCGCCAAGCTCCATTCTCCGGCAGATGATGCCGCTCACCCAGCCGTTATCATCCGTCAGGATCTCCACCGGGTTGGTCAGGAGGTCGAACTTAATCCCCTCCTCCTTTGCATGGTGGACTTCCTCTGCCCTGGCCGGCAGCTCCTTCTCACTTCTCCTGTATACGATATGTACCTCGGCCCCAAGGCGCAGCGCCGTCCTGGCCGCATCCATGGCCACGTTTCCGCCGCCGACTACCACCACTTTTTTCCCGATCATCAGCGGTGTGTCATAATCGTCGCGGAACGCCTTCATCAGGTTACTCCTGGTCAGATACTCGTTGGCAGAGAACACCCCGTTGGCATTCTCCCCCGGGATCCCCATGAATTTCGGAAGTCCCGCTCCGGAACCGATAAATACGGCCTGGAACCCTTCCTCTTCCATCAGTTCATCGATGGTAACCGACTTTCCGATTACCACGTTTGTCTCGATCCTGACGCCCAGCTTCTTTACGTTGTCAATCTCCGGCTGGACCACATCCGCCTTCGGCAGACGGAACTCCGGGATTCCGTAAGTAAGCACTCCGCCCGCCTCATGGAGGGCCTCGAAAATGGTCACTTCATATCCCAGCTTTGCCAGGTCACCGGCGCAGGTCAGGCCGCAGGGGCCGGAGCCGATCACGGCCACCTTTTTCCCGTTGGTCTTCTCCGGGGCCTCCGGCACAAAGCCGTGTTCCCTCGACCAGTCCGCCACAAACCGCTCCAGTTTGCCGATGGAGACCGGCTCCCCTTTGATTCCCCTGATGCAGAGGCCTTCACACTGCGTCTCCTGCGGGCAGACACGGCCGCAGACGGCCGGGAGGGCCGACGCTTTGGCAATCACCCTGGCCGCTTCCTCGATCTCCCCGTTCTTCACTTCCTGGATAAACGCCGGGATGTCGATGGACACCGGGCAGCCTGCGATGCACTTTGCATTTTTGCAGTTTAAGCAGCGCTCCGCCTCCGCCATGGCCTCCGCCTGGTTATAGCCCAGGCATACCTCCTCAAAGTTGGCGGCGCGCACCTTTGGATCCTGTTCCCTTACCGGGACCTTTACCGTCATATCTCTCTTTGCTTCCATCTATTCTTCACCTCCGCAATGTCCGCATCCGCCGTGGTGGGTATCCCCCTCCTGAAGTCTGAGCATTGCCCGGCCCTCCTGGGTGCGGTACAATTGCTGGCGTTTCATGGCTTCGTCAAAGTTTACCAGATGGCCGTCGAATTCCGGGCCGTCCACGCAGGCGAATTTCACCTTGTCACCCACCGTCACGCGGCAGGCCCCGCACATCCCGGTCCCGTCCACCATAATCGGGTTCAAGCTGACCACCGTTGGAATTTCCAGCTTCTTTGTCAGCAGACAGACGAATTTCATCATAATCATCGGGCCGATTGCCACACAGGTGTCGTATTTCTTCCCCTGGTTCTCCACCAGGTCCGTGATGACCTCCGTCACCATCCCCTTATAGCCAAAGCTTCCGTCATCGGTCGTTATGTAAAGGTTCCCCGCCTGTTTTTCCATCTCTTCCGTCAGGATCAGGAGGTCCTTTGTCTTGGAGCCCACGATGACGTCCACGTCCATGCCGTGCTCCTTCATCCATTTCACCTGCGGGTACACAGGGGCGGCGCCGACTCCTCCGGCGACAAAAAGGATTTTCTTCTTTTTCAGTGTCTCCGGGTCTTCTTTTACAAACTCGGACGGGTTTCCAAGGGGGCCGACAAAATCGCGGAAGGCGTCCCCGGCCTTCAGCCCGCTCATCCGTTCCGTGGATGCGCCGACCGTCTGGAAGACAATCGTCACGGTTCCCTTCTCCCGGTCATAATCACAAATGGTCAGAGGAACCCTCTCCCCTTCTTCATCTATCTTGACAATCACAAACTCCCCCGGTTCGCAGGAACGTGCGACTCTTGGGGCTTCCACGACCATCAGATAAATTTTATCAGCCAGCTTTTCCGCTTTTAAAATCTGGTACATGCTTTTCCTCCTGTTTCCTCTGTTCTATTCGATGTATTTTTGCCTTTGCATACTTTATAAATATACTGCTGTGCCTTGCTGGAACATTACCTGTAAAACTCTGCTGTTTTGGGGGCTGTTCTGCAGAAAATGACATAAATATGCAAAAGATTGCCTACATTTTACCACTTCACCTCTATAAAGACAAGCAAAAACATGTCTTCCCCTTTAAAAATACTGTTATAATAAGAAAAGCGGTTTAGAGTTGTACAGACAATCACCCCTATGGCCTTCTGTATTTTCTGAACTCATAACAGAGATCAAAGTAGGTCTGTTCGTCGCTTTCCTCGGTCACAATCCATCCCTCTTTTTCCAGATTCACAAGATAGGTATCGGCCTGATATATATAGTCGATGTATGTGATGTGGGCCGTATCGCAGTATGGCAGGAACTGCTCATAAATGCTCTGGCCTCCGATGATATAAATGTCCTGATCCGTGAATCCCCGTTCTTTTTTATACCATTCAAGTTTTTCCATCGCCTCATCCATACTGTAGCAGACATCGGCTCCCTTCATCTTAAAGTTCCTGTCCGTCGTCAGAATCAGGTTGATTCTTCCGTCTAACGGGCGCTCTCCCGGAAGCGTGAGGAAGGTTTTTCTTCCCATTACAATAATCTTTCCCATTGTCTCCTGACGGAACAGCTTCTGATCCGCCGGTATGGTAACCAGCATCTGTCCTCTCTGCCCGATGGCCCAGTTTTTGTCTACCGCCGCTATTAACTGCATACCGCACCTGCCTTTCCGATATTCCCTGTTTCTGCGTTTCTTCTATTAAATACAGCATTACTCCTCAAATAAATACAACATTACCCCTCAAATTCTTCCGGAAACTGACGCCGCAGCGTTTTCATCATGCTCAGCGCATTGATATCAAATGCCTCATCCGGCTGCTCTTTCTTATCAACCTTCTCATGGAAGACGCTCTCCATCTTTTTGAGGGCCTCCTCATCCGAACCGCATTCCTTCATAATCCGGATCATCCTGTTCTTACTGCTCTCCAGTTTTTCCAACATAATATCCCAGATGCGCGGTTTATCTTCTTCCCTTACAAATCCGTAGTGGTTTAAGATAATGTCTTTCACATGGTAATTCCTGGACTTGATAATGGACTCCCTGGCTCCCTTATAATCCACCAGAAATGCAGGCATATAACCGCCGGACGGCCCGAGCACGCCGACTGATTCGCTGCACAGCATCAGTTCATTGTCCACAATATAGGAAAGAGAACATTTTGTATGTCCCAATGTTTCAAACGCAAATACCTTGTGATCCCCAAGCTGGACCGTTTCCCCGTCATTGAGCACCATGTCGACCCTCAAATCCTCATCCCGGTAGTCCTTGTTCCAGCCCATGCCGGCCGCCCCGGCCGCAATACTGCTTAAGTTCCGGATGGTGGAAAGCGCCGACGGCTTCGTAAGAATCTCCTTCGCCCGCTCCGAGGCATACACCTTCACCTCCGGCCAGGCTTTCCGCACAGCCGGAAGACCTGCCACATGGTCATAATGGGAGTGGGACAAAAGAACCGCGTCCAACTTCCCGCCATCCAGCTCACGCCTGATTTTCTCAACCATCAAATCAGCCGCATAGGCCATCCCCGCCTCAAACAGGATATTCGATTTTCCCTTTATCAGGAAGACGGCTGCCGCTCCAACTCCGGATACATCTATTACTCTCATTTTATTCTCCTTAATTAAAACTCACATTTTCCTCTATTACAGGTTTTAGGGAGTATGCTCCCATAAATTTTCCCTGTATCTGGACTGTTACGTATTCTACTATATTTTTACTGTAAATACAAGCTCTACTCTGAGCAGTTGAGATTAGTTGAGATGCGAGGACGCCTCTGAAAGATGGCGGACGGGGGAGTGGGTTGGATGGATGAGTCTTCAGTCCCGGTTTGTAGGGGGTGGCGAAGGGGGAAGGTTGTCGACGGGACTGAAGACTCAGGGGAGGTTGTTGCCCCGTCCGCCGGCTTCAGGGCTGATTGTCTCTTTCGTCAAGTGGGGAGGGAGGTATTGTCGCGGCCACTATGGAGTCGTGAATTTTTTACCTTATGTAGGTATTTGGGGCTGGATTCAGAAAAAAATCCAAAGTTAAATTTTACGATTGATCTAAAAATTCAACGGTTATTCAAGGATAGGTCAGGCGCTAAAGCTCTGATTCATCAATTGAATACCATGCAGAAGGCATTCTCCCGGAATTCGAGGAAATGTAGTGGCAGCGACAATACCTCCCCCCTTTGAAGAAATAAAAACAATTCAGCGGCCGCAGGCCGGGGTTTGGGATGGCGACAACCTTCGCGTCTTCAGTCCCGGTCCATAACCTTCCCGTGGGGAATCCGGGAGAAAAAGATTCCGCAGGGAACCTGGAAGTTCATCGGCACTTACCGAGGTATTTTCGAGGTTAGTTCCGTTATGTACTTCGAAGAGCGCAAGCGTTTCCCGAAGGAACTTTTTCTGCCCGTATTCCCCACCCGCGACAACTTACAGCCCGGGACTGAAGACTCACACCCTCCCTCTCACCATCCCGCCCCCCGGCCGCCCCGGCGGCGTTCTCATTTCTCCTCCAATCTTACAATTGATTTTTTATCTTCTTCTGGTATAATAATTTTAGTACCACGAAAACAGGAAAACAGGGAATCGATGAAAGGAATCACCATGATTACATTAGAAAGAACCAGCGTAATGAATATGGAGAATGCTCTCCGTGGCGCAAGAAATCCCCTTAACAGCTGGAACCGTACGGACAGCTTTTATGATGAGAAGGGCAACTATATCCTCGGTCCGAACGATTTGAATCTGGCGAAGAAGCTGCGCATGGCCGGAAGCGATCACCGCAAATATGTCCGTCAGATCCTCGTATCTGTTGACATTACAGCTCCGCTCTACTGGTGGAAAGAATATGATACATATAAAATTGCAACTGTTGCCAATTCCTGCAGTACGATGCACAAAATTGCAAGCAAGCCGTTCACGTTAGAGGACTTCAGCTGTGATCACATGACGCCTGCAACGAAAGAATTTATGCAGGGCGTTGTCGATAAGATGGAGGAAATCCGCCTCAGATATCTGGAGACAAAGAGCAAGGACGACTGGTATGATATGATCCAGCTCCTTCCTACCAGCTACAACCAGCTTCGGACATGCTCCTTTAACTATGAGACTCTGATCAATATCTACTATGCGAGAAAAGATCATAAGCTGACCGAGTGGCACACATTCTGTGACTGGATTCAGACATTGCCGTATGCACAGGAGATCATCATCGCAGACGGTAAATAATTGGAAAGTGAATATTGTATAAAAAGAGGGACAGGAAGAATTACACTTCCGGCCCCTCTTTTTAAGTTTAACGTAACATTTTACATCTCTTCTTCGTATTTATGTACCCAGTTGCAGGCCCGTCCCCACAAATGGCACTTATGTCCCATATCAGATAAGTTTGCACGGCTGCAGATCGTTTCTTTTCACTGCGCGTGTCGCGACAAAACAGGGGATATTGTGCTCTTTTAAATTACCTTCACCGTTAATGTCTTCCATTATATGAGTCAGGATGAATCCCGCCTCAAGCTGACCGCCAATCTGCTCCTCCATTGTATGGGAAAACTGTACTCCGCTGTCATCGGCCTCCAGCTGCTTCATATGATCCTCATTTTTCAGCGGATTAAAAGGCAGGGAGTTCAAGAGCTCCTTCTCGTCATCGTCAAAAATATAGTTTATGCCGTTGTCGAGTCCCGCAAGCAGGATTCCTCCGTCCTTCAGGACCCGGTAGCACTCCCTGAAAATCGGTTTTACTTCCTCCACATAGCAATTGGAAACGGGATGGAAGATCAAATCAAAGCTCCCGTCTTCAAATGGAAGTGTTTTCGTCATATCGGCTCTGATAATTGTAATGTCGTAGCCCTCGCGCTCTGCCACCATTTTTTCCTGGGCCAGTTGTTTCTCTGAGTAATCAAGCACGGTACACTGCGCTCCGGCCGCCGTAAAGAGCGGCATCTGCTGTCCTCCGCCGCTTGCAAGTCCCAGCACCTTCTTCCCGCGCAGATCGCCGAACCATTCCACCGGTACTGTTTTATTCGGCGTCAGCACGACTTTCCAGTCACCGCGGAGGGCGCGCTCAAATTCTTCGTGTGATATGGGGGTTCCCCATACCCAGCCATCCTTCACCCATTGGTCAATTGTTTTTGAATTAATATCCTGATAGTTCATTATTATCTCCTTATGAATCTGAAATTCATTACGTGTGTATTATACGTATCGGTTTTAAGTATCGGTTTTAAGTATCTGCTCTAAATATTTTTTCTAAAGTATCGGTTTGTCCTTCAATAGTTCTTTTATCCTTCCGGTTACCGTGATGCGGGGCGGCGGCCGCACCTTCTCTATTGTATTATAGTTAGAGATGTCTGTCAATTAAAGAAAGGCACCTGAAAAAGCCTTGATAAAGGCATTTTAAAAAACCATTTATAAAGCATCTTACAGCTGTTCACGTGGAATGCTCCGCGAATATTTCCTGAATGATTTGACAATTTCGCCGGCTGATACTAGACTGAAGATAACCGGATGGAATCAGGCCTCATCCTCCGGATAAACGCGGTAAAAAAACGCAGTACAGGAAAATAAAAGGAAATTGGATGACTATGAAAAAGATTTTAATTGAAACGGAACGGCTTTACCTCGCGCCGCAGAATATCGAAGAAATGAATGCTCTATATCACAGCGAAAAAGACAGTGCAATGAAACAGGCCTACCATGAAATGATCGAAACCATGCAAAGCCTGCCAGGCCGGGAAGAATGGGGCTCCAACTGGAAAATCACTCTGTCCGGCGGGACGCAGGTCGGTGAAATTGGCTTTAAGGGCGCTCCCGATGCGGAAGGAATCGTGGAGCTCGGCTACGGGATCGGTGAGGAGTTCAGACGGAACGGCTATGCGGCAGAGGCCGTAAAAGGCATATCCAAATGGGCATTTGGGCGGAAGGGTGTCAGATGCGTCACCGCCCAGACCGAACCGGATAACAAAGCATCACAAGGGGTGCTGCAGGGCTGCGGCTTTATCCGTGATGGTTACGGTGAGGAAGGCCCCCTCTTTAAAAAATATAACCCCGACACTCTTTAAAATAAAAAACAAACCGTACAGCAGCAGTTTCCAGGCTAACTCTGATACGGTTTATTTTTTATAAGTCACAAATTCATATTTTATAAGCTATAGTTTGTGATATTTATTTCACTATCAATTCTCTTTGTTTTACGTGACTGTCTCAATGTTATCGTTACTTTGTCTATTAAATTCTGGACAGGCAGTTTTTAATGATTTCCGCCGTTCCTTCGATACCGAATTTGGAGCTTGTGACTACCAAATCATATTCCACCGGTTTTCCGTCTGCAGTTATCGCGAAATGCTTTCTCGTTTCTTTGCGTTTATCGTCCATCTGGGCGATGATTTCCTCTGCCTTATCGCGCTCCACTTTTTCACTCTCCATGGCCCAGAAAATCTTGCTCTCCATGTCGGCCTTGATAAATACGTTGAAATTCCTCGGTCTTCCCTGAAGAACTGCTGAAGCGCATGTGCCTACGAAGATACAGGAACCCTTGTCCGCCAGAAATTTAATGGTTTCACAGTAGGTCTTATATTCGTTCTCTTCTGCGTCTTCCCCGTTCTCCTGAACCAGTCCGTACTTCTCAGCAGCCTCTAACAGTTCATTCTTGCCGTAGCAGTGAATTCCCGTGCTTTTGGAGAGCCACTCCGCAATTTTTTTCCCGTTGCTTCCATATTCTCTCTCAATACATACTGTCCTGTTCGTCATATCCGTTCCTCCTGATTGGGTGTCCCCCGTTCTTTATATCCCTATTATACGTTATTTTTTTAACGATATCTAATACTTATTTTTTATCTTTTCATAACTTTCATGTTATGATATTCTCTTATTTTGTTGTGTTTCCGGCATTTAGTAATTATAATATAAATATATCCTGTCACGGTTCAGAAAACAGGATTTCCAGATATACAGAACAAAAGAAAGGAACCATTATGGAACTCTTACAGCTCCGCTACTTCCTCGTAGCGGCAAAATACCAGCATATGACAAAAGCGGCCGAGGCGCTTCAGATTGCCCAGCCCGCCCTCTCCCAATCCATTAAACGTCTGGAAAACGAACTGGGTGTCACACTCTTCGACCGCGAAAAAAGAAATATCCGCCTCAACGACACAGGACGTTTTCTGGAAAAACAGTTAATTCCCATCCTGGCCTCCTTAGAAGAGCTGCCGGCCGCGCTGCAGGAAAGGGCCAGCCAGTCGGTCCACACCATACACCTGAATCTGCTGGCCGCGTCAAGGCTGGTCACCGACTGTATTATTGAATATAAACAGCTCCACCCTGACGTTAATTTCCGGCTCTGGCAGAACCCCGACGTGGAAAATGAAGATTTATGCATCTCTACCGCTTTCCCTGGAGAAGAGCTGAAGGGAAATGGAAGCATTATTTTAAAAGAGGCGTTCTTTATGGCCGTTCCCTCCTGCTCGTCTTACGCAGGACGCCCTTCCATCCGCCTGGAAGAGCTGCAGGGGGAAGGTTTCATCAGCCTGTCCAATAACAGGCCGATGCGGCGCATCTGCGACCGTTTCTGTCTGGAATCCGGATTTACGCCGCATATCATCTGTGAAAGCGACAACCCCGAATCCGTACGCAACCTGATTGCGGCAGGCCTTGGCATCGGTTTCTGGCCTGAATACTCGTGGGGACTCTTATCGACGCCAAAGGTTGCCCTGCTTCCCATTGAATATCCCGTCTGTAAACGCGATATCATCCTGACCCGCCGCTCCACCGAGGAAAATGAGAAGGTACTGGAAGACTTCTGCCGTTTTCTCAGCGAATATGCAAAACGGGAGGATGTAAAACAGTCCTCCCATTCGTAATTTACTTTATTTGATTATCTGCAGGAATTCAGCATGGATGCTGCCGGTCTGCCGCCGAAGGACGGAATTGTCTGGATTCCGGTCTGCCATCCGGCGCCAGTATTGCCGCCCTGGCAGCTTCCGCCAGTCTGGCAGTTTCCTGTCTGGCAGCTTTCGCCGTTCTGGCAGTTTCCACCACCCAGACAGTCAGTACCGTTCTGGCAGTTTCCTCCCGTCAGACAGTCGCCGCAGCTAAAATCGCCGCAGAATCCCTGGCCGCCTCTCTGGCCGAAGTTTCCTGAAAACATTCCTGAGTTAAATATAGAACCGGAGCTGTTCCCCGGAACACAGGTTGTGAACATAGCAGCCTGGGATGTCATTGCCGGTGCTGCTGCAACCATAAATGCGGTCAGGGCTGCTGCGGAAAGTAAACGTAATTTCATCATGGTAAATCCTCCTATATGTTTCAAAATTATTACATTTTTGTTACAAAACTATAATAACACAATAAAACTGGAAGATATACCGGGAAATTCTGCCATATTTCGCTTCTGACTTCTATATGATTCCGTCCCTATTTCCCCTGATCCAACGGGCAGCCCGGGATTTCGGCAGGAATATTCCTGTTGCTTTCATTCTCAAAATCTCTGTGATGCTGCGTTTTATAGAAATTGATTCCTCCCTCCATTACCTGCACGCGTGAGAAACCGTTCTGCATCAGGATACGCGCCCCGTTGTATGCTCTGATTCCTGCCGCGCAGATAACGGCCGTCATCTTATTCTTGTCAAGCTCTCCAAGACGCTCCCTCAGTTTGCCAAGAGGAATATGCACGGAGCCGGGAATGTGGTATTCGGCAAATTCGACATCCTCCCTTACATCCAGGATCGTCATATTCTTTGCCGCCTCTTTATCCGCCGCCATTTCATCCAGTCCGGCGCAGCTGATAAACGCCACCAGACCATCCAGCACGTTCTCCGCTACAAATCCCAGCATATTGACCGGATCCTTTGCCGATGAGAAAGGTGGGGCATACGCCAGCTCCAGTTCCTCCAAATCGTAGATCGTACCGTGGCCGCGCATGACCGACGCGATCACGTCAATCCGTTTATCCGCTCCCTCCGGACCCACGGCCTGGGCGCCGAACAGACGGCCGTCACGGTCAAACAGCATTTTAAGATGAAGCACCGTGGAACCTGGATAATATCCCGCATGGGATCTCTGGCTGATGAGGATGGAAAAATAATCTTTATCCTTCTCTTTTCCCATGGCCCGGAGCGTCTTCTCATTGACTCCGGTAACGGCTGCCGAGTAGTCAAAGACCTTGGCAACCGACGTTCCCATTGTTCCATGGTACTCTTTTCTGTCCCCGGCCAGATTGTCGGCGCAGATTCTGGCCTGCCGGTTGGCCGGTCCTGCAAGCGGTATCATCGCCGGTGTTTCCAGGACGAAATTCTCCACCTCGACCACATCGCCCACGGCATATATATTATCATCCGATGTCTTCATATAAGAGTCCGTTACAATGCCGCCCCGGGCATTCAGCTTAAGCCCCGCCTCCCTGGCAAGCCCGCTGTTTGGTTTTACTCCAATAGAGAGAAGCACCATGTCGGCGCGGACGGTTTTCCCGCTGCTCAGCGTAATCAGGGTACCGCCGCCCTCTAACGCCTCAAACGAGGATACTCCGTCGCCCAGAATCAGGTTCACGCCATTCGCCGTCATATTTTCGTGGAGCAGTTCTGCAAGTTCATAGTCGAGTGGAGCCATTACCTGGTTCTGCATCTCGATTACGCTCACTTCGATTCCGGCTTTCTTCAGGTTCTCGGCCATTTCAAGGCCAATAAATCCGCCTCCGATCACGGCCGCCGCGGCCGGTTTCTTCTCTTTAATTATCTTCTTAATCCGGTCGGTATCAGGCACGGTCCAGAGCGTATAGATTCCCTCCCCGTCTATGCCCGGTATCGGAGGGACCATCGGGGAGGAACCAGTCGCAATCACCAGATCGTCGTAAGGCTCTTCATACATTTTTCCCGTTTTCCTATCCAGCACCGAAATCGTCTTATCTTCCCTGTGAATTGCCGTCACCTCGCTGCCGGTCCGTACATCTACGTCAAAACGGGCCTTCATGGTCCCGGGATTCATTAAGAGCAGCGCATTCCTGTCCTGGATTACACCGCCAATGTAATACGGCAGCCCGCAGTTTGCATAGGAAATATAGTCACCGCGCTCAAATACGATAATCTCCCTGTCGTTGTCTCTTCTCCTGAGCCTGGCCGCCGCGGTGGCTCCTCCCGCCACTCCGCCTATGATAAGCGTTCTTCTCTTTCTGTTTTTTTCCATATCTATATCCGCCTTTCGCATTGATTTTTAGCATTACTTTTTATGTTGCTATTATAACAGCAACTTTATGTCTTAACTGTGATTATGTCACATTCTTTTTTCTTTTAATTTTGTAGTATCTTCCTGCCGTTTCGCAATATACTGGTTTCTTATTGGAATTTGTCTGTCCGTAGATTTGACAGGAAGGTTCCGTCCCCTTATAATAAAAGGCAGTACCGCGGTAATTTGAGGATTTAATTGAGGGGCGAGGACGCCTCTGTAAGACGGCGGACGGGGTGGTGGGTTGGATGGATGAGTCTTCAGTCCCGTTTTATAGGTTGTGGTGAGGGGGGAATCCAGGAGAAAAAATTCCTACGGGGACTCGCTCCCGCTTGTGGAGCGCACAGCGGATGCTAAGACGTCAAAGAACGCCGTCTAAGCACCGGCGGGCTCCAATGTCCCCTTCGGAAAGTTTTCTCCTCCCTTCCCCGAGCAGGTTGTCGACGGGACTGAAGACTCAGCGAAGGTGACTGCCCCGTCTGCCGGCTTCAGGGGCTGATTGTCTCTTTCGTCAAGTGCGGAGGGAGGTCTTGTCGCGGCCACTAGGTAGTCGTGAACCTTTTATCTTGTGAAGGTATTTCAGGCTGGATTCAGAGAAAAATCCAAAGCTAAATTTAATGATGAATCAAAAAATTCAATGGTTAATCAAGGATAGGTCAAGAGCTAAAGCTTAGACTCATCAATTGAATAACATACAGGATGCATTCTCCTGTAATTCGAGGAAATGTAGTGGCAGCGACAATACCTCCCCCCTTTGAAAGAATAAGAACAAATCAGCGGCCGCAGGCCGGGGTACGGGATGGCGAAAACCTTCGCGTCTTCAGTCCCGGTCATAACCTTCCCGTGGGGAATCCGGGAGAAAAAGATTCCGCACGGAACCTGGGAGTCCATCGGCACTTACCGAGGTTTTTTCGAGGTTAGTGTCCGCTATGTACTCCAAAGAGCGCGAGCGTTTCCCGCAGGAACTTTTTCTGCCCGGATTCCCCACCCGCGACAACCTGCAAACCGGGACTGAAGACTCACAACCTCACCATCCCGCCCCCCGACCGTCCCGGCGGCGTTCTCATTCCTCAACATAAACCCTACCTGCGGCTGCCGATTCATATTACAGACAGGAGGCATATGCCATGAACCCAATGGAACTTTTACAGATTAAAAATTCCTGCGATACATTTGTGAAAAATCACCCAAAATTTCCGCAGTTTTTAAACGCCGTTTACAACAGCGGCCTGGCGGAGGGCAATATTATCGAACTTTCGGTTAAAACAACGGACGGAAGAAATCTGGAGTCCAACCTGAAGCTGACTCCTTCCGATGTGGAACTGCTCCGCCAGCTCAGGGAGATGATCGGAAACAGGTAAAGACGTAACAAAAGACAATGGTTATACCGCTGATGCGTTATGATAAATAAACACAGAAAGGAGGGCAAACAATGAAAACAACAACATTTAACACAGTCACAGCCAAAACAGGAGGTATTATGAGAGCATAATGTTACCATTCACGGAGTGGACGGTAGCAGCATAACATAACCTCCTGAGGCATTAAGGAGATTATCGTATGAGTTATATAGAAGGCAACAAAGAGGCCTGGGAAGAGGCATTTGAACACAGACAACCCAACTGGGGCGATGAAAATTACATACGGCTGCTGAATGAAAAACTTCCTTTTTTTGATGAAAACGCCGCCGAAGAACTGCAAAAGATCCATTTTGCCGGAAAGGATATTGCACAGTTCTGCTGCAATAACGGGCGTGAGCTTTTGTCGCTCGTAAAAAACGGGGCGAACTCCGGCGTCGGCTTTGATATCGCGGAAAATATCCTGGAACAGGCAAGGATAACGGCCGAAAAAGCCGGTATTACAAACTGTAACTTTGTGGCGGCCAATATTCTGGATATTCCTGAAGAATACCATAATTCTTTTGATCTCGTCATGTTTACCATCGGGGCCATCACCTGGTTTGAAAACCTGGAGCCCTTATTCCAAAAGGCGGCCGACTGCTTAAGACCGGGCGGAATCATGTATATCCAGGATTTCCATCCCATCATGAACATGCTGGCTCTGCCCGGAGCCCCTGAATACGATGAGCAGAAGATATACGGTGTGGCCTACTCTTATTTCAGAAAAGAGCCGTGGGTTGAGAACGAGGGAATGGGTTATATGTCCGAAACATATGATTCCAAAACATTCATCAGCTTTTCACATACGATGGCCGGTATTATCAATGCCGCCTGCAAGGCGGGCCTTCGGATCACGGGGCTGAAAGAATACGACTATGATGTCGGCCTGTCCGAGATTTACGACGGGAAAGGTTATCCGCTGTCCTTTATCCTAACAGCCGAAAAATAGCATAAGAGCACTTTCCTGTGATATTAAAAAAGATGCAGACGTTCTGCCCTTCAGGCATGGCGTTTGCATCTTTTTGATTTTAAACGAACCAAAATTTACATGTTCGCATTCTTAATTATGGCAGATGACCGGAATTCCCTGGTATACGAGATCGTACAGCAGCTTGGCCTTGGCCGGAGGAAGGTTGATACATCCGTGGCTTCCGCCATACTGGTAAATCGTACCGCCGAACTTGCTTCTCCAGTTGGCGTCATGCAGACCGATTCCTCCGTTGAACGGCATCCAGTAATCCACATGGCTCTCGTATTCATAAGAGCCGTCGGCCTGTTTTGCACCTCTTAAGATTCGGTCCGTCTGTTTGTAGTTGAGGCTGTAGATTCCCTCCGGCGTTGTATAGTTCTTTGAAACGTTGCCGGTTACGGTCGGGGCATCCCAGACAAGGGCGCCGTCCTTAAACATATAGACATGCTGGCCTCCCAGATCAACCTCCACATAGGTATTTCCCCAGTCGGGCGCCGTTCTGCTGGCGGCTGTTGCGGAATACTGCGGAGCCCATGTCTGGCTCTGGCCCGTCTGTATCATCGCAATCAGAGCTTCCACTTCCACGGCCTGATTGAGTTTCCATCCGTAAGGGCCTGTCAGCGTCACATCCTTGCCCGTTGCGGTGTGGAATACCCTGGCCGTGCCTGCCGTGTCGTATTTGGCAGCCAGTGAGGCAATGTATGCCGCCGCCGCGGTTCTGTCCACCTGAATCTGGCCGTCGGCAGAACCGGTAAACCAGCTTGTAAATACTGCTCCGGTGAGCTCTTCCGTGTTGTCGCCGTATGTATAGGTGATGACCATGTCCCTGCTCTGGTTCATCTTATCGCAGAGCGCCTTCAGCTCCCCGCTGTCCTTTGTCACCTGAACTGTGTAGTAACATCCGTTTGCCGCCAGATCCACCTGGCTCTGTCCCGTGACCGCGGCGCCCTTGATAACGGCCTCCGTCTTCGCGGCGTCCACGTTGTTGCCCTGGACTTCGGGAATAATGGTGAACGGCTGTCCCTCCTGATATGGGGAGATGCGGGCATCCGCCGTTGTAACGATATTTCCTCCGCTGATGCATTCCAGGCTCCTGATACGGGCCGTGAGAAGCGCGTCGTCATAGCTGGCCTGCAGCTCCAGTGTATGGGAGTTATCGGAGGAAGGGCCGGACTGGCGTCCCGTGTCGTTCTGCTGGCTCAGGATTTCCTGCAGATTGCTGGGGACCGTAACCCGGTATCCAATCTCTGTTCCGTTAATATTCTCTTTCTTTCCGTCCTTCTCAATAATTGTCAGGTTGTAGCTTGAAGCGTAGGACTGTTCGATTTTGGCCTTTGCTTCCGCTTCTGTAAGTCCTCCTATCACAATACCGTTCACGTCTGTCCCCGTCACAAAACGTGACGCGTCATCTGCCAGAGTAGTAAAGCTGAACGCAAGCGTCAGAAGTGACACTGCTCCCAGAGTTCTTAAGACCTTTCTTTTTCTCATTCTTTCAACCTCTATCTGTTTTTCATTTGGCCGTCAGACGGCCTGCCTATAATATAGCACGTCCCCCGGTGGAATTTCCACCGTTTTTTGCAACTCGTACAAAATTGTTATAAAAACTTAAGCTTTTCCTTATTTTTCAACAGAATTGAAGGCGGTTTTGCCGCAAAGGGCGCATGCCGCAAAAAAGAACTGCCATGAAAAATGCATAGGAAAAGAATGCACGGGGATACTTGTTTTTATAAATGTACCTGCTTCAACCGGTGCCGTCAACACGCTCCAGGCCATGCTTTCCCCATTATAACAGAAAGAACATGGAAATCCAGTACAAATATTCCAGACTTCCATTCTTTTACATTTTTTTAGTTACGTAACATTTGTTACGGACTTTCATGAGTTTCTATGGTATCTTATCTACAGAACAACAAAACAAATTAAAAAAGCGATAATACAGGAGGTCTGCTATGAATAAATTTTACAGAAGTGACGACAAGAAAAATATCTTATTAAACCTGGTATCTTTAGACGGAGGAGAAAAAGGGATTGCCCTGGAGGCCCTTAAGGCCAACACCTCAGACGGCGCGGCTGAAAAACATGTACCCGTTGTCTCCATCAATGGAAATACCGTGGAAGTAGCCATTGGCTCCGTTGCCCATCCCATGCTGGAAGAGCACTATATCACAGGTATTTATATTGAAACAACATCCGGCGGCCAGTTCGCTTCCCTGAAACCGGGCGAAGAGCCAAAAGCCGTTTTCCTTTTAAAGGACGGCGATGAATTTATTGCAGCCTATGAGTACTGCAACCTTCACGGTCTCTGGAAGGCCGGAAAGTAACGTCTGTTTCCGATAAAGCCGGACTCCGGCGGGACGGACAGGTAAAGTTTAAATTATTTCGGAGGTAATCGACAATGAAAAAATATGTATGTGAACCGTGTGGCTATGAGTATGACCCTGAGGTCGGAGATCCGGATAACGGAATTGCTCCGGGAACTGCATTTGAGGATATCCCCGACGACTGGGTATGCCCTCTCTGCGGCCTTGGCAAAGACGTTTTCGTTCCCGAAGACTGATTGTACTAAATAATAACCCCTCTCTATTTAACTACAAAATTTAACCTACAAAATCGGCCAGGTCTTCCTGAAGCCGGGAATAGTCAAGGATTGCAATGGATTTACGCCCCTCCATTTTAATTATCCCCTCCTCCTGCATCTGCGACAATTCCCTGGACAGAGAAGGCCTGGCTGCATTCAAGCTTGCGGCCAGTTCCTCCCTGTTCATTGCAAGTTCCACCCGCTTATTTCCTCCGCTGTTCTGGAGCAGGTAGAGGGCGATTCTCTGTCTCAGGCTCCCGCAGGTCAAAAGCTGGATTTTCTTTGAATTCTTTTCCGCCTCCTCCGCAAACACCCCCATCATGTTAAACAGGATTTTGCTGTGATGGACACAGTTCTTCTCACAGGTGCCGTAGAAAAAATGGCTGGAAATCCGAAGCAGTTTTACGTGGTTTCTCGCCTTCGCAGAGTAGGAGTACTGTTCCCTCTCTAAGAAGAGATCCACGACGCCGAACTGCTGTCTCGCCCCCAGGCATTCCGCATAGGTCTGGCGCCCCGAAAGATTGGCCTGCTCAAGGAGAATCTCCCCCGACAGGATCATATAGATCCACTTCGGTTTTTCTCCCTGTGTAAAAATGTACTCCTCTTTTTCATATTCCACGATCCCGGACCGGGAACAGACAAGGCTTCTCTGAAGTTCCTCCTCCGTAAGCCCGTTAAAAAGTTTCAGTTCCTGTATTTCCATCTTTCTCTCCTATCTTCAAACACGGGATCCGCACTTCTGCCTTAAAAAGCCTCCCTTTCTTCCCGCAGCGGAAGGTTCCTCCGTGACGTTCCAGTATCGTCTCACATGTTTTAAGTCCAATATTGGTGCTCTCGCGCTCCGATTCATCGGCTGCCATACTGTTTTTAAGACAGATAATCAGTTCTTTTTCCGTCTCTCGGTATTCCGCTTCCACCGGCTGCCCACGATCCGCATATTTGAGAATATTTGAAAACAGATTCCCAAATACTCTGCGCATCAGTTCCACATCCACGGAAAGGCTGCAGGTGATTTCACCCGTTTTGCGTATCACCTGAAGGCCTTCGCTCTCCAGATCGAACAGGCTCTCCTCCACGATCTGCCCCACGAATTCCGCCCCATATACCTCGTCGCGGTGCAGTTCGTCCTGAGCCCTGCTGTATACGAGAAAATACTCAAACAGTTTGTCGGACAGGCTCTTTATCCGGGCTGCCTTGTCGCGGCAGACGGACAGATATTTCGTCTGTTTTTCCACATCCTTCTCCATGGCGAGGATATCCAGATATCCCATCAGGGACGTCAGGGGCGTCCTCAGATCGTGTGACATGGCCGTGACCATGTCGCGGTTGGCAATCCGCAGAAGTTCCTCCTCCTCCTGTCTTGAAAGAATCGCCCTCCGCATAGAATCCAGTTCCCGCGCCAGCGAAGAAAGCTCGTCGTTACCCTTCACCGTAACCTGATAATTCAGCTCCCCGCTTTTAAGTATCTCCATTTCTTTCCCGAGAAGTTCAATATATTTTACTTTTTTCCGGATCAGCAGATATAGAATCAGGACAAAACAAAGACCGCTTAAAACAGTGGAGAGCGCATATACAATTTCATCCTCTTCACTTCCTATATAAAACAGTACCGCCGACGCGGCGCCGTCTGAAAAGGTCACGGTATATCCGGCAGGCCGGTTGTCCGCCTCCCTATCGGCCTCCATGCCCGGATTTGCGTCCGCCTCCCCGTCTGTTCCCGGGAACGACTCCGTGTCCATTCTATAATCCGTCATCATGCCGTAATTGCTGTCCGGGATGGTTGCCACAATACGGCCGTCGCTGCTGAATATGGCTCTGTCACCGTGATACAGCGTCATAATCATCTTCCTGTCCTGATCCGTAAATCCCATTATTTTATCCCCGTCGTTCATGGAAATCTTATTTTCCGTGATAAATGCCTGGAATTGGCGGATGTATTCATTTTCCTTCCCGGCAATGACGGCCGGCATATAATTGTGGTCCAGGATATAATAGCCCAGATCCATGATCCGGACTAAGATAAAAAAAGCGCAGGCGGCGGCAAAGGCAACCGACAGAATTAATTTTATCCACAATCTGCTGCGATACTTCCCCCTCATTCGATCCGATACCCCTTTCCCCATACATTTACCAGATATTTGGGATTCTTCGGATCCTTCTCCAGTTTTTTCCTCAGGTTCCGGATATGTACCATGACCGTGTTATTGGAGGTGTAGTAGTAAGGCTCCTCCCATACGCTCTCATAAATATTCTGTATTGTAAAGATTTTGCCCCTGTTTTCCGCCATGAGCAGTAAAATCCTGTATTCCAAATCGGTTAAAAGGATCTCTTCCTCCTCCAGACGGACTGCCCGGCTGTCCTTGTCGACAGACAGATCTTTAATCCGGATTACGGCCGTTTTCTCGCCGCTTCCGGAACCGCCCTGGTATACATAGCATCTTCTGAGCATTGCCTTGACCCTGGCCACCAGCTCCGTGTAGGAAAAGGGTTTTGCCAGGTAGTCGTCACCGCCCGCGCTGAACCCCAGCGCCTTGTCCGAGTCCTGTGTCCTGGCCGTGAGGAACAGGATGGGAACCGTCAGTTTCTTCCGTATATCCAGGCACGCCAGAATCCCCGATTTTCCAGGCATCATCACGTCCAGGATAATCAAATCCACGGTCCGGTCCGCTTTTTCCACCGCCTCTTTTCCGTTGCCGGCCTCGATCACTTCAAAGCCTTCGTGCTCTAAAAGAATGCGTACCACCTCCCTGATCTCGGGATCATCGTCAGCAAATAATATCCTCTTTCTGTCCGTATTCATCTCCATCCGTCACCTCATTTATATTTTCCGCCGCTATCCACTGTATACCAAGCTGATCCAGATATTCCTTCAGCATCTGGATCAGGATTCTCACCGGCTCCGGGCATTCTTTCTTATTTTTAAGCAGCATATAGACCACCCGGTCCTCCGGGCCGTCCTCCATCGGGAGCAGTTTCACCGCCATTCTGCCCTCCATGCTGAGAGCCGCCGATTTGGGTAGGACGGTCCAGTATTCATCCTGCTCGATGAGCTGCTCCAGAAGCTGCATATTATCGGTCTCCACCCGGCTTCTTCTTCCGTCCCCGAACCAGTAGGTGTGCCACATGACAAACTCCGGATGCCATTCCAGATAAATCTCATTTCTGACGGACAGCGCCGATGGATGGACGGTTCCCTCATAGGAACTGCCTTTTCCGCAGACAAAGCACATCGGTTCCTTAAAAAGGGGGATGGACGCCACCGTCCTGGAATATCCGGGGTTGGCAATCAGACCGGCTTCCAGTTCCCCCGATTCAATCAGTTTATAAGTATCCCTCGACTCCAGAGCCAGAATACACATGTCGCAGTCGTCCGCCCTGTTTAAAAACTCCCGGTACACCGGCCCCATCAGGTACGTCTGGACACTCTGGATCGTTGAGAGGAACATCGTCTGCCGCTCCTCCCTCCAGATTGCTTCCCTGGTCTCCTGCCAGAGCCTCTTCCATTTTTCCGCCACCGGGACCATGCGTTTACCCGCTTCGGTCAGTTTAACCCTGCGGATCCCCTTCTTTCTTATCAGAAGCGGCGCCCCCAGCTCCCTCTCCAGGCTGTCCAGACGGCTGCTCAGCGTCGACTGGGTCAGATACAGCCGTTCCGCCGCCTTGGTCAGCGAGCCGGACTCTATAATCGCCAGAAATGCATCAATTTCGGACTGATTCATATCCTCCTCCGTATCTTCCATTATTCTGAATTAAATTTTGTGTTACCGGGCACAAAGTGAACCGTAATAATATCGATTTTATCAATATTATATACCTGGATAATTCATTTTACAAATATATATTTATTTACTATGATAAGGAAAAGAAGGATTTAATTGAGATGCGAGGACGCCTCTGTAAGCCGGCGGACGGGGTGGTGAGAGGGTGTGGATGAGTCTTCAGTCCCGGTTTATTGGTTGTGGTGAGGGGGAAGGAGGAGAAAGACTTTCCTGCGGGGACACGCTCCCGCTTGTGAAGCGCACAGCGGATGCTAAGCTCGAAAGGACCTCGCTAAGCACCGGCGGGCTTCAAGGTCACCCTTCGGAAAGTTTTTCTCCTCCTTCCCCCGGGCAGGTTGTCGACGGGACTGAAGACTCAGCGAAGGTTGTTGCCCCGTCCGCCGGCTTCAGGGGCTGATTGTCTCTTTCGTCAAGTGCGGAGGGAGGTCTTGTCGCGTCCACTATGTAGTCGTGAACGATTTACTTTTTGGAGGTATTTCGGGCTGGATTCATAGAAAAATCCAATGCTATATTTAATGATGAATCAAAAAATCCAATGGTTATTCAATGATAGGTTAGGCGCCAAAGCTCAGATTCATCAATTGAATATCATACAGAAGGCACTCTTCTGGAATTCGAGGAAACATAGTGGCAGCGACAGTACCTCCCCCCCTTGAAGGAATAAGAACAATTCAGCGGCCGCAGGCCGGGGCTCGGGATATAATGTACCCATAAGTGTGGACACGAAACGAAGTGGGGGCCCCATCTTTTAGACATCCCCCACGCCCCGTTTCCCATATCGTGGACACACCTTATGGAAGGACTGGGGGCGTATCCAGCCCGGGATTATGGCCAGAACATCCCTTTCCCTTCGACACATTCGGTCGCCTATGGTATTCTTAAGCAAGAACAGGAGGAATCCCATGATCAAAAATCTTTTTACCGCTGAACAGGTTCTGATGCTGCGTGAAAACCCTTACACCTACCGGGTGGACCAGTCCCGCTTAGCTTTTACCAAAGAATTCAAGGAGCTCTTTTATTCGGAGTATCAGGCAGGGGCGCCTCCCCGGCAGATCCTGGCAAAATACGGCTATGATCCCGCCATTCTCGGTCAGCGGAGGGTATGGGGCATTTCCGGCCATATCCGGGAGCAGTACAACAAATATGGCGGTTTCCACGAAGGGAGTGTCCCTTTCAGCAGGGCCAAACCCGCCTCTTCGGACTCTGGTATGCCGGTATCGGAGAAAGAAGAACTCAAACAGCTCCGGCACGAAGTGGATTACCTAAAACAGGAAGTTGCCTTTCTAAAAAAAATTTCCTCCATCCGGACCACAAGGAAGTAGGGGCATGGCTTATGAACGATTCTTCCTGTGTATTCGAAATCATCTGTAACACCCTGCAGCAAAGCTCAAATGCCCTTTCGGTGAAAGAACTTTGTTCCACCGCCGGTGTTTCCAGGAGCGGTTACTATGCCTGGCTAAAGGCGGCCCCGGCCAGGGAGCTTCAGGAACAGAAGGACCGTGCGGATTTTGAACGGATCCTGGCGGCTTACCGGCTCCATGGTTATACAAAAGGGGCCAAAGGCATCTATATGGCCCTGCTTCATATGACCCCTCCGGCCGTCATGAACCTGAAAAAAATACGGAGGCTGATGGATAAGTTCCAGCTTTCCTGCCCACACCGTGGCCCCAACCCTTATAAAAGGATGGCAAGAGCCCTGAAAACCAGCCATGTCGCCGATAACCTGCTAAAGCGGGAGTTCGACTGCTATGGTCCCAGGATGGTCCTGTTAACCGATATCACTTACCTGCCTTATAACGGGACCTCTGCTTATTTATCAACGGTCCTGGATGCCTTCACCCGGCAGATCCTTTCGTATGTGCTGAGCGAATCCCTGGAAGTGGATTTTGTCCTTGAAACGGTGAAGCGGCTGGTTAAAAACCATGGGATTTCCCTTAAGGCGGAAACCATTCTCCACAGTGACCAGGGCTGCCATTATACCAGCTACCGATTCATCCGCATCCTTTCCGACAAGAAGCTGCGCCAATCCATGTCACGCCGGGGAAACTGCTGGGACAATGCCCCACAGGAAAGTTTCTTTGGCCATATGAAAGATCACATCCGGGCGAAACTGGCCCAATGCGGGACCTTTCGCGAAGTACAGTCCCTCATTGATGACTATATGGAGTATTACAATAACCGGCGTTATCAATGGCAACTTGCAAAGCTTGCCCCAAATGAGTTTTACGATTTTATCACCACCGGTGAATATCCACTGGATATTTCAAACGTACCGGCACTTCCGGCGATTGCCCGGAAACCGGAGGAACTTGGTGCCAGTGCGGGCCCCTCCCGCACAGAGAATCACCCAAACCAATAGAATACCATGGCATGGGAGAGAGTGTGTCTAAGAATCGGGATACCTTTTGAGCCGATTGTCCAACCGAGTGGAGGCCTTCTGTTTTGGTGTCCATAATCAAGGTTGCACTGAAGAGAGGATGTCTAAAAATTGGGCGCCCCACTTCATAAAGTGTCCTTGACAAAGGGGACAGTTCAGGGCAGTCACCTTCCCTGAGTCTTCAGTCCCGTCGACAACCTGCCCGGGGGAAGGAGGAGAAAAACTTTCCGTAGGGTGACCTTGAAGCCCGCCGGTGCTTGGCGAGGTCCTTTCGAGCCTAGCATCCGCTGTGCGCTTCACAAGCGGGAGCGTGTCCCCGCAGGAAAGTCTTTCTCCGGATTCCCCCTCACCACAACCTACAAACCGGGACTGAAGACTCATCCACACCCTCCCACTACCCCGTCCGCCGTCTTACAGAGGCGTCCTCGCATCTCAACTAAATCCATATTTTTCATGATATGATACCTTTCCCCCCTGTCAATCCTCTTTTTCAATCGTCATGTCCCCACAGTATTTCCGCTCCATCTGATGTCTGGCCTTGCGCTCCTCCACGGAATCGAAAACAATTGAAAAGTCGTAATCCGGCGGATAAAGCTCTGCGGCCGCCACGTGAAGCTTGATGCGTTTATGGTTGATCCAGATTTTTTTATCTTTCATCTGGACCTGGAGCACGCCTTTCTCATTGGCGGTACAGCACACAATGCCTGTTTTTTTGTCCGGATACACCATGACACAGTCACCCAGCCTGAAGGAATCCGCATCCGCCTGTTTTTTCTTGATGGTTTTCTCTTTCTGGAGCACAGGGGCGGACTGACGCGTCAGGTGTTCCGGGCCCGGATCCCGGTTTTCCATCTGAAGCTCTTTTCCATAAGCCGCCCGGCTTGCCCTCTGCAGCATATCGTCCGGCATGCCGAGGCTTTTTGCGATATAAAAAGCGCAGCTTTCCCCGGCCCGGCCTATCTCCAGACGGTATTTGGGTTTCAGGGTTTCCCTGTCAAAGGCCATCCTTGCATTTAAGACGCCCTCCGCAGTCTCACCGTATTGTTTTACCTCCGGGTAATGAGTTGTGACAAGGTACAGACAGCCGCTTCTCCTGAGTTCTTCCAGAATGGCGATGGCAATTCCCATTCCCTCGGCCGGATCGGTTCCCGATCCCAGCTCATCCATTACCACCAGGCTGTCCCGGTTTACTTTCCTCAAAATATCGAGTGCATTTGTAATATGGGCCGAAAATGTGGACAGGTTTTCCGTCATGTTCTGTCCGTCTCCGATATCACAGAGTACCTGGCTGTTCATGCAGATATCCGCCTCCTCACATGGAAGGTGCAGGCCGCACTGGGCCATCAGGCAGTAAAGCCCCACCGTCTTGATGGCAACCGTCTTTCCGCCGGTGTTCGGTCCCGTAATGATGACGCCCCTTGTCTTTCCCCCTATCTCAAAATCCAGCGGCACACAGACCTCTCTGTCGAGAAGCGGATGGCGCCCTTTTCTGATTCGTATTCTTCGCTCCAGATTTATGGCAGGCACACTGCCGTCCTGAAGGGCGCTCAGTTTTCCCTTGGCAAAAATATAGTCCAGTTTTTCAATAATTCTGATATTCTGGTAAAACAATTCTTTCTGGTCCGCCACCATCGCGGTCAGGGTATAGAGAATCCTTCTGACCTCGTTCTCTTCATCCAGTTTTAAAAGCTGCAGCTCCTCTCCGTACTTTGCCACGGAAACCGGTTCGACAAACAATGTGGAGCCTGTGGATGATTTATCAATCACAATTCCCGGAATTCGGAATTTACAGTCCTTCTTGACCGGAATGCAGATGCGTCCGTTCCGCGATGTTATAAACTGCTCCGACACGGCGTCTTTATTGGCTTTCAGAACGGATTCGGCCTTTGTGCGCATCTTTTCTTCCGTTCTTGCAATCAGTTCTCTCGTGTCCTTCAGGAATTTGCTCGCATAGTCCAAAACCTGGTTATTCCGGACGGCCGCTGTCAGCTCTTCTTTGATATCGGTCATCGGATCAAGATCCGCCTCGTAATAAGCCAGACCCAATTCCAGATATTTTCCCCGGCACAGGAAATCTTTCAGTCTCTCCACCGCGGTCAGTGTGATCGCAATATATTCAAGCTGTTCCGCCGTCAGGCATCCTTCCTTTTCCGCTGTACTTAAAAGCGATTCCACCTGATCCAGTGACACCAGAGGCGGATTCCCCAGGGCATCCAGCATCTTCCTGGCTTCCGTCGTCTCCCGCAGAGCCACTTTCACATCGGTCTCCCGCAGGTATGGTTTCAATTCCCTGATCTTTTCCTTGCTTTTTTCCGTGTATGCAAGCTCTCCTAATTGCTCTAATATATGATTAAATTCTAATATTTCAAATTCTCTGTTCAAAGTATTTCCTCCTGTAATCAATAAAAACAAGCCTATGGCCGCGTTTACCCACGTTCACAGACTTATCCCCATAGAGATGTTTAGGCTGAATACTTCCGCCGGCTGGCCAAAGTACTTCATTATTTGAACAACGAAAAAAAGGAGCTACCGCTCCCTTCAAATTCAACCTCAGGTTTGTGTATGAAGTGATGGTAAATGCAGATTTCATCGGCCACAGACATGCCGATAAAAGGGTAGACTTTCAGCGTAAGACGCCAAAAACTGCCGCTCTTTATGCAACTATTTTGCTGTTTTTCCTGCAATTAACACACTTAACAAACACACACCTCACGATCATAATTTATTTTATCGTAATATATCATACTAAACTGCTTCTGTCAAATGGAAAATAATTCTAAAACTATAATTCTACCCAAATTCGTGGTATACTATGAGCACTTAATGAGGTCTTTTCGAAATTTAGTGCGAGTCATACCTGCATACTTGACGAGGTCTCTCACGAATCTAGTCTGCAGGTGTACTATGAGCACTTAATGAGGTTTTTTCGAATTTAGTGTAAAGGTATACTATGAGCACTCAGGGAGGTAACTTATGAATTTAAAAAACACGGCCATCATTCGCCTGCACTACCTGGGCGCCTTTCTCGTCCTTTTATGCACCGAACTGTTTATCGGCATCTACGTCCATGACCGCTTTATCCGTCCCTATGTCGGAGATATGCTGGTTGTAATTTTAATCTACGCCTTTTTAAGGGCAGTACACCCCTATGGAATGAAAAACATGATCTGGTATGTATTCCTCTTCGCGGTAGCCGTAGAAATTCTCCAGTATTTCCACCTGGGCAGACTGCTCGGGCTTGAGCATTACCGATTAGCCATGATTATCCTTGGCTCCACCTTCGATGTCGGAGATATTCTCTGCTATTTCACCGGCTGTCTCCTTGTCTGGCTGCTGGAAAAGAGAAAGAGGCCGTGAGTGATCCCCGGTATCCGACATTATCTAAACTACATATTCGTACAGCAGGAACTCCGTCAGTCCCGTATCCTCATAAAACAGTTGCACCGTACCGCGGTATTCAAATCCCAATGACAGATAAAATTTCTGTGCCGAAACATTGCCTGACAGTACATCGAGGCGGACTGCTTTCTGTCCACTTTCCGCAGCGCGGGCAATGGCATCCCTTATCATCTCCCCTGCCAGTCCCTGTCTCTGATGCCGGTGTGATATTCCCAGGGCATGTATGACCGTCACTTCCCCGGGCTTTGCAGCAGCTTTCCATTCTACAGTTTCATAGGCTCCGGCAACCTCATGGTTCACTACCATAGCTCCGACAAACTCACCGTCTAAAATACTGACATACAATTCATTCTTTTCAATCGCTTCTTTCACAAATTTTTCATCCGGATAGATGCCTTTCTTCCATCCGGGTTTATATTTTTCGTTCTGCATTCCGTCAATTATGGAATTATAAAGCAAAACCACCTTTTCCAATTCTTCCTTTTTCGCAGTCCGTATCAGCATATCGATTCCCCTCCTCTTAACGTTTTACCTCATTTTTTTCCTGCTCCTGAACGCATTTTCCAAATATACACAGGTTATAAGTCCGTCCATCTTTCGTCACCGCATTTTTGAGCGTACCCTCATGAATAAACCCATTCTTTTTAAGAACCCTTTTGGACGCCTCATTCGGTTCGTATATCTTTCCCGTTATTCTGATGATATCCAGTTCTTTAAAGGCAATCGGGCAAATCTGCCGGACCGCCTCCGTAGCAATTCCCCTGGACCAGCAGTCAGTTAAAAGCAAGTATCCTATCTCTCCATCACGGCGGTAGACATCGCTCTTCTGCTCTATACTTATATTTCCAACGTACTCGCCGTCTGCAACAATGGCACGGAATATTCCGGTCCTGCCGTCCTGCTCCCCGACCATCCCAATCCACCAGTCGGCGTCTTTCTCTGTGTATGGGCAGGGCAGCCGGTCCGCCAGATAGCTCCTGTCTGTCCCATTGCATATTTCCATCAGTCTTTCTTTATCATCCTGACGCCATTTTCTTAACTGAATATCCATAAAAACCTCCCGTCACAACTTCCGGCCCGGGCATGCCCCACCGTTGTAACTATATTTTCCAGTATTCCTTATACGAATTCTAGCACATATTTTCCTCCCCGTCCACTGCGGTTCCGAAGGGATATTGCCTCTCTCACAGTTTCAAATAAAGTTTGAATGAATATGGTTCATTGACAGACGGTATCATTTGTGCTATTCTTAACCTGGGCTTAAAGGAGGTGGATATATGCCTCGTATCACAAAGGAACCAGAGGAACGAAGGCAGGAGATATTAGAAACTGCAACCCGGTTATTCTATGAAAAAGGATATGAAAAAACTTCAATATCCGATATTGCAAAAGAGATGAATGTGGCGCAGGGACTCTGCTACCGCTACTTTCCCTCTAAGGAAGCACTGTTTGACACGGCTATCGACCAGTATGCACAGACTCTGGCAGACCGGATGGCCTCCATTTTAAACCAGGGTGAAATAACACTTAAGGAATTGATTACCAGGATGCCAACCTTCCTGGATGCGGAGAAAAATGACAATTATACTTATAAACTCTGTCACGGACCGGAGGGAAAAAAGATACACAACCAGCTTTCCATGGCCGTCTGTGCCAAACTGCTTCCCATTGTCCAGGCTCAGTTCGACCTGGCGAATGAGTGCGGTGAGGTGCATCTTGAAGACACCCTGACTGCCGCTTCTTTTTTCGTATATGGCCAACTCGGCATGCTGATGCAGACGGAGATTCCGGGGGAAGAACGCGTCAAACGTATCAAAAAATTTTTTAATGACATTTTATTTACATCCAATGACTAATCATTTAAACTGCTTTTTATATCCCCGCCATGATGCGGGGATATAAAAAGCAGTTTAAATGAATAATATTCATTCATTACCAAGAAAGGAGTCACTATATGAAGACACAAATCGATTTTATTAGCGGCAGCACACGGCGCTGCTTACTGGCAATGGCTCTTCCCATGCTGGCTGCAATGTTTCTGAACATGGCATACAATCTGGTCGACAGCCTGTGGATTGGAAACCTTCTCGGAGAAACGGCATATGCAGCGCTGACCAACTCAACTCCCATTATCCTGATTTTAAATTCATTTGCAATGGGCATTACAAACGGAACCGCGATTCTGCTCTCCCATTCAATCGGCGCCAAAGAACAGGAACAGACGGAAAATATGATTGCCACATCGCTCATTATCTCCGTGTTTCTTTCACTGTTTATCACAGCCGGACTCGAACTGTCCCTGAAACCGCTCTTACTCTTCTTAAAAACTCCGGCGGAAACGTTTCAGATGGCCTATGATTATCTGGCAATCTATCTCCTGGGCTATCTGGCGGTTTATCTGTACTGCTATTTCACCGCCGTACTCAGGAGCTTCGGCAATTCAGTTTTTCAGGCAGCGGCCATGCTGCTCTGCACCGTGCTGAATGCCATACTCGATCCGATCTTCATCCATTTTCTGGGATTCTCAGGCGCAGCTATTGCGACGATACTGTCGCAGAGCGTCTGCCTGCTGGCAATGCTCGTTTACCTGTTCCGCAAAAAGCTGTTTGCCTTCCGCCTGTCCGCGTTTCGGAAAGAGTATATTGCCCCCTACTTTTCAAAAGGGATTCCGGCTGCTTTTCAACAGAGCATCCCGGCCTTCAGCACCGGCTTTTTAACCACGCTTGTCAGCGGATACGGCATCACCGCGCTGGCAGCTTATGGCATTACCGGCAAACTGGAGACGATTCTCTTCTATCCCGCTATGGCGCTCAACATGGTTTTAACAACGATTGTCGGCCAATGTACCGGCGGCAGGCGCACTGACCGCGCAATAGATTATCTGAAAACCGCACTTTTCTTCGGCGGCGGGCTGTTGGTTGTCCTATCCATGATTATTGTCTGTTTCTCACGCAGTCTGTCGGCCCTGTTTGTCAACAGCCCCTCCGTTTCGGAGATCGTCGGAGGCTATTTTATGATTGTCGGGATTGGCTATGTTTTAAATACCGTTACAAACTGCTTTTTAGGCGCCGTCAACGGAATGGGAAAACCCTTAAAAAGCATGATATGCATGGTCTTATATTACATGATTGTCCGTATGCCGATGTCATGGTTTTTCTCCTATGCGGGGTTCGGGCTTCCCGGAATATGGGCCGCCGTTTTAATCAGCCATATCCTCGCCGCTGTCATCGCCGGACTCGTTTTTAAATCCCAGTTGGCTTTGGGTGCCGCAGCTTCAGGCCGTTAACCCGATACCGGCCGTCTCATTCCACTTCCACACATACCGGAAGAGGCCGTGCACCGGAAAGATGCACCGCCTCTTCTTTAATTGAGCGGCAATGAAAAGTTCGTGAAGCGTGCTTTTCGTTGTTTTAAGAAAATAATAGGGGACTTATGTAATATCCGTTATGAGAGGAAATTCATCACTACGAATCCCCAGACAGGCACGAATGCCATCATGATGGCCGCCGTAATCCATCCCGCCACCAGCAGGGTTTTCATGTTCTCACTTCTGGCAAAGCCGAGATGTGCCGCATAGTTGGCCGACGGATAAACGATGGAGGTAATGCGCACGGCTGCAATCAGTACGATGGACCATGCGGTCATCGGAATACCCATATTGGAAGCGATATCCCAGAACGCGCTCTGGATAATCTGCATCTGTGTCACCACAGCGCCCTCCACGCCGAATCCTCCTACAAAGGATGCAATCACCATCAACAGGTATTTGCCATTGGAGCCTATGATGTGGAGAATCAGGCCGGACAGCGCCTCCCAGCCTCCTCCCAGGCTGATTGTATCAATCATGACGCCGGTCAGGAGGAAGGAAAGGAACATGCCGCCCATCTTTCCCATGCCCCTGCCGAACAGTGCAATCGTTTTATCATACGGCTGTTTAATAAAGCAGCCCACGACAGCGCTGAGGAACAGAATGACAAACATGACATATTTCATTGTGCTGCCGGCAATCAATCCGTAAATAAGGCAGACAATGAAGGCGGTGAGGAAACCGATACAGGCATTGCGCTGGCGGGCGGTTGCGTGGAACTGTGCCGGAATCTCCACCGCCTCATATTTTTCTCCCTGCGTCTTTGTCTTCTTCTGGATTCTGATGGCAATGACAAAGCTGACGAGACTCCATACAAGTGAATAGGGGATTGCCGAGTAAAGCATGTAGTCCTGGTAGCTCAGGCCGCTGACGCCCAGCGCCGCCGCCACTGCGGAACAGAACGGTCCGATTGTAACCCCCACAAGCCCGGCATTAAACATCAGGAAGCAGACGGTTGTCGGCGTCAGCCCCGCTGCTGCCACGATGGGAAGAATGATTGGCGCCACCACGGCATTCCCGCCGTTCAGCGTTCCAATCAGGACCACCATAATAAGAGAAACCAGGTAGCAGGCAAACATTCCTTTTCGCTCGCTGTTGACACCGATTTTCTTTACTACAAAGTTTACAATTACCTCGTTGATTCCGGCGGCATCCATGACAAGGCCGAGACCGCTGCCGAACATGATGATGAGGCCGACCTGGCCAAGGGTCCCGCCCAGGTTGTCTACCAGAATGCCTGCAAATTCCGCGGGCCCCTGTCCCATCAGGATACAGCCGAGTATGGCTGCGATCCCGACACTGAGCGTATAGTTTTTACCCCGCAGTGTCAGAACCAGGAAAAGTATCATAGGCACAAGTGCCCATAGTGATGGTGCTGTGATAAGGGAAGTCATAGTGTTTTCTCCTTCGTGATGTTATTCTTTTTTTCTTTCTCTCGTTTTCAGTTTATACCTACCAATGCGGTATGCGAATCTCCGGATATTCGGTAATACCGTCTCATTGACTGACTATAGTATATCTCTTAACCCTAATTGTGTAAAATACCTAATTTATATACAGATATAGGCAATGCCTATCTTAAAGTTAAATTTTCCTTGCATTTTCCTTTCACAATACGTTATAGTTAGGTTATTACGTGATAGATGCATTCTTACGTTACGGATATGTTTTATGTTAGAAATACGTTTTTACGTTGCAGATACATTATAGATCAGGTTTAGGAGGGGTATGGTGGATAATTCTTCCACTTTTTCCCTGCTTCAGGAGGAAAACAACAATGCGTTTGGAACAGTTAAGGTACATTATAGAGATTGCGGACACGGGTTCGTTTACGCTGGCCAGCGAGCGTCTTTTTATCGCCCAGCCCAGCATCAGCCAGGCGGTCACCGCCCTGGAAAAGGAGCTGAACCTCACCCTTTTCAACCGTTACAGGACAGGGGCGGTGCCGACCCAGATCGGCCTTCAGGTCATTGCCCATGCCAGGGAGGTTCTTAAAGAAGTCGGTGAGATAGAAAAACTTTCCGCCAGCGATTACAGCCAGCTCACCACCACGGTCACCATCGGCGTGATTCCCAGCTTAAGTTCGGTCCTGCTGCCCCGGGTCATTTCAGACTACCGCCGTATCTTCCCCAATGTCTCCATCCGCATCTGTGAGCAGGGCACGGAAAAGACAGTGAAAGACTGCCTCAAAGGCGAAGTAAACCTGGGTCTGATCGCTCTCCATGGAAAGAAACATCTCGAAAAGGAAAACCAGCTGCTTTTCCAGTCCCTGTTCGACGGAAAGCTGATGGCCTACGTCGGCGCCCAGTCCATGCTGGCCGGCCGTAAGAAAATCACATTCAAGGAGCTGCTGCCGTTCCAGTTGTTCCTGTATGGGAATGATTTTGCCCTGCACCGCTACTGTCTGGAACAGATCAGCCAGTACGGCGCCCCCAATATCCTTTCAACCACCCACAATCCGGAATCCATCAAACATTTTGTCATGCAGACGGAAGCGGTGGGATTCGGTCCCGACATCTCGCTGCTGGGCGATATCTATGTCAAAACGGGAGCCATTTTCCCTCTGGAAATAACAGATGCATCGGAAATCCACTTCGGCGTCCTGACAAACAGAAAGAGAAAGCCGGATATTGCCGTGGATGCCCTGATTAAGGAAATCCTTGCCCAGTCCACAAGATGATAATTTGCCTGCATGACGCTCGGCAATTTGATTTCATATAGGCATTTCCTATGGTTTTATCAATATTCCATATTTTACAACCACGGTATACTCCTTTAAAATGGCCTTAGACGGAGAGACGGGCGGACAGTCGCGGTGAAACAGGCTCCCTGGATTTTTTCCGGAGAGCCTGTTTCACCGTCAGACAGTCACAGCGCCGGTTTCCCGGGTGAACCATCAATCAGAAAATAGAAATACTGAATTTAAAGGAGGTTTTTATCATGGCAAACCGCAATCACTGGACCATCCTCGGGGAACTGGACCCTGAACTCAACAACCGCATTACGGAATGGCGCACCTATCTCGTAAACGACAACGCTTCCCTGGAACGCAAATACCGTGAACTGATCAACGTGGCTATGGCATGCATCCTGAAACAGGAGCCGGTCATTCTGGCCCATGCCAGACTGGCCCATCAGTTCGGCGCGACAAAACGCGAAATCCTGGCTACGGTGGAGCAGGTCCTCACAATGGGCGGATTTCCGTCATTCCGCATGGCCATGCTGACGCTGGATGAATTTTTCCAGGAAAAAGACACGGAATAATGCTGCACACAGTGTAAACGGCAGCGATACATCATCTGACGAAAGGAGCCTTACCAATGCTGCAGATCATTTTTAAGCCGGAACTTCACCGTTTTGAAAATGTCCGTTCTTTTGCGGAGACATTTTCTCTTGGCGAGGGCGATCTGGTTATCACCAATGAATTTATCTATCAGCCTTTTTTGGGGGCGCTGGCGCTCCCCTGTAACGTCATCTATCAGGAAAAATACGGCTTCGGCGAGCCGAGCGACGGGATGGTGGAGGCCATGATCTCCGATATCCGGAAAATGACGCCTCCACGCCGAATAATTGGAATCGGCGGAGGCACCGTCCTCGACATCTCCAAAATACTGGCTCTCAAACATACCTCTCCCATCGAAAAACTCTACGCCGGGGAGCTGCCCGTCGTCAGGGACAAGGAACTGATCCTCGTTCCCACCACCTGTGGAACCGGATCCGAAATGACGAATATCTCCATTCTTGCCTTTCCGGAAAAAAATACGAAAATCGGACTTGCAGGCGACGCGCTGTATGCCGACAAGGCGGTAATGGTTCCGGAACTGCTGGAAAAACTGCCCTATCAGGTTTTTGCTACCAGTTCCGTCGACGCGCTGATCCATGCGGTGGAATCCAGCCTGTCCCCGAAGGCTACGGACTACACCAGACTGTTCGGATACCGGGCGGTTCAAATGATTCTGAACGGATATCTGAAAATCGCAGAGGAGGGTCCCGATGCAAGACTTCCGCTGCTGGGTGATTTTCTCACCGCCTCGGGCTTTGCCGGGCTTGCCTTTGGAACCGCCGGATGCGGCGCCGTGCATGCCATGAGCTATCCATTAAGCGGCACCTTCCACGTCCCCCACGGCGAGGCCAATTATGCGGTCTTTGCCGGGGTTATCCGCGAATACTTAAGCATCCGCCGCGACGGGGCTATCCGTCTTCTCGAGGAGGAAATCGGCCGTATCCTCGACTGTCCGGCTTCGGAGGCATTTGACAGAATGTTCGAACTGCTTTCCAGAATCTTAAGCTGTAAAACACTGAAAGAATATGGAGCGGATCACGATATGCTTGCACGCTGGGCGGATGAGGTAATCACCGGACAGACCAGGCTGATGAACAATAATTTTGTGCCGCTTGATTATGGACATGTCCTTCAAATATACCGGGGACTGTATTCATAAATGTAACTGAACGATTCGGTGCCTTCCTTTGCATGGAGTACCGTCATCATTACCATAAAAGGAGTCTTTTAATGGAAGAAAAAATAGAAAAAGACAAGTTCTGTACTCTGCGGATGGCGGAATATGCCGTCTGCGATCATACCGCGCAGCTGACTGAAAAGGACGTCCGTATGACAAAGCTCTCCTTCTTAGACTGGCTGGCCGCCGCCGTCTCCGGCTGCAAAGAAAAATCCGCCGGTCTTCTGATGGATATGGCTGGTGAGGAACGTGCCTCGGGAGACTGTATCCTGATTGGACAGAATAAACGGACTTCCCCGCTTTACGCCGCCCTGATCAACGGAACTCTGTCCCATGCCATCGACTTTGACGATATCCATGATTTCCTTTCCCTCCACTTGTCATCCCCCGTATTTCCTGCGGCTCTGGCGGCCGCACAAATAACCGGAGCCACCGGGATGGAACTGATAAACGGTTCCATAAACGGGATGCAGATGATGGTGGCTGTCTCCGCCGCCATCATGCCGGAACATTATAATATCGGACGTTTTCATGCCACGGGCACGATCGGAATCTTCGGCGCAGCCGCTGCCGCGGGCGCAATCCTTAAACTGACGCCGGAACAGATGTGCAATGCCTTCGGAATCTCGGCAGGCCTCATGAGCGGCATCCAGCTTAACTTCGGCACCATGGCAAAGCCGATGGCGGCCGGAATGGCGGCTAAGAACGGCCTTATGGCGGCTCTGCTTGCAAAGAAGGGATTTACCGGCAGGGCCGACCTTTTCGACACCGATTTTTTAATCAGTCTGTCTGCCAATGCATCCGCGGAAAAAATGATGGAACGGCTGTCCGGGCCTTTGGGAATCCATGAGCTGCGCTTTAAACGGTACCCCTGCGGAGCCCCAACCCACAGCGGCATTATCAACTGTAAAAAAATAGTCGCGGAACATCAGAGCAAACCGGAAGAAATCGAGAAAATAATCTTTGAACCGTACCCCCGCGCCATCCGCCTGGTGGGTATCACCCATCCGAAGACGGGTTTGGAGGGCAAATTCAGTATTCCGTTCACGGCAGCCGCCCAGATTGTATTCGGCCGGGTGACGATGGAGACCTTCACCGACGAGGCGGTCCAAAATCCCGATGTTTTGCATCTGCTCGACCGGATGGAGATGATCCCCAATGATGAATTCACACCGTCACGGGGAGGCAGGGCCACGATCCTTTTAAAGGACGGGCGGAAATTCTCGAATTCCACCTATCTGCTGGGCCATGAGCTGAATCTGGACGAATCCGAAAAAGAGGTCTTTGAAAAATACGGAGAAATCCTGAATCCGAGACTTGGTTCCGAAAAGACAGAGGCCATTCACCGCGAAATCATGAACCTTGACAAGGCAGGCCGGCTGGACGTGCTTTGCAGCCTGCTTTAAGGAGGAACCTTTTATATGACATTAGAAGAAAAAAAATACTGGATTGACTCTTATATTCAATTTCCCACCGGCAATATTTCCGATGCAATGGACAGCCTCGGGCTCGCCAGAGGCGCCATTCTGGGACTCTCCGCTTTGAATGCAAATCAGCCCCCGGCAGCGGGCTTTGCCTTTACCATCCGGCAGATACGCAGGCGCACTCCCTGGGACGGTAAAAATCTGGCCCGCCAGGGAGCGGTCATCGACACTCAGACACAGGCAGGTGATCTGCTTGTCATCGATATGGGAGATATCACGGACGTTTGCACCGGAGGGGCTATTCTGGCCCTGCGGGCACAGATGCGCGGAGTGACCGGCGAGATTACAAACGGCTGTCTGAGAGATGCCGAGGAGATCGCCGGACTGAACTTCCCCGTTCTCTGCGGCGGAACCTCTCCCGTCAAAAGCGCTTACGATATCGAGACAGACGGCGTCAATGTCCCTGTCTCGATCGGGAATGTACAGATCATGCCTGGCGACCTAATCCTGATCGATCGGACCGGCGCCGTTGCAGTTCCGGCGGAACAATTAAAGCCCGTCCTTGAGGCCGCAAAAAAAATCGCAGCAAAGGAAGCGAAAATGACGGAGATGATACGCCTTGGAAAATCTCTGGCCGAAGCCAGGCAAATCATGGCATAAAGGGATTGTGATACTGTGATTTCTCCCCAATAGCGGACACTTATGATTTGCCTGTCTCTCTGCCTGTGACCGTAACAAAAACACCGTGTCCCGGCCTCCCTTTGCCTCTGTCCGATTGCATTTTTGACGATTTCACTTTATAATAAAACTCAGATTTGAAATCGAGCTGGCAGGAGGTAGCCCCATGAAAAACCGCAACTACGAATATGTCTATACGGTCTGGCAGGAAGGCAGCTTTTCAAAGGCCGCCCAGAAGCTCTTTATTTCCCAGCCTGCCCTGAGCGCCTCGATTAAAAAACTGGAGTCCGAGCTTTACGGCGTTCCCCTGTTTAACCGAAGCGTCACTCCCGTCACCCTCACTCCGGCCGGAGAATTTTATATCGCGGCCGCCGGAGAAATCGCAGCTATTGAAGAACGGATTGAACTGTATTTCGCCTCAGAGGCGGGAATCAGGAGCGGCACGCTGAATCTCGGAAGCTCCGCTTATTTCTGCACCTATGTCCTCCCCGGCATAATCAAACGCTATCAGCGGCACAATCCCGACTGTACCATCAATCTGATTGAAACAGGCATCACGGAGATGGAGGAAAGGCTGAAATCGGGGGAACTGGATCTGATTGTGGATGTGGAATCCCTGGATCAGCAGACCTTTGAGTCCGTCTCCCTCGGCAAAGAATATATCCTTCTCGCCGTACCCGCCCTCTTTGAGGTAAATAAAAAGCTGGAACCGTACCGGATCACCAGTTCCCAGATACGGGATCTGAGTTTTCTAGATAAAAGCATTCCTGCCGCCGACCTGTCTCTGCTGAAGGACGAACCGTTCCTCCTTCTGAAAAAGCAGCATGATATGTACAGGAGAGCCATGGAACTGTGCCGCCATGCCGGTTTTGAGCCAAAGGCCAGCCTCTTCCTCGACCAGATGCTGACGGCCTACAATATTGCAAACAACGGACAGGGGATTACATTTTTCCGGAATACGCTTCTCGATTATACGGAGGAGAGTGGAAAGCTGAACTATTATAAGCTGGGAGACGAGATGGCGGAACGTGAAATCTGGCTGTCGTTTAAGAAACTGCCCGCTCCGTCCGTGCTGACGGAAGATTTTATGAAATTCGTGATGCTGGAAGGGGTGAATCCGTGAGAACGCCGCTGTAAGACCGGCAGGCAGGATAGGGAATAATTATAATTGGCTGAGCCGCCCGTCCCCGCGACAGGTTACCGTGAACAAGAACGGTGCTGTCCCGGAGACGGGCGGCCCAGTATTAGAAGCGCTTCAGTTACTATTTACAGCCGATATCCCGCGAGGTGTTTTTTGTGAGTGAAGCGTCGCGGAAGTCACAGACAGTGGGCTCCTTGGGTCAAACCCGAGGATAGCAGCGCGAAACGGTGATTTTTGCCGTTTCTGTGCATCGCGCAGCGTGCTACTGTTCATAGAACTGCGTTTTAAGCAGGACTGTGAATGGTAACGCGCTTCGTGTTTCTTATTTTAGATTGCCTTGACAAGACCGCCATCTACAAGCACAGTCTGGCCTGTAATGTAAGTATTGGAGGGCGCCAGAAGGAAAGCGGCCAGCTTGCCGTATTCCTCCGGCTTCCCATAGCGGCTCAGGGGAATATTGGCAAATGCGGACTCCTGTATCTCTTTCACGGTCTTCCCGGCTTTTTCGGCCCGGACCCGATCCAGTTGATCAATCCTTGCCGTACCAATTCTTCCCGGCCCAATCACATTGACCAGGATGCCGTCCCCTCCCAGTTCCTGGGACAGGGTCTTTGCAAGCCCCACTACCCCCATCCGGAAGGTGTTGGAAAGAATCAGATTGTCGAGCACAGCTTTTACGGAGGATGAAGTGGAATTTAATATTCTTCCTCCGCCGTTGGCCCTCATAATCGGCAGGCACTCCCGCACAAGACGGACATAGGAAAGAAGGCACAGTTCAAATGCATACTGCCAGTCTTCATCGCCGAACTTGTCAAACGGCCCCGGGGCCGGGCCTCCGGTGTTGTTCATCAGGGCGTAAACCGGGCCGAGTTTTACGGTTGTGGTCTCCACCAGTTTCCTGATATCCTCCGCCTTTGTAATATCTCCGGTAAAATACTCCGGCCTGTTGCCGGTCTTCTCTTCTATCTCCGCCTGAGCTTCTTTAAGCTGCTCCTCGAATGGGGAAAACAGCATAACTCTGGCGCCCTCATGGCAAAGTTCCGTGGCGATCGCCTTGCCCAGCCCCGAACTGGATGCACAGACAATGGCCACCTTATCTTTTAATCCCAAGTCCATAATATTATCTCCTTTCCATTTATCCTGTGCTGTTTATCTTCCTGTTTTTTTCTTTAAATCCACTACGGGATTTTTAAGCGGCTCCATGGCAAAGCCGTCCGGACCGTCAATCCGGCATTCCGCCACATCTCCGTCTTCTATCTGGACCGCCCTTGGGGTTCCCGTGGAAAGGACGTCTCCCGCCTTCCATCCCTGAAGATGGGAAACCAGTGAGACGAGGCGGGACGGTTTGTGGGTCATGTTGTTTACCACATTTTCAGCGTGGACTCTGCCGTTATGTACGGTCTGCACCCTCAGTTTCAGCACGTCCGGCACCTCGTCGGGCGTCACGAGCTGGGGACCAAAGCTGAAAAAGGTGTCAAATCCTTTGGATATCGTGAGAAACCGGGGATTCTGGCGGATGATGGACTCCTCCGTCATATCGAGAACCGTTGTATAACCGGCAATATAATTTTCCCAGTCGCTCTCCTCGATAAATTTGCAGTCTTTTCCAAGAATGATGCCCAGCTCGGCTTCCGCCGTTGTCTTCTCCGCTTCCGGGAGCGCCGGAATCTCGATATTGTCATACGGCCCGATGATTGTGGAGGCCGGTTTGTAGAAGCTGCCCGGGAACCCCTTCGGCGCATTCTCCCCCAAATCTCCGGCATGCTCCGCATAGTTTAACCCGATTCCGAATATGCGCTGGGGATTGCGGTACAGAGGGCCATATTCAACCTCTTTGGACGGAACCAGGCCCGGCATGCTCTCAAGTTTCTCCTTTCCTCCCCGGTTGTACCAGGCGGTCAGGAGAGGGATCTGCTGCTCCCGAATCAGATCGAACATTTTGCATTCCCACGCGGTCCCCTGAATGGCATTGAGCTCCATGATTGGATATACGCCCTGTTCCGTGACAATCCCGGCCATTTCCGCGCCGTCTTTTTTAATCGTTACAAGCCTCATAACATTACCTCCTGATATGAATTGATTTCCTTATGATGTGGTATTTTCTCTCTTTCCGTTCTCTGTTTTAACCATAACACCGGGAGCGCATCCCTGTCTAAGACTTGAATTTGTATAAATGTATAAGCATTCTCTTATAGCCGTTCTTTTATTGTCTTTCTTATAGTTTTTTCTGTCCATAGTCTTTTTTGAAACGTTTTTATACCCGTTTACTTATGCACCCATATAAATTTTTGTATTGGATTTGTCCGAGTTACTGTCGGTATAATAAAGGAAGAACAGGTGGCCTGCCGTATGGCGGGCATTGCAGAAATCGCTTATAAAGGAAAGGGGTATTTGATTATGGATATGAATGAAATGATTGCAGAACGAATGAACCGGCTGGCTCCCTCGGGCATCCGTAAAATGAATGAAAAGGCGCTCGCCATGGAGCGGGCCGGCGAACCGGTAATCCATTTTGAGATTGGACGGCCCGACTTCGACACACCGGAGTATATTAAAAAGGCCTGTATCGACAGCATCAATGCAGGTGACGTATTCTATACCTCCAACTTCGGCATCGCGGAACTGAGGGAGGCCATCGCGGAAAAGCTCCGCACCCAAAACGGGATTGACTGCAGCGCTTCGGAAATCCTTGTGAGCGTCGGTCTGACCGAGGCCGTCTACGACGTACTCTGCAGCATTTTGAATGAGGGGGATGAAATTCTTATTCCGGATCCCGTCTGGATCAACTATATGAATGTACCAAAGCTTCTGGGCGCCGTCCCCGTGTCTTATCACCTGCGGGAAGAAAATGACTATCAGATCGATCTGGACGAAATCCGGGGCGCAATCACGCCCAAAACAAAGGCCCTGGTCATCATCAGCCCCAACAATCCCACCGGCGGTGTCCTCTCCGAAAAGGTGTTAAAGGAGCTGGCCGAAATTGCGTCCTGCAACAATCTTCTCGTTCTGGCCGATGAAGTTTACGAACGCCTGATCTTTGATGACGAAAAACATATAAGCATCGCGTCCCTGCCCGGTATGAAGGAGCGCACTATCACCCTCAACGGCTTTTCAAAGGCATATTCCATGACAGGCTGGAGGCTGGGTTATGCCGCCGCCCCGGAAAGCCTGATCGCCGTCCTCAATAAGATTCACCAGCACAATACCACCTGCGCCACTTCCTTTGTACAAAAGGCGGCCGTCGCCGCTCTACGCGGGGAGAAGGATGAGGTGAGCGGGATGGTCCGCGAGTATCAGAGACGCCGCGACTACGCCGTGGATGCCATTAATAAAATCGAGGGGATCAGCTGCCGCCGCCCTAAGGGAGCTTTCTATATCTTTATCAACATAAAGAAACTTGGAAAATCCTCCGCCGAAATTGCCGAATATCTGTTAAATGAGGCCAAACTGGCATTTGTCCCCGGAGATGTCTTCGGACCGGAAGGGGAAGGATACCTCCGTATGTCCTTTGCAAACAGCTATGAAAATATCGTGGAGGGCTGCGGGCGGCTTGAAAAAGCCATAGAGAAGCTTACCGCGGGGAAATGATGTAACTACACCGTTCCGGCTGTCTGTTCTATTTTTGCCCCCACAAAAAGGGTGTATTGTCATTCCCGACTTTACACCCCTTTTTCTATCCGCCTGTTTTGTTATCGCTCCCGGCAAACCGGGCGGCCAATGCCCTGATTGTCCTTGTTGTGCTCACTCTTACCGGGTTTTTCTTACCAGGATTTCTCCAGTTTCAGGTTCCAGTCGATTGCAAACGGATTAAATGCGCTTGACTTCAACCCTTCGTAAATGGCGCGTCTGTCTTCCTTTGCCCCGGCCCAGGCTGCGTATCCCTCCAGATAACTGTTAACAAACTGATCCCAGGAGGAAAATCTTGTCTGGATCACCTTTGCAAGCTCCAGAGACTTATCGAGAGCCTCAGCTTCGGTATAATATTCCGCCCGGTAGTAAAAGCCTATGTTGGACATCGCCCGGCTGTAGTCCCAGGCCGATCCGGATGCATTGCCGCTTTCTATCAGGGCGGAAAGCGTCGAATCCGCTGTCGTACGGTCGGTGACGCCCCAGGAGGTTACCAGGCCTTCCCTCATCTTATCCCGGTCGTAGTCGTCTATCTCCCGGTACGATTCCTTGATTCCGCCGAGCTTGACGCGGCCGCCGAACATCCTGATATTTTCCCCGTTGCTCTTGGTCATAATTGCATAAGTAGCATTGATCCACTGCACGGTCTGGTTATTATTATAGGGATTCGTCCTGTTGTTCGCAGTCTGCTGTTCCTCGGTTAGTGCGTAGTCACTCTTCACCGGAGCCGCCTCCGTCTGCGTCAGGGCGCCGTCGCTTCCCAGGCTGTATCTGGCGCCGTCTATGGTTATATGATCCAGTTTTCCTGCGGTTAAAAGCGCGCCGTCGGATGTAAATTTGTATTCTTTCCCATCGATCTGCTTTACCGTGTTATAGACCATATACCCATTTTCATCAAAATAAAACGTCATGCCGTTATCCTGATGCCAGGCGTTACGGAGTTTCTGCCCGTTTTCTACATAGGTCCATTTCTTATCCTCTTTCTTCCACGCCGGATTCAGTTTCCGCATCGTATCATGATCATAATTGCCGTCTTCCCCGTGGGCAATACCATGCTCATCAAACACATATTTCTTCCCATTGTAACTGCGCTTTTTCTCATTTCCTCCATTTAAGCTGGTCAGGATCTCGCCCGTCTTGGAGTCCCCAAAATAGACATTACCGTCGACGATAATGCGGCTCTTGATGAGCTGTCCGAACTTGTTAAAATAGCGGAGTTTTCCATCCACGGTCTGAAAACCGGTAACTGCAATGCCGTTGCCGTCAAAATAATACCAGGTGCGCGTCTTTTCGTAGTACAGCCAGTGATTCACGTATACCTGTCCGTCACTGCCCGTAAACATGCGGCCCTGTTCCGTATCCGTAAACGTACCTCCGGTCAATTGGCTGTTTGACTCATCCCCCGGCTGCGTACAGTAATACGCGGCGAGGGCCGCCTGGTTTAATGACAGCGACAAAATCCCCGTAGACAATAACAGTTTCCATTTTCTGTACTTCATTACAACTCCCCCTCAACCTTTCATTCATGAATTTGGCTCTGCTCTGCCGGCAGAACGGTGATCTCATTTTCCTATACCCTAATTCTACCACTTTCCTGAATAATCGTGTAAAACGGAACAGTAATCTACGGTTCAAAACAGTAATTTGCCAACAACGGTTTAAATCTTTCACCAAAAGCGGACTAATTATTATCCAGGCAGTAAAACGTAAACTCCCCTTCCGCCAGAACCACATCGCGCCCGGGTTCCATGACACTGGAACGGCAGACGCAGATCTTTCTCCCCCGGTTCATTACAACTGCTTTCGCAATCAATTTTTCAGCCTGGTTTGTTCCCTTAAGGAACTGGAACGAGCTGTTCACCGTGACATGGCGGCGGCCGTCGTTTCTCGTCAACAGGCCGGCGGCTGTCTCGGCCATAATAAACATGAGTCCGCCGTGGACGCTCTCCATCGCATTCAGGGAAACCGGCGTAATGGCCGCGGTGACCTGGGCCTCCTGCCCGGTCAGCATGGTGGCGGTGATGTTGTTGTGAATCATAAAATGATTGGTCTCATTGGTCTTTCTTAACTGTTCTGCGTAATCCATTCTTATCACTCCTTTTCCGGTACATCGTTTCAGGACCCAGCCCCGGAATACAACTGTGGAGGCCGAATCCCGTACTGCCTGTTTATACTGTCTATCATACCTGATTTAAAGGAATTCTTCCAGCTTTTTATACTGTACCTTCCCTGCCTCGTTCTTGGGTATTTCCTCCACCATAACCACACGGAATAATCTGCCGGGCAGTTTTGTTTTACCCTCCAGAAAAAGAATGATTTCTTCTTTCTCTGGTTTTTCTTCCCCGGCCGGAGCCATAAAAATGTTCATGCCCTCATCATTCCCGGTACAGGCAAATCCGCAGTCTCCGAAGTTCTGTTTTAAAAGACGTTCCGTGCCGTCCAGGCTGATCCGGTTGCCGAACAGTTTTAAAAACCGCTTTTTTCTCCCCTCAATATAGTAAAATCCCTCTTCATCGCGCTTCGCCATATCGCCGGTAAACAGAATTCCGCCGCAGTCATCTCCTTCCGAGAGGTCTTTTCTGTCCTTTGCATATCCCATCATGACATTTTTCCCCTCGTAAACCAGCTCTCCCGTCACTCCGGCCTCTTCTATCTCCCTTCCACCGGCCCCGAGCAGCCTGAATTTACCGCCCGGAATGGCGATTCCCATACTGCCGCAGCGGCTAAGCGCATCCTGCCAGGGAAGGTAACCCATTCTTGCCGTGGCTTCCGTCTGGCCGTACATTACGATAAATTTTTTTCCGTTTTCCGCCGCATACTCTGCAAATTCGCGGTGGAGTTCATACGGCAGTTTTCCTCCCGCCTGCGTCATTGTCTTCAGATAGGGATGGGGACTGTCCGTAAAATGGAGTTTTTTCAGTATCTCATAAGTATAAGGAACCCCGGAAAGCGAGGTGGCCTTTTCCCGGTCGGCAAACTCCCAGAATTCCCTGTCAAACAGCGTTTTATCCGTCAAAAGCACCGTTGCGCCCGCCAATGCATGGCTGTTGATTACGGACAGGCCATAGGTATAATTCATCGGGAGCGTGGTAATGGGACGCTCCGACCGGCTCAGTTCCAGATAACTGGCGATGGACGCCGCATTGGAACTCAGATTCTTATAGCTCAGCCTGACAAGTTTCGGACTCCCCGTGCTGCCTGACGTGGTCAGAAGCAGGGCCAGTTCCTCATGCAGAGGCTCCCCGGCCTGCCGCTCCCTGTTGACCGGCAGGCTCAGGCAGACATACCCTCTCTCCCTCCACACCGGCTGTGCCTCTTTAAAAAAGTCTTTATTATTGTTAAGAACCTTATCTGATAGCGCAAAATACTCCGGCCTGTACTCTTTTAGCAGCCCCTCAAGCAGCTCCCTCTGGGATTCATCATCCATGATACGGCCGTTTAAAAGTAAAGGGACGATGCTGTTTCTCAGAGCGGCGAAATAAGAAAATACGGAGCCAATGCTGTTTTCGCATAAGATAAAGAGGAGGCTCCTGCGTTTCATCCTGCCTGCCGTCCTGCGGCAAAAATCATCTAAATCGCCGTACGATGCCCGTCCTCCCTCATCGTCCATCAGCATCGGCCTGTCTTTTAATTCCTGTCTTTCTTCATAAAATGTGCCTAACATACTATACCATCCTGTCCTTCCCTGCCCGGCTATGTGATTTCCCTGGACAGCCTCTCTATCAGGTTCATTCCGTCCCAGATCAAATCCATGGCCAGCGCCTGTCCTGCCGGAACCACGCGGTCGATTCCCCGAAGCCGCTTATCCCGGATAAAACGTTGCAGTCTCTCTTTCTGATATCCGTAAAAAGTCATGGTCTGGATCTTTTCCGTCATTGCAGGAATCAGTTCCTCCAGCGTTTCAATCCTATATTCATAGAAGAGGCCAAATTTCCCCTTCAGCCCTGATGCTTCTTCCGTGATGCTTTTCACCGGCACCACCCAGATGAGATTTCCATACCGGGACATCTCCCCCAGATTGTTGTGCGCCATGGCCGCCGTGCATAAGGCGCCAAACTTCCCGGCCACTTTATGTGCCGTAAGCTCGTAATCAGCCGCCGCCTTTTCCACCGCCGGCCACCAGCGTTTCCTCACCTGCTCCGCCCTGCCGTTTTTCTGTGTCCCGTCTTCCCAGAAGACCAGGGATGGGCTGGAACAGGCGTTCTGATCCATGTTATAGGTGTCCATGCAGAATCTGTGGGCCAGGTTTTCAAGTTCTCCCTCTCCCAGTTTCGAAATCTCGATGGTATTCAGAAGAAGAATGGAGGTACGGTCGGGAAACGCGATTTCACCGGCTCCGGCCTTCAGAGGAAACTTCCGTATCTCTTCCACGGTTCTGTCCCCGCCCCAGATGATTCTCATATCACACCGGGAAGAAAAATATGACGTCTGCTCCCCGTCCCGGCTGTCGTAAGATACAAAGCGGACCATATTGCCGACCGTCCCCCTCCCTGCGGACGATGCCAGTGCATCCTCTATCAGCGCCTTCAGCTTCAGCCCGTTTCCGGAGAGCCTTGAAGATATACGGATTATATTGGAATTGCCCGCCAGCAGCCCGATTGCCATGGACCAGGCAAACATCGTCTGGATGTTGGACGGTGTGATATGAAAGACCAGGCCTCTGCCCAGGCGGACTCCATTTCCTGAGTACGTTTCCTTTAAGCGTTCCAGATTGGCTCTGCGGCACCAGAAGCCGAAGGCCCGGATTTCCTCATCCTTTCCCAGTTCCCGGTCGTCCCGGATACGGCGTGACAGCCCGGCCAGGAAATCCAGGATCTGATTGGAAAATGGAATTTCCACCTGTTCTCCGGCTTTCCCACTGATGATCCCTTCCTCCCTCTCATCCTTCATATGTATCGCTGCACCCCCTGATTTCCGACTCGGCTATCCGGCCGGTCACCTTAAAATATTTTCCTTTCCTGCCGCAGGGACAATCGTCAATCCCCAGGATGATTCCCTCATCCTCCGTCAGAAGAGAATGGCCCGGATACGACTGGGCTGCCGCGGAAATCACCTGAAGAATTCCCTTCTCACCAATCTCACAGGGTGAGAAATCATAACTTCTGCGGGTAATAACCTCCGAGTAACTGCTGGCATGAAGATGGCCGCACCTGCACTCCATATAAATACTCCCCGTCTGTTCCGCCATCCCATAGTAATCGTGTACCTGCCGGATACCGGTCTGCCGCCTCAGCGTTTCCCGAAATTCCTGCTCCGTCACCGCTTTGTCCTTCATCTTCTTCCAGCCGCCTCCATGGATCAGGCAGCCGTTATTAAGGTCGAGGCGGATCCCCCTTTCCCTCAGGGCCAGACAGAAGCAGGTCCATACAAGATAGGTAAATCCGAATAGAAGAATTCTTTCGCCCCTGTTTTGCTCTAAAAACGCTTCAATGGTCTCCAGATTCAGGCTCATATCACTGTTCAGGGCATACTTTCTCCCGAGCCCGAAAACGGAAAAGCCCGCAATTCCAGCTCCTCTGGCCGAGTACAGATTCCTGTCCTTCAGTACGTCGGGTGAATCAATGATCAGCATCGGCATCCGCCTGCTGCCCACAAAGTCTCCCACAACAGCCGAAAGAGTTCTCTGTTGATCCGACGCGGTCATGCGATCCAACGAAATCACGGAAGGCCGCTGTCCTGTAGTTCCTGAGGACCGGAGCGTACTGAAAACCTCACTGTCGGAGATACTTCTGAGCCCGCTTTCCTTGAATACAGAGACAGGTATCATTGGAAGATCTTCCAGTTTTTTAATCTCCCCGGCCTTTTCCCTGCCATATCCCAGTACGTTCAGAATCCCTGCATACTCCCGGCACTTTTCCCTGTGCCGCTCCGTCAGAAGGCTCAAATAAGGCAGAAGCCTACGCTCTTTTTCGGCCTGTGCCACCCCGAACGGCGGCATGTCGAGCACTGCCTGATAATTCATGCTTTTTCGGCCCCCTCAAAAACAACGCCGTATCCTGCCAGTACCTCCATACCTTTTTCGTAAGATGTCAAATCCAGCATATCCGACGTCTCCAGTCTGATTTCAAACGCCTCTTCCAGCTCGGCCACAAGATCCATATGGCCGATGGAATCCCAGAGATCAAAGCCTCTGTATTTAAGTCCCTTTAACTCCTCCTCCTTTTTCCTGAAAACATCCATAAAAATTTTGTTGTATCTCTCAAGATTGGTCATTGCGATCTCCTTTTCCATTTCTTATTTTTAGTTGGCATCCGTTGCGTACTTATATAGTTTCTGCTCCGCTGCGCTTTTCCTCCGCTTCTCTCTCCACGCAGAATAGTGTTTTCATCATCATCTGTCTTGCCGTCCCGGTGACCACCGTCTCCCCCCTCTGGTTTTTGCATTCGCCGTAAAATTCACCAACGTAAAACTTTTTCGTTTCCCGGAAGGAAGTGAAAGTCACCGTGGCCTCGACGGTATCTCCAAAATAGACGGGATTTATAAATTCCAGATTCTCACTCATCAGGATCGTGCCATGCCCCGGCAGTATCATCCCCATCACCGTGGAAATCAGACTGGCCGTCAGAACGCCATGGACCACTGGGCGGGCAAACCACTGTCTCCCGGCAAATTCCCTGTCCGTGTGGAGGCGGTTTCTGTCCCCGGTCAGTAGGGCAAATTTGTCTGCGTCTTCTTTATAAAAGGTCTTTGTAAAGGATGCGCTTTCGCCTAAGTGAAGGTACCGGATGCCGTTTTCCTCATATTGCTTTTTTTCTTGTCTGGTATCTTTCCGTCGGCTTTCTTCTCGCCGGAGCTCTTCCTTCCTGTCCTTTTCCTGTTTTTGCTCCTTCTCTTCCTGCTCCTCTTTTTCCAGATAAGCTTCTACACCTACAAATTCCTTCATGCTTGTCAACAGGAAGCGCTGTTTTACCGCGATCAGTCCCTCGTCGGAAACGCAGGCAGCCGGACAGCCGCAGACGAGAAGCCAGATATCGCATTTCTTTTGCTCCTTTAATGTCACGTATGTATGGGATGGAAAACGGGCTTTGAGCTTTTTTACGAGCGCCTCCCTCTGATACCGCGGATTACAGCCGCCGCAGTACTTGATTCCGATTACCATAAATGCCTCCCTACCGGTTCAAGCCGGATTTGCCCCTGCCGTCTCCCAATTCATGGTTCAGTATTTTACGGGCCAAATCCAGCAGTTCACCGCTCACCTCGTTCACCAGCAAAACCTGCTCCACCAGGGGAAGTTTTTCTTTTATCTTTTTCTCAATTACTTCCTCTGTCGTGAGCTGCGCCGATGGACATCCCGAGCACTGCCCTGTCAGGCGGACACGGAGCGTCCTGGTTTCCTCATCGAAAGATACAATCTGCACATTTCCTTCATGCGAAAGCAGTATGGGTCTTATATCCTGTTCCAGCACTTTTTCTATTTGTTCAATCATCTTCTCAGCCATTTTTTGCTGCCTCCTGTCTTTATCTTCATTAATTCTGACTGTATAATAAGCAATTTCCATGCCAGACATAATCCGCATCATTTCGCCTCTCTTTCCCTCTGTGAAAGTTTTATACACTCTCTTTGTTGCAGATTTGGTGTTGCAGAAATGCAACATTCATCCAGATGTTGCATTTCCGCAACACTTTCTTATCCCTTCAAAATTTTTCCAGCCGCTTTAAAAGAATCTTTTTTCTCCTACAGAGAATACAGATTGCCCCGGCGCTGATTCTTATCCGAACTTTGATGCTTTTTCCAATTTTGCGAGTGGCCGATTATTTTTTTGGCACGGTAATTGCTCTTAATCTGGTCAGATAAAACACTATTAACTTTTTTCAGGAAAGGATGAATCATTATGGCTTTAATGACAGGGGAACAGTACGTTGAAAGTATGAGGAAATTAAACCTTCAGGTTTACATGTTTGGGGAGAAAATCGAGAATCCGGTTGATGATCCGATTCTGCGTCCGTCTTTGAACTCGGTAAAAATGACATATGATTTGGCTCAGATGCCGGAATATGAGGATTTAATGACTGCCATCTCCAATCTGACGGGGGAAAAGATTAACCGCTTTACAAATATTCATCTGAGCGCGCAGGATCTCATTAAAAAAGTTAAAATGCAGCGCCTCTGCGGACAAAAAACGGCAGCCTGTTTCCAGCGCTGTGTCGGTATGGATGCCTTCAACGCAGTCTACAGCACCGCCTATGAAATCGACGAAAAGTATGGCACGGATTATTTTGAAAATTTTAAGAAATTCCTTCTTTATACACAGGAAAATGATCTCACCGTGGACGGAGCCATGACGGATCCAAAGGGTGACCGCTCCCTGGCTCCGCACGCCCAGAAGGATCCCGACCTTTTCCTCCGCGTTGTGGAAAGACGGCCCGACGGCATTGTAGTGCGGGGCGCCAAGGCTCACCAGACCGGCTTTGTAAACTCCCACGAAGTAATTGTTATGCCCACACAGTCCATGGGACCGGATGACAGGGATTATGCCGTATCCTTCGCATGTCCTACGGACGCGGAAGGCATTTTCATGATTGTAGGCCGTCAGTCCTGCGATACAAGAAAACTGGAGGACTCCGAGATCGATGTCGGCAACAGCCGGTTCGGCGGAATGGAAGCGCTTGTCATTTTCGACGACGTATTTATTCCCAATGACCGCATTTTCCTCAATGGGGAGGCCGAGTTTGCCGGCGTATTAGTGGAGCGTTTTGCCGGTTATCACAGGCAGTCCTACGGCGGATGTAAGGTAGGCGTCGGCGACGTCCTGATCGGGGCCGCCGCAACCGCAGCCGATTACAACGGCGCAGCCAGGGCGTCCCATGTAAAAGATAAACTGATCGAGATGACGCACTTAAACGAAACGCTCTACTGCTGCGGCATCGCATGTTCAGCCGAGGGCACACCGACAAAATCGGGCAACTACCTCATCGATCTTCTCCTTGCCAACGTGTGCAAACAGAACGTTACGAGATTTCCGTATGAGATCGCAAGACTGGCCGAGGATATTGCCGGCGGCCTGATGGTTACGGCCCCGTCCGAGAAGGATTTAAGAGACCCGAAACTTGGAAAATACATAGACAAATATTTCCGCGGTGTGAACGATGTGCCGACGGAAGACAGAATGCGGATCATGCGCCTCATCGAAAACCTGACCCTCGGCTCGGCCGCGGTCGGCTACCGTACCGAATCCATGCACGGAGCCGGTTCCCCTCAGGCACAGAGAATCATGATTGCGCGCCAGGGCAATCTCGGAATGAAGAAAAAGCTGGCTAAAGAGATCGCCGGAATCAGCCAGGATTGATTCTGAGCCAATATCCGGCACAATATCAGACAGGAGGAATTACCGATTATGTCTTTTGAAGAGCTTTACCAGAGTAAAAAAATGGACGCGGATCAGGCACTTAACCTGATTTGCTCCGGAGATCGCGTCGTTGTCGGACACGCCTGCGGAGAACCGTCCTATCTTTTAGATGTTTTAGTTAAAAAAGCCGGGCAGTATGAAAATGTGGAGATTGTCCACATGGTAGCCATGGGAAGAGCCGGATACTGCGCTCCCGGAATGGAAAAACATTTCCGCCACAATTCCCTGTTTGTCGGAGGCTCCACCAGAAAAGCGGTGGCGGAAGGACGGGGCGATTTCACCCCCTGTTTTTTCTCTGAAATACCGCGTCTGTTCAGAAACGGCAGCCTTCCGGTGGATGCCGCCCTGATTCAGGCCGCCCCTCCCGATGAGAACGGTAATTTGAGCCTGGGAGTCTCCGTCGATTACACGCTTCAGGCTGCAAAATCGGCAAAAGCCCTGATTGTCCAGGTAAACCCGCAGATGCCTGCAACCTTTGGCGCAACAATCAATCTGTCGGAAGTTACCGCCATTGTCGAGCATGACGCCCCTCTCCTCACACTGGCTCCCCCTGTCATCGGAGATGTGGAGCTTGCTATTGGCGCCAACTGTGCAGGGCTTATCCAGGATGGAGACACATTGCAGCTTGGAATCGGAGCCATTCCCGACGCCGTACTCCGTTTTCTGGGGGATAAAAAAGATTTGGGCATCCACTCGGAGATGTTTTCCGACGGGGTTGTGGAACTGGCCGAAGCGGGAGTCATTACAAACCGCCTGAAAAAGACGAATCCCGGCAAATATGTGGCCAGCTTTCTGATGGGCACCAAAAAGCTCTACGATTTTGTAGACAAAAATCCCGATGTCATCATGCTGCCGGTCGACTACGTCAATAATCCAGTGGAAATCATGAAGGAAGATAATATCGTTTCCATCAACTCCTGTGTCCAGGTCGATCTCATGGGCCAGGCCGCATCCGAGTCCGTTGGACTCACCCAGATCAGCGGTGTCGGCGGACAGGTCGACTTTGTACGAGGCGCGGCCATGGCGGCAAACGGCCGTTCTATCCTCGCCTTCCCCTCCACCGCAGCAAAAGGAAAAATCTCCAAGATTGTTCCCCTGCTCGACGAAGGCGCCGCCGTCACTACTTCCAGAAATGATATCGACTATGTGGTGACGGAATACGGGGTTGCGAAGCTGAAGGGAAAAACCCTGAGGCAGAGGGCCCTGGCCCTGATTGAGGTGGCTCATCCTGATTTCAGGGAAGGTTTAAGAAAGGTGTATGAAGAACGGTTTCACTGTGATTAATAATTGTGTTTCAACTGGTACATTATTACAATTAAAAATTTATTGCTACTCAACAAAAAAAGCAGGATTCTCACATTCCCTGCTTTTTTGTTGAATTTTCCATCCCGCTCTTCACGATATTGGATACAGACTCAGGAACTCAATGAATGAAAGAATAAAGATTTGCCGCTACAACGGCAAGTGCCAGGATGATTAATAATAAATAAAATATTTTCATCATTCCCGACTCCGTCCTCTTTCTCGAATACAGCAAAAAGGCCGTCCAGATGCTGAATGTACATATGACAACAATCCTGCTTCTTAAGCACAGAGACAGAAAAAACAGCACGTTTACAATTCTCATTCCATTCTCTGAAAATAACATTTTCTTAAACTTTTCTATCATCTGCCATCCCCTCCATCCACCGTCCGCTCATTTCCTGTGAGCTGCCGTAAAAGCTGTTCTGCCTGTTTGCCTTAAGTATAAGCGGTACCCGATTCCCCGTCAATCCGCTCTTTTTCTTCCTCTTCATACGAAGCATATTTGTGGCGTTTCATTTATTGACAGTTACAATCCGGCAGGCTGGTTTAATTTCACTACAAAATCTTTCATTGCCCCTGCTATTCCAAGCTGCTGCGGACAGACGGCCTCACAGCTCCGACAGCCGATACATGCATCGGGCCGTTTGTCTTCCTGCAGGGCATCCACGGCCATGTGGGTGATTAGTCCGTTTACATAGCGTGCTTCGTTATACAGGGATAACAATACCGGAATATCCAGCCCCTTCGGGCAGTGTGTTACACAATAGCGGCAGGCGGTACACGGAAGAATATCCAGCATACTGCCGGCAATTTCAAAAAGTGCCTCCATCTCCCCTTCGCTCAGCGGTTTATCCTGGGTATATGTCTCAATATTTTTTTCAAGCTGCTCCATCGTAGACATGCCGGAGAGCGTCACCGTTACTCCCGGTACCGTCTGAAGAAACCGGAATGCCCAGGCAGGTATCTCTTCTTCCGGCCGGAGAGCCTTCAGCTTTGCCTCATTCTCCTCAGAAAGCTCTGCCAGTTTGCCGCCGCGCAGAGGCTCCATCACCCAGATGGGAATGTTATGTTGATTCAGAAGCTCTGCCTTTGCCCCGGCATCCTGCAGTTTCCAGTCCAGATAATTAAGCTGGATCTGGCAGAATTCCATCCTGTCACCATAGGCATCCAGAAAACGTTTCATTGTATCATAACGGCCGTGCGCGGAAAAACCAAGATGCCGGATACGCCCGTTTTCCTTCTGTTTCATCAGATATTCCATAATGCCGTATTGGGGATCCAGGTATGGGTCGATATTTTTCTCATATACATTGTGGAACAGATAAAAATCAAAATAATCCACACCGCATTTTTTAAGCTGCTCCTCAAATATCGCCTCGGCTTTTCCCATATTCGATAAATCATATCCTGGAAATTTTGTAGCCAGATAATAACTGTCTCTGGGATAAGCGCTCAGCACCTTACCCATGACAATCTCAGACTTTCCGTCATGGTAGCCATACGCGGTATCAAAATAATTCACGCCATGCCGGACAGCATAGTCCACCATCTCCGCCGTCCGCACTTCATCAATCGGTGAATCCGGCGTATCCCCGGCGACAGGCAGACGCATCGCCCCAAATCCAAGAGCCGATAATTTCAAACCCTGAAAATCTTTATATACCATTTTAAACCTCCTTTGGTCGTCCGTTTCCTTTGCCTTTAAAAGCATACACCTTGGAGTTAACTCAAAGTCAAGCTTTTTTTCATTTACCAGACTATCAGATTCGGTAAGACCATGGCCATAAAAACAGCATAAATCAAATCCAGCCACATCATGGAGCCTATCGCGCCCAGATAAATCAGACCAATCACGGGTGCAGTTATGATTTTGACCGCCGGATTTACATCCGGATTCTTTAATATGTTGTGCACCATCACCTTGGCATCTCCCGTACTTGGGAAAGAGTGCATCAGAATGGAAATTCCCAGCCAGCCGAGGAACAGCGCCAGCGGATTGTGATATACCTTAAACTGAAACAGTTCAATCGCCGCCGGAAAGACTACCAGCATTCCCACAATCGTATTGACGATGAACGGTCCTACTGAAATCATGAACGATGCCAGAGGATTCTCCGCGGGTTCGTGGGCCACATAGCCGCTCGGGTTTTTCAACTGAAAATAGACGACATCATAGACAGGCACTCCGAACAGGCGGCAAAATAGCTGATGCGCAAATTCATGGACCATCACGCCCGGAAATGTCAGCATTGAAATCAAAAATCCTGGAATAATGATCATAGCTCTCCCTCCCCTGCATCTACATAGTAATCATGGAGACTGACTCTGCCGCTCAGATAGTCGTCGAAGTCCTCGTCAAACTCCGTCCCCTCATTCTCGAATTGAGCTTGATACTCTTCCGCTTTGGAATTATCTCCATTTTCCAGGCAGGCGATGATCAGTGTTTCTTTCACATACGCCAGCTCCGGGTTCTCCTCGTAGGCCTGGTTCACCAGTTCAAGCCCTCTCTCCTTCTCTCCCTCCAGCAGGCAGAGAATCCCCAGGGCACGGAGTGCACCGGCATCGTGGTGATCCCTGGAATAAACTTTCTCATAACATTCCTTTGCGCCACTAAAATCGCCGCTCCTTCTCATATTGGTTCCCAGAAGAATGAGAGGCTCATTAAAACGGCTGTCTGCCTTGACGCTCTCTTCCAGGTATCCCCTGGCCTCCTTCTGATCCTCCGTGAAACTGGCCAGATAGTAATAGAGCAGCGTCTTATCATAGTCGTCTTCCTCTAAAAGTTCAAATAAACGTTCTTTAAGCACGTCATAGGGAGGGGCGTCCGGATTTTCAGAAAGGACTTCCGTTGCGATTACCTCCATTTGATCCGAAGTATTATAAAAACGCTCCAGCTTGTACGTATATCCCATGATTTTCGAATACGTATTGTCGCTGACCTCTTTCCCCACCAGATATTCATTCAGAAAATAGGCCGCCGCATCGTAGTAGCCGTACTCCATGGCCAGATCAATCATTTCTTCGGCAACCGGAACCGAACCTGGATAGGCCTCCATCACCTCCATAAGATTCTGAAGAACCGGATAAATTTCCCCCTCCGCGGCCTGGCGTTCCGCCTGGCTGTAAATCTTGTAGTATTTTATAACTTTGGGCGTCCGGGCCATAGCCAGTGCAATCACGGCAAGAGCCACAAGCACGATCGGTATCATCAGCTTTGGAAACGGATACCGGATCTGTTCTTCCCTGCACTGACGGCAGAGGATTGAGTTACGGCTTTTACTCCTGTCAATTCTCCGCTGTCCGCACTTGCGGCAGAGTTCTTCCTTCGGTATGACAAATTCCGGCCTCACCGTGTAAAGCTCCTCCCCCGTCACCGGATCCGTATCGATTTCTCTGTTTTCAGTCTCTTCCATACTATTATCTCCCCGTAACCTGTTCTTTCGTACTCCTGTTTCCCTACTCCTCCAGGATCTCAGCCGCTTTCGACAATTCAGCCCGGATGGAAATATGCTGTGGACATACTTCCTCGCAGGCTCCGCAGCCGATACATTCGGATGCCTTTGCCCATCCGTGGCCGTTGGTGTTCCAGACGTATTTGCCTCTGGCTCCCTTCAGATCCTGATACCTGTTATAAATATTGACCGCCTGGAATGTGCCGTAGATGGCTATGGATTTCGGACATCCCTCCATACAGTAACCGCAGGCCGTACAGGGAACCGTATGGCTGGAACCGAGAACTTTTTTTACCTGGGCAATGGTTTCATAGTCTTTTTCCGTAAGCGGTCTGAAATCTTTCATAAAAGAAATATTATCCTTCATCTGCGCCGTGTCCGACATTCCCGAGAGGACGGTAATCACGCCGTCAAGGGAGGCGGCATAACGGATGGCCCAAGAGGAAGGTGACGATTCGGGATCCGCCTCCTTTAAAATGGCCTCGGCCTCCTCCGGGAGGGCTGCCAGCGTTCCGCCTTTTACCGGTTCCATAATAATAACAGGTTTTCCATGCTTTCTGGCTATCTCATAGCATTTGCCCGACTCCACATACGGATCTTCCCAATCCGCATAATTAATCTGAAGCTGTACAAATTCCATCTCGGGATGCGCAGTCAGAATCTGATCCAGTTTCTCCGCCTTGTCGTGGAACGAAAAACCGAGATGCCGGATCAGGCCCTCCGCCTTCTTTTCCGCCAGGAAATCCCAGATTCCATAGTCATCAAAAAAATGGCTCCGGCCCTCTCCCAGATTATGAAGCAGATAAAAATCAAAATATCCGGCTCCGGTCCGTTCCAGCGACATGGAGAACATCTTTTTTGCCTTCTCCTCGGATTTTGCCGCCCAGGCGGGACATTTCGTCGCCAGCAGATAGCTGTCGCGCGGATGGCGTTTTACCAGAGCCTCTCTGGCCGCATCCTCGGAGCCGATATAGCCCCAGGAAGTATCAAAATAATTAAATCCGGCCTCTAAAAACAGATCAACCATCTCTTTCGTCTGTTCCACATCGATTGCGTCTCCATTTTTCGGGAGCCTCATAAGGCCAAACCCCAGTTTTGGAATCTCTTTTCCCAGATATTGTTCCATTTCTCATCCTCCTGTCATATATTTCTTTCTTTTTCGGACAAACGTGGAAGCCGTCATCCCCAGGCTTCGGGCGGCGTCCCTGACGTTGCCGTATTTCTCATATGCATGATTGATGTATTCAAGCTCCAGCTCTTCCATCGCCGTTTTCAAATCTTCCACCGGCCCAATCATAACCGGCTTCTGTCTTGCATCTTCCCGCACCGGATGTCCATGGGGGAAAATAGGCAGGCACTCCGGAGTAATCTCATCCCCGGCGCTTATAATTACCGCCCTCTCAACGATATTCCTGAGCTCCCTGATATTGCCGGGCCAGTGATATTCGATCATGAGCCGGCAGGCCTCCCGGGTGAACCTCCTGTTAAATCCATATTTTCCGTTCAACTCCTCCAGAAAGCGGGTGGACAATGGGACAATATCCTCGCGGCGCTCACGCAGCGGAGGTATCGTAATCGGAAAGACCATCAGCCGGTAGTATAAATCCTCGCGGAACATCTTTTTTTCCACCATCTCCTCCAGGTTCCGGTTCGTCGCCGCAATCACCCGGACGTTTACCTTCACCGGCTTCGAACTTCCAATCCTGGTTGTCTCCTTCTCCTGCAGGACACGCAGTAGTTTTACCTGCATCTTCATTGGAAGCTCCCCTATCTCGTCAAGGAAAATGGTCCCATGATTGGCTGCCTCAAAAAGGCCTATCTTTCCATTCCGCTCCGCCCCGGTAAAAGCGCCTTTTTCATATCCGAACAGTTCGCTCTCAATCAGGTTTTCCGGGATTGCCCCGCAGTTGACCTTGATAAAGCTCTGTTCCTTCCTCCCGCTGCCAGAATAGATATATTTTGCAAATACTTCCTTCCCGACTCCCGTTTCCCCAAGAAGCATCACCGTCGTGTCCAGGGGAGCCACCTTGTCGGCCAGGACAAAAGCCTGAAGAGAATTCCGGTCCACCGCAACAATCTGATCGCCCACGCTGAACCGCTCATAGACGTGGCTCAGCTCCCTTTTCAGGCGCAGTCCTTCCTGCTTTGTCTTCTCCACCTCTTCCCGCAGACTGTACAGCTCGGTCAGATCCCGGACATTGGTGACCACCATGACAATTTCATCTTTTTCATTGTAAATCGGGGAACTTGTAATCAGCGCCTTCTTACCCGTTTTAAATTCCTGGCGAATTGTGACGGGGCGCTTTTCCCTGATGGCGATCAGGGAGCCGCTGGCTGATACAATCCCTTTCTGCACCAGCTCCTCCATATTGCAGCCGATCACCTCGGATTTCTTAAGGCCTGTGATCGTCTCATACGCTCTGTTTGCTTTTATTGTATTTGCATTGCCGTCTGTTATGTAGATACCGTCAAAGGAATGCTCGATAATAGCGTCCAGCCATTCATTGGCCTCCTCCACACTTGAAAACATCTCCGATGTGTCTGTTTTTTTCACGTCCCACCTCTTTTGCCAATGCTCAACCATTCAGATCCTGTCTTCTATTATACAGGAAGAAATGCACCTTCACAATCCTGAAAAAACATCAAAACACGCCCGTCTGGAACTGGGAAAGTCCTCCACGGGCGTACGTTAAAGATCATACTGTTCTATTTTTCAGATTCCGGCTACGGTATCCGGGATGCATTAAAGAGAATCTCCAAAAACAGCCCTGTAATCAGCCTGAAACTTTTCAATTCCGGCATCTGTCAGAGGATGTTTCGTCATCTGCTCCAGTACACTGTACGGAACTGTGGCAATATCGGCTCCGGCCAGTGCACAGTCGGTCACATGAAGTGGATTCCTGACACTGGCGGCAATAATCTCGGTATCAATATCCTCGTAACGTGCGAATATGTCTGCAATCGTACGGATTAAATCGATTCCGCACACTGATATATCATCCAGCCTTCCAAGGAACGGTGATACATAGGCGGCTCCTGCCCTGGCGGCCAGGAGCGCCTGATTTGCCGTAAATACGAGTGTCACATTCGTCCTGATACCCTCTGCGGCCAGAACCTTTACCGCCTTCAGCCCCTCCGCGGTCATCGGAATTTTGACTACCATATTTTTATGGATGGCTGCTATCTCACGTCCCTCCCGGATCATGTCCCCGGCAGACGTTGACGTCGCTTTAACCTCTCCGCTTATGGGTCCGTCCACGATGCCGGTAATTTCCCGGATCACCTCGTTAAAATCCCTGCCTTCTTTGGCAATCAGGGATGGATTCGTAGTTACACCGCAGATAATTCCCATATCATTTGCTTTTCTGATATCTTCCACCTTTGCTGTGTCTATAAAAAATTTCATAAATAATCTCCTCTTTTCCCGGTAAATGCAGTCCCGGTAAATCTATTAATATAATTGACTATATATTTTGAAAATCTGTTTTTTATCGAGAGGCACAAAATTATTGGCCAGGAGCCTGCCCTGGTTTTCAAGAACTGAGACAGTGAACTCCTCCAGCTCTTCCACTGTTACGCCATATTCGCGCAGCGCCTTTTTCTGGAGCAGGTGATTTAAAAGTTCTTCCAGCTTATCATAAACCTCAGCGGTCCCACATCCCAGAATCGCGGCAATATACCGATTCAGTCTGTCAATCTCCCCGTCGCTCTTGATTTCCATGTATTGTTTCATGACTCCGGTAAACATGGCATAATTGGACTCGCCGTGGGCCACGTGATATTTGGCGCCGAGAGGATAGCTCAGGGCATGGACAGCGGCGCAGCCTGCATTCCCGAAAGCGATGCCAGCATAATTGCTGGCTGTCAGGAAATCGCTCAACAGCGGGATTCTGGCCTCTTCTCCCTTGTCTGCAATTATTTTGTAACCGTTCAAGATCATTTCAATTGCCTTATAGCCAAACAGCCGGGTCATCTCATTTCCCTTTGGGGACAGGCTGGATTCAACCGCGTGGATCAGCGCATCGATGGAACTGGCGGCAAAGAATTTGAATGGAAGGCCTTCTAAAAGTTCCGGAATCAGAACCGCGCTGTCCGCGTACATCTCATCCACTGCCAGACCCTTCTTCGTCCCCTTTTCATTCAGAGCCAGGATTGCAATATTAGTAACTTCGCTTCCCGTCCCGCAGGTAGTCGGCACCAGGACAAGTTCCTTATCCTTCACAATCTCCAGCCTGCCATCGTACAAGTCTTCTACCGGTGATACATTCTTCAGGGCAAACAGCTTTGAAATATCAATAACCGTGCCGCCGCCGATTGCAATGATTCTTCTGTAGCTTCCATTCATATCGCGGTACATAGCCTCCGCCATGTCATCCGACGGCTCCCCCGCCCCGTACGTTTCCTGGAACAGGACGTCGCAGCCAAGATTCAGTCCTCCAAAATACGGTTCATAAATGTATTCGTTGGTAATGACCAGATCACCCTTTCCCAGGGCAAATTCCTCAGCAAAGTCACTGGCTTTTTCATATTTGTAAATTGCCGGTTTTATCATCATCAATTTCATCCTATCACTCACTTTCCTCAAGCAGATCCGGCTCATTTAAACCGGAATCCGCATGACATTCGACTGACAGAAGCATTTGTTTTAAGCCGGACTCATGTCCCTTAAAATAGCTGCGTTCCGCCATAACCGTCGCGATAATAATTCGATTTGTCTCATCACAATAACGGGCTGTCTGCATAATTTCAAGCTGAATGTTTTTTCCCATCACCTTAAAAATATGGGTCTGGGACAGGAGCAGTGTATGCAGGAATGCAATTTCATGGCCATCCCTGGTGAGCCGTTCCTTCTCCAATATCCTGTAACGGTTTTTTACTTTTTTGGAATAATGATCTTCGGCATGTTCCAGATACTGTTTTGCAAATTCGGTCTGTTCTTTGGCCTCTTCCCAGGAAACAGTAAGTGAAATCCGGCCGTCCTGGGGGCCGACCGTATCGTCGAACTTTACCATCCCATTTCTGTTATTAAACTGCTGCCTCTGATTTATATAAATTCTGAACCGCTCCGGATACTTCACACGAATCCCATAAGCCTGAAATACACTGTTCATATACGAGTCCCTTTCCCCTGATTGTTCTATGCCTGTTTTGCTTCAGCAACCGCCGCATTCGTGATTTCAAATATCTCCGTGCTGCCGCTTATTATACGTTCAACACGTGTAATATACTTTTCAGATATTTCAGCCGGCACCGTAGTCATAAGGCTGACGCCAACATAAAATACAATGTTTGTCGCAAGTCCCCAGAGAAGCGCAGAGAAACCAAACGGCGGCGTAACAAAGAATGTAAAAATAGTTGTAATGATTACTCCACTGACCGTTCCTGCAATAGCCCCCTCTTTTGTTCCCTTTTTCCAGAAGAGACCTCCGATGGTACACGGGAGAATCATTGCAAAGAATGGAGAGGATAATTTATAGGCATAGTCAATGATGGAAGCCGATTTTGTCACTGTAATAAAAATACAGGCAATCATCTCCACAACCAATACGACCCGGCCGAAATAAACTACCTTTCTGGAGTCTACGCTTCTGCCTTTTTTCTCATAAAAATGCCGGATATAAATGTCTCTGGATGCCATGGCGCTGGCCGACAAAAGCATGGAATCCGCAGTTGAAACCGCAAATGCAAACAGGCAGAGAATCGATACAAAGGCAATGAGCGGCGTACAATACTGATTTGCCAGCATGGGCATTACCTTGTCAGGCTCCGGAAAGTTTGCGCCTAAAATTGCAGGAGCCAGGATGGAGCCGACAATGACAAGTCCAAACGTCAGTATCAGATGAGCCAGAGGCAGAGCCCACGACATCACACGGAAATTCTTAGTACTCTTTGCTATATAGCATCTCATAAAAACGTGGGGCCATACAATCGTAGCCACGGCGCCGGTCAGAGCCATGTTCAGAATTCCCTTCCATGTATAGGCTCCGCTTGGTCCGGGTGTGCTTAATGTTTTAGCCGTCTCAGGGTTGCTCGCTACGGCTGTTGCCGCTTCTACAAGTCCTCCGTTTGGAAAATATCTTGTTACGAGATAGACAACGACAATATATACGGCACAAACGCCCAGGATGGTGTGAAATGTATCCAGCCAGGCCACAGATTTCATACCACCTCCGATAATATGTAAGGATACACAGACCGTTCCTAAAAGAACGGCCGGAAGATAAGGAAATACGCCGTTTGTCGTTACTGAAATACCTTCGCCGATCGTGATCAACTGCACTGCGATATAGGGGATGCTGAAGAATACCAGCAGGATTGCCACGAAAAGGCCGAATCCTTCCGAATAATACCGCTCTCTCAGATAATCTGACGGCGTCTGGAAACCATATTCTTTTCCAAGAATCCAAATCCTGTAACCGATCAGGCAAAACAAGAGTCCGCTGACCGCGCAGCCGGCCGCTGCAAGATAACCAATCCCGCCGCTATATACTCCGGACGGATATCCGTAATAGGACAAGCCGCTGTATACGGAGATCGCTGTAGTACAAACCAGCACAAAAGAATTAACACCGCGGTCCGCATTGAAAAAACTCTCTGCTGATTTTGATGTCTGTTTAAAATTGCTAAAGCCATGAAACACCATAAAAGCTGCATAACATAAGATACCTAAGACAATCCAATATTCTGTTCTCATTTTGTCCCCTCCTACTCTTCTCCGTACAATTCGTCAATATGCCCCTGCGTATCATAAAATTTATTAAAGTAAAGTCCCCAAACCGCACTGGCTATAACCATTGAGCCTGCCATAAAAGCAAACTGTGACGGCATCCACCCAAACAGCAATGTTTTAGGCAAAAATGCCACCAAAATAAAGTTACTTAAAAATAACACCGTATTAAATAGAATGAATATGATTTTGATGCTTTTTTTCATTTTACCCCTCCGTCTGCCACTCAACTGTTCGGCAATATAATATGTTTGAATCCTTCCCCACGGACTGCCTCATCAAATCCCTTTTCCCACATCTCCAAAGGATATGCGGTACTCATCAGGGATTTCAAATCAATTTTTCCGTCGTTCAGGAGTTCTATCGTTTTATCCCACCATACAGGCCTTGTCGCATACGTACCTGTTATCGTATATTCTCTCAGTACAACCTTGCCCATGTCAATCGGCGCATCTTTGCTTGGTATGCCAACCTGTGTGTAATGAGCCCCTTTCCGCATCAAATCCATGGCAAGACGAATGGCAGGAACTGCGCCTGAGCATTCAAACACGGCATCTGCACCGATTCCCCGGCAATAGCTTTTCACCTGTGCTGCGATGTCCTCATCCTCCACGTACATGACCTTGTCCGCCCCCAGCTCAAGGGCTTTCTGAAGTCTCTCTTCATCCTTCCTCGTTCCCAACACGACTGTCTTGCAGCCAAACAGCTTAATGACCTGGAGTGTCAAAAGTCCTATGGTTCCCGGGCCGGTCAGTACCACATAATCCTCCGGTGACAGTCTGCCGTGCTGGAATACGGCCTGGACACAACATACCAGCGGCTCTGTCATACATGCCTCTTCAAAAGAAAGTGATTCCGGAAATAAGTGAAGATTTTTGGCTGGTACTTTTACAAATTCCGCCATGGCTCCGTTTACCCCGCTGCCGATGGAGAGCTTTTCCTCACATAGATTAATATTGCCCGTCTTGCAGAAACAGCAGTTTCCACAAGTATAATAATACGTCTCACTTACTACTTTGTCACCTGTTTTCCAGCCTTTTACATTTTCTCCCACTTCCTCAATCACCCCGGATACCTCGTGTCCTAAAATGACGGGAGGCTTGACCGGATAACTGTTGTCTTTCAGTATGTGAAGGTCCGTCCCACAAATTCCTGCCCCCATTACCTTTATCAAAACTTCGTCGGGCGAGATTTTTGGTTTCTCCACTTCCATAACCTTAACATTCAAAGCCCCAAGCTCAAATTTGACAAGCGCTTTCATGATTTTCCTCCTGTTTTCTCTGCATTATTATTTTCTTATTGCCATTCTTTTTCTCTGCTCTGCTGTTTTCTCTTCATTGCTTTTTTCACTGCCTCTATTATATTTTCAGACTTCAGCCCGAACCGGCCGGCCAGATAATCTAAATCTCCCACTTCACCGAACTGGTCCTGCACGCCTATCATCTCTATCGGCACAGGACTGTGCTTTACCACTGTCTCGGCCACTGCTGAGCCCAGCCCATTTATCACATTATGGTTCTCGGCCGTGACGATGGCTCCTGTCTCCTTCGCAGCGTTAACAATTGTCTCTTCATCTACCGGCTTCCAGGTAAACATATCTATAACACGTATGTAAACCCCTTCTCTCTCCAGCTCCTCCGCCGCTTTAAGCGCCTGCGCAACGCAGTATCCGCTGGCTATTACCGTCGCATCTCTTCCTTCTCTCAATATAACGGCTTTCCCTATCTCAAACTCTGAACCTGCCTCATATATCTTCATACATGATTTCCGTACCAGACGCATATAGTACATCCCGTAATTTTCTTTCATCTGCCGCATTACGGAACGGAGCATCGTAATATCAGTCGGCTCCACAATGGTCATCTGCGGAATTCCTCTCATAATCCCCATGTCCTCAAACGGCATATGAGTGCCTCCGTTGATCTGAGCCGTTATGCCGGGGTCGGAACCGACCAGTTTAACGTTCAGCTTTGCGTAAGCTCCGGACATAAATACCTGATCACATGCTCTCCGGCTGATAAACGGGCCAAATGAGTGGACAAATGGAATTTTCCCTACCGCAGACATACCGGCGGCTACTCCGACCGCATTTGCCTCCTGGATTCCACAGTCAAGAGTCTGTTCCGGGAATTCGCCGGCAAATGGCTTCGTTCCCATAGCTCCCATCAGATCCCCGTCCATAACTATAACATTCCTGTCCTCTCCGGCCAATTCTATCAGACTTTCACAGAATGCTTTTCTCATTTCCATTGACTCCGGACAAATATTATCTGTTGTCTTTATCATAATAAGCCCTCCTCAATTTTCTCGTAATCAGACTGCATCTCAGCCAAAGCTGCCTTAAGCTGCTCCGGTGACACAGTAGGGCAATGGCCGTTAATGCCTCCCGCTATTTCACTCCATCCATGGCCCTTTTCCGTCTCTAATACAATCATGGAAGGACGGCCGTTCTGTGACTTTGCCTTTTCGATTGCATTCTGTATTTCATTGACGTCATGACCGTTTACATCCTGGGCAAACCAGCCGAAGGATTCAAATTTAGCTTTAATATCTCCCAATGAACAGATATCATCTGTATACCCGTCCAACTGGATATGATTATAGTCCACAAACGCAATCAGATTGGAAAGTTTTCGCTGGGCTGCAAAAAGCGCCATTTCCCACACCTGGCCTTCCTGTATTTCACCATCACCCAGAATCAGGAAAACCTTATTCTCTCTGCCGTCCAGTTTCATTCCATAAGCCACTCCGGCTGCTGTAGATGCTCCCTGTCCCAAAGAGCCTGTCGTCATATCAATTCCTGTCGTAAGATTCCTGTCACAATGGCTTGGAAGGTGTGTACCAGGCCTGTTAAGCGTCATCAATTCACTTTCCGGAAAATAACCTTTAAGAGCCAGTGCTGAATAAATAGCCGGACCGGCATGTCCTTTGGAACAAACCAGCCAGTCCCTCTCCTCCCATTCTGGATTTTTACTGTCAAATTTCATCTCTTTACCGTAAAGCACTGCCAGCAAATCCGCTATGGATAAAGAGCCGCCCACATGTCCTACTCCCAGGGAGCCGATCGTTTTCATCGTATACATCTGGATTGTTTTCGAAAAAAGTTTTAACTCTTTTGCCTCTTTCTCATTTAACATATTCCTTTCTCCTTACTTCCCTATGCTTTCAACATTTTATTTAATTATTTAAACTTTATAAAGTTGTTTTATATTTAATATAATATCTGCAAATAATATAAATTTCAATTGGCGTTTTTAACAAATATAAAGCCTTATTTTTGGTAATAAAGTTTTTATATACTTTATAAAGTTATTTATATTTTATAAAAATCTCATTTTATTATTGAACTAATGGGAATTTTAATATATAATAGATATATCATTTATTCGATTATCTGTTTGAAAATAAAATAAGGAGGGGGAGAATTGATGAAAACACAATCTTCTGCCAGTTTGACAGAACCTGTATATGACCATATATTAAACCTTATCTTAAATATGGAACTGAAACCAGGGGATCGCATCCCGGAGGTCGCCATCGCACAGGAATTGGGTGTCAGCCGTACTCCCGTAAGAAATGCTCTAAAACAGCTTGAAAATGAGGGGCTTGTAGTAATTTATCCCAACCGTTTTGTACAGGTCGCTACCTATGACGATGAGATGATCCAGAATTTGGGAATTATGCGGATCGCGGTGGATTCCATGGCTGTCCGCCTTGCAATTTTCCGTGGAAGTAATGAAGATTTTCACCGTCTCAGAACTCTGGCAGAGAAATGTTGTATGATAGACGAGAACGCCGGACGTCTGGAACGGATACGCAATGATTACCTTTTCCACCTGCAGCTCAGTATTATTGCCAGGAATCCTGTCCTGGAAAAATATCAGTCACAGTTTCTCCGGCAGATGGAGGTAATGCTCTCATACCGTTTTGTTGAAGCTATGACTGCCAGCGTCACTCACCTGATGATCGCCGACGCCATCGAGGCTCGGGATGAAGAGCTGGCTGTGAGGCTGACTGCGACCCATCTCGCGGAATTCTACCACCTGAAAGAAAACTTTCCGTTCCTGCTTAAGAATACGCAGCTGCTGTAGCGAGCTTGAAAATAATGCACGCAAAAAACCGTCCGGATATACCAATGCCTTTTCCTTTCATGGTCTTGGCCTGTCCGAACGGTTTTTCTATATAATTTTCTTATTTCAGTCCTTCAGATATTCTATCGCAACAGCGGCCATCGTCCTCGACGCCAGCTTTATATATGCTTCATCCACCTTAAAGTCCGGATTATGAACCGGAGCGCCTTCGCCTGTACCCATCATGATATAACAGGAAGGCACCTTTTGTGAAAAGAAGCCGAAATCTTCCGAAGCCAGTCTGAGAAGATCGCCGGTGACAATTTCCGGATACGGCTCATCTGTGAGAAACCCCTTATAAAGCGATTTCTCATTCTCTTTGATAGTGGAAACCACCTGCTTTGCCAGGGTTTTGTCATTATAAACCGCCGCATACCCCTCTTCAAATTTCACTTCGCAACTTCCGCCCATGGCGGATGCAATCCCTTCCGACAGGGAACGTATCTTCTCCATCATAACTCTCCTGGTCTGTGATTCAGCATTGCGCATCATGCCATGCATTTCAACCCGGTCGGTAATCACGTTGAGAGCAGCTCCGCCGGATATCATCCCCATATTAAGAGTTGAATGCTCCATAGGGCTTAAATTCTTCGGCACCAGCGTGTTGAGAGCGACGATGATCGAAGCGGCGATATAGACGGCGTCAACTCCCTCCTGCGGCTCTGAGGAATGAGCCGCTTTTCCATGCACCACAATTTTACATCGGTCGGAAAACGCCGTCACCGGGCCAACGCCCACATAGAACTTTCCCCGCTGATCGGATGTCACATGAAGCGCCATGCAGGCGTCGGGAAGTTCCTCCAAAAGCCCTGCCTCTATCATCTGGCGGCCGCCTCCTCCGCGCTCCTCCGCAGGCTGGAATACCAACTTAACCCTGCCGCACCAAAATTCCTTCATTCGGTTTAGAATTTCTCCGACAGCCAGCAAATTTGCCGTATGTACATCATGGCCGCAGGCATGCATGATGCCTTTATTCAGGGAACGAAAAGGCACCTGCGCTGTCTCTTCGATGGGCAGTGCATCCATATCGGCCCGGAGCATTAAAAGCCGCCCCGGCTTACCGCTGTCGATTACCGCAACGATTCCTGGCTCCACCGGACTTTCCTCGTAGGGAATTCCCATCCGCCGAAGCTCCTGCATCACTAGCCCTGCCGTCTTATATTCTTCAAAGGCCAGCTCCGGTTTCTGATGAATCATCCTGCGGACGGCGATTGTATGCATCTCCAGGCTGTCGGACAGCCAAAGAAGCGTTTCCACTTGTTCCATTTATGTCTTTCCTCCTGTCACTTTATCACGTCATCAACTGGCACATTCCCTGCCTATTCTCCTTTTTTCAAAGTTTTGATTCCATTCTCCAGTCCGCTTACCGTCAGGGGAAACATGGCTATCCGCTCCCGTATCAGGCCGATGGTCTGATAGCCGTATGTGTAATCCCAAACCTTTTCATTGATCGGGTTCAGCCAGATAGACGATGGAAATCTCCGTTTTAATGTCTCCAGCCAGTAAAGGCCTGTCTTGTCGTTGCGGTGAAAATAATCGAGGCTCCCGCCCCGGTAAAGCAGTTCCGACGGAGCCATCGCTCCGTCCCCCACCAGAATCACCTTATATTCCGATTTCAGGTTGTTCATCACCCACTCCGTCTGCACCTTTTCTCTCCAGTTGCAGGACGGCGTTGTAAACAGATAGTCATAAAAACAATTATGAAAATAGTACACCTTCAAATCTTTAAAATGGGCGGACCGGTCCACCGCCTGAAACAGCCTGTTGCAGAGCTCTGCATAACTCCACATGGAGCCGCCGCTGTCCATGAGAAGGAGCAGTTTCGTCTGATTTTTTCTCGGCCGTTCCATGACAAGCTCCAGTCTTCCGCCCTGGTCACACGTTCTTTCTATCGTCTTCTCCACGTTGAGTTCCGTCTTCGGACCGTCTTCACGGCAGGAAAGAAGGCGCAGCTTTCTAAGGGCAATCTGGAACTGCCGTACCTGAAGGACAGAATCGTCCCTGAAATCCCTGTAACTGCGCTCCTCCGCCACCTGGAGGGCGCTTCTGTTCTTACCCGGGCCGCCTACCCGTATCCCCTTGGGGCTGTAGCCGGAATGGCCGAATGCACTCGTTCCGCCCGTCCCGATCCATTTATTGCCGCCGTGGTGCTGCTCGTGCTGTTCCTTCAGGCGCTCCTCCATCATTTTCCGGATTTCGTCCAGGCCAAGACCGTCAAAGCGGGCATCCACCTCATCCTTATCATAGGGCGTCTGTTCCCTGGCTTTGGAGAGCCAGTCGAGGACCTCCTGGGGCAGACTTTCGTACGTGGTGACATTTTTAAAATATTCCAGGAAGGCCTGGTCGAATTTGTCGTAATCCGATTCTTTCTTTACGAGAACCGCCCTGGCCATATAGTAAAACTCCGTCAGGCTGGCCTCGTTCAGATTCATGGACAAAGCATCCATCAGGCTGTTCCACTCATTCAGCCCCGTCTTCATCCCCTGGCGGCGCAAAAGATAAAGAAAATCAGTAAACATGTCTGTTCTCCACCTGCTTTAAGTCCTCTGTCTTTTTTAACAGCACTCCGGCAAAAGGTATCTCCCGTTCCAGTTTCTTTACGGAAATTCCGCCAATTGCCAGCGCCTGTATCCAGTCGAGCACTTCGGACGTGCTCGGTTTCTTCTGAAGTCCCCTGATATCCCTGACCCTGTAAAATGCATCCAGCACCCCGTCAATCAGTTTCTGATCCAGCTCCGGATAATGGGCTTTTATAATCCGCTCCATCATCGGCGCATCCGGGAATGCAATATAGTGGAAAATACAGCGCCTCAGGAATGCGTCCGGCAGCTCCTTCTCCGCATTCGAGGTGATGATGACAATCGGGCGCACCGACGCCTTCACCGTCTCCCCGGTCTCAGGAATGTAGAATTCCATCTTGTCCAGTTCCCAGAGAAGGTCATTCGGGAACTCTAAATCGGCCTTGTCAATCTCATCGATCAGCAGAACCACCTGCTTATCCCGTTTAAAAGCCTCCCCCAGTTTGCCCAGGCGGATGTATTTACCGATATCATTTACCCCCTCTGTCCCAAACTGGCTGTCATACAGCCTCTGGACCGTATCATAAACATAGAGGCCGTCCTGTGCCCTGGTCGTGGATTTAATATTCCAGATCAGAAGCTCCATCCCCAGAGAATTGGCGATTGCCTCGGCCAGCATCGTCTTTCCGGTTCCCGGCTCCCCTTTCAGAAGCAGAGGCTTCTTTAATGCGGCAGCGATATTGACACTGCGGATCAGCTCGTCTGATGCGATATATTCTTCACTTCCATGAAATTGCAGCATGATATTCTCCTTTTTAATAATGTTCTTTCGTTGGATCCCAATACTTTAGGAACCCGGATTTAGTGCTCGTAGTATATCATATCCACTTCGTGAATATGAGTCTCCGACGGAATTCAGCGCCAGACTTTCTGCGGCAAGCGCAGAAATCTGCATGCGCATGATATAATGTCCGCAATGCGGACATTATATCATAACCCCAGTCCTGTTAACCACTACTATTTTATAAAATATCTATAGACCGGGGAACAAAAGCAGAAAGGACAACGACGCCGGGACGGCCGCAGCTTCGTCTTCTTCCTTGAAAATGGAGAGTTATCGACGTGGCAGCTGCATCCTCCTCCGCCGTCTTCCAGAGGCAGCCCCGCTTCTATACTAACTGCTGTCTTCACAAGAAGCACTGAAAATCAGTGACTTTTTAAAACGCATATGCTATGATGAGATCAGCCATCCAGGCCATAATAGCCTACAGCCCGGCCTTCGGCTAAACAGTAATGAATCAGGAGTTATCTATGACAAAAGGAAATATCACAAAAATACTGTTTCAGTTTGCTGCCCCTCTTGTGGCCAGCAGTCTGCTGCAACAATTGTATAATATCGCCGACTCCATGATTGCCGGCAACTTTATCGGTGAGAATGCGGTCGCCGCCATCGGTGTTTCAACCAGTATTGTCATGTTCTTTACCAACGTGATAATCGGTTTTACCACCGGTGTCTCCATCTATATTGCCCAATTGACGGGACGTCAGGAGAAGGAGAAAATCGGGGAGGCAGCCCGCACCTCCTTTCTCTATCTTCTCCCCGCTTCCATCGTAATGGCCTTTCTAAGCCTCGGCATTATTGATCAGGTGCTGGCCATGATGCATACGGATGCAAGTATCTTCGCCATGACAAAAACTTATATTTCCGTGATTTTCATTGGAATTCCGTTTGTCATGCTTTATAACATATGCAGCTCCGTCCTGCGGGGTATGGGAAACAGCAGAACCTCCATGGAAGCCATTGTCATCGCCACCTTTACCAATATCCTTGTGGATATCCTCTTTGTGGCCGTATTCCACTGGGGAATCATGGGCGCCGCGCTGGCAACGGTGCTGTCGCAGCTCTTCTCCTGTCTCTATGTCCTCATATACCTGTACATACATGTCATCAGGAAAATACCCTGCCGGCACAATTTTGCCATGGAGGCATTGAGGGAACAGACGAGGCTCGGCCTCCCCTGTGTGCTCCAGTCGGGAGTTATGTCCTTTGGAAGCATCATTTTACAGGGCATCATGAATACGCTGGGCGTGCAGGCCGTTACGGCCATCACCTCCGCCTACCGGCTCGATTCCCTTGCCATGCTGCCTGCGGTCAGCGTAGCCTCCGCCGTCTCCACTTTCACCGCCCAGAATATGGGAGCCGGACAGTATAAGAGAATACAGGAGGGCTATTCCATCGGAGTTAAAATGATGCTTGCCCTTTCCGTCACCATCGCCGGAATTGTCATCCTCTTCGGCAAACCGTTCATTCTTCTGTTCGGCGTCAGTGAGGAGGTTGCCAACCTGGGGCAGAGCTTCCTGCTTATGCTGTCCATCTTTTATCCTGTTTTTGGGATGCTTAATCTTTTTATCGGTTTCCTTCAGGGAACCGGCAATGTAGTCACTCCGGCTATCTGCAATATCACCGGACTCGTCGTCCGCCTGACCCTTGCAGCTCTGCTAGTCGCTCCCCTGGGCTTCCCATCCGTTCCTTACAGCGAAGGGATATCCTGGATCGTCGCCGCCTGTCTGTGCTACAGTAAGTGCCGTAAGGCCAAGAAGAAACTGTCGGAGGCGGTAGCAGCCCGGCCGTCAGCCAGTGAGTGAGCGCTCCTTCTAAGCTTACCATACTAAAAGGCAAAAAACTCTATGGACGAATCACGGTCAATTAACGACAGTCCGCTGTCCTGAGCACAGGCTGCCGTCACCAACAACGAAAAGCACGCTCCGCGAACTTTTCATTGCCACTCAATATAAGGCGCTGTTTCATGCCCTTAAATCAGGTATGAAACAGCGCCTTTATCATTTCATTTCATTTTATTGTGTTATCCCATTTATCAATTGGAATTCTCCTGTTCTTCCTTCAATTCCCGAATTACCTGCTCTATCACAGACAGCTCTTCTTCCAGTTCCTCCGCTATGATTATTGCACTCTTTCCTTTTGCCAGTTTTCTTTCAGTCTGTTCCTTAAGTTTGCAATACCGGCCCTCTCTGAGGCCGCATTCCAATCCCTCCGCACGGCCGCGCTCCATTCCACGCTCTATCCCAACAGATAATATACTCATTTTCACAGCCTCCCATTCTTCTGACTGCTTCACTTCGGTTACGATTTCATCCAGTTTCCGGATTCTTTCATCCATTATTACAACTTCCGGATTGTCCAGCCGCGTTTCCTTCATATACTGCAGCAGACTGACCAGGGTCGGCTCCCCATTTCTACTTGTCATATTTAAGAAAATCTTGGTAGTCCCATCCTCCAGGCAAAGACCGGCTATTTCCTCACAATGTTCCTTAAAGGTGTATTTTGCCAAATCACACCCGAAAATATCCTCCTGGGTTATAAAAGTCACAATCGTGGACGGAAGGTGTTTATACCGGGTTTCCCTGCCTGATTTTAAGAGCGGGGTGTCCAAAAGCCCCTGATAATACCGGGCTCTCCGCCTTACATCATCCTTCTCCGTATCATTCTGCATCTCCGTAGCATAATGCCGGTTCCGGTTATCCACAGCCCAGGCATCCAGCCGGATGGCCCGTTTGCCGATACGGTTTAAAACAACCTCTTCTACATGGACTTCTGCCAGCTTAAGTTCCGGTTCCTCCATGATAATGCTCAGTACATTTTGATGTGCCTCCCTGTTTTTCATGACTGACAAAAACAGTGCAAAATCACTCAGATTAAACTCCATATCCTCCGGAACCTGCAGCTCATCCTTAAATTCCGTCTGTTTCCCGGATCGTCTTACTTCTTCCCTCATGACGTTTCTTCCTTTCTGTAAATTCCGACAGGAAGAACCTCTGCCTCCCTGCCTACGGTGTATTGGATCGTTAAGCAAAGAGTCTTTTGAATGCCATATCCGGCATAAGAATGTTAAGATTTGAAATAGAATTTCCGAAACCCTGCTTAAATTTATCGTAGCATGGTGGACATGGGATTGCAAGAAAAAAATTAATTAATTAAGAGCTTAAAAAAGAACATCACCCCGGCATCCGAAGTAACGTAGTAGCCACGACAATACCTCCCCCTAGAAAGAATAGAACCAATCAGCCGCCGCAGCCCGGGCCGGAATGGCGAAAACCTTCGCGTCTTCCGTCCCGGACCATAGCCTGCCTTTGGGGGAAGGAGGGGAAAAACTTTCCGAAAGGGGCCTTGGAATCCGCCGGTGCTTGATGACACATTGAGCACTTAGCGAGGTTCTATCGAGCTTAGTGCAAAAGCGTGCGGTGGCAGGTTTTGTCGAATCCAGCATCCGCTGCGCATTTCACAAACGGGAGCGAGTCCCTGTAGGAATTTTTTTCCCCGGATTCCCCACCCGCAACAACCCCCAAACCGGGACTGAAGACTCACAACCTCCCTCTCACCATTCCGCCCCGGCCGTCCCGGCGGCGTTCTCATTCCTCAACCTCTTCCTTCCGGCTTGCAGCAATAATCTGTTTCCCCATCACCTTCATCGTCAGCGCAAAGGTCAAAAGCGCCATCACTCCCGGGATTATCATATACAGATACATCTGCTGGAACCCAAACGCATCAATAAGCACTCCGACTACGGTGGAAGCGACCATGGTTCCCACGTCGGCTCCCAGCATATAGGTCGCATTGGCTGCTCCCGCCCGTTCACGGCTCACGGTTCTCATGCAGACTGCCGTCATAACCGGCTGTGCGCCGCCGAATCCAATGGCGAACAGGACGGCCGCCACCAGTACCATGGTAAAGTTGTCCGTGCTCCCCAGAATCGCCACGGTGGCTATCATCAGAATGAGACAGGGATACATGGTCCTGCGGATTCCGATCTTGTCCGCCAGATAGCCTCCCAGTCCGCGGGTCGCCACCTGGGCGCCATTATAGAATGTCATAAACAGGGCAATCTGTCCAAATCCCATGGCGTCCCCGTATACTACGATATTCATGATAACGGCGGTAAAAACCATCCCCGTAAAAATATTGGAAAGCGTCGGCAGAAATGCCTCCACCGCGATAATATTGTTCCATGAAAATTTCTTTTTCTCTTTTTTCACCCCTGCTGTAAAATCAATTTTCAGAGTGATCAGCAGAATCAGGGCTATGGCGATCAGGACGATTGATACCGTATAGCTGGCGGCAAATCCCCAGTTATCCACGAGGAAAAGGGAAATGTTCGGTGTGAAAATCTTCAGCACCAAAGGGAGCATCATATAAAGGCCAAGCCCCTGGGCCATCTTTTCCTTTGGCATTGCGCGGCCTACCACCGTCGGCATCGTAACGCCGATGGCCCCGAAGGCCAGGCCGTATACCAGACGGCTGGCAACGTAAACTCCCAGATTTCCGGCCACCGCCGATAATACGTAGGAGGTAACAAGCAGGGTATACTGACCGATCAGCACGTATTTCGGATTGATGCGGTCAATGGCGATTCCGGCCACCGGACGCATTACCATGTACATTCCGGACATAACGGAAGACAGAACTCCCAGAAATGTCATGCTGGCCCCAAGACTGACTCCCTGGCGTCCGATGGGGGTGGCGATAAAAGTTGCCGCCATATTATAACAACACTGGATTACCAGTATTACCACGAATGTCCTTGTAAAAAATGTATGCTTTGCCGTCTGATTTACTGTTACCGTCGACTCCATAATGACCTCCCCATTTCTTCTATCACTTTCTCAATACTCTTGTTTACCGTAACCCAGTCATGGCCGCTGTCAAAGAGTGTAAAATTGTGCGGGATATTTAATGCCTCAAGCTTCATATGCATCCTCACATTTACCACCCTGGCAAGCGCATCCTTTTCGCCGCAGAAAAGGTAGAGCGCAGGCAGTTTCCTGCCTTCCCGGTAAAGACGGTCAACCAGATTTTCCGGATTGTAGTCTGATTTTTCAAATTCTTCCGGTGTTTTAAGGCCGAACATCCGCTCAATCAGTCCCGGATTCATTGTTCCGATATCATAGTAAAAACTATAGGCATCCAGTCCTCCGCCCCCAATCGAGATGACGGTTCCAAACCGCTCCGGATGGCTCATTCCCATCCTGAAAGCGATGTAACTGCCCTTTGAAAAACCCGTAATATAATTAAGTTCCGGTTCCCGGCAGGCAGGAAAAACCGTTTCTACCAAAGCCGGCAGTTCCCGGGTCAGGTAATCTTCAAAATAGTAATTCTCAGCGGGCCGGTTTAAACCTCCCCAGGTATCTGTGGTGTCCACGCTGACTACGGCCATCCCGGCCTCCTCCGCCAGACGGCAGACATCGCTCTGCATCATCCATTTTTTGTGATCGCCCGGCCCCACTGTCCACAATACCGGAATGGAATTTATTCTGTCATTTTCCCTGTTTTTGGGTACAAAAATCATAACCTTGGCTTCGCCGCCCAGGCACTCCGATAAAAACACATATTCTTTTGCTTCCACTGTAAAATAAATCCTCCCTCTATCTGTTCTCACTCAGCCATTTGTCAAGCTGTTCCTGTTTCATTCTGATAATTGTTTCATGGCCCGCACTCTTCAGTTTCTGTCGGAACTCCGGCAGCACCTGTTCCACATCCACCACACCCGAAAGCAGCGGGTTCACATACTGGGCCATCACATTGGCAACGGCCGCCACCTCCGATTTGCAGGCCGTCATATCCGCCGTAAATCCCACAATCGGGGATACGGCAAAGGTGTCACGAAACGCCAGGACCTGCTCATAAATATCCGACGGCAGCGGTTCCATCACAAAGCATTCCGGGTTAATATCCGTAATTCCGGGGCTTTTCAGAAAATAACCGGTAGTGGTTGCATCCACGCCCTCCGGATACCGGATCACGTTCTCCTCTTCCGTCTTTTCATAGTGGACGCCCTCTATCCCATATTGCAGCAGATTGCCAATCTCCGCATCCGTGTAAAGAAGGTTTAAGAACTGCATTGCCTTGTCGGGATGCTCCGATGTAACGGGAATTCCCCAACAGGTAAGCTGCATCATGCCCGTCACAAGAATCGGGCTGTTTCCCAGATGGATCGTCGTCGTATTGTACATTGCATCCTCCCGCATGGAATTCGCCGGGTTATAGGAGAAGGCAACGCTTGCGGCCACACGGCCGGCATTCATCAGGCTGTTGCGCGAATCCGTATTGGTCGAGGCGTTCGGCATCAGCAGTCCTCTCCCGTGCCAGTCTCTTATAAGGGCCGCAAGCTCCTCGTAAACCGGATGGCTGTAAAGACTGGAAACCGTCATTGTCGCATAATCCAGCACACAGCCGTCCCCCAAATCCTCCAGTCCGTGGCTGTTTAAAAACAGGTTCTGAAGGCTCTTATACCCAAGCTTTGTACTTGCATTGGCAAGCGGGATGATGTCGGGATGGTTGTCCCTGATCGTTTGAAGGACCTGCTCCACATCCTCCACCGTATGGACGGAGGAAAGGTCAATCCCGCAGCACGTAAGAATGTCATTGCGGACCGCAAAGCTGGTATCCTGCGCCATTACCAAAGGAATTCCGGTAATCCCGTACATTTTTCCGTTTACGCGGGTACAGCGCAGGAGTTCTTCCCCAAGCGCCTCCCTTATCCCCTGTCCGTACTGCTCAAGCAGTTCATCCATCTCAATAAAAAAACCTTTGGTCACACACTGCGCGTAGCTTGTGTTGGTGCTGGTGGCCATCAAATCCACCGAGTCCCCGGTCAGCATCAGGTTTGCCTGGGTATCGTAACTCGAGGAGGAGAAAACATTCAGCTTCACCGCCGCCCCTATTTTCTCCGCCAGAATCACGTTAAGGGCATTTTCCACGTCCTGAAGGTCCGAAGGTATGCTTCCCCCATAGGATGCAAACATGACGTTCAGCACCGGCAATTCCTGGCCCTTTTTGTCCTCTTCCCTGCGGCTGCATCCGTTCGCCACGAGCGCCGCCCCCAGGGCAAACAGCAGGAACAACCACCGTTTTCGACTGAATTTCAAGTTTCCCACCTCCCCTTTTCCTTATGAAACCTCGATTCTCAGAACCTTGTAAAGCCAGTTAACCGCCAGTTCCGGCCACATCATCGTATTGGCCGATGCCCCTTCTTTGCCCATTCCCACGCAGTTAACTCCCTCGTCATAAAACACATGGACCTCATACGGAATCCCTTCCCGTTTCAGCGCATTGGCATAGGCGAACGTATCTCCCGGAAAATCCGTTGTGGATTTCCAAAGAAAAGCGGGACATGTATCTTTGGTAACAAGGTCGTGGGTCGTCAGCTCGTGAATATCCGCCCAGCGCGTCCCTTCCTTTCCCAAAAGGTTACCGGGTCCCTGACCCTTAAAATTGGCCAGCACTTCCGGCGGCTGTTCAAAAAAGTCGGCAAAGATTGTCGGCGTATATCCCGTGACAATCGCATTCGGCCGGTTTCCGCCGTATGGCATGCCGTCCCTTTGGCATTCCTCATACTGCCACATCGTGCTCAGCGCCGTGCACAGATGGGCGCCGGCAGACATGCCCAACAGACTGATGCGTTCCGGATCTACATTCCATTTGGCGGCGTTTTTCCGTACCAGCCACACCGCCCTGGACGCTTCCAGAAGCGGGGCCGGATAGGCCGCCTTCTCATTGATTGAATAGTTGACTACAAAAACATGAAACCCCTTTTTCCTGAAAAAATCGGCAACCGGCTCTACGCTCGGCTCATGGATATTATGATAACCGCCCCCAGGAAAATACACGACCGCAGGCCTCGGGCCTTCCTTTTTCATGTTCAGACGCAGACGCATAAATGCGTCCGGATTTGTCTCCGATAAAGAAATTCTCTGTTCCTCCATCTTACCCTCCTTGCTGTTCCCTCATATAATTCTTTAATATAACCTGATTTTACCACAGCCGTTTCATTCGGTGTTATAACAAATCCGACCTGTTGAGGCGACATTTAAGACGTCTGTTTTGGCCGTTAAAAGGTATGTTTTGGAACGTCGGTCCGTGGAAGCACAATCTTTACATGGGCGCCATTTTCATTGTAGAAAGAGATTTTTTCCTCCCCGTTATAAATCACGTTGGTCCGGCGGATTGCATTCTCAATGCCGATATGTTTCCGGTTGTCGTAGAGAATGCTTTCCTTATTGCGCAGTTTTTCCAGTATTTCCAAGCTGAACCCTTTTCCGTTGTCGGATACCGTAATTTCCAGTTCCTCTCCCCATGAAACGCCGACCTTAATTTCCAGAAGCTGGTTGCTGGACAGCATGCCGGAGTGCTTAATAGAATTTTCCACAAAAGTCTGAATCAGAAGCGGCGGTATCTTCTCCGTTCCCGCCTCTTCGTCCACCCTGATTTGATAGCGGAACCGGTTCGGATAGCGCATCTCCTGGATATGCAGGAAATTTTCCAGATGGGAAATCTCGTCCCGGATCAGCACCAGTTCGTCCGTTTTTCCGAAGATATAGCGGAAATATTTGATCAGATACTCCACCATCTGCCGGATTAAGCGGTAATCTTCCATATTGGTCAGACTGTAGATAATATTCAGGCAGTTCAGGAAGAAATGAGGGTTGACCTGCTGTTTTAAATACTCCATCATGATGTCATTTTTCCTCAGTTCTTCCTCATATACCTTAATTTTCAATTCTTTAATCTCGTCCACCATCTCATCCAGCGTGTCATAAACCACCCTGTATTCATTGGCGACATTTCCAGGGCGTGCCTTCGGCATGTCCGCCCCCTCTTTAATGAGACGCATGGCCAGGACCAGTTCATTTAACGGACCCACCAGAAGAACCCTGAAAAAATAGATCTGGAATATCAGAAGGACCGCAAATCCGAATATTGTGATATACGTGACATTGCGCGCCGTTGACAGTTCCTCGGCTATCTTATCCATCGGAACCATGGTATGCAGCACCAGACCGCCGAACCGGGATTCCCGTTCCACCGCCAGGTAACGCTCCCCATTTTCCGCCCTGTATATCTTCTCTCCTTTTTTCATGGAAAGGGTTCCGCCGGCAGAGGGGAAAGAACCGGACAACACTTTTCCGTCACCGTCTGTAAAAAAGGCGGCGGCCCCCTCTCCGAAGCTCCCCGACTCTATCTGCTCACTCAGATGTTCCATATTGAGCCAGGCGCCAATCATAATGCCGTCCATATTTTCGGCAATCAGCAGATAATTTGTAGACGATACGGGATGGATCTGCCAGTTACCGTTCTGCCAGGAGAGATCCCTTTGTTTTTCTTTCAGATACCGCCCCATGATATCCTTCTCCTCCAGGGAAAGTTCATCATTTCCCACGGTATTAAACGTATTATACTTCTCGTCCAGAATAAAGAAGGCATCATAATAAGTCAGCCCCAATATGCTTTTCTCCATATCCTGAAACAAACGATAAAGAGCCAGATTTGACTCTGACTCTGTCTCCGCTTCCGCCATATTATATACATTCATGTTATTCGTCAGGATAATCCGCAGAAATTCGCTGTTCTTCATCAGACTGTCATCCACGCTTTTCATCGACATATCCATGAGCTGGGAATTGGCCTCCAGAATGCTTTTTTCATATGTCCTCATCGACAGCGAATAATTGAGCAGGAGAATCACAATCATGGCACAGATGATAAATACCGTCATAATCCTGAAACGGAAATTGATGCTGAAATACTTTTCTTCCTTTACTCCCTCCTGCATAATGCCTCCTCCGCCGTATGATTTCTCCTGTATTCCCTGGGTGTCACCCCCGTCTCCTTCTTGAAGGACTTATTAAAATACGCCACATTGGTATAGCCTACCCGGAAGACAATATCGCCGACCGGGATATCCGTCTCCAGCAGCAGAAACTTGGCAACCGACAGCTTTTTCTGGACAATATATTCTCCGACCGACAGGCCGGTCTCCTTCTTGATGACCCGGTTCATATAATCGGCATTTAAAAATACGTGATCCGCCACATCCTTGCGGCTGATGCACTCATCAATGTGGTCCACAATGAACGTGTCCACCTCCCGCAGCAGATTGGACATACCGGGTTCCCGCTTCTGATGAATCGGAACATACTTTTTCATCAGCTCTGCCAGCTTTAAATCACAGAATCTCCTGTTCTGTTCCAGGATCATCTGATGGGCGGAATCTAAAAGTCGGGTCAGCTCTTCCTCATCGACCGGTTTCAGGATATAGTTGACCGCCCCCAGCTGAAGCGCCTGCTGGACGTACCGGAACCTGTCGTGGCATGACAGAAAGATGGTTTTCGTATCCGGGGAGTAATCATTGACCCAGCGCAGCAGATCGATTCCGTTCTCCTCCTCCATCTCAATGTCGCAGAGCATCACATCAATATTATTCTGTAAAAATATCTGTTTGGCATCTCTTAAATTATAAGCGCAGAAGACATTCTGAACCGGAGAATCAATCCGGTTAATCAGCTTTTTCAGCCCTTCCACCGCATAATATTCATCGTCCACAATCAGAAGTTCCATCTAAAATCCGCCCCTTTCATTCTGCACCGCCCCTGTTGTTGTACATGTCCTGCCAAAAACGGTATTTTGCGCTCTATCCCGCCTGCGCAATACTGACGCGGCTAGCCCTTCACAGCTCCAAACGTAATCCCCTTGACAAAGTATTTCTGGAAAACCGGAAAAATAAGCACGACCGGCAGCAGGGATATTAACGCAATCGCCATCCGAATACTCATGGAAGGAAGCACATATCCCACATCCATCAGCATTTCCCCCGACTGAAGATAGTTCATATCATTCAGAATCCGGTTCAACAGGTTCTGGATACTGAAAAGCTGCGGCTCATTGACGTAATAGAGTCCGTTCAGCCAGTCATTCCAGTAGTTCAGCATCGTAAAGAGGCCGACCGTCGCAACAATCGGCTTCGACATCGGCAGGGCAACATACCAGAAAATTTTCAGTTCATTATCCGCATCCAGCTCCGCTGCTTCGTAAATCTCCTCCGGGATCGTGGATGCAAAGTAGTTCTTAACTAATATTACATTAAATCCGCTCAGAAGTAAATTGGGAACAATGAGGGCTCCCAGGGTATCACGGATATGGAACATCTGTGTATAAATAAGGTAGGTCGGAACCAGCCCGCCGTTAAACAGCATGGTCAAAAGCACATAGACCGTCAGAAATTTCCGGAAGGGAAATGTCTTCCTGGCCATCACGTACCCTAACAGCAGCGTCATCACAAGGCTGGCCGTCACCCCCACCGCCGTGACGAGCAGAGTGATACCGTACGCATGCCCGATGGTTCCAAGTTCTTTGACCAGATATTCATAAGCCGCCAGCGAAAACTCACGCGGAATCAGCCCGTAACCGTCCCGAATCAGGGAGGCCTCCGAGGTCAGGGAAGACGATATCATCAGCAAAAAGGGAAACAGGCAGAATATCATCGCCAGAAGCAGTATCGCGCCGCCCGCTATTTCCACAAGGTAATCACTTAACCTTTTTCCTCTCATCATCACTCACTCCTTCCAAGCCTTCTAAAAAATCGAGTTTTCCGGACTGTACTTCTGCAGTCCCCAATTTGTCAAAAATACCAGGGCAAAACCCAAAAGTGACTGTATAAGCCCCGCTGCGGATGCCATCCCGATATCATTTAACTGAATCAGCCCCCGGTACACATAGGTATCCAGCACATTCGTCGTACTGTACAGCGCGCCTGAATCCATAGGAATCTGATAAAATAACCCGAAGTTGGAGGTAAACAGCCGTCCCAGCGCCAACACTACCATAAGCGCAATCGTCCTTTTCAGCAGCGGAACCGTAATGTAGACTGCCTGTTGGAGGCGCGAAGCTCCGTCCATGGCCGACGCTTCATAGTAAGTTCGGTCAAAGCTGATTAGGGAAGCATAATAAATGATGCTCGTCTGCCCGACATTGGACCACAGGTTCAGAAGGGGCAGCAATACAATCCACACTTTAGGCTCACTGTACCAGGCAACCGGATTTAACCCGAGTGCGGGAAAAAGCGCGCTGTTGAAAAAACCTGACTTTTCATCCAGTATCGTAAGAACCATATAGGTGAGAACCACGCTGGATACCAGGGTTGGAAGTAAGTAAACGGTCTGAAGGATGCGCACCAGAATCTTGTTCCTCACCCCGCTTAAAAGAATCGCCAGCACAATCCCGCCGGCCGTGGTCAATATAAGAAAAACGGCATTGTAAAGCACCGTATTTTTCATGACATAGAAAATATCGGCTGTTTTAAAAAGGAATTCAAAGTTCTTACCGCCACAGAACTCACTCCCCCAGATTCCCTTTAAGGGATTGTAATCTTTAAAAGCCACGGTAATTCCCGCCATCGGGAGATAGTTGTTGATCAGAAGATAAAGACATCCGGGCAGCAGCATGAGAAATAAAAAGAATGTATTTTTTCTTTTATAATACCTGCGTGATTTCATATCCATCCCCCTTTTTCATTGTAATATCATTATAGCAGCTGCTCAAAAGACGGGTTATAACGATACAGACTATTTTTCTGGCTTATAACGATTTTAGTTTATGGACGGTTTTACCTGGCAATGTCTTGCAATGCAAAAAGAGCCTTCCGGAAATTTCCGGACTGCCCTTTTAAGAAAACCTTATTTGTTTTAAATCTCTAATTCTTGCGGTATTTCTATTATTGCGTTGTTTCTGTTATTGCACTATTCCTGTTCTTCCTCCAGTTCCCGGATCAACTGCTCAATCACCGGCAGCTCTTCTTCCAGTTCTCCTGCTATGATTTCTGCATTTTTCCCTTTGGCCAGTTTTTTTGCGGTCTGCTCTTTTAATTTGCCGTGCAGGCCTTCAGCCAAACCTGCCTCCCGGCCACGCTCAATTCCAACGGATAATATACTCATCTTCACAGCCTCCCATTCTTCTGACTGCTTCACTTCGGTTACAATTTCATCCAGTTTCCGGATTCTTTCATCCCTTATCACAACGTCCGGATTGTCCAGACGAGTCTTCTTCATGTACTGAAGCAGACTGACCAGGGTAGGCTCCCCGTTTCTACTTGTCATATTAAGAAAAATCTTGGTGGTTCCATCCTCCAGGCAAAGACCGGCTATTTCCTGACATTGCTCCTTAAAGGTGTATTTTGCCAAATCGCGTCCGAATATATCCTCCTGGGTTATGAATGTCACAATCGTGGACGGAAGGTGTCTATACCGGGTCTCCCTGCCTGATTTTAAGAGAGGCGTATCCAAAAGTCCCTGATAATACCGTGCCCTCCGCCTTACATCATCCTTCTCCGTGTCATTCTGCATCTCCGTAGCATAGTGCCGGTTCCGGTTATCCACCGCCCAGGCGTCCAGACGGATGGCCCGTTTGCCGATACGGTTCAAAACAACCTCTTCTACATGGATTTCTGCCAGCTGCAGTTCCGGTTCTTCCATGATAATGCTCAATACGTTTTGATGCGCTTCCCGGTTTTTCATGACTGACAGAAACAGCGCAAAATCACTCAGATTGAACTCCATGTCCTCCGGAAACTGCAATTCTTCGCTGGGCCCGGCATGTTTTGTAGTTCATCTTAATTCTTCCTTCATAACGGTTCTCTCTTTCTGTAAACTACGACAGGAAGAACGTCCGCCTCCCTGCCTACAATGTGTGTTGGAGCATAAGCAAAGAGTCTTTTGAATGCCATATTCGGCATGAGAATGTAAGATGTGAAATAGAATTTCCGTAACTCTGCTTAAATTTATGGTAGCATAGCGGAAACGGGATTGCAAGAAGAATGTGACTTTCCATGGCTTTCTGAGTTACTGTTGAGCCATAAATAGGGGATTTAATTGAGGAATGAGAACGCCGCCGGTACGGTCGGGGGCGGGATGGTGAGAGGGGGATTATGAGTCTTCAGTCCCGGATTGAGTTTGATCGCAGGTGGGGAATCCGGGCAGAAAAAGTTCCTCCGGGAAACGCTTGCGCTCTTTGGAGTACATAATGGTACTAACCTCGAAAAGACCTCGGTAAGTACCAATGGACTCCCAGGTTCCCTGCGGAATCTTTTTCTCCCGGATTCCCCACGGGAAGGTTATGGCCCGGGACTGAAGACGCGAAGGTTGTCGCCATCCCGATCCCCGGCCTGCGGCCGCTGAATTGTTCTTATTCCTTCAAAGGGGGGGAGGTATTGCCGCTGCCACTACGTTTCCTCGAATTCCAGGAGAATGCCCCCTGTATGGTATTCAATTGATGAATCTGAGCTTTGAAGCTTTATCTGTCCTTGAATAACCATTGAATTTTTTGATTCATCATTAAATATAGCTTTGGATTTTTCTCTGAATCCAGCCCGAAATACCTTCATAAGGTAAAAGATTCACGACTACATAGTGGCCGCGACAATACCTCCCCCTTACTTGACGAAAGAGACAATCAGCCCTGAAGCCGGCGGACGGGGCAATACACTTCGCTGAGTCTTCAGTCCCGTCGACAAACTGCCCGGGGAAGGAAGGAGAAAACTTTCCGAAGGGAGACCTTGGAATCCGCCGGTGCTTGCTGAGGTTTCTCACGAAGCTAGCATCCGCTGCGCATTCCACAAGCGGGAGCGAGTCCCCGTAGGAATTTTTTCTCCTGGATTCCCCCCTCACCACAACCTACAAACCGGGACTGAAGACTCATACACACCCTCCCACTCCCCCGTCCGCCGTCTTACAGAGGCGTCCTCGCATCTCAACTAAATCCCCACAAAAAGAGGTCCACCAGTCACCTGGTGAACCTCCTGATTTCGCTGTCCCGCCGAATACTCGGTGAAACGCAATTATTTGTTATTCAGAGCTGCCTGTGCTGCTGCCAGACGTGCGATCGGCACACGGAATGGGGAGCAGGATACGTAGTTAAGGCCTACTTTGTGGCAGAACTCTACAGAAGACGGATCTCCGCCGTGCTCGCCGCAGATACCGCACTTAAGGTCAGAACGTGTCTGACGGCCTTTCTTAACTGCCATCTCTACTAACTGGCCAACACCTGTCTGGTCAAGTCTTGCGAATGGATCGGACTCATAAATTTTTGCTTTGTAGTAAGAATCCAGGAACTTGCCTGCATCATCACGGGAGAATCCGAATGTCATCTGTGTTAAGTCGTTTGTACCGAAAGAGAAGAACTCTGCCTCTTCAGCAATAGCGTCTGCTGTAAGAGCGGCACGAGGAATCTCAATCATGGTACCGATGTGGTACTGCATGTCGGAATTTTTCTCTTTCTTAACCTGCTCGGCAACTTCAACTACTACATCCTTAACGAACTTAAGCTCTTTTTTCTCGCCTACCAACGGAATCATGATCTCTGGAACGATATCAAATCCGCACTCTTCTTTTACTTCGATAGCGGCTTCCATAACGGCTCTTGTCTGCATCTTTGCAATCTCCGGATAGGTAACTGCAAGACGGCAGCCACGATGACCCATCATTGGGTTGAACTCGTGTAATTCGTCAACTTTTGCTTTTACTTCTGCTAAGGTAAGACCCATGTTCTGAGCCAGTTCAGCCTGCTCTTCTTCTGTATGAGGAACAAACTCATGCAGCGGCGGATCCAGGTAACGAACGGTCATTGGTCTGCCTTCCAGGGCTTTGTACATTGCCTTGAAGTCGCCCTTCTGGAATGGGATTAATTCGTTCAGTGCTTCTTCTCTTGCTTCTACTGTTTCGGAAAGGATCATCTTTCTGATCTTCATAATTCTGTCGGCTTCGAAGAACATATGCTCCGTACGGCAAAGGCCGATGCCCTCTGCACCCAGTTTTACAGCATTTAAAGTATCAGCCGGTGTGTCGGCATTTGTACGGACTTTTAAAGTTCTGAACTTGTCGGCCCATACCATGATACGCTCAAAGTTTCCGCTTACGGAAGCTTCCTGTGTCTCGATGTCGCCCTTGTAAATCTTACCGGTGGAACCGTCTAAGGAGATGTAGTCTCCCTCATGGAAGGTATGTCCGCCAAGTGTGAAGGTCTTAGCCTCCTCATCGATCTTAATCTCACCGCATCCGGATACACAGCATGTACCCATACCACGTGCAACTACGGCTGCGTGGCTTGTCATACCGCCGCGGACAGTCAGGATACCCTGAGCTGCATGCATACCCTCGATATCCTCTGGGGATGTCTCCAGACGAACCAGGATGACTCTCTCGCCTCTGCCGCCTTTGCCTGCTGCCTTTGCTTCATCTGCAGTAAAGTAAACTTTACCTGCTGCAGCGCCTGGTGATGCAGGAAGTGCGGAACCGATTACTTCGCCGGCCTTTAAAGCTGCCGGGTTGAATGTTGGGTGAAGTAACTGATCAAGGGATTTTGCTTCGATTCTGCAAACAGCCTCTTCCTCTGTGATCATGCCTTCGTCTACTAAATCGCAGGCAATCTGAAGTGCAGCCGGAGCTGTTCTCTTGCCGTTACGTGTCTGTAAGAAGTAAAGTTTGCCCTCTTCAATTGTGAACTCCATATCCTGCATATCACGGAAATGTTTTTCCAGCTTCATAGCCAGATCCATAAACTGTTTGTAGCAGTCCGGAAGATCTTTCTCTAACTGTGTAATAGGCTGTGGTGTACGAACGCCGGCAACAACGTCCTCGCCCTGTGCATTGATCAGGTACTCACCGTAAATGCCTTTTTCACCTGTGGATGGGTTACGTGTAAAGGCAACGCCTGTACCGCTTGTCTCACCCTTGTTACCAAATACCATGGTCTGTACGTTTACTGCGGTACCCCAGTCGCCAGGGATATCATTCATACGGCGGTAAACGATGGCACGTGGGTTGTCCCAGGAACGGAATACGGCTTTAACAGCGCCCATTAACTGATCCTTCGGTTCCTGTGGGAACTCTTCGCCGTTCATAGCCTCTTTGTAAACGGCTTTGAACTTCTGAGCCAGTTCTTTTAAGTCATCGGCAGTTAATTCTGTATCGAAGTGTACGCCTTTTTCTTCTTTCATCGCATCGATGATTTTCTCGAAATGGGACTTCGGAACTTCCATAACTACGTCGGAATACATCTGGATAAATCTTCTGTAAGAATCATATGCAAATCTTGGATTTCCTGTCTTCTTTGCAAAGCCTTCCACTGCAACGTCATTTAAGCCAAGGTTCAGGATTGTGTCCATCATACCAGGCATGGAAGCACGTGCACCGGAACGTACAGATACCAGTAACGGATCTTCTGTATCTCCGAATTTCTTACCATTGATACCCTCTAACCAGGTAATTGCTTCGAAAATCTGATCCTGAATTTCCTGTGTGATCTGTTTTCCACTGTTGTAGTACTCTGTACAAGCCTCTGTTGTTACTGTGAAGCCCTGTGGAATCGGCATTCCTAAGTTGGTCATCTCTGCAAGGTTGCAGCCTTTGCCTCCGAGAAGGTTTCTCATTGCTGCACTGCCTTCTTCGAACTTATAAACCCATTTTGCCATAAGTTTTCTTCCTCCTAAAGTTTATATGTTAACATTTACATGTTTCGATGAGACGTGGATTGAGACTGCCCACAGACTGAAGTTCCTCGCCTGTCCGTCTGCGGTACGCTCTTGCAAGCGCACATTTAAACGTCTATTTTCCCAAAAGTAAAGAGTCCGGCTTACCGGACCCGCGTGCCGGGCGCTGCCGCTTTGCGGCGGGCTGCATCTTCGCGCAAATGTGCATCCGCGAGGAGCTTTTTACTTAATAGGCGCTTAAATGTACGCTCAGGTCCCACTCTTACAGGCGCATATCCAGATGTCCACTGCTGCTTACATGCATACATGACGCTGCAATGGGTATCTGGATATGCGCCTGCTCAATCCGCCCATCGTGAATATTATAACATAAACTTGCCTCTAGTAAAGGGGTTTTCTAGAAATATTTCCAAATTATTTACAAAATTTATCATTTCTTAACCTCATTCCCGGAAAGCAGGGAGACCGGCTTGTACTTTCTCCCTGAATACGCTAAAATAAATGCCAAATCGGGTATTTTACTTTACAAAAATCGGGTGAGGTGAAAAAATGCAAAAAATTCCATGGTATCAAAAAATCCAGATTCAGATTCCGGTGATTGTTTTTCTCATCATTCTGATTCCTGCCGCCGCGTTCGGCTCCTATGACATCAGCACGTCCAGAGAGGCGCAGTTGAAAGCGGCGGAGACTCAGACGGCGGAACGCCTCTATGAAACCTCCCTGCTGATGCAGGACGTCATGAAAGAGCTTGAAAGTACCGGTAAAACTCTGTCCGGAAGCAGGGAATTCCTGGAGCTTTTAAAAAAGTATCTTGAATCTCCAGAGGAACCGGGACTCCAAAGCGGTCTTCTCCTTGCCCTGGGGCAGAGTTCCTGGCCAAACAATTATATTGAACATATGTATCTTCTTTCAGATAATCCTCCCTCTATTCTCTCATCCGACCCGGATGAAAAGCTTCCGGATCCGGAGGGAACGGGACGTTTACTCTACCAGGCCTGGCTTGACGGCATGCAGGGCCAGACCACCTGGTCGCTGCTCCCTGCCTATGAAAATGGTGAAACGCGTCTGGCCTGCTGGAGAGCCATCCCGGGCAATAAAAATACGGAACACGCTTCCCTTGTTTCCGTGCTGAAGAACGGCTATCTTGAAAATATCATGGCTGGTCTGCGCGGCCGGGAAGGAAGCCTGAATGTGATCGGCTCCTATCAGGGGCGGCTTCTCTACTGCGACGCCTCGGATGACGGCTCCATTATGCCGGATGAAATGCTGGCAGAGAATCCTCTGTTCAGGGAAGCCTACTCCAAAACGGAAAATACGGGCAGCTATTTTGCCGTAGCCGATGGGCGGCGATGGCTGGTGGGCTTCTATACCTCTCTTGAGGACGGCTGGAAATACATGTGCGCAGTCCCGGAACAGCAGATTTATACGGGCATTGCAGACCGAAAATTTATCGGTATCCTGTTTATTTCCGGTCTGGCCGGTGTTCTGCTCGGCTCCTTGATCCTCTATTTTCTGGTAGTCCGGCCGCTTGGAAAACTGCAGAAAAAAATGGAACTGATGGAGAAAGGACAGCTTGAACCCCTCGGCTTTTCCGGAGGGAAAAATGAAATCGGCCTTGTGCTGCGCGCCTACGACCATATGATCATCCGGCTGAAAAAGCTGATCGATGAGGTCTATGTGCAGCAGCTCCTCCGCAAACAGGCGGAACTTTCTTCCCTCCAGTCCCAGATGGACGAACACTTTTTGTACAATACCCTGAACACGATTTACTGCAAGGCCGATGAAGAGAAGGCAAATGTTTCCGCTGCCATGATTTTGAAGCTGTCCCAGTATTTCCGCCTGAATCTGGCCAGGGGGCAGGAAAAAATCCCTCTGAATGAGATCCTTGAAATGCTCCGTGCCTACCTGCAGATCCAGCAGATGCGTTACGGACAGGCCATGGAATGCCGGATAGAAACCTTTCCCGATATGGACTCCTATCTCTCATTAAAGCAATTGTACCAGCCAATCGTAGAAAACGCCATTGTCCACGGTTTTGAAAAGAAACCCGGAAACCACTGCCTCCGGATCCGTTTCCAAAAAACAGGTACGAGACTCCGCTTCACCGTGCAGGATGACGGAATCGGCATGTCGGATGAAACGTGCCGGGAGGTGCTCTCTGAAATGGCCGTCTTCGATCATGTCCGCGGTAAAGGGTATGCCCTGCGCAATATCAGGGAACAGATCCGAATCACCTACGGGGAGGATTACGGCATTTCAATGGAAAGCCGGCCGGGACAGGGAACCACCGTGATATTAGAAGTACCGCTTGAAAGGAGAAACAAATGCAGCGAGAATATACAATGATCGTCGTGGACGACGAACCTGCCGCCAGAAAATATGCATTACAGCAGATTGAATGGAAACGCCTGGGAATTACAGCGCTTTACGAGGCCGAAAACGGTCTGGATGCTCTTCGGCTCATGGAAACAGCCAAACCGGATATCATGATCCTTGATATCCGGATGCCGGGTATGGACGGAGTCATGCTCTTAGAGGAAATCTGCCGGAGAAAATACGATATTGCCGTGATAGGGCTCAGCGGATACAGTGATTTCGAAGCCGCCCGCAGGATGCTCTCCAGCGGCCGAGTCGTCGAATACCTGCTCAAACCGGCCTCCGCCGACGCACTGTTTGAAGCAGCGACAAGATGTCTGGAAAAAATCGGGGAACGGGAACAGATGGAACTGCTTCGAAACGGCCTTCAAAACCATTTCTCTCCTTCTCCATTGCCGCCGGATGAGGAGGAGTCCGGCTGTGAATACCCCGGCTCTTCAGAGGAACTGCCGCCGGAGGTAAGCGGCCGCAAAAGCGCAATTGTCCGCCTGGCCAAAGAATATATCCAGCTTCACTATGGAGAACGGCTTTCCCTGGAACAGGTGGCGGCCCAGGTCTACATTAACCCCTCCTATCTGTCCCGGATCTTCACCGAGGTGGAGGGGACCGGTTTTAATAAGTACCTTCAGAAGTTGAGGGTCGATAAGGCGAAAGAACTGCTCCGCGATCCCGGCTATAAAGTGTACGAGGTGGCGGATCTGGTCGGATATCCGAATTTCCAGCACTTTTTGAAAATCTTTAAAAAGCTTGAAAATACGACTCCCAGTAAATACCGTGAAAACGCCATGTGGCTGATCGGACAGTAACGCGAAGTAAGAAGTAAATAAAAGACACTAAAGTGAAAAAATGGTGTATTTAAACAATTTTTCACTTCAGTTATAATAAATTTAGTCAAAAATGACGGAAAGATAAAAATGAAAAAGACAAATTTTAAAATCAGCAAAATCAGGCCTGCTTTTCATAACACATTTTTCATAGCGGTAATCCTGTCTCTTCTGCTGCCCACAGGGTGCAGCCGGGCCGGGGAAGAACTGAAGGAACTTCCGGCTGTAAAAAAAGACCATTATACAATCGGAGTCAGCATGCCCACCACCCGGCTTGCTTACCGGAAGGCAATGAAAGAGCTTGTGGAAAAGGCATATCCGGGAACAGGAGGCAATCTCCGGGCAGAGATTCTTCTATGCGATGCAGACGGAAGCCAGAAACGGCAGAACCAGGATATCCTGAACATGGCGGACAGCGGCGTAGACGGAATTGTACTCATTCCGAACACAATGGAGGGCTGCCTCTCCTCCGTCGAATACGCAAATACAAAGGGTATCCCTGTTATCACCGTGGATAACCGCATCCGAAGCTCCCCCTCCGCCCGGGTCGTAAGTTTTGTGGGAGCCGATCACTACTCCATGGGAAAAGAAGCCGCCCTTCTATTTTTACAGATACTGGAGGAGCGTTTTCCCGATAAAGAGGAGTGGAATGTCATCCAGCTCACTGGAATTCCGGATTCCTCGGGTACAATCGACCGCGGCCAGGCCATTGCGGATGTACTTGCCGGAAGCAGCCGGATTCATGTTCTCGGTGAATATGACGGTGAGTTTACCATAAAAAATGCAAAAAGCGTGATGGAGGACTGCCTCCGGATTTACGATAACATAGACGGCGTCATCTGCCAGAACGACAATATGGCGGAAGGATGTTACCAGGCGCTCCGCGAAGCCGGGGCAGACGGCCAAATCGCAGTCGTAGGCATCGACGGCCAGAAAAGCACGCTCAAAATCATGGCAGAGGGAGGCATCCATGGGACTGTCCTGCAGCATCCGTCCATGATTCTCGATGGAATTGAATATCTCTGCGACTATCTGGACGGAAAAACCTTAGACGAATTTTATTATGAACCCACCGATACCATCACGGTGGACAACGCAGATTTTTATCTGGAACATGATCTTTCGTGGTGAGCCTTCTCCAAGGGCCCTGGCTGATGCGTTATCACCTGAGGATAAAAAAATGAAAGGAAAAAATAACTATCCGGAATCTGAATAGTTACAGGAAAAATTTATTATGACTCAGGTACAAGAAAAAAACACAGGCCTGCGCATTCTTCAGGGAATTATGAAGGCAATACAGGAATGCATGCTCCCGGTCATTCCCCTGATTATGGCAGGAGGTCTAATCAAGGTGCTGATTATTATCCTGACGCTCTGCGGCGTCCTCCCCTCCGGGAACCAGACCTACACGATATTAAGCGCCATCGGCGACGCCCCCTACTACTTCCTTCCCTTTGAGGTGGCGGTATCTGCGGCAAAGTATTTTAAACTGCCCGCCCTGCTCCCCGTAGCTGCGGTCGGGATCATGTTTTCACCGGACTTTCTGGGTCTGTTTTCAGGGGGCGCTGTCTCTTTTTTCGGCCTTCCTGTCTCGGATGTTACGTACAGCTACAGCGTACTGCCCATAATTCTTCTCGTGTGGGTCATGGGGCTGCTCTACCGTGAGGTGGAAAAACGGCTGCCGGAAAGCCTGTTTAATTTCTTCGGGCAAATGCTGGTCCTGCTCCTCTCCTCACTTCTCGCAGTACTGGTGATCGGGCCGATCGGCAACGGAATCGCAGAGCTGATCCGCACCTTTGTTATGTGGATTCAGTCGGTCAACCATGTGCTTGCGGAAATCTGTTTCGCAGTCATGTTCCCATTCTTAAACATGTGCGGTATGCAGTGGCCTTTCATTCTGGACGCCATCTCTACCGTGGGGCTGAACGGATATGAAGCGTTGTGTATCATTTCCCTGCTCTGCGTAAACGTATCCCAGGGAGGCGCCTGTCTGGCCACTGCCGTCAGGGCAAAAGATAAAAAGCGAAAGGAACAGTGTTTCGGAATGGGAATCACGGCCGTATTAAGCGGCGCCAGTGAGCCGTCTACTTACTCTAATTTTGGCTATAAACGTCCTATGATTGCCGCCCTGATCGGCAGCGCAGCCGCTGGCCTGTATGCCGGCCTTGTAACGGTCCGGGCATTTTCCTTCGTGCCTCCTGCCGCTGCCTCCATCCTGATTTTCATGGATGTACAAAACGCAATGAACTTGATCCATGCCGTCATTACAGGATTAATCGCGCTGGGCGTAAGCTTTGCCGCCGGCATGATTCTTGGATTTGACGAACCGGAAGCAGAAAATGCAGAAATTTAACCTTACGGTAAAGCTCAGATGTTACTGGGCAGGGAATGAACAGTAAAAACAGGATTAATCAGATAACGGAGGATAGAAATATGATCGAATTAAAAGGAAACAGACTGATAGATTTAAGCCACATGGCAGAGGCCGATATGCCCTGTGATCCGGCGCTTGCACTCCCGGAATTAGACTTCTTCTCCAGGGAAGGCGACGGCCCCGCGCTTCACAACCTGGAAGTAATCCGCTATTGTCCCCACACCGGCACCCATATGGATTCCCCGTTCCATGTGTGCAGTAAATGGGGCAGCATTGAAACGGTTGACCCGGCCGTTCTGATCGGCCCGGCCACCGTAGTGAGCCTCTCCGTTCCGGAGTATAATTATGCCGTAACAAAGGATGATCTGAAACAGTGGGAAGAGGTAAACGGCATCATCCCCGACGGGGACGCGGTTCTGCTTCACACCGGCCATGCCGATAAATGGACGGATGGCAGCGACGGTTATATCAACAGGGGCTATATCCGCCTCGCACCGTCAGCGGCAGAATACCTGGTGACGAAGAAAAGCCGCTTTATTGCCCTGGAAAGCATCAGTGTGGACGGCAGCGATACGGAGGTACATAAAATTCTGATGGGAAACGGCGTCTGTATTGTAGAAAACGTCTGCAACCTGGAAAAACTGGGCTGCACGCACTGCAGCACCATCGGAACCTTTCCCGCCGTTAAAGGGGCGAGCGGTGTGTGGGTGCGGCTGATGGCTCTGGTATGACACCGTTTTATAAAACAGGACAGAACACCCATGTTAAAGACGTTTTTATAAAAAAGGCCTCCGGCTGCAGCTTTTTAAAACTGCAACCAAAGGCCTTTTTTATCCGGATTCTTTCATTCACCAGCCTCAACCCGAAGAAATCAGGGCCGGAATCATAGGAGACTCCGCCCCTGGAAATTCCGGCCCTGCGCTGTCTTATATCATTGTATTAAAATCTGAATTTATCCTCAAAATAATCCTTCAGCTCTGCAATCGGAACACGTACCTGCTCCATTGTGTCACGGTCTCTTACCGTAACAGCGTTGTCTGTCTCGGAGTCGAAGTCATAGGTGATGCAGAACGGAGTACCGATCTCATCCTGTCTTCTGTAACGTTTTCCGATGTTGCCTCTGTCGTCAAACTCACAGTTGTAGTATTTGCAAAGCTCGGCATAAACCTTCTCCGCACCCTCATTCAGTTTCTTGGACAGAGGAAGCACGCCTACTTTTACAGGTGCAAGCGCCGGATGGAAATGAAGGACGGTTCTGACATCGCCCTCTCCAATCTCCTCCTCGTCATAGGCTGCGCAGAGGAATGCCAGTGTCACACGGTCGGCGCCCAGTGACGGCTCAACTACGTAAGGGATGTATTTTGTCTTCTTCTCATCATCAAAGTAAGCCATATCCTGTCCGGATGTGTTCTGATGCTGTGTCAGGTCATAATCGGTTCTGTCCGCAATGCCCCAGAGTTCTCCCCAGCCGAATGGGAACAGGAATTCCAGATCCGTTGTAGCCTTGCTGTAGAAGCTCAGCTCTTCCTTCTCATGATCTCTTGCACGCATCTCTTCATCTTTGATGCCTAACGCTTTCAGCCAGTTGATGCAGTACTCTTTCCAGTATGCGAACCACTCCAGATCGGTATCCGGCTCACAGAAGAACTCAAGCTCCATCTGCTCGAACTCTCTTGTACGGAACGTGAAGTTTCCGGGTGTAATCTCATTACGGAAGGATTTACCGATCTGGGCAATTCCGAACGGGATCTTCTTTCTGGATGTTCTCTGTACGTTCTTGAAGTTAACGAAGATACCCTGGGCAGTCTCAGGCCTTAAATATACGGTATTCTTGGCATCCTCCGTTACACCCTGGAATGTCTTGAACATCAGGTTGAACTGACGGATATCGGTAAAATCATGCTTGCCGCAGCTTGGGCAGCAGATATTGTTGTCGTCGATGTACTTTTTCATCTCTTCCTGGGACCAGGCGTCAACGGAACCCTCGATTTTGATTCCCTTCTCATCCATATAGTCCTCAATCAGCTTGTCGGCACGGAAACGCTCTTTACATGCCTTACAGTCCATAAGAGGATCGGAAAATCCGCCGAGATGGCCGGAAGCTACCCATGTCTGGGAGTTCATTAAGATTGCACAGTCAACGCCTACGTTGTACGGGCTCTCCTGCACGAATTTCTGCCACCATGCTTTCTTTACATTGTTCTTCAGCTCCACACCAAGGTTACCATAGTCCCATGTATTGGCAAGTCCGCCGTAAATCTCAGAACCAGGGTATACAAAACCTCTTGATTTGGCAAGGGCTACAATTTTTTCCATTGTCTTTTCCATCTTTAATTTATCCTCCTATCTATTTGAACACGACCAGGGCTTTGCCGCCCTCCGGTATTGTTACCGTGTATTCATCTCTCTTTTCTGTACCTTCCGTCATGTAAAGGATTTTGCCGGAAAACATAATATTGCCACCGCCTTCTATCATGGCGACAGACGCCTCGGCATTCGACTTTATCTCGTCCGCCGCAGCCTCTTTCCCATCCGCTTTCACGAACTTCGCGTCGGCGAACCAGCCCGCCGTATCGGCATCGGCAGTTTTCTTAACCTCAAGTGCTGTGACCGTATTGCTCATATCCTCGTTGTCATTTGTCTGGCGGAAATGAATCAGATCCTCCAGGGACGCATAGTCGAATATGGCCTTCAGCACACCTTTGTCGGCGGTGGAGCTCTGTAACGATACCGGAAGCTTGCTGCCTCCCATCTTGTTCTCCGCCAGCCCTTCAGCCCCGTTCTCCTGATTGAACCGGATCACAGCGGCTTCCAGATATTGCTGTAAATCTTTGCCGTCAACAGCATCTCCTTCATATTCCTGAACCAGTGCACTGGAAACAGCGCCATCCTGCGTCACATATACACAGCTTACAGACGGAGAGAATGTACTTTTCTGCCGGGAACCGCAGCCTGTCATCAGCATAACGGACACGGCAGCAACTGCCAAAAGCAGTCCTGACTTTTTCATCACTCATCCTCCCTTTTAATTTTGCATCAAGTTTTTATAGTATACCTTCTTTTTCCTTTATTTTCAATAGGTGCCCCGGTTTTTCTTTACATGGAATCACACAATCGCCTCCAGGATCTCCAGGGAATGAAATTTTTTGTCTATGTAGTGCTTTTTATTGTCTTCGACGCAGCGTCTGAACTCCTCAAACACCTCATCGGTAAGCAGAAACGTATACAGTTTTTCCACCGGTGAAAATACGGTAAATTCCCAGGCATACACGGCCGACTCACTGACGGCCCGGCCCGGCCGTTCCGTGTACTCGCCGTTTATGGACATGGCCTTAAGCTCAAAAATCCGCTGTACCAGCCTGTTTGGGATTGCAGGTTTTAAGAGGGCCCTGAAGGACTGGTAGAGAAGCTTAAGCATCTCCGTCCCCTCAATCCCCTCTCTCTCATAATAGTCGGCAAACTCCACGAAATAGGAGGCATAGCAGGCGCACTCCATGTCCCTTTCAAGGCCCTCAAAATAATTTTCTATCTCGGCGCCGTAGAGGTTGTATGCATCCCGCCCCTCCGAAAGAGAAAACACGCCGAATGCAAATGGACGGCTGGGCGCCCGAAGCAGGCTTCCCGGCCTTTTTGCCCCCCTTGCAAAGACGGTGATTTTTCCCCGCTCTTTTGTCAGGATGACAAGACGTTTGTCGTATTCCCCTGCCGGAAATGCGCTGAGCACCATGCCCGTAGTTTTAACCAGTTCTCTCAAAACTTCCGCCTCCTGACCTTTTTCGGGGCACGGATTCCCAGTGCAGGAAAGCCGTGTCCTCTAAGCTTCTATAGAGCTGCGGTTCACACCGCACCCGGTAACTCTATATGTCCTTCGGGTTATAACCGTAATTCTTCATATAAAGATCACTGTCACGCCACTCTTTCCTGACCTTGACCCAGAGTTTTAAGTTCACCTGAGTATCCATCAGGTTCTGGATCTCCGTCCTGGCCGAGGTCCCGATCTTTTTTAACTTCCCGCCGTTTTTTCCTATGATAATTCCCTTGTGGGACTCGCGTTCGCAGACGATCGTGGCATCGATATCAATGAGTCCGTTCGGACGTTCCTTCATCTGGTCGATCACAACGGCAATACCGTGAGGAATCTCGTCATCCAGCATTCTCAGGGCTTTCTCTCTGATAAGCTCGGCGGCAATCTGGCGCATGGGCTGATCCGTTACCGTGTCCTCGTCGTAAAACTGCGGGCCGCAGGGCAGATATTTGAAAATGCAGTCTTTTACATCCTCGATATTGATTTCCTTTAACGCCGACACCGGGATAATCTCGGCAAATTTGCAGATGTCCTTATAGGCTGCGATAAAGGTGAGGATCTCCTCCCTCTTTACCGTGTCAATCTTATTGATGACCAGCATGACCGGTGTCTTTACCTTATTAAGCTGTTCTGCAATATGACGCTCTCCCGCACCGATAAATGTGCTCGGCTCCACCAGCCACAGAATCACATCGACTTCCTTCAACGTGTGTTCCGCCACGCTGACCATGTATTCCCCCAGCTTGTTCTTTGCTTTGTGGATGCCCGGGGTGTCGAGGAAGATAATCTGTCCCCTCTCGTCCGTATACACTGTCTGGATTCTGTTCCTGGTCGTCTGCGGCTTATCGGACGTGATCGCGATCTTCTGTCCGATCAGATGATTCATGAGCGTAGATTTTCCCACGTTCGGCCGTCCTATTAAAGTTACAAATCCTGATTTTAAATTATCCTGCATTCATGCTCCTTCATCCATAACGGTCCACGCGCTTTGAAAGCCGCCTTTCGGGGACTTTAAGCGCATAAACCGTTACATTTATTTGTCATTCGTTGGTAACGCTTCCGTACCTTCTGAACCGTTACATTCGTTGTTTCAAGCGTTTCCCGTTTAATTAAACAGGTTCTTTATGCTGCCGAACAGCTCTTTATTTTCTTTAATCTTCTCGGCATTGCCCACCACGCAGAAACTTCCCGTGTCTAAGATGGCTCTGATAATGCCTGCCAGCGCACGGATATCCTCCGGCTTTGCGGTCAGGATCTGTCTTCTCTCCTCCGCGAGCATCTCATCGGTCACGCCCGAATACCAGGCGGAAACTGCTTTGGCTCCTTTGTACGGAGGTAAGAGCGGTGTGTCCAGATCACTGATGGTGCCGATCACGTATTTCGTCATATCCCTCTCGTCCGCATCGAACTGCTCCAGATATTCGGCCACACCCTCAAAGACCTGATCCGTCTCTTTCAGGTTCGGATCACGGTAGGATACAAAATATCCCTCGCCGGACCGTCCGGCGCTGTTCATGACTCCGTAAGCTCCGCCCTTAACGCGGACGTTGAGCCAGAGATAGTCATAACCCAGAATCGGTTTCAGGACACGCAGCGCACCCGTGTAGGAATATCCGCTGCCGGAGAAGGTGCCGCAGCGCGCCACGTAATTCACCTGTGAGGACGTCATGAAACCTTCGTTCCTGTTGCCCTTTTCCCATACGAACGGATACGCCGGGCCGCCGGTCTTTGGAAGTTTATCCTTTAAAAGCTTCATGGCAGATTCCAGATATTGAAATCCCTCATCGTCCGCCGTGTAGCTCACCGTCATATTGTCGGCCGTGAAAAGGCGTCCTGCCGTCTCTTTTAACTTCTGCATCAGGACTTCTTTTTTCGCGTCGTAATTCTTCGCCATATCTTCGAGGAACTGATAATAGGCAATGCCTCCGGTCACATCGTTGAAAGCAGAGGTGGCCGAAAAATAGGACGTAGCTCTCGCCACCGCTGCGGAATGGGCGGCCGCATTCAGCTTTGCCTGGCTCCTGGACTTCATTTCCCCGACTATCTCACCGAGTCGTTTCCCGTCATCCAGAATGGAATCCATCAGCATCTCGCCAATCATTGTAAAACCAAAATCAAGCTTATCGTAAAGCACGCGGGCACTGGCGGTAAAGGCTCCCGTAAACTTCTCCGGATCCGATAAATTCGGGAAAGAAGTCACGCTCAGGCTGATACCGCCGCTGTTTAAATTAATCTCATTGGCCAAATCACTGTAGCTGTGCTCTTTTGTGTTCACATAGCCCAGAACAGCTTTCAGGAGGCCGACATAGGGCAGATCTTCCGACGGCACGCGGTTCGTGTCAAACATCACCTTCAGGTATCCGATTCCGGATGTGAACATATTGTGGCAGAGCACGGTCGTTCCGTCCATCTCTTTCACTTCCAGGCAGAGTTTCTCCGGTTTTTCTTCTATATCTTCACGCCTAAGCAGAGGAATCTTCTCCAGATCCTCCCTGGGTGACGGGGTATCCTGATAAGTTTTCAGTTCCTTCGTCTTTTCTACCAGGACCTTGATTTCGCTTTCCGTAAGGCTTTTCTTATATTCTGCCAGCTTTTTCCGTAAATTTTCGTCCTCGATGGCCGTCAGATTACGCTTCGGGCTGACCGTGATGACGGCTTCAAACGGGTTATCCAGAAGGAAGGTCCGGATCAGGTCCTCAAAATATCCCTCGTCCACTGCTTTCTTCAGGAATTCAAATGTCTTTTCATATTCCAGATGCATCAGAGGATCGCCGTCATAAAGCCAGCTGTCCATACTCTGGAGACCGTACATCAGGCCCTTGGGCGCCGAACCGAAGTCTGCCTCCCTGTAACGGAACTCATAGTAATTGATGCCGGCCAGAAGGCTCTTCTTATTGATTCCCTGGTCGGCCAGTTTCCGCAGCGTGCCCTTGACCACGGCCAGGAATTCACCCAGCTGTTCCTTGTCTGCATCCTTGGCTATCACGGAAAAATAGGGCTGCAAAATGCCGTTCTCGTAGCCGCCCAGAATGTCCTGGCCGATTCCCGCCTTTACAAGTTCCTCTTTTAAGGGAGCTCCCGGCGCATCAATCAGCGTGTATTCCAGAATCTGGAATGCCATATAGTGGAGAGGATTGAGATCGTCTCCCACGACGGTGTTCACGGAAAGGTAGGTCGCCTGTTCCTCCGGCTCGGAATCCGTAATAGAATAAAAGATTTCACGTTCTTCCGGCTTATCAAACGGTTTCTGCATATGAATCTCGGAATCTACCTCCTGCCTGTCGTAGCGGCTCAGATATTCCCGATCCAGCCAGTCCAGTTTCTCCGCCATATCCATATCTCCGTAAAGATAGATAAAGCTGTTGGACGGATGATAATATTTTCTGTGGAAATCCAGGAATTCTTCATAAGTCAGGGACGGAATCACATCCGGAGCGCCTCCCGACTCGTTGCTGTAGCAGGTATCGGGGAAAAGCACATTTCTCGTATACCGGTCCAGTACGCTCTCCGGTGATGAAAAGGCCCCCTTCATCTCATTGTAAACGACTCCGTTGTAGGTGACGGGGCCATCCTCGGATTCCATCTCATAGTGCCATCCTTCCTGCATAAAGATCTTTTCCTCATTGTAAATATTGGGATGAAGCACGGCATCCATATAGACGTCCATCAGGTTCTGGAAATCCTTGTCATTGCAGCTTGCTACCGGGTAAACCGTTTTATCCGGATAAGTCATGGCATTTAAGAATGTGTTGAGGGATCCCTTTACCAGTTCCACAAACGGATCCTTCACAGGGAATTTTTCCGATCCGCAGAGCACGCTGTGCTCCAGAATGTGGGGAACTCCCGTGCTGTCGGACGGAGGTGTCCTGAAGCCAATGGTAAATACCTTATTTTCGTCCTCATTAGAAAGCAGGAAAATCCTGGCGCCGGTTTTCTTGTGCTCCAGGATCATTGCTTCTGAATTTAATTCTTTTACATACGTTTCTGATACTACCTGATATGCATTTAAATCCTTCACTGTCATTCTCATCATCCTTTTCCTGATTGTTCGTATCGCTGTCTGCGGCGTTTCTGCTCTTTCTCAGTCTATGAACGGCAATACACATTCCTTTCTTACATTTTACCCATAAATTTATCTTTCAGTACAGCAAAACCTTCTCTTACCCACATATGTACGGCCAAAACAGGATCTCCCGGGGCTGCAATCCCTGAAATATTGTAGATCCCCTGTTTTTTCGCAATGGATTTGGCCCTGAAAACATGGTAATTGCTGGTCAGAACCGCAATCTTCACGGAGTCGGACCGCTCCCTGTAGCTGTCCATCAGGCTTTCTTTCGCCGCCATGGCTTTATATTTTTCCTGGTAATCAATTACCTTTTTACTGTAAACAATGTTCTGCACCGTGTTGACCGACTGTTCTTCCAACAGAAGCTGGGATTCGGGAATACCATTGTACAGAAGATAATCATACATGGCCCTGGCCTCACTGATATCCTCTCCCGCTCCCTGCCCGCCCGAAAGCACCAGCACGGTATTCGGATTATTCTCCGCATAAGTGAGCGCCCTGTCCAGCCTTTTCTTCAGGGAATTGCTCACCTCACTGCCCCTCACCTTAGCTCCCAGCACAATCACGTACTCGGCGGCCCGGCGGCTGGATGCAATGGCACTCCATCCAATCATCAGCTCCACCGCCACAAAGATGACGGCACAGGCCGTACAAAATGTAGTCACCGACACCGGCAGCCAGTGCGGAACCAACTGCGGATGCTTATTACAGTAATGAAGTCCCGCTGCAAGCAGCGTAAACACAACGGCCATCGACGGCCAGAACAGTGCAAACGAAGTGGACAGCCCAGAATACAATGCGATAATCCCATAGTAAAGCAGACATAAAACGGCAGCGCCTTCCAAGATCCAGGTCATTGATTTCCTCCTTTGTAGGGTAAACCTCCAATGTAAACAGTATCCGTAACGTTACATCTCGCTTCTGCGGATAATATCATAGTACTCCGCATTTCCTCCCAGATCTACATAAAGAATCTGTTTGGGATGGGGCGCACTTTCCACCTGATTTCCTTCCTCATCATAAATGGCTGCAACCTGAACTTCCAGATTCCTGCCGTCCGGTTTCATAATCTCCACTGTCTCGCCAACGGAAAACTTGTTTTTCTGTTCGATCCGGATCAGGCCGTCCTCCCTGACTTCCTCCACCGTTCCGAGATACGTATAATTCTTCACATAGGTGTTGCTGTCGTAAATCTGTGTAGTGGCATCCGGCTTGTTAAAATAGAATCCCGTAGTGAATTCCCTGTATGTGCATTTTCCAATTTCCGCTTTATACCACTCCATATTCTCCCTGTAAAGCTCCGGGCTCTTCAGATAATCATCGATCGCTTTCCTGTAAGTCCTGGCTACCGTGGCTACATAGAGGGCCGTCTTCATCCTGCCTTCTATCTTAAAGCTGTCGATTCCCGCCTCGATCATCTCCGGAATGTGCTCGATCATGCACAGATCCTTGGAATTGAAAATATAGGTTCCGCGCTCATTTTCGTATACGGGCATGTATTCTCCCGGCCGTGTCTCCTCCACCACCGAATATTTCCAGCGGCACGGATGGGTGCAGGCGCCCTGGTTGGCATCCCTGCCCACAAAATAATTGCTCAGCAGGCAGCGCCCCGAGTAGGAAATACACATTGCCCCATGCATGAAGCTCTCTATCTCCATATCCTCCGGAATCTTATCCCTGATTTCCCGTATCTCTTTCAGCGACAGCTCCCGGGCGGTAACGACTCTCTTTGCTCCCAGGCCGTACCAGAACAGGTAAGTTCCATAGTTGGTATTATTGGCCTGGGTGCTGATATGAATCTCCATATCGGGCAGAACCCTCTTTGCAATGGCAAATACGCCGGGATCCGATATAATCAGCGCATCCGGTTTTATCTCCTTCAGTTCCTCAAAATAGCGCTCCACTCCCGGCAGATCTTCATTGTGCGCCAGGATGTTGGCCGTTATATAAACTTTGACACCTCTCCCGTGTGCAAAGGCAATTCCCTCTTTAATCTCTTCATTGGTAAAATTCTTGGCCTTAGCCCGCAGGCCGAACGCCTCTCCGCCGAGATAGACGGCATCGGCTCCGTAAATTACCGCAGTCTTTAATCCATCCAGACTTCCCGCCGGAATCAAAAGCTCCAGTTTTCTCATATTCCAGGTCCTCATTTCTTTACGCTGATTGTGACTCCGTCCCCTATCGGGACAATCGATGTCTCAAATTCTTCCATATGGGTGAGCGTATAAAGATATTCCCTCATCCTCGCATGGATGGTCCTGTTCCTGCGCTCCACCGCATACCGGGATTCGATGATATCACCGTCCTGGAGCACATTGTCGGATACCAGGACGCCCCCTTTTGGAAGCAGTTTCAGGATAACAGGCAGCCAGTGCATATACTGCCCTTTGGCCGCATCCATGAATATAAAATCATAAGGGCCGGAAAGCGCGCTCAGAATTTCTTCTGCATCACCCTCCAATAGAGTGATCCGCCCTTCTTCCCCTGCCCTTTTAAAATTGTCTTTCGCTATAGGAATACGTTTTTCGTATTTTTCAATTGTTGTAATGTGGCAGTCTTTTGGCATCACACGGCTCATCAGAAGAGCGGAATAGCCCACTGCGGTGCCCACCTCCAGAATTTCCTTCGGCTGTTTCATTGCCACAAGGGTCTTTAACAGAGCCGACGTCTCTTTTCTGATGATCGGGACATAAGAAGAAACAGCCTCCTCTTCTATTTCATCACAGAGACTGCCGTTTCCCGTATCCAGAGAATTAATATAGGATGTTATTCTCTCATTCACTACCATGACTCATAAGCTCCATCTTCATCGGCTACGTCGCCGGCCGGAAGGCCGTCGTCCGCGCTGCCGGCTCCTGCATCGCCGGTATTTCCGCCTGCTCCGCCGGCCTCAGCCACGCCGTCATTCACTTCTCCGCCAACTGCGCTGCCGCCGTTTTCATTCACTGCACTTACGCCGTTCGCTGCATTTTCCTCACCCGAACCGCCGCTTTCCTGGCTTGGTGTGTTCTGGCTGCCGCTCTCCGCTTCGGTACTTGAAGACGAGCCGGTTACGGCACTGCTTTCTTTGGCTTTGGCTTCCGCTTTTTCGTTCTCGATTCCACTCTCATCGATCAGTTTCAGCATATCTTTTGATGTCATTGATGTATTGAGCGTGTAAGTACCCGGATATACTTCGTAATCATAAAATTTTGCCTGGATAACAAAAATCAGCTTGTTCTTAATCAGTCCGCTCTTTTCCAGTTCTCCGGCCACAGCCGAAACGGACTCGCCCTCTTTTACCGTAATCTCCATGTCTTTACCGGGTGCTTCGGCCACAGCCGTCGGGGCAAAAATCTCATGCCCGATGCTGTACCCCCTGGTGATACCTTCATAAAGCAGGAAAAATACAAGAGCATAGAACAGCAGCCTGATTGACATGCTGATAATTGTCGTGGTTATTCTGTTAATTTCTCTTGTTGTCCGGCTCATACGCGGTCACTCCTGTCTATTCACGATGCACAGAAACGGTAAAAATACCGTTTCGCGCCGTGTAACTCGGATTTTCGTGCAGAATAAGCGCGAAAACGCCTTGCAGAATACTGCCCGTGAGCAGTATTCTTTTATCCTCTACCGGTTTTACACTTCCATTATAATTGGAAGGATCATCGGATTTCTCTTCATCTTCTTCCAGAGGAAATCGCTTAAGCTGTCTCTGATAATATTCTTAATCTTGCCCCAGTCGCTCACGTGGCGTTTCAGGCAGTCCTGTACGGCCGCATCCACGATCTTCTGGGCTTCATCCATCAGATCCTCCGACTCTCTGACGTATACAAAACCTCTCGACACGATGTCGGGGCCTGCCATGAGCTGGTTGCTGTATTTTTCAAGCGTCAGCACTACGATAATGATACCGTTCTGTGCCAGGTTCTGACGGTCGCGCAGGACGATATTGCCCACATCGCCGATACCGAGTCCGTCTACAAGGATTCCTCCCGCCTGAACGTGATCTTCGATCTTGTAGCCCTCTTCTCCAATCTCCACCACATCGCCGGACGACATGATGATGACATTCTCCTTCGGGATGCCCATGGACTCCGCCAGGCCCTTCTGTGCCATCAGGTGACGGTACTCGCCGTGCACAGGAATCGCATATTTCGGACGGATCAGGGAATACATCAGTTTGATTTCTTCCTGGCAGGCATGTCCGGAAACATGGGTATCCTGGAAAATAACCTCGGCTCCCTTCATGGAAAGCTCGTTGATTACCTTGGAAACTGCCTTTTCATTGCCTGGGATCGGTGTTGAACTTAATATTACCACATCTCCCGGCATAATGGATACTTTTTTATGAAGGCTGGCGGCCATTCTGGAAAGGGCGGCCATGGATTCTCCCTGGCTTCCCGTCGTAATCAGGACCGTATCCTCTTTCTTGTAATTTTTCAGGTGTTCAATATCGATCAGCGTTCCCTCCGGAATATTGATATATCCCAGTTCGCTGGCCGTGCCGATTACATTGACCATGCTTCGGCCTTCCACCACGACTTTTCTTCCATACTTATAGGCGGAATTGATAATCTGCTGAACGCGGTCTACATTGGACGCAAAGGTCGCAACAAGAATCCTGTTATTCTTATGTTCTGCAAAAATGGAATCAAAGGTTTTTCCAACCGTTCTCTCCGACATGGTAAATCCCGGTCTGATGGCATTGGTACTGTCGCACATAAGCGCCAGAACGCCTTTCTTGCCAAGCTCTGCAAAACGCTGCAGGTCAGCCGGCTCACCAAATACGGGAGTATAATCGATCTTAAAGTCACCCGTGTGAAGAATAATTCCAGCCGGTGTGAAGATCGCAAGAGCGGATGCATCTGCAATACTGTGGTTCGTCTTAACGAATTCGATTCTGAAGCAGCCCAGGTTGATGGACTGGCCGTGTTTTACCACCTTGCGTTTGATGGACTTTGTCATGTTGTGTTCTTTTAATTTATTGTCAATCAGTCCGATTGTCAGCTTAGTTCCATATACGGGAGCCGGTACATCTTTCAGTACGTACGGCAGCGCGCCGATATGATCTTCGTGGCCGTGTGTGATAACAAAGCCCTTCACCTTGCTGATATTGTTCTTTAAATAGGTCACGTCCGGAATAACCAAATCGATTCCCAGCATGTCGTCGCTTGGGAATGCCAGACCGCAGTCCACGACAATAATACTGTCTTCATATTCAAAGGCAGTCATGTTCATGCCGATCTGTTCCAGTCCTCCGAGCGGAATGATCTTTACCTTATTTTGTTTCATATCCTGTTTCAAAGATTGCACCTCCGTGTGTCTTTCATTTTCGTTTTTCTGTTATTTCTCTATCTCTGTTATTTCTCTATCTCTACTCCCAGGTCGCTCATAAGCTCCTCAAAAATTTTGGACATGTAATCGAGTTCTCCGTCATCGTCCACAAATTCATAAGATGCTTCCGGGTCTTCCGGTTTTGATTTATCTCTTAAAAGATAGCAGTCGCCATCTTCCTCTTTTGAATCGGTCACTAAAAGATAGGTTTCCCCATTCATCTTAGTCTCTTCCAGTACATAAAAACTGATTGATTCTCCATCCTCAGTCTGGAGCGTAATCATATCGTCGCTGTTTTCCATAATTTTGTCAAATGTATCCATTCTGATTTTCCTTTCCTGCCTGCAGAATTGTCCCGGCGCACCGTCGCCTTCTGCGGCACTATTCCTCCGACTGTTCCATCGGCTGTGTATTTGCCATATTTTCCTTACTGATAGCCAGTGAATCCAGATAGCCCTGCAAAATAAGGGAAGCCGCAACTTTATCAATCACTGCTTTCCTGTTCTCGCGGCGCACTCCGCTTTCTATTAAAATCTGCTCTGCAGCAGTCGTAGTCAAACGCTCGTCCCATAAAATCACAGGCAGACCGGTGCGGCGCTCCAGCATTTCTTTAAATGCAAGCGTCTTCTCCACGCGCCCTCCCGATGTATTATTCATATTCTTAGGATACCCTAAAACTATCGTTTCAATCTGGTATTCCCCGATCAATTCTTCAATCCGCGCGCACGTCTGGCGCAGTTTATTCTCGTCCTTGCGGGTGATCGTCTCAACGCCCTGGGCCGTGAAACCCAGCAGATCGCTGACCGCCACCCCCGTCGTCTTAGACCCAAAGTCAAGTCCCATCACTCTCATAAGCTGTTTTACCCATAACAAAACAAGCTGGCATCCTGCCAACTGTCCTGCCTTTCCTATCTTACGCTGTTATCCGTTCCGGAATCATATAGAACAAAAGAAAACGGCCCAAAGCCGTCCCACAAAACCAATCCCGGGTCAAGCCCGTACTATTTAAGTTTTGTCTCCACGTAAACCTTCATCAGTTCTTCCAGAATCTCATCACGCTCAACCTTCATAATCAGGCTCCTGGCGCTCTTATGGCTGGTAATATAGGTCGGATCTCCAGACATAATATACCCGACCATCTGATTAATAGGGTTGTACCCCTTTTCAGTCAAAGCAACATAAACCTGCTCCAGAACCTGGCTAACTTCCAGCTTCTTCTCTTCCTGTACTGCCTTAAAAAATTGTGTATTACTAATATCGCCCATGATTTTATCCACGTCCTTTAAACTACTCTTATCTATTCTACATTAAAAACCTTCATTCGGCAAGAGAAATTTTCGCGCCTGCAATGAGCAGTGCGAAAAAACGGCCGAGTATAACTCTGTTGGGAGCTTGCTCACATAAAGAGTTATGCTTGGCCGTTTTTTCATAGGGCGAATGCCCGCGACTGAGATGCAGCGTAGCGGAATCGAAGTCGTGCACTGCGGTGTAGTGGGTCGCCACCAGTTCTTTTCGTTGGGAGCTTGCTCACATAAGAGGATGTACTTGGCTGTTTTTTCATAGGGCGAATGCCCGCGACTGACGCATTGAACACTTGGCGAGGTCTTTTCGAGCCTAGCGTGAAAGTGTGCCGTTGCAGATGCAGCGCAGCGGAATCGAAGTTGTGCACTGCGGTGTAGTGGGACGCCACCAGTTCTTTTTCATTCTTTCCGTTCTTCCCCTCACCCCTCCCCCTCATTCCTTTCCGGATACTCTTTATCCTTCCAATACCACCACTTCAATTTCTCCGGCTCACGCGCCTCATGTTCCGCATAGTAAACGGCCAGCCTGAAAACATAGAGCTGGCATCTGTCCTCCTGAAATCCCTTTTTAATACAGTCAAGACGATACAGCTCCTCCGGATCCTTCCCTACCAAATCACTTACCTTATTAATTCCAATATTCAACAGATGCTGTTCAATCCGTTCTCCCACTCCGGGGATCTCCCTTAAACTATTTCCCATTTTCTTCCTCCTCATTACCTTCCCCTATAATCTGAAGTCATCACGTGACCATGCAACCTCCTCAGCAGAATCCCCCTCCGCAGCCCACTCAATAATCCGTGCTACCAGGCCCGGTGTAACAGTTCTGTTATTCCACTTCGGTGTCAAATACCGTCTCCAGCATCCGTTTTCATATCTTATAATTCCATTTTACCACATTTACAAACAAAATTGCAAAAGGCACAGCAGACCATTCACAATCGTCCGCTGTGCCTTCCCAATGCAGCCTTATTCGTAATTATTTCACGTTCACCGTTACCTCGATTCTTCCAAAAGGAGAATCTCATCCGTCAGTTTCCCTTTCAACATCCCCTTAACCGTGGCATTCTTAAGCCCTTCCCTGAACGGCACTGCTGCCTTTACATACTGTCTGGTATGCCCCATCATATAAGTCACCCCTTCTATGATAACAGGCTCCTCCAGAAGCACTTCCGTCTCTTTTCCGAGAAATGATTCCCGGTACGCCCCGGACATTTCACGCTCCAGTGTAAGAAGAATATCACTGCGGACCGATTTCACCGGCTCCGGCACCTGATTTTCCATCACGGCAGCCTTTGTGCCCTCCCGCTTTGAATATTTGAAAATATGCATCTCATAAAACCGCACGGTCTCCAAAAACTTTTTTGTCGTGGCGAATTCTTCCTCCGTCTCTCCCGGAAACCCTACGATCACATCCGTCGTGACTGCCGGATTGTCGAAGTGTTTTCTAAGAATCCCGCACCGTTCCAGATAATCCTCCGCCGTATAGTGGCGGTTCATTCTGGCCAGGGTTGCATTGCATCCGCTCTGAAGGGAAAGATGGAAATGGGGGCAGATCGTTCTAAGCGACGCCAGGGCAGAGGTGAATTCCTCCGTTATAATACGCGGTTCCAGCGAACCAAGACGGATTCTCTCGAGACCCTCTATCTTATCAAGCTTCTGAATTAGACTCAGAAGGTTTTCCTTCTTCTCCCCCGCAAAATCGACGCCATAGGAGCTCAGGTGGATTCCCGTCAGTACAATCTCTTTATATCCCGCTGCCGCCAGCCCCTCGACTTCCCTCACCACATCCTCCACAGCACGGCTTCTGACCCGTCCTCTTGTGTAAGGAATGATGCAATAGCTGCAAAACTGGTTGCAGCCGTCCTGGACCTTAATAAAGGCCCTTGTGTGGCCGGCGATTTTTTTAACGTGCAGTTCTTCATATTCATGGGAAGCAGCGATATCAATCACTTCCTCGCGCTCTTCCCTGTCGCCGAAATACCGTTCCAAAAGCTCCACCAGATCTTTTTTCTTATTATTCCCAATTATCAAATCCACAGCGCTGTCTTTTTCCAAATCATCCTTGGCAGCCTGGACATAACAGCCCACCGCCACAACCACGGATTCCGGATTCATCTTTTTGGCGCGGTGCAGCATTTGCCTTGATTTTTTGTCTGCTACGTTTGTCACGGAACAGGTGTTGATAATATATACGTCGGCCCCTTCCTTAAAGGGCACGATCTCATAGCCGGCATCTTCCAGGAGCTGCTGCATGGCTTCTGTCTCATAGGCATTTACCTTGCATCCCAGATTGTGCAGTGCTGCTTTTTTCATTGTCATTCTCCTTAAATTAAAAATTTACCGGACGGACCAAACTATAACCAGCCGCTCTGCGCCCGGCAGACCGTCCCATGGATACAGCCCGGCGTGAACATTAACGGCAAAGCATCTGATTTCATACAATCTCTCTCTTGACTTTTCCTCCATATCTCGGTAGTATAGAGTTAGCATTTTACCATCATAATACGCTGTGACAACTTAGCAGCAAGAGGAGGTTTTTTCATGAAAACAGTTAGTATTTCTTTAAATTCTATTGATAAAGTTAAATCCTTTGTAAATGATTTAGCAAAATTTAATGTCGATTTTGACCTTGTATCCGGCAGGTATGTAATTGATGCAAAGTCCATCATGGGTATCTTCAGCCTTGATTTGTCCAAGCCTATCGATCTGAACATCCATTCTGAATCAGAAATTGATGAGATTCTGACCATCTTAGCACCATACATTGTATAAGTGATTACCTTCAACAAAAAAATACGCACTGTTGACGGAAAAAACCGCTGCCTGAGCACCTGCTTTGCAGCGGTTCTTTTTAATATCAGCATCTTATTATTTCTGCCGTCTCTATCGCCTGTTTCATCATTTCATCAATCTTTTCTTCCAGTTTTTTCTCCGACTTGCGGATAATTTCCAGATTTGGTTTTGTAACCGGATGTTTTGCTACAAATATCGTACAGCAGTCCTCATACGGTTCGATCGATGTCTCATACGTTCCGATTTTCTGTGAAATATCCACGATCTCCTGTTTATCAAACCCAATTACCGGACGGAATACCGGCAAGGTGCACACTTCGTTTGTTACCGCCAACGAATGTACGGTCTGGGAGGCCACCTGTCCGATGCTCTCCCCTGTGATCAGGCCGAGGCAGCCGTCCTTTTTAGCCAGCTCTTCTGCAATCTTCATCATGTAACGGCGCATGATAATCGTCAGCTCCTCATGAGGACACTGATCATAGATATAAAGCTGGATATCGGTAAAATTCACGACATGGAGCTTAATCGGTCCTGAATACCTGGATACCAGTTTCGCCAGATCCACGACCTTCTGTTTTGCCCTCTCACTTGTATAAGGCGGAGCATGGAAATACGTAGCCTCGATCATGACGCCGCGTTTTGCAATCATATAGCCTGCCACCGGACTGTCGATACCGCCTGATAAGAGAAGCATGGCCTTTCCGTTGGTTCCCACCGGCATGCCCCCGGGGCCCGGAATAACGAGGGAATAAAGGTTGATGAGCTTTCCTCTGATCTCCACATGGAGAAGCACGTCCGGATTGTGGACATCCACCTTTGTTTCAGTGTATGTTTCCAGTATAATCTCACCCAAATCACGGTTGATCTGCTCGGATGTATAGGGATACTGTTTGTTGGCCCTTCTCGTGTCCACTTTAAACGTAAAATTTTTGTCGGGGTACGTTTCGTCAATATATTTGACCACCTGCTCTTTTAAATCCTCATATCCTTTGTCTTCAATCTGGACCATCGGGCAGATACCGGCAATGCCGAATACGCACTTCAAAGTAGCCACAACCTCGTCATAATCGAATTCCGAAGCCGCATGCGCATAAATGCGCCCCGACTCTTTAGTCACGGAGAAATTGCCGTCCAGGCGTTTTAACGCGTGATGTATGTGGGAGGTCAGCTTATCCTCAAAAATGTATCTGTTCTTACCTTTAACACCGATCTCGGCATACTTTATTAAAAATGACCGTACCATAAATTAATTTATCCTCTCTGTCTCTCTGAATGGCTCATCCGCTTTCATTGTCCTGCGTCTCATTGGATGCCATATTATTTCGCTCTGTAACGTCTCAGTACCGGAAGCAGCTCTTTCAGCGTTTCAACGGCGTAGTCTACCTCTTCCTCCGTGTTAAACATCCCAAAGCTGAAACGCAGCGTAGAATCCTGCAGTTCTTTTTTCACCCCGATTGCCTTAAGTGTTCCGCTGACACCGGGATGGTTGGATGAACAGGCCGAGCCGGAAGAAACATAGATTCCCTTGTCTTCCAGCGCATGAAGAAGGACTTCGCTCTTAACACCCTCAAAGCTGGCGCTGACCACCTGGGGCGCATTCTGTCTGTCCTCATGGCCATTGATTGTCACACCTTCAATGGTCTTAAGCCCGGCTATCAGCCGCTCTCTCAGAGTATAGAGTTTCTCCACATGCTCCGCGTGATCCCGGTAAATTTCCTTAACGGCCGCTCCCAGGCCGGCACAGCCCGGTACGTTCTCGGTTCCGGAACGCATCCCCTTCTGCTGGCCGCCGCCGAAAATAATAGGGCGGATCTTTGTCTTCTCATCAATATATAAAAAGCCAATCCCTTTGGGGCCGTGAATCTTGTGTCCGCTGACGGACAGCAGATCAATCCCCTGTTTTTTCGGCCGGATCTGATATTTACCATAGGCCTGGATTGCATCCACATGGAAATACGTCTTTGGATTCTTTTTCTTAATGCACCGTGAAATTTCTTCCACCGGCTCCACCGCGCCAATCTCATTATTGACATACATGACGGAAACCAGGATTGTATCCTCCCTGACCGCCTCGGAAAGCTCCTCCAGTGAAATGCAGCCGAATGAATCCACGGGAAGATAGGTAACTTCAAATCCCTGCTCCTCCAGCCATGCCATTGTATTGTAAATGGACGGATGTTCCACAGCCGTCGTGATCAGATGTTTGCCGGCCCTCTGATTCGCCAGCGCCGTTCCAATCAGTGCGAGGTTATTGGATTCCGTTCCGCCGGAAGTGAACAGTATCTCTTTTTCCTGCACTTTCAGGGAGTTTGCAATCTCTCTTTTGGCCTCTTTAATAATATTTTCCGCCTCCACACCCTTCATGTGCCGGGCCGCCGCATTGCCGTAGTCCATGGTCATGGCGTTCACTACCGCGTCTTTCACGCTGTCAAAAACCTGCGTGGTGGCCGAATTGTCAAAGTATGCTTCCATGTTCATTCCTCTTTTCTATTGTTCCAGTGAAATCATCAGCGCCGACAAAATGCACAGCCCCGCCGTCTCGGTTCTCAAAATCCGTTTTCCGAGTGTGACAGGGTAAATCTCCCTCTCCTTTGCCTGGCGGATCTCCTCTTCCTCAAAGCCGCCTTCCGGACCGATAAACACTGCGATATCCATGCCCGGCTCCGCTTTTCCCAGAAGTCTTCTGGTCTCTTCCATCCCCTCGGCACATTCATAGGGAACCAATTTGAGTCCAAAACCTTCCGTCATCTGAAGCGCTTCTCTATATTTTACCACACCGGTTACCTCAGGGATTATACTGCGTTTTGACTGTTTGGCCGCGCTCTCGGAAATGGCATTCCAGCGTTTCAGCCTGGCCTCCTCTTTTTTCAAGTCCAGCTTTACCACCACGCGCTTTGTCTCCACCGGAATGATCCGGTAAACGCCAAGCTCCACAGCCTTCTGGATGATAAGTTCCATCTTATCACTTTTAGGCAGTCCCTGAAACAGGTGTATTCTGGCAGGAAGCTCCATTCCGCTTTCTCTGGCCTCTAAAATGCCGAAGCGTACGGTTTCCCGGGTAAAATCCTTCACCACACACAGATAATCGCCGCCCCTCTTGTCGCTGATCAGCACCTGCTCTCCCGGATTCATCCTGAGGACATTTTTTATATGGTTTACATCGGAGCCGACGACCGTGATGACGTCCTCTCCAATCTGTTCGCGTTCTACAAAAAAATGATACATGTTTTCCCCTTAATGGCTGAAGTGACGCCCTGCTTTGGAATCTTTTCTGTACTCTTATTTCTTTCGCGCCGTTACGGAAACCCATTCTCCCTGATAGGTCACTTCAATCACTTCGAAGGCATCATTGGCCGCAAACGCCGCTTTAACCGCGTCTTCCTTCATATTGATAATTCCGGAGGTAATAAAAATTCCTCCTTTTTTAATGTGTACCGGAATTTCCTTCTGGAGCAGGATGATGATATCGGCCAGGATATTGGCAACGGCCACATCGTAACACTCATAGCCCGCAATGTCCTGCACACTCTTGTCATCGATAATATTTCCCTGCAGCACCTTAAAACGGTCGGTGGAAATGCCGTTTGCCTCCAGGTTCTCCCCTACGGCCGTGATGGCATTCTCGTCCAGGTCGGTGCCAAATACCTCTTTGGCGCCAAGCTTCAGGGCTGTAATCCCAAGGATTCCGCTTCCGGTTCCCACGTCCAGCACTTTTGTATCACAGTTTACATATTTTTGAAGCTGGCGGATGCAGAGCTGTGTCGTCTCATGCATTCCCGTTCCAAATGCGGTTCCCGGATCGATCTGGATCAAAAGCTTGTCTTTATGCTCTTCCGGTATGGTTTCCCATGTTGGTTTGATCAGGATATTGTCTACGGTAAACGGTTTGAAATACTGTTTCCAATTGTTGATCCAGTCCTTGTCCTCGGTCTCCGATTCCTCAATGGTGCATGCGCCAAGGTCGGTAAACATTTTAAGCTCTTCCAGGGCCTCGTCCACTTTTTTTAACATTTCATCCACATTCTCGTCGTCATCCAGATAGAAGCTGACTTTTGCCACACCTTCATCGGGCGGAAGCTCGGGAAGGATGTCGATAAACATCCCCTTTGTCTCTTTTTCCGTCAGCGGGATGTTATCCTCAATTTCAATTCCTTCTATACCTATCTCGTCAAATGTACAACTGATCAAATCAACGGCCTCTGTCGTTGTCGTCAGGGTGAATTTTTTCCATTTCATGGGTCTTCCTCCATATTGATATGTTCTATGAGCATTGTCTTTTTATAAATTTTGTAAAACGGTGTAATTTGTAAAACATTGAATTTTGTAAAATATTGAATTTTGTAAAACATCGAGTATTATGCTGCCATCCTGTTTTTAATCTTTTTATCCAAACAGGATTTTTCCAAACAGGATTGTCAACACGACCAACACCAGCGGGCGCACGATTTTCTGTCCGTTGGAAAGGACGAGGCCGGAGCCGATATAATTTCCGACAATGCTGCAGAGCCCTGCCGCCAGGCCAAGGGGGTATAATACCTTGCCGTTTATGATGAACGTGACAAGCGCAGCGATATTGGACGACAGGTTGATGGCCTTAGTCGTTCCGGCCGCCTCTTTGAGCGTGTATTTTGCCGCACCCGTGAGGATGAGTATCAGAAATGTACCTGTTCCCGGGCCGTAAAAGCCGTCATAGATGCCAAACACAAACGCTGCGGTGAGCGACACGATAAATGACTTCTCAGGCGATATTGTCCCTGCCTGTGAATCATCACCGATTTTCTTATTACAAAGCACATAAAAAGCAACGATGGGAAGCACTATCACCATCAGGTACTCTATGATTTTCTCACTCACTAAAAGCGTCAGGTTTGAGCCAATCGTGGAACCCGTCAGGGCTGCTGCAATAAACCAGATGACTTTTTTCAAATGGATATATCCGTTTTTTGCAAAGCGGAATGTGGAAATGGTTGCTCCCATGGAGGATCCCATTTTATTGGTTCCAAGCGCCATATGCGGAGGGATTCCGGCAATCAGAAAAGCCGGAAGCGAAATCAGACCGCCCCCTCCTGCAATTGAATCCAGCAAGCCTGCCAAAAATAAAAGGGGACATACGATCAAATAGTGTGTCAATGTGATTTCCATTCTGTGGTTCCTCCCGGATAAAGCTGATTTACTTCTTTTTTTAATCTTATAGCTTTGGTGTCAAGCTTTTTATCGCTTTTTATAGTATCTCTTTTTATAATGTCTTTTTTAAATGTCTTTTTTAAATAGCGCATTTATAAATGTTATCGTTTCTTTAAAACTCACTATATAATAGCAAATACATATGTAAATGTAAAGATTTCCTTACAGGCTCGAATGATTCCTGCGTAATGCGCGTTGCAGTTCGGGATTTCTATGCAAGATGCGCGCATAAACACCTCGCGGAATATTACCTGCGAACAGCAGCCTGTGTTCCCTTTTTTCTTATAGAAGATCTTATAGAAAACCTTTTTATAGAAGAAATTCTGCCAGCACGCAGTTACTCACATCAAGTCCAAACCCGGTCAGCTGATATCTTCTTTCCTCTCCTGTCCCCGTCATCCGGAGCAGGCCTTCTTCCATCAGTTTTCCAAAAATTTCACCATATATCTTTTCTATATTGATGCCAAACCGGATTTCAAAGTCCCTGGCCAAAATGCCGTCTGTCAGCCGAAGTCCCAGGAACATGAATTCTTCCATCTTCTCCTGCTCCGTCAGACTCTCCCTGTTCTCATACTGAAGTCCCGCTGCCAGTTCTTCTTCGGTTAATGCAAGATACTGTCCCATATCCCTGGTTACGGAAAACCGCTCCCCGCCAGCAAGCGACGCGGCCCCCAGGCCGATACCGAGATAATCGGTGCCGAGCCAATATCCCCTATTGTGGACGCACTCCCTGCCAGGCCTGGAGTAATTGGAGATTTCATAACGGTGATACCCTTTTTCAGCCAGATATTCTTTCGTGTAATGATACATTTTCCGTTCTTCCTCTTCATCCGGAAGCGGAAGTAGTTCCGGAACGGCAGAGCTTTGGAAAGAATTATTGGAACCATCCTTTTGCCGTACTGCTCCATATTTCCTGATCTCTTCTTCCATTGATGCGTATTTCTCATAGAAAGGAGTTCCCTCCTCAATGATGAGACTATATGCCGAAATATGTTCCGGTTCGAGAAGTACAACGCACTCGAGCGTGTCGGCATAAGATTCAAAGCTCTGCCCGGGAAGCGCCGACATCAGATCGATATTGATATTCTCAAAACCGGCTGCCCGTGCCAAACGGAAACTTTCTAAAAATTCATTCCAGGTATGGATTCGGCCCAGCGCTTTTAATTCACTCGGGTTGGCCGACTGCAGGCCCAGGCTCAGGCGGTTGATTCCGGTCGCCCTGTAAGCATGCAGCTTATCAGCGGTAAGAGTCCCCGGATTGGCCTCAATTGTAATCTCTGCCTCCGGCAATAATGTGAAATTTTCTTTTATTGCATTCATAATAGAGATAATATGGCGGTGGTCAAGGGAGGACGGGGTGCCGCCTCCTATAAACGCAGAAATTACCGGGAAGGACGTTTTCGCGCCCTGCCCGGTCATTCTCTTCCCGCATATGCCGATTTCTTTTACCAATTGCTCCACATATCTTTGTTTTGTCTCTTCGTCCGCTGCAAAAGAAAGGAAATCGCAGTATTGACATTTTTTAACGCAGAATGGAATGTGGATGTATAATTCCAGTGGGTTCTTATTTTCCATTTTTTCCTGCCTGATTGATGATTTGTTGTGGTTTCTGTTATTTATTGCCTGATGCTTATTATCTGATGTTTATTGATTGATGCCTATTGATTGATGTTTATTGCCTGATGTTTGTTATCAGGCGCTTAATATCCGATGTTTATTATCTATCGCTTATTCCAGTTACTCTTCATCCAGCTTCAAAACGCTCATAAATGCCTTCTGTGGAATTTCCACGTTGCCGATCTGACGCATTCTCTTCTTGCCTTCCTTCTGTTTTTCCAGAAGTTTTCTCTTACGCGAGATATCGCCGCCGTAACACTTGGCGAGTACGTCTTTTCTCATCGCCCTGACCGTCTCCCTGGCAATGATTTTTCCGCCGACGGCAGCCTGAATCGGAATTTCAAACAGATGTCTCGGGATTTCATCCTTTAACTTCTCACACATCCTTCTGCCGCGTTCATAGGCAGAACCTTCAAATACGATAAAGGAAAGTGCATCGACCTCTTCCCGGTTCACAAGTATGTCGAGTTTCACCAGTTTGGACTCTTCATATCCCTTCAGTTCGTAATCAAAAGAGGCATATCCGCGTGAACGTGATTTCAGTGCGTCAAAGAAGTCATAGATAATCTCATTCAGTGGAAGTTCATATTTTAATAAGGCTCTGGTCGCCTCGATATATTCCATTCCAAGATAAACGCCGCGGCGCTCCTGGCACAGTGTCATGATTGCACCGACAAATTCGGTTGTTACCATGATTTCTGCGGACACAATCGGTTCTTCCATATATTCAATCTCGGACGGATCCGGAAGATTGGACGGATTCGTAAGTTCCATCATATCCCCATTTGTCTTATGGACGCGGTAAACAACGCCGGGGGCCGTCGTCACGAGATCCAGGTTATATTCACGTTCCAGACGCTCTTCAATGATGTCGAGGTGCAAAAGACCTAAGAAACCGCAGCGGAAACCAAATCCGAGGGCGATGGATGTCTCCGGTTCAAAGAAGAGGGAGGCATCATTTAACTGAAGTTTTTCCAGGGCGTCCCGGAGATCGGGATATTTTGCCCCGTCGACCGGATAAAGGCCGCAGTATACCATCGGAGTCACTTTCTTATATCCCGGAAGGGGCTCTGAGCATGGATTCTCCTCATTTGTAATGGTGTCGCCCACCATGGTGTCTCTTACATTCTTGATACTGGCCGTGATGTAACCTACCATTCCGGCTTCCAGTTCCTCACACGGGAAGAATTGACCGGCTCCGAAATAACCGACCTCCACAACATCGGCCGTGGCCCCGGTTGCCATCATCTTAATCGGAGTCCCTTTTCGGACGCTTCCGTTCTTGATTCGGCAGAATACAATAACGCCCTTGTATGAATCATACAGGGAATCGAAAATAAGGGCCTGAAGCGGGGCGGATGCGTCACCCTGCGGGGCAGGAATTTTCTCTACGATCTGTTCCAGGACTTCATCGATATTCAAGCCTATTTTGGCAGAGATTCTCGGTGCATCATGCGCTTCAATTCCGATTACGTCTTCGATTTCGGCGGCAACCCTGTCCGGTTCCGCGCTTGGAAGATCGATTTTGTTGATAACCGGGAATACATCCAGGTTATGATCGAGGGCAAGATATACGTTCGCCAGTGTCTGCGCCTCGATTCCCTGGGCGGCATCCACGACAAGGATAGCGCCGTCACAGGCCGCCAGACTCCTCGATACCTCGTAGTTGAAATCGACATGGCCTGGGGTATCAATCAGGTTGAATATATATTCTTCTCCGTCTTTTGCTGTGTATACGGTACGGACAGCCTGGGCTTTGATCGTGATTCCACGCTCACGCTCCAAGTCCATATTGTCAAGTACCTGGGACTGCATCTCCCTGCTGGTAAGTAAGCCGGTTCTCTCTATGATTCGGTCTGCAAGGGTTGACTTGCCGTGATCAATGTGGGCGATGATGCAGAAATTTCTGATTTTGCTCTGGTCAACTATTGCCATGGGTGGGATTCCTCTCATTTTATTTATTTAATCAGCTTCCAATAAAATATAGCATTTTTTAAGAATTCTTTCAAGGTTGTTCTTTAAAAGAGAAATAGAAAATTCGGATTTAAATAGTAGAATACCTGAAATACTGATTTAGATAACGTAAAATTAAAAAGCCGCGTTTATCTGCCAGTAAGGCGGATAAACGCGGCTTTTAATAATACAAATAGAAACATGTTACTTTTTATTTTTTCAATACCACACAATAATATTAGGTGTTACATTTTTTGTTTATTTTTCACTTTATCGAGGTATTTTTTCTTATAAGATTAGTCAAACGTCTAATCAGTAAAACACTTTCTTTATGAAAAATTGCATAGAAGCAAACGAAAGTCAACGAAGAAATTAAAACAGATATTATGAAGTTTACTATAATCTGTTCATATAAATTATTATAAATAAACCGCTTTAAAATTTCATTTGAAAAGAACAAGCTAATCATTGGTATAATTAGAAGCCATAGCATTTCTAAATAATATTCAAATAAAGATTTCCCAAAAATGTTTCTATAAACGAGCAAAGGATAGGTATAAAAGAAAATTATAAGCGTACTGATAATTGTCCCCATGAATATTCCAGCCATTCCGAAATATTTTAATAGTAAAATTGACATTACTATATTTGTTACGGATTCTATAACCGGAATGAAGCGATCCTCATATAATATACCTGCTGCTTCTTTAAATATACTAAAAACATTTCTTATACCTTGAATATAAAAATTAAAGGAAAGAATAAATAAAGTCCCATTGGAAAGAGTGAATTCCTTGCCAAAAATAACTGTTATTAGAGGTGACGTTACCCAAAAAATTCCTATTGCAGCACAATTAATCAGTCCTGTATTCAAAATTTGCATTTCCATAAAAATATTATAAGCTTTTGCTTCATTTTTTTCTGTAAGTAATTGTCCTACGCTGGCCGTCGCAGCCGATATCAATTGCGTACAAATATTTTTAATCGCATTGATTATTAAAAAATAATTTGAATATATTCCTACTGCTTTCAACCCAAGAAACTTTGATATCAATATATTGTCCGTTCCTAAGACAACAAAACTTCCAATTTTGTGAAAGATAGTTCCTTTCACTTTTTGCTTTATATCTTTCAATAGCTGTGGAGATAACTTTTCTGCGTTTTTTTCAATAAGAAAAGGATATAGCTTCTGAGAAAGATAATTAATATATAAATTTTCTGCAATCCTTGTTACTACCATAACAAACAGATAAAGTATGAAATCATGTGTCATATAAAGAATGACAACTTGCCCCAACTTCACCGCACATTGGTATACCAAATCGCATCCTACAACAATATAATTCTTTTGATCTGCAACCAAAATAGAACGTTTATATGTAAATAAATATGATACCACTGCATCCAGCAAAAACCATATATACAATTCCGTTAATGAATACGGAAGAGTGTTATCAGCTACTATAAATTTCAAACCTGGTATAATACATATCCCTAATCCCCCTATAATACATGCAATTGCAGTATAGCACTTTTTATAAAATCGCATCAAGACCTGTATTTCAGCAGTATTCTTGTCATGTATCGGTTTATATAAATGATAAATAATTGCAGTCCCAATTCCTAATTCAGCAATAGACAACATGGACAAAACATTACTGAAAAGTCCATTAATCCCTTGATATTCTATTCCTAAAATACTTACTACAGCCTTGCGGTTAACAATCCCCAATAAAATCGTAATAATATAATAGGTGAGACTGGCTATCGAATTATATAATGTTCGTCTTGTCTTCACTGTTGTTTACCTAATTGTATACCTTTTTTCTGATTTTCCGATGCATATATATATATAAATACCAACATGAAGAATAGAAATTTAATAGAATATGCTTCAAATTGGCACATCAACATGAATATCCCTAAAAAAGCCTCTAAATAGTACCGCATCTGCTGGCTTTCCACTTTCTTCAATTTATTTATTAGTAAAAAGAATATAAACACAATGCATAAAAAACCTAAAACCCCATTTTTATACAAAATGTCTAAATATATATTATGAGCATGAACAGCTTGTACGGGACTAAGTTTTTCAAAAATAACGTCTTGAGTTTCCAAACCATTTCCGATTAGCCAATGTTGGTAAATAAATGGCTTTATTACTTTCCAAATCTCTGCTCTGCCTGAAAAAGTAATATCACGTTTTAGAAAGCCTGTTATAGCTTTAAGAATCAGATTTTCAGACGAATTCCATACAACTACATAGAAAAAAATTATATTTAAGATTGTATATAATTTGATATTTAAAATAAAGCGCGTATATTTATTATTCAAAAACATATTGTAAATTAATAACAATGATATACCAACAATAGATGTTGCGGATCTCATCTTGTAAAGTGTTAAAAACATAACACAATATAAGATTATGTAATCAACTGTCATTTTTCCCCTATATTTCTTTATATATAGAAAGCCTGAGATCCCTGCCATAAAAAAGTAAAGTACAAAAACATTATAATTACCCAGAAAAAAATTATACTCTTTGATACCATTTATGTTTTCGAACATTCCTCCTGGGAAAAAAAACATTGTAGCCAAGTTAATAATTAACAAGCAATAAAATAAATAGTAAATTATTTTAAGGAACATTTTTTCATTATAATTATAGCCCCACTGTATTCCTCCACACATAGATAGCAGTAAGATCCCTCTTCCCCATATAGATGTTTTAACGTCTACATGGTTAAAAATCGTAGAAATTAATTGTATTATCGTAAAAAGACAAACAATTAAAATAACAGAACGTATTTTTCTATAGCGTAGAAAATAAAAAAATACACAACAAATTGTAATAATATTTATTAAAATATCATACTTAGCTATAAACGGAATAAACTCAAAATAAGCAGGATAAAAAGAAAACAGCAACAATATCCCCAATAATAATGCGATAATAACGTGGCAAAAATTAAACATAATACTTTTCATAATAAACGCTTTCTTTTTCCAAAGTGTATAAAATTAATTTTCAAATCGAGATTTTTGCGGCAAAATAAAGTCAAATGCTTTAATTATATTTTTCTTTTCAAACTCAAAATTTATATCAAAAGGGTCATCATTAACACAAACTATTTTGTTATTTTGGTGAGCAATTGTATTATAAATTTGTTCGGCTGAATTCTGGCCAATTGTCAGGTATTTTCCTTTCATTTTGCCTGGAGTAAATTGTCCAGTTAAAAGTTGCCAATAGGCAATTAAATATTGATTGACGTCTTCTTTCGTTCGAACTTTTCTTCTACATGTTTTGGATAAAATCTCAGATTCCTTATCCCAAACTTCAAAAAATGTTTTTTTCAAAAACGATGTGCATAAATGTTCGTTATAAAATCCCGTATAATTCTTCCATGGCGAAAGCAAAATATTCTTTATAACATTTTTACCGTATTGAAGATTGTACCACTTACTCCAATTTTTTGTTACCGCACTTCTATCAAAATTCATATTAATAATTCCCATTATATTCATTAGAATATGGGGCATATAGTTATTTATATCTGTGTTGGCAATAGCATTCATGACAGCCTGGGTACAGGGTAAACCGTTTTTAAAAAAGTCCGTTGGTTCAACAGTCGAAGTTAAAAAGATATCATCATTAAAATATACAAACTGTTCTGCTAGCCCTTTAATTAGATGTAAATTCAACTCAATTGTATGGGAACTGAATGTTGGTAAAAACTCTTTTGGTATATAATCTTCATGCTTTACAAAATGTAATTTCTCATGCTTTAGATTTAACCATTCTGGGCATTGACCACATGTTATAAAATGTATTCTATTAACCCAAGGAGCATATTTTTCCACTCCACGAAACCAATAGCGTAATACATCCCAATCTCTGTAACGTGATATATCACCATCACCCACTATCTCTCCACAATAAAGCTTCTTTTGTTTTCTCCACTCAATATCAGCGCCATCTACCCAGGGAATTACAAAATCTATTACTTGTTCCTGCTCTTTTTTCATCAGATTCTTACCTTTTACTCATTTCCTTTTTCTTCATTCCGCTTCGTAAGATCAAGGCAAAAGTCCACAAAATAATGGCGTTCCCTCTCCTCGATTGGTGGTATTCTCATATAATCACCATACTGATTTTTTAAATATGTATCTACGTCATGAGGTAAATTAACTTCTATACCTTCAAAAATACCTTTAACTGGCGGAAAGTAAACCTCTTTTGGCATAATATGGCCAAAATAATGGCCTATATCTGTTGGTACTGCCCATAAGTCTGAATCTTTTCCTCTTATAAACATATCATAATGGTTGTACCAAAATTCATAAGAACGAAAACTTGATAAAAAACCAAGAATCATTCGGATACGATAATTTACTCTTCCAGACATTGTCCGACTAAAAAATTTTTTTACTCGTAGATCTCGATACTTATAAAGAAGCGAAGAAACTGTCCAATATTGTGCTACCAACGATATTATTCCTTTAATATTTCTTTCGACCTTCTGTTCTGGTACACATTCAATTGGAAAAATATCTATATGAACGCCTTTGGGGAATGGAGTATTAATATTCATCAGAATAGTCTTTAACGTATTCTTTTTGTACACCTCTGTTATCAGACTACTGACCATATGTGGCTCTGCATTAGGGCTACACAATTCATACTTATCTCCCAGTTCCTGATCAAAAATTTGTACAAATCGATTTAAATCCTTTCTTGGCATAATTAAATCCACATCATCATCCCATGGAATAAAACCATTATGACGAACAGCGCCTAAAGCTGTTCCACCTGCGAGGAAATAACATATATTATGTTTATTACAAATTGCAATAATATCCTTCATAATGTCCAAAAAACAGATTTGAAGAGCTTTCAGTTCGTTATCTGACATATTATGAAGCAGTTCATAATCTTTTACCTCTGCCATTGACCTTCGCGTTGAAAAAAAAGTTTTGAATTTTTTTAACATACCCATTTTTTTAATCTACCTGGACATTTAGGAAATCTCCTAACTGATAACCAAGATAATTTAAAATCCTTTCATAATCTTCTATATAATCTACTTCTGCCCAAAATTTCCCTTGAATATTATGTACATATACAGGATAATTATTTACTTCCTCATATAAAATATTTTCCCACCATACAGAATGATTTTGTTGATTTATCATCTCGTCCATTTTACTAAGGAATCTGGTTAAATGTTCTTTTTTAATTTTTGCAATTCCTACATACTCACCTGTGATATCTGCACCAGTTAATTCTTTTCCATATTTCATTAATATTTCATTTTCATAATAAAATTTGTAATCTCCGTCTTCTTTTCTAGATTCATCAGACAACATAACTGGACTTCGATTTTCATTAATAACAATATCTAAAATGGCATCTTCTACAAAGACATCGGCATTCATAATTAGGATATCTTCTTGTCCAATCAAAAATTCTTTCGCAAACCATGCCGATGCAATACTATTTGTTACATCATAAAACGGATTATAAAAATATTTAATAGGATGGTCTCTCAGTATGCTTTTAATGACTTCATGACGATAACCTGTTGCTATTCCAATTTCTGATATTCCTGCTTTTTGCAAAGCTTTTATTGTATTTTCTATCAATGAAGTCTTCCCTATTGATACCGTACATTTAGGGTTCCCATTTAAATAGCGACTGATCCGTGTTCCTCTTCCCGCTGCCAACAATAATGCTTTCATCTATAATACCCCTTTTCTATTCATGTCATAAAATGCATCAATTAAAACATTCATTTGTTCATCACTTATTTCACCAATATGCCCTACTCTTATATGAGTTTCCTTCTCTTCTCCACTGCAAGGATTTATATAAATATCATAGGTATCTGCCAGATAATTAATTAACTCTGTCGCCATCATTTTTCCCTTCAACCTCAGTGGTGTAAGGGCGTTGGAGCAATTCTCGGAGGAGATCTCAAATGGAAGTCCTTTTATTTTTTGACGAAACAGATTAGCAATTTCAGCCGTCTTCTGACACTGTTTTTCAACTCCCTCTTCTAAAACCATTTCCAGTCTTTTATTTAACTGATATAGCGTACCGACTGCAGGGGTATATGGTGTTTGTCCACGCTTTCCATTTGAAAGATAGTCTTTAAAGTTAAAGTACATCTCTTTCAACTTAATTCTGGAAATTCTCTCCTGTGCTTTTTCATCCACAACCACAAAAGCCATCCCTGCCGGAATTGCTAATGCCTTCTGTGAACTTATAACCGTTGCATTTACCCCCCACTTTTTCATATGGTAAGGATCTGCAAGAAAAGTGCTGATAGCATCAACCAGCAAAAACAAATTATTTCTTTTGCAAAATTCAGAAATCATCTCCATATCGTACAAAACACCTGTTGAAGTTTCATTTGCATTTACGAGAAATGCTGTGTATTTCTTTCCTTCATATGGGTACAAATCTTCCTCAGACAGTGCGTGCCCATGTTCTAGAATAATGGAATCCGCAGGAATTCCATGCATATCACAAATAGCCTTAAATCTTGCACCAAATCCACCTCCGTTAACAACTAAAACTTTATCTTGGCCAGTAAAAAGATTTTTTACTGAAGCTTCCATTGCCCCTGTTCCTGACGATGTTAAAAAAATCACTCGTGAACTTTCATTTGCTTCAATCGCTCTCAACATCATTTTTTCATTTTCCATCATTAATTTTGAAAAATCCTGTGTTCTAAAATATGGAACCTGGTTAGCTCCAATATTTAAAATCGCGCTATTCATCATAACCGGTCCAACTGTAAAATTCAGCATGTTCTCTCCTCTTTTTTTATCGCAAATTGTAAAATTAAGATTTATTTTTATTTAGGTAGTATTTATAACCTCTATATTTCTTATATGAGGTATTTAAATCCATAAATAGAATATTATGACGCAGAACTCTCTCTTCTACCGGAGGAAGCTCCATATAATTTCCATATGAAATAGTCAGAAATTCATTATACCCCGATGGAACTGGCATCCTATACCCTTCAAATTCCATATATATTATATTTTCCATCCATTCTTTTTTGAAATGTTGTCGCATAATCGTCATTCCCTCACCCAATGAAGCAACGTAATTACATGTCGATGGTAAATATTTTGCCATTCTTTTTTCCGCATTATGCCATAATATATATCTCATTTTATCGGTTCGAATAATGCCTAATGCCAACTTTGTCAAGTAAAAAATCCCCTTACTTTTATGTTCTGGCAGTCTCTGAAAATTAAAGCAGCAATATATCATTGAATTTATCATTTGATAAAACTGTTTTTTCCTACTTTTAGGAACCCCATCCAATGGTATTACATCGATCATAATTCCTTGATGAATATCTAAATCGACGCTATGTTTATTAATAAATGTAGTATTATTATCTTTTATTTCAGTAGCAGTATGATGTATATTATAATTCTCGTTCGATCTAACACAGGTATACCTTTCTGTATCGGCATATTTTTTCCATAGTTCGGGTAATTTTTCATAATCTTCACGAAACATAAATACGTCTATATCATCATCCCACGGAATAAATCCTTTATGTCTGACAGCTCCCAAACAAGTGCCCCCTGCTAATACAAAAGACAGATTATTTTCATTACAGAAATCTCTGAAATAAATCAGTATCTCCAGTAATTTTTTTTGAATTTCTTTTATTGGGATGTTTTCCTCATTCATTTTTCTGACTTTCTCCCTGCCTTCCTATTTTTTCAGTTCGTATTAAAGATTGATTATAAGTATAAAACTGTTTGCAGACATCAAAATTTTCGTAGTAAAGGCTCCCAAATACTTTTTTAATAATCGATATAGGAAATATTTTTGATACCCCGTCCCAAAGCGGTATCATAATAATTCTATGCCCTGTCATATCTGCAATGTCTCTTACCATTTTACTGGTGCATACGTATTCCGGATCTTGTGGACAGTAGAGACCGCTTTTCCCATTATCAATAATACTTTGAACAAACATACATAAATTTTCTATGTAAATCATGCTCCGTTTATTGTGAATATCAGGAAAAACAGGTAGCTTTTTTGCATAATGTGAAAGCCGCTTATAATTGCCTTTACAACCATGTCCATAAACCATGGGCGGACGAAGAATTGCTATTCTAAAATCATCTGTTGCCATTCTAAGAATTTCAGTTTCTGCCTCTAATTTTGATTTTCCATAATTGCTCTTTGGAGCCTCCATTGTTTGAGAGTTAATTCCCCCTTCTTTTATACCGTACACGCTCATAGAACTCAAAAAAACAAACTGCTTTACCCATTCAGTTTTTGCTTTCAAAGCTGTTTCTATTGCTAAGTCACGGTTCACTTTATAATACTGTTCTATATTTTTCATTGTTTCTTTTTGATGGGCAATTCCTGCCACATGAAACACCACATCATACTGCGAAAAATCTCTTTTTCTCCACTCTTCTCCCCTCATGTCTACAGTATCCACCCAATACTTTCCATCAAACCGTGGATCCATTACCCATTTTTCAAATGAAGTCCCAATATAACTATTAGCCCCTGTTATTAATATTTTTTTCATAATACTCTCTTTTTCTGTTTATCAAGCAAAGAATGCTGACTCTTCTTATTTCAATTACTGCTGCGTCCGCTTCTTTATTTCTCCAGTTCCGCCTTCCACCACACCATCCCCTTTAAGCACTGATAACACCGTCCCCAAAAGACAGACACAATCCATTCTGACCCCCAGCCTCTTCACATACTCCCCATCCATCTTTGCCTTCACCGGAATCTCCAACTCATCCCTTCCATTAATCTGAGCCCATCCCGTCAACCCCGGCATCACATCATTAGCACCATACTTATCCCGCTCCGCAATCAAATCAAACTGGTTCCATAGAGCCGGCCTCGGCCCTACAATGCTCATATCACCTTTTAAAATATTAATAATCTGTGGAAGTTCATCAAGGGAGGTCTTTCTCAAAAATCTCCCCACTCTAGTTATGTACTGTTCCGGATCTGCTAACATATGGGTCGGCGTATCTTTCGGCGTATCGACCTTCATCGTACGGAATTTCAAAATATTGAAATATGTTTTATGAATCCCCACTCTTTTCTGCCTGAACAGTATTGGTCCTTTCGAATCCATCTTAATTGCGATCATAAGCAATAAAAAAAGGGGTGATAAAATTATCAACCCTAGCACAGACAAGCAAATGTCTAAAAACCTCTTTATATATTTTTTATACATACTCTTTTCTGAATACCTCTCTATTCTTATTCAAATGAACATTTACAACTTCCACACTGTCATCTTATTCTCTTGATTTCTTTATCCTTTTCAAGGCGTATTCCAAATATCAGTGTTCTTTCTTCTCCCAGCATCAACGTTTTCACCATTGCATATCTCTTATGGAGATTCACCTTAATATGCTCTCTTTCAAAGCATTTTAGTGCTCCCCCTATGGAAACCACATTTCCATCTATGTCAGTCTTCACAACTGCCAACCGTACGACAGCATTGCTATAATCCTCTCTGCAATCCATAATTGCCCGCAGAAACTTCTCTTCCGCCTCTTTAACCGGAATAAAATCGTCTTTGCCGCTCCCCAGCAGTCTTGAAAATCTCGGTACACCCTTCAATTCCATATAAATCCGTTCCGGCTCCTCTGTCTCTATAAATACATATCCCGGAAATAAAGGCCTTACCTGCAACTGCCACTCTCCCCCCAGCCGTTTCAGCCATTCCGCCCGAATCATAAAGCAATTCTCAAAATGCTCCCGGCTCAATAATGTACGGATAAAGAGCATCAGCTCTTCCTCTTTTCCGGTAACAGTCTGAATTACATACCACATATCCGAACTCCTCTCTGACCAAAAAAGACATGGCTTCGCCATTCCTGCAGTTATTAAAAAACTCCAGATCCTTTTTCAGATTTTTAGCCGAAAACCATACTAACATTCTTAGAACCTACATCTACTATAATTATAAGCTCCAAAATGCCTTTTCTCTCCGGTACCTTAAACCCGACCAGTATAACAACACAATCCGGCTGCATGCCTCAATAGCTGTACAACCTTTATGCATATTTTTACAAACCCTTTTATGAAACAAGAACCTTTACTCCCTCTTGTCTCATTCCCTGTCTTCCACCACTCGTGTCTTCCAGGATTTTCTCATCAATTCCAATCCCGGCCCAGACGACAACCTTTTTCCGTGATACCGGAATTTCCACCTGGGCAAAGCGGCGGTGCCAGTCAAACTTTACAATCTGATTTTCAAGTCCCTTTAAGGGACCTTCCGTAATATAGGAAGTGCCTTTTTCCTGGTCCTTATAGCCATAGGACATTCTAAGATAATGATGTTCGCCGCAAAGCTTCCTCAGATACCATTCTTCCTCCTCATACACAGAAATCAGATATCCCGGTTCTTCCATCACTCTCAGTATCGTACGATAAGCTTCCAGTTCCTCCGAAAGTTTATCCGGCCTGCTGCTCTCAAGGAATACATATCCGGGAAACAATTCTTTCTCCACCAGTTTCCAGACACCATCCGAGCGCCAGAGCCTCTCACAGCGGAATGTAAACGCGTCATCGAGGGCATCCTGTGAAATATGCTGTCTGCAGGAACGGATTATCGTATCTTCCCGGCCTGTTCTACACTGTAATACGTACCAGCTCATAAATGCCCCCTTCCTGAAAAGGATCGCTTAACTGGCAATTAAGCGACCCTTTTTTACAATATCCTTGTATTCATATACAAATAATGCTATTGTTCGTGTGATTTTAAAAGAAAAAGCGAGTGTGTTTCAAACGGCTACGATGAAATTGTCATTAAAATATGGAAAATATTAAGAAAAAGCAAGAAATTATTTAACATTTATTCCCTTAAGATTCATTTTCTATCAGTTGACCATCCCCTGAAAGGGTGTTATAATTTACAGGAATCTAGCAGCAGTGGAAAAACTGCAAAAAAATGTCGCTTAATTGCCAGTTAAGCGACTCTTTTTCCCCTACCACTCATCCTCATAACGGCGGAAACATCTCATCAAACGTCTTCTCCCCGCCTTCACTCTTCTCCTCCCGTCCCCTTTTTCCCACTATCCTGTAAATTACCACCGGAATTATAACGGCAAGGCATGCGATCACAAAAACTGTCTGCTGTCCTTTCCCAAATGCCAGCATAATCAGACAGAGTGTCTGGGCCGCCAGTGCGAATACCGATACCCACTGCTGTTTTGGTGATACACAGGCCCTCAAACACTCCTGGGGATTGTAACCGTTCTTTTGCAGCCGTTTTCTGAACTGAAGCTGCGAAGCGATAATTCCAATCCAGGCCAGCGTTCCCGTAAATCCGGAAACGCTCAGAAGTTTCTCATACAACGCCGCTCCCCCTGCCGACAAACCCAGAGTAAGTACAAGCCACATACTGGCAAGTGTAAATAAAACGGCATTTTTAGGGTTCCCCTTTTTATCCAGACTTCCCAGTTTCTTTGGCGCCAGTCCTTCTATAGAAAGGCCATAGAGACTTCTTACCGTTCCGTAAAAGCCGGTATTGGCACAACTAAAGGCGGCAACCAGAACGACTGCAGACATTATTCCGGCAAAAAAATTCAAATGATAATAAGTAAGTACCTGGGCGAATACCGAATCGACCACCGTTGCCTGAGCGCTCGGAAAAATGCAGAGTATCAGAAAAACGGGAAGCAGATATAAGGCGGCGATTCTGCCGGTAACGCTTTTGCAGGCAGCCGGCACCGAGTGTTCCGGATCCTGCGCTTCGGCTGCGGCAAGTCCCACAATTTCCGTTCCCTGGAACGTCACCAGCACTACTACCATGTTCGTTAAAACGGCTCCTGCCCCGTTCGGAAACAGATTTTTCGTCCAATCACTCCCGGAAAAATTCACCCGTGCACCAAGAAACCCGCTGCTTCCCCACAGTCCAACCCAAATACCAAATGCAATCACCGCAAACAGAATAATGACACTGACTTTTATAATGGCAAGTGTAGATTCCACTTTCGCAAAAATATCTATGGCACACAGGTTAATAATGGTAAGCAGCGTCAATGCCCCAATTGCATACATCGCCGGTATCCCGGGAACCAGCGAGTTTAAAACCACAGAGACGGCAATGGCTTCCGACGGAACATAGCAAACCCAGTTAAACCAGAAGGCCCATCCAATTCCAACCGAGGCGCTTTTTCCCAGGAATTCATTGGTATACGCGATAAAGGATCCCTTGCGCGGCAGATTTACCAACAATTCTGCGTAGGAAATCATCATTCCATATACGATAATCCCTACGACAATAAACGCGAAGAATACCGCCGGGCCCATATCCCGGATTAACGCTCCCAGTCCCAGAAAGTAACAGGAACCAATCACGCCTCCCAGACCAATAAAAGATACCTGCCAGCTTTTAATCCCTCTTTTCAATTCCTGCGGCGGCCTATATTCCTTTTCCTCTTTCTTTTCCCCTATCTTTTCATTCTTCAGACTATCCATATTGCCTCCTCCCACCGGCCATACTGATCCAAACGGTCCGGCTGACAAAACAGCCGGACCCTATTTAACCTTCCATTTTTTATCCCTTCAGCGTATTCGGCAGCCATGTGCAGATACCCGGAACATAGGTGATCAGCAGCAGCGCCGCGAATCCTGCTATAATATATGGCACAACGCCTTTGACGACCTCTTTAAACGGTACGCCGCTGACACTGCTGACAACATTCAGGTTGCAGCCGACCGGAGGCGTGACCATTCCAACCGCGCAGTTCATGCACATTACCACGCCCAGCGCAACCGGACTATATCCGAGACTAAGCGCAACCGGGTAAAATATAGGAGTAAAAATATACTGGCAGCAGTTCCCATCGATAAAGCAGCCGGCAATAATCAAAACCACATTTACAATCAGCAGGAATATAAACGTATTTCCGTTGGTGCATGTTTCCAGAAGATTCGTAACCGCTCCGGAAATACCGGAAATCGTCAATACGTAGGCAAAAAGAGCCGCCGTTCCAATCGTAAACATGGTTTGTCCGCTGGTCTCACAGGCGGAACTGAAAATTTCAATTATATCTTTAAACTTAAGCGTCCGATAGATAAAAACTCCTACGAACAAACCGTAAACAGCCGATACCGCAGCCGCCTCGGTCGCTGTAAAAATACCGCCGTAGATGCCGCCCAGAATAATTACAGGCATTAAAAGACCCCAAAACGCATCCTTAAAAGCGCTCCACCGTTCTTTTGCCGAAGCTTTGGGAAGTACCTTCAGTTTCTTTTTATCCGTAGTGACAAGACAGGCAATAATTAGAAACGCTCCCATAATCAGCCCGGGAATAATTCCAGCCATAAAAAGATCGCTGGTGGACTGCCCGGTGATCGACGCATAGACGATAAATACAATAGACGGCGGAATAATAATACCGATCGAACCCGATGTTGCCATCAGGGCAGCTGAAGAATTCGCAGGATGCCCCACTTCTACCATAGCCGGAACAAGGATCATCCCGAGAGCTGCCACCGTGGCCGGTCCGGAGCCGCAGATAGCGGCAAAAAAGCAGCAGACAACGACACAGACGATTGCGAGACCGCCGTGGATGTGCCCGACCATCGACTTTGCAAAGCGTATTAACCTGGATGAAATTCCTGCCCGCTCCATAATGGCGCCGCCTAAAATAAAATAAGGGATAGCCAGTAAAACAAAGCTCGTCAAAGAGGAGTAGTAGTTATAGGGTACAACGGTCAATGTCGTACCATCCAAAATAAGACATACCAGGCCGGCAATTCCCATCGATGTTCCAATTGGAGCACCAATTAAAACAAGCGCCAGAAAAATACACAATACAATAAAACCAATCATACCGTTCCCCCTTCCCCTTTATCCGTACCATTCGGTTTTTTACTTCCCCGGAGCGCCCGGAACAGTACGATTACGGCATAGTATCCCATAAAACCGCACCCTACCGGGATAGCCAGGCCATAAATCCACTCCGGAATCCGCATTGCGGCACTCAGTTTATGCAGTGCAAACTGCTGTGTCACCATGACCGCTCCCATGTATGCCATGTAGAGACAAAATACCATTGTCAGTGCAGCGGAAAATAATTTAAATATATAAGACAGTTTTTTGGGGATAAGGCCGTCCAGCAAAGGAATATCGTAATGGGATTCATTGCGGACCGCCTGTGACGCCCCTAATCCCGACAGCAGGACTGCCAGATGGGTAACCAGCTCCTCGGAAAAGGAGAGGCCAAAATGGAACACATACCTGGAAACAACGTTTACAAATGTAATAGTAAGCATAACTGCAAATACCATTACCGCCAAAATATCATCCGGATGGAGTTTCTTTTTCATACTGATTCCTCCGCTAGAAGAATCGGCCGCCGGGGACTTTCCCGTTACTGCGGCGGCCGAAAAACAAGTATCACTTCAGTTCCCAAACCTCAATCGTATTCTCACTCAATGTACTAATCGTCTCCTCTGCCACCGGGAGAGCCAGTTCTTTGAATTTACCAAGCTGTTCTTCCGATAAGTCACAGAAAACAACGCCGGCCTCTTCGAATTCACCGCGAAGTTTCTCTTCTGTTTCCGCAAGATGGGTACGCGCATATCCGGCCGCTTCGACCGAAGTTTCTTCCAGTACTTTCCGGAGTTCCTCACTGTACCCGGACCAGGCCTTGCTGTTTGTCACCATATGATAACCGGACCAGGTCATATTGAGCATTGTGACATATTTCTGAACCTCCTGAAGGTTGGCGGAGCTTATCGTCTGAAGTCCGTTAATCTGGCCGTCTACCGTGCCCTGCTGCAGGGCGGAATACAGCTCCGAAAAGCTCATCGGCACCGCATCGGCTCCCAGCGCTTTTATCAGCCTGAAATCACTGTCGCCGTAAACCCGGATCAGGAGATCCTTTAAATCAGACGGTTCATAAACCTCGTGTTTGGCATTTGTCAACTGGGAAATTCCATTGGGCAGGGTCGCAAGATACGTCAGGCCGGTGTCCGAAAATTCTTCCTTTAACCACGCCTGTCCTTTCTCGGAATCCACATGTGCATATACATCGTCGTAACCGTTAAAAGCGAACGGAACCTCCAACGCATAGAATTCACCGTTGATTCCCTCCATAACGCCCTCACTTAATATACAGAGATCATAGGCTCCGCCCTGAACCAGCAATTCAACCATGCGGTCCATGTCGCCGCCCGAAAGCTGGCAGTCACCGTAGCCGTCCAGCGTAACCGCCCCGTCCGTTTTTTCGGCAACCAGTTCCGCCCATTTTTCAAAGGCAATCCCGTCAATTCCCTGGCTCGTACCTGCATAACTGACTTTTATGGACTGTTTTGCAAATCCTCCCTCCCCATTGCCGGATGTCTCATTGCCGGAAACCGTTTTTTCTTTCGCTCCTCCGCAGGCTGTCATCCCCAGACATGCCACTGCAGCCATCACCCAAATAAAACATTTTTTCATGATACCCCTCCTTATTCTCACTTTGTCCCTTTGTGAATCATACAATCCTTAATGTAATTGCTTACCTCCTCAACCGCTCTTTTCACCGCTTCCGCGCCTTTATCCGCACTCCCCTTTGTTGCATCCCCGAGTGTTCCTGTCTTTGTATATTCAATGAAATCCGTATAGACGGTAATATTGGGATAAGGATCTTCGATCAGGGAAGGAGAATTTACCGCCTTCTCCATATCCACCAGCTCCGGCGCAAGATGAAGCAGTACGGATGTACCCGCCTCACTGGCATGGCCGTGGGGCGTTTCCGTCTCCCAGACATCCTTCGTAAGCGTTGGGATATACTGCCAGAATGCAATCAAAGCCCCGGTAATCCCGTACTCCTGTCTCAGTTCGTCCATCAGCTCATTGAGGGGCTGCGTATTCGCCACATGGCTGTTAACAATAAAAATGTTTTCAAACCCCCATTTGATAAAAGCCTCACAGATATCGCGGTAAACTGCCTTTAAATTTGCCGCCCTGGTCGGGATCGTTCCCGGGAACGCATTCAAATCGAATGACTGCCCTACCTCCAGACAGGGACCCACCAATGCTCCCGTTTTTTCCGCCACAAGCTCTGCAATTTTTTTAGAAACAATAATATCGCTTCCCATCGGCAGATGGGGCCCGTAAACCTCCACCGCTCCGGAGGGAATAATCACGGTCTTTGTCTCCTTTCTTCTTTCATCAAATTCCACCCACGACATTTCCTTTACTACGTTTGTTCTCACCACTTTACCTCCTCTTAGCTCTGTAACCGGACAAGCCGGCTGATAAAACAGAATGCTTATTATTTGATTCTCCTTTTGTGAGACCGCTCTCATATTTTCAATCATACAATATAACCTTTAGGAATTAAATACTCATTTTAAACAAATAATTAATTTTTTATTGTGTATTTTAGCTAATTTTTCAATCTATTTTCACTTTATATTGACCTTTTCGTTTTAATAATGTATGATTTTTCTAAGAAACCAGTTTTGTAACCGCTCTCTTTAATATCGTAGAACCTGCAAATTTAATATTACACTCAGCGATTAAAAGGGGATAAGAATATGGTCAAGGTAGCTTTATGTCAAATGGGTTCCACCGGCACAGCCGAAGAAAATGTCAAAAAGATGATTGGAATGGCGAAGAAAGCAGCTCAAGAAGAAAATGGCCTGGATGTGATTGTCTTTCCGGAAGACAGTTATTTTGATGCGGATGCCCGCTCGGAATCTCAGGGGCCGGAACCTCTGGACGGATACTTTGTCACTCAGATGTGCGCACTTGCAAAAAAACTTCATGTCAATCTGATACCGGGAACCTTTATGTGCCAGGCTGAAAATGGGAAGTACTATAATACGGCGCTCTTTATTAACCGGGACGGGAAAATTATCGGACGGTATAATAAAATGCACTTAATGAAAGCAATCGGATATGATGAATCCCAATATGTGGAGGGAGGTACCGAAGCAGCAGTGTTTGATACAGATTTCGGCAGAATCGGCCTGATGGTATGTTATGATTTACGTTTTCCTGAACTGGCCCGGGGGATGGTGCAGGACGGCGCCGAAATCATTTTTGTGCCGGCCTATTTCCCGGCCGGAAATCCGCTTCCGCCGCGCACCGATCACTGGGATACTCTCGTAAAAGGAACCGCACTGTTTAATCTGACTTATGTCGTCGCAGTAAACCAGTACGGCCACGTTGTGGAGTCCATCCCCTTCGGGCGGTCACAGGTGGCCGATCCCTGGGGCACGGTTATTTCCCAGTGTTCTAACCGGGAGGAGATTCAATACGCAGTTCTGGATCTCGATTATCAGGAAGAAGTCCGGGACAGCGTTGCAAGTTGGAAAAACCGCCGTCCCGAATATTACACGCTGCACTAAACAGAGGCCCCGGAACAACCCCCGGAACAGCTGTCAATTCCTTTGACATTAAACTGACGTTGGGATATAATGAAACATATTATTTCCAATTATTAACAAACAAAATTTACTTAGAAAGAGGTTTTTCTTATGAGCGCCACTATTGATGATGTTGCTGAAGAATGCGGCCTTTCGCGGGCGACCGTTTCGCGGGTTTTGAGAAACAGCCCCAATGTAAGCAAAAAATCGCGGCTGCTTGTCGAAAAAGCAATCGCAAAAATCGGATATCAGCCCAATCAGATGGCCCGCAGCCTGGCTCAGGGGTATTCCAATATGGTTGCCTTAATCATGGGAAACATCTCCAGCTATGCGCAGATAGAAATTGCTAAAACCATCCAGAAGATTTTATATGAACACGGTTTTATGGTTCTCCTCTGCAACAGTGATTATAAGACAACTTTGTGTGACGAATACCTGGATACCGCAAATGCAAATAAGGTGGCCGGAGCTTTTCTTGTAACTATCAGCGCCACACCGCAGAAAATTGCCCAAGTAGCTCAGAGCAATCTTCCCATCGTTATGGTTAACCGCCATGATACGGCCGTCAATTGCGACTCCGTCATATCCGATGATGAGAAAGCGGCTTATCAGGCCGTTAAACAGTTGGTCTCCCTCGGACACCGGGAGATTGTCCTTCTCAGTGTGCCGCAGTCATTTATCGCCGGGCGCAATGCCTATTGGGGATACCGTACCGCTTTGGAAGACAGCGGAATCAAGTTTGACGAAAGCAATGTATACAATATTGATATCAATGCGTACTCGGATGTTTTGAATACCCGTCAAACATTTGACGCCTCCAATGTTTTTAAGGAACATCCGTCTGTCACGGCGGCAGTCTGCCTGGTTAATGAAATCGCTGTCGATTTTTACAGCCAGTGCAAGACACTGGGCAAATCCATCCCTCACGATTTGAACATGGTCGTGCTCGATCCCGTTCAGCCCACCGATTTTCAGGATTTCGTATTCACCACCTGCGGTGTTTCACAGCAATCCCTGGGAGAGGCGGCAGCCAATCAGATGCTGCACCGCATCGAAAGCCGGAGAGCCGTCAAGGATGGGACATCGGCTCCCGCCGCATATATTGTATTAGAGCCGCAATATGTAGAAGGCTCGAGCACCTCCGAGTTAAAAAAGTAATCTGTCGTACTGATCCAAATGAGTCTGCTTTTCCTTCAGCAGACTCATTTGATTGAGTGGCAATGAAAAAATTCGCGAAGCGTGCTTTCCGTTGTTTCCCGGCCATCCCGCCTGTTCATTTTCCTCTGATTTTTTCAAAACTTTTCTAAAACTCTTGTACGCCTGGTCATTAAAAGATATGATAATTTATATAACTGCTGAAAATCAAAAAACGAAAGGTATCATATATGAATCTACTTATAAACAACCCCGTCATTAAAAATAAAAGCGGCCAGGTGCGTTCCGGCTGGGTTATCCTCCTTGTAATTTCGGCATTTTACGTTCTGGCCAACTTCATGACATCTATATCAGTCGTCGTGATACGGCGGCTCCTGATCATAAGCGGCCACTACCCCTCTGCCATCGAACAGTCCGACGCGGTCTTCAATTGGATAAACGATGTGTTCTTTCCCGTTTACGGACAGATTTTATATGATTCCGTTATGATCCTCGTTCCCCTTGCCGCTTGGCATCTGATCATGAAGCGTACTCTTTCTTCCATCGGCCTTAAACCCGTCAAAAAGGGCTGTAAAGAATTGCTCACCGGTATGTTCCTGGGCGCGCTCTGCTGCTCCATTGTCTTTCTGCTCCTTGTTTTAACCGGGCAGGCTGTTGTGGAGTCATGGAAACCGACCTTCTCATGGCTTCAGTTTTGGTGGTTCTTTATCTTTATGCTCGTTGCTTTAGGGGAAGAAATTATGAACCGGGGGTTTTTGATGTCCACTCTGCGCAGGGTGGGAAATCTTCCTTTTATTATGTTTATTCCATCCGTCATATTTGGTCTTATCCATCTAGGAAATAATGGAGTAACGTTTTTATCCTTCTGCAATATCGTTTTTGTAGGATTTCTCTTCTCCTATATGTACATAAAATCGGGCAATATCTGGATGTGCATCGGGTATCATTTTACCTGGAACTCATTTCAGGGCCTGATCTTCGGCATGCCGGTAAGCGGGATCAATATTTCAGGAATCATAACTACCCGTTTTACCGCCGACAACATTGTTACAGGCGGTATTTTCGGAATCGAAGGCGGTATCCTTACGACTCTGGTGATTCTGCTGGGATTTTTATTTGTAAAATATTACTATCGTGATTCACAATATGACTTTATTAAAGATGATTTTAATAAACATGACGTTATTAAAAAACGGCTTTAACAAAATTAGTTAAATCAGTTAAATTTTCACCCTTCCGGCCTCACCACCATATCCACCAGCTCCGCCAGCGGCTCCATCGCATTCCTGGCCTCCTCATATGTATTATTCTGCGCCCCCACCTCTATGAGCGCTGAACACGGCCTCACATGCTGGTTATACCGAAGCCCTTTCAGATAAATCTTCCGCGTAAACCCGGGATAGCAGGCGTCGGCGCAGAGCTTCATCTGGAAGCTGAACGCCATATTATCGGTTCGGTAGGGGTTTTTAAGGTATTCAATCGCCCCGTCCGGTGTCTGGCTGGTTCCGTTGAAAAACATAATCGTGGCCGTCTTTTTCCCGTTTATTTCTTTAACCAGATGCGTGCTTTCTTTCACGCCGTCCCTGTGAATGTCGAGAACCACCTGAATGGACGGATTTTTCTGCAGAATAGCCGTTATTCCGTCCAGTGCGTATGTATAGGCCTTGCTCCGATCCAGTTTCCCATCCCGGAGGTCATAAACAGAGGTGTCATGAATAACATTATATCCCTTCTGCTCAAGCAGCTCGGTGAGATAGGTGCCCACTCCCACAATTGTGGCATCCTTGTTTCCTTCATGATAGTCTGCAAATTCTTCCTGCGAATGTGTATGGTAAATCAGAATCTGCGGTTTATCACTGCCCTGTTTCAGCGAGAAATCCTCCGACAAAAATGTTTTCGCGCTCATCATATCTCTGCCCGCCGTTGTGGTCGGGTGTACCGTATAAAAATGTTTCATCAGGAAATCATAGTCGGCCAATTGCGCTGAAACGTATCTGATTCCGGACGAACTGACGGTCCCCTTATTGATAAGCGAGTCTCCGGCCGGACTTCCGGATGCCTTAAGCTGGCCTCCCGCTGCGCTTTGCCCCCCGGCTGTCTGCACGGACTCTCCCTGTCCTTCTCCGGTGCCTGAACCCGCGGCATTGCCGGGGGACATTCCTGCTGCCCCTGGTCCATTTTCATTTTCCGACGTATTAGTATAGGTAGAAACACCGCCCGAGGCCAGCACACTGCTGCCTTCCAAATCTCTGACAAGACACTCATATTCCTTTAAAATCCGGCTGCTCTCCAGATAATTCCCATACGACGGATCCGGCTCCAGTTCTCTGTACAGTTTCCCCTGACTGCCCTCGGCCAGCCTGTAGTAAGGCACCTGTTTTAAAATAAAGCCAGCCAGGCGGCCTGCCATTTCATCAACCTCTTTGCTTGCTCCACCGGAATTTATACCTGTAAATCCGGCCGACGGATACCAGCTTCTCCATATAAAAAGCGCTGTCCGGCTCTCGTAACCGCTGAATGAATTTGATACAATATTCCCCACAGCCGACGGCAGTCCCCGCAGCGCCCTGCCTCCAAAGAAAGCAAACAGAAACAGGCACAAAATTGCTGCCGCCGGCCGGAAGATTGATATTTTTCTATTTCCTGCAATATATTCTCTAATGATTCTTATTTTTCCCGGCCTCATGTCTGTCCCGCCTTAAAAATTCTCTCCTTTTACCATTCTATGCAGGAGCCGGTTCTTTTTACCTGAATCTTGCCGATTTCTTAATCTGGTACGCCGCTGTATGGGTTCCGCTTCACAAAGCGCCCGGAATTTATACCATGATGCGCCGGTATTCACTCACTCTTTCTTGCCGTACAATGCCCTGTGAATCCCCTCGGAAACGGTGAAACTGAGCTGTTTTACCCTCTCGTCGATATCCTGTGGCGTTACAAACATCGGGCCGAACTCCGGCTCCATCAGCTCTCTGATCAGTTCATACTGGCTCTCCGGATCGAGATCCTCAATATATTTCGCATATCCTTCAGTCCCACTGTTCAGCGACAACGTATGAATCAGCGCCTCTACCGTGCCGTGTACAATGGCCGCCGCACCTACCACAGTCGGGATTCCCAGAGCCGCCACAGGCACTCCCAGGCTCTCCTTCGTCATGCTGTGCCTGTGGTTTCCCACGCCGGAACCCGGATGGATTCCCGTATCCGTAAGCTGGATCGTGGATGCCAGACGTCTGACGTTTCTTGCGGCCAGGGCATCGATCGCCAGGACCATATCCGGCTTCGTCTCCTCCACAATTCCTTTTACAATCTCGGCCGTCTCCATTCCCGTCTGCGCCATGACGCCGGGCACAATGCCGCTCAGTACGGGAAGTTTGTTCTTTTCACAGAAATCATCCCCGTATTCTCCCAGGAAATGCCTTGTCATCTGAAGGTTATCCACCACCCTCGGCCCAAGGGAATCCGGCGTCACCTGGATGTTGCCAAGGCCCACAACGAGGATCGAGGCCTGTTCTTTCTTCTGCGGACACATTTTCTTAATGAGCTGGTTCAATTGTTTCCCCAGCTCCTCGGCCACTTCCTCATGATAGCCGTCGTCCTTTTCCGCCATATCCGGGACATCCAGGGTCAGATAGGTTCCCATCGGTTTTCCCATGGCCTTTGCCCCACGCTCATCCAGAATGGAAACTTCCGTCATCCTGATATGGCTGTTCCTGTGATGCCATTCCCGGAGCGCAACGCCCTTTATTTCTCCGCCGTCCCCGGCAAAGCTCTCCTGTTCCTCCACGGCCAGGTCGGTCCTGGCTTCAAATGACGGTAATTCTCCTATTTTATTTTCATCGGTTATCCTGCTGTTTTTCCGGCCAAACATCGCAAATCTCCTTTCGCGGTTCATGGGTACTTTCACTCTTTATAGTTTTTCTGTTTTTCCTTTAAAATATACTGAAAAAACTGTATAAATCCGGAAAATACATATTGACATCCCTGACTTTATTCGATAAAATACAATAGTATGTTTACATTGAACTGTCCGTGTCCAGGCTTTAATGCAAACCAAAGAATTGATAATATATGATATATCAGATGGAGGTGTACAGATTGGCTAACATTAAATCTGCAAAGAAAAGAATTTTAGTAGCTGAAACAAGAGCTGAAAGAAACAAAGCGATCAGATCCAAGGTTAAAACAGTTACCAAGAAAGTTGATGCTGCAATTACTGCCGGTGACAAGGCTGCTGCACAGGCTGCATTATTAGTTGCAATCAGCGAGATTGACAAGGCTACCACAAAGGGAGTTTATCACAAAAATACAGCTTCCCGTAAAGTATCCCGTTTATCTAAAGCCGTTAACGCAATGGCTTAATCTCTGGAACTTTCAATTTATACAATTAATTAACCCATTATATAGAAAAAAGGTTTCCGCTCAGGTGTGGCGGAAACCTTTTTCTATGCCGGAATATTTTCGAATGAATGCTTTTTTAATAAAATATTCATCAAATGAAGTCTTCTTTCTAATGAAGTATTTTAATCAGAGCAATTTTTTTAAGTTCAGCATTCTTTTCGAATCAGTATTTTTTCCAAGTCAGCATTCTTTCCAAATCAGTACTTTTTCGTAATCAGAAGTTCAACCGCCATCCTGTCGTTCAGCCTTCCCGTTTTCACTGCTTCCTCTGCCTCCACACATCCTTTCACGCAGGCCAGAATCTGTTCCTTTGTAAATGCCCCGGCCTGGGCCGAAACCTTTCCTGCAACAAACGGCGGGATTTTCAGTTTCGATGCAATGGTACCTCTGTCCGTTCCCTTTGCCGTCAATTCTTTAACCAGTAATAGCTGGTTAAACTGTCTTGCTATCAGGAACAGAATACGCATCGGCGGTTCTTTCAGTGTCAGGAGATCTTCATACAAATCCATGGCAAGCCTCGTTTTCCTCGTTACGATGGCATTGACCATATCGAATATCTTATTGGTCACCTGAACCGTTGTTACGGCCTCCACGTCCTCCGTAGTGACCACATCCGCACCCATCGTATAGGAAATCAGCTTTTCAAGCTCCATTCTGATATTCTCCATATCGTCGCCGGTCCGCTCCAGAAACAGGTTCATCGTGGCATTCGTAATTTTTCTCCCGTTCTGTGCCAGAATTGTGCCGGCCCACCTTGCGAGCTGTGCGCTGTCCTGCCGTTTCATCTCCGCAGCGTGGCCCAGCTCCTTTACTTTTTTAAAGAGGCGGTTTCTCTTGTCCACGGCATCTTCCACAAATACAATACACGTTGTATCCGGTATTGAAGGGAGATAGTCGGTCAGCGCATCGGTGGAAGTCTTAAAAAATCCGCTGTCCTCCACCACAATCAGACGCCTGTCACTGAAAAACGGCATCGTATCGGCAAGACTGATCAGTTCATTCACATCCAGCCCTTTTCCCTCGAAATAATTGTAATTCATTGTATCGTCACCGGCAATGGCCTCTTTGAGCTTCTTTTTATAGCTCTGCTTCAAAAATGACTCTTCACCGAACAGCAGATATACCGTTTTGTATTGTCCGCTCTTTATATCCTCATTGATTATCTGCATCTGTAATCTGCTCCTTCGTGTTGCTAAAATGTCGCCGGGTTTGACCTCACCCGCATTCGTTACTGACAGTCCGTCAGGAGATTGTTGCGTTACTGTTCACAGTGCAATGCAGTGTGAACAGTAACATTGTTCCTGCTGGTATTATAGACCGGAACCACGGTTCCTGTCCAGCAGAAAACCTCTCACCTTCATTTTCTTTCCATCTGTCGTAACCCGAATGGCGCCCGATCGTTCCGTGCTCCAAATCCCGGTTCCGATTTCTTCCAGACGTTCCACCACCTCCGGTGAAGGATGACCATACGAGTTTCCCCGGCCGTACGACAGGATTGTGACCGACGGTTTCACATAGGCCAGAAATTCCTGCCCCGTAGACGTAGAAGAACCGTGATGGGCCGCTTTTAAAACCGAAATTCCCCCTTCAAACCGTCCTTCCGGCTGCTCCTTGCACGGCAATTCTCCCGCCTCCAGCATTTTCTTCTCTCCCGCAGTCCCCACATCCCCTGTCAGCAGCATGCTGTATTCCTCATAAATAACGGAAAGCACCAGTGAATGCCCGTTTCTGTCCTTCGAATAGACTTCCCTTCCGGGGTAAACGGCGGTGATTTTCAGCGCTCCTTCATCCAGATTTTGCCCGGCCTCCATATAAACGATATCCGCTCCTCTCATTTTTCCAAGCGTTTCTATCCGCCGGTAAACTTCCTCCCCCTCTCCCAGACAGGGCATGACAATATGGCCAACCGAAATATTTTTCTCATTTTCCAGCATCCAGACGATTCCGTTTATATGATCACTGTCGCCATGGCTGATAAAAACGTAGTCCAGCCTGCCAATCCCCTTACTTTTCAAAAAAGGAACCAGCCTGTTTTTTCCCACACTTTTAAGCTGGCTGCTTCCGCAGTCCGTCAGCGCCGTGACGGTTCCTGTGCGAAAAAATATCCCGTCCCCCTGGCCCACATCCAGGAAATAAACTTCCAGCCCCCTGACCCGCGGCCTTACCGCCAGAAACAGCATGGCAAAGAAACAGGCCGCGGTTTTAGCCGTTCTTTCAGCCTTAACTCCAAATGTGGCTCCGACCGTTCCTTCACCGCTGTCCCCAGCCGCACTTTTCAATGCCTGAATATACACAAATACCAGCACACTATAATAAAGGCCAATACACCAAAGCGGAGGCCGCCCCGTAAGCACCGTTGCCAACGGAAGCTGCAGGGTAAAACGGCAGAGCCCGCGGTAAAGGGACAGGATGTAGTGTCCGGGCCCCGCCGCGCCATGGCTGATTACGCCAAGTAAATACGCGGCTCCGCCCAGGAACTGTACCGGCCCGCTTTTCAAACCGCCGCCCATCTCTCCCCCTGCCACGGCCAGATTTAAGATACTCACAGCCCTCCATATGCCGTAAAGACCAACCGCCGCAATCCCCGATCCCGCCACATATGCCATCAGCGGAATTACCACCAGGTTAAGAACCACCCCGTAAAAGGGAAATTCATAAAAATGATACAATATCGCAGGAAGAGTGACAACCTGAATCGCCAGGCTGACAGACAGGGCAGAGCGAAGCGCCCCCAGCATAGTTCCCACATCCACATTCCCGTCTTTTACCTTTTTTCCGCCCTCCCCCGATAACCGCCTCTCCTTTCCCTGCACTAACCGCCAGTCATTATAAAGACCCACGGCCCCTACCGCGCCATAAGACAATTGCAGCCCGCTTGTAAAAAGCAGGTATGGGGAATCGAAAAGAAGTAAAATAAGGGAAAGCGCCATGGCCGACAGCAAATCATAAGTACGCCCGAGATACGAAGCCAGAAAGGAACAGAAAACCATAAAAACCGCCCGGAAAACGGAGGCCCCAAATCCCGTCATCGAGCCGTAGAAAAAAAGCAGAGCCGCCGATACAACACCGGCTTTTCCATATCCAACGCCTCTTTTTCTCAGAAATCCATATAGGCTCATCCCGATTAAAGAAACATGTAGGCCGCTCACCGCAAGTACATGGGCAATCCCTCCGTCCTGATACAGCTCGCGTATTTCACTGTCCATCTCACTCTTATCTCCCAGAAGAATGGCCTGAAAAACACCTCTGTCTTCCTCACCATAAAGAAAAGCGAGCGCCTCTTTCACAAATTGCCTGACGGATGAAATCTGTCTCCAAAAAGCAGCCTCATCCCCACCCGCCGTCTCTATCTTATCCGCTTTAATCCTGCAGCGCAGCTTCTGAGAGCGGTAATACATCCGATAATCAAATTCTCCCGGATTTCTGGCCTCCTGAAACAATTCCGCTTTTCCTCTTACCCACAGATTCACTCCAACCTTCAAACGATTCACCGGCAGACGTTCCGCCGTCTTTGCCTCCACCGAAACCATGATCCGGTTCTCCTCATACCGCTCCTCCCCGGCCGTCACCGTCACCGGCTCCAGAATAATAGTATATATCTCATTTTTAAACGTTACATCGCGGATCCTGCCTTCCGCATCCACCCGCTTTCCCGTTTTACCGCCCCGCTCTTCCCCGTATTCCCTCTCCGCCAATATAGCCTCCAGCGGCCATTTCTTCATTTCCACTCTCATCCTGAACCACCCCGACAAACAGAAAAGCGTCAGAATAGCCAGTAAAAACCACCTCCTGGGGACCTTTACATCCCCAATCAACAAAAGCAGACTCCCCGTTCCAACTCTCAGATAAAACCCAAGTAAAATACCTGCCGCCAGCAATACCGCCACCACAAACAAGCCGCCTGAAACAGCCGCCCGTCCTGTGTATTCCGTCATTTTACCGAACCAGTAAGCAGTGACCTCTCCAAGTACATATGCTCCTGCAATCCATAAAAACGGTCTTTTTATTTTATTACCTCCAAAGTGGGGATTTAATTAAGATACGAGGCCGCGACGCCTCCGAAGAAAGATAGCGGACGTGGTAGATAAAACAGAACAATTCAGCGGCCGCAGGCCGGGCCGGAATGGTAAGCGATAACCTCGGCGTCTTCAGTCCCGGGTCATAACCTGCCCGGATTCCCCACCTGCGACAAACTACAAACCGGGACTGAAGACTCATAACCTCCCACTCACCATCCCGCCCCCCAGCCTGCGGCGGCGTTCTCATTTCTCAGCCACAATATACTTCTTCTCCCTCTCCAAAGGCGTCGAAAGAGAAATCGCATTGCGGTACATCACATTGGCCGACCCGTTCACCGTAATCTGGACCTTATTGACCGTCTGAAGTTCCGTCAGCGAGTTGACCAGCGCGTAGACCGGAATATAATCTGCCGCCTCCACCTCGCCGTTTATAAAAGTACTGTCAAGATTTACATAGCAGGTATTATCCGTCAAAGACACGTTCAGAATCCTGGTGTCCTTTGGCAGCACGGGCGAATTTCCCGCCTGTGAACCAGCGATCAGCTGCTCTACCACGAGTCTCTCCAGGGAGGTGTTGACATTGTGGACGACTTCCCTTGTCTCCTCCACCAGCATATCTTTCTTTTCGTTGGCAAAATAGAGCTTCAGCTCCACTCTCTCGAAGGAGTTCACGTCAGAGATGCTCTCCGCGAAGTCGGAGGCTGAAAATGCCCCCACCGGGCTGCCCTGGTGATCGAGGAGCGGCTGTCCGTCGCAGTTGATGCTGATATAATCGATTCCGTCCACCTGGGTAAAGGTCTTTGCCATCGCCGCACGGCACAGAATCTCCCTCGTCGCCTTCATCGCCGTATAATCTTTATTAAAATTCAGGTAGAGGACATTGTCCTCTTTTCTCATATCCAGAAGTATTACCTTTTCTCCCAGTGCAGCCTGGTAATCCGGGTTATCCGGAGCCTCTAAAAGCTGTCCCGCCAATTCTCCGATCAATGTCTCCTGATCGGTCGTTTCCGTTTTATACTCCACGCTGGCAAGCTTTGTCCTGGAGGGATTCAGATAATAAATCCGGTAACTGCCTTTTTCCGGCCCGGCAATTTTCTCCTCCCGCCCGCATCCTGAAATTCCAAGACACAATAAAAGAGCCGCCATAAGGCAAAATAATCGTTTCAAATATACTTCCATCCTTTCACATCTAAGGGGTCCGGCGCAAAATGCTGCCTGTGGGCAGTAGCCCGAATACAGCCGTCACAGGATATTACGGAATGTAATTAAGAGGAATGCGGACCGTAAATGTGGTTCCCTCCCCTTCTTTACTCTGGAGCTTGATCGCCCCCTGGTGCAGGATTACAATATTTTTTGTAATCGCCAGGCCCAGGCCGGTTCCGCCCGTCTCCCTTGAACGCGCCTTATCCACCCTGTAGAAACGCTCAAACACGTGCTCCTGGAACTCCTGAGGAATCCCGATTCCGTTGTCAATTACCTTTACATAAAAGAATTTGTGATCCGCGTCCAGGACCACATGGACCCAGCCATCCTCACGGTTGTACTTGACCGCATTTTCCACCAGGTTGCTTAAGGCCAGCGACAGTTTTACCTCGTCGATATCGGCCGTAACCTCTCTCTGGCTCTCAAATACCAGCTCAATATTACGCCTCTTGGCAATCGGCCTCAGACGCTTTAAAATCTGTTCCATCAGCGCATTGATGGAAACGGATGCAATATTCATATCCGGTGAGGATTTATCCATCTTAACAAGCGAAAGAAGATCGTCGATAATCTTGCCCTCGCGGTCGATCTCATCCGAGATATCCGCCATGAATTCCTTATACAGTTCCACCGGAGCGTCTTCCATCCCCATCAGCGAATCCGCCAGCACCCGTATTGAGGTGATCGGCGTCTTAAGCTCATGGGAAACATTGGATACAAACTCCTGTCTGGACTGATCCACAGCCTTTAACTTTTTCAGTGTCTGGCTGACCGCGTCGGATATGCCCTTTGTCTCTTTGTAATCTTCCACCTGGATATCCTGGTCGAGATTCCCCTCCGAGACGAGGTTCAGCCTCTCCTGAAGCTTTCTGAACGGTTTCATAAGGAACGATGCCGCCAGAAAATCCACCGCAATCACAAAGCACAGAAGCACAAACTGCAGAAATCCCGCTTTATGCATGACCTGGCTTTCCAGAAGGGCCATACTCTCCGTGGAGGCCGTCATCAGGAGGACTCCCTCCACCTTCTTGGCATCCGCCTTGGAATAGACCGGAAGGGTCAGATAGAAATAATCCTTCTTTTTGTTGCGCCGGTTTATGGTTTCTCCCTCAAATGAGCGCAGAACCTCCTCCACAACACTCGTTTTTCCCTTGGTCAGATCAAACGTGTCTTTAATTATCTTAAAGCTGCTGTCAATGACTATGATACGCCCGTTAAACAAATCCGCCGTCACATTCATCTCGGCCTCCAGGCCGGGATTGTTGGACGGATTGTTGATATAATCCAGGGTCACCATCTTGTTGGCAAGCATCAGGCATTTGCTTTGCGCCTCTATCATGCTCTCCTCAATCTGGCTCTGACGGAAAAATCCGGCCAGAAACCTGGCCTGAATGAGAAGCGGCATCAGAGTCACCAGCAGGAAACAGAAAAGCAGCGGCACCTTCATGCTTACGGAACGCTTTAATTTCCTTCTCAGTCTCTTCATCCCTCTCATTTAGCACTCGATTTTCTTCACTGCCGCGATTGCCAGCCCTCCCGGGCCGATATGGCACGCAACACTCAGTGACAGGGGATCCATATAAATATCCGTATGCGGGAAAATCTCCTGCAGCTCCTCTTTCAGCTGTAAGGCAGCTTCCTCACTGTTGCTGTGGGCGATTTCAAGGTGGGTATTCTTTCCCTCCCTGTCGTTCCATCTTGTCTCCAAATCGTGCTGGATGGCGGAAATCATCATCGCTTTGGCCTGCTTCATCGTCCTTGCCTTGGCAAAGGCGTCCAGCTTCTCTCCCTGTATCGTAAGGACCGGTTTCAGTCTGAGAAGCGTTCCGAGAGCAGCGGCGGCCGGCGTGATCCTGCCGCCCTTCTTAAGGTATTTCAGGGTGTCCACCGTTATATAGATCGTGGAATTATGGCTGGTCCGCTCAAGCTCCTCCCTGATTTCCAGGGCGCTCATTCCCCTCTCAGCCATCGTGAGGGCATCCAGGGCCGACTGTCTCTGGGTTACGGATATCTGGTGGTTATTTACCACCTGGACACGGCCGTCATAATCCTCGGCCAGCATCAGAGCCGTCTGGCAGGAACCCGACAAGCCGCTGGACATCGGAATATGGACAATCTCATCATATTCTTCAAGGAGTCCGTCCCACAGCTCCACAATTGAATCCGGCGACGGCTGGGAAGTGGAAATATCCAGATCCTCGGCCATCTTCTCATAAAATTCGCGCTGTGTCAGGCTGATATCCTCCATATATTCTTTTCCATCAATCATAAAAGGCATAGGAAGAACCTTAATTCCAAGTTCCTTGCCCTGCGCCTGCGTAATACCGCTGTTGCTGTCTGTCACAACTGCAATTTTCATTTTGTTTCCTCCAATCGTTCTGCCCCGTTATCTTCAAATCCGTTGGCAGATGTATATAAATGATAGTAGATTCCCTGTTTTTCCATCAGCTCGTCGTGGCTTCCCTCTTCCTGTATGCCGTTGCCGGACAATACAAGAATCCGGTCCGCGCCGCGGATGGTGCTGAGCCTGTGGGCAATCGTAAGTGTTGTCCTTCCCACAGCCAGCTTATCGAGAGACTGTGACACCATCTTTTCACTCTCATTGTCGAGAGCCGATGTCGCCTCATCCAAAATCAGAATCGGCGGATTTTTCAAAAATACCCTGGCAATGCTGATGCGCTGTTTCTGTCCTCCCGACAGCTTCACGCCGCGCTCTCCCACATAGGTATCGTAGCCTCCTGACATCCCGTCGATAAATTCATCGGCTCCGGCCATCTTAGCCGCCTCGATGACTTCCTCTCTGGACGCTCCCGGCCTTCCGTATACAATGTTATCATAGATCGTGCCGGAGAACAGGTACACATCCTGCTGCACCATACCCACCTGGCTTCTCAGGCTCTCCAGCGTAATTCCCCGCAGATCTTTCCCGTCAACGCAGATCCTTCCCCCGGTCGGGTCATAAAACCTCGGTATCAGGTTGCAGAGCGTCGTCTTACCGCCGCCGGAAGGTCCCACCAGGGCAATCTTCTCCCCCGGACGGATGGTCAGATTGATCCCGGATAACACCAGTGTGTGATCATCCGGATATTCGAACGAAACATTTTCAAATCTAATCTCTCCGCGGGAATCTTTAAGCTCCACCGCATCGTCCTCATTGAAGATGTCAATGTCAGCATCCATAATTTCACAGAATCTTTCAATCCCGGTCATTCCGCGCTGGAACTGCTCGGCAAATTCAATAATTCTGCGGATCGTGGATAAGAGCGTCGTCACATACATCGTATAGGCCACCAAATCTCCAGGGCTTATAATCCCCTTCACCAGAAATATTCCTCCGGCAATGATGACAACCACATACATCACACCGTCAAACATTCTGACCGTGTCCTGGAATGCCGCCATGTAAAAATAAGTCTGCTTTTTGATTTCGAGAAATTTGAGGTTATCCTGCTGAAACTTTTCAATTTCCAGTTTTTCATTGCCAAAGGCCCTGACCACTCTGTTTCCCAGAAGGCTGTCCTCGATTCGGGCGTTCAGTTCCCCGACATGGTTGCGCTGCATCTTAAAGGCCGCGCGCACTTTCAGGTTAAAGTAAGTACAGGATACCGCCATGACAGGAATAAAGATAAAGATCACTATGGTCAGCAGCAGATTAATCCTGGCCAGTATGAAAAATGAGATTATGATTTTCAGGAATGCAATAAAGAATTCTTCGGGACAGTGATGGGCAAATTCCGTCACGTCAAACAAATCACTCGTAATGCGGGACATAATCTGCCCCACCTTCGTGTTGCTGTAAAAACTGTCCGACAGCTTCTGCAGGTGGCAGAATGCGTCCTTCCTCATATCCGTCTCAATCCTGGCTCCCATAATGTGGCCCGTGTAGGCCATGTAAAAGCTGGCCAGCCCATCCACGATTCTGAGCCCAAAGTACATAAGGCCGATGGTGACAATCGTCTTTACCGTGAGGTTTGCCAGATTATACATCCCCTCGTTGGTAATATACCGCAAAATAAGCGGGAGCACGATCTCACACAGCGTCGTCAACGCAGCACAGAATAAATCAAACAGCAGCACCTTCCAATATCTCAGATAATACGGCGCAAAGCGTTTCATCAGTTCACTCGTCTTCATTCGGTTCATCAGTATCTCTTCCCTTCTTTTGAACGCTCTTTTTATTCTATCTTATTTTGATGGTAAATGGAAGTGGATAAAGAAATTTCTTTCCTGGATGGGGATTGAGCGTTATGGTTCGCAGTACAGCTGTTTTCAGCCCGGGTGTGAACCGTAACGGTTGAGAAAAGGGTAGCGTGCAAACACTTCAGTGAAGTGTTTGCACGCTACCCCTTGGGTATTTATTACTGATAAATCTGGTTGATTTTCCAGTAGCCGTTGAATTTGTACATGTTGAGTCCGGAGCTGTTGCCCATCTGGACGCCGGATCTGCCGATTTCCTGGAGCTTTTTGATATCGGTCTGGTCGATTGCTGTAGACAGTTTTTTCGTGAAGACTTTATCCTCTCCCAGTTTCATGAGCTGCTGGGGCGTGCTGTATTCTACGGAGCTGCCGTCGGCATAGGTGATGATGACCGGGTAGTTGCACATTTTGGAAAGAGTCTCCAGGTCGCGGTAGGAGAATGTTTTCTGAATCAGTTCTGCCATCCGGGCCGCATCTTTGACATTGACGGAATCGGATACCGTGCTTTTAGCGCTGTCTAAAATGAAATTATAGATTTTCCATTTTCCGTTAACTTTGCAGAGCGCCAGTCCGTAATCCTCACCCATCTGTACGGCCCCGTTGCCGGTGCTGCTCAGTTTGGCAATGTTTGTGGATTCGATTGAATCAAGAAGCTTCTGCGTAAAAACCGCCGAGTTTCCCAGGGCCATAAAACCGGCTTTATCGGGGATTTCCTCCAGTTCGCCGTCCGCATAGGAAATGACCACCGGATACGCACAAAGATCCGCCACCTTTCCAAGATCCTGTTTTTTAAATGCGTTCTGCACTTTTTCCGCAATATCCTGCATCTTAGCCGTATCCTTCCCGGTAGAAGCCGCAGCATGGTTCCTCCGCGCCGCATAAGCAGGCATAGCGGGAACCGCATTCACCATAGCCAGAGCACACATTGCAACAGCGGCATATTTTTTAACCTTGTTTAATTTCATCCTTTTTTCTCCTTTTTCGTTTTTCGTTTTAATTGTCTTTTCAAACATTAGACTGCAAAAGCAGGAAAAAAGTTGCCGTCAAATCAAAAAACAGATCAAAAAAACAGGCGTCCTCATTTCTCAACTCCCTCTGGACGTATCCCCTTTTCTATCTTATAATAAACCTATATAAAATACCAAGGAGAACTGATTATGCCATATTGCCCGAAATGCGACATGGAATTTGTCGATGGAATCACTACATGCAGCGACTGCGGCGGTGAGCTCGTGGAATCACAGGAAGCTTATGAGGCCGAAAAACGCGAATTGGAGAAGCAGCAGAAAATAGAGGCCGCCACGGACCGCTACCATGACATGGAGGGCTTTGACGCCTCACAGCTCATGGATAACCTGATTGATTTTGAACACCTGGACAGCCTGGAAAACCTGGAGAATTTTGAGACGCTTTTAAGCCGCGACAGCGGACCGGAGGACGCCGCAGAAGGCTCCGGCACGGCCGGAACACAGGAAAACCGGACCAGGGCCGCCTCGGCCGGAGTCTATGTCAGCGGGCGCCAGCGCTGCGAGGATCTCCGTTCTTCCAGCTCCGCTTTTCTGATGGTGGGAGGCGCTGCGCTCGTGTTTGCCGTCGTCTGCTGGACCGGAATTATCAATCTTCCAATGGCCGGAGGCTCCAAAATTTTCTTCCAGTCGGTTATTACCCTCATCGGCCTTGCCTGCCTCGTTGTCTCGTTCAAGACCCGCAGTTCCCTGGCCGCAGCCCTGAAGCAGGCGGAAGCGGAAGAAAAACGCACGGAGGAACTGATTGCATGGTTTACCTCCACCTGGACCGGAACACAACTGGATGAGGAGCTGAAAAAAGAGGAACCCGGACTGACCGGGGAGGAGCTGGAACTGAAGCGGTTCGAATTAATTCAGGATCGTCTGATCACAGGACAGGATCTTCCGAACCAGGCCTATGTCGATGCCCTCAGCGAAGAAATCTATCACAAGCTCTACGAGTAATCCGATGCCCTTTCAATGATGCAGAAACACCCCGGATTGCCGGTTCTCCCTTCGTGAGTTTCCGGTTGGCCGGGGTGTTTCTTATTTCTACTTCACAAGCAGTGATTTTCCAGTCATTTCCTTCGGCTGTTCCATTCCCATCAGTTCTATTAAGGTTGGAGCAATATCGGCCAGGCATCCGCCCTCCCTCAATTTGTAAGCCGGATCTGCATTTACAAGGATGAAAGGCACCTGGTTCGTCGTATGGGCGGTCCAGGGTTCGCCCGTTTCATAGTCCACAAGCTGCTCTGCATTACCGTGGTCGGCGCAGATGAAGAGCACGCCGTCTGTCTCTTTGATGGCGTCCACGGTTCTTCCCACGCAGGCGTCCACCGTCTCAATTGCCTTGATGGCGGCCGCTTCAACTCCCGTATGGCCTACCATATCAGGGTTTGCAAAGTTGATGATGATCACATCGTATCTGCCGGACTTAATTGCCTCCACCAGTTTATCGCATACCTGCGGTGCACTCATCTCCGGTTTCAGATCATAGGTCGGAACCTCTTTCGGTGACGGAACCAGAATACGGTCCTCGCCCTCGTTCGGCTCCTCGATTCCTCCATTAAAGAAGAATGTCACATGGGCGTATTTCTCCGTCTCGGCAATCCTCGCCTGTGTTTTTCCATGTGCCGCCAGGAATTCGCCGAATGTATTGGTAATCTCCTCTTTTCTGAAAGCAACCAGTTTGTTGCCGATTGTCTCGTCATAATCCGTAAAGCATACAAATACCAGATCCAGACGTTTCTTTCTTGCAAAGCCGGTGAACTCATCATCACAGAATGCTCTTGTAATCTCCCTTGCGCGGTCGGGACGGAAGTTATAGAAAATAACGGAATCCCCATCCCGGATCAGGGCCACCGGTTTACCGTTCTCCTCTACATTGAAGGGAACCACAAACTCATCGTTGACTTCCTTATCATAGGATGCCTGGATGCCGCCGGTCGCACTGTCCGCCTTCTCTCCCTCGCCGTCCACCAGTACCTTGTATGCCCGCTCCACACGATCCCAGTTTTTGTCGCGGTCCATTACATAGTAACGTCCCATTACGGAAGCGACGCGGCCGACTCCAATCTCTTTCATCTTCTCTTCCAGCTCCGCAACAAAATCCCTGCCCGATGCAGGCGGTGTGTCACGGCCGTCCAGGAAGCAGTGTACATATACTTTCTCAAGTCCGTTTTTCTTTGCCAGTTCAAGAAGTCCGTAAATATGGGTATTGTGGCTGTGGACGCCTCCGTCGGAAACAAGTCCGAACAGATGAAGAGCCGAATTATTTTTTTTGCAGTTCTCCACTGCCTTCAAAAATTCCGGAATGGTGAAGAAATCACCATCTTCGATAGATTTCGTGATTCTTGTAAGTTCCTGATATACGATACGGCCGGCTCCCATATTCAGATGGCCTACCTCAGAGTTGCCCATCTGGCCGTCGGGAAGACCGACGGCAAGGCCGCTGGCGTTGCCTCTCACATAAGGGCACTGGCTCATCAACTGATCCATAACCGGTGTCTTTGCCTCACAAACCGCATTGTGCTCACAATTGCCGTTCAGGCCATAACCATCAAGTATCATTAATACAGTTGGTTTTTTGCTCATAATCTATCTCCTTTATCTTCTTCTCCTGTTTCTCCCGGAGTGCATGCTTAAACCGGATCCGACACCCGGAAAAAAGCCATTGAAACACCGGTAATCACGGGTAAAACAGAAGGCATTTATATTATTCTTGCCAATTTCTTATTTTACATGATTTCACGGTAACTTTCAATGGCTGTATGATAAATTTTTGACGAATTTTCCCAGGTTTTCCTGTTTATTCCGCCGGGATAACGGGCTTATGGATTGTGAAACCGTTCTTTCCCCTCTCCTTTGTCTGGTAAAGCGCTCTGTCGGCATTCCTGTAAAGTTCCACGAACTGCAGGCCGCCCGACGGGTAGACCGCCACGCCGATGCTGGCGGATATATTCCATTTCATATCCTGGTATTCGATGACCGTGTCAAGGGAACGGGTAAGTTCCCCGGCTTTTCTCCGTACCGAGTCCATATCGGGTACCTCTGCAAAGGCCACAAACTCGTCGCCTCCAATCCGTCCCAGAATATCTTTGTTCTCAAAATGTCTTTTGATAATTCCGGTAAATTCCCGGATACAGTAATCCCCGAACACGTGCCCCAGCTGATCATTCACTTTCTTAAAGTTATCAATGTCAAAGATAAAGAAAGCATACATTCCCGGCCTGTGTTCAGCCAGGACGGCCTCTATCAGCCGTTCCGTTTCCGTCTTGGTATAAAACTGGGTCATCTCATCCATCACGGCCTGCATTTCCTTTTCCTTCTCCTCCTCAATGTTCTTCCTGTAGGTGAACATATGGATCGAATCGTCTTCCGAGGAGTAAAAAATATAAGCGTCTATCCGCATCCAGAAATAGTTCGTCCCATCCTGTGTAATCTGAAAATCATAGCGCAGATGGTTATTGCCGCTCTCATATTCTTTTATCACATTGGATGGTTCAAAGGTACTGACATAGCCTTCCCGGAATTCTTCTTTAATCTGTTTTTCAGCGATAACATGCAGTCCTTCACTGTACGGCAGATCCCCGGCGCCAAGGCTCCCGAAATACGCTTCCGTCCTCTTACCCACGGTACAGTTTTTCGTGATGTTCAGCTCATAAATATTATCATAGAGCTGCTCCGTAGCCCTCTTAAAGCTGCCCTGTCTCTCTTCCATCAGCTCAGTAATCTGTTTGTTAAAATTGCGGATCACGGCCGTGATGACAATCAGAACCGTCACAATAATGAGCAAAAGCAATATCGCTGTCATGTAAAGCTGAATCCTGATGGAACTGAGTATCTGTCCCGTGTCCTGTTCCACGGTCAGATACCAGGAAAGCTCCGGTATATAACGGGCGACCACATAGCTTTTTTCCGTCCCTTTCTCACCCTGGGATGCCCAAACCTCCAGATTTGTATCCGATGACTTCCAGTCCAGCACCTGTCCCCTGATGGTTTCGCAGCCGTTGATTTTAAACCAGTCCCTCTGTTCGTATCCGTTATATGTCGTCGATACCTCGATCATTCCATCCCGGTTCAGCAGGCTGGCCGTCACATCGAATTTATCTTCATAGCCCTGAAGCAGCTCTTTCAGATATTCAATGCGGATTCCGACGCCGACAATCCCCAGTGTGGAACCATCGTCCGCCTTTACCTTGCAGTTCACAAACACGGTAATCACATTGTCCGCCCCTGCCACTTCATCATTATCTACATTCAGGGAATATTCCTCATCACTTTGAAGCAGTTTGTAGTACCAGGTGTTTTCCGGACTGTCCTCAGTCAGTATACGGTCGACCCCGTTGAAATTGTAATAGCGCGATGAGGCGGCAGAAACAAGAAATACAGAATCAAAACCGTATTTTTCACGGTATGTGTCGAGATATGTTTTCGTCGTTTTAATATACTCCTCATCCTCCAGGCGGGAAGATTCCTCCAAAAGATGATTCTTAAGCAGGCTGTCATGGGCCATCGTCAGCGAGATGTTGACCGGCTTTGCAAATTTCGTCGACAACTGGTAATAAATTCCCTCTGCCGTCAGGGACGACACCTGCTCAATGCTGTCGAGAGAAGCCTCATAGTTGGCCCGGTAGCTGAGCATTGCCGTGAGGGCAAAGCCGATTACCAGAATCAGGCTGACCAATACATTCGTCTTAAAAAGCCTGTTATTTTCCATTCCAGCCCCTCCCTCCTTCGTAAAAAAGAATCACGTTTTTTTCCGTCCCGTCCTTTTGTATCCGGCGGCAGCCGAAACAGACGCCGCACCTGCTTTTGGTGTTCCCGTAACTCCGGTCCGTTACCCGCCTCACTTAAGGAAACTGTTCCGCAGCGATTCAAGCTCCGTCTCCGTCACGCCGTATTGGCCAAGGTATTGGGGAAGGGATACTTCCCTGTAGAAATCCAGAAGGCGCTCCATGCTCTGTGCATCCGATCTCATGAAAGGCTCCATCCTGCCTCTCGTCTCCTCATCCAGCATACCCAGCAGTTTGTCCATGCCTTTTTTGTTATATGTATAAGTCACTTCATAATCAGCCGTTATATCTTCCTCCGCGATACCGCAGAGATAGTAAATGCAGGATGCCAGAATCCCGGTTCTGTCTTTCCCGGCCGTACAGTGGAAAAGAACGGCTCCCCGCTCCAGGCCGGCAATCAGCTTCTTTACCGCCTCGGCCAGAAGGGCGCCGTGGTTCTTAACAATATTCAGGTAACCTTCCGTCAGGCTCCCGGCAAACGCTTTCTCCGCCGATTCCGTTATATCCTTTGTATCAATCTGCTCTGTCTGTATCGGGCAGTGATACCACTCCACTCCCTCCGGCACCGCATCCGCGGCAGTCTCTATCTCCGACAGGCTGCGCAGATCCAGGACCGTCTTAACTCCGTATTCAGTCAGCCGTTTCCACTCCTCCTCAGTCAGGTTATGAAGGGCTCCGGCCCTCAGGAGTTTCCCAAAAGCAGTTACCCTGCCGTCGGCCGTCTCAAATCCTCCCATATCTCTTATATTAAGTCCGTGCTCCAGCCGAAGTCTTCTGACCGGTCTGTCCATATTTTCCGTCCCCTTTCAGTCGTTGTAAAACTTGTTTGATTCTTATAATAATTTATTATATCACAGCGAAACAAGTGTTTCAATGTCTCTGCCATTCCGGTTATGATTGGAAAAATGCGAATTCGGTAATTTATTATTACCACTTCCTGCGGGTGTGCATCCTCGCGGAGCGTTTTTAATTCATAGGACGTAATTTCCTATGAATTAAAAAAAGGAGCCGCCTGACGCTCTGTCATTCGGCTCCTGCATTGTTAAAACAGCTTATTACTAAAAAGACTTATTTGTAATTAACGATTTTCCCGAATTCTTCTTTCAGGGAAGCGCCGCCTACAAGGCCGCCGTCGATATCCGGCTGAGCAAACAGTTCCGCAGCGTTTCCGCCGTTTACAGAACCGCCGTACTGGATGCGGATTGCCTCTGCCGTCGCCTCGTCGTAGATCTCTCCGATGCATACGCGGATTGCCGCACATACTTCTTCCGCCTGCTCCGTTGTGGCCGTCTTGCCTGTTCCGATAGCCCAGATTGGCTCATAGGCGATTACGGCAGTTTGGGCCTGCTCTGCGGTTACGTCTAGGAAAGCAATCTTGATCTGCTGGCGGATCCAGTCGATCGTGATACCCTGTTCTCTCTGTGCCAGAGTTTCACCGCAGCATACGATTGGTGTAAGGCCGTGTTCAAATGCCTTCAGGACTTTCTTATTTACGGTCTCATTTGTCTCGGCAAAGTACTCTCTTCTCTCGGAATGTCCGATAATCACATATTTCACGCCCGCGTCCGTGAGCATGTTCGGTGCGATTTCTCCGGTGTACGCGCCTTTTTCTTCAAAGTACATGTTTTCGGCGCCCACTGCGATATTGCTTCCCTTGCAGGCTTCTACGACAGGGATGATATCGATAGCCGGAACACAGAAAACGACGTCCGTCTCTTCTGAAGCTACCAGTGGTTTTAATGTATTTACAAGGGCAACCGCCTCCGTTGGGGTCATGTTCATCTTCCAGTTGCCTGCAACAATTTTTCTTCTTGCCATCTTTTTATCCTCCTACACTCCGTTTCGTCTTATCGATCGTTGGCTGCCGCCACGCCGGGAAGCTCTTTGCCTTCCAGGAATTCCAGGGAAGCTCCGCCGCCCGTGGAAATATGGCTCATCTTATCTCCAAAACCAAGCTGGTTCACTGCGGCCGCAGAGTCTCCTCCGCCAATGATGGTAGTTGCCTCCGTCTCAGCCAGAGCTTTGGCCACGGCAATCGTTCCCTTTGCAAGGACGGGGTTCTCAAATACGCCCATTGGCCCGTTCCATACGACTGTCTTTGCGGATTTTACGGCCTCCGCATAGAGTTTTGCCGTCTCGGTTCCGATATCGAGTCCCATTGTATCTGCCGGGATCGCGTCTACCGCTACATAGCGGACCTCGATCGGCGCATCGATTGGGTTCGGGAAGGATTCTGCCACGGCGGCATCTACGGGAAGGAGCAGGTTCTTGCCGAGTTTTTCAGCCTTCTCCACCATCTCTCTGCAGTAATCTAATTTCGTGTCGTCCACCAGGGATTTTCCAATCTCAAGTCCCTGTGCCTTTAAGAAGGTAAATGCCATGCCACCGCCGATAATCAGGGTATCACATTTTTCAAGAAGGTTTGAAATAACATTCAGTTTGTCGGCAACCTTGGCTCCGCCCAGGATTGCAACGAAAGGACGTACCGGACTGTCAACGGCATTGCCGAGGAAATCGATCTCTTTCTGCATTAAGTAGCCGACAGCGGCCTCTGAAACATACTGGGTTACGCCGACGTTGGAGCAGTGCGCCCTGTGGGCCGTACCGAATGCGTCGTCCACATAAACCTCACACAGAGATGCCAGCTCTTTGCTGAACGCTTCTCCGTTCTTTGTCTCTTCCGCTCTGTAACGCGTATTCTCCAGTAATACCACGTCTCCGTCCTTCATGGCGGCTACGGCTGCCTTTGCATTTGGTCCCACTACCTCGGGATCCGCTGCAAACTTTACTTCCTGTCCGAGTAATTCGGAAAGGCGTACGGCTACCGGCGCTAAGGAAAGTTCCGGTTTCGGCTCGCCCTTCGGTTTGCCAAGGTGGGAACAGAGAATCACTTTTCCGCCGTCTCCGATTAATTTCTTAATAGTCGGAAGGGCTGCCACCAAACGGTTCTCGTCGGTGATTTTACCTTCCTTTAACGGTACGTTGAAGTCACAGCGTACCAGAACTTTTTTGCCTTTCACATTGATATCATCAACTGATTTCTTATTCAGCATGCAAAATGCTCCTTTCTTGACTGTCTATGAGGCTTTTTCATATCATAGGAGCGCTTTCCTGTGATATGAAAAAAGGTCCGGTCCCGAGGACCGGACCCATGTTGAATCCTTATTATGCTTGTTCGCTCTCTCCGTTCACAAAGAAACGGGGATCCAATCACTGCAAATACGTTCTGCCGTCTCTCCGATTATGATAATTCTGCGAAGTATTTGATTGTACGAACCATCTGGCTTGTATAGGAGTTTTCGTTGTCATACCAGGAAACAACCTGTACCTGATATAAGTCGTCGCCGATAGGGGAAACCATGGTCTGTGTTGCATCGAATAAAGAACCATATCTTATGCCAACGATATCGGAGGAAACGATCTCATCCTCTGTGTAACCAAAGGACTCAGTGGAAGCTGCTTTCATAGCTGCGTTGATTTCTTCTTTCGTAACACCAGCTTTTTTAACTACTGCTACAAGGATTGTTGTGGAACCTGTCGGTACCGGAACACGCTGTGCGGAACCGATTAATTTGCCGTTTAATTCCGGAATTACAAGGCCGATTGCTTTTGCAGCGCCTGTGGAGTTTGGAACGATATTAACAGCGCCTGCTCTTGCTCTTCTTAAATCGCCTTTTCTGTGTGGTCCGTCGAGGATCATCTGATCGCCTGTGTATGCATGGATTGTGGACATGATACCGGACTGAATCGGAGCATAGTCGTTTAATGCCTTAGCCATAGGAGCCAGACAGTTTGTTGTACAGGATGCTGCGGAGATAATGGTATCTTCTTTTGTCAGTATGTCGTGGTTTACATTGAAAACGACTGTAGGAAGGTCATTTCCTGCCGGAGCGGAGATAACTACTTTCTTAGCGCCTGCATCGATATGAGCCTGTGCTTTTGCTTTTGATGTATAAAAACCGGTACATTCTAATACGACGTCTACACCGATCTCTCCCCAAGGAAGTTCAGCAGCGTTAGCTTTAGCGTAGATTGTGATCTTCTTGCCGTCTACAACGATGTAATCTTCGCCTGCTTCTACGGTATGTCCTTCGTATCTGCCCTGTGCAGAATCATACTTTAAAAGATGGGCTAACATTGTTGGATTTGTTAAGTCGTTGATTGCTACTACCTCGTAACCTTCAGCGCCAAACATCTGTCTGAATGCCAGACGGCCAATGCGGCCAAAACCATTGATTGCAACTTTTACTGCCATGATTTCATTCCTCCTAAGAATATATTAAATTCATGATTGTTAAATAATAATCAACCTACCTTGTATTGTAACCAATTAATCCCAAAATAGCAAGGGGTTTTTTGAAATTTCATAAATATTATTCCCGCTCCTTCGCATTTCATCCGCGGTATTTGCCTGCTTGTGCAAAATTTTGTAATTTTGTTTGGCGGACGCCGACGAAACGGATGCTGCCGCCAAATCTCACGCTTCGTAGCAAATAAACTACCAAAACATGAAACAACATGGTAAAATACCATCATAGTATGATTGAAACAGATAAAAATATAAATTTCCGAAGAATAAAAAATGAAACAGATTTATAAGGAGGTGCGCCGTGGATCAGACAGATTCCCGGAATGCGCTTGAAAAAGAGCTGTACCGCTCTTTTACACTGTTATCCGCATTCGTTATCGTATTTTCACTGGCAATTACCCTGTATTTTGATATTACGAGGCAGCGCCGGGATATGGACGCCATCATAAGCGGCACCGCCTCTTATATTGCCTCCATGCCGGAGGTCATTTCCATGCTCGAGGACGGTTATCCCAGCAATGTGGCCAAAGAGGATATCGACTCTCTCAGCGCCAATATCCCCGACATCAGCGTTGTCGTCATCTATAACAACAACGGACTGCGTTTCTATCACACGGACCGCCTGAAGACGGGCGAAACTTTTGTGGACGGGGATGAAACCATGATCTTACAGGGGAGCGAACCATATATCACAACGGGATACGGGACAAAGGGCGCCCAGAGGCGCGCTTTCCATGCAGTCAAGAGAAAAGACGGAAAAATCATCGGTTTTGTCATGGCTTCCGTCTTTACCGCGCATATATCGGCGAGACACCGGAACATACTGCTTGTGCATATAGCGATTTTCTTCCTGATGATGCTCGTCAGCATTCCGCTGACCCACGCCTTTATCCGGTTTTTAAGAAAATCCCTGATGGGCTTTAATCCCCATGAGCTTCTCAACATGTACATACGGCAGGACGAGGTGATGAACGCCATTGAGGAAGGCCTGATCGCCACGGATACCGAGGGTAAGATCCTGTTTTCCAACATTGTCGCCAGAAATCTCTTTCACGACGGCCCCGAGGAAGGCCCTCCGCTGATGGGAAAATATTTCCGCGAGCTTTACCCCGCCACAAATTTCGACTCGGTTGTAAGTACGGGCAAATCCGTCCACCGACAGTCCTGTATGATCGGCGGCCGTTCGATCCTGATGAATGAAATTCCGATCCAGGGGAAAGGCAAAAAACCGATTCAGGGCATGCTCGTAATCATGGTGGATCGAACGGATATGCTCGCCATGTCCGACGAACTGTCCGGCACCAGGAGCATGCTTGATACGCTGCGCGCTTTTAACCATGAATTCTTAAATAAGCTCCATGTCATCCTGGGGTATCTCCAGATCGGGGAAATCGAGCAGGCCATACAGTTTATCATCAACAGTAATCTGGTATCCAGCCAGTCCATCCGCGAGACGGCCGACTGTATCCGCGTATCCAGGATCTGCGCGCTGATTATCGGAAAAATGATGCACGCCGCGGAGCTGGGTATCCGTCTGTCCCTGACACACGACAGCAGCTGCATCGAAAGTGAGCTGATTCTCCCTCAGGACGCCTTAATCACCATCATCGGCAACCTGCTGGAAAATGCCATAGAGGAACTGAACAGCTGCAAAAACCAGGACAATGAGCTGAAAGAGATCACGCTTGGAATCTACTGCCGCCCTGACTGCAACATTATTACATGTGAGGACACCGGTGGCGGAATCAGCCAGGAACTGCTGGAGCATATTTTCGAAAAAGGCATTTCTTCCAAGGGCGAAACCCGTGGAACCGGCCTCTATCTGCTTCGCCAGATTGCAGAAGAGTATAACGGGGATATCGCCATTGATACGGAAAAAGGCGAAGGTTCCTGTTTTACCCTCACCTTTACAAGAAAGGAGAACCTGTAATGTATCAGGTCATTATCATAGAAGACGATCCCATGGTGGCGTCCATCAACAAACAGTATGTGGAGCTGACCCCTTCCTTCCGGGTGATTCATGTTTTTAAAAGCGGAATCGAGGCACTTGAGTATCTGAAAGAAAACGATGCGGATTTGATTATCCTGGATTACTATACCCCGCTTATGAACGGCGCCGAATTTATCGATCAGCTCCATGCCATGGGCAAGGCGCCCTCAATCATCATGGTAACCTCGGCCAGCGATACGGACATCGTCCTCCAGCTCCTCTCCCGGGGTGTAATCGACTATCTTGTCAAACCGTTTGAGTATACCCGTTTTAAAGTGGCCCTGGATAAATACAGCCAGATGAAGGAGTATTTAAACCAGGCCAAAAGTAACATGGGGCAGGGTGAAATCGATAAGCTTTTGACCCGCCAGGAAAGCACCGGAACCGCCTCGGCTAACCTGGCGAAGGGGTTGAACGAGACGACGCTTGGGCTGATACGCGCGTTTCTGAAAGAAAACAGGGATGACACGTATTCCAGTGAGCAGATTGCCGAACGGATTCATTTGTCACGGATTACAATCCGCAGATATATGAATTATATGGTAGAAACAGGGGAGCTTATCAGTACAATTGATTATCAGACCGGCGGAAGACCGTCAATCCGGTACCGGTATGTAAAAGATTAGAATTCCAGAGGATACCGGGCGCTGATTCCGTGGTAATTCCAGTTTTTCCCTAATGGTTTTCCAGTTATTATGTGTTAATATGATTTTGTAACAAATATGTAATAATTATGTAACAACTAAGGAGGAAAAACCATGAGACGAATATTCGTTAACACTTTATCTGCTGCTGCGGTTATGTTTGCAACGGCTGCAATGCCAATGACATCCTTCGCTGCGGTATCTACCTATCAGATTCCTTTTTCAGGCGGAAGCGCTTATGTAATTGGAATAGGAGGAAAGGACTGTCTTCCGGGCAGCGGAAATTGGGGACAGAACGGTAACTGGAACCAGGGAGGTAACTGGAATCAGAATGGTAACTGGGGGACAGGACCGGTTCTGCCGGAAGTGGCTCCTCCTGATTTTATTTTCCCGACACCGGAGCTGCCGGATAATGAGACTCCCGATCAGCCGGAGCAGGAAGAAGGCCAGGATGCGTACAGTAATGCTGTTGTCGCCCTGGTAAATGCAGAACGTGCAAAAGCCGGTTTAAGTCCTCTGACTGTCGATACACGCGTGGCGGAGGCAGCCCAGCTCCGCGCCCAGGAAATCAAGAAAACATTTTCCCACACCAGACCGGACGGCAGTAGTTTCAGCACCGCTCTGAGCCAGGCCGGTGTGAGCTACAGAGGAACCGGCGAAAACATCGCCTATGGCCAGAATTCACCGGAGGCCGTAATGCAGGGCTGGATGAACAGTTCAGGACACAGGGCAAATATTCTTAATAAAGACTACACCTCTATCGGCGTAGGCCATTACAAAGACGCCAGCGGAACAGATTACTGGACACAGCTTTTTATTTATTAAGCCCGGGAACCAGTAAAAGAAGCGGCTCCGTTCACCGCTCCACTCCGCAGCCTGCAAGAACGTGCCATAAAAGCATGTCCTCCAAACAGTGGACAAACTTAGTTTTTATAATTTCTTAATTCAAACAGTGTATAAAAATGCAGGACACCAGATAACTCAAGCTATCTGGTGTCCTTATTACGATTATTTAAACCTCCGTTTAAATCAAAAGCCATTTCTTAAATGTCCTCCTGGGGATAATATAGGGAACGTCATACAACTCCTCCGAATTTAATTTTTCCATTCAGTATTTTTGTAAAACTGAGCTTTAACGCTTTCCAACCATCCAATCATCCTCCCGTTTTTGTCTTATTGCATAGTAACCGCAGGGCATATCTGCCAACATACCAACTGAGTCATCCAGATCAAATACATATTTTAGAGAAACCAGCCTTGCCTCTTCTATTTCGTGTTCCTTTCCACATAAAAACTGCCACATACCATCATCTGCATCATGTGTTACATATAAAACAGGTTCTTCGCCGTTAATTACATGACAACAAATAATCGCTGCTGTGTTTGGTGCGTCAAGAAAAGGAAATTCCATAATTATCCCTCCTTTACAACTTCAAAATGTGTGGCGCAACAGACTTGAATTGTTTACTCCCCATCTATCTTCTCTCAATCCGTCCTCAGGTATTTTGGATCTACTCCATTATCTAACAGTATTTTGGAAATCTCATCAAATAACTGTAAAACAGCGCTTCCTTTATATGGCGGAGTTCCAATGATTCCAACATCAACATTTCCTCTAAATGCCCAAATATTATATGCGGTAATTGCATTTGTAAAATTTTCGTCCAGTATAAATTCAAATGTGTTGATAACTCCATCAAGCACCGTTGGAAACTCAATTTCTTTATCTTTCTGAGTGATTTGCGTCTTTCTTCTCTTTTAACTTTTGTTTTATCAGAACTTTCTGTCATCATTTTCCACCCTTTCAAAATAGTAAAGAAGTTTTCCTCGCTCTGCCCGGTCAATTCTTGTTTATTCTATTATACAATACTGCAGGCCAGAAGTATAGAAATGCATATTTATATTTGAGAAACAAGCACACTCAACGTTACTGTTCACTTGCGATGTATTCCACGGGGTGTTTTCACCCCCCCCCAATCCCCCTGCCTGTCCGAATTTCTCACCAATTCCTCCTTATTCACTTACTATAGTTACTAAACTCTTTACTTAATTACATAAATTGACTTCGATTAACGAATCTTTTACACTAAATTTATAAAAAAAATATAAACTTTATTAAAAGAAATGGAGGGTATTGTTTCTATGGAAACTATCATGGGCTATTTCGGTACTTACACACCGGCAGCAGATGGGGCTGTTGCAAATTTCAAGTTCGAGTATCTCACCACACTGGGCTTCGCCGCCATTGTAATCTTTCTTGGCCGTGCGATTGTAAACCACTCAAAATTACTGCGTAAATACGCAATCCCGGCACCGGTTGTATCCGGTATCATTTTCTCAATTGTTGTCGCTATCATCAAAGGAGCCGGCATTATCGGCCTCTCCTTCGATGCAGCTATTATGAAAGACTTATGCCAGAACCTGTTCTTCCTCTGCGTAGGTTTCGGCTTCAGCTTAAAGATGCTCCGCCATGCAGGCGGCAAGCTCTGCGCCATGATTGCCATCGCAGCCTGCGTCCTGATTACTCTTCAGGATCTTCTGGGCGTATTCGTAGGCAACATGATTGGCCTTCATCCGCTTCTGGCTCTGCAATGCTCTTCTTCCGCAATGTCGGGCGGCGTTGGTACAGCATCCGCATTCGGACCTATCTTTGAAAGCTGGGGCGCAGCGGATGCCACCACAATCGGTGTTGCTGCCGGTACCATGGGAAATATCATGGGTTCCCTGATTGGCGGTCCTGTAGCCGCATTCCTGATTTCCCGTCACGGTCTTAAATCCGACCCGAACGACAAACCGGAATCAGCAAAAACAGGTACTGTTGCAACACTTGACAACAGCAGAATGATTTCCATGTTTGCCATGACACTGCTTATCGCTGCTCTCGGTATGCCGATTTACTGCATCCTTGACAACATCCCAATGATTGAAATGCCTAAATTCATCGGCTGTCTGTTCGCAGGCGCAATCGCCCGTAATGTTATGGAAGCATGCAATATCAAGTTCTATGTTCCTGAAGTCGACGCCATTGAGCATATGTTCCTGGAACTTTACCTGGCTCTCGTGCTCATGACCACCGATATCACGAAACTGGCTCCTGTAGCCGGCCAGATGGGTATCATCCTTCTCTGTCAGGCAGTCTTAATGGCAGCATTTGCAATCTTCGTATCCTACAACATGTTCGGCCGCGACTACGGCGCTGCTGTTATGGCTGCAGGTAACTGCGGATGGGGATGCGGTTCCGGCCCTAATGCCGTTGCCAATGAGAAAGCCGTTATGGATGAGTACGGATGGCACAATGTAGCATGGGTTCTTTACCCATCCTTCGCCGTTATCATCGACGATATCTACAATCCAATCTTCCTTTCCGTATTCGGAAGTTTTGTGAAATAAAAGCACGTTCATTGCTAACTTAATATACTAATTTACATAGACAGCCCGGCCCCCCAAAAACAGCCGGGCTGTTTATCGTTGATTGGCAATGAAACGTGCGCGAAGCGTGCTTTTCGTTGTTTTATTGGACGAATTCCCCCACCTGTGTTATAGTATAGACGGATGTAAAGATTTCGCATATTTTTTTAATCATCTTCTGCATCAGACAACCATGTTTAACCATAAAATACAAACAGGTGATATATAAATGAAAAAATTATTTTCAAAAGCTTTCGTCTTTACCGCCCTTCTGGGTCTTTCCACCGCTTTGTGCAGTTGTTCTTCCTCCGGCTCCGACAGTTCCCCGTTCTCCTCCGATTCTGAGACATCCCAGGAGATGAAAAGCGGACTTCAGGTTCTGACGATAGGAACAGCCGACAGTGGGGGGACCATGTTCCCGGTCGGCAATGCCATTGCCCAGGTGATCAGTGAGCATGACTCCAATATCAAAATCAATATCAGCGCCTCCAACGGTTCTTTCACCAATGTGGAATGGATTGAGGACGGACAGATAGACATGGGGCTTGTAAGCGGAGATGTGGCGCTGGCTGCGTATTCCGGAACACATGAGTTTGAGAACCGGCCCGTTAAGAGCCTTCGGACCATAGGCGCCATTTATGTCAGCGTTTCCAACTGGATGGCCCCTGAGTCGGCAGGGCTCACTTTCGTCCACGATCTGGCGGGTAAAAGCGCTGCAATCGGCCCTCAGGGTTCTACAACGGATCTTTCCGCACGCATTGCCATCGATGCGGTTGGCCTGAACTCCAAAAGGACCACCCTTGTCAACTCCGGGCTTGGCTCCGGTTCCGTTGCCGTAGAGGATGGAAGTCTCGATGCCGTACACGGTTTCGCCGGAATTCCCATCACCGGGCTGACCGAGCTTGCAGATACCATTCCCTGCCGTCTCCTGAAGTACACTCCTGAGGAACTTGGGACCATTCTTTCAAAGAATTCTTTCTATTATAAGACGGTAATCCCGGCCGGAACGTATCCGGGCCAGGACGAAGACGTTGACTCCTTCGGCATCAAATGCCTTCTCTGCGTCGATGAGAGAATGGATGAGGATCTCGTCTACCAGATTACGAAAATTCTGGATGAGTCTATCCCACAGCTGGCCGCCAGCCACGATTCACTCGCTTCACTGACGCAGAAAGGATTTATCTGCAACGATCTGGCTATTCCGCTGCATAAGGGTTCCGAACGGTATTACATAGAAAAAAACTATCTGGAAGAAACGTGACATTTATTATATAATAAGCGAATACGGCATCCCTGTGAGCAAAATTGCCGGGATGCCGCATTCGCTTATTTATTTTCTGCTTTTATATTCCTTGTTCTGTGAATCAATGATCTGTGAAATATTCCGATAATAATGTAACATACCCCATCTTCTCGGGCGCTATATCCTTACGGAAACTGAGGTAGTTCCCCCTCTTCACCCTGATCGGCGGAATTGTCGGCACCCTGTACAGCTTCCCTCCCGCCACATCCGCTTCCAGCGGATGGTCCGGAAGAAATGCAAGTGCATTGCCCTGCATAATGACGCTCTTACTGGCAGCCAGGCTGTCTATCTCCACCATCCGGTAAGGGATAAGTCCCTTCCTGTCAAAGTACCGCTCTATCTCAGACCAGAAACTCGATTTCCCGTCGTACACGACCAGAGGTTCAAGGGAAAGCTCTTCCAGTGTAACCGGCTTTTTCCGGACTGCAAACGGATGATTCAGCGATGAAAAGAGTGAAATAGGCTCATCAAACAAAAAGCTCTGGGAAATATCCGGATGATCAATATACTGGGAGATTGCACAGTCTATTTCACCATTGAGCAGATATTCAAGCAGAGCCTGGGTTGGCCCTGTTCTTACATTCAACGTGAGCTGTCTGTCTTTTCTCAAAAAATCCAGCATGTTATTTAATAATAACGAATAGGAGGAAGAACCGATACAGAGCACGTCGCTCTTCTTGCGGACTGCTTCCCGTCCGTGTGTATAGGCGTCCATGATGCGAAATGCATAGGGAAGGAATATCTGGCCCTTTTCAGTGAGTTCCACACCCTTTCTGCTTCGGACAAAAAGTTCGGCCTCCAGCTCCTTTTCCAGCGACTTGATTCTGGATGTCAGGGACGGCTGAGTAATATACAACTCGGAAGCAGCTTTTTGAAAGCTCCCGCTGCGATACAGGAAAATAAATGCTTTGATATTTTCTATATTAATGACACTCATCCTCCCCTCTACACCGGTTTTAAATGGATTATAATAGAAAGTTTCTATATATGTCAATAATTTTACAATAAGACCTTCTTTTTTTCAATTGGACTTCAACCCGAACCTCAGATACTATTAAATCAAAGAGAAGCCCCTGGTGTTTCAAGGGGGAGAAGGAGGCTGATTCAATGATGACACTTTACAAAAACGCCCTGGTATGGCAGGACAGCAGATTTCTTCCAAAAGATATTCTTATCGAGGGGGAAAGCATCCTTCGGGTGGAGGCTGGGATCGAAGCGCATGAAGACGTCAACGTAGTCGATTTGACCGGAAAATATGTGGTTCCCGGACTGATAGAATGTCATGCCCACCTGTGTATGAACGGCGGAAATATGCCTATGACGGTTATGCATAATTCCAATACCAGCCAGATCCTGATGGAGTGCATGCACAGTATGGAGAAACTTCTGCACGCAGGAATCACAACGGTGCGTGACTGCGGCTCCACCGGAATGGAAGTGATTGCCCTGAGGGATGAGGTTGAAAAGGGACGTTTTGAGGGACCGCGCATCGTTTCCTGTGGTATGGCCATCAAAATGACGGGAGGACATTTTACCGGGAAAATCGTGGATTCTCCGTACGAAGCCCGCAAGGCTGCGCGGGAACTGATACACGACGGGGCCCAGTTCCTGAAATTCATGGGCTCAGGCGGCCTTGGCCGGGAAGGTGAAGAACCGGGTGTTTCCGAACTGGAAGTGGATGAGATGAGAGCTGCCATTGAACAGGGGGAAAAGTACGGAATGGCAAGCGCAGTCCACTGTCATGGCAAACAGTCCATCTTAAATGCGCTGGAAGCGGGTGCCACCAGCATCGAACACTGCAGTTTTATGGACGAAGAGGTAATCGAAAAACTGCTGGAAAAAGGCTCCTATATTGTTCCCACCTTCACCCCCTATGTGCGGATTGCCGAGAACGGAACCGTGCCCGGGACATGGCTGACTCCCTTTGTAGTCCGTACAGCAGCGGAAGTAAACGAACGTAAAGGGCGTCAATTCTCTAATGCCTGCAAAGCTGGGGTCAAAATTGCTTTCGGACGGGACTGCGGCGCTACCTACACCCCCCATGAGGATTTCCTGTTTGAAATGAAGCAGATGGAATCCTATGGGATGAGCAGGGGCGATATTCTGAATTCGGCTACCATCACCGCAGCCGAAAACCTGAGAATGCAGGATAAAATCGGTTCCATAACACCGGGAAAACTGGCGGATCTGCTTGTCCTGAGCGGCAATCCAATGGATGATCTGGCCAATCTTACACAGGCTGAACTGATTTTAAAGGGTGGGGTTACTGTACATGGAAGCGGAATCGTATCCGCTTAATGAAAGGGGGAAACAGAATGTTTAATCTTCCGGACTGGGTAACTGTATTCTGGCTGATTTATCTGGCTTCTGTTGTTGGCGCCACCGTATACTGCTATAAAAAGTGGTAGCGGACCGGCTGCAAGAAAGGAGGATTTCTGCCAATGGTAAAAACATATCTGATCATTTTAACCGTTTATCTGATTGCGACTTTCATAATCGGCATTTATGCCGGTAAGGCAAGTACAAGCATGTCGGCCTTCTATGTAGGCGGACGCTCCCTGGGGCCATGGGTTATTGCAACCACCTGGGCTGCGACGCTGATCAGCGCCAGCACTTTTATTGGTGTTACGGGCTATGGTTACCGCAACGGCTGGGCCGGAGTCATCTGGGGCGGGCTCTGCATGTCCTTCGGCGGCATCCTGGCCTGGGTCCTGCTCGGTAAAAGGATACGGTTAATTTCTGAAAAAGTCAATGCACTCACTATCCCGGGCCTCTTGTTTGCCCGCTATGAAAATAAAACCATCAATACAATCATCGCCGTGATGATTTTCATTTTCTACATACCAATGCTCATGGTGCAGTTTGTCAGCTCAGGAATCCTGATGGAAAGTATTTTCGGCATTCCGTATATGTGGGGCATCATTCTCTTTGGCATTATCGTTGTATTTTATACCACGGCAGGCGGTTTCCTGGCTGTTGCCTACACGGATTTTATTCAGGCCATTGTCATGGTTATCTGCTTTCTGTTCGCCACCCCGATTATTCTCAGTAAGATAGGCGGCATCGGAAACCTTCAGACAGCCCTGCAGAGCATCGATCCGGGACTCTTGAGTCCCCACGGGGTAAACAATGCCTTTCCCAATATTCTGATTGTGTCGTGGGTTGTTTATTATCTGTTCGGTTCGTTCGGACAGCCCTATATGCTGATCCGTTTTGCCACCGCTAAAAATCTGAAGGTCATGAAACTGGCGCTTCCGATTGCCATGGTTTTCATCACCTGGATGTATTTCAATGTCAGTGTAATGGGATTCGGCGCCCGCATCCTGCTGCCCGGCCTGGACGCCCCCGATGAGGCTCTGCCTCAGCTGATTAAAACGCAGTTGAATGCCGTCCTGGGCGGTATTATGATTTCGGCGATCTTTGCCGCTATGATGTCCACCGTTGACTCTACGCTTCATGTGGTCGGCACTGCGGTAGCCAAGGATCTTTACAGCAGCATCCATCCCGATGTATCTGAGAAAAAGATGCTTATGATATCACGCCTTGCCACCGGTGTTGTCGGTGCAATCGGCGTAATTGCCTCCATGAACCCGCCCGACAGTGTTCTGGAACTGACTACTTACGGGTGGACCTGTCTGTCTGCGGCGCTCTTTATGCCGGTGGTTGCCGGGATGTTCTGGAAACGTTTTAATGCTGCAGGAGCCATGGCCTCCATGCTGGGAGGCGGCATCTCCGGCGCCATTGTCATCGGTCTGTTCGGCGGCATCTCCATCGGTGTCCATCCGATGATGATTGCCCTGCCCATCGCGATTGTCTGCGGTATTGCAGGTTCACTTCTGACCCCGCCTCCGGAAAAACGGATCGTCGATGTTTTTTTTGACAGGGAGCTTTTAAACAAAAAAGAAACCCCAGGATCCTGACCCGGTAATCTGCAAAATCCCGTTGTATGCTTCACGGATTTTCCATTGTAAGTCACTTAAATAAGAAACGGCCTGTGAAAAAGGACTTTCCACCAGCCGTTTCTTATGATCCGTTTTCTATCTGAAATTTTCCATACTCAGTTTCTTAAATAAAATCTCTTACATCTCATCTTTCACATACCCCGCCAGATTATAGGCATGGTCTGATATTCTCTCCAGATTGCTGATAATATCCAAGAAAACGACTCCGGAGGACGGATCGCACTGGCCGCTTGAAAGGCGTTCAATATGTTTGTCCCGCAATTCTTCTTCCAGCATATCCACGTCGTCCTCATACTGGCTCACCTTCCTCACATCGTCCATATCGCCCGTTTGTCTGGCCGCAATGGCGTGGGTGAATGATTTTACCACCTTCTCGCTGATCGCGCTCAAATCTGAGCTTCCCGTCTCTGAGAAGGCCACCTTATGTTCTTCCATATAATCAGCCTGCTCCGCCAGGTTCTCGCAGTGGTCGCCCACCCTCTCAATATCGCTGATACTGTAGAACAGGTTGTTGACCAGGAGCTTCTGGTGTTCGGTCAGGGACAGGTTATTGACTTTGATAAGATATCCTGTCAGAAGCTCTTCCATCCTGTCGATGTCCTTCTCATTCCTGTAAACCTCTTTTGTCTTCTCTTTATCCCTGTTCAAAATGGCGCTTGTGGCAAGACGGATATTATTGAGGGCTATCTGCCCCATATGTACGGTCTCCATCTGAGCCACCTCAATGGCAAAGACAGGCGATTCGAAAATACGCTGATCCAGATGGCGGAAGGCCGTCTCGATTTCACGGCTGTCCTCTCTGCTCTCCTCTTCCGGTTCCCCATCCTTTACAAGCAGCCCTGAAATTTTCACGAGCTGGTTGGCAAACGGATATAAAAGAAGGGTGTTCGTCACATTGAAAATTGTATGGAACATCGAAATCTGGACGGAGCTAATCCCCGAACCGGCCATCGCTGGCCGGAGCAGGGACAGCGCAAACATTCCGATACCGAAAATAACGGCTCCCAGCGTATTAAACGTCAGATGGATGGCCGCCGCCCTCTTGGCCGTCCTGTTGGCTCCGGCGCTGGAAAGCATGGCCGTAAGACACGTTCCGATATTCTGTCCGAGGGTGATATAGATGGCCGCCCCCGTCGTCACGACGCCGTTCATCGCCAGAGTCTGAAGAATTCCGACGGAAGCCGTGGAGCTTTGCAGAAGCGCGGTCACCAGGGCTCCTGTTACGATGCCGAGAATCGGGTTGCGCCCCATAACGGCAAACGCCTTTGCAAAGATAGGGGCATCCGTATAGGGATTGATCGCTCCGCTCATAAATTCCAGGCCCACAAAGAGAAGGCCGACGCCGATTACGATCTCACCGATCAGGTTATTTCTCTGCTTTTTGGAAAATACGATCAGGAACGTACCGATACCGATGCACAGCGGTGCGAAAAAGGCCGGCTGAAGTACGGTAAATGCGTCCCCCAACTGATTTAAAGATACCATCCAGGCTGTAATTGTCGTACCGATATTGGCACCCATAATAACGCCCACCGCCTGTGTCAGATTCAGAATCCCAGCGTTGACGAAACCGACTACCATAACCGTCGTCGCCGCACTGCTGTGAAGAATTGCCGTAATTAATGCTCCCAGGACTACTCCCAGAAGCCTGTTATTTGTTACCATGCCGAGAAAGTGGTTCATCTTGCTTCCGGCCGTCTTCTGCATGCCGTCACCCATGATGCGCATACCATATAGGAACATGCCCAGGCCTCCGGCAAATGTAAACAGATTGCTTACGTCATTTATCGACATAAAAATTCTCCTCCTGTGTCCGCTTTTTTGGCAGGGGCACTGCCGGGTAAAAGCCGATCTTTTCTATCATATCACAGAGAAAATAACTATTTCAAGCTTTTTGTAAAATATGTAAATTTTATGTAATTTACAGGTAAATCAGGTTGAATTTTATTGCATTTTGTCTCTTTTAGTTTTTGGCGGTCCATGCTCATTTTACAGTTATATGAATACACTTTTAATATAAACACTAAAAAACGAGGTATGGTATGTTACATGAAATGAATTTATCACCGGACTCAGATATCTTTGAAATGAACGACTCTGATGTTTCCGGTATTGCCACCCCGGCTGATAACGGAAACTTTGACTCCGGACTTTCCGCTATGCAGGATAACCGCATGATTGATCCGGACTTTTCTGTTATGCCGGAGGACGACGTAATCGATCCCGATTTCTCCGTTATGCCTGATTACGACGTGATTGATCCCGATTTCTCCGTTAACCCGAACTGGTTCCCAATCGGGCCCGGCCCCGTCATTCCCTGCCCAAACTGCTTCCCCTTCCCGACACAGAACGTCAATGCCAGATTTATAAACGCTTCCCCGGAATTCTCCGGCCTTACGGTGGAAGTTGACAACCGGGTTATCCTGACCGGCATGGACTTTGCGGAAGTCAGCCGCTACAGAAGGTACTCGAGAGGATTCCACAGGGTAACGATTATGGCGGCCAATGGCTTTGTCTTCCTGCAGCGAAATGTTTTCATCGGCAATAATTCAACCATCGCAATTGTCAGCTCCAATAACAGAATGAACCTGACCACCATTACGGACGGCGGATGCAGCGCCAACTTTAACAACTCCTGTTTCCGTGTCTGTAACCTGGCTTACGCAAGCGGAGCCGTCAACGTAATTCTGTCAAACGGATTAATGAGCTTTACCAACACCCGCCCAGGCACAGCCGGAAGCTTCAGCAGACTCCGTCCGGGAAGCTATCCTGTCTCCGTGGCAAGATCCGCACGTCCGGCAGTTAACCTGCTCTCTACCTTCATCAACCTCAATCCAAACAGGGTATACACCTTATATGTCCTGAACTGGAACCCGTCTCCGGACACAATCCAAATCCTCCTTGTGGAAGATATGCGCTGAAAACGGCAAACCGTATCATTCCTTTAAGACAAAACAGAAACTAACTAAAATATAGTCTGCGGGGATCCCCTCAGGGAGCCGCCGCAGACTATAGCCTGTAATGCTTCTGTCTTATTTATTTTATTTTTAAAATGTACCTTCCTCGCGCCTTTTGAGTATCTTGCGTATCACAAGCAGATAGACGGCAACGCTCATCACCGTCCCTCCGAAATCGGAGATCATCTCCGTATAGAAGATGGAGGTTACGCCGAAAAGGATGGGAAGTATGAACACTCCGCCCAGATACAGCACCTTCCGGAACATGGACAGGAAGATGGCCACGGAGGCGACTCCCATTCCGGTAAAGCCGTCGACCACCGTATACTGAAGAGCCAGAGGAATGATTCCCAGCGTATAGATTCGGATGGCCCACACGGTCAGGGAAATGTATTCTTCGTTCTGTGTAAAAATCCTGGCAAAATAGTAGGGCATAGTCTGTGAAACCACAAACATAACCGTTGTAAAAGCGAGTGCCAGGCTTACAATATATTTTTGTGCGCTTAACACCCTGTCGGAACGCCTCGCTCCGAAATTATATCCGAGAATCGGCTCTGTGCCGCCTGTGATGCCTCCAAGGGGCATCGTCACCATCAGCATAAAACTCTGGACAATCGTAGCACAGGTTAAGAGTTTGTCTCCCTCCGCCCCGCCGTAATGCTGCAGGGCCGCGTTAAGGGCAATAATCAGCACATTGTCGAAAGCAATGATCAGAAACGGCGTCATTCCCAGCACGGTAATCTTCCTGACAATTCTCCATTCGTAGCCGCCGAAACCAATCCGGATCGGCACCTTCTTCCCAAACAGGAACAAAAGTACAAAAATGCAGGAAGCCATCTGCGACAGAACCGTTGCCAGGGCGGCTCCCGCAACCCCCATGTGAAGTCCGAAAATAAAAATGGGATCCAGGATAATATTGATAACGGCTCCCAGGGTCACTGATTTCATTCCCACCTTGGCAAATCCCTGACAGATGATAAACTGGTTCATTCCCACCGCCATCAGGGCAAAGATGGTTCCCATCAGGTAAATCGTTATGTATTCGTTGGCATAGGGAAAAATCGTTTCACTGGCGCCAAACCACATGAGCAGCCTGTTTTTCAGAAGCAGCGCCGCCGCCGTTGTGATGACCGAGATAACGGCCAGCATCAGAAAACTGTTGGCCAGTATCTTTTTCGCCTCTTTCTCATTACCCTCACCCATTCTGATACTCATAAGCGGCGAACCGCCGATCCCTACCAGGGAGGCAAACGCCGATATCATCGTCACGATCGGTCCGCAGATACCCACTCCGGCGAGCGCAATTTCTCCTATCCCCGCAATATTTCCTATGTACATTCTGTCCACCACGCTGTAAAGTACATTTACAAACTGTGCCAGCATGGACGGAAGCGCAATTCTGATTACAAGTTTCTTTATGTCGTCTTTTCCAAGGTCATTTTCTATCTTCATATTTCTCTTAATTCTCCCTTATTGATTGGCAATAAAAAATCCGCAAAGTGTGCTTTCCAAATTCCGCACTCTATGGGCGCCACTCGTTTATACCGTGTTTTAACGGGAAAGTCAAGAGGTTTTTATACGGGCACTTTCCTATGATATAAAAAAGACCGGTACTGAAATTTTCAGTCCGGTTCTTTTTTACTCAGCTGCAGGCTCTGGTTGTCGTCAACCTGCTGCTGAAATGATTTTCTGTGGGGTACTGCCTTCGCGGAATCGTAACGGAGTGTAATGCATCAAGGAATTTCGAGTAACTTGATATTTGGTTTGTTCTTCATCCGTTTTGGTCTCCCGAACAGAAATGATTTTCATCCGTTCAATAAGTTAATGCACCACATGCGCATTTTATTGCACGTATACCAAAAAAAATTATTTTTTTTTGATATAGTCTATTTTAGTATGAAAATGGCGATCCGTCAAGTTTTAGCGCACTATCTTGAAGAGATTCCCGTCTTTTGCAAATCCTGGTATCTGATAAAGCACAAGAATGTCGGTAATTTCCTGACTCTTCGCAAAATCCGACGGTTTCATATTAAAATATCTGAGATCTATCATATGAACTTCCTCAAAATGATTGATGACAAAGGGAGCAAATGAGTGGGCATAGGAATCCTTTATCATCAAAAGTTTCTTTCCCTTTGCCTCCTCCCCTGCTTTTTCATTTACAATTTTTGTCCATCCGTGGTTTCCGTCCAGAAAAACAGAATACTGATCTTTTTTCTCCAGCGCCTTTTCGTTATAAAGCGAATCATGCGCCTCCGGCAGCCCGTCATAGAATACTTTATATTTTACAGGGGCTGCCGGGAGGAACAATGTGATTTCGTCCGGAACCAGATCAATGCCTAACTTTGACTGGATGGTTCCCAGGAAGTCAGAGGACACCACCGTTTCCACAAAATCTTCCGGCTCCCACGGTTTAAACCCGGCCGACTGCCCGTACAGCCGGTAGGCATAATAGGCGCCGAGTGTCGTCCAGTGATGATCCGTCCTGTAATAAACCGGTTCGTCCGCTACTTTCTTAAGTGTCCCTTCAACATCCAGGAGAATGGTATCCTCCCCCATCGTTTTCCTAAGCTTTTCCCGGGCCAGCTTTGTCACCGCGGCCTGATCGGCAGGAGCCGCAAAGGGCGGAAGTTTCCCGGTCAGAACCTGGGATGCGGATGGAACCAGCATGATCTTCACATGTTCCTTCCCGGCCATGGCTGTAAAACCAGCCGCCGCGGCTGCCAGATAATCCAGATTCTTTGACAGCTGTTCCGTCATTAAATCCTCGGTATCCATTTTTTCTATATAATAATGATCTTTTCCAAAATAAACTCCATTCACGTCTTCCCTTAGAATCAGCCGGTCCGCGTTGGTTTTAGCTGCCACAAACGTTCCCCTGAACGGGAACTGGTCGGACAGCCATGTCTCATAATCTTTTCCAAAACTTCCGTCCATAAAGGATTCGGGCGTAAATGACGGTTTTCCCGCCAGATACCGGTTTTCCTCCTCCGAAAAGGTCTTTGCGGGCAGCACCGCGCTCAGAACCGACAAACATGTGAGCGGGATTAAAAATGCCGCTGTTGTAATTACTTTTCTTTTCAAAATGCCCCACCGCCTCCCGTCTGTGTCCTCTTTACCCATGTTACCGATCTTCTTTTTACTGTTTGATTTCCACTGCTTCTAAAATCTGAAATACAAAAACGGGTTATATCCCGCGTTCACCAGATAAGCCGTCGACAGCAGAAGCACGGCGCAGACAAAGAGCGGCTCCAGGATAAAAAGCGTTTTTTCCTGCACATGTTCCCTGCAGAAGGACGCGGGCAGGGAGGTGGCTCCGATTGCCGCAGCAGCCATCAGAAGAATGTTTGTAAAAAAGAGATAAAAGGTCCTCGTATTGACCGCGCTGATTCCGGCCGCTCCAAAAAGCTGTCTGAAGTATAAAATCCCCTGCCCCATATCATCGAAGGCAAAAAGCACCCAGCCCATATAGACTGCAAACATCGCATAAAACCACCTGATGAAGGACGGGCATTTTACCAGCAGGCTGTGCAGGAAAAATTTCTCCGCCAGCAAAAGAACGGCAAAATAAAGCCCCCACAGCAGAAAGTTCCAGCCGGCCCCATGCCAGATTCCCGTGAGCAGCCAGACAATCATAATATTCCGGAACTGAAGAGCCCGGCCGCACCGGCTTCCGTCGAGCGGAAAGTAGACATACTCCTTAAACCAGGTCCCCAGCGAGATATGCCAGCGGCGCCAGAACTCCGTAATGCTCTTCGATTCATACGGATAGTGGAAATTCTCGGGAAAATGGAATCCGAACATCCGGCCCAGTCCCATAGCCATATCGGAGTAACCGGAAAAATCAAAGTAAATCTGCATTCCAAATGCAAAAACGCCAATCCACACCATCAGAATACTTCTCTCATCGGGAGCAATATGAATAATCTCATCCCAGATCTGCCCCAGCTGGTTTGCGAACAGCACTTTCTTCCCCAGCCCCGCGGTAAACAGGACAATCCCCTCCGAAAAGCAGGCAAGCGTCTCCTTCCTCTCCGTCAGTTCCTTAGCGATTGTGCTGTAGCGCACGATCGGGCCGGCAATTAACTGCGGAAACATCGCCACGTAGGCGCCGAACGCCACAATACTCGTCTGGACTCCGGCTTTCCCCCTGTACACGTCTATCGTGTAGGACATGGTCTGGAAGGTGTAAAAAGAGATTCCGATGGGCAGCGCCAGGTTAAGAGGCGGTACTCCTCCCCCCGTCGCGGCGTTCCATGCGCCAATCAGAAAATCCGTATATTTAAAGATACAGAGAAGCGAAAGATTAATCAGCACCGAGGATGCCACGGCAAGCTTTGCTCCTCCGATATTCCCCTCGCCTTTTAACCGGTGTACAAGTTTCCCGTGAATAAAGTCAACAACCGTGGAAAAAAGGAGGAGCAGAATATAAACCGGCTCCCCCCATCCATAAAAAATCAGGCTTGCTACAAACAGTATCCCGTTCCTGTACCTGCGGGGCGCTGCATAGTAGGCAAGCAGCGCCACAGGAAGGAAGCGGAACAGAAACAAAAGACTTGAAAATACCATTTCCAGCTCTCCTTACATTTGATTTAGGTACTATGATTTAAAAAATCCGGCAATCGTGTCAACGGCGATCTGATTATTCTCCTTTGCCGACTCAAGCGCCGCTTCCTCACCCTGCTCTTCCGCTTCCATTTCAGGTGAACCAAGCATAATGAAGAATACATAGTCGCCGTGTGTAACTACTTCAGACGCCTCGATCTTAGGCATATTCATCGGATACTGAAGCGCTCCGTCAAGCTGGCTCTTCCTGTAGTCCTCAAGCGCCTTTGCCACATCGGCCGCCTTTCCTTCTTTGGCTTTGACGCCGACAAACATCTCCACATGTGCGGAAATCATCGGGCCTTCCGCCACGTAGGAATCATACTGGTCCTTCGTAATACCGAAAGTGCCTTCCATCATCGTCTCGTCAAACATCATGCTGGGTACGTACTTCTCGCCATAGGCTTCCTTTACCGCCGCATAGACTTTGCTCAGAAGCTCATCTGAAATCTCTGCGTTTGTCTCTGCCCCGGTTTCTTCGGATGCCGTCTCATCATTCCCTTCGCTCTCCGCCGGAACAGACTCCTGTGTTGTTTCCTGCGTTTCCTCTATCGTAGTTTCCGGTGCAGTTGTCTCCGTTTTCGGTGCACAGGCTGTAAGGCCTGCCGCCAGCGCCGCCGCTGCAAAAATCATCGTTCTTTTTTTCATAATAAGTCTCCCTTGTCTAGTTTTTTGTGCTGCCGTCTGCTTTATGTAAGATAGATAACACGCCCTGAGGGGTATCCTGGCCGGACGACGGCATTTTTATGCATTCCGGGCCTGTTAATGGCCTCCGGGCTATTGCCGAATCGGAATTTCTATATTATAATGGACGCACATATAAATATCAATTGAATTTTAGTTACGAATAGTTTACGATTTACAGGAGGACGATACCCATGGGATTTGAATATGTCAGCAAACTGCCGACACCGGATGAAATTAAGGAACAGTTTCCGCTGGCGCCCGAACTGGCCGCAGTCAAGGCTGTAAAGGACGCGGAGATCCGTGACGTTTTTACAGGGAAGAGCGATAAATTTCTAGTTATTATCGGTCCCTGCTCGGCCGACAGGGAGGATTCCGTATGTGATTACGTAAACCGCCTTGCCAAGGTACAGGATAAAGTAAAAGACAAACTGATATTGGTTCCCCGGATTTACACCAATAAGCCGAGAACCACCGGCGACGGTTACAAGGGTCTGCTTCACCAGCCGAACCCGGAGAAGAAGCCCGATCTTTTTGAGGGCCTGCTGGCCATCAGGAAGCTTCATATGCGCGTTATCAGGGAAACGGAATTCTCAACGGCGGATGAGATGCTCTACCCGGAAAACCTTACTTATTTAAATGATGTAATGTCCTACATAGCCGTCGGCGCCCGTTCTGTTGAAAACCAGCAGCACCGCCTCGTATCCAGCGGCATCGACGTGCCTGTCGGCATGAAGAACCCAACCAGCGGCGGACTGTCCGTCATGCTCAACGCGGTTCACGCCGCCCAGCACGGCCATGAATTTATCTATCGGAGCTGGGAGGTCATGACACAGGGCAATCCTCTGACCCATACTATCCTCAGAGGCTCTGTCAACAAACACGGCCAGTGCCAGCCGAACTATCATTATGAGGACTTAAAACTGCTTCTTGAGCTATACATGGAACGCGATTTACAATATCCGGCCTGCATTGTGGACGCCAACCATTCCAACTCCAATAAGCTCTATCAGGAGCAGATCCGCATTGTAAAAGAGGTGCTCCACAGCCGCCGCCATTCGGATGATATCCGCAATTTCGTCAAAGGCGTTATGATTGAGAGCTACATCGAACCTGGCTGCCAGAAGGTCGGCGAGCACTGTTACGGCAAATCCATCACCGATCCATGTCTGGGCTGGGATGATTCCGAGCGTCTTCTTTATGAGATGGCCGACAGCCTGTAAGAAGATGGCTTATAGCCCGTAAGATGAAGAATCCGTCGATATTTGAAACGAAAACGAAGAATTTGCAAAAGCCCTGCCGGTACAATACCGTCAGGGCTTCCTGTTTTTTTGCATCTTTTTAATTCACATCTGTTTAAATCTAATCTGCTTTATTCACATCTGCTTCATTCGCATTTGCTTTATTCTTCCCTGACTTATACTCATCTTTTTTGAGCTCTTTCAGCACCTCATCCAGTTTCCTGACAATAATGCAGGTACAAACGATAATAATGGCTGCCAGGGCTGCCATGCCGCTGTAAACAGGGTTTAGGTAGGAATTAATAAACGGATCTCCTTCCGGTTTCATCAACGCTCCCAGTCCCGATAAAATGACAAAGTTGGAAAAGTAAAATACGCAAAAGGTAATAATGCTGATTATGGCCTCTCTCATGTTAAAAACCTCCCCGGTTCCTGTTCTGTAATCCCGCAGATGTAGTTTAACGTCTGGGTTATTTTTTACTTGTTTTATTATACCATATTAAAAACATGAGAATATGAATATTTATTAACAGATATCCGCCGATATTCTTAAAATTCCGCCCTATCCGGTGGGATTTTATCTTATTGAGTGTCAATGAAAAGTTCGCGAAGCGTACTTTTCGTTGTTCAGGAAGAACTTATTTAGAAAAAATCTCCCATGAAATTAAGTACCTCTTAATCCACTGGATTCCCCTTTCGTCCTTTACATTTCTGCGCAGGATATTCAGGAGTATCTCATGGTTCAAGGTGTCAAAGTATTTCGACAAGTCCAGTGCTACCGCATGGGTGTATCCCTGCTCCGCATACTTTTTCACCTTCTGAATGGCGTCCTTCGCACTTCTTCCCGGGCGATAACCGTAACTGTCCTCTGAGAACAACGGCCCGTAGACCGGTGTAAGGCGCTGTGTTATGGCTTGTTGGAAAATGCGGTCTTGATAAGTTCTTTCTGGTTTTCCCTCAGGTATGCGCCTATTTCCTCCACGGTAATCCCGTCGATTCCTGGCGCTCCCTTGTTTGCCTTTACTCTCTTAAAAGCTCTGTTGAGGTTGCCCTTATCCAGTATCTCCTCCAAGAGTTCCGGCTGTGCACTGTCCCTTTCCTTCCATATCCGGCGGAAAGAGCGGTGCGCTCCCACATACCCTTCGCATTCCGCGCTATCTCTTTGCGGGCAGCTATCTTTGTTTTCTGTACCCAAGGCTCTCTCCTCCTTTCCCGGTTGTACTTAAGACTCCTGTTAATCCGGCCCTTCATCTCTCGACTACTACGGCCTCGGCTGACTTCTGTCCGTTCAGCATTATCTCACGATAATGGTTATCCCTTTCAGGACGTATCGTACAGACCTCCCCGGGTACCACACGTTTCTTTCTCTCCATCCATCTGCCACATTTACCATGCATGATTCCGTGTAGTTATTGGGCTTTAACTTGTATAGCAGTCTTACCCTCATGCATAGCCTGATGTGATTTCTGTCCGTCAGACCAGAGATTTGCCCGCGGGTTAGTATGTTCCCCGTATCCGGCTTCCTTCAGATTCCACCTCACGATGGACACCCTTGCCTTTGGCTATATCCTTCCCACTACCGGGCGGATTCCGGACTTTCACCGGTTAGAAACGTGCGCCGCCGGGCGCACTAGAAAAGAAAGCCAGCCGTTTCTGCGCGGCAGGCTTTCTTTCTTCCTGTTCTGATTATTCTTCTTTCTTTCCCATTTGTTTATAAGCCGTCCGCGTGAAATACCGAATCTGGAAGTTCGATTTCTACAAGTCCCATATAACCGGGAGCCACGTCGTATTCGTTAAAAACAAGCACCATACGTCCCGCATCATTGATATAGAAAGTCTGGTTCTCGTTGATTTTCTCAAAATCACTTCCCATACCGTCGTCCAGGAAGTAGGATTTGTTTTCATCTTCCTGCATGTTCTTTTGCATCACTTTTTTAGCTGCGTCGGACAGCAGGGTTACGTAGTCCGTCCCCGCCGGGAACATATCTTTCAGTTCCAGGATTTTATCTGTTTTCTTGTCTATGTTATAGATGAGCGCACTCTGGTATCCACTGGCCATAACCTCGTCGGTCTGAATTTTCAGGGTGAAGAACCGGTTGTTGTCCGCCAGCACCTTATATTCGGTATAAAGTCCTATGTGTGCCTCTTCCCCGTCCCTCTTTACATCTTCTTCAAACCGGGCGATAATCTGGTTGGTGTAGTCTTCCACCGACTTATTGACCTGCTCGGCAGCACCGGTAATACCGGAGCCTTCACCGGCCTCAATCTTCGGAACCTCAACCTTGGCTTCCGAATTCTCATTCTGCTGCTCATAGGTACGGAATGTAACTACTTTTGTGATGGCGCCGAGCACCGGGATACGGCTCATTGCATATGCCGTTTCGGCGCTGGTATTTGCCAGAACCGTGACCACCATAAGGGCAGCTGCAGCGGTCTGTGCTGTTCTGAGGAGATAATGGGAGGCTGTTCTCTTTCTGCCCTGTTTCCCGTTATCCTGGACCTGTTTTGAAACTTCTTTCTTTTCCGTCACTCGATCAGTCTCCTTTTCCTGTTCTGCATTCAGGGCGTCTTTTCCTTCCTGCATTGCCTGCAATACTCTACCTTTCAGTTCCGTTGGAACTTTGATTTCCTTATATTCCTGTTCCATCCGCTCCATTCTGTAATTTAATTGTGGATCCACCATCAGGGATTCCAGTTCCTGGTTTTCATTTTCCGTGATTTCTCTTTGGTTTTTCCCCGTTTTTTTCATGAAACTGCCTCTCCTTTCATCAACTCTGTTTTCAATTTCTTCAGACTCCTGTACAGGATGCTCTTAACGGTGTTCAAATTAAGCTCCATATACACGGCTATCTCCTCTAACTTCCACTCCTCACAGTATCGGAGTAAAATAATTGTTTTTTCTGTCTGATCCAGCTGTGCCAGAGAATTTATCGTATCAAAATCACAGTATTTATCTTCTTTTGCATCTTCATTTTCCGAGAACAGAGGAAGTACTTTTTTCCTCTTCTCAAGCTCGTCGATAGCCGTATTAATTACGATTCTGAACAGCCAGGTCTTCATATAAGATACTTCTTTCAGCTGTCCTGAATTTTTGATGGCTTTAACTACGCTGTCCTGTACCACATCCAGTGCATCTGCTTCATTTTTCATATATACAAACGCCATACGGTACATAGATTCATAGGAAGCCAGAATTACTTCTTCAAGTTTATCCCGCATTGTCTCTTTTCTCACTTCTCTATTCTCCTTTCTTGACCGTTAGACGGCCCATATTGAAGAAAAGTTTCAATTTTTTTGTGGTTTTATATGGTTATTTCCTAAAATATCGGACTCGGGGTACTTTTTGTCCATATTTTCATATTCTACATTAAGACTTTAATTTATACCAGGTATCTTTTATGCATATTAATGACTATTACAATAAAGATTATGAAAATCAAGGGGGTTCATCTCAATGTTCAAAACGGCCCACCTGTTCCGACCGCCCTCTTTGCCAGCCCTGTCAAAAGTGCTGTTCCACCGTCACCGTAGGCACGACTTTGACAGGAGCGCCCGGAACAAACGCCAGAGTCACCAATTCGGGGACACCCTGTAAAGCAGTTCTCAATTTTGAAATTCCAAGGGGCAGCACCGGGGCAACCGGGCCAACTGGCGCGGCCGGAAGCAACGGCGCTACCGGGCCGGCTGGCGCTACTGGGGCCACCGGAAGCAACGGCGCTACCGGGCCGACTGGCGCTACCGGCGCAGCTCCCGAAGATGTTTTCGCATCTTTTGCAACTTTTGCTCTGCAATTTGTAAATGCCACCCAAATCCAGATGGGAACTTCTACCGCAGATCCGACCGGCCAGATTGTATTAACAGATCTTACCAGAATTGCACTTGCGCCGGGATATTACCTGATTTCGTACCATGTATCGGCGATTCTTGCAACTCCCGGATACATGCAGATTACACCTTCCTATAATGGAAGTCCGCACATTGAATACGGAATCTATTTTAAGACAGGCACCGACTATACAAGCGCCTATGGCTCCAACTCAATCATCATTGAAGTTTTGCAGGAAACGTTCTTTACACTGACCTATAACAGTAACGTCTCCAGCAGTGAGGGCACCGCAACGATAGCCATTGTCAAGCTCAACCGGCCTGCTTCGGGTTCAAATGCGGTGAGCGCCCTTATTGAGTGACAATGAAAAGTTCGCGAAGCGTGCTTTTCGTTGTTTAGAAAGTTAGAAAGCAGTAAACTTATCTGCTCCCCCGCGTTTTCTTTCACTGTCTATTACAGACAATGAATAAAGTCCGCCCCGGCCTGTAACCGGAGCGGACTTTATTCATGCCATGGAAAATTGGCGGCAGCGGCAAATTCACAGACCAGCTTTCCGCTGCTCGATTCATTTCCTACTTTTCAGCAAGATATGTGAAGTATTTTCCTACATAATCTGCTATTCTGAAATCAGGAGGAATTCAGATATGGATAACAATTTACTGGGAACATCACGGGTGATTGAATATATTGAAGCGCATTTACTGGAAGAAACCCTGGATTTAGAATCTGTTGCAAAGGAAATCGGCTATTCGAAGTATCATTTACACAGAATGTTTTCCTCTGTCGTCGGCCTCACACTCCATAATTATATTAAAAGACGCAGAATGACGGAGTGCGCACGGATGCTTCTGTCTACCGATTTATCCATCCAGGAAATTGCACTGTGCGCCGGCTATGATGCACAACGCTCTTTTTCCAGGAGCTTCAGAGCCATGTATCGATGCAGTCCTCAATATTATAGAAAACACGGCGATTTTCTCCCCCTTCAATTGAAATATGATATTACCAGCCGAAAGAAAATCAACGGTGACAAGATACGGGAAATCAAAATCACAGAATTGGACGCACTGACGCTCATCGGTTACAGCACCAGCACCGGAAAGGGATTTAAGGACATAGGAAAATGCTGGCACAGGCTACACAAAAATAAATCCAGAATTAAAAACAGGGTGGACTTTTCCTTTTTAATCGGTGTCAACGATTACGCAGGATTTGAAAGCGGCGGCGAAAATCCGGTCTTCAGATATATTGCGGGAGCGCAGGTATCCTCCACCGAATACCTTCCCAAAGGCATGGAAGTCTTTCGGCTGCCATCCGGCAGATATGCCGTATTCCACTGGAGAGGCAAAAATGAAGATAGTCTGCAGCCGGTTGCGGAGTATGTCTATCAGGAATGGTTTCCCCATTCAACCTGCCGGTTCAGTGAAAATAATCCCTATGATTTTGTCCTGTATGGAGAGGAAATCGGCGAACACGATGAAAATGAAATCCAATACTGGGTTCCTATCGCATAAGACAGCCGGAGTACCCTATCAGCGCTCCCAATACTTCTCAATCTTCCGTAGAATCCTGTCCGAAGGTTCTTTTCTCACCGAAGTATTCGTACAGACAAATTTTCCGCCGCATTTCATTCCTGATGTTTTGAAAAACTCCCTCATCGTACGCAGCGCCCCGCTGCTCTGGCCGCACAGCCCGGAAAATGGGAATGGGGTATTGCATGCAGTCAGGAGGACATATTTCTGCCGTTCTGACAGGCGGGGCTTCGGAAAGGTACCGGTCTCCTCCATTGCAACGCCCAGAAGGCGGTCAAACATATTTTTTACCGCGGCAGGGACATTCGCCCAGTAAACGGGAGCTGCAAGAATAACCGTATCACATTCCTGCAGAAGCGCTGCTATCTCCTGGATATCATCGTTCCTGACACACATTCCCGAAGTAAGGCAGGAACGGCAGCCGCTGCAAAATTCAATATGTTTCTCATACAAATTTATCTTATCCACTTTCCAGCCATTACGTTCGGCGGCATTTACCGCGCACTCCAGCATCTTCGATGTAACCCCATTTCTGCGTGGACTTCCTGCTATGGCCAGTACTCTCCTGTCGTTCATCTGATCCCCCCTCTTCTCATCATCCTGTTTTTAAAATGGACCGGTAAAGCGTATCAAAGCCGTAGTCCAGAAACTCCTGTTTAGAAAGTTGAAGATTCCGGCTGATGTAAGCCTCTTTACTTGCCGCTGTCTGTATCAGGCCGGAGAGCATTCCCCAGAAAGAAAATATGGTAGCCATAACCTCCAATTCCTCTCTCAGCTCTCCCTCCCGGATTCCATCGTTTATAAATTCTTTCAGCTGTTCATTCAGCACTTCTCCGATGCGGTAAGTCTCGAGTTCTTCCGGCATGAAGTCCCGGCCGTCAAAATCGATATTGATCGTATCTGAAACCATCTTAAAATAGAGCGGAAATTCTTCCTGATACTCCTGCAGCGCCCGGCATATTAAATCGTATCTGCGCCGCGTGCTTCTCTCTTTCCTGAGCGCAGAGCTGATGCAGCCGTGCAGTTTTTTCATGCTCTCCAGTGCAAGAATATCCGCAATCTCTTCCTTATTTTTAAAATACACATACAGTGTTGCCTTACTGTACCCAGATTTCTCAGCTATCTCATCCATTGACGTCGCGTCAATGCCTTTCCGTGAAAACAGCGCTTCGGCTGCTGATGCAATTGCCTCGCGGTGCACGCTTCCCGGTTCTTTTTTTCTTCGTCCCATAGCGCCTCCATTAATTAAACTTATAGTTTAATTTTATCCGTCTAACCGGTGCCTGTCAACCCTAATCTTCAAACTGCCGGACATTTCTATTCCGCCGCTCACAAAACTTGTTCAATTTTCATATAGTATATTGAACAGAAAAAAAGCCATCCAAGTGAGAGCTTCTTATTCCTGACTAAAATTTAAAGTAAGGAGATAACACTATGTATTTAAATAATTCAAACGGAATGAATCATTCCAACTACTCCGATTATAATTCGGACGGAGATTCATTTGGAGGACGCCGCTGTCCGGAACCGGACACGGCTGACTATAGATGCGGCTGTGGCGGCTGCGGATGCAATTGTTGCGGCCGTGGGCCGACCGGACCAAGGGGACCGCGTGGTTGCCCCGGACCTCAGGGACCTCAGGGGCCAAGAGGACCTCAGGGACCGAGAGGGCCTCAGGGACCTCAGGGGCCTCAGGGGCCAAGGGGATTCCAGGGACCTCAGGGTATGGTAGGGCCGACAGGCGCCATGGGACCTCAGGGCTATGTCGGACCGACCGGACCACGGGGACCTATGGGACCAGCCGGAGTAACGGGAGCCACTGGCGCTACTGGTGCTAACGGTATGAACGGCGCTATGGGACCAACCGGGCCGACCTCTACAGCACAATATACCAAACTGCTATGTAAAAAAAATCACTTTTTTTTAATATATTTTTTTTGTTTTTCAACGATATTTTCTGGTTTGTTTTCTTCAATAAAATCTAAAATTAAAGAAAGAGAATCCCTATATCTAAAAGTAACAATAGCGCCTTTTTCTGCTGTTATTTCGATTCTATCTATAAGTTCAACTAAAACTTCTCTATCTAGCTCCTTGATACTTTTATATTTTAAAAAAGTTTCAAAATATTTATCTTTAGATTTTATTCCTTGCATTATTTTACTTTGTTCAAGCAAATAAACCTGCAATGACTTTGTTAAACGACTTATTTTTTCCTCTGTTTCAACTCTCAAACGCTGATATTGTTCTTTTGAAATATCGTCTTTTTTCCAATCGTAATAAAAGTTATCTAACAAGTGATTATTTTTTTCTATATTTATTTTTGTACTTTCGATCAAGAGATTCAATCGGGTTGATTCATTTTTTACATTAGAACATTGATTAATCTCATTTACAATTCCTTGTAAATTTTCAATATAGTTAATTTGAACTTGAATTAGTTTAAGTATTATTTCCTCTAATGTTTTAAAATTAATACTATGCTTATCATTACAATATTTTTTACCATGTTCACGATAAGTTCGACAAACTAAATAATTATTATTTTTCGCGTTCGTTTTTCGCATTGCTTTTTTACAATCAGAACAATATACTAGCCCTGCAAAAAGATGCACTTCCCCCGTCTTTTCGGATATTCTTGTTCTTCGTTTCCTTATAACTTCAACATCTTCAAACATGTCATTGTTAATTATACTCTCGTGACAATTTTCTTTTAACTGATACTTTTCTTTAGGTGTTGGGATTTGTTTATGACGCTTATGATCAAAAGAAGAGCTCTTCTTTTGTACCATAAACCCTAAATTTGATTTGTTTGATAAAATTCGACTGACTGTGCTAGGACTCCATAAACCACTGTTCTCATCCGAATTAGGATTATGATAATTTAATTTTAATACTTCCTGCTTATATTTGGTGGGGTTCGGTATTCCCTGCTCATTTAATTTTCTTGCAATTTGTTTGTCAGAAATCCCTGAACTGCTCCATTCAAATATTTGACGCACTATTTTAGAAGCAACTGGATCAATAATCCAATTCTTGTTAAATGGGTTTGGATCACTCATATATCCGTATGTTGGAAATCCCCCAAGTGGCTCCCCATATGCGCGTTTTGTTTCTTGTGTGATACGGATTTTCACCGATGTAATTCTTGCAACATCTTCAGCATTTTGAAATGCCTGATATACTTCGGGGCTAGTGATCGCGTGTGGATCTTTAAATGTATCAATCGCAGGTTCTCCACAGCATATAAACCTTACGTTTTTTTCTAAAACGTATGAATCAAGCTCCTTTATACCATCGGCTAAATTTCTTACAAACCTAGTTATATCTTTTACAATAAAACAATTTACAATGTTATTATCTATATCTTGTTGTAATCTCTGATATTCGCCACGTTCAAAATCAGTTCCTGTTAATCCGTCGTCTATATAAATATCATATATCATAAAATCGTCAATTTGTTGTAGGAATAGTCCAATATACTTAATTTGAAAAAGTATGCTTTCACTAAATAAATCTTCTCCAGTATAATTTTTTTTTCTTTTCTGCAATTTTTTCATATCTTCTTTTGATAATCTAAGATAAATTCCTATCACCCATTTGGGCAATCCTTTTTCGTGTACTGGTAACCATTGCATAAATTGTTGTAAGTTGTGTCTCAAAAATATTCCTCCTCAATAATTTACACAACCACAATACAAAAATATTGTATCATAGATCTAAGTGATCTGATTCTTTTTTCTTTAACAAATAATTATATAAACAATCATTTATAGTCTTTTTTGAGTTATTGTTGTATTTAATTTGGACAATTGTACCATTAACTTTAAAACAATACGGGTTTTTAATTTCTTCAAAAAAATACTTCATTCTTTCATAATATGATGCTGTTGGATCGATCACCATTTCGTTTATTTCTTTCAATTGTGATTTGTCGATTTCGTCTAAATTTTGTTTACTTAATTTTTCCAATTCATTTTTTGTTATTATAAAAACACCTCCTATCATAGCTGGTCATTTTTTAACCAACTACAATAATCTATGAAAATAAAGTCAGAAAGAGAACTCGGATAAGGTTCAACTTTCTGGCTTTTATTAATTTTAAATATCGTTAAAATCAAATGTTATTTTTCTATTATGCGGTTCTTTTAGCTCTCTTTCTAGCATATCATTTTTGATATTTTCTTCTATAACTTCAACCTGTTGTGTTTCATGTACTCTCGCATAGGTATGATTATCAGCATAATAAAAACTTTGTATTTCTTGCATTGTACTAGCCTTTACGATAAAACGCCCCTTTACATCGTCTAATGAACTTGCTACATCAGTCCCTAACATTATCCTACTAGGTTCTTTGTCAACAAACCTGCCACAAATACGAAAAGCCACATTACTTTTTATTTGACCGTTTACAACGGTGCTATCAGGTCTTTGTATTCCCATAATAAGATGTATGCCAACAGCGCGTGAAAGCCTTGTAAGCGTTTCTAAACTGTCATAAAGACTATGTGATATATCCCGATCTCTAACCTTTAACAATTCGGCTAGTTCATCTATGAAAATAACTTTTCTTGCTAAAGGTCTTGAACATACATTATTATATTCGCGAATATTATCAACCTTAGCTTTTCTAAATAAATCAAGTCGTCGTTCTGTTTCTCTTACCATTCGTTCTAGTAGCACCTGTGCCGTTGAATATTCATAGTGAATTGTTACCATATCACTAAAATTCATGAATGAAACGCCCCTTTTAAAGTCAATCAGTTCGACATCATAATCTTTTTTTAATGATTGTTCAATCAAGCACTTCATTAAATTTGATTTCCCACTTCCAGTTTCCCCAGCAATAAATGCATGTGCATATTTAGTTAAATTCAGCCCAACTTTTCCATAATTTCCAATACCTAATAATAAAGTATCGTCGTTTATATTATTAAAGCTGTCATCCCATTCCATATACTCTGGTAATTGTTGTGACTGTAGCATAATAAACACATTTCTATTATTTTCTGGATCTTGCTTTATATCAACAATTTTTTGATTAAGATATACTTCTAGTTGTTCTTGTTTTGCCTTCCAAACACTTAATGGTATAAGTGATTGAAACGCAAGCACTAAACAATATTCGCTTAGTTCTTCTTCATACAAAAAGGTGGGTAAACAATTATCGCTTGTTTGAAGACCTATAATAGAAAAAATTGAGTTAAAGGCTTTTATACGTTTCTTATAGGGAAATTCCTTCCATTTAACTTTAATACCAGCATAAAGCGCGATTATCACGATCATAGTAATTGAAATTTGACGGCAACTAGGAATGATTAAAAGAAAAAACAGTATTCCATATGATGTAAAATAAACCACATTCTGTTGTGAGGCTGTTATAATACCTGCAAACATTAAACTGAAAAAGGCGCGAAAAGCTAGCCCTAGCCCAGTTCCAAAAAGAATACTTAAATTATAAACCATATCATTATTTTCATTTTTACTCATATTTACCCCTTACTCTACTTCATAGTTATATAAATGCTTTATAAGCGTATATGAATTATAATTAATGACTACTTTTCTTATTGTTTTATTTAAATTTGTATCTTTGCAAGGCATCGTATAATTGTTTTTATCATGTATGATTAAATTTAATGTCTTATAGACATTGGTTTTATCTCGAAACTTCATAAATTTATATTTTTCTAACAAGATTTTAAAATATTCTCTTTCAATAATTATTCTGTCATTCGTAATAGGATAGTTTTCTTCTAGCTTTTCAACAATAGAAATATATTCCTTTATCAATAAATCTAATAGATTAATAACTTCACCCCCTTCTTTTAAAATTTCACTTTACTATTAAGGTAAATTTCTATAGTTTCAATATTTTCGTGTCGCAACTTTTTCATGACTTCAATCTTAGATTTTGTTTTTTGATATTCTTGTTTTGCAAAAATTCTGCGTAAATCATGACAGGAAAAATCTAATTTTTCTGCCTGTTTTTGCAAGTAAGGTGCTGAATAAAACAGCTTATCATTTACTGCTTTTTTCTCTATATGTGATTTCAATACATTAAATAATTTCTTATTATCTTTTTTATATAACGTTATATTTTCCATATCACCCCCTTTTCCTTCAAATAAAAAAATGATTGAATCATTGTTTATTGTGCAATCCTTCTTTTTAATTTGTGATAGTTCTGAAACTCTTAAACCAGTATTTAACATTGTTTCAAATGAAAGTTTCATTTTGTTATTGCGTAAATATTTTATTTTTTTATTAATTTTCGGAAAATCAATTAGCTTTTGTTTTCTATATTTTTTACTTGTATTGTATTTTAATTTTTCAATTTCCTCTAACTTTTCGTTCGGTAATGAGATGTTTTTGTACTTTAAAAAATAGAACAAGGCATTCTTAGATTGTGAAAAATAATTTTCATATTTAATCGTTGATAAATTATTTATTATATTTTCAATATCAATTTGATTGCTTAATAAACTTTGATCGGCTAAGAGTAATTCCATTCGATTGGCGTATGTGCGAGCCGTGGACGGTTGCAAGGATTTTTTAAGATACTCCCTAAATCCATCTACTAAATCATATTTCATTCAAACCCACCTCTACAAAATCGCTGACATAATATAATATAAATATTATATTATGTCATTATCTAGTAATTTAAAATTATTGTTTCTTTGCTGATAAAATAAGGTTTTAATCGGTGTAACAAAGCTGTAATCTAACCATAATATTTTATTCATAAGTTACACTTTGGTTACACTATAAATATGCACTCAAAAAAACAAATAGACCACAAAAAAAGGAGCTCTGAAAAACTCCTGATTTTTCATTACAATTTCATTATCTTTTTCATAACTCTTACCCCGTCCATAAATCCACTTTTATATAAAAAATGTTCTTCACGCCTTAGTAATTCTATTGAACTATTGCAATAATCTTCAATTAAATCTCTATCTTTTGGTGGTAGAGAATTTATTAACCGTTCAGCCTCTGCCATTCGTTCTTGCTCCTCTTCACTAGATGTAGTATTCAGTTGCTTTAATAGTGTATCAAGGTATTCTGTTAGAATCATATCAAGAAAATCGTTATCCATACTTTTTCCTTCTTTCATTCGATTAATAAACAACATAGTTACACATACTTACTATATATGATAGATATTATATGGTAAGTATGTCAATAGTGATAATGCCTATATAATAAGTATCTAAAATATTTATTTGTGGGGTTTGCTGATGTCTAAGAAGAAAGATATAACAGAGCTGGAAGATTATCCATTATACTATGTGGACATTATGAGCATGATGGAGAAAAATAATATTTCTAAAAATTCACTATGTCGCATGACCGGTATAGCTTACAATGCTTTGCAAAGATATTGTAAATCGGAAATTAAACGGGTTGATTTAGACGTTATATCAAGAATTTGTTGTGCTTTAAACTGTGATATTTCTGATATTATCAAAAAAGATGGAGATTATTGAATGAATTTTTTAGCTATAAACTCTAAAAAACAATAAAATGAAATAGCAAAAAATGTAGTAAAAATAAGTGCTAAAGAAATACCTATTGGACAATAATTAAGGCACATTGCAAAGTCGATCTTCAAATAATCACAAACTATATAAGACAGTTTCAAACATTTTACAAACAAAATAGAAACTAAGATACAAGATAACCACAAAAGTTTTTCATATCTAAAAAAATCTATTAACTTTTTGAACGATAATTTAATATAAGCAAAAAACATGCTTTTTAATTTCTCCTTTCATTGTATATTTAGTAAGTTAAAGCGTATTATAATTTTAGAGGTGAATATTCTTTCACCTTTTTAAGTATTTTAACTAAGAATAAAATATAATAACATATGAGGTGTACTATTATGGGAAATTTATTATATGAGAGTTAAATTAAGCAATTTTGGTAAGGCCGATTGGATAAAAATTATTAGAGAAAGCACTGGACTTAATCAAGCAGAATTTGGAAAACGTATTGGGAAAACAAAAAGAAGTATAATCGCTTATGAAAATGGTAAAAGTAATTATAATAGTGAAACCTTAGAAATGATTTATAAAGAATTTAAAATTAACTTTATCGCTGAACACGAAAATAGTGATAACAAATGGAAGAACTTACGCCAATAGGTTTTTTTATTTGTTTATTCATAAACAAAATTAGTACAGATTTATAATGGAAAAGTGGTGAAAGCATGGGATTTTTTGAAATCAAAAACTATGATAAACCAAAATTAAAATTATTGCTCTATTAGAATATAAAAGCAAGTGACCTACTACTTCTTTTATTACGTCATTCTCCATCACTCCTTACTTCCATACTTTCTTATTTATTATATCATTAAACGGGATTCCCTGACCATATTTTTTTGTGTTTTTATATGATATAAGAGTATAAGGGTGATTCATTAATGATTATAAAAAAGAAAGAATTTATATTTAATCAAAATATAATGACTATAATAGTAAATAATATTAGAAAATATAGAAGATATAGAAATTTAACACAAGAAGAATTAGCCTTTTATACTGATTTATCGAACGATTTTATCAGACGAATAGAGAGCGAAAATGGAAAAAGAGGGGTGTCATTATATACTCTATATAAAATATCTATTGTTTTAGAAACATCAATCGAAAAATTTTTTGAAGAATAATGAATCAAATAAAAAGACGGTTTAAACCGTCTTTTTATTGTATTGTGCATTGTGTTTCAATGGTTTGGCGTATTTTGCTGGACCTACTGGTGCTGCCGGTATGAACGGCGCTATGGGACCGACCGGACCAACTGGTGCTGCCGGTGCCAACGGCGCCAATGGCGCTACAGGTGCTACGGGCGCCACCGGCGCTCAGGGACCTGCAGGACGTACAGGTGCTACCGGAGCCACAGGCGCTACCGGCGCTACAGGTGCAACCGGCGCTACAGGTGCCAACGGTGCCCAGGGACCCGCAGGACCTGCCGGTGCTACGGGCACTACCGGTGCCAACGGCGCTACAGGCGCTACCGGCGCTACAGGTGCTACGGGCGCTGCCGGTGCAAATGGTGCCAACGGTGCTACAGGTGCCACGGGTGCTACAGGTGCCAACGGTGCGGCAGGGCCAACAGGACCTACCGGTGCCACGGGTGCCAACGGCGCTATGGGCGCTACGGGACCGACCGGCGCTACCGGCGTTACTGGACCAACAGGACCTACCGGCGCAAACGGTGCTACCGGGCCAACAGGACCTACCGGTGCCACGGGCGCAAACGGTGCCAACGGCGCGGCAGGACCTACGGGACCGACGGGCGCTACCGGCGCAAACGGTGCCAACGGCGCGGCAGGACCGACGGGAGCCAGAGGTGCTACCGGTGTCACGGGCGCTACCGGCGCCGCTGCCACCATCACCATCGGAACCGTAACCACGGGCGAACCCGGTACAGACGCACAGGTCACCAACTCCGGCACGAAGCAGGATGCCATCTTCAATTTTGTTATCCCACGCGGCGCAACGGGATGCTGCTGCTGTTGCCCAAGTATGCTGGCTGCAGTCGATACCAGCACCCAGTCCCCGGCAGATCAGGGTGCTCTTATCTTTACCGACACGCCTATTGTTTCGGGAAACGGAATCTACCATCAGCCAGGCAGCTCTGTAGTGGAAATCACGGAATCCGGCATCTATCAGGCCTTCTTCCACAGCACCATTGCGGTTGACCCCTGCACTCCAATTCCATCCTCCGCCCTGGTACGGCTCTATCTCAACGGTTATCCGATACCCGGTGCCTCAGCACGGCGCACCATCACCTCCACAAATGAAGTTGCCACCATATCTTTCGATGTAGCATTCCCGGTCCACAATCCGATTGCCAACCTGGAAGTTATCGTTGATAATGCCGGCTTTACTTTCTCCGATACTGCACTTACGGTCATCAGACTTGGAAATCTGTGTTATGCAGATGTGCAGTAATCATGGATTATAACCTGCACGCTTCGCGCACAGCTCACCGTAATCAATCATGTAAAACACTCTCCGAAATTTTTATTACCAGGCACTGATCGGGTAAAATGTACGCCACACATTTTATCCCGTTAAAATATAGAAAGCAGACACAAAAGTCCTTTCACCACCGCAATCAGACAATGGAAAACACGCCCCGCGGACGTTTCATTGCCAACCAATAAAATATGCCATATTGCAGTTCTGCCGCCAGGCTGCAATATGGCATTTACATTAAAATAGATATAACCGTTTATAAAATCGGCAGATATCCAAGCAGAAGTCCTGCCCCCATAAAAATCACAAAGATTCCGATACACCATTTAAAAATATATCCCTGGTACTCGGCCAGTGAGATTTCCGTCATATCCATCAGCAGATATATAAACGGCACCAGCGGGCTCAGGAAATGGAACGCCTGCCCCATCAGGGCTGCAAAGCCAATCTGGAGATCGGTGAAGCCGTATGCCTGTGCCGTAGCGGCCAGAGGCGGTAATACGCCGTAATAAAATGCGTCATTGTTAAGAAGATAGGTACCGGGTGCGCTGACAACGGCAATGATAACTGCAAAATAACGTCCCAGTGATTCCGGAATTACCGATACAAGGAGCTGTGCAATGGCGTTGGACATGCCTGCATCTTCCGGTCCGTTTAAAACTCCCATCAGGACGCCTGCCCCCAGAACCATCATAACAACGCTGATCATGTCGGGCGCCAGAGAACTGATGACATTCCTCTGCGTTTTCTGGACAGGGTAGTTAACCACCAGCGCAATCGCGGTGCCCACGCCAAAGAGAATTGCCGAAGATGCAAGGCCCATAATCAGGGATGCAATAATGGCGGCCGTCAAAATTACGTTAAACAGGATCAGTTTCGGGCGTTTCCATTCGCGCTCTTCACCGGAAATCTCCACCGTATTTACCGAGTTGGTGATATTTGCAATGCCCAGTCTTTTTCGTTCTTTTAATCCCAGATAATATGACACTCCGATTACATAGATTGCTGACAGGGCCATTCCCGGCACAAGCGGGGCGAGAATCTCGCCTGCATCCAGGTTCATAACCGACATAACGCGGGCGGTCGGGCCTCCCCACGGAATCAGGTTCATGATACAGTTCTGGAGAATAATCAGGTTGGCGAGATAAATCTTTTTGATTTTCAGCCTGTTGTAGATTGGAATCATCGCGGTACAGCAAATCATTACCGTTGTCGTTCCGTCGCCGTCAAGAGACACAAAAGCGGCGAGAACGGCCGTTCCGACAAGAACCTTAAGCGGGTCTCCCTTACACCAGGCGACAACTCGGTCAACCATCGGATCAAACATGCCGGCAGTAAGCATGACCCCAAAATACAGAATAGCGAATGTCATCATTGCGAATGTAGATGCAACGCTCTTGATTCCGTCCATGGCATACTTAAGTGTATCCCATCCATACCCGGCCAGCAGGCCGAAGACAATCGGCACCAGTATTAAAGATGTGAACGGACTCAATTTTTTGGCCATGATTAACGCCATAAAGACAACGATCATGGCTAACCCCAGAAAAGCTAAAGACATAACATACTCCTCCTTTTATTCATTTGCTTCTTTTGTTTTCATTACTGCCATTCTATTCCGTGCTTCTTAATATCTCGTGAAAAAGTCTTAAAAAACATTCACATTTTAGTCGGATTGGCCACTCTTAGCGGAAAATTAACGGGACGTTTCTGCTATTTTTCTTATAATAAGGATAAGGAATGAAAAGGAAAGGTGGAAATTTATGTCGGACGGAACCGTATTGATTGTAGATGACGAACCTGCGATACGCAAACTGCTTTCCAGAGTGGCTTCAAACTGCGGCTATGACGCTGTCACCGCCTCAAACGGCCATGAGGCAATCATCATGAGCCGGGACAGTAAAGTAAACCTGATCCTTCTGGATATTATGATGAATGGAAATGATGAGGGTTTTGAGGTAATCCGCCGCCTCAGGGCTGCCGGCAATGAGATTCCCATTATCGTCCTGAGCGGACGCACGGAAGACTTCGATACGCTGTACGGCCTGGATATCGGCGCCGACGATTATATCGGTAAGCCGTTTAACCCGGTCGTGCTGGGTGCGAAGATGAAAGCCCTGATCCGGAGGGATCAGAAAGCCTCCCGCTCTGTCCCGGATTTTATCACCGCCGGACCATTCCGGTATAACAGCATGACAATGGAACTTTTTAAGGAAGAGCGCCGTATTCCGCTCTCCTCCAGGGAAAACGTCCTGATGAAACTGTTCCTCTGCAATGCCGGCCGCGTCTTTACAAAAGAGCAGCTCTACGAACAGGTATGGAACAGTTCCGTCGTAGATAAAAATACCATCATGGTCTACATAAGCCATCTCCGGAACAAGATAGAGGAGGATCCGAAAAACCCCAGATATCTGAAAACGGTTTGGGGCCTCGGATATAAATTCACGGTTAAAAAATAACAATTCTCCGACTCAGCCATCAATAAAAACGTCTATCCCGGCCGCTGCCTCTATTTTATATATGCAGCGGCTGATTTTATTCTTGCACAGAAGGTACTTATGCCATAAAATAGAACTAATATGGTAAAATTTATAACAAATCAGTACAAACATGTTCTGTTATTTGTCACAAGCCACTCCTGCCAAAGAAAGGATGCGACTCTATGTTGGAGCATTTTAAAGAGATACAGAAAATACAGGAACTTCTTCATGCGGCCCAGACCGGACTCTGGGCAATCGAACTGGATGAGGGCAAAGAGCCGAGAATGTACGCCGACAACGCCATGCTTTACCTTCTGGGCTTTCATGAGACGCCGTCTCCCGAGGAATGCTACCGCGCCTGGTATGATAACATTGATGACAGTTATTACGGCTATGTCCAGGCAGCCGTGGAGAAAATAATTTCCGATGAGCGGGCCGAGGTGCAGTATCCCTGGATGCATCCGGAATGGGGAGAGATTTTCATACGCTGCGGCGGTATGCGGGACTGGAGCTATACGGACGGCGTCTGCCTGCGCGGTTACCATCAGAACATCACCAACACGGTTATGTTGAAAAAGGAATACGATATTATCGTACAGACTCTCGGCGAGAGTTATACCGGCATTTTCCTGTGCAATTTAAATGATCAGACCTTCAAAACAATCAAAATTTCCGACCATCTGAAAGAAATGGCCCGGGATGTTACAAATTACGGAAAGCTGTTCCGTCTGTACGCCCTGGAAGACGTCGCCGTCTCATACCGTCCGCTGATTACGGATCTGGCCAATCCCGACTATATTGCCCGCAGGCTCTCCCACGGTGAAAAACAGTTTGAACTGCTTTTCAGGAATGTGGCCGGAGGCTGGAGGCGCATTAAGATTCTTCCGGTATCGGATTTTTCCGAACAGCATCCGTGGGTAATCGCCGCTTTTGACGAGCAGGATGATAAACAGGAGGCCCGGGTGCGGGAGGATGTGCTCTCCACGCTCTGCCAGTGTTACTACTCCATCTATCTGTTTGATCTTGACAATAACATTGAGGAGGCCATCTGGCAGGAAGATTTCATCCGTGAAAGCAACGCTTTTCCAAAGGGCAGCCTCAGCGTCTATTATGAAAAATTTGTCCGGAACTTTGTATGTGAAGAGGATCAGGAAAAAATGCTCCGCGCCGGCAGCCCTGAATTTCTCCGGACGACTCTGTCCCCGCAGCAGCCTGTCTACGATGTGGACTTCAGGCGTATTTACCCGGAAGGCCTCTTCTGGGTCCGCTCCCGTTTCAGTATTGCGGAGATGACGGACGGACGGGTGAGCAAGGTGATCTTTGCGAATATGCAGATACAGGATCAGAAGCTCAAGGAACTGGAGGAGGAACAGCAGAAAAAGCTGTATTTTGAACTGCAGAATATCATCCAGGGACTTTCCGCATTCTATCAGTCCGTGTTTTATATCGATCTGTCGGCGGAAACCTTTCAGCACTACAATATCATGGATGATATAGCATCCCATCTTAACGGCCATACCAGGTTTGACAGTCTTAAAACCGTTTTATGTGATTTCGTCCATGAGGAAGACCGGGAACTTTTTTCACAAAACCTGTCGCTCGATGAGATACGCCGGAGAATATCGGGCGGAGAAACTATCTATTCCTTTGAATACCGCAGAAAATACGGTGACTCCTGCGGCTGGATGCGCATGCATGTTATCCTGGCTGAAAGCCGCGCAGGCGTGCCGATTAAAGCCGTTCTGGCCTCCCACAGCGTAGATGAGGAAAAGGAACTGGAAGAGCAGAACCGCAGGGCTCTGATTGCCGCCTATGAGACAGCCAAACAGGCCAACGAGGCCAAAAGCAATTTCCTCGCCCAGATGTCCCACGATATCAGGACACCGTTAAATGCCATCACGGGAATGACGTCCATCGCCATGTCCCAGGCCGGAAATCCGGAAAAAACAAGAGACTGCCTTCAGAAAATTTCCCTTTCCAGCTATCACCTGCTGGAACTGATTAACGACGTGCTGGATATGTCCAAGATCGAAAAAGGGAAGCTGGAACTGTCGGAAGAACCCTTTTCCCTGCGGGAACTGATGGAGAATGTGAACTCCATCCTTTCCTCCCAGGCCTCCACGAAAAACCAGGAGATTATTTTCCATACATCCGAATTGAGCCACGACAATCTGCTGGGAGATGCCGGCAGAATCCGACAGGTGCTGATTAACCTGCTCACAAACTCGGTTAAGTACACACCGGATGAGGGAAAGATTACCGTCACTGCACAGGAAGTTTCACCGCGCCTTCCGGGATACGGCTCGTTTGTTTTCACTGTGGAGGACAACGGCATCGGCATGTCCAGAGACTTCTTAAATTACATATTCGTCCCATTTTCCAGGGCGGAGGAGGCCAAATCCTGCCATATCCAGGGGACCGGGCTGGGAATGCCCATCGCCCTCGGGATTGTTACGGCCATGCAGGGCAATATTCAGGTGGAAAGCATGCCGGGAAAGGGAAGCCGTTTTATTGTTACGCTTAACTTAAAAATTGCCGAACCTCTCTCCGAAAAGCAGGCGGGCCCCGAATTCACTCCCGCCCTTTCCTCCTATTCCGAACTTCCGGAAATCAGAAAAAAAGCCGACGGAAAGCGTCTGCTGCTGGCCGAGGATAATCTGTTAAACATGGAGATTGCCCAGACCATCCTTTCGGACGCCGGTTTCACGGTAGACGGCGCCTTTAACGGCGAGGAGGCGCTCCAGCTTTTTCTGGATTCAGAGCCGGGTACCTATGATGCAATCCTTATGGATCTTCAGATGCCCGTCATGGACGGCTATACGGCCACCCGTAAAATCAGGGCCAGCTCACACCCGCAGGCCTCCGAAATTCTCATCATTGCACTGACGGCCAACGCCTTTGCCGAAGATATCACCAAGGCCCTGACCGCCGGAATGAACGATCATGTGGCAAAACCAATCGATTACCGGCAGTTGTTTGAACTCCTGACCCGATAAAACAACGCAAAACACGCTTCGCAATTTTTTCATTTCCACCCGACGAAAAAGCCCTGTGCCGTTTGGCACAGGGCTAAATCAATTAGGAATTCGGATTTCAAAAAGGTTAAAGGATTTAATTCGTTTGTATCGTGCATTTATTATGTTTATAGTATAGCACCCTTCTCAGGAAAATGTTTGTATTCTCTTTGAATAAATTATGAAGACTTTCTTAATATTGCACTTTCGACTGCAATAAAAATGCCTCTTTCTGCATTATAGCAGAAAATAAATTTATTTTCGGGTTCAGCCCTTTTTGAACATATCACAGAAATCAAAGGTTGCAAAATAATCTTCCGGTGTCTCTTCCCGTCTGATCATCTGTACGGAACCGTCCTCTTTGAGAAGAAGTTCTGCCGATCTCAGCTTTCCATTGTAATTATATCCCATAGAAAATCCGTGTGCTCCCGTGTCGTGGATAACCAGTAAATCTCCCGGCTGAATCTCAGGAAGCATCCTGTCGATTGCAAACTTGTCGTTATTTTCGCAGAGGGAGCCAACCACATCATATTTATGATCGCACGGCTGCTCTTCTTTTCCCATCACGGTAATATGATGGTAAGCGCCATACATGGCCGGACGCATCAGGTTCACGGCGCAGGCGTCCACTCCGATATATTCTTTATGTGTATGTTTTTCATGAATGGCGGTTGTGACAAGACAGCCATAAGGCGCCAGCATGAAACGTCCCAGCTCTGTATAAAGGGCCACATCGCCCAACCCGGCCGGGACGAGAACTTCCTCGTACACCTTTCTCACACCCTCGCCGATGGCAAAAATGTCATTCGCCTCCTGGCCGGGACGATAAGGAATTCCCACGCCTCCCGACAGGTTGATGAAACGGATATCGGCTCCCGTCTCCTCCTTCAGCTTTACCGCTACCTCAAACAGAATTTTTGCAAGCATCGGATAGTATTCATTGGTCACCGTATTGCTGGCGAGAAATGCATGGATTCCAAAATGCTTTGCCCCTTTTGCCTTTAATACCTTAAACGCCTCAAAAAGCTGTTCCGTGGTCATGCCGTATTTGGAGTCCCCCGGGTTATCCATAATATCGTTGCTGATCTTGAACAGTCCTCCCGGATTATAACGGCAGCTGATCGTCTCCGGAATCGATCCGATGGTCTTCTCCAGAAAATCGATATGGGTAAAATCATCCAGGTTAATGACGGCTCCCAGCTCACTGGCCAGTTTAAATTCTTCCGGAGGAGTGTCATTGGAAGAAAACATGATTTTCTCCCCTTCAAAATTCATGGCCTGGGCCATCATAAGCTCGGTCAGGGAGGAACAGTCCACTCCGCTTCCGGTTTTTTTAAGAATGTCGATGATAAACGGGTTTGGAGTCGCCTTCACCGCGAAATACTCCCTGAATCCCTTATTCCATGCAAATGCCTTGTTTAAACGCTCTGAATTCTCCCGGATCCCTTTCTCATCATAGAGATGGAACGGAGTGGGATATGTCTTTATAATCTCCTGAAGCTGCTCCAGTGTGACAAATGGTTTCTTTTCCATTGCGGTATCCTCCCTTGTATCTGTCAAAATATATTTTTCTGCCTGCATGTACGTTTCTGCTGATACGTAAAAAGAGCCTGAACCGGTTCCGGAAACTGATTTTCCTGAATTCGGGGCAGACTCCATTGTCCTGATATTATTTATACACCATTTTTCTGGATTGATCAACCTGTATTCCTGGAAAATAGGGGATTTTGTTGAGGAATGAGAACGCCGCCGTTAGGTCGGGGGGCGGGATGGTGAGGGGAGGTTGTGAGTCTTCAGTCCCGGGAGGTCGGTTGTCGCGGGTGGGGAATCCGGGCAGAAAAAGTTCCTTCGGGAAACGCTTGCGCTCTTTGGAGTACATAACAGTACTAAGGCGTCTGAAAAACGCCGCCTAAGTGCTGATGAACTCCCAGGTTCCCTCCGGAATCTTTTTCTCCCGGATTCCCCACGGGAAGGTTATGACCCGGGACTGAAGACGCGAAGGTTGTCGCCATCCCGAAACCCGGCCTGCGGCCGCTGAATTGTTCTAATTGATGAGTCTGAGCTTTAGCGCCTGGCCTATCCTTGAATAACCATTGAATTTTTTAATTCATCATTAAATTTAGCTTTGGATTTTTCTCTGAATTCAACCCGAATTACCTTCTTACGGTAAAAGATTCACGACTACATAGTGGCCGCGACAATACCTCCCCCTTACTTGACGAAAGAGACAATCAGCCCTGAAGCCAGCGGACGGGGCAATACACTTCGCTGAGTCTTCAGTCCCGTCGACAAACTGCCGGGGAAGAAAGGAGAAAAGAATCCGAAGGGGACATTGGAGCCCGCCGGTGCTTAGCGAGGTCCTTTCGAGCTTAGCATCCGCTGTGCGCTCCACAAGCGAAAGCGGGTCCCCGTAGGAATCTTTTCTCCTGGATTCCCCCTCACCACACCCTACAAACCGGGACTGAAGACTCATCCATCCACCCCACTCCCCCGTCCGCCGTCTCATAGAGGCGTCCTCGCATCTCAACTAAACTCTTAATCGACCTCCACCACACGCATAATATTTGTATCGGCTGCCGGTGAATGGCGGTTGGCGTAAGTCACAACGCCTGCCGTCGCTACGACAATATCTCCCGTTTCCACAATTTTCTTCTCCTTCAGAAGCTCAATTGAAGAATAGATCAGAACGTCGGTTGACTCAGCGCGTTTTGCATGGAATGGTTTTACTCCCCAGTAGAGCTGCATCTGCCTTACGGCCGACATGCTCGGGGAAAGTCCTGCGATAATTGCATTCGGGCGCCATTTGGAAAGCATCCTGGTCGTGAATCCGCTGATACTAGGCGCCACAATGACGCGAGCTCCCAGATCATGGGCGGTGGATACGGAGGAATAGCAGACGGCGTTGGAGATGTTCTTTACATTCTCTGCGCTGACTTTCCTCTTCTGATAGGAAAGGTAATCGAGATGTTTCTCGGAATCTTCCACAATCTGGCTCATCATTCTGACTGCTTCCACCGGATAATGTCCCATGGCCGTCTCTCCGGACAGCATCACGGCATCCGTGCCGTCGTATACGGCATTGGCAACGTCAGTCACCTCCGCACGCGTTGGCCTCGGGTTTCGGATCATGGAATCCAGCATCTGGGTGGCCGTGATAACCACCTTGCAGGCCTCATTACATTTTCGAATCAGCATCTTCTGGATATAGGGAACCTTCTCGGCCGGAATCTCCACGCCCATGTCCCCGCGGGCAACCATAACGCCGTCGCTCGCCTCGATAATCTCATCAATATTCTCAATTCCCTCGGCATTCTCAATTTTTGCAATAATCTTCATCGTGGAGCCGCCGTCCTCAATAATCCGGCGAATCTCCCTGATGGCGTCCGCGTTCCTTACAAAGGAGGCTGCGACAAAATCAAAACGCGCCTCAATGCCAAAGCGGATGTCATCCTTATCTTTATCCGTCAGGGCCGGAAGCTTGATTTTTACATTCGGGACATTGACGCCCTTCTGTTCTCCCAGCTCCCCTCCGTTGATGATCGTACAGACAATCTCCCGGCCGTTTACCGCTTCGACGTCCAGTTCAATCAGTCCGTCGTCAATCAGAATCTTGTCGCCTTTCTTCACGTCTTCCACAAGACCTGAATAGTTGATATATCCTTTCTTATCATCCCCAATGATTTCTTCTGTTGTGAGGATGTATGTTTCCCCTTCTTTCAGCATAACCTTCCGGCCGTCTTTCAGCTTTCCGGTACGGATCTCCGGCCCCTTTGTATCAAGCAGGGCTGCAATCGGAAGATCCAACTCTTCCCTGACGCTTTCAAGGATTCTGAGACGCCCCATATGCTCCTCGTAGTCCCCATGCGAGAAGTTGAATCTGGCTACATCCATACCGTTTAAGGCAAGCTGTTTCATCACTTCCCTGTCGTTGGTATTCGGCCCCATGGTACAGATAATTTTTGTTTTCTTCATCGGTCAATATTCCTCCTGTCACCGTTTTGCATCTTTTTCAGGTCTTTTATCTTTTCTAACTATAATATAACCTATGTTACTGCATTTCTTTCAGCTCTTCTTCGCTTACATGTTTATGAGTATATAAATGATCCATGCAATATTCAAGGCCGCCCGCGCATTTTGAACAGTACCTGAACTCCAGGCCCGGATTGTCCTTCTCCGTTCTTCCGCATACGGCGCATTTATGATGGGACAGAATAATCTTCTGCACCTCAGCCTTCTTCATCTGGGATTTAAATTCCTGCTTTCTCTTCACTTCTTTTGGGTTAATCTGCCTGTAGTTTCTCGTCATCAGGAAGAAAATTACAAAGTTCAGCATGGACAGGCCGATTCCAATCCTGGAAACGATTCCGCCGAAGAAGAAGTCGTAGAGAAACTGGGCTCCGATAAAAATACCGAGCCATTTTGCCTTGATCGGCAGGATACCCATGAGCCAGAACTGCATCTCCGGAAATGTGGCCGCAAATGCCAGCAAAAGAGACTCGTTCAGGTAATACGTGGTCAGCGGATAGGAAACCCCCGTCACAAAATAAATGATAAACGCCGCCAGAACATGGCCGAGAACACCCATAAAGAAATAGACGTTAAACCGGAACGCTCCCCAAGTGCGCTCCAGCGTCGTTCCCAGCGAATAGTAAAGATACATCGCAATCAGGTTAAACAACATTCCCGATGCGGGCGGACAGATTAAAAATGTCACGATTCGCCACACCTGGCCGCGAAGAATAGCTCCTGCATCCAGGGACAGGTACATGTAATAGAACATCGGGTTGATCAGATTCAGCAGAATCCCTGCCAGATACATGATGATAATATAGTACATCAGATTGCGGATTGCATACTTCCCGTACTTATATTCCATTTTCCTAAAAAAATTCATAGTTCACATCCTTTTCTTCATTAAAAGGCCGTAAAAAGCCTTTTGAATTCTAATTATAGATATCGGTGCCGTCTTTGTCAAATGTATTTAAATGTATACAATAAGCAGACCCGGAATGCAGATTGAATGCCTCCCGTATTCCGACCGGCGGCAGCGGACAAAAAGCGTCTTTTTACTCCCTTTTCCGACCGGCATTAACTGCTTTGTAACACCGTTTTAACAACATTTCTGCCTTTCTTCCAAATGTCGTCCGCAATAGGCAGAATTAACAAATAAGCGCGTTTTTTAGCGGCTTTTTAACGCATAGGATCAATTGTTTTCTTTCCTATTCTATGTTAAACTTAGGCCGAATACATGTGTAATACAAAGGAGGGAAGGGGTAATCCCCGACTGATCATGAATTCTGATAAAAGATTAGGAATCGACATAGGTTCCACCACAGTAAAAATCTCCATCATTGACGATGCGGGCGAAATTCTCTTTGCCGATTACGAGCGTCACTTTGCCAATATCCAGGAAACTCTTTCGGGTCTTCTGAAAAAGGGCGCCGATGCTCTGGGCAATCTGAGTGTAGAACCAATGATTACAGGTTCGGGCGGTCTGACACTTTCCAAACATCTGGGTGTTCCATTTGTCCAGGAAGTCGTAGCCGTAGCCACATCCTTAAAAGACTTTGCTCCCCAGACCGATGTTGCCATCGAGCTGGGCGGAGAAGACGCCAAAATAATTTATTTCACCGGTGGTATCGATCAGCGGATGAACGGAATCTGCGCCGGGGGTACCGGCTCTTTTATTGACCAGATGGCCTCTCTGCTTCAGACAGACGCATCCGGACTGAACGATTACGCCAAAAACTATAAATCCATCTACCCGATTGCCGCCCGCTGCGGTGTCTTTGCAAAATCCGACATCCAGCCGCTCATTAACGAGGGCGCCACGAAGGAAGATCTCTCCGCCTCTATTTTCCAGGCGGTTGTAAACCAGACAATCAGCGGCCTGGCCTGCGGCAAACCAATCCGCGGCAACGTGGCATTCCTCGGCGGACCGCTCCACTTCCTGTCCGAGCTGCGCGCGGCTTTTATCAGGACACTGAATCTGGGCGAAGACCAGATCATTGCCCCATCCCACTCGCATCTTTTCGCTGCTGTGGGAGCTGCCATGAACTCGGAAGGTAAAGCTTCAGTAACACTGGAAGACATGATTAAACGTCTCTCACACGGCATCAAGATGGACTTTGAGGTCAACCGTATGGAGCCTCTCTTTGAAAACCATGAGGCATACGAAGAGTTTACAAAGCGCCACGAAAGCCACAATGTGAGAAAAGCTGATTTATCATCCTATGAAGGCAACTGCTATCTCGGCATCGACGCCGGTTCCACCACCACCAAGGTGGCACTGGTCAGCGAGGACGGAGCCCTCCTGTATCATTTCTACAGCAACAATAACGGAAGCCCGCTGGCGACCGCAATCCGCGCCATGAAGGAGATCCATGGGATTCTTCCCGAAAAGGCAAACATCGTATATTCCTGTTCCACCGGCTACGGCGAGGCGTTGTTAAAAGCTGCGCTGATGCTGGATGAGGGCGAGGTCGAGACCATCTCCCACTACTATGCGGCCGCGGCTTTCGAACCGAATGTGGACTGCATTCTGGACATCGGCGGACAGGATATGAAGTGCATCAAGATCAAGGACGGCACCGTGGACAGCGTACAGCTCAACGAAGCCTGCTCCTCCGGCTGCGGCTCCTTCATTGAGACCTTTGCAAAGTCTTTAAACTACAGTGTCATTGATTTTGCCAAAGAAGCCCTGTTCGCAAAGAATCCGACCGACCTCGGAACGCGTTGCACCGTTTTTATGAACTCCAATGTAAAGCAGGCTCAGAAGGAGGGCGCAACTGTCGCCGATATTTCTGCAGGTCTTGCCTACTCCGTCATCAAGAATGCTCTGTTCAAAGTAATAAAAATCACCAGCGCCGAGGATCTCGGACACCACGTCGTTGTACAGGGAGGCACGTTTTACAATGACGCCGTCCTCCGGAGCTTTGAAAAAATCGCCGGCTGTGAGGCCGTGCGCCCCGATATCGCCGGAATCATGGGCGCCTTCGGAGCCGCTCTCATCGCCAGGGAACGCTACGATGAATCAAAGAGCACCACGATGCTCCCGATAGATAAGATACTAAATCTTTCCTATGAGACCAAGATGGCCAGATGCCAGGGCTGCACCAACCACTGCGTCCTGACGATCAACCGTTTCGACGGCGGCCGCCAGTTCGTAAGCGGAAACCGCTGTGAACGCGGTCTTGGCGGAACAAGGGCCAAACGTGACGTCCCCAACCTTTTTGACTATAAATATCACAGAATGTTTGACTTCGAGCCTCTGACCGCCGATATGGCGCCCCGCGGCACCGTAGGAATCCCGAGAGTCCTTAACATGTACGAGAATTACCCGTTCTGGGCCGTCTTCTTTAAAGCATTGGGGTTCCGCACCGTCCTCTCCCCCCAGTCCACGAGAAAAATCTACGAGCTGGGAATCGAGACGATACCGAGCGAGTCGGAATGTTATCCCGCCAAGCTGGTGCACGGTCACATACAGTGGCTGATTAAACAGGGAATTGAGTACATATTCTACCCCTGCATCCCTTACGAGCGCAACGAGACTCCCGATGCAGGCAACCATTTTAACTGCCCGATGGTCACCTCCTATGCGGAGAACATCAAGAATAACGTCGAGGAGCTGACCGAACACAGGGTGAAATTCTCCAATCCGTTCATGGCTTTTACCGATGAAGAGATTCTGACCAAGCGCCTGGTTGAAGTCTTCCGTGAAGATTTCTCCATTCCGGAACAGGAAATCCGCGATGCGGCTAAGAAGGGCTGGAAAGAACTGATTGATTCCAGAAAAGACATGGAGAAAAAGGGTGAGGAAGTTCTTAAGTGGATGAAGGAAACGGGCCATCACGGTATTGTCCTGGCCGGCCGGCCTTACCATGTGGATCCGGAAATCAACCACGGAATCCCGGAGCTTATCACCTCCTACGGTTTTGCTGTATTGACGGAGGATGCCGTTTCCCATATGGGCCGTGTGGACCGGCCGCTGATCGTCACAGACCAGTGGATGTACCACTCCCGCCTCTACGAAGCAGCGTGCTTTGTCAAGACTCAGCCGAACCTGGATTTAATTCAGCTCAACTCATTCGGATGCGGCCTGGACGCCGTCACCACCGACCAGGTGAATGATATCCTGACGCGTTCCGGCAAAATTTACACCCTGCTCAAAATTGACGAGGTCAACAACCTGGGAGCGGCCAGAATCCGCGTGCGTTCCCTGATCTCCGCAATCCGTGTCAGGGAGATGAAGCATTACCACAAAGCGGCCGTATCAAGCGCATACAGCCGTGTCTTCTTCACCAAAGAGATGAAGAAGAATTACACCATCCTCTGCCCGCAGATGTCCCCGATCCACTTTGAACTGATCGAGAAAGCGGTCAGGAGCTTTGGTTATAAGCTGGAGGTTCTGCAGAATGCGGACCGCAGAGCCGTCGACACGGGACTGAAATATGTCAATAACGACGCCTGCTATCCTTCCCTGATTGTAGTGGGCCAGATTATGGACGCCCTGCTATCCGGCAAATATGATTTAAACCGCACGGCCGTGATTATGAGCCAGACAGGCGGCGGCTGCCGTGCATCCAACTATATCGGTTTTATCAGGCGCGCCTTAGAGCGTGCCGGTATGCCGCAGATTCCCGTTATCTCCTTAAATGCCAACGGCATGGAGACCAACCCGGGATTCAAGATCACACTGCCCCTGATTACAAAGGCAATGCAGGCGGTTGTATATGGAGATTTGTTCATGCGTGTGCTCTATGCCACCAGGCCTTACGAAGCAAAGCCCGGTTCGGCCAACGCACTCCATGAAAAATGGCGGGATATCTGCCAGAAGTCTCTCTCCAAACGCGCTCCGAACATGATGGAGTTTAACAAAAACCTCCGCGGTATCATTAAGGACTTTGATGACCTTCCCCGCAGAAACGTCGTGAAGCCGAAGGTAGGCATTGTTGGGGAGATCCTTGTAAAGTTCTCTCCTCTCGCCAATAACCATGTGGTGGAGCTGCTGGAAGCCGAAGGGGCGGAAGCCGTTATGCCGGATCTTATGGACTTCCTGCTGTATTGTTTCTACAACAGTAACTTTAAGGCGGATAACCTGGGCGGCAAACGCTCCAGCGCTTATCTCTGCAATATGGGAATCTCACTGCTTGAGTATTTCCGCCGGACGTCCAGAAAGGCGCTGGAACGGAGCGTACACTTCATTCCTCCGGCCAGGATTGACGATCTGGCCTCCATGGCTGAACACTATGTCTCTATCGGCAACCAGACCGGAGAAGGCTGGTTCCTCACTGGAGAGATGCTGGAGCTGATCAAGAGCGGAACGAAAAATATTATCTGCACCCAGCCGTTTGGCTGTCTGCCGAACCATATCGTAGGCAAGGGAGTCATCAAGGAACTGCGCCGCAGCCATCCGGAGGCCAACATCATCGCCATCGATTACGACCCGGGCGCAAGTGAAGTCAACCAGTTAAACCGTATCAAACTCATGCTGGCAACAGCACAGAAAAACATCGGCAAACCGGGAGAAGTTTCCTAGTTTCCCTAAACTGGAAATTTTTTACTGAGTTTCTTCCAATTTTTTGCTGACAATTTTCTTCCAACATGGTATACTATGAATACTTGATGAGGTTTTTCCGAATCTAGTATGAGTCACACCTAAATACTTAGCGAGGTTTTTCCGAGCTTAACATTTACGGTGTACTATGAATACTTGATGAGGTTTTTTCGAATCTAGTATGAGTCACACCTAAATACTTAGCGAGGTTTTTCCGAGCTTAGCATTTACGGCGTACTATGAATACTTGATGAGGTTTTTCAATTCAGGTACTCATAGTGTACTATATAAAAATAAGTCTCTTTTTCGCCCGAGACTAATACGGAGGGTTTAAGGATGCGGTTCAGAACTTTAATCTGTACTGCACTGATGGCGTTGACATTTTCCGTCACTGCTTTTGGTGCTGAACATACTGCCCAGGTTGTAAGCTTCGGTCAGAACGTTGATTCCGATGCTGCCATTGAACTTACAGGTTCAAAGGTCATTACAGACGATTTTTCTTTTAAAATGCCAAGCGGATGGTCCGGCAACTGTGTCATAGTTCCCGGTGAATCCATCTATGAAATTTACAATAAAGCTGCATACGAGGAGGACGGGTCAGGTCTGCTCTTCTCTATTATCTGCTATGAGGACGTCGATTATAAAGATCTGCAGGGATGTTCCATCCTCGGTTTTTATGACAACAAGACCTACATACTGGAACCGGAATACAAAGATTATCTGGAAGATACGACTTCCAAAGAATATAAGTCATGTCAGGAAGCTACAAAGGTTTTAAAGAAAAGTTTTGTTGCGATCGTGAAAGAACCGACGGAGTAATCCGCCGGTTCTTTTTTATGTTGTGGTTTGAGAAATGAGAACGCCGCCGGGACGGCCGGGGGGCGGGATGGTGAGAGGGGGATTATGAGTCTTCAGTCCCGGTTTGCAGGTTGTCGCGGGTGGGGAATCCGGGCAGAAAAAGTTCCTGCGGGAAACGCCCCCGCTCTTTGGAGTACATAACGGACACTAACCTCGAAAATACCTCGGTAAGTGCCGATGAACTCCCAGGTTCCCTCCGGAATCTTTTTCTCCCTTCTTCCCCACAGGAAGGTTATGGCCCGGGACTGAAGACGCGAAGGTTTTCTCCATTCCGCCCCGGTCTGCGGTGGCTGATTTATCTTATCAACTAATCCCTTTAATGGCCCACTGATAAGACTCCACTGCCTGCTTAAACGTAATTTCCGCACTCCTGTAGGAAGCGATGGCCGTATACCATGTTGCCTCCCCGGACAGATAGGTGCTTTTGTTAATCATGCCTGCCCTGTATTTTGTCTGTAGGGCGCCGTAATCTTTTTCTGCGGCCGCATAGGATGCTGCCGCCCCTTCATAAAGCTGTTTTGCCTCTGTCACGGCCTGATAGAGTTCATCCATGGTCAGACTGGCGGTTCCCTCGGCCTCTGAAAGCTGCTGTCTTCGCAGTTTCCGGGCCGTGTCGCCGGTTGCGGTGCTTTTCTTGACCGATTTGACGTTTGAGTCGGCGATTACCGCTTTTTGTTTATCCTCCGGGAGATTCATCCCGGCAAGTTCTTCCTGTGTGACGGCCGGGATTTCGCCTATCTGTATTTCATCTGCGTTTTTCCCTATCATAACGGCCAGCTGGCGTTTCAGCTTATCCGCGCTGTCTTTCGTGGACTGTAATGAGGCCTGGGCGTTTAAAAGGCTCTTTTCCGCCTCCAGAAGCTCTGTCTCTGTTATCAATCCGGCCTGCCTCCTGGATGATGCCAGTTCGTATGCTGCGTTCTGGGCTTCCACTCTCTTTTCGGCTGCGCCGGCCTGATATTCCATCTGCTTACAGGAATACATCAGGGTCTGGGCCGATTTGACAAGGCTGTTAATGGTCCTGTTGATAGAAGCCTGGCTGGTGGCGGAGTTCAGGGAATTGATGCTTCTCTTCATCTGGCCGGCCGAAGAGGAGAGAATCTTTGCATTCTGATCATAGTTTGCAATCAGTTCCTCGGCTGCCCCTTCGTCCTCCAGTTCATCCGCCTTGTTGATCATATCACGTTTTGCGCTTATCAGGGAATCATAGGCTGCCTGATAGATTTCCAGGCTGTTCTCATAGCTCTTCTGTGTGTTGACTGCGCTGCTGTTCCCGGTGCGGATGAGCTGTTCCAGTTCTATGTACTCGATCAGGTTGTCGTTCAGGGCCTCGTCGCTGACTGCCGCCGTTTCTTTGGAATCCTCCGCTTCTTCCCAATTCTCGGAAAGGGCCGGCCCCTCCGCTTCCCCCGCCTCCTCCAGGCCTGATATCAGGGGACCGGACGCGGCCTGCACCGGAAGCTGGTACAGCAGGCTTATGGCCGTTCCGGCTGCTGCCGCCCATCCCGCTATTCTTCTATTCAATCTGCTTCCTCCTTTATGCTGTGCATTACGTTACGGACGCATTACGCGGCGGATGACTCTCCTTTTGGCGCATCCGCCGCAGATTCTTTACGTCGTGGATGCCAGGCCGTCCACCGCCCACTGATAGGCGTACTGAGCCTTTAAAAGCGACAGTGCGGCCGTTTCTTTTTCCGTCTTTGCCTTTGTATAGGCGGTCTGCTGGCTCTCATATGCGTTCTGGCTCATGGTTCCGGCCGCCTTCCTGCGCTCGGCCGACTGCATGGTTTTTTCTTCCAGCTCAAAGCTCTTCAGGGTCTGGGCATACTGGTTCTCCGCCAGCAGAAGACTCTGCCATGCCGATTTGACATTGGCTTTCACCGCCTCCCCGCTGCTTTTCAGCGTCTCCTCGTACTGCCTCTGTGTAGCGCCCACCTTGGCGTTTTTAACCTGTCTGGACAGAATTTTAAGTTCATAGTTATTTTCCACCGCTTTAACCAGATCTTCTTCCAGATTGATTGTGCTACTCTTTGACGGATCCGGCTCCGGTAGGGCGCCGATTTCCACCTCATCCCCGTATTTCCATCCCATCATCAGGCACAGGTTTTCTTTTGTAGACGTTATCGTGCTCTCCGCCGATGTGATGGCGGCTTCCGCCTGAAGCAGCGTATCTTTCGCGTTCAGGACGGCCGTCTGGGTTGCCGTGCCCACCGCGGCCTGAAGTTCGGCCGTCTGACACGCCTTTTCGGCCGTCTCCCTGGTGTTTTTGCTGTTTTCCAGGGACAGGACGGAGTTCCAGTACGTAATCATCAGGTTCTGGGCGGACTGGACAAGGGATTTTTCCGTCTTGTCATATCCCCACTTCACCACGTCGCCGTCCGACACGTTTTCATCCCCCCGTTCCATCATCTGGTCGGCCTGAAGTTCACTGCTCTGGGCCGCCGCCAGGCTGGAACCGTAACTCACGTCATCCGAATCCGGGTATTCGATACTTCCATATATCTCGTCGGCCGTATCGTAGTAAGTCTGGGCCACCTCATCGCTGTCTTTTCCTTTATAATCCTCATAGGCAATCTGATTGCTCAGAACCGTGCTGTTGTACTCGTGAATCAAATCTCCTATCTCATCAAATTCCAGCTTATTATCCCTCAGGGACGCCCATTTTTCCTCGGTATAGGCAAACGGCGGGCTGGCCGCCAGGGCTGCCTGGGGAACCGTGAAAGAAAATATGGCGGTTCCGGCTGCCAGGGCGCAGAACCGCGCCCTTTTTCTGTTATTTTTTTGCATTCCTCTCTTCCTTCCTGATTTCCTGTAACTCTTTTATCCGCTTACTGCAAATTCTTCCGGGGTAACTATTTTCTTCTGTTTCTGAAATCCCTTTTCTGTCTCCGCAGCTTTTTTCCTGCAAAATTATCCTGAAAAAATCCGTCTCTTCTAATCGATATCCTGATAATTTTCTTTCGGCCTCCTGCTCAGCAGTCCGTAATAAACAGGCAGCATAAACAACGCTACAACGACGCCGACCGCCAGTCCGCCAATATCTACAATCGCAATCCCCTGTGTCGTGGAACCGCTGCTTCCGATTGCCATAGCCATCGGGATCATGGAAAGAATCGTTGTTAAACTTGTCATCAGGATTGGGCGGATTCGGGTTGCCCCCGCCTCAATCAGGGCCGTATGTAAATCCATCTCCTGCCTGTACTGGTTCACCGTATCCACGTACAGGATACCGTTATTTACAACGGTTCCGATGAGGATCAGAAAACCAAGCAGCGTCGTCATACTGATGGTGACTCCGGTCATTTTCAGGAATCCGAAGGAACCCACCAGGCTGAACGGAATTGTTGTCATAACCATGATGGAGAATTTCACCGACTCAAACTGGCTCGACATTACGACGAATACCAGGAATACGGCAATGGCAATGGCTGAGTAGAGAGAACTGAACTCCTCCTGCATCATCCTGTCCCTGCTGTTGGTACCCAGCGTAATGGTTCCCGCCAGATTTGGTGAAATCACTTCACTGTCGATGGCTGCTTTGGTGTTTCCACCCGTGTAATCTCCGCTGATCGTAATTTCATATGCTTTATCGGTCTTTGAAATAGAGGACGGGCTGTCTCTGAAAATGACGTCTGCAACCTGGGTCAGGGCCACTTTGCCGCCTTTTGAGTCGGTGAGAATAATGTCTTTCACCTGATCCACGGTTCTGTATTCCTCCTCCGGGTATTCCACCTGGACGGAAATCTCCTCGCCGTCCACTTTCAGTGTCGTGGCCTCGACGCCGCTGAGCATCTGGTTGACCGTGGAACCAATGGAGGAAGCGGTCAGGCCGTGGGCTTTTGCCATTACCGGGTCTACCTTCAGCGTAACGACAGGGGCATTATTTTCAATACTGGAATGGACATTGATGATGTCATCCCTCGCCGTCAGCTCCTTTACTATCTTGTCACTGACTTCCTTTAGTTCATCATACTGGGTGCCGTGCAGGAGTACCTCGTAGCCTCTCTGGCCTCCCATAAAGCTCATGGACGTGGACGCCGAGACGTCGATGGTGCAGTTTTCAATGTGATCCATCTCCTTCTGCCACAGATCGGCAACATCCACCGTGTCCATACTCCTTTTATCTTTCAGGTAGGCGGTAATGCTGCCGCTGTCCCCGTTGTAACGCAGCATATAGGAATCTACGTTATCATCAGCCGCTACGACAGCCTCGGCCTGTTCCAGGGCATCGCTTACTTTCTCCTGTAAAAGCCCCGGCCTCGTCTCAATGCTGACGCTGACCGTTCCGGTATCGTCGGAGGTCATAAGTTCCGCCTCCATCCCGGTCGCCATGTAAATGGTGGCGGCCATAATGGCGATGGAGGCCAGCATTACAATTCCCTTCCTTCTCAGCAGTTTTTCCATTACTCTGCGGTAAAACTGCTGGAACCGGTCTATCGGACGTGACATCAGGGCCTTCTGTGTCTCAATCGGTTTATAGAAGAGATAGCAGAGCGGAACAATCGTCATGGCCGACAAAAGAGAAGCCAGCATACAGAATACAACGGTGAAGCCCAGCGGCTTAAACATCTGGCCCGTCATTCCCTGGATTGCCGCCAGAGGAATAAACACAACACAGGTTGTGATGGTGGATCCGATAATGGAGTTTCCGACAATCGATGTTCCTTCCAGAGCCGCCTTACCGTATCCGAGAATTCCCTTATCATCTCCCTCCGCCGTCGCCCTGAAACAGCTTTCCAGCACAACGATGGAGTTATCCACCATCATTCCGACGCCGAGCACCAGGGCGCTCATCGTGATGACGTTCAGAGAGAAACCGGCTGCCGTGATTGCAATTAACGCCATCAGAATCGACGTGGGGATGGAACTTCCTACAATCAGGGATGCCTTATAATCTCCGAAAAACAGGAAAATGACAATCATGGAAATAATAACGGCCAGCACCATGGTCTCCGCCACATCCATCAGCGAATCCATAATGCTCTCCGAAGTGTCGTTTGCCACATTGATATGCAGGTTCTCATCGGCTGCCTCAAGCGCCGTTATGGCATTTTTTACCGCACTGGAAACTTCCATAGCCGTACTGCTTTGCTGCTTTGTAATAGAAAGGGAAATCGTCTCCTCTCCGTTGTAGCGGGAAACCCCTCCCCTCTCCTCTTTGGCTTCGTAGATATTAGCCACATCGGAGAGCATAACCAGATCGCCTGTGGCGGTGGCAATCGGGATATCTTTCAGTTCATCCACCTTTTCCGTCTCCAGGGATGTCGTCACCGACAGTTCCAGGTTTCCGGCCACGGCCTCGCCGGAAGGATAGGCCAGGTTTGCCGAGCTGATGGCCGAAGTGACGTCGTTCATGGTCAGGCCATATTGTGTAAGTTTTTCAGAAAGAAGCTCAATCTTTACATATTCGGAGGAACCGCCCATGGCGCTCACTTCCGCTACCGAAGAAATACGTTCAAACTCCGGCACAACATTCTGATCGACGTAATCGTAGAGATTATCCTGTTGTGAATGGCTGATGGAGAGCATCATCGTCGTTCCCGCATTCATGCTCATCTCCATGATGGAGGTGTCCACATCGTCGGGAAGATTCCTCTCCGCATTCTCAAGCTGTTTTTTCAGATTGTCGTAAGCTTCATCCATATCGGTTCCGTAATCGTATTCCAGCATTACCGTGGCGCTGCCGTCGTTTGATGAGGAACTCATGCTCTTTACGCCTTCCAGCGTGCTGATGGCATCCTCGATCGGCTCCGTCACCAGCTCGCAGATATCTTCCGGGCCTGCGCCGGAATAACTGGCCCTGACGATCAGCATCGGCGTCTCCATATCCGGCATCTGTTCCAGCTTTGCCGAGAAAATAGATGAGATGCCGAAAACGATGAGGCAGAGAAGCGCCATAACCGTAGTAACCGGATGTTTCAGGACGTACTTTGTAATTCCTCTTCCCATTAATTATCCCCTCCCGCCGGTTTTTCTCCCGCTGGATCGCCTGCATCTGCAAGCGCCTGCGTGGTATCTTCCTCCGTCTTTAAATTGACCGTAGAACCCTCGTAGAGCTGGGAACTCCATGTGCTGACCACCATTTCTTCCGCCGTCAGGCCGGAGCGTATCTCCGCTTTCTCCGAATCGTAAAGGCCGACTTCCACCTCTTTTTTATGGATAACCCCATCTTCATATACGTAAACATTTCCTACGCCTCCGTCATAATAAATGGCATCCACGGGCACTGTCATCACGTTGTCGGCCCTTTCGGAAACCACCTTCACCTTGACCACGCTGCCCGTGGCCACGGAATTGACTTCCGTCAGATCTGCTTTTATCTTGAAAAGGCCGTTTGAATCATCCACCATGGTGCTGATATCGCTGATTACACCCTCATAGGAATTTCCATCTCTCTCGATTGTCATCTTATCGCCCTGGCTCAGATTCTGGACCACATTTTCCGTTACATAAAAGGAAACTCTCTTGTTGCCCTGGCCTGAAATGACACAGAGCTGGGCAGACTGGTTTACGCGGTCATACACCTCAAGATCGCAGCTCTCTATCTTTCCTCCGATGGGGGCTGTTATGGAACTGTATTCCACCTGCTTTTCGTAGGCCAGCTTTGCCGATTCATACTGCAGTCTGGCGCTCTTTACATTGTTCTGGTACTGTTCCCATTCCTGGTCGGATATGTCGCCTCCCTGATATAGAAGCTGCATCCTGTTCAGGGTGCTCTGGGCCTCCGACAGGGAAATCGCCGCCGAATCCATGGAATTTTTGGCGGTGTCCACCTGTTCCGTGTCAATGGTGCACAAAAGCTGCCCCGCTTCCACCGTATCTCCTGCTTTGACGAGAACGGAAGTTACATCTCCTCCCGCTTTTGCGTAAACATAAACCACATCCGCCGGTTCCACCGTCCCCACCAGGCTGGTCGTCTTCTCAAGACTGCCGATCCCCGGAACCTCCGCTTTTACCGTTGCGACATTGTTCATCTCCTGGCCGCCCATCATCCCGGCCGGCATGGATTTTTCTTTTCCGCCCCTGGCCGCTGCCGCCGCAACCAGAACAATCAGAATAACGGCTGCCGCTGTTAGTTTCTTCCTCTTCTTAGCTGCTTTTATAAACGAGTTTACTTTCTCCTTTATCATTATCTGGTCCTCCTCACTGACCGGTGTGGGAATCCCGGCCTACTGCCCGCAGTACTGCAACCCCTGTAAAAAAGCGATTCTGCACACAATGGCATTCCCCACCTCAGGTTTTAAATTGAGCGTAGTATATCACTCCTGTTTAAATGGAAAATCAACTGAACATGAACTGAATATAAACTAACCGTGATTTTTTTGTGTTCTCTTCCGTTTTTTAAAAATATTCCTGTAATTGGGCTTCCGGTTTATAATTAGTTCATAAAGATGTGATATGAATTTTAGAAATGATATGGTAACGATTCAGTCGGATGTATACCCGATAAGGCGGGGCAGGCTCTGTGCATCTTCGTGACTATGAGGGAGGTACGACTGAATCGTTACATGATATGTTTGATTGAACGGAGGATAAATATATGTTTCATGTTCTGGTCGTAGAAGACGACGTTAAACTGCGTTCCCTGTTCTGCACCGTCTTAAACCGCAGCGGGTATCTGGCCGTTCCGGCGGCGGACGGAAAAGAGGCACTTGAACTTTTGGACACCGAATATATTGATTTGATTATTTCCGATGTCATGATGCCGGGGATGGATGGCTATGAGTTAATCCGGACGCTGAGGGGAAACGGGTACACGCTCCCGATTCTTATTATTACAGCCAAAGAACGGTTTGAAGACAAACAGGAAGGGTTCCTCGCCGGAACCGATGATTACATGGTAAAACCCATTGATGTAAACGAGATGGTCCTAAGGGTCGGCGCCCTGTTAAAGCGCGCCAGAATCGCCACGGACCGCCGGATCACATGCGGCGATACCACGCTCAATTACGATGCCCTGACCGTGACCATAAACGGGGAAGAGACACTGCTCCCGCAAAAGGAGTTCTATCTGCTCTATAAACTGTTGTCCTACCCCAACAAGATTTTTACCAGACAGCAGCTTATGGATGAAATTTGGGGAATGGACTCCACCTCGGATGAAAGAACCGTGGATGTCCACGTTAACCGGCTGCGGGAACGTTTCCGTGACTGCGACGATTTTCTGATCATGACCGTGAGAGGTCTGGGATATAAGGTGGTGAAATCCGAACTATGAAAAAGAAACGCTTTCATCTTCCACAGTATTGGTTTTTTATGCTGATTCTGATATTTATCACTTTGTCTGTAATGCCGCTGATGGCAGGTTTTCTGGTTAATATCATAGCAAATGGGGAGGAACGGAAAATCCGTTTCCTGCAGTTCAACCCCTTTTTCCCCAGCCTGATTTTCTTACTGAGCAGCGTCTTTATCAGTTTCGGCATCTCTCTGTGGTTATGGTTCAAGGTGCTGGTTCCTCTGGGCAATATCAGCCAGGCCGCAAAGCAGGTTGCGAAAGGCGATTTCACGATACAGGTGGAGGCCGGGAAATCGCTCGGGGAACTGCGGGAACTGACCGACAATTTCAACCGGATGGTACAGGAGCTGGGAAGCATCGAGTCTTTCCGGAACGACTTTGTGACGAATATTTCCCATGAATTTAAAACTCCCCTTGCGGCTATTGAGGGCTATGCCACCCTGCTTCAGGAACCTTCCCTCTCGGAGGAGGATAAAAACGAATATATCCGCATTATAATGGACAGCACGAAGCAGCTCTCCTCCATGGCCGGCAATATCCTCATGCTCTCCCGTCTGGAAAAGCAGGAAATTATAACCGGACAGTCAAACTTTAAGCTGGACGAGCAGATACGCCAAGCCCTGCTTATGCTGGAACCTCTCTGGGAAAAAAAGCATCTGGATCTGGACATTGACCTGCCTCCCGTCCGCTATTTCGGCAATGCAGATCTTCTGATGCAGGTATGGCTGAACCTGTTCCAAAACGCAGTCAAATTCACGCCCGCGGGCGGCAGCATCGCCGCTTCCATGCAGGTTCTGCCGGAATCTGTGGAGATCACGATTTCAGATACCGGGATTGGAATGGACGAAAATACCATGCGGCGCGTATTTGAGAAATTCTACAGCGCCAATAAGGAGCTGGGACGCAGCGGAAACGGGCTGGGACTGTCGATTACGAAGCGGATTGTGGAGCTGTCCGGCGGGACAATCTCGGTGGAGAGCAGGGTGGATGAAGGGAGCTGTTTTAAGGTGATTCTGCCGCGGGTGTTGAATTGAGGAATGAGAACGCCGCCGGACGGTCGGGGGGGCGGGATGGTGAGGGGGAGGTTGTGAGTCATCAGTCCCGGTTTGGAGGTTGTCGCGGGTGGGGAATACGGGCAGAAAAAGTTCCTTCGGGAAACGCTTGCGCTCTTCGAAGTGCATAACAGTACTAAGGTGCCAAAATACGCCACCTAAGTACTGATGGACTTCCAGGTTCCCTCCGGAATCTTTTTGGTTACTGTCCACTCCGTGCCCAGCAACACGCTTCGCGATGCACAGAAACGGTAAAAAACACCGTTTCGCGCCGCAGCCCTCGGGTTTTGTGTGACTTACGCTGCACTGCACTCACACAAAACACCTCGCGGAATACAACCTGCTCAGGGTAACAGACTCTTTCCTCTGCCCTTTATAACCACCGGGACTGAAGACGCGAAGGTTGTCGCCATCCCATACCCCGGCCTGCGGCCGCTGAATTGTTCTTATTCCTTCAAAGGGGGAGGTATTGTCGCTGCCACTACATTTCCTCGTATTTCAGGCGAATGCCTCCCAATATTGTCAAGTGATTTTCTGTATGGTATTCAATTGATGAATCTGAGCTTTGGCGCCTGACCTATCCTTAAATAACTATTGAATTTTTCAATTCATCATTAAATTTAGCTTTGGATTTTTCTCTGAATCCATCCCGAAATACCTTCTTAAAGTAATAGATTCACGACGACATAGTGGACGCAACAATACCTCCCTCCACACTTGACGAAAGAGACAGTCAGCCCCTGAAGCCGGCGGACGGGGCAATACACTTCGCTGAGTCTTCAGTCCCGTCGACAACCTGTCCGGGGAAGGAAGGAGAAAAGATTCCGAAGGGGACATTGGAATCCGCCGGTGCTTGATGAGGTTTTTTCGAATCTAGCACCCGTTGCGCATTCCACAAGCGAGAGCGGGTCCCCGTAGGAATCTTTTCTCCTGGATTCCCCCTCACCACACCCTATAAACCGGGACTGAAGACTCATACACACCCTCCCACTCCCCCGTCCGCCGTCTTACAGAGGCGTCCTCGCAACTCAACTAAATCCCCACCTTTAAGAATCTGGAATGATAAAAATGCCCTGCGTTCTGTATAGTCTCATATTTAAGAGAATACGGAAGTCAGGGCATTTTTTGATATATATTTTCTAATACATATTTTATTATGCATGTTCATTTTAGATATTTTATATTGTTATTTGCTCTCCTTAACGTTTGCCGACATATGCGGCATACATCTGCGTGGTTGCAACATCCGAGTGGCCAAGGATGACCTGGACGGCTTTCATGTCGGCGCCGCCGCCTATCAGGTGGGCTGCGAATGAGTGGCGCAGGGTATGGGGGGTGATGTCGGAATCAATTCCGGCTTTGTCACCATAGTATTTGATGATCTTCCAGAAACCCTGACGGCTCATCTGGCCGCCGTTGCAGTTTACGAAAAGCCAGTCCGATTCTTTCTTCTTTGTCAGCTCCGGGCGGGCGTTCTGTATGTAATCTTCCATTGCGCTCTTGGCTACTCTGCTGAACGGGATGGTTCTGTCTTTCCCGCCGTCGTGGCAGGTGATGAATCCGATGCTCATGTTGATATTCGACAGCGTCAGGTTCATCAGTTCCGATACACGGATCCCGGTTGCATAGAGAAGCTCCAGCATGGCCTTGTCCCTGATTTCTTTCGGGGAACGGCCGGACGGCTGTCTGAGTAAGGCCGTGACTTCCTCTACCGTGAGGATGACCGGCGCCTTCTTTTCGATCTTCGGGGCATGTACCAGTTCGGCCGGATTGCGCCTTATCTTTCCCTCCGAAAATTCATAGTGGAAAAATGCTTTCATGGATGCCAGCATACGGGATATGGTGGTGGTCGCCTTTCCTTCCTTTTCCATAAAAAGGATGTAGGACGTAAGACTGGTCTTTGTAACTTTCCCAGCCTCGGTAATTCCTCTCTCCGCCATATAGGCTGCCATCTGTAAAAGATCCCGGTGATATGATAAAACGGTGTTCCGGGACATCTTTTTGACCTCCTGCAGGTATTTTATAAAAATTTCTATTTCTGCTACCATACTACTGTTTCCCCTATCCATCTTTCCTCCAAAACAAGGCAAAAAACAGCCTGTACGTAACATTATATATACATTTTTTGATAAAATCAAACACATTTTTCCCACTTTTATGGTATTTTCCAACTGATTAACATAAAAAATACAACATGTTGGAAGGCAGGTTTGGCCTCCCCTACATGTTGTTAAAAATATTTTAAATATTTTTTAAGTTTTTTTCAGAATACGGACGTGAAATGCATAAACCAGGGGTTCAGCCACAGTTCCGACACCGCGCCGGCCGCTGTCAGGAGAAGAAGCACGGCAAAGCCTCCGCCGTGGATTTTGCTGCCCGGAGCCATCCCCCATATGTAGAGCACGGCAAATACCGGCAGGTAAAATACCATCTGCGGAAACACTGAGAGAAGAAAAAGGAAGACTCCCATCACCCCTGCCTGGACCGTCATGGAGGATATCAGGAATGACAGAGAAAATCCGGCATAGACAGCAGCCAGGCAGAACCCGGGAATGGCAAATAAGGACATTCCGAGAAGCCACAGAATCCCCATCAGGAGTCCCCGTTTTAATATCAGCTCCACCAGCTGTTCCATGGAGGGAGGAGGCGCGCTGCCCGACAAAAATGCCTGTCCGAATACGCCGAGCTGCTCCTTTAAACCGTCCCCCATCCGGTTAACCCACACCGTTCCGGCTAATATCCCCACAAAAAAACAGAACGCCGTCAGCATAGACGGTTGAAAACGAAATGGTGCATGATTTTTTCCCATACACGCTCCCCTTTCCCGCTTCGTAACCACGGAACGGCTCCGTAGTTACCCCATTTCTTCCAATCTATGCTGCGTTCTGTCTCTCTATTCTATACATCCCTTACTTTTGGCTTCCGCCGCCAAATTTACATGCGTAAGCCAGAATGGCGGCAATTGTCTTCCCATCCGTCATCTTACCGGAGTAAATCAGTTCCAGCAGATCCTTCAGCTCCCACTCCTCCACATCAATTTCCTCGTCCGGATCGAGATGCTGGCTCGATGGGATCAGATTTCTTGCCAGGAAAATGTCGATGGCCTCATCGCAGAATGCAATGGTGGTGTTGACGCTCAGCAGAAATTCCAGATGATCCGTCTTAAACCCAGTCTCCTCTTCCAGTTCCCGGAAAGCACATTCTATTTTGGGTTCTCCGGGAAAATCCAGTTTGCCCGCAGGGATTTCAAGCGTATAGCGGTCAAGGGCATTGCGGTACTGGCGTACCATAAGAAGTTTTCCCTCCTTATTCACGGCTACCACGGCCGCTGCCCCGTCGTGATGGATAAAATCCCATTTTGCTTCATGACCGTTCACTTTGACCGTATCTTCATACATTTTAAGGACAGTGCCCTCGTATTTAAGCTCTCTTTTCAGTCTCTCGACCGGAACGGTTTCATGCTTTCCGTTTTTTGTTTCTCCAATGAAATTCTTATCTGCTTTTTCAACCATTTTCTTCTGCTGCTCCTTTTCATCCATTTATATTATCAAAGTACTGGTTATCTTCCTATTTGAGCCATCCGGTGGCCAATATATCCGTCCCTGCTCTATACCGGGCGGACTAATGTAGACGCTCTCTGCACTGGATTCTATTGGTGGCTTACCCAAAACTCTGCTCCGTAAACAGCCTTACCTTTACTCTGTTTGTTGATACATGGCTGCTGCCGGGATCTGAGGGTCTTAAACAATAATACCCCAGTCCCCGCTGTTTTTCAAGTACGTTGGCTTTTTTACAATAGAGCGCAGCAGGATAGCTACCAATGAACAATGGCACAGGATACTCCGGCGCACCTTTTGTCAGCTTTTCCGTTTATTGCCGGATTACCTACGCTTCTACCAAATTCAGATGCCGGGGATGGACGTGTAGAACCTGCCCATCAGCATCAAAAAACACTGGAACGGCTAGTATTCCTCCGAAGTCCGCCGGCAGACAACGAAAAGCACGATTCGCGAACTTTTCATTGCCACTGAACAAAGAGTTCCGCGAGCGGAACTCTTGCGCTGCCGCGCGGTTGCTTCTGCAACCATTTACCTCTGCGCGGCATGTGCATCCTCGCGGAGCGTTTTTGATTCATAGGACGTAATTTCCTATGAATCAAGAAAAAGCCCGCCATGAGGCCGTATTTGCGGTTCCATGGCGGGCTTGGTAATTCTTATTTTAGCCTGGTAATTCTTATTTTAAATTTGTACATTTGTCATAGCAGGCATCCGATGCCTTGATAACGGCATTTCTGAACCCGCACTCTTCCAGAGCGGATACGGCGGCAATCGTCGTACCGCCCGGAGAACATACCTTATCCTTCAGCGCTCCTGGATGTTCTCCCGTCTCCAGCACCATCCTGGCGCTTCCTGCTACGGCCTGGGCGGCCATCTTATATGCTGCATCCCTCGGAAGGCCGTATTTAACGGCGCTGTCGGCCAGGGCCTCGATGAACATGTAAACGTAGGCAGGTGAACTTCCGCTCACACAGACCACGGCGTTCATTAAACGCTCCTCCACGATCTGCATCTTGCCGAAGGACTCAAAGAAGGCTTTAATTGTGTCCTGCTCCTCCGCATTGAAAAGAGACGGCTCATAGCAGACTCCCGTCATCCCCTCTCCGAGAAGAGCCGGTGTATTCGGCATTGCGCGGACGATTCTCTTATCCTCCCCGAGCTTTTCCTTCAGACTGTCCACCGTGATGCCCGGAGCGATGGAAATAATTATGTGATCCGTTGTCAGGATTCCCGCAATATCGGAGAGAACCGGTGCAAAGAACTGGGGTTTGACCGCCAGCACAATGTATTTGGCCGAAGCGGCGCACTGCGCGTTATCCGCCGCCGAAGTAACCCCCGTCTCCTCCGAGACCTGCCTGCATCTATCCCGGTTGACATCCGTAAAAATGATCTCCTCTTTACCGTATCCCTTTAAAAGTCCCTTCAGAATGGCATATCCCATATTTCCCATTCCGATAAATCCTATTTTCGCCATCTCTCTGTCCTCCATTTTGCCGCATTGATTCTGTTTCATATCCTATGATTTTCCATCCGGTTACCAGATTCTGACTCCGTCACCGTTCACCATATGGCCGTCCGGGGTCTGGTAATTCGTCTGCATATCGCCGTCCGGCCCCATGTAATACCACAGTTCCTTCCATTGAACCCAGCCGGTAACCATATAGCTGTTCTCTCCGAAGAAATACCATTTGTTGTTGATAAATGCCCAGTTATTGGTGGTCTGGGATCCGTCCGGATTGACGAAACGCCAGCCGTTCTGATCCTGTACCCACTGGCCCGGCGTAACTTCCGAATTATTCTGCGCCGCGCCGTTACCCGAACCGGCCAGGGCCGCCGCATCGGAAGGGCTGACGTATTTGCTCTCGGACTCCGTAAACTTCCCTTCCTTCATCCCCTCACCGCCTGTGGCGCGGACTTTGTAATAGTACTCGCCGTCTTTTCGTATAGCCGTGCCAAAATCATATGTCGTTTCCGTTGTAATTTTCTTGCTGCCCACCGCCCTGCTGTCGCGGTAAAGGTAAACTTCGTATGCCACTGCCCCCTGTGCCGGAGCCCATGTTGCAACCGTGCCGTTTAAATACGCGTATTCGATGGGACCGACCCTCTCGGACATCGGCTTCAGATCCAGCGTAACGATTAAAGTCTGGGAATTTTCCTTCTTCGTTTTATATACGGTTGCCTCATCGCCCTTAATCTTCACCTTGTCTTTGGATACTGAAAAATAATAGTCATCCTCCGCAGAAATCGTCACATTCACCCGCGGCTTATGCTCAGGTCCCCAGGTAAATCCCTCGTTGTCAATCTCCCACTCCGTAACGCTGTAATTATCCGCCGTCGTATCGATCTCCAATTCTTCATCCTCATCCAGCGCGCTCCCAAGCTGCAGGTTATCCTTCAGCTCCAGCTTGATCGAAGTGATTTTGTTTTTACTGGCGCCAAAGGATGTTACCGTAAATACCCCGGCAGCCAGCATCAGTGTCATCGCCGCTGCATACCACTTTTTCCCTGCTCTCATAGACCTCTCCTCTCACGTATAAAAGCCGGGCGAACCCCTCTCTTCGCAGTTTACCCGGATTTTTCCACTATTTGTCTTATAAAACTATCATACCCCAGACCGCCCAAATATACAAGAAAAAAAAGGCAGGAAGGGATGGTGAACGTAACAGGTCTTGTTACTATTCACGGCCCAGCTAAAAAACGCAGTTCCGCGAACAGTAACCAATTCTTCATTATTTCCTCCCGATATAATAAAATCCGTTCGACCGGTTCCCGTTCATTGTCGTAAATACAAGAGGTTCATACCGTAAGCCGGTAAACCCGGATAAAAGACGTTGAATCCAGCTCTCCTCATGATGCCTGCACACCGCGCCTTCCGGCAGTTCAAATACCCCGTATGTGTGATAGCGTTCCCTGTATTTTTCGTATCTGGCCGTATTTCTCTCATCCGTATTCAACAGAAAATCATTGACATACAAAATACCGCCGGGCCTTAAAACCCTCCGTATTTCCCCGATCAGTTTCCTCTGTTTTTCATCCTCCCGGATGCAGGTCAATACGGCAAACAGAATCACCGCGTCCACGCTTCCGTCCGGCAGCCCAATCTCCTCCGTCTGCATTACTCTCAAGTCAAGCCAGGGGTACTGTGCCCGCCCGCGGTTTATCATTCCCTCCGAAAAATCCATCCCAATCAGACGGCGGTAACCCAGCCGGTACATTTCCTCCAGGGTGCGTCCATACCCGCACCCCACATCCAGAATAGTTTTCTCCTTATCCACATACCGTATAAATTCCTCCGCGTGGAACGGTGTGGTAAATGTCTTTGTCTCCGATACCTCATTCCAGTAAGCTTCCTGTTCCATGCCCCTGCTCTCCTCCGCTTTTTTCTTTGCATTATATCAGCAAAAATGGTACAGTGATATGAGAAATCTCACACTGTATACGGGAGGAAGTTTCAGATGAATTTAAAAGCAGACGGCGGACAGACCGAAGCGTATTATAACCATTTCCCTTTAACCGGCTTTTTTGAATTTGACGTGCGGCCCTTTACCACGGTCAAAACCTTTAAAAGCGGGGAAATGCTCCTTGAGGAAGGCTCCATCCCTTCCTGCCTTTATTATCTGATAGACGGCAGGGCCAAACTTTATCTGACCCAGGAAAACGGCAGGATTTCCCTGATTAATTTTATCAATGCCCCCTGTTTTATCGGAGAAATGGAACTGTTCGGAGCCCAGACCTTTTCAAACGGCGTGTCGGCCATCACCCCCTGCACCTGCTATGCGATACGGATATGCGAATGCAGGGATCTGCTTTTAAACGACAGGAAGTTTCTCCGCCATCTCTGTCTTTACCTGAGCCGGAAGGCACTGGACAATACAGGCAATTATTCAAAAAACCAGTCTTTTCCCCTGGAAAACAGACTGGCTGATTTTATTCTGATGACGGCCCATAACGGCCTGTACCGGGAGCGGCACACGGAAGTTTCCGAATTTCTCGGCGTAACCTACCGCCATCTGCTCTATGTACTGGCCGGTTTTGTCAAAAAAGGAATCCTGCAAAAAACAAAACAGGGATATCTCATCCTGGATATGGAGTCTCTGCGTTCCCTGGCGCGCTGATTACCGTTTTGCCGTGACGTTTGCTTTCTTTCTTTTGTTGATTTTCAGCCCGGTCAGCAGGAAAATAGTTCCCAGCATAAAAGCAGCCGGAACGGAAAATGGATTGACAACAAGGAACCCAAGCCGGATGGAAGGCCATATCTGCGGAACCCCCTGAAACCATTTGTTTGCCACGTAAGAATTGAGCAGGATGTCCCCCACCATAAAAATATAGAACACAACGGCACTGTATAAGGCCTTATTCATCTTTCTGTTTTTCATAATCCCTCCTGAATCAAACCGAATCTGTCTTTCTGAATTGTGTTATTCCTGCTTTTAAAACGAGCTGGTCATGGATATTGCTTCAGAAAATGGGAAATCTTTCCCATCCGGTTCCCCCTGGACTCTCTCCTCCGGAATGAAAACCGGAAATCAAACCGGAAATACAACCGTAATCTCCGTCCATTCGCCGGGTATGCTTTTTATCTCTATCTTTCCTCCATGTTTTTCAACAATGTCCCGCACCAGGGAAAGTCCCAGGCCGGCCCCGCCCACCACACGGGAACGCGAACGGTCAACGCGGTAAAACGGCTCAAAAATATGGGGCAGATCCTCCGCGGGAATTCCGATCCCCGTATCTTTTATTTTTATCTTAATATCGTGTTCCGCAGCCTCCGCCGTGACACGGATCATGCCGCCATCACGGTTATACTTCGCCGCATTTTCTATCAGATTGCTCATCGCCCGGTAAATCATTACGCGGTTTCCTGTCATTTTAATCCCTGACAGGTCCTGGACCGTTACCGTGAGATGCTTTTCCTTCAGCAGAGGCGACAGTTCATCCACCGCAATCGCAACCGCTTCTTCCAAAAGCACTTCCTCCCCCATCTCACTGTCCTTATCGGATGTCAGCCGGAACAGATCATCCGTCAGCCGTATCATCCGCTCCGTATTCGTCCTGACCACGGACAGAACCTTCTCCGTCCGTGCCGGAGGCGTCTGCCCGTCCATCTCCATTACCTCCAGATTCACCAGAATCGTTGCAAGCGGCGTCTTCAGCTCATGGGCCGCGCTGGCCGAAAAACGTTTCTGCCGTTCAAACGAGGCGCTGACCTTATCCATCATATGGTTAAAAGACAGCGCCAGCCGTCCGATCTCGTCCTGCCTGTCCTGTATCTCTGTATCCACGCGCCGCGATAAATCGTTACCGCTGATCTCTTCGATTGTATTTGACAAATCCCCCAGCGGTTTCAGTACCCGGCCTGCCATAAACCATGTTGCGCCCGTTCCGAAAACAAGCATCAGAACAAGGCCGGCCAGCCCCCACAGATTAAACCGGTTTCCCGCCTCTTTTACCGTGAATATGATGGCCTGCATGTCTTCCGCCCCGCTCTTATTGCTGATTTCCGTGGAAATCGTCATATCCTTTGGCTCATATGTAATCTGATTCGGCAAATCCTGCACAAAGATCCGGTCGGCGCCGAACAGAAACATACTGGTCAATATAACAGCCACTCCGGCCATCACCATGGCCGACAAAAGAGTCAGCCTCATGCGAAGCGATAATCTTTTCAACATGGCTCCTCCTCCCTGTCAATCACGTATCCGGCCCCCCGGATGCTCCGTATAATCTCTTTCCCGGTAACCGCCTGAAGCTTGCGCCGTATCACGCTGATGTAAACCTTAACCTGATTGGAAAACGGATCGGCCTCGCTGTCCCACACATGCTCCAGCAGCTCCTCCGCACTGATTGGCCGTCCCATTCCCGCCATCAGGTATTCCAGGATGGCAAATTCCCTCATGGATAATTCCACCGGACGGCCGTCATAGCTCACGGTCTTTGAGTTTGTATTCAAAACAAGGTTCCCGCATTTCAGGGCAGCCTCCTCCTGGATAAAGGAGCGGCGCAGCAGCACACGGATGCGCGCCTCCAGCTCGTCAAAGTGAAACGGTTTGGTGAGATAATCGCTGGCTCCGCCGTCCAGGCCCATAATCTTATCTGAAATCTCAGAGCGGGCGGACAGAATCAGCACTTTTGTGGATTTATTCAAAGAGTGGATATAGTTAAGCACTTCCATCCCATCCAGGCCGGGAAGGTTTAAATCAAGAACCACCAGATCATAATCATTAATCCGGCAAAGTTCCGCGGCATCCGCGCCGTCGCCCGATGCATCCACCGCATAGCCGCGCTTTCTGAGGCCGTAGCACAGCGCCTCCTGCATATCCTCCTCATCCTCTACAACTAAAAGCCTCATATCCCACCAAATCCTTTCATTTCCAATACTTTTTAAATTCTTTCATTTTCTTTTTAAAATACCTATTTAAAATACCTTATTAAAATTTCTTTTAGAAGAGTATTCTCAATAGCTCTGTATCTCATCCGGCCAGATTATTTGCCGGAATCCTCCTTCGGCACAAAACTTACTATGATATCATCGTTCCCCCCCTGTTCCGGCCTGGTTGTGGAGATGGTGATTTTCGTACCGTCCGGTGCGACTGCATAGAAATTACCGTCTTTATCCTTCTTAAGTTCGGATAAGGAAATTTCCGTTTTGCCGTCCAGATCCTTTGCGGCGATACTGTAATCGCAGGTAGCCGACTTTGCAGGCGCCGCCGCGGTCTCCTTATACTCCTTCTCTGCTGCAAATGCGGAAAATGCCATCGACATCGTTGTAACGGCTGCGACAGCCAGGGCGAATGTAGTTTTGTTTTTTACCATAATTTGTTACCTCCTGCTATTTGTGATTTTTTTGTTGTTTTTTGTTATTACTTTTTTTCCTGTAATTTTGCTGCTGCAATTTTACGGTTTGTTATTTCGTCGTTTTATTGCTGATATGTTGTGATCACGTATTCATTATACAGGATGTATGGTTAAAGTACGGTTAGAAAGCGCTGCCAAATTTACGCAATTAATTAAAATCAATCTACCCCGAAGAAATACCTGTTTTCTGCGGGTCCAGGGTCCAGATTATCAGATTTCCTGTACCGTACCGGACGCCGGAACAGCCCAAATAGCCAGCGGCCATTTGGCTGCTGAATTTTCAAAGCGCTTCTTGTGCAGGGTGCATATTCCTTTTCAGAGTGAAATTTCGTATAGTCTGATAAAGGGATTAATACACAATGAAAGCGAGGAAATCACATGGTAAGTCAGCAAAAATCAACAAAAAGTATTTTTCAGGTCATTTTTTCACGAAACTTTCTGACACTGATCATAAGCTATCTGTTTGCCTGTCTGGCCTTCTCCAGTGTGGGAAGTGAATTTGTTACATACGGGACGGATGAGCTGGGACTTGAGGCAGTCGTAGTCGGTTCGATTGCCGGCATGGTGTCGATGATCGGTTTAGTAATGCGGCCGGTTACCGCCATTCTGGTAGACAAATTTAACAGGAAAAAAATGTTGTTAGTCGGTTATGCAATGCTGACGCTGTCCAGCATTATCCTGATTTTCGCCAGATCCGTCAGTGGCTTATATGCCGCACAGATTGTACGCGGAGTGGCTTGGGCTTTACAAAACAGTGCCGGTTTTATTATGGTCGGAGAAGTTGTGGATAAGGATGACCTGGGTATGGCAATGTCCGTCTATTCCATGGCGCAGGTCATTGCCTCCAGCTTCAGTGCAGTGCTGATTCTTGCAATTGCAAACAGTCTGGGATTTGAGGCCAGTTTTATTGCGACTTCTGTTTTTACGGCAATATCCCTGCTTCTGATCGTTTCACTTCCGTACAAGTCAAAGATAAAAGAAGGGCAGGAAAAATTTGTGGATGCCTTAAAAAGTATCCGGCTTAAAAATCTGTTTTCCATTGAATGCCTGCCGATCCTGGTAATTTCTTTTGCTTTTCAGTTTGTCAGCATTATGATGGGCGCTTCCTGGGTCGTAAAATTCGCTAAAACGGAGCTTAATATCATGAATGCCGGTCTGTTTGCAACGGTTGCCAACCTGATTATGTATGTAACCAAACCATATTTCGGACGGGTCATGGATAAGTATGGCGCCAGGTGGTGTGTCTATGCATCGGGAGCCGGATACGCCCTGGCCTGTCTGGTGATGGCACGGAGTACTTCCATGACGGGTCTTATCATGGCGGCGGTCATTTATGGAGTGCTCTGCGGCGGAAATGCAATGGCGGGCAGAACAATGGCTATGAAACGGATGCCCTTGGATAAACAGGCGGTTGCCAGCAGCACGGTCGGTATCGGCAATGACATCGGAATGACGGTTGCCAATATTATGATTCCCGTCTGGGCGGGCATGTTCGGCGGATATAGCGGCGTGTACAATATTATGGCGGCAATTTCCGCCGCGGTAATCATCTATAGCGCAGTCTACGGAAGAATTTATTTAAAGAAGAATCCTGAAAACGAAATGCAGTGGTAGGAGGCATAAAAATATGGAATGGAAAAAATTCCCCAATGATTTCACAAAACAGTATTCAAATATATCTTCGGAGCACCCTTATGAGACGCTTCTGACCGGCGGTTACCAGGGGACGATGGAAACAGAAAACGGAATGCATCAATACTGGGTTTATTTCCCCGAAGGCATGGAATACAGCTGTAAACATCTGGTACTGCTGGTTCCCAATTCTGAGAGTGTGGATGCGTTTTTGGAAAGAACCGGATGGATAGAAATTTCCATGAAGGAAAAACTTCTTCTCCTGATGGCGGGAAGTAATGAAGATCCGTGGCTGACCGACGGGGAGGCCGCGTCCCGGCTGGTATCATTAAATCGGGTAAGAAACGACAGGACCTATATGGATACGCAAAGGGCGTTCAGCTATTTTGCAGCATACGGTGAGGGCGCGGAGCATGGACACCGTTATGTGAGTGCAAATCCTGCCATCTATGCATCAGCGGCTTTTTTCGGCAAAATCGTGATGAGCCGGGATGAACTTGAGAAGGAGGGCGAAAAAGGGACTGCGGCTTCAGACATTCCGAAAAGAGAAGTAGCTTGCCCGGTATGTTTTATTGGCCTTCGGGAATTGTATCCTGAGTATGTAATCCGCTATTGGCGCCGTGCCGATAAAACGGAAGAAAAAGCTTACCAGCAGGACAATATGACCGTATGGCTTCCCGATGCGGCACAGCACGGTTCTTCGGTCGACCACCAGCCGGTTGCGCGCGTAGCGTGGCTGGATACGGAATTGTTTGGAAAGGATGTGAGTCAAAAAGTATGGGAGCGCTTCTTGTCTAAAACAGTCCGGGCCACCGGAATACTGAATGACGACCTCCATCCTTACCGCACGGAAGAGCAATGGGGAATCAGGCGGAAGGAAATTCAGATAGACGGTTTCAGACGCCATTGGTACGAATATATTCCGGAACGGCTTGCCGTTTTGGCGGATGATAAAATTCCTGTGGTCGTATTTTTTCATGGCGGCTCTGCCAGCGCCCTCAGTGGTCTTTACTCTCATGAATGGGTGCAGACGGCCAGGGAAAGGGGTTTTATCCTGGCTATGCCGACGGGAACTATGCGGAAACAGGAAAATGTAATGCCGCATCCGGCCTGGAATGCAGCCGGGCTTTCGGATCATATGGATGATGAGAAATTGATCCGCCATATGTTAGCTGATATCCAATCGCGGTATCCGGTGGATCCGGGACGGATTTACGCCTGCGGACACTCCATGGGCGCAGCCATGGCCCAGCGTGCAGCACTTGCCATGCCGGATATCTTTGCAGCGGCAGCCAGCAACTCCGGCGTCGTTACAGGCGGTTTTATGGGAAATTTCGATACCCCTGGTGTCCGTACCGATATTCCTGTCCCCATATGGATTCAGATGGGAGAAAAAGATGTAGGAGGCGGCACTCTTTTAAATAATACCAATGCCGCAAGAACGGTTCATTACTGGGTAACGAGGTATCAACTTTCGGACGAGGATACACCGGATTGCTGGAGAACCGGCAGATATTTAAACCGGGAGTGGAAAACAGAAGGCGGTGTACCTATGGTACGGTATACTACTACGCTGGAAAAGCCGCATGCAATAACGCCTCAGGATCCCTGGTTCTATTACGATGAATTTTTCTGCCGTTTTTCAAAGGGGGAAAATGGGGAGTTGTATTACAAAGGAAAACTTGTAACAGATAAAAACGGCACAAGATTATAAACGTACAGATTAATAGAATGTAACATTATAAGAATTCAAAAAATGCCCTAAAACCATAGAATCTTTGATTCTTACGGTTTTAGGGCATTTATTTTTCATTTCGGAGAATTACTTCGCGTAATCGGTAACTCTTGATTCGCGGATCACATTTACTTTAATTTGACCAGGATACTGAAGCTCTTCCTGAATTCTCTTCGATATATCCCTTGCCATCAGCACCATATCATCGTCGCTGACCTGCTCGGGCACTACCATTATGCGGACTTCACGTCCCGCCTGGATTGCGAAGGACTTGTCCACTCCCTTATAGGAATTGGTGATATCCTCCAACTGTTTCAACCGGTTCGTATATGTCTCCAGAGTTTCCCTTCTTGCGCCCGGCCTGGCGGCTGAAATTGTATCAGCGGCCTGAATGAGACATGCAATAAGGCTCTGCGGTTCAACATCGCCATGATGGGACTCAACTGCGTTAATTACCGTCGCTGACTCCTTGTATTTTCTACAAAGGGCAACGCCTAATTCCACGTGAGTACCTTCCTGCTCATGGTCAACAGCTTTTCCAATATCATGTAATAAACCTGCGCGCTTCGCCGTACGGACGTCCACGCCTACCTCTGCGGCAAGCAGACCCGCCAGCTGAGCCACTTCAATTGAATGCTTTAACGCATTCTGTCCATAGCTTGTCCTGAACTTCATCTTACCAAGCAGTTTCACAAGCTCGGGGTGGATTCCATGAATGCCGACTTCCAGAAGAGCTGCCTCTCCTTCTTCGCGCACCATAGTCTCTACTTCCTTCTGTGCTTTCTCTACCATTTCCTCAATTCTGGCCGGATGAATTCGGCCATCCACAATCAGACGCTCCAGGGCAATTCTTGCCACTTCTCTTCTGATTGGCTCAAATCCGGAAAGTACGACTGCCTCCGGCGTATCGTCAATAATCAATTCTACGCCTGTCAGTGTTTCAAGGGTGCGGATATTACGTCCTTCACGTCCGATAATACGTCCCTTCATCTCGTCATTGGGGAGCTGCACCACGGAAACTGTCGTCTCCGCCACATGATCAGCAGCACAGCGCTGAATGGCCGTTACCACATAATCTTTTGCTTTCTTATCAGCTTCCTCTTTGGCTTTGGTTTCCATTTCTTTAATCAGCTTTGCAGTGTCATGCTTAACATCTTCTTCAACAGATTTAAGCAGGAATTCCTTCGCCTGCTCGGAAGTAAAACCGGATATCCTCTCCAGTTCCTGCGTACCCTTATCATAGAGCTCCTCCACTTCGGCGGTTCTCTTCTTGAGGGCCTCTTCCCTGTTTGCCAGACTTGCTTCCCTTTTTTCCATTGCCTCGGACTTCTTGTCCAAATTCTCTTCTTTGCTCAGTACACGTCGTTCATAGCGCTGAAGCTCAGCTCTTCTTTCCTTTGTTTCTTTCTCAAGCTCATTCTTTGTCTTTAAGGACTCTTCCTTTGCTTCAAGGAGAGCTTCTCGCTTCTTAGTCTCTGCAACTTTTAATGCTTCATCTATTATTTCCCTTGATCGTTCCTCAGCACCGCCAATTTTCGCTTCATACGTTTTCTGACGATAGTTAATGGCCACAAACCAAGTAATAACAGCTACAATAATACCTGTAATGAACGGAATTATTACTTGTGACACAGGAGCACCTCCTTATTTAGTTTTCATTGTACAAGAATACAACGATCTAATTTTAAACTGTTTTATACATTATGTCAAGTATATTAAGAGTCTGAAACCCTCTTTTCGGTTACTATTCACAGTCTTCCAAAAACAGGCCAAACCGCTGTCAATGACACGCTTTACAGTGCATAAAAACAGATAGGGGCGCCCTTTCACACCGCTGCTCCCGCGTCTTTTCAGACTTCTGCCCCGTCTCAGCCGAAAAAAACTTCTCACGGAACCACCGGCGGTAATCACGGCTTTTTTCGTCACTATTTAACAAAGGATGGAAAATCCGTTAAATCATGTAATCCTCTTCTCCAAATAATCCCATTGCATTTCGTATTTCTTCATAGGAGAAACCTTTCCTCATCAGATATGCCACGTGCTTCTGGCGTTCTTTCTTGTCCGTGCATCCAGGGTCGTACCGCCTCTTCTTCAACAGGTTCATAATCTGGCCGGAACTGTCGGCCTGAAGCTCATTACAGAACTCTTCCACCGTTCCCTTGTCGATCCCCTTCTTCATTAAAGAAGTAATCAGCTCCGTCCTGCTCTTTCTATCTCCGTACAGTTCCACATAGTTCCTCGCGTATTCGCGGTCATCCAGATAATGGTAACGCTTCAGAAAGTCGATCGCCTCGGTGATGGCCGTCTCAGGATAAAAGCCCGATTTCAGTTTCCTCCTCACTTCACTCTCTGTCCTGCCGGAACATTTCAGAAGGTAAAGGGACTTCTCCTTGGCTCTTTTACAGATTACGCTGTAAAGTATCTCCCGGTAAACCGCTTCGGCCAGTTCTCCGCCCGCCTCTATATGGTAATGCCGTATCTCCCCATTATATAAAACAAAGGCAAAGTCTCCATCAATGAAGACTTTGCTCCTTCGTTTATCAAGGGGCTCAATTTTGTCTACTGTCATATCAAGCCTCCCGAACCGTTACTCTCTTATTTTCAAATTCTGATTCATATTCATACGCGGATGGAAGTTCCTGCCCCTTTTGGCCGCCGGGCCTCCGATTGCTCCCTGTCTATTCGGCGTCAGCCTTCTTCTCTACCGGCGGTAAAGTTCCATCCTTCTTCTCTGTGGCACCGGCCGCCGCTCCTTCGCGCAGCCCGTACTTCTCGCGTACTTTGGCCTCTATCTCGGCGCACAGTTCCTGGTTGGCCATCAGGAAGTTCTTTGCATTCTCTCTTCCCTGTCCGATCTTGCTGCCTTCGTAAGCATACCAGGCTCCGCTCTTCTCCACAATATCTTCTTTCGCGGCCAGATCAAGGATATCTCCTTCCTTGGAAATTCCCTTGCCGAACATGATGTCAAACTCTGCCTCCTTGAAAGGCGGGGCAATCTTGTTTTTGACAACCTTAACACGGACACGGTTGCCGACCATCTCGCCGCCCTGCTTAAGCGTCTCAATTCTTCTGACATCCAGACGTACGGAGGAATAGAACTTAAGGGCCCGTCCTCCTGTGGTGGTCTCCGGGTTTCCAAACATGACTCCGACCTTCTCACGAAGCTGGTTGATAAAGATAACGGTACAGTTGGACTTGCTGATAACAGCGGTGAGTTTACGCAGAGCCTGGGACATCAGCCTGGCCTGAAGGCCTACGTGGGCATCTCCCATCTCGCCGTCGATCTCCGCCTTCGGAACAAGGGCGGCAACCGAGTCGACAATGACAATGTCAATCGCGCCGGATCGCACCATCGTCTCCGTAATCTCCAGAGCCTGCTCGCCGTTATCCGGCTGGGAAATATATAAGTTGTCGATATCTACACCAATATTACGCGCATAAACAGGATCCAGGGCATGCTCGGCGTCGATAAAGCCTGCAATTCCGCCTCTCTTCTGTACCTCGGCAACCATATGGAGTGCAACCGTAGTCTTACCACTGGACTCCGGCCCGTAAACTTCCACGATTCTTCCCTTCGGTACGCCGCCCAGTCCCAGCGCAATATCAAGGCTGAGGGAACCGGTCGGAACTGTCTCTATATTCATGTTGGCTCCGGAATCTCCCAGCTTCATCACGGAACCTTTGCCGTATGCCTTTTCTATCTGTGTCAGTGCGGCATCGAGTGCCTTCATCTTGTCATCTCTGTTCATCTCATCCTCCAATGATTTTTCAATACGAACAAACGTTCTATTCTTGTTCTTATAATAGTATAAGTGACTTAAAATGTCAACCCTTATTTTCCCGGTTTTATGCGGACAATGCAGCCGGAGTTACTATTCACGCAGGGTGTTTATGCGTGCTTTTTGTAAAAAACCGGGATATGCGGCGAGAAACGGCTTTTTTTGCGTTTCCGTGCATCGTAAAACGCGGGATTGGGCACGGTAGTTAACAGCAGCCGGTCAGAACGGCGGTACACAGCCGACAGCGGGCACCGCAAGACATGTTGTAAAAACTTTATTTTCAGAAGTAAGAGCATTATATCATTTCCCGGGCCGTATGTCCACAGAGATTCCTGTATACAGTTCTCCTCTTTTTAGCTCCTCCTTCCGGGAGACGGGCGGCGGTATTTATGGACTGCTGTAATAATCATTACATTTTCTTACGTTGACATCTCAGGCGGTTCTTTATATAATCAATAGGCAATAATAAAATATAAGAATTTAGGAGCTGAAAAATCAATATGATTGGAAAACAAGTGTGGTCGCTGACTCCGGCCAAGATTATTCTTGGCGGTTTCTTCCTTATTATTATCACAGGAGCTGTTCTTCTGAGCCTTCCCATTGCATCGAAGACCGGTGAAGCGACTCCATTTATCGACGCTGTGTTTACGGCTACCTCAGCCACTTGTGTGACCGGCCTGATCGTTCATGACACCTATACCTACTGGTCCACCTTTGGCCAGGCGGTCATCATTATCCTGATCCAGATAGGAGGCATGGGCGTTGTGACGCTCGCCATCGCCATCACCATCCTGTCGGGCAGGAAGATCGGTTTGAAACAGCGTTACGTTATGCAGGAATCCATTTCCGCCCCGCAGGTAGGAGGAATCGTCCGCATGACCAGCTTTATCGTAAAAGGGACCATCTTTTTTGAGGTCATGGGAGCCGTTATCATGGCATTCCAGTTCTGCCCGCAGATGGGAGTCCTGAAGGGGATCTGGTTCTCCGTATTCCACTCCATCTCCGCCTTCTGCAACGCCGGATTCGACCTGATGGGAGGCACCAGCGGTCCCACCTCCTCGGTTACAAGCTACACGGGAAATCCTTTTATCAACATTCCGATCATGCTTTTAATCGTTATCGGCGGTATTGGTTTCTTTGTCTGGGACGATATTAAGACCCATAAGCTCCAGCATAAATATTACCATTTACAGACTAAGATTGTTCTCACCACGACGATCTGCCTGATCCTCTTTCCGGCCCTGTTCCTCTTCCTGTTTGAGTTTACCCGGGACTGTTGGGACGGTCTGACGCTCCAGGAGCGTTTTATGGCCTCCCTGTTCCAGTCGGTTACGACAAGGACAGCCGGTTTTAACAGTGTGGATTTAAACCTTCTTTCGGAGGCGGCCCAGCTGCTCATTGTCATCCTGATGATTATCGGCGGTTCACCGGGTTCCACGGCAGGCGGTATCAAGACGACTACGTTCGCCCTGGCCATCCTGTGCATACGCTCCGCGTTCCAGAACCAGGAGAGCATCCAGTGTTATAAAAGAAGGATTCCATACGATATCCTCCGAAATGCCATTGCAATACTGGCGATGTATATTTCCCTGATGCTGACGGCCACTTTTCTCATCACCTGGCTGGACGACGTCAACCTGATGCAGGCGGCCTTTGAAACCACGTCGGCTATTGCAACCGTCGGCCTGTCCCTTGGCATCACAGGCCATTTAAGCGTATTTTCAAAAATCATTTTAATTTTACTGATGTATTTCGGCCGTGTCGGCGGCCTCACCATGCTTTATGCACTCACAAACAAAAAGAAACTTCCGGTGCTCCTTCCCCAGGAACGTATCACCGTCGGCTGATTATCATAAAATTTGGAGGATATTTTAAATGAAAACTGTTCTTATCATCGGTCTGGGCCGTTTCGGCTCCACTATGGCAATGAAACTTCACGAGCTCGGACACGAGGTTATGGCTATCGATACTTCTGAAGAGAGAATCAACGCTGTCCTGCCTTATGTCACCAGCGCCCAGATTGGCGACTGTACCAATGAACAATATATGAGTTCCCTGGGAATCCGCAACTTTGACGTCTGCGTCGTGGCAATCGGAGATAATTTCCAGAGTTCTCTTGAAATTACATCCCTTTTAAAGGATTTGGGAGCTAAATTCGTCCTTTCCCGTGCAAGCCGTGATATCCACGCCAAGTTCCTGCTGAGAAACGGCGCCGACCAGGTGGTTTATCCGGAAAAAGAAATGGCGGTCCGCTCCGCCGTCCGTTACAGCTCCGATAATATATTTGACTACATCGAACTGACCCAGGAACACTCTATTTACGAAATTCCGGTTCCCGACGCGTGGATCGGCAAAAGCATCGTCGATATGAATGTCCGCAATAAATACAACATTACTATCCTGGCAATCAAATACAGCGATACCCTGCATCCGCTCCCGGGAGCAAGCTACGTATTTAAGCCGAACGACATCCTCGTGATTCTCGGAGCAAACCGTGATATCAACCGTTTTGTCCACTAAACATAAAAATGCCCTTGCCGCCGGGTTTGCAGTAACCGGTGGTAAGGGCATTTTTTATCCGGTATGGACGTTCGCTTTTTCACTGCTGTCTCCTCTTCTGTTCTGAATACTTCTTCCATTTTCCGGCAATACTCCACACAGGATGATTCCCCCGGCCCCTGCGCGGCCGCTGTGCGGGAATTAGGAGAAATTGAATGATAAGCGGAGGAACTAAAATGAGAGTACCGGAACACGTTGGGATTATTCCCGACGGAAACAGAAGATGGGCCGTCGGAAACGGGCTGAAAAAGGAAGACGGATATGAACGCGGGATTTCCCCCGGCATGTCGCTGTTCCATACCTGCCAGAAACTCGGTGTGAAAGAAATGTCCTTCTACGGTTTCACCGCGGATAACACAAAACGCCCTTCCCTCCAGCGCCAGGCATTTACAAAGGCCTGCATTGCCGCGGTAAAGGTGCTGTCCAAAGAGGACGCCAGCCTGCTTGTGGCGGGAAATACCGAATCCGCCATGTTTCCGGAGGAACTGCTGCCCTACACGACGCGTAAGGACTTTGGAAACGGCGGTATGAAGATTAATTTTCTTGTCAATTACAGTTGGGAATGGGATCTTGGATTTAAGAAAGGAAATGTCGGCCCAAAGCTTCAGACCTCTGATATCTCCCGGATCGATCTGATTATCAGGTGGGGAGGGAGAAGACGGCTGTCCGGTTTTCTGCCGCTCCAGTCGGTTTATTCCGATTTTTATGTGGTGGATGATTACTGGCCTGATTTCACTCCGCGCCATGTGGAGGAAGCATTTGCCTGGTATGGGAAACAGGATGTGACACTGGGAGGTTAACGCGCTGCGCGTCTTTCCTCCCGTGCCTTTGACACTCAAAGTTCCAGCGTCATTCCCGTCTCCACCAGACGGCATCCGGCGCCGAATGATGCTTTCATCCGGCCCATGGCTTCGATGCCGGTACAGTGGACCGGCATAAGGAGATCAAAATCTCTTTTTCCAAGCTCTTTTACCGTCTGTGCAATCCGCTCCGTGGACGCCCCGGCCAGGTGCATTCCGGCAAAAATACTGTGTATTTTCTGCCCGGGAAAAGCCTGTGAGACGTATTCCAGGCAATTTAATATCCCCGGATGGCAGCAGCCGGCAAACAGGCAGAGCCCCTTTTCCGTCTCGAATACGAGCATCTGCTCGTCGCTCATGTAATCGGGGATCTTCTCCGTCCCGTTGTCTATGAAGAACCAATCCGGCTTTTTTTCAAGCCCCGGCGTATATGGGATATCACCCATGACCGTCACTCCTGGAGCTATCTCTTCCCGGCTTTTGGTCAGACGGATGGCGCTCCCTATCAGTTCCCGTTTCCATGGAATACCGATGATACGGTATGTTCTGTGATCGTGATTGATTGCCGTTTTGTTAAGAAACGCGCTCTCCCTGACGAAAACGGGAGGCAGCTTCTTCCCGTTCTTCTGATACTCCCTGACCAGAAATTCAAGGCCTCCGCAGTGGTCAAAATGGCCGTGGCTCAGGATAATACCCGAAAGCTCCGTAAGCGGCACGTGAAGCAGGGCCGCATTCTTCATGAACACATCCGTCTGCCCCGTATCAAAGAGCCAGCGCTTTCCCTCATGCTCAATCAGCAGGGAGAGGCCGTGTTCCGCAAGGAACCCCCGTTTCCCCGCCGTATTTTCATTTAGAATCGATATTTTCATACTGTTTCCCTCATTAACGTCCGTCGATTGATTCCTGTATGGGCAGAGAACCTTCATCAAGGCCCAGCTCAGCCGCACACTGTCTGAAGGTGCGTTCCGCCTCCTCATACATATAAAGCGTTCCCAGTGCGACAAGAGGTTTTCCTGTCTTTATGCAGTCCTCCAGCGCGCAGAGCGCCGCTTCCCTGAGCGTATCGAAGGGCCTGGCCTTTTCCACACCGTGCTTTTTAAAACAGTCCGCCAGTTTTTTTGCCGGCAGGGCTCTGGGGTTATCCGGCGTAACGGTATACACGGCTTCCGTATATGGTTTCAGCATGTCAACCATGGCATCGTATTCCTTGTCCGCCATAACTCCCATGAAGATATTGACCGTTTCACCCTTAAAATAGGTTCGGATGCTCTCCACGGCAACCGTCATTCCCGCCATATTGTGGGCTCCGTCATAGACTGTGAGCGGATTTTTCAGCAATGTTTCAAAACGGGCCGGCCAGGATACGGCTCTCATTCCCTGCTTCACTGCCTCGGCACTGACGGAAATGCCTCTTTTTTTCATAACAGACAGGGCCGTGAGCGCTACCGCGGCATTGGACGGCTGATATAGACCGGGCAGGGAGAGCCTTACATTCTTGTATTCATTAAAATCAAAGGAGCAGCCTCCCAGATCCGTTTCCACATTCTGCAGCGCGCCGTAGTCAACCTCTGTTAACTTCGCCTTATTAAGCTTCGCCTGCTCTGCGATAACCTGCCTTGCTCCCTCTCTTGTCCCACCGAAAATAACGGGGCAGCCGGGTTTTATAACACCCGATTTTTCAAAGGCGATTTTCTCTATCGTGTCTCCCAGGAAGCCCATGTGATCCAGCTCCACATTTACAATAATTGAGACAAGCGTTTCCTTCATTGTATTCGTCGCATCGAGTCTGGCGCCCATACCGGTCTCACAGATAACGACGTCGCATTTTTTCTGGCTGAAAAACTTCATGGCTGCGGCGGACAGGATTTCAAATTCCGTCGGTTTTTCCTCCATCGTATCCGCCAAAGGACGGATAAAGCCGATGACATCCGCAAAACTCCTGTCGTCAATGGGCTTTTTGTCAAGGTGGATGCATTCATTCATCTTTCTGATATAGGGCGATGTAAAAAGCCCTGTCCTGTAGCCCGCCGCATCCAGAATGGATTCCAGCATGGCGCAGACGGAACCTTTTCCATTGGTTCCCGTCACATGGATAATTTTGAGTTCGTTCTGCGGATTGCCGAGAAGGGAAAGCAGTCTGCCTACCCTCTCCAGTCCCGGCATGGTTCCGGGAGAAGTCGATTCTTTTATATAGGTTATTGCCTCTTCATATTTCATCTGTCTTTCATCCTTTCAAGCTGTCTGCCAAACGCCTTGTTGCGCAGGAGAAGGTAAATAATATATCCCTCCGCACAGCCGATTACAATGTATAACGGCACTCTCAATGCGATCATCTGCAGCGGGTAGCCAAAATAAATACGCAGGCCAATGGATTTGATGATCATCGAACCGATGACATGCGCTGCGCCCACCGATGCCGCAAGCCTGAGTTTTGGTTTGGAACGGAAGCAGTTTTTGTATACAAGTCCCGAGATAAATCCCACTGATGCCGCTCCGGCCGTGATGATCGGATTAATCGCATATCCGACCAGAAGGCAGCCAATCAGGTCGGCACACGCTCCCACCGTAAGTCCGGCCAGGGGACCGAAAAAGATTCCCGCCATCAGCACCGTAAGGTTTTCAAAACTGATGCGGAACGGTCCGGCCGTAAATGACAGCTGTTTGCCCAACACAATACTGAGCGCTATAAAAAGCGCCATCATGATAAGTACCTGCAGGCTCCCGAAAGAAGCCCTTGTTCCCGTTTTTGCAGTCTGTCTTGTTGACATAAAAAATAACCTCCTTTTTACCTTGCTCATATAGCAAGTAAAGAAGGCCGCTTTCAGCGTTTCCATTCCACTGCTGTATGAAGCAGGATGCAGAATACGAACCGCAAGCCTGGGCTTTTCGCTCAGCCGGCAACTCCCCGTCCGGCCAATACTTAACGCTCGTATCCTTACTCTTCAGATGTCCTAATTATATCGCCGATTGCCGCCGCAGTCTATTGAAAATGCACTGAATCACAGCTATTTTTCTTCATTTTGTAAAGTATTTTGTATAAATTCCGACAAAACGGGGAACTCATTTTATCTCTTCCCAATATAAAACCGAATAAAAGGCTGGAACCTGCTGCTGCCTGACTTTACCATGCCTGTCTTCTTCCATATCCTGCCGAAAAGTCCGCCTTACGCGGACAGATTCCGTGGACAATGTATTAGCTGCGCTTAAATAAAATTATATTCATCCTGCCCCATTGACGGCAGAGATCCAGTTCAGTATAATAATAAAAATAGGTAAAATGGAAATGAATCATACAAATAAAGTTAAGAGATAAGGAGACGAATCATTATGGCAATTTACATGAACGAACCTTCCCACACATTCGGTGAATATCTGCTGATTCCGGGATACTCATCCACGAAATGCATTCCGGCTAATGTCAGCCTGAAAACTCCTCTGGTTAAATACGCAAGGGGTGAAGAACCGGCCTTAAGCCTGAATATCCCCATGACCTCCGCTATCATGCAGTCGGTATCCGATGACAATATGGCCATCGCTCTGGCAAGAGAAGGCGGGCTTTCTTTTATTTACGGTTCCCAGTCCGTTGAGAGCCAGGCTCAGATGGTATCCCGCGTGAAGAACTACAGGGCTGGTTTTGTCAGCAGCGACTCCAACATCACTCCCGAAAACACCCTCAAGGACATCCTGGATCTGAAAGAGCGGACAGGCCATTCCACCGTTGCCGTAACTTCCGACGGAACGGCCGGAGGCAAACTTTTAGGCATTGTGACGGGCCGTGATTACAGGGTGAGCCGTATGTCTCTCGACACAAAGGTAAGTGAATTCATGACCAACTTCGAACATCTGATCTGGGCCGATGAAACCACCACGCTGAAGGAAGCCAACGACATCATCTGGGAGCACAAGTTAAACAGCCTGCCGATCATTGACAAGGAGCAGCGCCTTGTTTCCATGGTATTCCGCAAGGATTACAACTCCCATAAGACCAATGAAAACGAACTGATCGACTCCTCCAAGCGATATCTGGTGGGCGCCGGAATCAATACAAGGGATTATGCGGAACGCATCCCGGCTCTTCTCGAAGCGGGCGCCGACGTGCTCTGTATCGACAGTTCCGAAGGTTTCTCCGAATGGCAGAAGATCGTAATTGATTATATCAGAGAGAATTACGGCGACACCGTCAAGGTCGGCGCAGGCAACGTTGTAGACAGCGAAGGATTCCGTTTCCTGGCTGAGGCGGGTGCGGATTTTGTTAAAGTCGGCATCGGCGGCGGAGCCATCTGTATTACAAGGGAACAAAAAGGCATCGGACGCGGACAGGCTACCGCCCTGATCGAGGTTGCCAAGGCGCGTGACGATTATTATAAGGAAACCGGTATCTATGTGCCGATCTGCTCGGACGGCGGCATCGTTCACGATTACCACATCACCCTGGCTCTGGCAATGGGCGCTGACTTCCTGATGCTTGGAAGATACTTTGCCCGTTTTGACGAGAGCCCTACCAAAAAGGTGAATATCAACGGAAGCTATATGAAGGAATACTGGGGCGAGGGAAGCGCCAGAGCCAGAAACTGGCAGAGATATGACCTGGGAGGCGACGCAAAGCTCTCCTTTGAAGAGGGTGTGGACTCCTTTGTGCCTTATGCCGGAAGCCTGAAGGATAATGTAGGCCTGTCCCTGAGCAAAGTACGCTCCACCATGTGCAACTGTGGCTGCCTGACCATTCCGGAACTGCAGAAGAATGCCAAGATGACCCTGATCTCCTCCACAAGTATTGTCGAGGGCGGAGCCCATGACGTTATGCTGAAGGACAGCAGACAGATTATGTAAGCGATATAAGGTACGTTTTCGAACCTTACACCGCCTTTCAATGAATCATTTTTTACAGCCAGTCAATAGGGGCCGGTGTTTTTTTCAGATAATTCTGGGGAAAGCATTGGCCTTTTCTGAAAAAAGCTCAATTCACCAGACGTCCCACATCTAAAAGGCCCCAGCCCTGCTGGTTATGGGGAAGTCCCAGATCAACGGCCCGCTCGCGCAGCCTGAGTTTCACGTCTTTATTGCTCATCCAGGGATATTTTTCCAGTAAAAGGGCAATCGCCCCTGAAACCAGAGGCGTTGACATGGAAGTGCCGCTTTTGACCGTGTAGCCGTTCTGCCGGTTGGCGCAGCTTATAATACTGGAGCCGGGAGCCACAATGTCAGGCTTGCATACGCAGGCGCTGGTGGGTCCCCGGCCGGAATAGTCAATCATGCGGCTTCCCGCCACATCCACTTCTTTGTAGTCATCGGAGCAGCCTACCGTGATTACCTTACGGCTGATTCCCGGCGTCGTAATCGTATGCTGCCCCGGCCCGTTGTTGCCTGCGGCCACCACCACGATAAAACCCGCATCCCAGGCGGCATCAACCCCTTTAACAAGAGCCGAATCCTCGCTCATCCCCTTCCTGGTGAAGGAGCCTACCGATATGTTGATGATCCTGATACCAAACTCCTGTCTGTGCTTTTCAATCCATTTAAGTCCGGACAGCACATCGGAAGCAAAGCCGTTTCCTTTCTGATCAAGGACTTTCACACTGATTAGGCTGCATCCGGGCGCAACGCCCTGGTATCTTCCTTCGGAGGCCAGGCCTCCTCCTCCGATAATTCCCGAAATGTGTGTACCGTGACCGTTGTCATCATAAGGCAGGAATCTTCTCTTCAGCATATCGTTAAATACGACAACTCTATTTTCAAAGTCCGTATGGGGAAAAATCCCCGTATCCAGGACTGCTACACCTACGCCTTTTCCAGTCAGGCCGAGACGGTATGCCCCGTCACAATGTATCCATTTTTTTGCCTGATCCACAAAATATGCCCAGCTTTCTTCCTTCTTTACTTTAGGATATTCCGTTAGGACGGTTTCTGGGAGTAAAGAATGCATGAAAATACACTTTTGCATGGGACGAAGGTTTCAAAAAGCAGCAGCACAGGCGGGAACTCAACGGTTTCCATCCTGTGCTGCTGCTTTTTATCAATTTAATTTATAACGGTTCCGTAGTACATAATTACCGCTCTACGATGCACAGAAACGGCAGTAACCACCGTTTCGCCCTGCTACTTGCGGAAGCTGTAGTAAACTCCCTTATTGCTGAGGCCGCCTCTGAATCTGGCCAGTTCGCTGACCGTTACCAGCTGGTACCCCCGCTCGGTGAGCGCCGGAATCAGCGCTACGGCGGCGTCACCGGAAGCCGTGTAAAGCTCATGCATCAGTACGATATCGCCGTCCTTTACACTTCCGAGCACCGACTGGATGGTTTTTGACGCATTCTTTGTCTTCCAGTCCAGAGTATCGATGTTCCACATGATAATCGGCTGATTGATGTTGGCAAGTACCGTGTTGTTCTTGCTGCCTCCCGGAAGACGTACAAGAGCCGGAGACTCGCCCGTGACCGCGGCCACCGCCTGATTGCCGCGTTCTATCTGGCTGCGGATCTGGGCTGCGTCCAGCTTATTCAGATATTTGTGCTCATATGTATGGTTGCCGATTTCGTGGCCGTTGTCATGCATCCTCTTGATTTCTGTCTTGTAGGACGCTACGCGGTTGCCTACAACGAAAAATGTAGCCCGTCCGTTATTCTGTTCCAGACTGTCCATAATTCTGTTCCCGACCGGCGCATAAGGGCCGTCGTCAAAGGTCAGGGCCACCATCGGTTTGGTTGGATCAATATAGCGGCCTCCGCTCGCAACAAGCCCTTCCGTCGACTGGGCAGGCTGTTGTTCCGGCTGGGCGGGCTGCTGCTCCGGCTGTACCGGCTGCTGCTCGGGTTGTACCGGCTGCTGCTCCGGCTGTACTGGCTGCTGCTCCGGTTGGCCCGCCTGCTGCTCTGCCTGTCCCGCCTGCTGTTCTGCCTGTCCTGCCTGCTGTTCCTGATTCTGGGCTCCGGGGCCCGTGGCTTCATTCCTGGTACTTTCCACTATCGTTGTATCCGACGCCGGACCGGACGGCCCGTCCGCATACGAAGCAGGCGCCGCTGCAATCATAAAGGCCGCTGCCAGAAGCATGGCCGCCATTCTTTTTCCTGTTTTTCCGTTTAACTTAATCATTTTCCTCTCCTCAACTTAGAAAATTTTTGTTGCCAGCACCGATAACAATGAAAAGCACGCTTCGCAAACTTTTCACTGCCACTCAATAACGAAAACTGCAGAGCATGTTTTCATTATATTGCACCAATTGTACCACATGCCTTCCCTCAAAGGAACCCCGTTTTACCTGAATTGCGGTATTTCTGCTCCCTTTTTCTGCCAAACAGTGCATTATCATGAAAACCTGGGTTATCTATTAAAATTTTTAATAAATAAAGTCTATTGTCCAATCCCCCTAATATATGCTATGATGAAAATGATGTTCTTATTCTTATGAGCATGCAAAAATTTTGTATCTTCAGATATAAGATCGGGATAAAAAAATAAACTTACCAAATATTGAAAGGAAGTTAAAAATGGGTGGATTTTTCAGTGTTGCATCTAAGACAAACTGCACGATGGATCTGTTTTTCGGCGTAGATTACCATTCTCATCTGGGAACAAGAAGAGGCGGTATGGCCGTCTATGGACCCGGTGGTTTTAACCGTTCTATTCATAATATTGAGAATTCTCCGTTCCGTACGAAATTTGAAAGGGATGTCGAAGAACTGGAAGGCAATATGGGCATCGCCTGTATTTCCGATATGGAACCTCAGCCCCTCTTAATTCAGTCTCATCTGGGAAGCTATGCAATTACGACGGTCGGTAAAATTGCCAACCAGGAAGAGCTCGTTAGAGAAGCCTATGAAAAAGGCCACATTCATTTTCTTGAGATGAGCGGGGGCAAAATCAACTCAACCGAGCTGGTTGCCGCCATCATTAACCAGGCCGAATCCATCGTGGACGGTCTTCTGCTGGCCCAGGAAAAAATCAAGGGATCCATGACCATTCTGCTGCTGACCCCGGAAGGCGTCTATATTTCCAGGGACAGGCTCGGCCGCACCCCTGCCGTTATCGGAAGAAAAGAAGGCGCATACTGTGCTGCCTTTGAAAGTTTTTCCTTTATTAATCTGGGCTATTCCGCCTATCGGGAGCTGGGCCCGGGCGAGATCGTCCTGATGAAAGCGGATGGCATTGAAGTTTTGAGCCCTGCCAGAGAAGAAATGAAAATCTGTTCTTTCCTCTGGGTATACTATGGATACCCGACCTCTTCCTATGAGGGGATCAATGTGGAGGAGATGCGCTACAACTGCGGCCGTATGCTGGCCAAACGTGATCATGCGCAGGCCGACCTGGTAGCCGGTATCCCTGATTCCGGTATTGCCCATGCAATCGGATATGCCAACGAGTCCGGCATTCCTTTTTCACGTCCTTTCATTAAATATACCCCGACCTGGCCGCGCTCCTTCATGCCGACCAGCCAGAACCAGAGAAGCCTGATTGCCCGCATGAAGCTGATTCCGGTTGACTCCCTGATCCGGAACAAGAGCCTTCTCTTAATCGACGACTCCATTGTGCGCGGCACACAGCTCAGCGAGACAACGGAATTTTTATACCAGAGCGGAGCCAGGGAGGTCCATATCCGGCCGGCCTGTCCGCCGCTTTTATTCGGATGTAAATACCTGAACTTCTCACGCTCCAACTCCGATCTGGATCTGATTACCAGAAGGATCATAAGAGACCGCGAGGGCGACAACGTATCGGCCGAGGTCCTGGCAGATTACGCTAACCCCGACAGCCAGAATTATAAGGACATGATAGAATGCATCCGGAAAAAACTCAACTTCACGACACTTCAGTACCACAGGCTTGACGACTTAATCGCTTCCATCGGGATTTCACCATGTAAGCTCTGTACTTATTGCTGGAGTGGGAAAGAGTGATATCAGGAGTTTTTAAACAGATAGGGAGGCTGCTCAAACGCAAAACGAACGTTTGGGCAGCCTCTTGTTTTCTTGGTTGTGAGTCTTCAGTCCCGTCGACAACCTGCCCGGGGAAGGAAGGAGAAAAGATTCCCCCTCACCACCCCCTATAAACCGGGACTGAAGACTCATATACACTCTCCCACTCCCCCGTCCCCGCATCTCAACTTAAATACCATTTGACAAATCCTTCCCCATCCACTACAATAAGGATGAAATACAAATTGATTCTTTTATTTATCGGGACTCCTGCCCGGATGTTCCCTCCGTAAATAAGAGCCATGAATCTTTACAGGATGCGTGGGTCTTTTTTTATTTTCAGGATTTATCCTGCGGATAAAAAAGCTGCGCATATCTGCATTATGCAAATACCTGGAGGATTGATGTTATGAACTTTTATAAGACCCTGGACCTGATTATGAAACAGGATATGGGAGGACGCGGCCTTTTGGCCTCACTTCCCGCTTCACCGCTTGCTGAAACGGCCTCTGTCCTTGCAGACGCCAAACGTGCGGTGATTTTAACCGGCTTTCCGGTCCGTCTGCCGGACGGAACTTTTGTCGGCGAAACGGACGGTCCGTCCGGCGCCGCCAACCTCGCTTCGGCGCTGACAAAAACCGGGTGCCAGACCATCGTTGTTACGGATGCCGCTTCCTTCCCTCTTTTAAAGGAGGCGCTGCGTTTTGCCGCTCCCAGAGCTTCTCTCGTCCTGCTTCCGGACAATAACTCGTTATCTTTTATCCGGACGGTTCTTTATGAATTCAGGCCGACACATTTTATCAGCCTGGAACGGCCCGGAAAAGCAGCGGACGGCCATTACCACAATATGCGCGGCGAAATCATTGATGATATGATTGTGGATTCTTCTTCCTTCTTATCCGAAGCAAAAAAGAACGGAGCGCATACCATCTCAATTGGAGACGGAGGCAACGAGATGGGAATGGGCGCTTTCCGCCGTCAAATCCTTGAAAATGTTCCCTGCGGCAGTGAAATCTGTGCCTTGGAATCGGCCGAACTTGCTCTGGCAAGCGGCGTTTCCAACTGGTGGGGTTGGGGGCTCTCTGCTCTCCTCTCAATCAATACCGGCCGTTTTTTACTTCCTTCGGAGGAAAAGGAAACCGAACTTCTCCGGCGTGTCGTGGACGCCGGCGGCGTAGACGGATGCACGAAACAGAGGACCCTTTCCGTGGATCATCTGGACCTGGCCACTCATCTGTCTGTCCTGCGGGCCGTGTCGGAACTGACAAAGAAAACTCTGGATGAAATGAAAACCGAACCGTTTCTCTTTATTCCGGACGACAGGCGCAAAGAGCGGCATTTGATGTTGAATTACAGATAGCAGAACCGCTTGAGGCATGAGAATTGATTATAAAGGGCAGCCGACTTACGTGCCATGATAGACAGCACACTCTGTCGGCAGATTACCGCCTTTAAAAAGAGTAAGGTTAATTAAGCGTCCATAGACACTTTGATACCTTACTCTTATCTTCACAAACTCTTTTCGACATAAATTCTTATTTTCATAACCCCTATCTGTCCCGGCGTGCGTGCCCCAGCCACATGGCGATTCCGCGGATACGCCGCCCAGGATATTGCCGGTGGTGACGGCGGCTGCAAAGTTTTTTACAACTTCCGGAGCTGTGGCTGCGCTCTAAGTAATTGCGCTCCGGGCGACTGCCTTTTTCAGCGCTTTGCGCAGCTCTGTGTAGTTCTGTATAATCTCAGTTTTTTGGAGCCCATGCAGCTTCCGCCGCCTCTATCGTATGCATTGCCAGCACGGAAGTTGTCACGGAGCCGACGCCTCCCGGCACGGGAGTTATTGCGTCCACAATTTCGGCGGCCGCGTCAAAATCAACATCACCGCACAGTTTTCCTTCTTTATTTACATTAATGCCTACATCGAGAACGGTCTGTCCCGGTTTCACCATATTCCTCTTGACAAGCCCCGCATGGCCTGCAGCGGATACGATGATATCGGCGTTGTCACAATAACGTTTGACGTCCCGTGTCTTAATATGGCAGAGTGAAACCGTGGCCTCTCTGGTCAGAAACATCAGGGCCAGCGGTCTGCCGACAACAAGGCTTGCCCCTATAACAACCACATTTTTCCCTTCCAGATCATAGCCATAATGTTCCAGGATTCTCATGCAGGCGTCTGCGGTACAGGGGGTATAGCCCGTCCTCGTCCCGGTAAAAACGCCCGACAGGGAACCATTGGTGATTCCGTCCACATCCTTGTCCGGGTCCAGCTTCGAACGTATCAGCGCATCGTCGAATCCTTCAGGGAACGGCCTGAATATCAGGCAGCCGTGGATGGAACCGTCCCGGTTTACCGCTTCTATTGAGGCAATCAGCTCCTCCTGTGAAGCCTCTCCGCCCAGATGGAACAGTTCCACCTCAATCCCGATTGTGGCGCATTTTTTCGCCGCGCTTTGTTCGTATTTGACGTCACTGACCCTTTCTCCCACCCGCACTATCGCCAATTTTGGCACTACGCCCCTGCTTTTTAAGTTTTCCGCCCTCATTCTGAGTTCTTCCGTCAATCTGGCGGCTACTTCCTTACCATCTAATATTTCAGCCATGGATCTACCTCCTGTTTTATAATCGTGATTATTCAAATGCCGTTTCACGTCGGCAAAGCTCGGAATGTTTATCCAAAAATGCACAGAAATACATCATGGAATCCTCCTCTGCAAACAAACACTTAGAATCTTTCTATATTAATTTCCGATGCATACGGCTGGATATTCTTCTGTAAAAACATATTTGCCACGGTGCCGAATCTTCCAACATCCCCGCTGCAGAAATACTTATCGCTTCCTTTGATGAGAGGAGCCGCTTTCTGGTTTTTTTCCGAGAGTCCCTTAAGCACCGCTTTAACGGATTCTCCTCCGGAATCAATCAGGGTTACGCCGCTGCCCATATAGTTCCGGATAGCTTCCTGGATCAGCGGGTAATGGGTGCAGCCGAGTATTACCACATCGACCTTCTCCTCCTTCAACCCCTTACAGTATTCTTCCACCACCGGGAGCAGCTTCGGATCGTCCGGATTGATATGGCCTCTCTCGATTAAGGGGACGAACTTTGGGCACTTCTGCTCAAATACCTTAACCCCGGGCAGAGTATCTTCGAGTTTCCTCCTGTAAATTCCGCTTTCCACCGTTGCCTGTGTTGCAATTACACCGATTTTTTTATTTCTGGTTGCTTCTGCGGCCGCAATTGCCGCCGATTCCACCACGCCGATAATCGGAATATCCTGATTTGCCGCCCTCAGCGCATCAATACAGTTTGCCGTTATGGTATTACATGCTATCAGAATTGTTTTCAGATTAAAGATACGAAGGAAATTCACGTCCTGCATCGACAGGCAGGTTATCTCATTTCTGCTTCTGTTCCCATAAGGAACGCGCGCTGTGTCCCCAAAATAAATAATACTCTCATTGGGCGCCGCCTGAAGCATGGCTTTTACGGCCGACAGCCCTCCCACTCCTGAATCAAAAATGCCAACCGGACGATTATCCATAATTCTGACCTCCTTAAAAATAATGGAACATGAACTTTGTGAGCCAATCACCGCCAGCCGCCGGTGAAATGATGAAATTTACTCAATTTAAAAGGGTAGAAATCAAAATATGATTTCTACCCTTTCAAATCAGCATAGCGCGAGTACATCGGCTACAAAAATAAAAGGTATTGATATAAGCGTACTTCATTAAACGTATTGCGGCAAAATGAATCATGACATAAATTACAGGAAGTTCATAAAGGCCGTAATCAGCAGTGAATTAATAATATCGGTGAAAAACCCTCCGCAGACCGGAATGATAAGATAGGCTTTCGCGGACGGACCGTATACCTGTGTCAGGGAATCCATATTGGCCATTGCATTCGGCGTGGCTCCCATTCCGAATCCGCAGTGTCCGGCCGACAGAACGGCCGCGTCGTAGTCCCTGCCACAGAGATTAAAGGTAATAAAGTATACAAACAATCCGGCCAGCACGGTTTGAACCAAAAGAATCACGATCATCGGCATCGCCAAATCGGCAAGCTGATACAGCTTCATTCCCATCATGGCAAGTGCCAGGAAGAAGTTAAGGGAGATAGAGCCGATCGTACTGATTTCCTGAACCGGGATTTTTACATTTCTGCTGTCACAGACATTTCTGATAATAATACCAACCAGCATGGCGCCCACATAAGAGGCCAGTGTAATATGCGCCCGCTCAAATACCATACTGATCAGAGTTCCGATTCCCGTCGCGGTAAATAACAGCGCAAGACCAAGAGTTCCCTTTCCAACATCAAGTTTTTCCGTGACGTCGGTATTTTTCTTTAACTCATCCATAGCCTCCTGCGCCACTTCGGAGGAACCGCGGCTTTTCAGCTCCATCTTCCTGATTCTACGGCTGGCCAGCGGATTTCCGATCACATTGCCTGCAATCAGGCCATAGGTTGCCGCTGCTACGGCCACCGTCAGCGCATTCTCAACCCCCATATTCTCCAGCAGCGGACCGAATGCGGAAGACGTTCCATGGCCGCCCGTCAGCGGGAGCGAACCAAGGGCCAGCCCCATAAGCGGATTCAGCCCGAACGCTTTGCAGAGCGCCGCGCCGCATACATTCTGGATGGTGATTAAGGCTGCAACCGCCGCCATAAAGATTACCAGGGTTTTCCCCCCCTTTTTCAGCATTCCAAAGCCGGCGGTAAAACCGACGCTTGTAAAGAACAGGTTCATAAATACACTCTGAAGCGTCGTATCAACCGTAAGATTCAAAATTCCGAATTCATAGAAAACCAGGCTTAATATGGCAAAAATAATTCCGCCGATGACAGGACTGGGAATACAATACCTCTGAAAAAATTTGACTCTTGATTTCAAAAAACTTCCAAGATAAAACACTGCAACCGCCAATGCCATTGACTGATAAAGATTTAAAGATAATTCCATATCTTTGTCCCCTCCCCTTCTCATTTCACTTAAGTTATAATGTGATATTCTTATATACAAAAAGGCCCAAAAGAACTGCATGCATCTTAAGATGTATGCTATTCTTTTGAGCCTTAAAAACATTCATATAGGGAGAGCATCCATTGCATCCGTATACGTGCATATAAGGTTTCAATTGTCTGAAGCCAATGTTCTGCGCAGAAGCATTTACTTTGAGATTAGTAAAGCATAGTTTTCAAAAGATGACAATAGAAATATTGAACAAAGTTGTCGCTTAATTTTTAGCTATTTTTATGATTGACTATTTTTTCAAGATCATTTATTCTGATGTCAGTCGAATATATTGGTTTTGGGATATCCTCTCAGAACTAAAATAAATTAGGCGAAAGAACTATCATTATGGAGTAGTTCTCTCGTCTTTTTGTTATTGGTAATGAAAAGTCCGCGAACCGTGCTTTTCGTTGTTTTAAAGAAATGGAGAACTTGTATGGTTAAAATTTTTCCGGAAGATTCAGTATTTATCACAGGCGTTGCCAAGGTATCAAAAGAAGATGCCATCAACGCCATGTACGGTGCATTTTCCCTCAGTATGGTAATTGATATTCATACGAACACGATTATCAATGCCAGCGCCAACATGGTTATGGAAGACACCAATCTCTTTCTACGAGAAATTCTCGTTGGGAAAAATATTGTCACCGACGTCGCCCTCATCAGCGAAATCATCAAAAAAAGATTCCTGGCGCTGGCCCAAAAGGCGGTCCTTGTCGCTCTGAGGGACGCGCAGAACCGTTATCTTATGGCGTATCCGGAAGCTAAGCTTTAGTGTTTTAACATCCATTATACGATCTTTTTTAAAGATTATTCGGCCACCCCCCGATTAATCATCTTAGGGAAGAACAAACCCGGCATTGCAACCAATGTCTGTTTGTTCTTCCTTTTTTATTTCACAGGAGTAGAATTGCCGGCAGGCGTTCGAAATAAACCATAAATTATCTATGAAAGGGGATTTTCTCATGTCCAACTCAACAAAACAGGATGCTGTCAAATTACTTGATGTCTTTGACCCTGAAATGTCCGGCCTTCTTCACCGCGAAGAAAAGCGCCAGTTTGAAACAATCGGTCTTATTGCTTCAGAAAACGTTGTTTCCCCACTTGCTTCCGCCCTGGAAGGTTCCGCATTTACAAACAAAAACACCGAAGGCTACCCGGGAAAACGGTTTGTAGGCGGCTGCCAGCTGGCAGACCAGGCCGAACTCCTTGCCATTGAACGTGTCAAGAAGGTCTTTGGCGCCGAACACGCCAATATCCAGTCGGGCAACGCTACCATTGCCAACATGGCGGTTCTCACCGGTTTATTAAAGAAAGGTGACACCTTCCTCGCCCTTGAACTCGACAATGGAGGCCATTTAAGCCACGGAGCCAAATTCCACTACAGCGGCCGTGAATTTAACGCCCTCCATTATGGCGTGAATAAGGAGACCGAGCGCATTGATATGGAGCAGGTCCGGCAGATGGCCCTTGAAAACAGGCCCAAACTCATTGTAACCGGCGCATCTTCTTATCCACGCGCCATCGATTATAAAGCATTCCGGGAAATCTGCGATGAGGCAGGCGCCTATTTCTGGGTAGACTGTGCCCATGACTGCGGCCTGATCGCCGGAGGCGCCATTCCAAGCCCGGTTCCCTACGCCGACGTTGTCACCATGTCCACCCAAAAAACACTGAGGGGTCCCCGCGGATGCGGCGTTATCCTCTGCCGTGAGGATCTGGGCCAGAAAATCGACCGCGGTGTATTTCCAAGACTTCAGGGCGGCCCAAAAGGCGACATGCTGGCCGCACGCGGAGTCCTCTTTCAGGAGCTGCTTCAACCGGAATTTAAAGAATATGCAAAACAGGTCTGCCTGAATGCAAAAGCACTTGCAAAAGGCTGTAAAGATGAGGGGATGCGCCTGATTACCGGAGGCACGGATACACATATGGTCATGCTGGATGTAACTCCCGTCATTGCCAACGGACAGGAGGCGGAGACTCTTCTCTGCAGTCTCGGCATAATCACCAATAAAAATATGATTCCCTATGACACACTTCCGCCCCGTCTTGGAAGCGGTCTCAGAATCGGCTCCCCTACCATGACCACAAGAGGCGCCAAGGAAGAGGAAATGTACAATATCGGCCGTATGCTGGGCCGGGGGCTTAAGAACAAGGACAATCCGGCCGTGCTCGATGAAATCAGGCAGGAAGTTTATAAAATCGCCACTTCCCATCCGATGTTCTCCAGCGAGTGGGTTTCACCGTTGATCCGGGAAGAATTTGAAAAAATGTACTGCCATCAGACCTATTAATTTTTCCAAAACAATCAATTTTAGAGGAGGTATTTCCATGAATGCATATATCAAAAAAGTTCTGAATGAGGTAAGAGAAAAAAATGCGAATGAGCCGGAGTTTGTCCAGACGGTTGAAGAGGTTCTCACTTCTTTAAGTCCTGTGATTGATGCGCATCCTGAATATGAGGATAACGCGCTCCTGGAAAGGATGGTCATCCCGGAAAGAGTCATCGAATTCCGTGTTCCCTGGGAGGATGACAACGGAAAAATCCATGTAAACACGGGCTACAGGGTACAGTTTAACGGAGCAATCGGACCGTACAAAGGCGGACTTCGTTTTTCACCGGAAGTCAATCTTTCGGTTGTGAAGTTTCTCGGATTTGAACAGACGTTTAAGGACAGCCTGACAACGCTACCAATGGGCGGCGCCAAGGGCGGCTGCGATTTTGATCCAAACGGAAAAAGTGACAGGGAAGTTATGCGGTTCTGCCAGGCCTTTATGACTGAATTATACCGCCATATCGGACCGGATGTGGACGTTCCCGCCGGAGATCTCGGCGTCGGCGCCCGCGAAGTCGGATACCTGTACGGCCAGTACCGTAAAATTGTCGGCGGATTTAAGAACGGCGTCCTTACCGGAAAGGGCAGATCCTTCGGCGGCTCCCTCATCCGCCCGGAGGCTACCGGTTACGGTTCCGTTTATTATGTGGAAGCGGTTATGAAGCATGAGAACGACACGCTGGCCGGTAAGACCGTTGCCCTGGCCGGATTCGGCAACGTGGCATGGGGCGCCGCCAAGAAGCTGGCCGAATTAGGCGCTAAAGCGGTTACACTCTCCGGACCGGACGGATATATTTACGATCCGGACGGCATTGTGACCGATGAAAAAATCAGTTACATGCTGGAAATGAGGGCGTCCGGACGCAACAAAGTCCAGGACTATGCGGATCAATTCGGCGTGCCGTTCTACCCCGGCGAGAAACCCTGGGGACAGAAGGTTGACATTATCATGCCCTGCGCTACCCAGAATGATATCGATCTGGAACAGGCGAAAAAAATTGTTTCAAACGGTGTTAAGTACTATATTGAAGTCGCCAATATGCCCACTACAAATGAAGCGCTTAAATTCCTGATGGCACAGCCGGGCATGGTGGTTGCTCCATCCAAAGCCGTCAATGCCGGGGGCGTGCTTGTATCCGGACTTGAAATGAGCCAGAACAGCGAAAGACTTTCGTGGACTGCCGAAGAAGTTGACTCAAAACTGCATCAGATCATGACCGAAATTCATGACGGCTCGGCCGACGCGGCGAAGCGGTACGGCCTCGGCTATAATCTGGTAGCGGGCGCCAACATTGTCGGCTTCCAAAAAGTTGCGGATGCGATGATGGCCCAGGGTATCGCATGGTAGCATTTATCCGTACCTCTTCCGGTTTCATATAAATGCAAAGCGCCCGGTGTCTGCTTAAAAACAGGTATCGGGCGCTCTTTTTAGTAAGTTGCAGTGAAAAGTCCGCGAAGCGTGCTTTTCGTTGTTATTTACCAAATTCCGTATTCTTTTGCTTTTTCCCTCAGCTCGTCGCGGAAATCGGGATGGGCGATGCTGATTAACGCCTCCGCCCTCTCGGCCACATTTTTTCCGCGCAGCCATGCGATTCCATACTCGGTAACAATATAATCCGTATCGTTCCTGGATGTGGTGACGACGGCCCCCTCGTGCAGGAATGGCACAATCTTGGAGCGCAGCGCTTCCCCGCCGTTCTCATCCTTAGCCTTGTATGTGGAATGCATTGCAATGATGGATTTTCCTCCCTTGGACATCTGGGAGCCCTGCACCGTCTCGGACTGGCCGCCGGTGCCCGACCACTGATCATGGCCCACCGTCTCGGAGGCGCACTGGCCGGTGAGATCCACCTCCAGGGTCGCATTGACTGAGACAAATCGGTTGTTAAGTCCGATCGTGTACGGGTCATTTGTAAATGTACATGATTTAAACAGTACGGCCGGATTATTATCAATATAATCATAAAGGCGCTTACTTCCCATCGTAAAGGAGCAGACCGAATATCCGTCTAAAAGACCTTTGCGGGAGTTATCCACCGCCCCGCACTCGATCAGGTCGACCATGGTCTCCGTAAACATTTCGGTGTGAATCCCCAAATGCTTTTTGCTCTTCAACTCGGCAGCAACGGCATTGGGAATATTGCCGATTCCCAGCTGAATTGTGGAACCGTCCTCTACCAGGGAGGCCACATATTTTCCAATCTCCGCGTCCACTTCCGTATACGGCGCAACCTTGCTCACCGGGATGGGACGGTCGGATTCCACGAGGGCGTCTGCCTCGGAAACATGGACCTGCGTGTCTCCGAAGGTACGTGGGAAATTAGGGTTCACCTCCAGAATTGTCAGCGCTCCGCTGTTGATTAAATCCCGCTCATAGATTGCGCTCACGGACAGCGACATATATCCGTGGCTGTCCATCGGAGAAACGGTCGCCAGGACTACCGGGCGGCGCTTCTCATATTCCAGACGGCTCAGCACTTTACGCAGAACCGAGGTGGAACTCTGTGGGATGGCGCTGACCAGTTTCTTTTTATGCGCATCTCGCAGTCCGGGGCTGAAAAACCATCCGTTATGGGACATTACCCCCTGCATTTCCGGATCCTTGAATGCATCATAATACTGTAATGGAAGACAGGTATTGATGGTAGTATTTTTAACTCCCGTCTCTTTCAGGTGCTGAAGATGGGACAGGATTGCCGCCGGCTCTCCCGCCGCCTGTGCGGAAAACATATAGTCTCCGTCTTTTATCAGTTCTAGGGCCTCGTCGGCTGTCATCACTTTTTCACGATAGATTTCTTCGAATGATTTCATTTTTACTCTCCTCTTCTATTTATAATATCCGCTGTCGGCGGTAACCTTAGCTGCATTTAAGTTTTGCATCGGATGTTTCCTTTGCGCCATCCTTTCCTGTTTCCGGCAGAAGGAAGGAACCCAGAAAAAATGTAACGCTCATAATCAATGCAAAGTTTAATCCCATTCCGTAACCAAACTGGTCGATAATAAAACCGATGATAAAATAGGCGGCGGTCTCAATAATGTAGGACAGCGCCCAGAAAAGTCCCATAATCGTTGTCAGTTTGGCCGGTGTCATTCCCGGAAGTTCCTGTGGAATCATCATCAGGGAGCTGACCGGCAGGAACATAAACAGCCCGATGAGAAGAGCCGCCACTGCCGACAAGGCTCCGCTGTCCGTCCTGAACATCAGAACGCCGAAGAGTGTCATGGCGAGGCCGGAGATGCGAATCACCGGAAGGCGTTTAAAATAGACTCTTCCCATTGCAATGGCAAGCAGGGAACCGATGATTCCTCCCACCGCCACGAGCGTGCTCAGTGCCTTGCTGCTGATTGCCGTTGTTCCCGAAATCGGGAAGATATTCAGCATGACGATGTAAAAAGTAAGCAGACCGGAGTAGGTAAACGGCAGAATCCAGTTAATTTTTTCTTTCAGGGCCTGGCCGATCGTATACGGCGCCTTTTTTGTCCCGGTCCCCTGGTTCAGTTCAAAGTCCTGGCCGATAACCGGCCATAAGACCCAAAGAATGGCGCTGACCACTGCAAAAAATCCCATGCTGTACTGCCAGGTTTTGAGCCAGGCAATCACCGGTCCTACAATTAACATGGCGACAATACCGCCGAAATTGTACGCCGCGCCATTCAGCGCATTGACCGTGAGACGTTTCCTGGACTCAAAATAATGAATCACCACGGGGCTGAAATATACCACATATAATGCTCCTCCGAATCCCATGATGAAACGCCCGAGAATGAACAGCCAGTATTGCGGGGCGAAAATTGCCAGTACGCTTCCCAGTACAATCAGCCCGGAACCAAGGCCGATGGCCTTTTTCGGATACAGCCTGCTTAAAATACCTGCCGCCATGAAATTTCCGATGATTTTTGCCAGCGTAATCGCGTTTGAAATAAAGGTTGCCGAAGCAAAAGTTTTCAGGTTAAAATGTTCCATAATCTGCGGTGTCAGCGTACTCCCCGCAATCCAGTTTACCGCAAAAAACGCATAGGTGAAAAACATTACGAATTCGATTATAACAGCTCTAGATGAAGAAGCTTTTGTTTGTTGATTCCCCATAATTCACAATTCCTTTCCTCTTTTCAAGTGAAACCCATTTACCGTAACTTTCTTATTCAGATTGAGTCCCTCTTATCAATAAATTCCAGCGCTGTTTTTGTTGATTGAATTTGAAACTTGCTCTGATCCGCATGGCCATTGCGGCTTTGTGGTTTGATTATAGCATGGTGTTTTTCAAATGAAAAATGGCCTTTTTTAATGGGGTATGAATTCAATTCATGCCCGCCGCAATACGCTCCTGACCGGAGGGCTTTTTATATCATAGGATCACTTTCCTATGATATAAAACAGAGTGCAGGACCAGTGCCATACTGCAATGGCATTGATCCTGCACTCTGCTGTTCTTTCCACCATATTCCGTCACTTTCGTCCCTTGTGTCATGTTCCGAAACACAGATCCAGAAAACACTGCATCGGAACCGTGATAAATTTATCCTTGCGGTAAATCAGCGAAAGAGTCCAGGGGAACTCGGGTTCTTTTAAATGAATCTGATGTACCCGCGTATTGTTAAATTTGTCCACCAGCGGTTTCGGCAGTATGCAGATCCCCTGATTATCGGCTACCATCTCAAACAGCAGTTCCCACTGGTAACTCTCAAACGTGACATCGGGTACAAATCCCGCCTCCCGGCATTTTTCCAATACAACGTCATGGAACATATAATCCGGTGTTACGAGCAGGAACTTCTCTCCCCGGAGGGCTGAAAATGAAACGCTGCGTTTTGCCGCAAGCGGATGCTTCCGGGAAACCAGAAGAACGGCCTCGGAGGTGTAGCTGGGCCGCTTGTAAAATTTGTCATCGGAAAACGGTTCTATCACAATTCCCATATCCAGTTTTCCGGCAGCCACCAGTTCATGGACTGCTTTTGATGTGATTTCCTCTATTTTAAGATCAATTCCCGGATACGTTTCTCGGAATTTATATAGAATCGAAAAGAAATAAATGGCTCCCGCCGTCGGCGGAATTCCCAGTTTCAGCGTGCCGTTTGCACTGTGAAGACGCTGAAACAGTTCCTGCGTCTGTGTATGATAAAAATCCAGTATCCTGACCGCATATTCGTAAAAAACATCGCCCTGCGCCGTCAACTGGAACTCCTTGGCTCCCCGGTTAATAAGCTCCATCTGAAACTCTTCCTCCAGAGCCCGGATTGCCTTACTGAGTGTCGACTGGCTTACAAAGAGTTTCTCTGCGGCTTTGGTGAAACTTCCCTGCCGGACAATTTCCACATAATAATTCAGCTGATTTAAAGTCATGACTTCCTGCCTCCCCATTTCCCCAACTTTAACAACGTCATTTTAACACATCATTCCGTTTCCCGCCAGACAAATTCCGTCCCACCTTTTCCATAACACCGGTATCCGGCGGGGAAAGACAGGATTCTGCCATAGCAATTCCCTGTTTCCGGCAGATAATCCAGAAACAGGATTTTTTGTATGGAAAAATTGCCGTGGTATTGATATAATCTCATGGTGGGAAAAGAATTGAAACCATAGGAAGACGGTACATTGAAGTAAGACCGGAAGGAGAATTAATACTATGTATAATAATGATACTCTGCTGATAGTAGGCCAGGCCAAACCGAGCCGGGAGGATGCCATCTATACCCTCCACGGAGAATTTTACATCAGCCTCGTAGTTGAAAAAGACTCGGGAAAGATCCTGGACATCGAATGCAATACCATCCTTGCCGTCACAAGGAATTTTGTAGCATCCATGTTTATCGGCAAAAGCATCAAAACGGATCTGGATGAACTGGAACGGACAATCAGGGAACGTTATTTTGCCCTGACCCAAAAACCGCTGATCGCCTGTATGAAAGACGCCCATAACCGGTATATGATGGTAACGGAAAAACAGTGAGCCCGGGGCGGAACAGGAAGAAATCTTAAAACCCCTGTTAAAATCAGAAATAATGTCCGGTTTGGCGCCGGAGTCCATATCAATACCGGGGGGCCTATACAAAACAGGGTATCGGCCAATCGGCCATTTAAAAAGCTATAAAACAGCCGTGTAAATCGGCAGATTATTCTGCTGCTTTCCACGGCTGTATTTTATAGTTTTTATTCCGGCTTCTATTTTACTTTCTGTATCCGTCTCTATTCCAGCTTCTATATTTAGTCTCTATTTCAGCTTCTGTCCTGCCTTTATAACAACTCCGCTGAGCGCCAAAAGCGCCATGATATTCGGAATTACCATAAGTCCGTTGAAGAAGTCTGCCAGTGACCACACAAGTTCCAGCTTCAGGGTTGAGCCAATCACAATACAAATGACAACAATCACGGAATATACCTTGGCGGCATTGTTACCGAACAGGTATTTTGCATTGATAAGCCCGAAGAAATGCCAGCCGAGGATTGTTGAAAATGCAAAGAACAGCAGGCAGATTGCCACAAATATAATTCCAAATGTACCAAATCCCTGCATGAATGCGGCCTGTGTCAGAGCCGTGCCGTCTTTACCGGAGCTCATTGCGCCTGTTGTAAGAACGGAGAATACGGTCAGGTTCAGGATAATAAATGTATCGACAAACACGCTGATCATAGCGCAGAGTCCCTGCTGATGAGGTGTCTCCGCTTTTGCTCTTGCATGGGCATGCGGTGTGGAACCCATACCGGCCTCATTGGAGAATAATCCCCTTGCCACGCCAAAACGGATCGCTTCTTTTACCGCAATACCGGCGCCTGCAGCGAGTACTGCCTGGGGATCAAAGGCTCCCACAAAAATCAATCTGAATGCCTCCGGAATCTGGGTAAAATTCATTGCAATCAGGATAACGCTTCCCACAATGTAAACGCCTGCCATAATCGGAACAATCTTTTCAACTACCGCTGCAAGCCTCTGTGTGCCGCCGAGGAAAATAAATGCTGCAAATGCTGCAACGACGATACCTACGGCTACCGGAGGAATGTTCAGGTTAAATACATGGAACACCTCCACGAAAGCTGCTCCGATGGAGTTGGACTGAACCATATTGCCCATAAAACCCAGGGCCAGAATGATGAAAATTGCAAATAAAGTGGCAAGCACCTTACCGAATGTTCCCTTGAAGGCCGCCTTGATATAGTAAACAGGGCCTCCCGTCACTTCACCGTTTACCTCGGTTTTATAGGTCTGTGCAAGTACTGCCTCTGCATAAATAGTAGCCATTCCGAAGAAAGCGCTGACCCACATCCAGAAAATCGCTCCCGGACCGCCGCCGATCAGGGCCGTTGCCGCACCTGCCAGGTTTCCGGTACCAACCTGTGCTGCGATTGCCGTTGCAATAGACTGGAACGGGCTCATCTCACCCTTTTCATGCTTTTCGCCATTCAACTTGATATGGCCGAATACCTGCCTGCATCCCTCACCGAATTTTCTCACCTGAATAAATTTCAGCCTGATTGTGTAGTAAATACCGGTACCGCATAACAGTACGATCAGCAGAAAACTCCAGAGAAAATCGTTACCTTTTGTTACCAATGCTAATAATGCGTCCATTTTTGTTATCCTCCTCTATGTTTTTAATTGCGCTGCCGTTTTGCGGCAATAAAATAAGAGCTGATAAATACCAGCTCTCCAAAGAGTAGAACATTTGCATACAACGGGACTTATCCCATTGCTTTTTATGTATGCCCTGTCCTTTTGCCTGAGAGATCAACAGATACCATGGACTTGAATCTGTCTTACACCTTCGGCGCTCCTCAAAATGGAGACTCTCCAGAGTACCCTACCACTTCTATAGACGGAAGCTCCCGTTGCCTGCCCAGACGCAGGACGGAACTGATAGGATATATATTTGTGCTTTACATGGTATCATAGATCTCCTGTATGTTCAATCACTTTTTTTATTTTATTTATATAATTTTAATAATTGCACTTATTACCCCCTCTTATTACTGTCATGCCAAAAGCCGCTTAAAACCGTTGCCGGATATAGACATTTCCCTATTTTAGGCCTGACCGGTTTCATCACTGCTGTTCTTTACTGCTCTTTAATATTCTTCACTGCTCTTCAATGTTTTTCACTATTCTTCCCATTCCTTGGCCGCTCCGTCTGTATTCAGGTAATATTGCCGGCCGTTACGGGGTATCAAACAGTCTGTCACCATATATCCGCAGGAATCAAAATAGTACCAGTCTCCATCCAGAAACAGCCAGCTCTCCTGCGGAAAAATTCCGTCCTTCTGCCAGTAACGCCAGCCTGTTTCATCCTGTTCCCAACCGGGAAATTCCATTTTTACCGTCCCATACTCCGTCCTGTTTTTCTCCGCTCTGCTCTCATCTACCGGGTACCATTCCGATTCAACCGGAATTCCCTTTTTTTCATTCACGGAGAGAGGATAGACCTTAAAGTGATAAATTCCCTTCTCTTTCATCAGCGGTGAAAAATTATAACTGTTTCCCTGCGTTCTGTGGGTATATCCGATCCGTTTTGAATCTTTGAACAGCATTACGGAATAGGCACAGGCGTTGTCGGCCTTGTCCCACACAGCCAAGCCATCCCCGAAACTGGCCCGGCCGATCTCACCGACGACATCGTCAAGCCCTTCCGCTTTGATTGTCAGTTCCAGCGCCTCTTTTCCGCTCCTCCTGACGGCCCTGCTGCATGTGGCTTTAATCCCCGTAAGTCTGATATCTTTCTGCTCCATCCTTCCAAAACCTTTCCCGTCCTCCGCCGCCAGCTCCACTTCATATACATGATCCTGCTGCTCTTCAAAACCAACGATTTCATACTCATCACTGTCCGTCAGAAAATTCACTTCCGGCTTCCCTTTTTCATCAAACGTCTCCGCCACCAGCTTTATCTTTACTTTCTTAATCTCTGCCGCCATGGCGGGGATACTCCCCGCCACGGCAAACAGACCGGCGGCCACGGCAAATATAATCTTTTTTCCCATGCCCTCTTTCATACTGTTTATCCTCCTGTTCTTTCAGTACAGCCTGGTCTTCCTGTATGCCTTATCCTTCAGCACGGCCGTCCTTTTCACGTTTCTTCCGTTTTCTCCTCCGCGTCCACAGCATCGCCGCTGCCCCTAAAAGAATGGCCCCCAATATTAAGTCACCCACTCCGGCCGAATCATCACCGGCCATCGGCAGCGGAAACAGCCTTCTTCTCTTCAGGAAAAAAGTTCCGGCTCCTCCAAGCTTCCTGTCATAATGTACCGTAATAACGCCGGCTGTTTCCGGAACCGGATAATTTGCGACGGACAGTTCTTTCCTTCCGTTCTCATTCCCTGTTACCGTAAATGGATATTCCTCCTCCGACGGCCTGTATCCCGGGGGCGCTTTTGTCTCTACCAGCGTGTACGTTCCCGGCTCATGTACCTTAATTTCAGCTCTGCCGTCTTCTCCTGTACACACCGAAAGCAGGAAACTTCCGTCACTGCGGTAGACGGCAAACTCTGCACCGGCTACTCCTCTTAACGTTACGCCGTCATACTTGCGGACTGCTATCTCCGGGAACGTTTTCCCTTTATCTCTCTCATGGGGCGGCTCTGCTTTCTTCCGGTCTATAAGCTTTATCCATACCACTTCATCCTCTTCAGGAATTGTAAAAGTTACGGGTTTGGCATATTCGTACCCGTAGGGCGGCTCCTCCTCAACAGCCGTATAAGCCTCCCCGGCTTTCAGTATTCCGGTAATTTCATGGGCGCCGTCTTCCCGGGTCAGGAAGCGGTATACTTCCCGCCCCTTCTTATCCTCGATCCGAATCAACGCCCCGGCAAGCCTCCCCGTCTCCGTTTTTCCATCCGGTTCACAGCCAACTTTTTCTATCATAAGCCGGGTAGGTTCATCCTCCATGATAATGGTGTCGTCACTGCCGCCCTCCGACACGGTAAAACTGACAGGTTCCGCAATACGGTAGCCGGGAGGGGCGGAAATTTCTCTCAAAGTATAGGTTTCTCCTGCTGTGAGCTTTCCCTCCAGGATGTGGACAGTGCCGTCTGAAATCCATTTTTCAATCCTGTTTCCTTCACTGTCTATAATTTCCAGCCCGGCTCCCGCCAGATTTGCCCCTGTCTCTGCGCCGTTCTTTGAAATGAGAATTCTCGTCGGCCTGTCACTTACTGTGACAGTCGTCACTGCCCCGTCTTCCGGGACAGTGAAGCAGATATCTTCCGCCGCCGCGTAACCGTCAGGCGGTTTTAACTCCGATAGACAATATGTTTCTCCCGGTTCCATCAGCGCATCCGTCTCATGAGGCTTGCCGTCGGATACCCATTCATCTAAAACAGTTCCACTTTCATCCCGCAGGCAGAATTCCGCTCCCGGTAGTTCTATCCCTCCCGACAAATCCGTCTTGGAAATCAGGACACGGACCGGTTGATCCTTCATGTCCAGACCGCCGGCGGCAGCAGACTCATCCAGCGTAAACGTGATTCTTCCCGTTATAAGACTGCTTCCGTCTGCATAAAGCGTTGTTTCCGTGAGATGGCAGACGTCTCCCCGTTTAAAAACTTCACGGATAGAGCCGTCGTTTTTCCTATGGATGAAAACTGCGCTCTTAGCCTTCCGTCCAACCGTTCCCTCCGTATCAAATGTGTTAACGGATGAACCGTTGTCTTCCCTGTCCGATGGGAACACTTTATATGCGGTTCCCCATGGAAGACCCGTGATTACAATACTTTCATTCCTCTTAAGCACAATCCGGCCGCCGCTTTTCACACTCCCCTCCTGGTTCCCGGTATAGCTGAAACTGCCTGTCAAAGACTGCCCCTTCCCATCGTGCAGTTCGACGGTATATGTATCCTGTTCCCGTTCCATCTGGTCTGCGGCCTGGCCTGTGGTCTGGTATGTAGTCTGGTCTGCCGCCGTCCCTGTCAGCCGGTTCACAATCGCGAGACTTCCCTCCCCTGCAACCGGATTCTTCCACAGGCACAGAACGCCTCCAATTTCCGCTCTGCAGGTAACTGCCGTTTCAGCATCCGGCTTTACTGCCGCAGTCAGGAGAATACTTTTTTCTTCCCCGGGAGCCATATTCCCGAATGTCATTGTAAGTCTTCCGCTCTTTTCTCTGTTCCATCTTTGATCTGAATTGGCCGGCATGTATTCAAGCTGCGGATCCAGAAGAATGGAAACTTTCATATCCTTTTCCGTCTTCTGCGTATTTTTGCAGGTAAGGCTATATCTTATAACGCTGTCGGGCTGAACGGATGAACCGTTCTTTCCATTTTCTCCCGCCACCTCTATCCCATTTTTTTCTTCATATACGGGATTTTGTATCTCATGGCGGTATCCGCTCCCTTCTCTGTTTTCCACCTCCCATTCTTCAATCAGGCCACGGCTCTCCGTCTCCATTTTTAAGAGTGTCTTTTCGGCTGTCCTGAGTTTCGGCCGGTATTCTCCCTCCGTATTCAGATTCATGCGGAAGATCTGCCGTCCTGTGATCCGGTTGTTCCCGTCCGTGTATCGGATGATTTCTTTTTCCTCATACAGAGCGCCGTTTAACAGTCCGTCCGCTCCGGTCAGAGGCGCGGTTTGATACGATGGAATAACGTATATTTTTCCTGTATCCAGATGGGTCAGCCATCGTTCCGTCCCCACCGGCCGTCGCCCCTGAACCGAGACTGATTCCACCGCATCACTAAACAGTTCCGATGTCTTAAAATCAACAATTCGCTCCTGATCGCAGATGCTGCTTATCTTCCTGCCGTCATCGGAGAGGACAAACAGAATAGGGGATGACCTTAGATATCCGTCGGGAGCTTCAAGCTCTGTGAGGAAATAGACTCCTCCTGCCGTCAACTTTCCCATAACGCGGTGTTTCCCTCCATCTGAAGTCCACTCCTCAAGCGGTTCTCCCGACGGCACAAACGCGCCCTCATCTTCCACCGCCCGATAGATGGCAAGTCTGGCTCCTTTTACAAATTCATTCGATTCAAAATCGGTTTTCGAAACTAAAATATCGGTAGATTCGTCTTTGAATTCACACTGATAAGTAAGTATTTTGCTATCCTGTACATCGGTAAAACTGAATTTTTTCGTCTCCATCGACAGCGAATACCGTTCGGGAGGAGCCAGTTCTCTCACGGCAAATTGATACGGAATCCATTTTCCTTCCCGGAGGGAACCTGTCACCAGACCAGAAAGCACGGCACGGCCGTTTTCATCCGTGACAAGAAGATATCTCTCACCTGTGCTCTCGTTCTTCACCTCAAACTTTGCCCCGGGAAGTTTTTTATCATTGTCTTTTGCATCTGTCTTTTCTATGAGAAGCGTTCCCTTTTTTATCCGGTTCACGGCCGTGACGCTGAGGGGACTGCCATCCTGCACATCGCCGGTAATTTCCACCTTTTGCGGCTCCATCGTTTCAAATCCCTCCGGAGCCCTGATTTCCGCCAGATAATAGATTCCTGCCTCCAGGAATTCAATCCGGTGCGGTTTCATATCTCCGGCCTTGAAACCATCCGGTATTTTCCCCTCATAATAGTCATCCTCCGTATAATAACCCTCCGCCCCTGATATCCAGGTGTCCTGAAGATACTCCGGAACCGGTGAAAAGTTTCCCCGGCCATCCGAACGATATAACGCCAGCTCGGCTCCGGGCAGCCCCTTTCCGTCTTCTGAAAGCTTCTCTACATAGAGGCAGCGTGGTTTATTTTCCACGGAGTACAATTGTATATCGGTGGTTTCCTCTATCGTGATAAACCTGTCGGAAACCCCGGCGAACCCCTCTGGCGCTTTCAGCTCTACCAGCCTGTACCGGCCCTGTGGAATATAATCCATTCTGTGGTTGCCCTGCAAAGTGTCATAACTTACCGCGCAGGGATATTGAGCGGGCCTGATTCTTTTATAATTGAACTTGTAATCGAAATTGTAGTCCCATTTTCCTTCCGGCGTCAGGTTCTTTTCGGAGCAAATCAGTATTTGGCTCCCCGTATCTGTCTCCCAGATCTGCCGAACAGACTCATTTTTATCTGTATTTTCCGATGTCAGCCTGCGTGCCGTTCTCCGGGTCAGCCAGCTTACGGTAAGGGCGTTTTCGTTCTTTCGGTACCCTTCTGTAAAATGCTCCCTCTCGTCAGGATCCATCCCCTCCTGAAATGTGATGGAATCCTGCCCCACAATAATCTTATAACCGGTCGACGTCCTGAATACTTTGTCTGATGCAGCGTCCCTAACGGCGGTGCGCTCCACATCCCAGTAAAGCTCATCAAACGCAGTCCCATATTCTTTGAAGAGGCTCTGGTAATTGTAGGTAAAGCCGCTCAGCCCAGTGGTCTTTGATACGCCGAACTTAAGACGCAGCGCATTTAAAAACCCTGTTTTTTTGTATTTTGTTGTGTCGACGGCAGCTGTATATTCAGCGCAGTCATCCGTCGTCCACCGGTCAAACAGCTCCCCCTTGCCGTCATACAGGGCAAATTCGGCGGGATTGTCGTTTGTAACAGGATGTTTCATTCCATCCATCTCCGTATATTTATATATCTCTGCCTTGGTATGATCATTCGGCAGCAGGAAATGCTGCAGTCCCTCCGTTTCTTTTATTTCCAGTTCCATTGATGACCGGATAAAACCGGCGGGCGCGCTTAGTTCCTCGAGGATGTAAAATCCTTTTGGAATTGCTTCCAGATACTCTGGGCTGTCACCGGAAATCCATTCGGCCACAAACGTTTTTTTCCGGTTGTTTTCATCAAATTTGGTCCATCTGGCCGGAGTTTTTTCCGTCTTTTCCAGATAATAGCCGGAAGGGTGCTTGTCCAGATCGTTTGTGGCGACCCGTTTCGCCCGGAACAGAGCCAGCCTGGCTCCCTTTACACTGCCATAGGAATAAGATGCCTTTCCTTCCGTCCGTGTCTCAGCCTCGTCAAGCGCCTTATCGCAATCCCGGACCTTTACACGGAAGGCCGCCGGAGCGTCCACCTTTTCCAGGTATCCGCCGATCGGCCGGTCGGTTATCCTGGCTGTCTGAATCTCTGTTTTATCCTCCACCGTCACTCCAACCGGCATTGTTTTCACATATCCCTCCGGCGCCGTTAATTCCTCCATGATGTACAGACCGGCCGGAACCCTCTTAAGCACGTCCACCTGCCCGTCCGTCATCCCGCTTTGGAACGGATCGTTTGGGGCTGTCTCACCGGTCGTCCATGTATTTTCAATAATATAGCTTTCTCCCTGGCGGTGATAGAGAGGACGGTCGTCTGCCGGATTTTCCGGATCTGGGCCTATATCTTTAAGAGCGGGGATTTTGTCAATCCTCCATGCGTTATCATTAAATTGTTTCAGCTTATCATCATACCGGTATCGGATATAATCGCCGTCCCTGTCGTAAACCGGGCTGCCTTTTTGATATGTTTCATCCGTTCTCCGGTAATAAACCGGCTGCCCGTGCTCATTCAGAACGGGATTTACCGTCTTTTTAAACCCTCCCTTTTTCATCATTCCGACGGTCCACTCCCGTTCCGTATCCGCTTCCATCGTGGCAATACGGCCGGTGGTAATCTTCTCTCTTGCCGTCACATTGCCATACTGATCCTTTGAAATTTTCACCGGCCAGACCATGATTTTCCCGGTCTTCTCCTCCACCACGTAAGCCATTCCGGTGTAGGGTTCAACCAGGCTGTCCCGGTTCCTCTCCGCATCTAAATGGTACAGCACCGTTCCTTCCGGCACCCGGTCAAACACGCGGTCTTTTTCGTTATACCGCAGTGCCCCATAGTCCGGAGAAACGATTTCCAGAAACGGCATCCCGTTTTTCAGTGCAAAAAGCGAACTGTTGTTTTTGGCCCGTATCTTCCTCCCCTCTTTATCAAAACCATACAGAACACCATTCTCTTTCCGGAGCACATTAAGACCTCCGAGGTCATAAAACAGGATATCGGTATCCTCCCGTTCTACAGTCTTATAGGTCCATGTTCCCGCTCCCCTGTCGTTTTCCTGATCATCACAGGTGTAGTTCCCGTAATCATCAAGGCCGTCACTGTCCGCCTTTGTTTTATCCAGGACAAATCTGAGCCCTGTTCCGGCAAATCCCTTCTGAACGTACATATTGATTACATTCCCATAGCGGTCCCGCTCCACATTCACACCGTCAAACCGGTAGTCCTCCCTGTCCCCGTTTTGTTTCACTTCAATCGCATCATACAGGGTCATCACCGCTCCGGGCAGATACCGGTTCACATCATCGGCTGTTTCCGGAACTTTGAAGAGCCTTGCATTACCGGTAAAAACTCCATCTTCATACAGGATTTCTATACTCTCGCCCGCCTCCTGCTTTTTCTTCAGGGAATCTAAAAATCCCTTTTTCCACCCATAGCCCAGATATTTTCCCGAAGCGCTGCAGGCCAGTTCCAGATTTTCCAAGCCATAACGTCCTTTCAGTTCTGTAATGCTGCCCTCCAGGCGGCCTTTCAGTTCATATGACACCATATCATCATCCGGTTTTATCTTTGCCACTTCCAGGCGGATGGGCGTATTATTCAGATAAATCCTTGCCGTTGCTCCTTTGTCCTGGGGCTTGTTTCCGTTTGGCTTCGTGCCGTCCGGATTTGTAATCTCCCCGCCGTTATCCTGTGTTCTTGTGACATTCTCCCCGTAAACCGCCGCCACTACCCGGTTATCGGCAGAACCATTCAGATAATAGGCAGTCTCATTTGAATAAAGTTCGACCGCCACCGGCCTGCTTCCGGTATAACCGGAGGGCGCCTTTATTTCACACAGGACGTAACAGCCGGCTCCCAAAGGCTGCGGAGTCTCTAAATATCCCACGTTCTGGCTGCCATTTTCCGTTCCCCGATCCTTTGTGGTCGTAAATGCCCGGAACTGTCCTGTTTTCTCTCCTGATTCATCAGCCATTATAACCTGTTCGCTCTCCCGGCAGATCGGAGTTCCGGCCGGCACAGTCCCATAATATTTTCCGTTATAGGGCACCTGCCACGGAAGGGAGGGCCTGGCAAGCGGTGTGATTCCAGCTGCTCCCATCGCCGTCAGGAATTCCCGGCTTCCGGTGATAACCGTATCTGTTTCATAAAATTTCACCCGGCCGTTACTGTATTCTCCATCCTCCCGCTCCGCACTGTAAATTGAAAATACGGCCCCGTCGTGCAGAATCGTTTCACCAGATTCCGAATCCAGCTTTTCAATTCGAAGTTTTGAAACATAAAACGTATTTCTGAACTTCCCATCCGCATATCCGGTAAAGCCATCCGTTTTATCTATCCCGGCATCGGCCGGTTCTGTCACTGTCCACGGCACAAGGGCGGCAAAATACATTCCATCGTACCCGGTTAAGGCTCCCGTGATTGTTTTTACGCCATCCTTAAAATAGAATCCGGACGGGTTGCTATCATCGGCGGCGGTTCCGTTTTGATACATCACATTGTCGGCAGTACCGGCCCGCTCTGAGAGGGAGGCATAACGGTAATACGCCCCCACCTTTTCGTTGCTCCGGTAAACACTGGCCGCATTCTCTGTTTTGTATACATCTTTATAAGGATTAAATTCTTCCTGGGTAACCGAAAAACCCTGATAGTCAAAACTGCCTCCCGGATAGGCAATCCGGCCGGTCAGTCTGGCGGAATCTAGTCCGTATTTATAGATTTCAAAGTCACCGTCATTATTGTGAGCCTGGATTACGTAGTTTCTTAAGTCATCCGTATGGTTTTCTTTCCACTCTTCATTGATCCTGATATCATATTTTTTCTGCAATTCTTCCGGAGTATCCTCACTGCTGAATTGATAGTTCCTGTTATAGACCACCGGCGTCCCTTCATTTTCTCCCTCCTCATAAAGGGCGGGCAGGATGATTTCTTTTGGTTGATCCGTTTTATAATGTTTATTGTAAAAATCTCCCAGTTCAGCGCTGAACGGTTGTTGTTCCACCGCAATATAGGCCCCGTACGGCAGGTATTTTGACACGCCGTAATAATATCCGGCCGTTTCATAAAGCGTATCCGCTGATAGCGTAGTCCTGTCTCCGTCGCTTCCTCCGTCCGCCTCACCGTCCCAGGCAACCGCATATATTTCATCCAGATCATAGGCAAAGAACGGGCTTAAGTAGTTTTCCGCCTTTAGAATAGCCGCATACAACGCCCGGTCGTAAACCTCATCCTGATAGGATTCACTCCCACCGGACGCCTGGCTTTCTCCCTGTCCGATTTCTTCCGTCAGCTTCTTCACTTCCTCATCCAGGTACCAGTTGATCGCAAACTGGCGCACGGAATCGGAACGTTTCGCATTTTCTTTGGCCTCTTTTGATGTGCTGGCCTGGTTCTCTGACGCACTGTTATTATGGGAAACAGGATACTCTTTTTCCCCTCCGTTTGTTCCAAATATAAGCCCGCGGATAAAGGCCGACGGTTTAAAGGACGTGCTGTCATCCCCCTTTCCATCCCATTTATCATGATTGGCCGTCCGGATGGCCTCAAAGAACTTGTCATAGTTATAACCCTCCACCCGTCTCGTTTTACCGGCCCCATCCTCCATTGTCCGGGTCACCGTTTCCAGCAGACGGGTATACCCCGTATTCTGGTTTTCTCCTATTCTTCCCTCGTCATCAAAGGAATAGAGAGCCCTGTTAACCGTTACCGCCTCTTCCCATGTATTGTTGCTGACAGAACCTGTGGTAAGGGAGCCCGCCTTGTGAGGTACTTTGGTATACAGCTTCTGGACGCTGCCGAATGGCTCCGTCTCAGGATAAGAGGCTTTGTAAGCTTCAATATTGACTTCATTTCCGTTACGGTCTATCCAGTTTATTTCGCCTCCTCCGTTCCGGTACAGCCGTTCCAGGTTCGACTTCAGGTATATCTTGAAACGGAAGTTCGGAAGTTTGTGGGCGTTCGCCCCCATCCCTCCCGGGCCGGATGTAAAACCATCCTGATGGCCGGTTCCGGCATTGGTGTTATGGGCATAAGTTCCTTCCGGCGTCGTTCCTATGTCTTTCACAATCCTTACTTTCTGACGGATTATCCGCTCAAATACCGGAATCGGGTGTTCTCTTGTCCCGGCATCCTGATATATCCGCGTCTGTCCGGGGTAGGCCAGCAGGACATTTTTAATATAAGTGTCATGAAAGGTTCTAACCGGGTATGCGGACACAATCGCATTCCTCTGTACATAGTCGGGATAGGATGTGTTACCACCGTCCACAAACTCTTCATCATACCGGATCCTGTAATCCAGTCTGCCGTCAGCCGGTATCAGCTCCAGCGCCACATGGACGGTATAGAGCATCGTATCTTCATCGAAGTTTCCGTCAAGCAAAGTTTCCGTTACTTTTTCTTCGTATCCGGGGGCGGCCTCCTCACTTTCATAGCGGGTGTTATAGACCAGGTTTCCTCTGTTGTCATATGCCTGCTCGTGTTCTGCATAGACCCAGTACTGTTTTCCCAAATCATCCTTAAGCCGTATATTGGAAAGATCCTCGCCCCAGGCCACGGTGCTTTTTTCCGGCGACTGCTGCCTTATCGTTGCCGCCGTCACAAAACCAGCGGCGTTTTTTTCTGTGATATCATAACTGCCGGAGGGATATTCAAAGTACAGATATCCGTCCACCTGTTTTCCATCTGTTTGGTAGGTCATCTTTTTCCTGATCCAAACGCTTTTTCCGGTCTCGTCATAAAGAGCCGGCAGGGATATCCCGGCCTGAAGATAGGTGTAACGCAGAATCCCATAAAACTCCCCGTTTTCCTCCACCACATCTTCCAGCAGGAATGCATTGAATACCCGGTAACGCTTCAGGCAGTCATTCACCGCCTCACACCAGCTCTTTTCTGAGCTTCCGTTCAATGCTGCCTTAATCCACGGGGAACCTTCTTCCGGGATTTTATATCCGGCCTTTTTAAGTCTCTCGTTCACCTTTTGTATAAACTCGGCTTTGACCGCTGTTTTCTCTTCACCAATGATCTCAGGCGGTTCCACCTGAAAGGCATTGCCCGGACGAATCCCTGTCAGAAGCCGGGGGGCGTCTGAAATCCGTTTGACCGCCGCGCTGCCTCCATTCGGGAGTGCAATGATATCTCCAACCGATGCCTCAACGGCCTTTCCGTCAATAATGACCTGAGTTCCCGGAATTCCGTAAACCGGTTCTTTGACCGGCACCAGCTCCGTATGAGTTCCATCCGGATTTACCACAATCTCTGTTTTGATCGTATAGAATTTTGCGCCGTCCCGAAGTCCGGTCACCGCAATGTCATATCCGTTTGCCGCATCCTTACTGAGCACCGAAAACTGGTTATAACCGCCCTTCCGGTTCATCTCCATCTCAGACATGTGGACCGTTCCTTCCGCGGACGGTAAATTCCCGGCTGCATCCGCCTCCCGGTTGGTCACGTCCGCATCTGCGCCATAGCGTGACAATTCATATCCCTCGGAACGCGCCAGTTCCATGATATAGTAGCTGCCGCCCTCCCGGCTGATGAGCAGCGGACGGCCAATCCAGCAATTTCCATTGTTGGCCTCATTATTCTGGATCCGGTAGCCTGCCCCGCCGTCCCCGGCCCCATCGACGCCCTGGTTGGAAGTCAGTTTTCGGTATCCCGTACCGTCTCCGTCTGTACTTTCCTGCAACGCCAGGCTGCTCCCGTTCCCACTGTGTCCCTCAAACCGTTCATTATCCTGTACCGCATCCGCCTTTTCCCGGCCGGTATAAAGATTCTCCGGGCCGGCGTCCTCCGGCCTCTCAACCGCTCCGGTATCAAAATTGAAACGGGTTCCCGGAGCCTCGGTAATGGCGGGAAATGAGGCTTCTCCGTTCTTATCGGTAGCCGCCACGGCCACCAGTTCATCCCTTTTAAATACAACACCTGTTTTTCCGTCGGGATGCTCGATATCCGCAGCGGCAAACAGACCGTACACGGCCCCCTCCAGCGTACCGTCGCCCTGGGTGTCGCCATAGCTGTCATAGATACCGTTTTTCCCTCTGTTTAAATTCAGGTCCTGCTTGCCGATATGAACTTCTCCCTCGGTCCGGTGGTCATAGAGGATAAACGTCCAGTCAACCGTGCCACTTTTCCCCTGCTTCACCGTCCCTGCCTGTGATTTCTCAAAGGATATGGAATTTCTTATGCTGCCTCCCCTGTCTGCCCAAAGTGCATACAAACCGATTCCGGCGTTGTGGTTTATAAGCTGTTCCGCCATAAATCCGGTTAATGCGATTCTTTTTCGGAGCGCCTCCGACGGAGTGGCCGCTTCCGAGGGGGTGGCTGCTTCTGAGGAACCGTCTGCTTCCGAAGGGCTGGCTGCTTCCGAGAGACTGACTGCTTCCGAAGGGCTGGCTGCTTCCGGAAGGCCGACTGTTTCCGGGGAGCTGCCCGCTTCTTCCGGTGCCGCCATATCGGCTTCTGACGGGCTGCCTTTGGAATATGCTTTCTTTTTTCCCTCGGAGTATAATGCAGAAGTGTACCGTCCCTCCTCATCAATAAACAGAAATTTCTTCCCGTTATCGGAAAACTGTTCTTCTCCATCCGTCTCTTGAGAGCCATCCTCCCCCTGCACCGTAATTAATTCTGCTTGCAACGGCGCTTCAGAAGACCGGATATCACTATCAACGTCTCCTGTGCCTTCCGAATGGGATATGCCGTTTTTCACAAAATCCTTATACTGGCTGGAAGTTACGGTCCGCCACTCAATTTCTACGTCATCCTCATGCAGGCCGTGGAGGATATACCCCTTCCGGGATTCCAGTTCCCGGGCGGAGTAATCATAGGTCAGTGATATAAAATCTTCATAGAACCGGTCCCGATCCGCCTCCATGGCCTCCCTGGCGATTTCCGGCTCAATCGCATGAAAGAAACCGCCTTCCGACGTCAGCTCCGCACACGTTTCCACCTCTGCGTACCAGGCTGCCCAGGCTTCATCATGAAGCTGCTGGTTATAGGCCTCCACATCCTCACCGCCGTCTCCCCCGTCTTCATCACCTCCCTCATCCTCCGGTTCTTCATACTGAATCACGGGAGCCGGATGACCGTCGCAGTATCCCTTATGGTAAATGTAACTCCGGACATCCGAATGGGCCGGTTCGCCGGTCGACGTCCCGGTTCCGTCCTGATAGGTCAGCCTCCCCGTGGAGTCCGTGACATCGGAATCATCATTGCAGGGATCGTCCGTCGGATCGTCCCACCGTTCAAACTGGCTGCCTCCTTCATTGGCCCAATTATAAAGCAGGGCATCCGTCTTCAGAAGGCCTGTGTCCCCGCTGTAATTCGACGCAATGGTATCGTCCCCCCAGACCGTGGAATTCAGTGAACCCGAAGATACATCGGTTCCGGCGCTGTCCTGTATATCCAACGCCGTCTCATCAAGCTGCGAATCGTCGAAAGCCTCCAATATATCGAAACGGGCTCCCTCCAGCGGTTTTCCAGTCTCTGAGTCATATTTGAGCAGCCTGACGTTATAATCGGCATTCCAGGACTCTTCGTGCTCATACCGGTTTACCTGAATGTCGGCAGAGCCGCCGGATACATCTCCCGTTACAAGATAGATTTCAAGCTCCCGATCCATAATGGCGGAAAAATAGCTTTGGACGTTATCAAAACCCGTTTCCCGATTTCCTGTGGTATAGAATTTAAATTCGTACAGCTTTGCCTCTGAAAGGTTTCCGGCAATCATTCCCTCACTGTCGGCATACGTCAGTCTTGCAATGCTGCCTTCGGACGGCGTCTGTCCCGTCGGGGAAATAAAGTGCAGGCAGGCGGTATCCTCCTGCTTTTGCCAGTCTCCATAGCATTCAGCCCGGATGACGCGCAAATACTCCGTAATATACTGATTTTCGCCGTCAAACGGAATTCGGACGTGGTAAAGCCCGTCCTCCTCCAACGCTGCCTTAAATTTCCAGGTGTCTTTTCCATTGTTCAGTTCAACGTGGCTGGAAAGCTTCGCTGCCGTCCAGATGTAACAGAATATTGCCTGAGCCCGGTTGACGCATCCCTTTTCCCGTGTCCATTGCGGAATGTCCGTGGAGGTCAGGCGGCGGTACGTGGCCGCATCCCCCATCGTATTGACCGGACCTACCGATGCCAGGGTCAACGGATAAATCACATTTTTAAACCAGGCAAAATCGGCCGCCCAGTCTCCGGTAAATACGGCATTATCCGCGGCATTCTGGATGATTGGGCTGCAGACCGTCAATATGTCTACTCCCACATTGGCATTAGGCGGTTCCAGTGTTTTGACCTCCTGCTTTGCCTGATAGGAAGCGGCATAGACAATCACGAGGAAATTGAATTTCCTTTGCTCGCTGGAAGCGCCTTTTATAATCCCATTCGGAAGTCTGTCGATATTATAAGTGCCCGAGTGGAATGCCTGCGAATCGTAAAGCAATTTACCGCCGTTGTCTTTATGGAGATTAATGCAGTAAATATACCGGTTGGTAAATTCTGAATACTTTCCCGAACCGTGAAGATATTGTTTCTCCCCCATGAAGCCAAACTCCGGCTTTATCGCGGACGTACTGGTCCGGTAAGCCAGTCCGGTCGGTATATAGCCCTTGGCCGCCGCGGCATCCAGCGCTTCCTGTGTCCATGATATATCCTGCCCGGCTGCTGCAAATGCCGTATGTAAATCCGAAAATGATATGCTGCCTAAAAACAATGCGGCGGAAAGCAGCAGTGCCGTCACCCGTCTTCCAGTTTTACCTTTTCCCATATGATTTCCCATTTTCCCCCTCTTGAAATCAGAACATTTGTTCGTTACAATATAATCATCTTCACGGGTTTTCTGTGACATCCGCCACGCTCCACTCACAAAAAAACACCTCGCGGAATACTACCTGTGAACAGTAACAAAAAGTTACCCATATTCTATGAAAGGAGACTTGCGTCATGCCGTTTTACGAACCAGAGCAGACGCCGGTTGAACAGATCAACCCGTCCTTAAACACCTTTGTTTCTGTGATAGCAAGTTACAATGTTGAAGGTGAATGTATGCCTTTATACTTCCGCCATATGAATTCCGACGGAACTTACATCGATATTCCGATTACGAAAATTTTAGGCAGAAAACCGAACTCTATCTTTGGAACCATCTATCAGTGCGAATATCTTGATCACGGATATAAAAAACAGATTTCCCTGTATTTTCACCGCAAAGAAAATAAATGGTCGGTACGCCCGGGTTAATCTCTGTTTACCGGCCGTTTTCCCTGATCTGGACGGCTCCATTTACCGTCCACTCTCCCTTCTCATTGACACTCTTTCCGTCAGGCGTTGTTCTGCTGCGGTACATCGCTCCTCTGGTGCCATCCGATATTGAATTAAAATAGAAGGAGCGTTCTTTCCCATCCGAACCGGCAATCCACTGCCATCCCGTCACCATGCGGCCCTGTGTTCCATCTGGAAACGGCCATAAATAATACGTGTTTCCATCCGTATCGGCATACCATCCGGTTACCATATGGCCGGTTTCATCAAACCGGAACCAGTCCGTGCCACTCTGTTCTCCGCCTGCGTATGGGTTGTGGATATAAGCCCACTCGTTATGGTAGGTTCTGCCGCCCGCCGTGAATGCCCAAAGGCCGTCTGCCGTATTTACCCAGGTTCCAACAATGCTTCCCGTCGGAGCTGCCGTCCCCGCTGCCGGACCGTTACCGGCAGGACCTACGCCTCCGTCCGGGCTGACGCCGGAGGAGGAACCTCCGCCCGATGAACTTCCTCCGCCGGACGAGCCTTTGCCCCCGGAGCTGTAAGTATTGTCGGTCAGCTTATATTTGAATGCAACGTTACAGAGTGCTTTAAATCCGCCGTCTTCCGCCACTGCGGTGATGACCGCCGTATGCCCTGCTTCATAGGGATACGTTTGATTGGCCTCGCGAATCCATTTGGCATCCGTATTTACCGTCACGGTTCCATCCCCGTCTATCTCCAGTGAATCGTCGGAAACGGTAAAGCGGTATTCCCTGTTAAATGCCTGCTCCGGCAGCACGGCGACATTGAGCTGCCTCGTCCCGTTGCCTGTCCAGGTAATGACGGGATTACTGCGGTTTCCGCTCTTTTCGCAGCCCAGTTCAAAGCTCAGTCTCTCAGGAACGGCCGATATCCCTTCTGCATAAACCGTTGTCTGATCATCGGTCACAAAATGAATCACGACATTGCAGACCGCGGTCCGGCGGCTGCCAAGCATATCGTCGGCCGTCACGGTCACTGCGGCAGTCCTGCTTCCGGAACCGTTCAAAACTGCATATGGGTCATTTGCATGAATACCGGCATCCGATTTTATGATATCCAGAATCCACTTTGCATTTTTCCGGGCCGACACACTTGCCGATTTGTTTTCTCCGTCAACGCTTAATAAGGCCGGGTCGTCTGCCGACCAGGAAATATCTTTTTTATCAAAGAAGTCAGGTGTAAATGAGGCAGTCAAATTCTGAGGCGGCGTTACCCGGATGTTCTCGTCCGGCTTCCTCCTGTCTCCGCTCAGAGTCCGTGTAACGGTAAATGCAATTTCCTCTTTATCCAGGGCGGCTCCCTCATTTCCCACATAAGTTTTATCCTTTACCTGAAAGGTGACGTTGAGCCTGCAATTGCCGGTACAAGGTTTCCCTTCAAAACTGGCCGCCGGTCTGGTGGATGCGGTCAGGATGGCAACGCCGCCGTTTTGATGTCCGGCCCCGAAAATCGTATCGGGAAGCGGATAGCGGTAATTCTTTTCCGCCTGTTCTTTCTCCAGTTTCCTGATTGTGTCCGTAAAAAATGAGGCATTGATATTCAGGCGGATGGTGGCGCTCTTTTTGGTATACCCTTCCGTGTCCTCGTCATCATTCGCAGAGAGAAGAATTAAGTTCGGGTCGTCTACCGACCATTTTACGGAATTGTCGGCCACATCGTTATTGACATCCACAACGGCCTGGATTTGCACCGGCTGGATCTGCGTACCATGTTCAAGTTCACCGTTGATATAGCTCGCAATCAGCTTTCCGCCCTGATCAGTCACCTTTGTAATTTTTGTTGGATTCTTACGGTTTCCGGTGCGTTCCTCGACCACATGGATGCTGAAAACGGAAGGGATTACAGATACCTTCACCGCAACCTTTTTATATTCTGCATTTACCTGTGTATCTTCAGCCGGCATTGTAAAAATATACTCCCCGCCGCTCCTGTATACCGTATCGGTTTCTCTGCCGTTTTTTATGTAGGTCGGCACCCCCTCCATCTGGAATTTTGCCTCCTCCGTGTCTTTCGGTGAGGTAGTAACCGTAACACTCCTGCCCGGTGCAATGGCTCCCCTGTTTTCTTTATCAATGGTGCGGTAATAGCTGCCGTTCCCCTGGACTTCCAGCAGCGCCGCATCATAATAATGAATTCCGGAAGATACCGTATCGATTCTGGGAACCGACACCAGGTATCCCCTGGTCGGCCGTCCGGCATCGTTCGGCGCAAAATGGTCGAGGGAATATCCCGCTTCCTCCGCACCGGCTCCTCCATGATCCCGATCGAGGATGGAGAGGATTCCCTCCTCCAGCAGCTCATAATAATACCGATCGGATATATCCTTTGACACGCCTCCCTGCACGAGGGAACAGTACAAGTCTCCGGAATGGGAATAGCCGACTCTGCTTGAGTACGTATATTCGTTATCATCCGGTATCTCACTTCCGCATACGTTAAAACCGATCTTTTCTTCCGAATCTGAGAAAAGATAGCCGATATCCGTTCCCCAGCGATAGTAATCCCCCGGCTCGCGGTGGCCGATAAAGAGTCCTCTGTGACCGGCTGTTCCGGTTCCCGACAAACCGATTGTCCCCTCGAATCTGGCTACTTTTAGATGACCCGACGCATACTGGCCTGTAATACCCCCCACAATCTTCGAGCCGACACCCCCGATAGTACCCGATACGTAGCTGTTATAAATATCCGTTCCGTTCTGGAAACCTGCAATGCCGCCAACCACAGCATCCCGCCCCTGTATCCGGGCCGTATCGTTGTCTCCTGTTTCAACGCGGCAGTCCACAATGCTGCTTCCCGCCGCCTTTCCTGCAATTCCTCCCACACAGGCTGCCCTTTGGCCGCCCGTATTCAGGGTAACGTTGGCCGTACAATTCTCGATCACCGAATCGGAAGGAACCGTTCCCTCTACCGTTCCTGCAATACCTCCGGCCGTACCTGCCGCCGACACACTGCCGTTTACCGTGCAGTCCGTGATTTTGGAATTCTTGGCGCTGCCGGCCAGAATTCCCGTCTGATCCCCGCCATATACGGTCTTTCCCGGTTTCAGCGTCAGATTTTTGATTGTGGCGTCTTCCACCGCTCCAAAGAAGCCGACATGGTTCCATGACGTATTGTTCAGTTTAAAGTTGGATACCGTCTTCCCGTTCCCATCGAAATGTCCGCAGAACTTGCCAGCCACATCTCCGGCCAGCTCCGAGGAATCCCGGTAAAAACCAATCGGATTCCAGTCCATGCCTCCCAGATCAATGTGGTTCATCAGCCTGAAGTATTTTCCATCATAGGAACCAATTATCTCATTGCCGCCCTCCCCGGCCTGGACTCTCATTCCCATTGCGGCAAGCTGAGAAAGTCCCATAAGCTGGCTTTTATTTTTAATCTGGTACGGTTTCTGCTTTGAACCATCCCCAAAATCCCCGTTCAGGAAAGAGAAATCACCTCCCCATCCATCCCATATGTCTCCGAGGGAACTGGCTCCTGCTGCAAATAATGCAACCGAAACCGATGCCGGTATTTCACTGCCGGACGCCATACTGCTGCCTGAAGCGGCAAATGCATCTTCTCCATAAAGTTCACTCCCCGTACCGGCATCTCTCCCACCCGGCCTGTGTTCGTGCCCGGCTGCCCCGTCCAAATCTTCAAAAACAAAGCTGCCCGCGGACGCGGCTGCCGGTGCCGCCCCCGTAAGCAGCACGGCCGTGATAAGAACCGCAGATGTCAGGTTTCTTCCTCTTCTTCCCAGTCTCTTTTCCATTTTATCTTCCTCCCGGATTTATTCCTGTGGCAGCGTAAACGCCGGCCGCATGCCATACGTCTCACTTGACGTCTTTACCGTGTGAATGTTTCCCTTTACCAAATCGACCGTATAAATGTCGTCACCGTAACAAAAATCTCCGTCATTTCCCTCACTGTAGAACGGTGTCCTCAGATAATATCCCTGTGAATAGGGACTTACCCAGCTCTCCGGCCCACCCTGAAAAGTACCGAACCGCCAAAGCTCTTCCCTGTATTTAAGCGCTTCCTCCATGGAAAGACAGAACAGCCGTCCCTGCATGAACTGGTATCCGATTGGGTGACGCACCAGATGGCTGTCTTCCATCTGCTCCCTGGTTCCGGCTGCCGTACTGCCCGTGTACGCGGTACTGACACCGATGGAAACCGGCTCCAGATTAAAGCTGCTGTTTAAACTGTTTTGATCGAGCCATTTTTTGATAACGGATGTTTTGTAATTGTTATCCGTCCCGAATGTCAGTTTCTTCAAGTTCCGGCTGTCGCTGTCCACATCGGCCCGGATGACGCCGTCACATAGAAACAGGGCGGATTTCCGGTGTCCATCCTGATTATCGCTGTAATCTTCATCAATGCACCGGAACCGGTATATTTTTTTTCCTATCTTTCTCATCTGGATATCATCCTTTTTCCACCACACCGATTCGGCCCGTTCCCCGGTCTCCGGCTTTTTCAATAGAATGAAGGGCCTTGCCCCAAAGGAGGTATTTCCGGCAGCCGATGCCTGTGTCAGCATTCCGCCGGAATTGACCGCATAGATACCGTCGTCCGTCAGGGTGCGCAGAAACCAGTCTCCCTCCCCTCCGATGGAATCCTTATACCGTTCGTACTCTTCTTTCGACAGCAGGGAAGCATAATCGTCCCGGCCGTCTCCATCCTCCCTTGCAATCGGCTGAAGAGCCGCCGCAACGGAACTGTTGTTTGCAAAAGCCATGTTAAAGTATTTTCTCAGCGGAGAATCGTTATAATCGTTCTCCTCAAAACAGACTCCCGTGATTTCTTCCCCCAGATTTTCTTCGGCCAGGTACATCATCATTCCCGTTCCGTTATAGTCCGTATCCAGGCAGCGGAATGCAAGCGGGATGTCCCCGTTTTTTGTCCTGATAACGGTCTGGACCGTATCGCCCAACGTCTGCTCAAAGGCCCGTTTCCCGCAAAGATCACAGAGAGAGTCTCCGTCTGTATCGCGGTGTCCTGGAGCAGGCAGCGATACGGTCTCCTCCGTCCTGCATTTCAGGCACCGGCAGACCTCCCGGCCATATTCCAGACAGCCGTTTACAACCGTTTCCACCGACTCCCATTCGTGAGCACAGCTTTCCGGGCGCCAGTTTCTGCGTACTCCAATGCGCAGCACGGTATAGTCCTCCCTGTCAACCGGGAATGTTTCTTCCGTCACGGCAGAATATTCCGCATCAAAGTTTGTACCAATCACCAGCGTCTGAGGTACATAATTTCGGCCGATCATGTAAAAATAATGCCATTCCCCGTCCCGGATCATGGAAATCAGATTCGTTATCCGGCTGTTATTCCGCGAATCATTATCCACCGTCAAAGCGGGATCCCTGCTTTCCTCCGCTGACTGTCCGGTGATGGCGCAGTCGGCCTTCCAGGCTTTTTGAAGCCATTCCTCAAGCTTTGCTTTGCCGTCCGTATCCGGCCCATCCGGTTCCAATACCTTTTTTCCCTGTTTATATTCGACGTAATACTTATGGGTTCCGGCCTGATACACGGTAAATCCCTGCGGGCTGGCAGCCTCCGATCTCCAGATATGCCCGTCCGATCCGATAATCTGTTCCGGAAAGGATACATTCAGCGTTGTTCCTTCCGGGACAGTTCCCTGCTGCATATTAAATATCTCCGTGTCATAATTGTCAGCATCTACAAAAGAAACCGTGTATTTTATCTCCCCTTCCCCCTCCTCAGAGGCAAGCGAATCCCTCCCTGCCGACAATACGGCAAAGGCTGTGCAAAATACTACAATGAATATTTCCTTTTTCACAACTTTCCTCCCTCCTTTTTAGGATAAACTGCTTTTAATGAACTGCTTTCTGATAAACTGCTTTTCAATACGTATCGTGCAGCTGCTTAGAATGCGCCTGCGTCCAGTGCTGATCTGCCGCCTGACTCCATGTCAGAGGGAATACCGCTTCCTCCCCACCGTCACAAAAACAGGACACGCTCTAAAACACCGGAGTAAAATAAAACCTCAAACCATCTGTAATAAAAAACTGAATGGAATAAAAAAGAAACTTTAAAGAACCGGAATGAACTCAAAAGAGCAATCCAGGAATTAAAAAAGGGTACAATTGAATTTAAGAAAATAAAAAAGAACTTTCACCTGAAATAAGAATTTTAAAGTGCACTCAAGATATAAAACTGCGGACTAAAAAAGCATTCAAACCTCTCAAAAAATACAAAACCCAAAGAAATTATGCCGGAATGTCGGCAACGATAAACGGCTTCGCAGTCTGACTCTCTGCCCGCCTTAGAAAAATAGACTTCTGATAATACTGAATATAATTTCAATTTGCACCGCCATATTGTTTTATGGGGTTCTTATAATCTAACACAAATCAATTTTATTTGCAAGATCTGTTTTTAGAAAAAATTTAAGAAAAAAATTTAAGATAAAAAATTTTCACATCCTCCAAACTACATTTAAAATAATTGAATTTCCCTCCCTCAGATGTTAAAATAATCGTAGCAATCAAGTACCTTCACAGATACTGCTCCGCCATGCCAAAAAGCAAAAACGCTTTTTTACGCAGGCGAACCCATAATTTAATGATTCATACAAGGAGGCCGCCATGTATTTCTACATACCCGTCAAAATTTACGAAGAAGAAAATTGTATCACCAACCATAAGAAAGAACTGTCCTCTCTGGGGACAAAAGCGCTCCTGGTCACAGGAAAACGGTCTTCAAGGCTGAACGGTTCCCTGGGCGATGTGATGAAGGCGCTGGAATCTGAAGGCCGCTCATTCACCGTTTTCGATGAAATCGAAGAAAATCCATCCATTGAAACGGTGATGGCCGCAAGGGATGCCGGGCTGGCGGCTGGCGCGGACTTTGTCGTCGGCATTGGAGGCGGTTCCCCGATGGACGCCGCCAAAGCCATTGCGCTGATGATGTACCACAAGGATAAGGGCGCTGATTACCTCTATGAGAAGGACGCCGATTCCACCGCCCTTCCCGTTGCGGCCGTTCCCACCACCTGCGGGACGGGTTCGGAGGCAACTCCCTTTGCCATCCTGACCATTCACGAGAAACGGACAAAATCCAGTCTGCCGCACAAGATATTTCCCGCCCTCGCCCTTCTGGACGCAAAATATCTGTCCACTGCCCCGAAAAAGGTGCTCTGCGACACGGCGGTCGACGCCCTTGGGCATTTTATCGAGAGTTATATTAATTCGAATGCAAGCGATTACAGCCGTATGTTCGTCACAGAAGGACTTTCCGTATGGGGCCGGAGCCGTGATGTGCTGACCGGAAAACGCGAGGCCAAGCTGCAGGACTACCGGAATATGCTGAATGCCTCCACGATGGCCGGCATGGCCATCACCCATACCGGCACCTCCCTTCCGCACGGACTCAGCTACTATGTCACTTATGAACAGGGCACCGCCCATGGAAAGGCGATTGGCCGTTTCCTCTGCGGATACCTGAAAGCCGCCGGTGAAAAAGAACGTGAATTGATTCTCTCCCGTGCCGGCTTTGACGGTCTTAAGGATTTCGAACAGTTTTATGACACGGTCTGCGGAAAAGAGTCCCTGTCGGACGCCTTGAAGGAAATGGCGGCTGAAGGCGTATTATCAAGCCCCGAAAAGCTGAACAACTGTCCGTTTGCGGTGGACAAAGCCATCCTGTACCGTATCATGGAATAGTTTATAAACAAAAACAGGAAACAGAAAGTACCTACCGGAATTTCTTTATTGCCTGAACACAAATGCCGGGAACCAGAGTCCATACGTTCTCTGGTTCCCGGCTTCTCTTTCCCCTATTCCGCAGACCTTCTCTTTACCCCGCCTCCTCGAAATTCCCGGTGTAAAGCTGAAAGTATTTCCCTTTCTTTTCAATCAGCTCCTCGTGGGAGCCTCTCTCGATAATTCTTCCCTGCTCCATAACCATGATACAGTCGGAGTTTCTGATTGTGGACAGCCTGTGGGCGATGACAAATGTGGTTCGCCCCTTCATCAGGGCATCCATACCGGCCTGCACCAGCGCCTCCGTCCTTGTATCGATGGACGAAGTCGCCTCATCCAGGATAAGGACGGGCGGATCAGCAACCGCGGCCCTGGCAATGGAAAGAAGCTGTCTCTGGCCCTGGCTTAAGCTTCCTCCATCCCCGGTGAGCACGGTCTGGTAGCCGTCCGGGAGACGGCAGATAAAACTGTCCGCATTGGCCAGCTTGGCTGCCCTGATGCACTCCTCATCGGTGGCGTCCAATTTGCCGTAACGGATATTGTCCATGACGGTCCCTGTAAACAGATGGGTGTCCTGAAGCACGATTCCCATCGAATGCCTCAGCGCCGGTTTCTTGATCTTATTGATATTAATTCCGTCATACCGGATTTTTCCGTCCTGTATATCATAGAACCGGTTGATCAGGTTGGTAATTGTGGTCTTTCCCGCACCGGTGGAGCCTACAAATGCAATCTTCTGTCCCGGCTCGGCAAACATTTTGATATTGTGAAGCACCATTTTTGAATCGTCATATCCAAAGTCGACATCATCAAAGACAACGCCTCCCTCCAGTTTTTTATAGGTGACCGTGCCTTCCGCTTTATGAGGATGTTTCCAGGCCCAGACACCGGTTCTCTCCTGTGTTTCTTCCAGGGAACCGTCTTCCAGTTCCTTCACGTTTACAAATTCCACATAACCGTTATCTTCCTCCGATTCCTCATCCAGCAGTTCAAAGACCCTGTCTGCACCTGCCGCGGCCATGACGATTGAGTTCATCTGCTGGCTGATTTGGGTGATTGGCTGTGTAAAGTTCTTATTCAGTCCCACAAAAGCAATGATCGTACCAATGGTGATGCCGCCGACTCCGTTTAAGGCAAGCAGGGCGCCGGCCACGGCACAGAACACATAGCTTAAGTTTCCGATGTTTGAGTTTACCGGCATGAGAAGGTTGGCGTATCGGTTGGCTTTATCCGCACTGCCGCGCAGCTTTTCATTGATCTTGCGGAAGTCTTCTTTTGCCTTTTCCTCATGGCAGAATACCTTCACTACCTTCTGTCCGTCCATCATCTCTTCGATAAATCCATCCACTGCGCCCAGATCCCGCTGCTGTTCACCGAAATGGACTGCCGACAGCCCGGAAAGTTTTTTCGTCGCCAGAAGCATCACAACAGCCATGGCAAATGTGAGAAGGGCCAGCGGCACATTCAAAATCAGCATGGAAACCGCCGTCGCAACCAGGGTGACGGCCGAATTGACAACCTGCGGCACGCTCTGGCTCATCAACTGGCGCAGCGTGTCAACGTCATTGGTATACACGGACATGATATCGCCGTGGGCATGGGTGTCAAAATACCGGATCGGCAGGGACTCCATTTTTCGGAACAGTTCCTCGCGCAGGCGTTTCATCGTGCCCTGGCTGACGGTAACCATAATCCGGTTGTATCCGTAGGATGTAAAAAGGCTGACCAGATAGAGAATCGCCAGGCTGAAAAGCGCCGCAAAAAGCGGTGAAAAATCGGGAGCCGTCTGTCCCAGCATCGGCTGGATGTAATCATCCACCAGAGACTGCACAAATACCATCCCCTTTAAACTGGCCGCAGCGGAAATAATGATGCAGGCCAGTACGGCCAGAACTGCCGCCTTATAATTGGTAACCATGTATTGAATGACCCGTTTTAGGATCCTTATGGACTCTCCGGCTTTATTTGTCGTATTTTTTTCCATCAGGCCGCACCTTCCTTTCCTGTTCCGGGCTGGTCAAAATCTCCCCCGCCCTTATTCTGTGATTCATAAATTTCCCGATAGATTTCATTTGTTTCAAGCAGCTCCTCATGAGTTCCAAAACCATTTATTTTTCCGTCGTCCAGCACCAGGATTCTGTCGGCATGGCTGACGCTTTGAATACGCTGGGCAATAATGAGCTTTGTGGTTCCCGGAATCACCCTCGCAAAGGCGTCCCGTATCCTGGCATCCGTCGCCGTATCCACGGCGCTTGTGGAATCGTCCAGAATCAGAATTTTGGGTTTTTTAAGGAGAGCCCTTGCAATACAGAGCCTCTGTTTCTGTCCGCCCGAAACATTGACGCCTCCCCGCTCAATATACGTATCGTATTTCTCTGGCAAAAGCTCTATAAATTCATCAGCACAGGCAGCACGGCATGCCTCCCGGCACTCTTCTTCCGTTGCTTCCCCGTTCCCCCACCGCAGGTTTTCCAGAATTGTTCCCGAAAACAGGACATTTTTCTGAAGAACCACGGACACCGCATCACGCAGCTTTTCCAGATCATACCGTCTCACATCATATCCCCCGACATACACGGAACCGTCGTCCACGTCGTAGAGACGGCTGATCAGATTGACAAGACTGGATTTTCCGCTTCCCGTGCCTCCAATGATTCCAATTGTTTCCCCGGAATTGATATGAAGGTCTATTCCCGACAGCGCCTTTTTTCCATTCCCCTTCCTGTAGGAAAAGGTAACACTGTCAAAATGGATACTGCCGTCTTTCACTTCCTCCAACGGTCTTTCCGGATTGCGGATGTCGGGTTCCTCTTTCAATACTTCCTCGATCCTCCTGATGCTGGCGGCGCTCATCGTAAGCATGACAAATACCATAGAAAGCATCATTAAGGACATCATAATCGACATGGTATAGCTGAAAAGGGAGGTCAGTTCCCCGCTGCTCATAGAGCCGGCCACGATAAATCTGGCGCCAAACCAGGAGATTGCGATAATACAGCCGTAGACGACAAGCATCATGGCCGGATTGTTAAACGCCAGCAGCCCCTCGGCTTTGACAAACAGCCTGCGGAGGTTTTCCGCCGCTTTGGAGAATTTCCTGTTTTCGTAGTTCTCCCTGACGTAAGCTTTTACAACGCGGATACCGGATACGTTTTCCTGGACCCCCGCATTTAAATCGTCATATTTTCTGAACACGACATCGAATACCTTTCGGGCCGCCATCATGATGCCTCCCAGGACGCAGCCAAGGAACAGGATGGCACAGAGGAAAATCATGCTCAGCTTCGGGCTTATCATGAAAGACATCGCCATGCTGCATATAAGCATCAGCGGGGAACGGACCGCAATTCTGATGCACATCTGGTAAGCATTCTGGATATTGGTCACATCCGTGGTCATACGGGTTACCAGACTGACCGTGCTGAATCTGTCAATGTTGGAAAATGAATATGTCTGGATTTTATCATAGATGCCCTGCCTTAAATTGCAGGCCAGGCCCGAAGAAGCGCTGGCCGCATATTTACCGGCCATAGCCCCCGATACCAGGCTGACGGCCGCCATGGCAACCATAATGCCGCCGTAACGATACACCTTGTTCATATCTCCGCCCTGAATGCCCTCATCAATGATAAGCGCCGTGATGAACGGCAGCATCACCTCCATAATGACCTCTAAAGCCGTAAACAGGGGCGTCAGAATGGAATCCTTTTTATACTGTTTAAGCTGTCCTAAAATTGTTTTCATATTTTAAATCATCTCCTTCTCATTTTCTGCCTATTTTGTACGTCCGCAGGTTCTGTTCCAGTTTGTTGAAGCATTCGAACATCTTTTTCTCCTCCTCATCCGTTACATCTCTCAGAAGCTCCTGCTCCATGCTCTTTATTCTGATATCCAACGCCGCCTTCACGCCGGCCCCCTTTGGGGTTGCCAGAATCATCTTCTGTCTGTCGTCATGCGGACAGTTTTCAAACTGTATATATCCCTTCTGCCTGAGCTTTTTCAGCAGATTGGAAACGGTAGGCCGGGCAATGCCAAAGTTCCTGTGGATTTCAGCCGAACAGATTGCCGTCTCCTGATTCTGCAGCACATAGATCAGGACTGCTCCCTGGGATGCCGTCAGCCCCAGATCTTCCAGGAGTCCGTTTATCACGCTTTCCAGCTCCAGATTTACTTTTTTCAGATTCCAGAGCAGCAGGCTCTCTCTCTGTTCCATTCTCTCACCTCACCACATTTGTTCGCTTGCTAACAGTTACCTTCCTTATATTTTATAACTCCATTTCCGTTGAATGTGAAATTCAAATATGTTATAATCTATAAACAACTTTTATTGATATATATAAGAATTATTTTTAATATTGTCCGATCTCCGCCATCGAAAAAGACTTCTTCATCCATATCAGATATTAAATTTCATCGTACAACAGGGAGGATTTATATGAATACGGTACAGCTTGAATGCTTTATGGCAGTCGCACAATACCTTAACTTTTCCAGGGCCGCGGAAGTTTTGAAGATCACCCAGCCGGCCGTCAGCCATCAGATCACCTCGCTGGAGGATGAACTGGGGACAAAACTGTTTGCCAGGACCAGCAAAAGCGTGAGCCTGACCCATGCCGGGTTTATGTTTATCGAAGATGCCTCCGGGATCTTAAAAATCGCCGCCACCGCTAAAAACAGGCTGGGAAAGGGGGCAAAAGAATTCCAGGCACTGGATATCGGCTGCCATAACCAGTCCGAGCTTGAGCTCCTGCCCCCTGTCATTGCAAAAATGCTCGGTACATTTCCCGCGCTTCACCCCTCCATTAAGCAGATTCCGTTCAAATCCATGGCAAATCTGCTGGATGAGGGACGTCTTCACGTGATGTTTGCCTTCCGCCACGAGGAGTCCAAAAAGCCACTTGGTTTTTTCCATGAACTGAGCAAACGGCCGATTGCCTGCGTGTGCACCCCGGACCACCCCTTCGCGGGCCGCAGTTCCCTGACGCTGGACGAACTTAAGGGACCGATGATCACCTGTGAGCCGCACAGACTGCCCTCCCCGGTCCTGCAAATCCAGGTGCGCGCATCCTCCACCCTCCATCCGTCCGAACTCTTTTTCGTAGACGGATACGAGGCCACCCTCGCCATGGTAAAATCAGGTCTTGGTTTTTCCCTGCTTCCCGATTATCCGGGCCGCAAAGACTGCGGACTTTGTTATATACCGGTAAGCGGAGCGGCTCCGCTCAGTTTTGGGGTGTATTATAAAAGCCTGGCGGGAAATCATATATTAAAGGAATTTATAAGACTGCTGGATTTGGAATATAAGACGTTAGAATAATAAGATTTGTAATAGGTCTTCTATCAAATTGTAATGCGGGACTTATCCCCTACCATCAAGAGGAGTCCGGCACGCCGGACTCCTCTGGTTGTTAACAACTATATTTCCTTGTATCAGGAGTTTGAGGGTGTAACCCTCATTCCAAATCACGCAGGCGGAATTCAGTTCCGCCGTAGTGCTGAACTGCCGATTTCTAGGGGCTTTAGCCCTTGCGCGAGGAAATCGGCAGTTTTTCCTTCAGTGACTAGAATTTATGGCGTATGCCATGAATTCTACAGAGTGGCGGCTTTGTCGCCACTCTGAGGAGTCCGGCATGCCGGACTCCTCAGCTATCTGTGTTCGTAAATTAAATCAACAATACCATTATAACTTTTTGTACCCGCCAATTTTAGTTCTATCTCATTTTTCGTTTCACCGAACAGGCGGATCCCTTTTCCTAAAATAGTAGGGATAACCGAAATATAATATCTGTCTATCAAATCATTGTTGATCAGCTGCCGGGCAATATCGGCGCCGCCGCAGACCCAAATCCCTTTTCCATGATTCTGCCTCAATTGCTCCACAAGCTTAACCGGATTTTGCTCGGTAAAAATAATTTCATCCGTCGGTTCTTTCGGATGGTGCGTTATGATATAACTTGTAAGGCCATGATACATCCATTCGTCGGGAGAGAGCTCTGTGACAAGCTGGTTGTAGGTGTTGGCTCCCATAATAACCGTATCAATATCCTTAATAAACTCATAATAAGACACCATGTCGTCCGCGCCGGAAACCTGTCCTTTCAGCCAGTCCACTCCGCCGTTTCCGTCGGCAATATACCCGTCAAGACTCATTGCAATAAATAAAACTACTTTCTTCACCCTGCTGCCTCCTCATTCGTAACAGTTCAGACAGCATGAACTGTTACGGCATTCGGCTAATTAAATCGCTGCCCGATGAGCCGAATGCTTGCTGCCACTACCTTTTTGTACGGTCAGCGCAGTAAATGAGCAGACCTATCTGAACTGTTACCCTCATTCACTTTTGCCGTTACATCCACTCTTCCGGATGATTCATCTTCCTCTGTAATTCATCAAAGAACACCTTCATATGGTAACCGTCCGTCGTGGCGTGATGAACCGTAACGGACAGGGGCATAACCGATCGGCCGCCGTTCTTTTCCGTAAATCCTCCCGCTTCAAAGCTGGGTAGATAATAATCTTTTATCCCGTGGTTATGCAGTGAAAAACTGTTGAACGTAAACCATGGAATGCAGGAAATGATATAGGCGTTGGACGGCGGCACCCCTTTGGAACTCAGAATCCCATGGCTCCCGCCGTGTTGCTCCGTGTCTTCCAGATACCGTCTGTGAAACTCCGGAAAACTGTCACTGTATTCCGTCCATAGCAGCGAAGTTGTATTGTCGTCGCTGTGAAACTGAGGATAGGCCGGGGTCAGAGAATTCCAGTATCCTAAAACACCATCCTTCACGGCCACCCTCATTTCCTTCTGCCTTGCAGCCGCTCCGGTCACCAGATAGAGATAGGCCGGAAAAAACTTATATCCCCCCGCCTTTAAGGCCTTCCTCATAACCGTCACGTCCATGTCCACATTAATGGTATAGCTGGTCGGCGCCATCTGGGTATAATAATAAAAAGCCTGCGCCATAGGCCACGTCTGCATATCGATTGGCTGGAAATCACTCATTGCCTTCCCTCTCTTTTCCCTGCTGTTTTTTCCTGTTTCGGTTCTAATCATATCTGTGAACCGGAATTATTACAATCGACGCTCCGTGGAGTTTCATAAATGCATGTTAAATGAATCCTTCAGGACGTTTTCCCTGGAAAAAGCGATTACTTTGGAAGGCGTATCCTGATTAATTCCGCAAAGAACCTGGCTCCTGTTTCCAGAATATCATCATTATAATCAAACAGTGAATTGTGAAGGGGAACATTCTCCGACGGAACTTTGCTTTTTCCGGAACCCAGAAATACAAAGCAGCCGGGTATCCTTTCGATAAAAGCGCCGAAATCTTCAGAACCCATAAGCGGCTCGCAGTCGGTGTCCACATTTTCTTTTCCGACTACCCGTTCCGCTGCTTTTTCCACCCATCCGACACAACTTTCCCAATTGACATTCGGTGCAAATTCATGGGTATAGACAAACTGGCATTCCGCCCCGTAAATCCCACAGACTCCCTCCGAAACGGCGCGCATTTTTTCTTCGATAAATGCCTGCATTTCCTTTGAATAGCTTCTTGTGTCGCCTTTAATTGTGACAGTGGTCGGGATCGCATTATGCGCCCCGTCTGTAAACAGTTCGGTACAGGAAATCACGGCCGGATTGAGCGGGTTATTCAGACGTGAAACAATCGTCTGCAGACCCATGATAATCTCGGCGGCAATGACGATCGGATCGATTCCAAGATGCGGCAAAGAGGCATGGCTTCCCCGGCCCGTTATCGTAATGACGAAATTGTCCTCCGAAGCACCGATTCCGCCCGGCCTGGTATTAATTGTACCCGCCGGAAGCTGCGGCATATTGTGCATGCCGTACATCTCATCAATGGCAAAACGCTCCAGAACGCCGTCGTTTATCATGGCCATCGCACCCTTTCCCGGCTCCTCCGCCGGCTGGAAGACAAAGCAGACCGTCCCGTTAAAATCCCGGCTTTCGGAGAGAAGTTCCGCCGCGCCCAGGAGCGTTGCCGCATGGCCGTCATGGCCGCATCCGTGCATTTTACCGGGATTTTGTGACTTGTAAGGCGGCTCCCCCTTCTCTTCCAGATTGATGGCGTCAAAATCGGCGCGCAGGCCGATCACTTCTTTGCCGTCGCCGGCTTTCAATACGGCAACCACACCGGTGACGCCAATACCGGTATGCACTTCAAGCCCCATGTTTCTCAGAATATCCGCAATATATTCCGAAGTCATCTTTTCCTCAAGAGCGGTTTCCGGATGCGCATGTAAATAGTGTCTCCATTCTTTCATCCGGGCAGTCAGTTCTTTATTATTCATCGTAATCCCCCTCCATATTCTCTGCTCATATCTCCCCCGTATTCTTCTAAAGATATGCTTTAGTTTCCACTTTCCTTATCTTCAATTGTAAATCATTTTCTATCCCCTCACAATATCAAGTTACGTCTCTGAACAACGAAAAGCTCGCTTCGCAAACTTTTCATCGCCACTCAGCAAGAATAAAGGCAGCCCCAAACAAAACCGCCGTACCGCGCCTGTTTGGGGCTGCCTTTATTCTATCTCTCACCAAAAATTTTCAATCGTTTTCCTAATCTCAATGTCTGTGCATCGAGAACGATTCCATCTTATAATTTTTCAGATTCTCGTTCACCTGTCTTGCATCGGCCTCGGCTATCAGTTTATCTCTCGATTTCTTCGCCTCGTTCTCCGCTTTATGGCTGCTTGGTCCGCCGACACAGCCGCCCACGCAGGCCATACCCTCGATAAAGTCCTCCTGCAGTCTTCCCATTTTCAGGAGAAGGAGCGCTTTCTTGCACTCTGCCGCGCCATTGCATTTTGCGACCTTGATATCCGTGTTTTCGTCCATTTCCTTCAGGCACTCAAGCACAGCGGCCGTAACGCCTCCACCGTTGCCGAAGCGTTTTCCAAATACGCTGGCCTGCTGGTTTACATTTTCCTCGGGTTCGAGAACCACGTCTTTTGCACGGAGCATGGCGCGGATTTCGCCATAAGTCATCGCATAATCGGCATTGCCCTGGATGTTCAGATCCAGTGTCTCGCTCTTCTTTGCAATACACGGTCCGATAAATACGGTGACAATCTCAGGATCCTCCGCCTTCAGCATTCTGGAAACGCCGCACATCGGAGACACGGTGGTGGACATATTGTTAAGGAGTTCCGGGTAGTGCTGTTTAATCATATTTACGAATGCCGGACAGCAGGAGGTGGTCAGCTTCTTGCCCTCTTTATAGGCCTCGGCCCACTCGGCAGCCTCGGCGGAGGCCGTCATGTCGCCGCCCAGTCCCACCTCAATCATATCGGCAAAACCGACTTTTTTGAGAGCCGTCCTCCAGCTTTCAAAGGTGATGTCGGGACCGAACTGGCCTTCCGTGGCGGGCGCCAGCATGGCGACTACTTTCTTTCCCGCATTGATCAGGCGGATGACATCCACCATAAATGTCTTGGAACCAATTGCACCGAACGGACAGCTGTGGATGCAGGCGCCGCACTGGATGCATTTCTTCTCATCGATCACACAGATGCCGTACTCGTCGTAAGTGATGGCGTCCACCGGGCATACCTTCTTGCAGGGACGCTCTAAGTGGGCGATGGCGTTATACGGGCAGGCCGTCGCGCATTTGCCGCACTCACGGCATTTGTCCGGGTCGATAAACGCCTTGTTGTTGCCCATTGTGATGGCTCCGAAGGGGCAGGAATTCTGGCAGGCTTTGCCCATACATTTACGGCAGTTATCCGTAACCGTATAGGAAGCGATCGGACACTCCTCGCAGGCCGCATTGATGACCTGCACGACGTTATTCGTATTTCTTCCTGTGGGGCATTTGCCCTCCGCAAGGCGCACCCTCTGTCTGATTACTTCTCTCTCTTTATAAATACAGCAGCGGTAATGCGCCTGGGGACCCGGAATCATCTTTCCCGGAAGTTCATCCCTCTTGTCATCCACCAGCTGATCTTCCCATGCCAGCTTCGCTACCTCGTAAAGTACATCATGCTTTAACTTCAGTATTGTCGCGTCATTTGTTACCATTTTACGTATCCTCCTTAATAGTAAGTAACCGTAACTCTTTTTCCCATTTTTTCGACTGCCGTCATAAGCTGCCTCACCAGGTTCTGCCGGATTCCCAGGTCAAAGGGAAGTCCCGGATTCTGGTAAGCGCTGTTGATCGCTTTTCCCACATACAGTTGAAGCTCCGTACAGTCCTCTATCAGAATTTTCGCAAGCATGGACGCTCCGTTATTTTTGTCCAGCTCTTTGAAAAAGTCATAGCTCAAATCTTTCTTTTCCACAAACCGGTTCAGGATATCGACGACACGGCTCAGGGTCAGGACCCCCTCGGTGACCAGGTCAATCCCCTCCATATAGGCAATCGGCGGGATCTCCGGGTCCGTGTAGTCCATTGAAACCTTTAACGGCCTTCCGAGCTCCCTTGACAGGATGGTTGCGCTCGTTCCTCCCGAAACAATGCGCGACGCCGTCTCATCTTTCATAAATTCCCGGATAATTCTCTCATCGTCGTCCCTGTCCACCGGCGGTCCTGTCATCAGGTGCACCGGCCTCCTGTCAATGATCTGCATGACAGCCACCGTGGTGTCGTCTCCCGGCTTTTCCTCATAGAGCTTGTTGCACTCTTCACAGATTGCCGCCGCCAGACGGATGGAGGAAATCGGCCTCTCCCTCTGCGCCGCCGCAAACTGCGCGATATCCTTCCACGGCCATCCGAAGGTCATGGATTTGCCCACTCCCGCATGGATGGTGCCGTCGCTCATCAGAATCAGCGCATCACCCTTTTTCACGGTAAAACGGAATTCATTAATCTCTTTGTCCTTGATCACTTTCGTGTTCTTCGGAATCTTTACAACTTCGCCATCGCGGATAAAAATACAGCGCGGGTTGTCGTATTCCACCAGATAGGCTTCCCCGTTATTGAACACCTGGAGAATGGAAAACGTGGCATATGCCACCTGCCTGATCTGGCAGATCGGGAGTGTCTGGACTATGGTTTCCACGCACTCTTCCAGGGCGGCCCCGTTCAAAAACATCGTTCCCAGGATTTTGGCCGTCAGTGTGGAAAGGATGTTGGCCTTCACGCCGCTCCCCATCCCGTCCGCCAGTATCATAACATCGGAATCTTCTGTTTTTAAAAGTTCCACCGTGTCTCCGCACAGAATCTCGGAATACTTATTCAGACTCTTATAAGTGACATCTACGGTAATTCCCATTATCGGACCTCACTTTCGTTCCCATCGTCAATCAAAGAACAAAGTTTCGTAAGCGTCGTTTTCGTCTCTGCAGTGGTTTCACCCAGAAGCCCGGCGATTTCCTGGGCTACCATCATCTGTTTATAGATTACTTTCTGGGCCAGTTCAATTGTGGCTTTGCGTTTCTCATACTCCTGCTGTTCCTGCTTCTCCTCCCGCGTCACGTCGATAAACGTCGCGATTACCAGATTTCCCTTGGCTATATAGGCGATATTCTGGATGGTTGCCAGGTTTAACTCAGGATAAATCACTTTTTTGCTGTGAATGCTTGCGTGGGTCCTGAAGACCTCCTCCACATCCTCCGTATCGATAAATTCTCCCAGAAGGTGTCCCTTCATCTCCTTGCGCTTCAGGCTGAAATATTTCTCCGACGCGGCGGAACACTCCAGGATTTTCATATCCTCATCAATAATCATGATAATATTCGGCGAAGTCTCCATCACCAGATGGGACAGCGACCTTGCCCTGTCATAGAGGTAGGGGATGCACATATTGAGCTCCGCCTTCTTCTGGCAGACGGCAATCGCCTTGTCGCGGCAGGTCGGATAACCGCAGGCTCCGCAGTTTAATTCCTGCTCCGGCCTGTTTTTGCCCGTCTTCTTAAGGATTTCCCGGATTTCCTCCTCGGTCGGCATAATCTCCTTCATGGCCCTGTTTTTAAAGGTGCGGGCAATGGGAACCTTCCTTGCATTCTCATTCAGGGAGGACAAATCCGCCGCTTCCTTTGGAAGCATCTCTTCCAGATCCAGCTTCACCTTAAAACTCGAAACCGTGGCCGCCGTGGCAGGCCCGTTGATACAGCCGCCGTGGCAGGCGTTCATCTCGATAAAACAGCCCTCCACTTCCCCTGTCGTCATGGCTTCGCAGACATCCAGGCAGTCCTTCACACCGCTGACATAAAACTTGCGGTACTTATCGTGGCTCTTCTTGGTCGCCTCCACCGATGTGAGCAGCCCTCCGCTGATCGGGTAGCGCAGATTGGCTCCCAGATGGCGCTCGTCGAAATCGGTGTCCTCGCATTCATTTATCGTAATTCCTTCATCCTCCAGCCATTCCTTCAGCTCCTCAAAAGTGAGGACGGCGTCGGGCCTGACTGCTCTCATCTTCTCTTTCTCTGCGATGCAGGGGCCGGCAAACACAATGCGGGCCTCCTCCCCATACTCCTCCTTCAGCATTCTCGTATGGATGCCCGAAGGAATCAGCACCGGGGCCAGATCGTCAATCAGCTCGGGATAATGGATTTCTATCAGGTTCACTATGCTGGGGCAGGCCGTTGTGATGATATTCTTCATCTCGCCCTTTTCCAGCAGTTTTACATATTCTCCGGTCGCCATCGCAGCGGCCTCGGCCGTATCACGCACATCCGTAAATCCCAGCTTTGTGAAGGCCGATTTCACCTGTCCCCTCGTCCTGTAGTGAAACAGGCCGATATAGGCGGAGGAAAGCGACAGAATCACCGGTTTATCCTCGCTGAGAAACTGCTTCACCTTATCCAGCTCACTGGACATCTTCTTCGCCGACTGCGGGCAGCTTATCAGGCACTGGCCGCAGAGAATACAGCGGTTCGGCATAATGTAGGCATGGCCGTCACGGATCATAATGGATTTTACTTCACAGTCGCGGACGCATTTATAACAGTGCTTGCACATTGCGGCTTTGAAATCAATTATCGGCATCTTATTCTCCCTCTTATTTAAGCCGTCCTAAAATCTCTTTTTCAAAGAATTCTTCCGTCGTCTCCGGTTTTACGGAATATAATTCTCCGTCCACCGTCACACAGACTCCCTTCAGACAATTGCCTGAACAGAAATCTCCGTTCAAATCCACCTGGCCGTCCAGCTTGTTGTCACTGACAAGCTGCTGAAGTTTCTTAATCACTTCTCTGGAACCCTTCAGATGACAGGCACTTCCGATACAGATCGATACTCTCATGCTTAATCCTCCCTGAATTTTTGTTTCTTTTATCATTTATCACCAGGACCGTTTCCGTCCTTTTCGTTTCCCTTCCGTCGGCTGCACGGGACCCCTTTCCTTCCGCTGAAAAAGCTGTCGTTTTGTGCCGCCTTCCGGCTGTAATCATTATCTCATATTGTGATATTATTATCAATCGTTTCCGCTATGTTTTCTTGTATTTTTTTAAGGGCATTCCCTGCGTTTACCACGAATTTACACTAATTTCTTGAACTTTTAACAGTTTCTTTACAAAAAGGCAACTCTCCCACCGCCGTCAAAAAGGAGCTGCAAAATGGCACAAAACACAGTGGTGTTTCATGTCATTTTACAGCTCTTTCATGTTGTCCGTCTGCTATTTTTCCTTTTTCGATTCCGCTTCCAGGCTATTCTGTAAAACGCTTCCGAGGCCGCCCGCATAATCATCAATCTCTTTATACAACGTCTTCACGCTGTCAAGCTCCAGAATTTCATCGAAAAATCCGGTATCATAATTGATAATTGTCATTCCATTATCCGTCAGTATCTTCTTATTCGTTTCGTCAATCTCCAGCATAACGGGACGCATCTCCGCAAGCGCTTCATTTACCGCCTGATTCAGCGCTTCCTGATATTCCGGTGCAAGCCCGTCGTAGGCTTTCTTACTGATGCATATTTGATTTGCATATAAAATATGGTTTGTACAGGCCAAAAATTTCTGAATCTCATGGAGATTCGCTCCTGCTATCGTATCGGCCGCATTTTCCTCGGCGTCAATGATGCCGGACTGGAGCGCAAAGTAGACCTCTGACCATGCGAGGGGTGTCGGCTCCGCACCGATCGCCGTCCAGAACGCCATATGGTTGGAATTGCCCATCGTCCTGATTTGCATTCCCTTAAAGTCGGCAAGGTTGCTGAGATCCCGGTTTGCAGTCGTCAGACGGTAGGTCGCATTCTGCAAGATCCCCAGCAGATGTAATCCCGCCTCTTCGTAACCAAGGGACAGCTTCCGGCGAAACTCGGAATCCCCGCCGTTACATACTGCGTCAATCGTGTCACCGTCGTATTTTGCAAAAACCATAGGAAGATCCAGTGCCGCCAGGCTCGGGACAAACGGTACGACCGGGGCTGTCTGGGAAACCATTATCTGAACATCGTTGTATTGCATCTGACGAACTAACTCCTCGTCATTACCAAGTTCTCCATTGTGAAAAAGATCGATGGTGAGTTTTCCACCCGTAATCCGTGCCACATTTTCTGCCACTTTATCAAAAAATATCTGCCCGGCCGCTCCCTTTGAAATGGAATCGGCGCCGATCAGTTCCACCGGCTCCAAATCCTCAAACCCCGGCGCCCCCTTAATCTCCTGTTCCGTGCCTGTTTCCACACCGCCGCAGGCCGTTAGAAACACTGCCGTTGCTGCCGCAAGCGCGGCTCCTGCAAAACTATGAATTCTTCTCATTTTTAAATTTTCCTCCCATCAGATTTTCGTTGCCGTTCACAGATTCTCTCGTTTTCTATCATACTCTCTGTTTGCATTCGACCATTATGCCGATATTATAGAGCATGTAGTTCAGAAATACTAATGACAATTATTCATGCAATACCATTAAAATTCGCATATATTTCTGTTAATTTTAACTTTTTCTTTACACATCCAGATCAATTTATCATATAGATTTATAGACAGTCTTTGAAGTATTCCAGCGTCTTCGTGCGAGTGCGCATCCTGCCCGGAGGGCTTTTTATATCATAGAAGCGCTTTCCTATGATATAAAAAAGAGCTGCCAAATGATACAAACACACTGGTGTTTCCTATCATTTGGCAGCCCCTTCTCATGATCCGTCTGCTATTTTTCCTTTATTGATTCCATCTCCAAGCTATCCTGTAAAACGCTTCCGAGGCCGTCCACGGATGCATCTATCTCCTTATAAAGCTGCTTTACACTGTCGAGCGCCAGCACCTCATCAAAAAATGCATCGTCATATGTGATAATCCTCATTCCGTGCTCCTCAAGCGTTTTCCTGTTCGTCTCGTCAATCTCCAGAAGCATCCGACGCATGTCGGCATTCGCTTCATCCACCGCCTGTTTAAGCGCCTGCCGGTATTCCGGCGCCAGTTCCTCATAGGCCTTCTGGGTGATACATATCTGGTTTGCATAGAGGATGTGGTTTGTGCAGGCCAGAACCTTCTGGATTTCATACAGGTTCGCCCCCACTATGGTATCCGCCGCATTTTCCTGCGCATCCACGGTGCCCGACTGCAGCGCAAAGTAGACCTCGGACCACGCGAGAGGCGTCGGTTCCGCTCCGATGGCGGTCCAGAATGCCATATGGTTGGAATTGCCCATGGTGCGGATTTGCAGACCCTTAAAATCCCTGAGCGTGGACAGATCCCGGTTTGCGGTGGTCAGCCGGTACGTTGCATTCTGCATGATGCCCAGCAGATGCAGGCCCGATTTCTCATAGCTTTCGGACAGTTTCCGGTGGAATTCGCTGTCCTCTCCATTGAACACGGCGTCGATTGTGTCGCCGTCATATTTTGCAAAAACCATCGGCAGATCCAGGGCCGCAAGCTCCGGGACGAAAGAGACGGCGGGCGCTGTCTGGGACACGGTCAGGTGAATGTCGTTAAACCGCATCTGACGGAAAATCTCCTCGTCATTGCCGAGTTCCCCGTTGTGGAACAGATCCAGGGTCAATTTTCCCCCGGTAATCCGGTCCACGTTCTCAGCTACTTTTTGAAAAAATATCTGTCCGGCCGCTCCTTTGGCATTGGCATCCGCGCCGATCAGAACCACCTGATCCAGATGCTCAAATCCAGGCGCTCCCACAACCGTCTCCTCCTGGAACAGTTTTCCGCCGCAGGCCGAAAGCGACAGCGCCATCCCTGCCGCCAGTAATGTCCCCACAATAACACCCGTTTTTTTCATATATAGTCTCCTCCTGTGCCTTACAAATATTAATATTGCAGCCCGCCGTTGACATCCAGGATTTCACCGGTTGTCCAGGCCGCGTCATCGCTTCCAAGATAGGCAATCGCCGCCGCTATATCCTCCAGCTCTCCCAGCCGCGGGATCCGTACGCCCTCCGAAAGTTTGTCAATCTTATCCTGCGAAAGTGTTAAGAACATCCGTCCTTTGATCGGCCCCGGCGCCACGCTGTTAACCGTAATGTTCCACGGTCCCAGCTCATAGCCGAGAAGCTGTGTCATTCCCACTACCGCCGCCTTGGACGCCGCATAGTTGACTCCCACTCCGGGACGCCCTGTTCTGCCGCCAAGGGAAGATATCAGGACAATTCTACCATATTTTTGTCTTTTCATCACCGGGACTACCGATTTTGTTGAATGAAAAACTCCCGTCAGATTGATATTAATCACATCCTGCCAGTCCTTCTCACTCATTTCATCAATTGGATAATGGCGGACAATGCCGGCCGTCGCCACCAGCACGTCGAGTTTTCCAAATTCCTTCACCGTAAAACCGGCGGCTTTCACGCAGTCCTCATAGTCGCAGACATTGCCCTGTACCACCTTTATCCTGCCATCCTCAAAACCGGATTCCATCAGTTTCTTTTTTGTTTCCGCCAGGCCCTCTTCCGATAAATCCGTAAGCACAACCCTGGCGCCCTCTGAAAGCAGCCGTTTTGCCGCAGCCGCCGCGATGTCGCCCGCTCCCCCTGTGATTAAAACAACTTTCTCATCAAATCGGTTCATTTTCATCCTCCCTCATACATCTCTTTGCCCATTTAAGCGCCTGCCCTGCATACGCCTCGTATCCCATCTGTGCAACCCGTTTTAAATTCGGTATCTCAAGTCCCCGGATGACATTCCGGTTGGGAATATTCATGATAATGTCACGAATCGGTACTGCCCCTTCTCCCGGATACAGCCGTTCGGCACGCCCCGTATGTACCAGACTCTCCCGATCCTCCGGAATTTCCTTACCGGCGTCGCACAGATGCGCACAGACAAACCATTCCGGCGGCAGCTCCGGCAGCTCGTTTATATTAACCCGGGATCGGTAAAAATGCAGCGTATCCACAATAATGCCGACGTTTTTCTTGCCCGAAGCCAGAAGCAGCTCCTTTGCCTCCCGCAGGTTCTTCACGCTGGACCAGGTAACAAATTCCAGATTGACCGTGATTCCGTAATTTTCCGCCAGCCCGCAGAGCTCACAGAATTTTTCCGTATAATATGCCTTGTCATCGGTCCAGATGTTGGATAAGACATGGCGTACGCCAAGCTCGGCGGCCGCCTCCAGGCACGGCTCGTATCCCCTGATATCGACGCCGTCAAAAATCCTGGTATTCTCAATCCCGTCTATCTCAATCCCGGTCTCCCGGACGGCCTGTTTTATTTCCGAAAAAAGTTTCCTGTCCTTTGCAATATCAAACGTCTTTTCTCCCTCCACGCCCATCGGTATCGTCCGGAGCGCGACGGAATCATAACCGGTCCGGTCCGCAATCCGGATCATCTCCGGCGGAGGACAGGTAATATCGGTCAGATGTACGAGCTGATATTTTGTTTTCATTGTTATACCCCTCTTTTCTCTATCTTCTTAAGGTTAAGGCTTCACCTTCCCCGCGGCTTTATGGTATAATGTCGGCGTAGCGGACATTATACTGCGCATACCGTTTTCTGCGTCTACCGCAGAAATAGGGCGCTAAGTTCCGTCGGAGACACCGTATTCACGGAGTGAATATGGTATAATATCGGCGTAGCGGACATTATACTGCGCATACCATTTTCTGCGTCTACCGCAGAAATAGGGCGCTAAGTTCATCCAAAACGGAGGAAGGAAAATGAATCTTCAACAACTGCGTTATTTCCAGACGATTGCGGAGCTGGAGAGCTACACAAAAGCATCCCGTAAGCTGCTCATTGCACAGCCGAGCCTCAGCCACTCCATCGCCGATCTGGAAGCCGAACTCAATGCCCCTCTCTTCTACAAGATTGGCCGCGGCATCAGGATTACGGAATACGGCGAACGTTTCCTGATTCATGTCAATAAAATTCTGAGTGAACTCGATCTCGCAACTTCGGAAATACACAGCATGCGAAATTCCAACAGCGGTAAAATCCGTATGGCTGTCGGTTATACACTTCAAAGCCACTTCATTCCGGATATGATAAGCAGTTTCCATCAAAACCCGGAAAACCGTCTCGTCCAGTTTGAGTTTATCGATCAGCACGCCGCCATGATGGAAAATGCATTTCACCAGAAAATAATCGACCTGGGCTTTGGCGCCAGGATTCCCAGCGATAAGATAGAATTTTACCATCTGTACGACGAGGAGCTGATCGCGATTGTACCGAACAATCATCCTCTTTCACACGCCGGACATGTTACGCTGTCCCGACTGCTTGAAGAACCGCTGATTTCCTATACCCGCAACTGCGGTACCCGTTACTGTCTCGACGGAATATTTGAACAGTTTCATCTCACTCCCCATATTCTGCAGGAGGCGGAAAATGAGAAGATGATTGCCGCCGCCGTTTCTTCCGGCCTCGGAGTGGGAATTATCCCACAGATTCCCGAGCTGCAGGTTTTAAATGTAACCCCGCTGGTTCTCGAATCGTCAGCGCTCAGCCGCCCCCTCTATTTATGCTGGCCAAAAAATGAGATCCTGCCGCCGTTTGTCCGCAATTTCAAAGACTATGTCATTGCCCGGCTGGAGGAAACCAGAGGCTCCCATTCCAGTTCTTTCTGATGATCATCATGGCCCTATTATAAAGGAACCGGTGCGGAAATACTAATATTACATTCCGATATAATATATTCGTTTTACGCATAGGTTTTCCGTTACGGTTTCCAGGGATGCCCTTGTTTTTTCTCCCTCTATCCTGTATAGTAACTGGTGTAACGGCGCGGCCGCATTCAGCTATGCAGCCGTAACGGCACACTGTTTCACGCTCACTCCAAAGCTTTGCCCGTTTTTTCAAAACGGATGAACCGGCTGAGGGGGAAGCCTGAGAATCGTAATCCCGCTGTTTGTCCCGGATTTCTTTTTCCGGCTGTTCCCCGTCAGTTGCCTCGGTTTGAGCGGTGATAACCCGAGTTATCCACACAACAAAAAAAGAGAGGACTGAATCAATTATGAAAAAATTAATACCCGTTTTTATGGCTCTTGCCATGACCGCAGCTTCCCTTGCAGGCTGCTCTTCCAACAACCGGGCCGCCGGAACCACGGCCGCCGAAAGCCAGGCGCCGCAGGCTGAAACCGGTGAAAGCAGTGAAGCTTTACCGCCTGACGAAGAAACGGCTCCGGCCGAAAATACGCAGGAAACTACCGGCGGCACGGCAGAAGGAGCCATCCGGGTGGGCTCGTTAAAAGGACCTACCTCCATGGGACTTGTCTCCCTGATGAATTCCGGCGCCTCCGCCAATCAATATGATTTTAAGATGGTCACCGCCGCCGATGAACTGGTCGCTTCCGTAGCCTCAGGAAAGCTGGATATCGCCCTGGTTCCCGCCAATGTGGCAAGTGTCCTGTACAATAAAACGGAAGGCGGCATCTCCGTGATCGATATCAATACACTGGGAGTGCTCTATATTGTTTCTTCCGATGATTCCATCAAGTCCGTCGCCGACCTGAAGGGTAAAACAGTCTATCTGACCGGAAAGGGAACGACACCCGACTACGTGATTAAGTACCTGTTAAAGGCAAACGGCCTTGCCGAAACCGACGTAAGATTAGAATATAAATCCGAGCCCACCGAAGTTGCCGCCGTGTTAAAAGAGAAACCGGATGCCATCGGCCTGCTCCCGCAGCCGTTTGTAACCGTGGCCTGCGCCCAGAATGAGGCTCTTAAGATTGTGCTTGATCTGACCGCAGAGTGGGATAAGGTGCAGGGCGAAGACGGCAGCCGTCTTGTGACGGGCGTTACGATTGTCACCAACGATTTCCTGAAAAAGAATGAGGAGGCCGTAAAGGTATTCCTCTCCGACCACAAAGTTTCCGCCGAGGCAGCCGTTTCAAACCCGGACGCCACCGCCGATCAGATTGTCCAGGCAGGCATTATCGAAAAGGCGCCGATTGCAAAAAAAGCGCTGCCCTACTGCAACATTACCTTCATTGAGGGCGAAGAGATGAAGGCTGCCCTGGCCGGTTACCTGAACGTCCTGTATGAGCAGGATCCGAAATCCGTAGGCGGCAAACTCCCGGCCGACGGTTTCTATTACACCGCCAAACAGTAAAAAATGAAATTTCCATCCGGAGACAGCAGAATATGAATACCCAGAGTAACGGAAAGACATCAGAAAAATCGAACAGTAAAAATATCGCCGGAAAAACCGCAATCGTACTTTTCTGGCTCATCCTGTGGCAGGTTTTGTCTGCCGCAGTCAATAATTCCATCCTGTTTGTGGGGCCGGCCGATGTGCTGGCCTCCCTGTCGTCCCAGATCGGCACATTTGATTTCTGGAAGACCATCGGCCTGTCCTCCCTGCGCATCTGCACGGGATTTACCGCCGCATTTTTCTGCGGGATTCTGACAGGCTGCCTGGCCTTCCGCTTTCCATTCCTGGATGAACTTCTGGCCCCGGTGATGCTCCTTTTAAAGTCCATTCCCGTGGCCTCCTTTGTCATCCTGGCCCTGATCTGGACCGGCGCGGAGAACCTGTCGGTCTTTATCGCATTCACGATCGTCCTTCCGATGCTGTACACTGCAACGCTGTCGGGCCTCAAAAGCGCCGACGACAAGCTGCTTGAGATGGCGCGCGTCTTCCGTCTCTCCTTCTTCCGGAAAGTAAAGGCCGTATACCTGCCCGCTCTGCTGCCCTATCTGCTGACCAGCGTAAGGACGGCCCTTGGAATGAGCTTCAAATCCGGCGTGGCCGCCGAGGTCATCGGCGTCCCCAGCTATTCCATCGGTGAAAAACTCTACATGTCAAAAATTTACCTCGACACGGCCGGGCTTTTTGCCTGGACTCTTGTGATTATCGCCGTCACCTTTTTCTTTGAGCGGCTGTTCCTGCTCTTAATCGGCTCTCTGGACAGAAAAAAGCAGGGATAATGCGTCCCGGTACATATGGTACAATATACGGTACGGCTCTTTACGGACTGTCCCATAATCACCGAAACATCCATCCATCAGGAGGTTTTAAATGGAACTGATACTCGAAAACATCACAAAATCATACGGCTCCCTGCCCGTTCTCTCCGGCGTCAGCTTAAAAATCGCATCCCCGGACATCTGCTGCCTGATGGCTCCTTCAGGAATGGGCAAGACAACGCTGTTCCGCCTGATCCTGGGACTCGAAAAGCCCGACTCCGGCACAATCACCTCCTCTCCCGAAAAAATCCGTTTTTCCGCGGTCTTCCAGGAGGACAGGCTGATTCCCGAATTTTCCCCTCTGGAAAATACCGCCCTCGTCCTGCCCGGACGCACCGACAGGAACTGGCTTTTCAAAGAGATGGCAAGGCTGCTGCCCGAGGAGGCGTTAAACCGCCCCGTCTCCACCCTGAGCGGCGGCATGAAGAGGCGCTGCGCACTGCTGCGTGCCCTGCTGGCTCCCTGCGATATGTTTATTTTCGACGAACCGTTCACCGGCCTGGATGAAAAAACAAAAGACAGGGCCATCCGCTACCTTCTGGAGAAAGCAGACGGACGTCCTGTCCTCTTATCCACCCACGACCGGAACGATGCCAGCCTGCTGGGCGGTAAAATTATTACAATTCAGCATGAAATACTTAATTCCGCTCCTTAGTTCCGCTCCCTACTTCCGATCCCTGGTTCTGAACCGCAGCGCGTGTAAACAGATATTCCCTGAGTTTACCGACGTCGCCGTCCGCGAAACAGTATCCCTTCATTCCGCAGGCCGCCGCACCGTCGATATTGGCCTGGATATCGTCAATGAACAGTGATTCCTCCGGCAGGATGGAAAATTTCTCAAACAGGCGTTCAAATATCTCCGGCTCCGGTTTCAGCAGTTTCTCTTCCGCAGAAACTAGAACGCCGTCAAAATATTCGATTCCCGGGATCCTGTCTTCAAAAACCCTCAGCCTCAGAGAGGCATTCGAACAGAGGTAAATGGACAGCCCGGCTTCCTTAAGCTCCTTCACAAGCTCCCCCATTCCCGGTTTCGGCTCAATATTGAACTCGTGCCAGTGTGCGAGGCTCAGCCGCGCCAGTTCCCTTGTCCGCTCATCCGGAAGTCTCTCCTGTACGCGCTTAAGCGCCTCATCCTCCCCGATGGTTCCCCTGTCCAACAGAGTCCACTCCTCTGCAAAAAACAGTTCTTTCTCCATCAGCTCCACATCCTCTTTGGAGTCCGTAAACTGCCAGCATACTCTGGCCGCCTCATAGTCCAAAAGAACACGTCCCATATCAAATACAATGTTTTTAATCATCTGTAATCCTCCTGTTTAAAGAGCCTGCTCCTCAGCCCATCGTCCCGAAGCCGCCCGCGGCCGGACATTCCGGGCATCAAATCCGCAATTCAACGGAGCGGTTATGAAAGTCCCTGGCCTTTTCCCACGGTAAAGTAGAGAATCAGCAGGATAACGGCCGGAGCGACAAAACGCACAATAAATTCCCAAACCTTTCTGAACCGGAACGGAAAAGCTCCGCCTGAACTGATTTCTTCGGACGCCTTGCCCTTCCCCCAGATCCAGCCGGCAAAAATACAGAAGCACAGCGCTCCCACCGGTATCATAAGGTTATCGGTAAATTTTTCCATCACCGCATTCATCGGCAGCATCTGAAGTCCCTTTGAAAAGTCAAACCAGGGCAGGTTGATGTTTCTCGACTCCATCTGTGAAAGGGAATATCCGGCGCTTAATACCGTCATCGGCACGGACAGGATAACCGTCGCTTTCAGCCTGGACACCTTCCACTCTTCCGTGATAAATGCAACGCAGCTCTCCAGAATGCTGATAGCGCTGGTGAGAGCCGCCAGAAAGAGGAGCACGAAGAAGAACAGGCCGAATATCCGTCCTCCCGGAAGCCCGTCAAATACCTCCGGCAGGGCCATAAAGGCAAATCCGCCGCCCATGCCGAGCCCCTCCGCTCCCAGGGTGACAAATACGACAGGAACAATCGCAAAAGCGGCCAGAATGGCCACCAGCGTGTCCAGCACACAAATCCACGCCGCGCTTTTCACCAGGTTATCCTTCTTCGGCACATAGGAACCGTAAGTGACCATGATGCCCATTCCCACGGAAAGGGAGAAGAAGGCCTGTCCAAGCGCCCCCACCAGCGTATCCCGGTTAAAACTGCCCGGTTTGATGGTGAGCATATAGGAAAGCCCCTCCTTTGCGCCGGGGAGCGTCACGGACCTCACCGCGCAGGCAATCAAAAGGAGGAACAGAGCCGGCATCAGAATCTTGCTGACCCTCTCGATTCCCTCGGAGACTCCCTTAACCACCACATAAATGCAAAGCACCAGAAATACAAGTCCCCATGCAAGGGGCTGCACCGGTTTCCCGATAAAATTCACAAAATATTCCTGGTAGGACACGGCTCCGCTTCCAAAACCAGGTTCCACCAGATAGGCGAAGACGTACTTAAGAACCCATCCGCCCACCACACTATAATAAGACATAATGACGAAAAGTGTCAATACGCCGATTCCACCGGCAAAAGTCCACTTCCTGTTAAGCTGGTGGAACGCTCCCACCACATTCTTCTGGGTGGCCCGCCCGATCGAAAGTTCAGCCAGCATGACCGGAAAACCAATCAGAGCCACAATTACGATATAGGAAAGCAGGAAAGCGCCTCCCCCGTATGCTCCCGTCTTTCCCGGAAACTTCCAGATATTCCCCAGACCCACGGCAGAACCCGCCGCCGCCAGTATAAATCCCAGATTACTGGCCCACTGGCCTCTTCTCTGACTCATGATAATCATACCCCCTGAACATAGTTTGTTTATTTTTCCGCCGCATTCATTCCCGTTCTTTTTGTACTCCCGGGAAAAACATCCTGCAAACAGACGCACGTCTGCTATAATATCAGATTTCCGTTTAAAAGTCCATTTTCAGCCGCTGCCCCAGACATACGAAATAGTTATCGGAGATATAACCTGAAGATATCCATTGTCCTTGTACTGTGGATTATTGTCTTTTTTCTGCATACATTTCCTAAGCTGTCTCCTCTGCTGCCGCCTGTTTCTTCTTCCGCCGCCATCTGTCCCTTAAAACAGATATTCCCCCTGTTCCGCGCCAAAAGCCCTGTTTTACAGCTTTTTCCCCTCCGTATATTCAGTGAAATCCCAGGAAATTCAAATAGAGATTAATTTTTATCAATTTTTTATTCCCATTTTCATGATTTAATGGTAAAATAGTAACAATAGTGAGTTAGGAGGTGCTGATTATGAAGATGATTATGGCAATTATCGGAAGCGAAGATGCGGATGATTTAGTTTACGAATTGAACCAGAATTCTTTCTTTGTTACAAAACTTTCCACAATGGGCGGTTTTCTGAAGAAAAAAAGTACGACGCTGATGCTCGGCGTTGACGACAGCCGTGTGGAGGAAGCGATTACCATTATCAAGAAGATGTCGGGTACAAGAGAACAACTGGTTTACACACCACCAACTATGGCCGGAAACTGCTGTCCTACCGTCAATATGACGGTTCCGATGAATATGAAGGTAGGCGGTTCCACAATCTTTGTCATGAACGTAGAAGATTTCCAGAAATTTTAACCATACCGCGATGCGGTATAATTGATGTGTACCGGAAACAGGCCGGATGAACAGCATGCCGTTCATCCGGCCTGTTTTCCGATATGTGGGGATTGACAGCCAGAGGGAAAAACGGTAAAATCAAATGAAAGCATGTACTTGCATTAGGAGTGAATATGGATACTACCAGCCAAAAAATTATTGATGCTACGATGAGCCTGATCCGGGACAAGGGCTACGTTGCGACGACGACAAAGGATATCGCCAGGGCGGCCGGGGTCAATGAATGCACCCTCTTCAGGAAGTTTAAGAGTAAAAAGGATATTGCGTTGAGCGGCATGGAGCAGGAACAGTGGCGGGGCAATCTGACCCCTGAAGTATTTCAGGACGTAGTGTGGGAACTGCAGCCGGATCTGGAGATGTTTATGAACGTCTATATGGACAAAATCACTCCCGATTTTGTCAACCTGTCCATCGGTCTGCGCGCTCCCCAGCTTTATGAGGAGGCGGCTCCCCTGATTATGAAAATACCGCAGGCCTTTCTCTCCTCCCTCACCGCCTATTTCATCAGGATGGAAGAGCTTGGAAAGCTGCCTCATCTGGATTTTGACTGCCTGGCGATGACGGTCTTTTCCACCACCTTCGGCTACACGTTTCTGAAAGCCTCTTTTGGGGAGCAACTGTCTTCGGACTCCCGGAGCGATTTCATAAAAAAGAGCGTTGAAACATTGATTAACGGCATTCCAACGGTATCTGCCATAGAACAGTGAAGCAATGGCAAGGCACTGCCGCACGGCGGTGCCAAAAAAACGCCGGTTATGCAAGCAAGCACACGCATTCAAACCTTAAAGGAGGTATTCTATGATGATAACAGGCGCCCAATTATTTGTAAAAGCCCTGAAGGCGGAGCATGTCGACGTTCTCTTCGCCTATCCGGGAGGCCAGGCCATCGACCTGTTTAACGCCCTGTACGGGGAAGAAGAAATTAACGTAATCCTGCCGCGGCATGAACAGGGGCTGATTCATGCCGCCGACGGCTATGCCCGCTCCACCGGCAAGACAGGGGTCTGCCTTGTGACGAGCGGCCCGGGGGCCACAAACCTCGTCACCGGCATTGCAACCGCCAACTTTGACAGTGTTCCCCTCGTCTGCTTTACCGGACAGGTCCCGGTCGGCCTGATTGGCAACGATGCGTTTCAGGAGGTGGACATCGTCGGAATTACGAGAAACATCTGTAAATATGCAGTCACAGTGAGACGCAGGGAGGATTTGGGCGCAATAATTAAGAAGGCCTTCCTCATCGCCGGAAGCGGAAAACCGGGAGTTGTCGTCGTCGATTTCCCGAAAGACATCCAGCAGGAGCAGGGCAGCCCCGATTATCCAGACAGTGTGGAAATCCGCGGCTACAAGCCGAATACCTCCGTTCATGCGGGGCAGATAAAGAAGGCGGCAGAACTGCTGGAACAGTCGAAACGGCCCGTCTTCCTCGTCGGCGGAGGCGTACAGATCGCACACGCATCCCGTGAGATGACGGAACTGGCCGAACTTACGAAGGTTCCCGTCATCACCACCATCATGGGCAGGGGAGCCGTGCCCACCTCCCATCCTCTGTACGTCGGAAATCTTGGAATCCACGGAAGCTATGCCGCCAATTCGGCAGTCAGTCACTGTGACCTCCTCTTCTCCATCGGAACCAGGTTCAACGACCGCATCACCGGTAAAATCGAAGAATTTGCAAAAAACGCTTCCATTGTACATATTGATATCGATCCCGCCTCCATTTCCAGAAATATTGCCGTCGACATCCCCATCGTCGCAGACGCAAAGGAAGCGCTCCGCGCCCTGCTGGAAAAAGCCTCTCCCCTGGACACGGAGGCCTGGACGGCCCGGATAGGCGGCTGGAAGAAAAGCCGTCCCCTTTCCATGGGGCAGACCGGCCTGACTCCCCAGAAAATCATTGAGGCCGTTAACAGGCTTTTCCAGCGCGCCGTCATCACCACCGATGTGGGGCAGAACCAGCTTTGGGCCACACAGTTTCTGGAGCTCAATGAAAACAGGCAGATGCTGACCTCGGGCGGACTCGGCACCATGGGATACGGTTTTCCGGCCGCCATCGGAGCAAAGCTCGGCAATCCGGACAAAGACGTCGTCGTCATTACCGGGGACGGGGGGATGCAGATGAATATCCAGGAAATGGCGACCGCGGCCGTGTATGAGCTCCCCATTATCATCTGTATCCTGAACAACGGCTATCTGGGCAATGTCAGACAGTGGCAGGAAATGTTCTTCGATCGGCGCTATTCTTCCACCTGCATGCGCCGCAGGAAAAGCTGCCCCGCCTCCTGCAGCTCCCCCGGGGAGGAATGCCCCGGATATACGCCGGATTTTATAAAGCTGGCGGAAAGCTACGGCGCCGCAGGAATCCGTGTCACCGATGAAAGTGAGATAGAGAGCGCGCTGCTGGCCGCCAAACAGATTACAAACGGCCCGGCCGTCATAGAGTTTGTAATCGGACGGGAAACAAACGTCCTCCCCATCGTTCCCCCGGGAAATGCGTTAGGAGATATGATTCTGGAAAATGGCGGTATCAGTCCGGCGGATGAGGATATGATTCTGGAAAGCGAGGAAAAACAAGAATGAAGAAACGTTGGATTTGTCTGTTCGTAGAAAATGATATCGGCGTCCTTGCACGCATTTCCGGCCTGTTTTCCGGTAAATCCTATAACCTGAACAGTCTGACCGTCGGCAGGACGGAGGATGAAACCGTATCGAGGATGACCGTGAGCCTCACCAGTGACGACAAGGTGTTTGAACAGGTAAAAAAGCAGCTCAACCGCAGCGTTGAGGTAATTAAGGTCGTGGATATTACCGGCATCGCCGTCCATGTCAGGGAACTCATGTTTATCAAGATTAAAAACTGTTCGGAAGGCGACATGACGGAGATTTTCAGAATTTCCCAGGTTTACGGAGTCAAAATAATCGACTATACGCCGACGGCCGTTCTGCTTGAAAGTGTGGATACGGAAGAGAACAACGACGGGCTGATCCGTCTTCTGGAGAGCCGCTTTATCAACCGGATTGAGATTGCCAGAGGTGGAAATGTGGCCGCCCCCGCCATTGAGAGATAGCTTCCCGATACCTTTAACTCCGAAGCCGCAGCCCCGAAGTTAAAGGTATGCCCTGCCGGGCAGCCTGATTTGCTGAATAGAACCGAAATCGTAATTTTCAAATGGGCGTGTTATTTTTTGCCTTCATAACCCCGCTCAAAACCTGATAGAGTAAATCCGAATCGATTGGCTTCGCCAGATGGCCGTCCATTCCGGCTTCCGACGCTTTCACCACATCCTCGTGGAAGGCATCGGCCGTCATTGCGATGATGGGGATGCTCCCGGCCCGCGGATGCTGAGATTTCCGGATTCTCTCCGCCGACTCATATCCATCCATCACTGGCATCTGCATATCCATCAGGATCAGGTCGAAACGGTCGCCGTCGGCCAGAAATTTCTCCAGCGCCTCTTTTCCGTCGGCCGCACATTCCACCTCCAGCCCCGCCATCTTAAGCAGTTCAATGGCAATCTCCTGGTTTAGTTCGTTGTCCTCCGCCAGCAGTACACAGTGGCCGGACAGATCTGGCTTGTTCATCTGGACGCTGTATGACGGCATCGTGAACACCCTGCTTTTTCCTGCCGCCGAAAGTAGGGTATTATAAAGCACGGATGAAAAAAGAGGCTTTGCCAGGAATGCATTGGCCCCCGCTTCACGGGCGCTCCTTTCAATTGCGCTCCAATCATAGGCGGTAATTATGATAATCGTCGTATCCATTCCCACAATCTCCCGGATCCTCCGCGTCACCTCTATTCCATCCAAATCCGGCATCTTCCAGTCAATGAAGCAGACGTCATAATTTTCTCCCGAACAGTGGGCGCTCCTGATCTTCTGCACGCAGTCTTCGCCTGTGAGCACCCAGTCGCACAAAATACCCAGATTCTTCAAAAGGTTCGAGGTATGGATGCAACTGTCGCGGTCATAGTCGGCCACCAGAACCTTCAGGGATTCCATAGCCGGATGTCTCTGGGCTGATACGCTCCCCCTGGCCTCGGGCACATCAAAATCGATTTCCACCGTAAATCTGGTTCCCTTTTCCGATTCACTTTTTACGGATATCGTACCTCCCATCAGGGTGACCAGATTCTTTGTAATCGGCATTCCAAGCCCGGTGCCCCCGAATTTTCGCGCGGTAGCCGCACTTTCCTGCTCAAACGGGTCAAAAAGACGTCCCTGAAATTCCCTGCTCATTCCGATTCCGGTGTCACTGACAATAAAACGCAGGCGGATCTTTCGATCGAGGCGCCTCACCTGCTGTATCTCCAGCCGGACGGAACCGCCCTCCGGCGTAAATTTAACCGCATTGGACAAAAGGTTCAACAACACCTGGTTCAGCCTCATCACATCCCCGGTCAAAACCGTATCGCTCAGTTCCACAAAAGGCACCGTAAAATTCACCCCTTTTGCAGCGGCCTGAGGATAGATAATGGAGGTCAGTGATTCCACCGCACTCTCCAAATCAAAATTTTCGTGCGCTATCTTCATCCTCCCTTCATCAATCTTGGACATATCCAGTACATCATTGATAAGGGCCATGAGATGTTTGGAGGAATAACCAATTTTTCTGAGGCAGTCTGCCACCCTCTGTTTATCGTCTATATATGCTCCGGCTATGGTCGTCATACCGATAATTGCGTTCATTGGGGTCCGGATTTCATGGCTCATGCGGGATAAGAAATCCGATTTGGCATGATTGGCCTGTTCCGCCACAGTCAGCGCATCTCTAAGTGCTTCTGCCTGTTCCGTCAGCTTTGCCTTCATCTGACGGAGTTCGGTCACATCGGTAATATCGATAAACAACGCCAGATAAACAGGGCAGCCGTTCTGCCAGTCCACGCAGGTGGCATTGACCTGAAGCCACAGCGTTTGTTCCTTTCTGCTCTTTACACACATGACAAAGTGCACCGGTTCGCCCGTCAGAAACTTTTCCCGGTTTTCACGGATGGCTGTCATATTACTTTCTATATTTTGCCGGTGCAGGCTCTCTATTCCTCCGTTTTCAACATCCCGGAAGTAATCCATGAAGCGGCGGTTGCCCTCCAGCAGCGTCATATTAAGTTCCCTGTCAATACGGAATTTTGCGACAAAGCCAGGCAGGTTTTCATAGGTGACCGACTGTTCCTTCTGGACGCGTATCAGAGCATCGATGTTGGTCATGACCGTATAGGCTACCTGGTAACCGTTTACATATTCCTCCGAAAACTGGGTGGAGAACTGTATCCATAAAAGATTGCCGTCTTTCCTGTGCATCCGTGAAAGAAACTGGTAACCGCTCCGGTGGTTGGCCAGTGCATCTCCGACCGTCTCCGTCAGGCGCCCCCACTCTTTTGGGTCATATTTTGCATAAAAGAGATCCGGCCTGTTATGGAATTCCGCCTCATAGTCCGCCTTATTCCACCCAATAAACTTATAGTAAAACTCGTTCGCCCAAATCAGTGTAAAATGTTCATCCAGAAGATGTTTGCTCACACTGACTCCCATCAGGCGCATCAGCGTATGATACTCATACTCGGCCGACGCCGTCTGCAGTTCACTGCTTCCCGACGAAATTTCTTTTTCCCGTTCACCCATTTATATTTCCTCCTGGCCCTGAGAATTGTCACTTAGAATGATGCTTTATGTTTGATAGCTCCGCCATCCGTTCCCCACAGTCCGCCGTATCTGCAGCGCAATCTTGTTCATGTTATGCTGTTTACAATATAGCATATCCTGCAAAACTTCACAACCAGCTTATGGCAATTATTTGCAGGAAATGATAGAATAAAAAGCATACGGATTAAACACAGGAGTGGGTAGCAATGGAACAAGAACAGCAGATATCAAACCTGATTTATGAATTTTTTTATATGCGTATACATTTTGAATATTATAAATGCGGGGATACCCTTCCATCCATCGACACACTGTGCAGACAGTTCTGTGTCAGCCCCCAGACCGTAAAAGCCGCTCTGAGGCAGCTGCGGGCCGAAGGTTATATCTCCATGCGCAACGGCAGAGCCACCAGGATCATATACAGGCAGACCAGACAGGAACTGATTCGTTTTGTCCTCGGTTTCTTTTCGGAACGCCGGACTGCATTCCCCGATCTCTGCCGGACTGCGGAGTTAATCTCAGTCCCGTTCTTCTCCGAGGCATTCCGCCGGATGGAAGAAAACGATTTTCTGCACCTGTCACGCTACATAGAACGCGCACAGTCCGACGATCTGCTCTATTTTTACTCTTACGTGTTGCAAAAGCTGGAGAATCCTCTGGCAATGAACCTCTTCTGGGAAATATCAATGTTCATGGGACTCATGTTTATCGGTGAAAAGGGCGGGGACGGATTTTACAATAAGAAGTTATTGCGTGAGGGAATCGAAGAAATTATAAGTTACAAAAATACGCAGGACTTAAAAAGCCTGCACGGCGCCATATTGAAACACCAGAAAGAATCCATGGAAGAAGCGCTCCGGTACGTTGCACAATACGTTCCTCTTTCCGGTAAGCAAAAACAGACCCCTTTTGTCTGGCATATTTACCGGGAACGGCCGCAGCTCTGTTACAGCCTGGCCACGCGGATCCTATTTGGAATCTATCTTGGAGAATACAGGGAAACGGAATATCTTCCTTCATACGAAAAGATGGCCGAAAAATATAATGTCTCGTTGAGCACGATCCGGAGAACCGTACGGATCCTGAACCAGTCAGGTGCAGCCGAATCCGTCAACGGAGTTGGCACCCGTGTCTTCTCAATTGGTCAACGGTGTAATATGCCCGACTTTACCATCCCCGCCGTGCGGCGGAACCTGGCGTTTTTTGTCCAGTCCTATGAAATAATTATCTATTCCTGCGAAAGGGCGGCGGTAGCGACGCTCCTGGCTCTCACCGAAAAAGAACGCGGACGCTTAAAAGAACAGCTCAAAAAAAACGTGGACGAGAAACGTTGTGGAATGACTCCCTGGCACCTGCTTCTCTGCATCTCACAGAGCAATCCCTTAAACGGAATCCGGGAAATTTATTCTAAAATATTCGGCCTGTTTCTCTGGGGATATCCCTTAAAAGGCTCTCAAAAGGAAACGGCAAAACTTGATTCCGAACTCAGAATTTTCACAGAGAAAATGCTTCAGTATCTCGAACAGGGCGATTTCGTCCGATGTGGCAGATGCATGAAAGAGACAAGCACTTATCAATTCCATGCGTCGGAACAGTATCTTTTAAGCATTGGCTTTGAACCGGATGAACTGAGGCTCTCCCCGTCGATCCGTCTTGTCCTTCCTGAGGATTGAGTAACAAAAGAAATGCCCGAAAATGGCGGGCAAAAGGCAGAAACCTGAACAGGTGATAGTGACCATGGCGCGGTTATGCCACGGACTATCCCTAGTATACACTGTAAGGAGGTATATGATGTACTATTCGACCAACTTCACATCCCCCGCAGGGGTTCTCACCCTTGCCTGCGACGCCGACGGCAGCCATCTTATCGGACTGTGGATTGAAGGACAGAAATACCATGGAAAATCGGTTCCCGGACCGATGGAGGCTAACGACGGCATGCCCGTATTCACCGCTGCAAAAAACTGGCTGAACCGGTATTTTGCAGGTGAGAAGCCTGCCGTCTCAGAACTGCCGTTAGCTCCCATCGGCGGAGAATTCCGTCAGGACGTATGGAGCATTCTTTGTGAAATTCCATATGGGGAAGTTGTCACCTATGGGGATATTGCCAAAAAAATGGCGGCCAGAATGGGCAGGAAAAACATGTCAAGCCAGGCGGTGGGCGGGGCGGTCGGGCACAACCCTATTTCCATTATTATCCCCTGCCACCGGGTTGTAGGCTCAAACGGCAGCCTGACCGGATATGCCGGAGGGATCTCAACGAAAATGAAATTGCTGGAATTAGAAGGGGTGGATCTGTCTCACTTTTTTATTCCGGCGAAAGGAACGGCCTTATAAGCTGTATCACATATCTAAAAAAAGTGCTGTAAATACAGCACTTTTCATATGCGGGTGACAGGACTTGAACCTGCACGGGGTTTCCACTAGAACCTAAATCTAGCGCGTCTGCCAATTCCGCCACACCCGCTGGACAGTGAGAATGCATAGAATACATTTTCCACCTTAAAACAGCACTATTATTATATAAGGAACCCACAGACTTTGTCAATCAAAATATGGAACATGGCCTCAAAATGAAATTTTCATCCGGCTTCACACTTTTTTCACAAAGAAGCCAAACTTTCAACACATTTTTTGAGTAATATAGCAATCAGCAGGCAGGATCTGCAGTAATACTTTTTCATACTCCTCCGGCAGGATTCCCTCCTGCCGGATTCCTCTGTCCGTAATATTCACGGATTCAGGAGGGACCGGATTTCTTCGATAAAAATCTTTTTTATTTTTCGGATAATATAAATTATATAAAATATAAAAACACTCTTCCCTTTTGAAACTTTTTATGGTACAATATTGCTGTCTGATTGATAATGTCAATTACATCACGGGGCATTAGCGCAGCTGGGAGCGCGTTTGAATGGCATTCAAAAGGTCACGGGTTCGAATCCCGTATGCTCCATTTTTTAAAGGTCTGGTATTTACCGGACCTTTTTTGTTTAAATTATCAGATTGGAAATCAACGCCAATTCACTGTGACCGAATAGTTTTTTCGCATTCGCAGATACTAATAAGGACATCAGAAAACACATTTCAGATGGAAAGGATGGTGAATGCATTGAGAAATTTATATGACGACGGCAATATTCCCGAGATAGACATGCCCAAATCTTCCAACGCAACTTATGAGGTGCCGGACGAACTTCCTGTTTCCACCGAACCGCTTCCCGAATCGGAACGCCCACGTAAAGACGGCCCCGGAGGAAATTAGGACAAAACGGGCAACGGACTCACCATTAAAAAAATAAAAGCCGGTTTCCAGTGACTTTGCTCTCCTGGGAACCGGTTTTTGCCGCCCTGCCAACTGATACAGGCGGAAATCCGAAGCATTGCGGAAGGAATGCCGGTTTTCGCTTGTATAAAATTTGTTTTTTTTTGATTTTTTTGAAGTATATATTGAATTCTTTTTTGTCTGTGATATAATTGAGCACATGGGGACATAGCTCAGCTGGGAGAGCGCTGCGTTCGCAACGCAGAGACCGCGGGTTCGAATCCCGTTGTCTCCATTCGTCAGTCAAAAGCGTGTTCCATATACTATTTTCTTTCTCTCTTCCCTTTCTATCAGAACACTGTATTCTGCCCAGTCCGGTTCCTTCTCCGGCGCCCACGCATATAATGTATTAACTACACCATTGAGGTACCGTTATGCCCGGAAGCTGGACCTTCCAGTCCTATCTTACTCCATATGATTCTTTCATCTTCTATAATGCAATCGGAAAACATGAGGATTATTTTTATCAGCCGCTGGCCGTGGCCAAACAGGTTGTCAACGGCACAAATTACCGCTTTGTAGCGATTGCAGAACCTTTAAAAGAAAATCTTTCCTCCCACTTTGCCGTTATCGATATGCATCAGCCGATTGGCGGTGAAGCCTATACTACAAATATTACATTCGTGTAGATTTGCCTTCAAAAAGCGAGGCCCTGTGGAAAAAGAGCGCGAAAGGACACTGCGTCAGCCGGCCACATTTTCTTCAAAATTTTTCTTATACAGGCAGATTAGATAGTTGACAAAACCGTCATCCCGTGGTACACTAGTCAAGGCTTAAACGTCAGATGCTGCTGTGGCTCAGTCGGTAGAGCGTCGCATTGGTAGTGCGGAGGTCACGGGTCCGATTCCCGTCAGCAGCTCGATTAAAACCCTTGAATTTTCAAGGGTTTTTTGATATTTTTAAATTCCTGGACTATGATCCGGGTGGACTTTTTTCTGATTGGCTAACATTTGGCTAACGCGGAAAATCATCATGTCTTTCTTCCCATTTCTTTTGATAGTTTTCCCTCATCTTTGAAGTCCGCAAACGCATCCCACAATCAAGAATGATAATAATCAGCGATGTAATGCCAATTGCGCACCACATAAGAATCTGGCTGCATTTTTCGTATTCTCTCCATCCGCCGCTCTCCCATAAAATGATAACCGTCACCAAAGACATAATCGTATACGAGAAGTAATGCAGTTCCGCCAATAAATAGGAGACCGACTTTTCGTTCATTTCATATTTTAACCCGCGCGTTTTTGTTTCCCAGTTCAGCCCCGGCACCTTCGGCTCTATATAGCTTGCTATATATTCTCCAACCCGAATCATGCTTTCATGGTAAAAAATCAGACGGCACTTTGTCAACAGCAAAACGAAAAAGGTAATTATGTAGAAACTGGCATCACGATTATAGTATGCCAGCAGATAGATGGCGCTTACTGCAGTAAAAATGAACATATAGATCTGATTTGACGCATCGATATAGCCTTGAATCTCATCCCGCAGAGTCTTATATTCTTCCAGAATTCCGTAGTCCGCCTCCATCTTTTGGACTTCTCCGGCCCTGATTTTTTTCTTTTTTAACGCTTTCGCTGCCTTATCCTTTGACATATATCCCCCTCCTGTCTCTCCCTTTCTATCTCCTGCGTTCCCGTTTCTTCCTCCTGCTTTTCTTCCCCCGTTTCCCTTTGCTTTCTCTTTCCTTCATCTTACAACGATTTCTGCCGGAAAACCAGTCCCTGCCGGAATTTCTAAATCAGGAAAAATCCATCTTTCACTTCTGTATTTCATGCGCCACTATCGGCATCCCTGCATGAAAACAACCATGTCTACAAAAACAGCACAAAGTTTCCATATCTCTCCTGAGCAGCTCCATCTGCCGGTTCTCCGGCGCTACGCATCCTTCAGATCCATGTATCCGTGATATCCCATCCTCTTGCAGAAACGGATGACCGATGCCTCGCTGCGGTTGGAGTCCGCGGCTATCTGAGCCAGCGTAAGATGTGTAATGGCGTCCGGATTTTCTACCAGAGCCTGCGTAAAAGCTTTCTCCGCCTCGGCCGGAAGGGAATTAAAAATCTGATTTTTACCAACCATTCATTCATGTTTTTCCTCCATAATCAGATTTTGCAAATGAAGTTTTTATTTTTAATATTTGAAAATGATGATATGTCGCCCTATCGCTATTATCATGTCCGTTTGTCCGGTTCTCAGAATAAAAAAGAGTGGACACCGAAAAATAACGGTTTTCACTCTTTTTTATTTCACTCTTTTTTTATTGATTGACGGCGCAGCCTGTAGAGACATATCTCAGATAAATTCAAACGTCTGCTGCTCATAGTCCATGGTGCTTTTCAGCTCCCCGGGCGTCTGTTTCAGCAGTTCCCGGTAATCTCCGCCGGCCGACAGCCAGCTTTCAAGCTGTTCCTGTTTCAGAATCAACGGCATCCTGTCATGGATTTTCCTCACAGATTCGTTGGGTTCCGTCGTCAAAATTACAAAATGGGGTTCGTCTCCCTCAAACCGGTAACAGCCCGCAAAATACAGTTTTCTTCCCGCCGCGGGCTCGAAAACTGCCTTTTCACCCGCGCGGTTCCATTCGTAGAAGCCGCCGGCCGGTACCGCCACGCGGCGCCTGGCCATGCAGTCCCGGAACATCGCCTTTTCCGGCGCAGTTTCCACACGTGCGTTATAAACCGTCTGCCCGCTGCCCCTGCCCTCGCTGACTGCAGGATGAAAGCCCCAGTACATCTTCCTTCGCACTATCGTTTTGCCCCTCTCCGAAACCAGCACCGCCGCTTCGTCACAGGGACGCACATCCGTCCGGATTCCGGACGTTTCATCTTCCGTAAAATATCTGCTGCACATAATCTCTTCCGTATGTCCTGAATGGTTACTGTTCACGGCCCTGCAAAAACCGCAGTTCTGTGGAGAGTAAGGCCCTAATTCATCCTCTGCCTTACTATCTCATAGGCAAGGACACCTGCCGCCACCGAGGCATTCAGGGAATCGATATCGCCCTTCATCGGGATGGATGCCACCATATCGCATTTTTCCTTCACCAGGCGGCTGACGCCGTCTCCCTCGCCTCCAATTACCAGGCCAATCGGCCCTTTCAGGTTCAGGCGGTACATCACCTCTCCGCCCATATCGGCACAGACGAACCAGAGTCCCTTTTCCTTCAGCTCCTCAATGGTGGCTGAAATATTGGTCACCTTGGCAACCGGCGTATAATTGATCGCACCGGCCGACGTCTTCGCCACTGTGGAAGTGAGTCCGACGGCCCGTCTTTTCGGTATAATTACCCCGTGTGCCCCCGCCTGGTTGGCCGTCCTGATGATCGCGCCGAGATTGTGGGGATCTTCGATTCCGTCCAGAATAAAGAGAAACGGCGGCTCGCCCTTCTCCTCAGCCAGTTTGAACATGTCCTCTATTTCCGCGTATTTGTATGCGGCGGCATAGGCGATCACGCCCTGGTGTTTCCCGGTATCGGAGAGCTGATCCAGTCTCTCTTTCGCAACATAATTGATAATCGTATCCTGTTTTCTGGCTTCCCTGGTGATGGTCTTCACCGGGCCGTCCTGGCAGCCGTCCAGCACAAAGAGCTTGTCTATCGTCTTTCCCGAACGGAACGCCTCCAGCACCGCATTGCGCCCCTCTATCGTCAGTTCTTCAAATCTTACACTGTCTTCACCTGCATCGTTTCCGGTATCTCCGGCTTTGCAGGCGCTGGTGTCATTCTGTTTCATCCGTTTTACTTTCCTCCTGCCCATTCAGCGCTTCCGGTCCGCCATCCGCCTCAATCTCGCCCAACTTTGAAAGGCCGTGGCCTAAAAGTTCAGCCATCCTCCCCATCTGTTCCGTCAGGTAGAGATATCCCATCAGGGCCTCAAATCCGGTTGCCATCCTGTAGTCTTTCATTGTGGCATGCTTTGCCATCGTCACCGATTTGGCGTTTCTGCCTCTTCTGTATACGGCCTTTTCCTCCTCGGTCAGCTCTTCCTCCAAAACCTTATAGAAATTGGCCTGGGCCTCCGCCTTGACAAGGGCTGCCGTCCTCTTATGCATCTTGTTGACCTGGGTGTTGCCGTGATTCATGACAAAGGTGCGGATTGCCAGCTCATAAACGGCATCCCCCAGATATGCCAAGGCCAGGGGAGAATATTCCCTGGCCTCTACTTTTTTCAATTTCAGCGCATCTTTAAAACAGTTCAGGCACGTTTCCATTTAACGCCCTCTCTTGTGTCTTCCAGGACAATTCCCATGTCCAGAAGTTTTCCGCGGATCTCGTCTGCCAGGGCAAAGTTCTTGTCTTTTCTGGCCTGCTGTCTCTGCGCAATCATATCCTCGATCTCGCTGTCCAGGATTTCTTCTTTCTTCTCCGTAATGATTCCGAGTACGTCACAGAGCTTCTCGATGGTTTCCTTCATCCAGGTTAAATATTCCTCAGACGCTCCGGCAGCCGTCGTATTGCTGAATTTCACCAGCTCGAAAATGGCGGAAATCGCGTCGGCCGTGTTGAAATCGTCGTCCATGGCATCTTCAAACTTCTGAACGAATTCCTTCGCAGCGTTTACATTCTCTTTCTCAGCGTCCGTCATAACGCCTTCTGCCGTCTTCAGTCCGTCATTCAGCTTCTCTACCGCCGTGAGGATTCTCTCGAGGCCGTTCTTGGAAGCTTCCATCAGCTCGGCGCTGAAGTTGAGCGGGCTTCTGTAGTGGGCGCTCAGCATGAAGAAACGCAGAACCTGAAGGTCATACTTCTCGCTGATTTCCCTGACAGTAAAGAAATTGCCGAGGGACTTCGACATCTTCCTGTTGTCAATGTTTAAAAATGCATTGTGCATCCAGTATTTTGCAAATTCAGTTCCGTTGGATGCCTCACTCTGAGCAATCTCGTTCTCATGGTGCGGGAAAATCAGATCCTCTCCGCCCGCATGGATGTCGATGGAATCGCCCAGATATTTCTTGGACATGACGGAGCACTCGATGTGCCAGCCCGGACGGCCGTTGCACCACGGTGACTCCCAGTACGGCTCCCCGTCTTTCTTCGGTTTCCAGAGCACAAAGTCGGTCGGATCTTCCTTGTCTTCCTCTCCCGTCACCTTGATCTCGCGGAAACCCGACTGGAGATCTTCCAGGTTCTTATGGGACAGCTTTCCATAGCCGTCAAACGACTTGGTGCGGAAGTATACCGTGCCATCCTTGCCCGTGTAGGCATGGCCCTTGTCGATCAGATCCTGAATCATGTCGAGCATGCCGCAGATTTCCTCCGTTGCCAGCGGATGGGTGGTGGCCGGTTTCACGTTCATCATCGCCATATCTTTCTTGCACTCTTCGATATATCTCTTGGAGATGGTGTCGGCGTCCACGCCCTCTTCGATTGCTTTTTTAATAATCTTGTCATCCACGTCGGTAAAGTTGGATACATAGTTCACTTCATATCCCTTATACTCAAAATAACGTCTTACCGTGTCAAATACAATCATCGGCCTTGCGTTGCCGATATGAATAAAATTGTATACGGTTGGCCCGCATACATACATCTTAACCTTGCCTTCTTCCAGGGGGACAAATTCTTCCTTTTTTCTGGTCAGAGTGTTGAAAATTTTCATACTTTGCTTCTCCTGTTATTTCTTATCGTTATGATTGAATTTCCTTTTTATTAACTTACCTTCTTTGATTTACCTGGCGGCCGAACAGCCGGAGCAGCCTCCGCAGCCGGAGCCCTGCATCATTTCCCTATCATAGCAGTAATTGTCTACCGTCGTCAACAGGGTAATTGCCTGGGATGAAATTCCCTCTCCGCTTCCGGTGAACCCAAGGCCCTCCTCCGTCGTCGCTTTGACATTGACGCGGCTCTTCTCAATGCCGAGAGCCGCGGCGATATTCTCCATCATCTGCGGACGGTAGGCCAGAAGCTTCGGCTTTTGGGCAATGATTGTCGCATCGATATTCTCTATTATATAACAGTTCTCCTCCAGCAGCTTTCCCACGTGCTTTAACAGCTCAATACTGGATATTCCCTTGTAGGCAGGGTCCGTATCGGGAAAATGTTCTCCGATATCTCCAAGCGCGGCCGCCCCTAAAAGAGCATCCATCACCGCATGCACCAGTACATCGGCGTCGGAATGGCCCAGCAGGCCTTTCTCATATGGTATTTTTACGCCGCCGAGGATCAAATCCCGGCCCTCCGTCAGTCTATGGACATCATATCCCTGTCCGATTCTCATATTGTCTATCCTTTCTGTCATTTAATTTCGTCATTCCTTTTACTTCCTTATACAATGATCCTGACCTTCCGCTCAATACAGCGCACATGCAGATCGCTCTGGTACAGACAGCTCTCCCCATCCACATGAACCGCCATCGGCCTGTCCGTGTGAATCTGGACTTCCCTGCACTGGTAAGTTCTGAGTCCCTTATTATGGGAACGTTTTAACAGAGAACGCCAGAGGATCGACAGCACCTGCATCTTCGAAGAATGGCTGACCGCACAAATCTCCAGTCTGCCGTCACTGCAGTCCGCTTTGGGCGCAAACTTGAATCCGTTCCCCTCAAAAGGATGGATATGCGCAGATATAAAATAAATGTAATTAAATTCTACCCTCTTGTTTCCGTCCAGCACGATATATCCCTTCGCTGGCCTTGCCATCAGGTACTGCTTGATACCGACAAGAATGTAGTTCATCTTCTGAAGATGAATCCGGTTGAACAGTGGTTTTACTCTTGAATAAAGAAGATTATGACAGACAGCCGCATCCAGGCCGATGCCGGCGCTCACGGCAAATCTGCGGTGTTTCACTACATCATCTCCGTAGGTGACAACGCCGTAGTCCATAAGTTTATGATATTTGGGATGGAGAACCTTCTTTAAACATTTTCTCGGGGAGTGCGGAAGTTTCAGGCTCCTGGCAAGATCATTGCCGGAACCGGTCGGAATATACCCAAGCGTAATCGTATTGCAAAAAGAAAGCCCGTCCAGCACTTCATTAACCGTACCGTCTCCTCCAACAACCACAATGATCTTAGGTTCCTTGCACCCCTTCGTAAGCTGATCGGCAAACTCGGCCGCCTGTCCCGGCCTCTCCGTCAGAAATGCCTTGTATTCCACGCATTCCAGCTTCAGCAGTTTTTCAATTCTCTTCCAGACTTTATAACCGTATCCACTCCTGGAGTGGGGATTTATAATAAAATAATACATCACAGCCTCCGTTGTTCTGTATATTTTAGTTACCATTCGCAGAACTGCCGAACCACTGCAGGGCTATGAACCGTAACATTTTAAAGCGGCCGCCGGCAGGCAGAAGACCGCAAAAACATCTGTTTTATTCACTGTTTTTAATTATAGCATACTTCATAGTAAAAAGAGAAGAAAATTTCTATAAAATATTGTCAAAAAAGTATTGACAATTGGATCAATAAATATTATACTATCTAAGCAGTCGCGATTGAGGGACATGCAAATGGGGTCTTAGCTCAGCTGGGAGAGCATCTGCCTTACAAGCAGAGGGTCATAGGTTCGAGCCCTATAGGCCCCATTGAAAACAAAATATGGCGGAATAGCTCAGTTGGCTAGAGCACACGGTTCATACCCGTGGTGTCGAGAGTTCAAATCTCCCTTCCGCTACTAATTAATAGCCCTGAAATCCTTATTTTATAATGGTTCCGGGGTTTTTGCTTTTGAAAAAATTTGATTACACTTGATTACACTTTTTAAATAATCATCCGTATGTTAACTGCTTTTTCCAGTTCTCTTTCTTTTTCCGTTGCATCTTTTTGGTCAAAACAATAATTTTTTAAAGATGTTTGCTCGTCTTCATGTCCTGCTTGCTCCCGAACCGTATTAAAATTAATGCCACAGTCAAATAATGACGATATATATGTTTTCCTGGTTTTATGATTGCTTTTATTAGTTATCCCTGCACTACTACATAGTGTTTAATTAAGTAATATAATTAAAGGTGTAATACACCACGGACGGGCATCAAACTTGTATCGTGCGGTGTCAGCAACAATTTTCTGTTCACTCACCAGAAAAACTTGCTCTTTGTTATCAAGTTATTATTTTTCACCAACAGATTAGCCCATTGGTTCAAGTACAAATAATTTAGATCACTCAAGTTCTTTTTGCTTTCGTTTCATCTGGCAGATAGGTTTTCCACCTTCCGTCATTCGACTGCCAAATATCATAGGGGGGCTTTCTTAAAATTCTCTGCTTTTCTTTTTCTTGCATATCCTTTCGCACATCAGCCAAGTCGATTATCCCCTGTGTGATAGCATATTGCAATAAGTCGTTCTGTTCTTTATTCTCTTTATTTTCTATAAGATCTACCACCTTTAAAAATAACCCCCTCAGTAAATGAGAGGGTTAGCTAAAAATTAGTAACAGTAATAATGCCACTTTGTTTTCACATAAACACCTTTTCCCTGTCTGCCGCCGGACTGCCAAATGACATTGGACGGGAGGACACTGCCGTTCTCCAATAGCCACTTAGCATTAGCCCAGTTTCGTTCAGTCGGTTCTCTGTAATAGTTTCCATCTTTTATACACGCATACTGGCCTTTTTGAAAAACAACCCCTTCAATTGTATCGGGGAAAGCTGGATGCACCACTCTGTTTAGAACAACAGAACCAATATATAGCTGCTCTTCATCAGAACAGCTTTGTGCCTCTCCACAAATCACATGCGCCATAGTATAAAGTTCTTCTTCAGTATATTCAAATAATGGATTATCTTGCAGATGTTCAGATTTGATATAAGCAAAACCAGCTTCTGTAGTTATGGTCGTCCACTCATTAAGGGAGCCAACTGTTTCGAAGGATGTGTTTTTTAATGATGTTCCAAGTACCTCTGACTCCTCATCCGGAGAAGAGTATATATCAAATTCCCCTTTTGCATACATTGTTTTTGTTTCATTAGTATTAATGCTTTCCTGTGCCGTACTATCGGTTTCTAGATTGTTCTTCTCCTGCCCAAAGGCAGGGCTGCAGTACAACAGTGTCATTAACAAAATTGCTACTATTCTTTTCAATTCTATTCCTCCATATGGTTCAATTTATATGCTTTTAAGACATTCTCAAGAAGTTACATCCGTGTAATCAGTCCTATCCCCCCTGGAACTGTCGTATATGATATCTCGTTTTTGGATTCATAGTAATGTAAGTCTCCTATTGTTTTATTGTCTTTAAAGCCTATTCCTGCATCAATAACAATGGTTCCAGGTATAATTTTTTTACTTTCCAAAATTCCTGAATTTCCCATACCTGAAATAATTATATCCGCATTTTGAAGTAAATAATCCAACTCTCGTGTTTGTGAGTGACATATTGTAACCGTAGCATTTTTTTTGATCAGTAATTCCATCAAAGGTAAACCAATTGTTCTGCTCCTTGAAAGTATTACGCAATGTTTACCTGCCAGGTCTTCTGATCTCAGTATTTCCATAATAGCCAATGCTGTACACGAAATGTAAGGACTGTCACCACGTATATTATCTGCGTCTTTCTGTGGGGATATATAAGCGGAATATGTTTTTTCATCTGGGAATGTTTCTGAAGAATGACTGCATCTACAGTTTTTTGAATTTCTTTGATGGTATAGATAGACGCATCTGACCCGGCAAGCATAAATCTTTCAACTCGAATGCCTACGCATTCACAATCTTTGATAATGCCATTGCGGTAAATTTGTGCTGATTTGTCATCACTATAATATAGGATAGCTATAGATTTTTCTTTATCGGTGCAAAAAACAAATAAAGGGATTGGTGAAGATGTGAGAAATTTTATTGAGAAGAAATATACTGATAAATAGAACGTAAAAATATATTGTTTTATAACAGATTACTTTCTTAAATTTACTTTACAATTCCTACTATTCCATTTATTATTCTTAATACTTCTGTTCTCTATTGATTTATTCTGCCTTTTCCCATATAGTTTTCCCATAAGATACTCTGAAAAAAGGAGGGTTCAATGAAAAAAAGAAAGACCTTGATTATTGCTATTTTGTTGATAATATGTTTATTAATCATCGGAAAAAATTACTATAATAAATATGAATTTGTCCGTATTGTTCACTGCCAAATAATTGAGCAGAACGATGAAGGGGTCCTATTGAAAGCAACTTTAGGAACATTTGATCCAACAGAGTATGGAATGGATATCTACTACACAGCATCTCCTAAAGTTTGGAAGAAAATAGAAGAGCTTGCGAAAAATAAAAGTGTAGATACTACTCAAAGCATAGAAATCACTTTTCGAGGAAACGATTTAATAGATCTTAGAAAGAAAAAGGAGGCGGTCTATTTTAGAATCAGAAATGTTCGAGATATCAAGCCAACCGGCATTGTTGGATTACATTGATTAGAAAGGAGACCATACATGAGAATTCAAAAAACTATAATTTCTTTGATGCTCTCATTCATGATGTGCTTTTTTATACTGGGATTTGAATCTTATGCAGCGGCACTTAATAAAAGTACAGTAAACGATACTAATAGTGTCTCAATTGAACCACGAACAATATTGACCTACTCTTCAACAGTTTCAGTTAAAAATAATTCCATAAAACTCACCGCTAATTATTCTATCAATGATGCTACAGATGATATTGTAGGAGTCCAAAAGGTATACGTATCCTATTTTGATCCTATAAAATACACCGATGTTCAGGTTAACAGTTACAAACATACAAAAGATACAATTACAATTATTTATTCCTACCAAACGACCAAGGCTCAAGAATGGTATGTATATACTACTACTTTTACTCCTAATAAGTAAAAATCCATTAAATAATCCAATATGCCGGTTGTGTTATATACAAAGTTTATGAAGAAAGAGACACCCATTTTCAGGCTGTCTCTTTTTTTACTTTTTTATTTTGTCTTTGAACTGCTGTATGCACTAATTCCATTACCATTATTACTGTTCCATTCCTTCAATCAACGCTCTAACATCGACCATTCCACTCCCGGTATTATTAGTCTCCCCGCTCCCGGCGACGTGTTTTCGACGCATGGGGAAATAAAAAGCGAATAAAAAGGAATAAAAAGCGTTTAATTTATCTGCTCCGTTTAGTTTTGTTTTCTACAACAAATAAATCCGTCCAATTATTACATGGAGCACAGACACGCACCACATCACCGGCATCACATTGCATGATATTAGAAACCGTAAAGGTATTTCCGCAATATAACACGCGGCACGTAGTGGCATTTATCGTCTCGGTAATCTGGGCCGTAAAAGTCTTATCGGAATTTACTTCTTTCTTTATCATTTTATCAACCTGTGCCGTGGTTTTCTCTGCTATGTATTGAACTAATTCAGAATAATTCATATTATATTTCACCTCCCGTTAGAAAAGGATGCCCAAAGGACCAGGCATCCTCAAATCGTTTTAGTATTTGGAAAATTTTTGACATAATGCCGAGTCAAATTCTCTGGCAATGGTATCTACCAGCTTCTGTGTATTATCAACACTGTTCAAATTAATGTCGCCCATGTTAAAATTAAATTCTTTTACAGTAGCCGACGGATTATATGCCTGCTTAAAAGGGGTAAATTCCGGTAAGCTGACCGGTATTTGAGAAGAATACTGAAGTAAATGCTGCTTTTGTTCTTCACTCAGTGCCAGTTTTTCCAGTGCATTAAAGTTTTCCGCCACCTGATCAATCTGCTCCGGGTTAACTACGACCTCTCCTTCATGAAGGATAGAAGCGATCTCTTCCGGATTGAGTTTTCGAAGTCCCAGTGTTCTGATAAGTTCCGTGTTGCTGCTGACAGTACGCCCAACCGGGCTGCTTTCAAGTCCATCTTTGTGAGAATTCTTTGCTTTTTCCCGTTCCTCAATTTCTTTTGCCGGGCCTTCTGCCTGTCTATCCGGTGTATTCCAGTTCGGTCCTTTGGAAGAAGAGTGGCCTTTACCTCCCTTACCTCCGGAGGACGGCTTGGAATCAGCGACTTTCTTAGCCTCTTCCTCAGCCATCTTCTTCAGTGCCACCAGCTGTTCCTCCAGGGTCTTTTTAATTTCCTCCCAGGTGGATGTATACTTTGATATTAATTCACTGTTTGAGTGTGCCGCTTGCAGATAAGCTTTGAAATCTTCGTAAAAACCGGATATCTGGCTTTGTATGTTTTCCAATGCCGATGCCGTATCGCTGTTACCCGAAACGTTTAAAAGTGCATCCAGATATTCCTGAGAGGAGAAACCGTCTTTGGCTGCAAGAATCAGCTCATCGAATTTAGAGAGTACATCCTGATAGCTCATTGTCCCACTCTGGAAAGCTGCTATATACTGTTCCATAAGAGACGATACCTTTTCCGCTGCATCAATTTGTTTCTGGTACATTTCCTTCTGAGCCTCTACAGCCTCATAATTCTTTACCATTGCATCATAGATGTCTTTATCATTACCGGTAGTGACTTTATCCTCCCAGCCGGCGCCGAGAATATCGGAGGCATGGGCCGCTTCATTTGCATCACGGATGTTATCCGCTATTTCAGACCATCTGTCCTTAATTTCATTCAGTTTATCGATTTGTCCGTCATAGCTTTCTAAAAGATCATCACGTTCTTTCTCCAGTGACTCAATCTGCTGTTCCAGTTCATACTTCGCTTTATTGTACAGTGCGTCCTCGTGCGCTTTATTAGCGTTTCTGACTGCATCTATATCTTCCCGATAAACAATCTCACCATTTTCTACAACTTGCGTTGTTTTCTGGTTTTTAGCACGTTCCAGATCATACAAACTTTGTTCTGCATCTAGTTGAATTTGACGTGCCTCATTAGTTTTATTCAATAAATCCAATTCATCCTGTAATGGTTTAATCCTGGCTTCATAGGATTCCTCTGCCGCTTCTTTCATGTCATTATAACTGTCGATTTCTTTCTCGATCGTATTAATAACAGCAGAGATAGCTGTGTCGTAATCGCCTGTAACGTTATCTAATGCACCTTTTATACTGTTAAGCTGCTCTTTTAAATCGTTGATTTTATTGAGGGGGATATCTAGGATTTGTTTGTTGTACTGGATTTGTTCCTGAATCAGAGAAGACATTTCGTTTTCACAGTCCTGAATGCTCTTCTGGACTTCGTTAAACTTGTCGCTGCCATAATCATAGTTAGACAGCTTTTTGACCAATTCTTCGTGTTCTTCGTTCAGCTTTTCGATTTGCTTAGAGGATAATTCAATTAGCTTTTGTAATTGCTCCTGTGATGTATCTTTACCCAAACTGGATTGCTCATCAATGAAATTCCTGAGGTCTTGCTTGATAAATCCGAGCAATTCCAAATACCGTTCAATTCTGCGGACGGGGAGGTTTAGAATTTCTTCATTCCATTTGGCTTGATTTTCTTCGCATTGCCTTATGGCGTCTTTACAGCTTGATATCTGAGACTTGACATTGTACCATTCGGCACTTCCTTCATCTAATTCGTCCAAATACTCTTCTAAAACATCAATCTGCTCATACTGTAAGTCTATTTGTCCATCAGCCAGATTTATCATATCCCGGTAATCAGACTCCGTAATAATGCGGCCTGTAATTTCTTTAAGACTTATTTCCGACTCGATTTGACTCATCTCTGATTTTAAATCTTCCAGGGATTCTTTGATAATATTCACTCGGATTTCAAATTGTCGTTTAAGATCCTCAGTGTGCTCTTCTATCTTGTTTTTGTATTTCTCATCCTGTTTCGTAAAGGTTGCAAAAGCCTCTTTGCCATCCTCCAAAAGCTTCACCTTTGCAGACATGGTTTTATCATCGGGATCATAACTAAATTCGTTTCTCCAATCCTCAGGAGAGGTATTCCCCATCATAATTTTACTAATCAGAGCATTACCTTCTGTCTCACCAAATGCCTCAATAATTTTCTGACGGACTGCTTCCCACTGGCTCAGGTAGATATCAAGAGCCTCTTTGTTTACCCGTATTACTTCCTCATCGTTTGCGAGTAATTCATGCGTGAGGGAGAGCTGCTTCTCATAAGCTACATTCTCATCCTCTATGATGTCTACAACCTTTTGCCGTTCCTTTTCAACATGGTCTAATGCTGCCGGAATCCAGTCGAGGACTTTCTTTTGTTCCTCTTTTGCTTTTTGGGAACCTCCGCCTCCTCCTGTTTTGCCTGATTTAGTACCTCCGCCATATTCAGGAGTTGATTTTGCCATATCTTCAAGCATCTGAGCACTTTCTTTAAATGCTTCGGCCTGGGTAGATTCCAGTTGCGCTTTCCAATCGTCAACCGATAGCTCACCGCCCCATCCATGTGGAGTTGCTACCGATTTACCAGAGGCTATGTCTGCCAATTGCTTTTTCGCTGCATAATACCTTCTCCATGCATCAGCCGCCAAACCTAATGCCTTACATACCTGCGCTAATGCATTAATATCCCCGGTAGTATTTATTACTTCGTCCAGTGCCTTCTGAGCAATGTAAGAGAAAAAGGCATCCTGAGCATTTCCAACTACTCCGTTCTCTTCTGCAAGCGAATAAATTTCGTCACGTGTTTTGTTCGATAAGTCTTCTGTTGCCCATGCTGCTTCTGCTTTTTTAATAGCAAGTGCATTTGCTGCTACTTCTGCTGCATTTGTCACACCCATGTTTTCAAGCATTGCCGTAGTAGTATCATAGGTCTCGTCAGAAATATTTTTCAGAACCTCTTCTGACTGAATCCACGCTCCAATCAATTCATTAAATGCGCTCTTACATGCAGTGATGTCCTTTGGTGACTCGGATATTTGGGAAATGAAATCGGTATACGCTTCCCCTAAACCGGAGAAATTCTCTTTAAACTTATTATCATCCAGCAGGGAGATGTCAAATTTATCTTTGCCCTTAATGGATGCCATGATTTGATTCAGTGACTCAAATCCTTCTGACAGGCCGTTCACGTTTTTAATCATTGTTTCCAGTGAATCGTACTTCACCTCTCCTGAATCAGAAAAAGTCTCCTTCTGGATATATCCAAGCTGCTCTAAAATCGAGATGACATCGTCAAGTTCCAGATTATATTCTTTTGCCCCCTGTACAAGCTGTACAAATGGATTATCAGCATTGCCCGAGTCAAAGATTGCTTTTAACTCGGTAGCCGTCTTATCGGCCACTTCAGCAATTCCTTTATCGTACGATCCATTTTTCAGTTTTTCTGCGTATTCATAAGCCTCCGTATTGGCTTGTTCAAACACTTCTCCTGTTATGGACGCATATTTCCCCCATTCTTCTTCGTTATCCTGTATACCAGATTTTATCTGCTGTAAATTCTGGTAGGCAGCTTGCACTCTTTCATCTTTAAAAGGCTCTTCACTCTTTAAAACCGACTCATTATAATCTTCTACAGCCTGAATTGCCATCTCAAACTGTGGGGATAATTTCTCATCTACTATAATCTGATTTGTTAATCCCTTTTTGTACTGTTCTCCATAATCATCAATAATTGTCTTGGAACGATTAAGTTCTTTCGATGATATTTCAAGTACATCATCATAAATATTTTCATTGCCTAGTTCTTTAGCCTTATTTCTAACATCCGTCTCAAACTTGTTAATTGTATCATAGGCATCCTCAGCATTGGCAGAGAGATGAATTGAGAATTGTGCATAGTCCCCTGTCCCCAATTCATCTCTCACGGTAATTCCGGCATCCTTATACTTTTCAGCAATTTCTAATAGTCCCTTACCTTCATCTGTTGTGCCTACCATTCCCGTGTAACTAAGATTGTAATGTTCTTCCCCTGACATTTTATCCGTAGCGTCTTTAATACCCTTTTCATTCTCATTAAGATATCTTTGGGCAGCCTCTTTATTTAAATCTCTGATTGCATCTGTTTGGTCACGGTAGGCATCGGTAAGAAGGTTTACCTTTCCATATTCTTCACCAAACCGATCATTGAGTTCAAGCTGTAAATCGAGTAATTGTTTCTTTATGTTATATGTCTCTTCTTCATTATCTCGTGCTTGCAACAATGCTGAATGTAGCTCTTGATAGCGTTTGGCATATGAATCAATTGATTTGGATACTTCTGCATAAGCTTGTGCAGCTTGTTGGGTTTCTTGACGCAATATTTCATGAGACTGGACTAACTTCATAATCCCTGTCATTGCCGCCTGGATAGCAAAACTTGCTCCAAATGTTATAGCCGATGTCATTAAAACAGTTTTTAACCTTAATGCATCTGTTTGAATACCGGCAGCTCTAAGAGAGGCTTGATAACCAGCTAAAGAGGCTGTTCCGTCCGTACAACTGGATAAATACGCTTTTAGTTGTGCGTTATTTTTAACTACTGATTCGCCAAGATCTTTTAAATCGTTTTGTCCATTTTTAAGTATTGCATTCCAATGTTCAATAACAACCGCAGCTTCTTCAAAATGCTTTTTCTGAGCTTTAATATTAGTAATATTAATCCCCATAATATTCCCTTGAAGATCCATTTTACCGCTTTCAGGATTAAATACCTGAGTAATGCCATAATTTTTATTAAGTGCAGTATAAGCCCCTGTGATGGTAGTTAATAGTGTTGGTATAGCGCCTAATGTATCAACCAACATTTCTGCTCCACCAATCAAGGAATCAAGCGCAGAGATACTACCTTTTATCATATTTTGACTTGTAATATGATTTACAAAAGAGTCCCACTGATTCTGCAATGCATTGAGACGGCCTTCCCATGAGTCAGCCGTTTTTGCTGCCTCAGCTAGAGAAGAACCTGTACCCTGCGAAAATTCGCCAAGCATTTTTTCATAGAGATCCCACCGGCTCAGGAGCGCAGAGAGTGCATTAGCATGATTCTTTCCACCAAGGTCAGAAATAAGTCCCTGCTTGTCTGCACTACTATCCGGTAGGCTATTATAAACTTGCGCAAGTTCTTTTAAGACTTCCATAGGATTACGCAATTTTGCACCTTCGGCAGTCATAGTTTCAAGCTCTACGCCTAAGCTATGGCACCTATCTTTTACCTTCTTTAATGATTCCTCGTCAATAATCTCTCCATCAAATTCGCCTGACACCTGCTGCAAATTTAATAAAATGGAACGAAATGCACGCCCCATTTCAGAACCTGATCGTTTGGTAGTAACGATCATAGTAGCCTCGGCCGCTGTTAACTCATCAATTTCCACTCCGGCCTCTGCTGCATATGAAGCACTTACCCGCACACCATCAGCAATATCCGTCAGCGTAGCAGAATTGCGATTGCTGATATAGTTTGCACCGTCTAATGCTTCAGTAAGCTTTTCAATACTACCTTTATATTTGTATGCCGCATCTGTTGCCAGAAGGTAGTTGTTGGCACTGTCTGCTGTCATATCACCAGCAGATTGGGCAAGTACTGATAATTCGCCAAGATCTTTTGACATCGAATCATATCCGGAACGTGCCATTTCACGTACACCCTCTATGTAGCTACTAGAGCGTGTCCCATACTTTGAAGCAATAGCAAAAGAAGCATTTCCAATTTCTGCAATCTGTTTTGCAGTCATATCTGATGTTTTAGCAATTTCAGTGAGTATTGTCGAATTACTTTTTAAAGTATTCAACGATTTAGAAAATTGCCGTACTGCCATGGCTCCGATTCCGAATAAATTTCCAATCTGACCAATCTTTGACATCATACTTTTGAGCTTATCCGTCGTAGACAAACCAACATATCCTGTAGCCTGCACTTCGGATTTAAACAGCCTAAAGCTATCCGCTGCTTCTATAGCAGTTCTTTTGTCATTAATGTTGTCAAACAATGTTCTCAGGTTATCCGATTCTTTAAGTAGTACTGATGACTCTCCGATTTTACTGTTTTTACTCAGGAAAGTTGTTAGAGCGTTATGCAGTTTATTCTTTTTGAACGTATAATCAAGTGAAACAGGTGTTTTAGAAACAGCAGACTGAACATTTGAAAGTGCTTTTTGTACTTTGAGCTTTAGTCCTTGTTCATTGATTTTAATGTCACTAAACGAAATATGTTTTAATGCATCATTGACTGCTCTTTTAGATGCTCTTTCGTCTAATTTTGCTTTCAACTTAATTGGTGTAAGCTGTAACTGGATTGAATCTACAGCCTGTTTAATTTGACTCTTGCTGTCACCCTTTAATAAGGTAGCCGTCAGCCGTAATTTATTTAGAGTCTTCTCTAGTTGTTTTAGTTCCGTATTAACTTGTCTTTTCGACGATTTAATATTTAATGCCGCTATCAGTTCGACCATAAAATTATTATTGGACATTTAATTCCTCCGTTTTGCGCATATTAAAAGAGAGACTTTTGCCTCTCTTTAAGTATTCCAATCTAATTGTTCTTAAAACTCTCTCTTACAACGGTTACATACCCGTTTTATTTTTCCAGAACCTAAAAATCCTGTAAATAGACTATAGCCTTTATTAAGTAAGGTGTATTCTGTGCTAAAACAGTAAGGACAGCGTATTACAGGTTCTTCCGCTGCCGGAGCAAACGCATCGGGTAGGTGCGTAGAATACGCTTCACTTCATCTAATCCACCCGGATTACTTTCAGGTGGTGCTTTAAATTCCTTAATTAGAAAGTACGTGTCTCCAAACCGTATTAAATCTATCGGCTTGTCTCTCAAGGAAGTTGTTCTCCCATTATCCTCTTTAAAACCCTAATACCACCACGTAATCCAATCGGAATGCTCATCCGTAACATTCGGCTCACCATCTTCACTTAAATTAGCCCCACATACTAAACAATTATTTTCACTACTTTTGGCTTTCAATAAATCTTCATCAAAAATTGTATTGCATGATGGACATACAATTTTTCTTCCCATTACGATTCCTCCCCGAATCCTACTATTTACCTCTTAAAATTCCCGTTTGCACCGATTACAAATTCTTTTAACTTTTCCGCTTCCTATAAATCCGGTAAGTAGACCGTAACCTCGGTTCATAAGTGTGTATTCTGTGCTAAAGCAATAAGGGCAGCTGATTGGTGGCTCTGCCTGGGCCGGGGCAAATGCATCAGGGATGTAGGTGCGGAGGATTTCTTTCGCTTTATCTGAGCCATTAGCATCTCTAGGCGGTGCTTTAAATTCCTTAATAAGGAAGAATTTATCCCCGTGTTTATCTAAATCTATCGGTTCATCTTTTAATATTGTTGTTTTCCCGTTATTACTTTTAAAACCATAATACCACCACGTAATCCAATCCGGATGCTCATCCGTAACATTCGGCTCACCATCTCCACTCAAATTAGCCCCGCATACTAAACAATTATTCTCACTACTTTTTGCTTTTAATAAATCTTCATCAAAAATTGTATTGCATGATGGACATACAATTCTTCTTCCCATTACAATTCCTCCCTGAACCCTACTATTTACCTCTTAAAATTCCCGTTTACACCGATTACAAACTCTTTTAACTTTTCCGCTTCCTATAAAGCCAGTAAGTAGACCGTAACCTCGGTTCATAAGTGTGTATTCTGTGCTAAAGCAATAAGGGCAACTGATAGGTGGCTCTTCCTGGGCTGGGGCAAATGCGTCTGGGATGTAGGTGCGTAGGATTTCTTTCGCTTTATCTGAGCCATTAGCATCTCTCGGTGGTGCTTTAAATTCTTTTATCACTTCAAATTCTTCTGGATATAATGGCATTTTATCCCACAGAGACAAACCTCCACACTCCTTATTTTTTAAATACCACCACGTAACCCATCCCGGATGCTCATCCTCTCCACGCTGGACATCATCTCCACTTAAATCAGCGCCACATACTGGACATATAGTTGCATCACCTAATATTTCCTCTTTAAAAATTGTTCCACATGATTCACAAATTATTTTTCTTCCCATTATATCGCCCCTCCTAATTTACTGTTTATGAATGACAATTCAAACAATTATTCTCACTTCAGCCGTCATACCTGATTTTATCTCTGGTTTTGTACGAACCCACATTCTTTTTCTATATCGTACCATATTTTACTATTTATATCTATGTTTTATACCCTGTTTACGATAATGCATGTACAACAAAACAACAAAGCCGGTCATTATTTTTCATAGGAATTTTTGGCGATATGCCTTTGATTTAATTACAAAGATATTTTTCTAATTTTTCAAAAAGATAGTCATAAAGATCGAGCTTTCCATTTCGGAATTTTGATAACACTGTTATACAGATTCCCGTCTCCTGCGCAATAAATAACTGTTTTTCCCTCTTCAGCCTCTCGTTATAGAGAGTTCTTAATTCTTCCTGAGTCATCATATCCTCCTTTCCTTTTCATATGAATCTTTTTATTCCAAAAGCTCCCCCAACGATCTCCCAACCATGCATAACCATGGCAATAAGTTCCCTTCGCCTTCCCTCCATAGGCAGAGATTGAATTTCCTTATTTTTCAGCGCTTTCCCCATTTTTTCGTGGACTTTTTTCCGTTTTTTTAAAGCAATTTAAAAATTTATCTTTATCTTTGTCATATAATGTAATCAGCAAATCATCTCTTAAATACTCGTTTCCCGATTTAAAAGCAAACTCCAGTAAAGCATACATTGTGTCCGATGTTATCGTGATGTTTTTTATCCTGTCCGTCAAAATATTAAATTCGTTCATACGCTCGTCATAATATGTTTCGTTCGCACCATCGAGTTTACCAACTATTTCACTGTATTCATTTACTAAATCTATCATTTTTTTGCACTGTTTTCTGTCTGAATTCGCTTTATTCCCTCTATTTTCAAAAATGGGTTTCACTCCATATACACTTTCTTTATATGTTTTTGTATTTGTCTCCTTATAGACTCTCTTATCCAGAATATCCTTATCAAGAATGCGGTACAAAATGTCCATCGGGCAATTAAAAAATTCAACTTCCTCCTCTTTTATGTTCAATTTTTTCTTTTTCTTTTTATTATTATACTTTTGAACTTCCGCGTAAAAAACGGGATACTTCCTGTACCGTTCCATACATTGCATTTTATTGAGTCTCAATAGTTCAGAACCGATATTTATTTTATAACTCTTTTTTGCCGAATCGATGGCTACTTGGGCCAGCACACTGCAAATAATAAATATGTCTTCCAGTTCACGGTTATTGCAGCCCTCATCAAAATAATAACTCAAAGCCAACTGCGCGATATTGCTTGCGACCCCCACATGATATTGTGCAGACGATATGGCAGAATCCATTTTTGCATAAGAAAGCATACTTTTATCGTATTCACCAGTGGAATCGGGATGGATACTATTTATAATCGTAGGATATTCTATGTATGCCTTTTTAGCTAATGTAACCATTTCCTCCTGATTTGTTACAAAAATACTGTCACTGTCCAAATCCTGTCCGTTCAATCTGCACTGGACATCCGTTTCGATCCCATTGATTACAATTACACTGTTTCCCAAATTCGGAAAATATCTTATCAATCTGGGAGGATATACATTTATCAAGTGTATAATATTGTTCGGAGAATTGTGCGGAGAGCGAAAACCCGCCATTCTTTCATTCGCTTCAAACCGGGAAGTATAACACTGTATTCCTTCCCTAAGCTGGTTAAAACAGTTTTCATCGATGAAATTTTGTCCTGTAACCTTCATAAGCATGGCAACCGGATTTCCGCATATCGTCAAGTTATCTCCTACTTGTAATAACTTTCCTAATTTCAGCCTTTTCTTGAATTCACTTATTCTTTTATCTTTTTTACATTTAAAATACTCCATAAATCGAAATTCGTCGTTCCACCGGTACAAGGCGCCCAATACGTTATAGATGCTGTATTTTGCAGTACCTTCCATTTCCAGATAATCAACAAAAAAATCATCGTCGAGTTTAAGCCTGTTACAAAACTCCGTACTTACTTCCGCAATTTTTCTAAGGACATTTTCATCCTTTGTCAGTAATGTATTGTTTATCTGAAAGGAAACTCTCTGTAATCTTCCATATTTACTGCTGTGTCCCGTTTTTACAACACCAAACAGTTCTCCATCTTTTTTCATAAACTTTTCATAATAGCGGAAAGCCTCAGCGGCATCCCCCGTTTTGCTCATCAGATCGATAAATTTGAACCATTTCAAGGAGTTCTCTGTTATAATTACCTTAATATCTGTTATTTTTATCTTGCGTCCCAACATGTCCGTCGCACATGCAGTATCGTAACCGCGGCCGTAGTAGTCTCTAAAATATTCCTGGACATTTCCTCTAAAAAGGCACGATTTAAAGAAATGGCTTCTACAGTAAATAAAACCGTTTTTATCATCAGGAAAAATAGATTCATCTATCAATCCCATTCCGTCCCACAAAATATTCGTCATTTCTGTTTGTTCGTTATCCCTTTCAACATAACACTCATTTTTGTAATGCGGTATGGCTTGTACGGGACATTGTCCGATGGGGATTCCATGCTCTGCAAGAGCGCGGTCCGTCTGTTTTATCATAGTCAAATTTGGATTCTTTTTAGCCTTTTTGCTATAAAATGTATAACCCAGGAGATTAATATCATTTTCAAAGGCGGTATAATCTTTTTTATATTTTATACGCTCTGTTTCTCTTATTTTAACTGATACTGCCTTCTTTTGTACCGAGACCTCCTGATCTTCAACTACAAAAATGTTTTCTAAAGGAATGTGTATAAAATCAATTGCTGTGGCGGTAATTAACGGCGCATAGGCTGACATTTCAACAATCTTTGCGCCTTTTTTATCCGGCATTTTATTCCATAACCCCATGGTAATATAGTTTAACGTCTTTGTATACAATTCATCTCTGATAAAAATGCACTGTCCCTCTTTCGCTTTGCCCGGATTTCTCATAAGCATACGATATAACACGAATAATTCCTCCGCATTTCTGCCCGTCTCAGAATGATAAGTAATCCAGGGAATCATTGCTCCATTTTGGTAATAATGTGCTCTTAACTCCTGTGCCGTTTTCGCGGATTTTATTTTATCCGGATCTGAAGCATCCATGTCGACTCCCCAATCAAATTTCATTACAACAAAATCCCGGCTAAATCCTTTCTTATTTACAGTTACACCATGTTTGAAAACAAACCGGGAAAATAAACTGCTGTTTATCACCGCATTTCCAAAATCAATATAAGGTTCTTTATACTCTAATATATAGTTATCATTTTCTTTTTTCCTTTTTGCAGGAAATTTATATCCATTGTTATATCGGTATAAACTTGCCGCCTGAACACTTTTTATACGGATTGCACCATTCTCTTTTCTTTGCACTTTGATAATTGTCCTCCTGTTTTTATCTATATTACTTATTTCTCCATTCAAAAAGGATTTCTTGTAAAATAAGCAAGGAGTCAATTACAATACAAAAAAACCACCCCTCAAAGAGAAGTGGCCAGCTTGTCGACAAACTATATTTTCCTTATATCAGGAGTTTGAGGGTGTAACCCTCATTTCAAATCACGTAGGTGGAATTCAGTTCCGCCGTAGTGCTGAACTGCCGATTTCTAGGGGCTTTAGCCCTTGCGCGAGGAAATCGGCAGTTCTTCCTTTGGTGACTAGAATTTATGGCGTTATGCCATAAATTCTACGGAGTGGCGACTTTGTCGACACTCTGACCACCCCTCAAAGAGAAGTGGTTGGTTAAATATTATTTGTTCATCAACCTAACGGCTCATGTATCTTTATGTCTATCTTCCGCATGGTACGGTATGAACCACATGTTCCGGCTCTTTCCCATCCGCAAAATCAACAATATCCTTCACCAGCATCGGAATAATCGTTTCCCCTATATCGGCCGTGCCTCCGCCCACATGGGGAGTAACCACAATATTGGGGTTTTCAAGCAGTTCATGTCCCTGGGGCAGGGGTTCCTGCTCTACGCAGTCCAGTCCGGCTCCCTTAAGTTTCCCGCATGCGACGGCCGCGGCAAGAGCGTGGTCGTCCACCAGGCCGCCCCTGGCGGCATTGATCAGGATCGCCCCGTCCTTCATCCGGGCAATCTCCTCTCCGCCTATCATGTGGTGGTTACTGTCCGTCAGAGGAATATGGAGGCTTATAATATCGGACGTCTTAAGCAGAGTATCAAAGGAAACACATTTCATCCGGTACTCTTCTTCCATCTCTGGGGAGAGACGGAAGGTATCAAAATACTGCACCTCTGCTCCAAAACTCTGTACCCTTTTCGCCACCTGGCGGCCGATATTGCCGCCGCCCACAATCCCCACCAGCTTATGATTCAGGGAAACGGAATCATTGATAAATGTATTCTTGCTCCAGCTTCCTCTGCCCAGACTTTCCGTATGGCACAGTAATTTTCTGCCCACGGCCAGCATCATCAGGACGCTCAGCTCCGCTACGGCCGCCGCATTTGCTCCCGGCGTGTTTGTGACGAGCACTCCATGCTCTGTCGCCGCCCCGGTGTCCACCGAATCGTAGCCGGCTCCCCAGCGCATAATCATTTTTAAATTTTTATTTCTTTCAATGACCTCTCTCGGAGCTTTAAAAACGCGCAGTATCATAATTTCCGCGTCTGTCATTGTTTTGTAGGCTTCCTCCGTATCTACCCGGACTACCTCAAACCGTTCCTCCGGGAGGGCCTTACGGACCGCCTCATATGTATTTGTGGGATAGTTTCCCGCAAGAACTACCTTTATCATATCATTCTCCTGTTCCATATACTTCCATCCTATTTTCCAGTTATCTCATATCCTGTTTCAGCGTATCGGCAATCTCTGCTATGAGAGCTTCCGACGGTTTCTTTTTATCAATTGCGGACACCTTTACAATCAACTGGTACAGATTCACCTGTTTTTCCTCCGCCACTTTCCTGAACAGCTTTATAAAGCTGGAATGGCAGCCCGAAAATCCGAGGGTGAGATCCAGAGGCGTTACAGGATTGTGGTAATTATACGGCTCCATGGCAGGCTGCAGGCGCTTTTCAATAAAATCCAGCATTCCATAGAGATCAATTTCTTCCATTTGTCCACACCGCTGCATCATCGCCGTGCAAATCTCCGTAGCGAGATTTCCGGCGCTTCTCGCCATTCCCATCAGACCGCAGTCCAATATTGCCGCTCCGTTCTGGTAAGCCGCCATTGCATTCGCCGCCGAAAGTCCCAGATTGTTGTGGCCGTGAAACGCCACAGGAATTGATACGGCGTCTGCCAGCTTTTCCGTATAAACGGCCACCTCATCCGGCAGCATCGTACCGGCGGAATCCATAATCGTAATCTCGTCCAGACCTGCCGCCTCCAGCTTTTTGCCCTCTTCCGCTAGCTCTGTGGGGTTTAAAAGGTATGCTTTCATGGAAGAATAGAACGCTTTTAAATTATTTTTCTTAATATCTTTTATTGCCTGGAGGGAAATATCGGCATCTCCTGCATCCGCTCCGACCCGCAGAAAAGAAAGTCCTTTTTCCGCTGCCAGTACCACGTTCTTTTCACGGTAGCGGTTGGCATTTAAAAACATGCCCAGTTCCGAAGAGCGCCCTTTATATTTTTCCGCAATGTCCAGATATTCCTGATCCGTCAATGCATCCGTAAACCCGGCTACCTCATAGGCTCCGATTCCTCCGGTGTTCCCAAATTCGATAATCGGAACATGACAGGCCGTCAGGCCGTCCAGAACCATGTCTGTTATTTCTGCTGAAAACCCTTTTCCCACCACATTTGCCCCATCTCTGAGCGTACAGTCCATTAATTTAATCTTCATTTTAAACCTCCCTGAATATGATCACTGAATATGACTACTGAATACAATTTCTGAATACATTTTATAAACAATTTCTGAATACATTTTCTGAATATAATTTCTGAATTAATCCAAATTCCTTTTTTCCCGTCTCCTTAAATCCGTCTCCTCTTTTTGTCAAACAGGATAATTCCTACAACGGCAAATCCAATCATAAGCGCTGCTCCCACGCCCATGGTCAGGGAGATTCCGGTCATTAACCAGACCGGGGCAAAACCTACAAAGGAATCCTTCCAGCAGGTCAGGGTCGCATAAACGCCATGGGTGTCTCCCGCCGAGGAACAGGAATCCGGATCCACGGCCCGCACCAGCGCCAGACCGGTGGAAGTGTTGCCGGTCGCGGCTCCGAATGCCATCATTGCTTTTTCAAACCACTCATGCTTGCAGAACCTGTTTGCCGTGATGAGAATAATCGGAACGGTCAGGAGGCAAAGAGTAAGGTTGCGGCGGCAGCGCTTGCCGTCCCATGGCCGCCATGAAAGGAAAACACTCCCATAATTCCCCAGCCCTTCGGCAATCCGGGCCATATTTTAGACAGCAGGTATCCCAGCCCCGTTCCCACGCACATCTGCATTCCATAGGCCGTCATAGGCACACAAATATAATCCAGATAGGAGCCGATACGATCCCGGTTGAAGTTTACACCAAACACCAGAGACGCCATCACAATATCGATTAAAACGTTTGGAACCTTTGCATAAGTTTCCGGCACCGGAACCACATTCAGAATCTGCGGCCCCAGTATCAGGATCACCAGCCCTCCAATCAGCGATGACGGCAAAAATAATTTTTGCAGCGGTTTGACATACTCCCTGATGAAAAATCCCAGTAACATGAACACCGCCAGCAGAAGCATGTCGTTACAAAATGTCCGAACAGTCATTGTATTTCTCTCCTTTTCTCTTTGCTTAACTGGATCGTATCACGTTCTATAAACAATGTCTAACAGCATAATTTTAAGTTTTTCCCAATAATTATGTTGTGGTTAATATCCTGTTTTGTCTATACTCTTTGATTCCAAACGTCTAAAGCCCCGCTGCCTGATGACAGCGGGGCTGATACAAATACTGTCCCTGTCCGATACGTAAAACAAGATTTCTCTTTCCTATATCGCTTTAGATATCTGTCTCTCTACTCTATAAATTTACGCCGGAGCTCTGTATACCGTTTCCCCTTCCAGAACCGTCAGGAACGGACAGAGCATTTCCGAACCGGTTACCGTGTCTCCCTGGACATCGGTAAACATGAATTCACCTTTTCTTCTCTCAAATACAGACAGGTTCGCCCTTGCGCCTTCCTTAAGGCAGCCGGTTTCCCCCTTCATTCCCATCCGTTCTGCCGGAAATGATGCGCAGCAGGCCGTCACCTGAGGCAGGGTCATCCCAAGCGCCATAAAACGCGACATCAGATAAGGGAGGGAAAAGGCCGGTTCATAGAGAAACGTATTTCTGGTAAAATCCCCTGAAATCAAATCCGGGAGGAGTCCCAGTTCCAATGCCTTTCTGGCGGTTTCATGGCCAAAATGACCCTTTCCGCATGCCGATTCCAGTATGATCCCCTTTTTCCTGGCCCTGATCATTTCACCGGACACACTGCCATTTTCCAGGATTCCCTTTTGCGGTGTGAACACGTGACAGAAAATGTCCCCTGGCCGCAGAATATCGATCAGTTCAGACAGTGAGCCCTGGAAATCGGGCATATGGGCTGAAAGTGGAAGCCCGCATGCATTTGCCGTCTCCACAGCGCCGCGCAGGGCATCGAAGCTGGTTGTATTGCTCTGTTTTGCAATCTCGCTGCTGATCCGTATCTTCAGGCCAATGATTTGTTCCCGATGCGTATCGCACATTTTTAAAATCCTGCTTTTGTCAAAGTAAGCCGGGTTAATGTTCTCATTATGGCTTCCCAGACAGCTTAAACCTTCGGACGCCACGTTTAAGTACATTCTGCAGTTTCTCCGCTCCCGCTCCGTGAGGCTTTCCAGAAACGCTTCAAAATTGGATACTCCGGCGCTTCCCGCGTCCACGGCTCCGGTTACTCCGGTGGCCAGATAGGACGAGGCGTGAAGCGAGGTCAGGGTTCCTCCCGCGTAAAAATGGGCATGGAAGTCAATCAGTCCCGGCAGCACCGCCCTTCCCGATACATCTATCTCATGCAGGCCCCCCTCCCCGATGGAGGGAGCGATCTTTTCAATCCTGCCGTCCTTCACGCCAATATCTTCCGCAGCCCCGTCAAGACCATTTTCCGGATCGGTCAGCCGGCCGTTTCTCAAAATCAAATCATACATCTTACGTCTCCTCCTTACCCGATATTTTCCCGTCACACTCCTGTTTCGAAAGTTTCACTCGCTACCAGATGAACTGGGAAAGCATCACCAAAACCGCCCCGATAGCCGCCCACAGCATGACAATCTTAAAGGAGAATTTAAACCACTGGGTAAAGTCCACGTTGACTACGCCGATCACGCTCATTACCGCTCCCGACCACGGAAGGATATGAGTCAGAAATCCGTCTCCAAAATTGAATGCCAGAATAGCTGTCTGCCTGGACAGGCCGATAATATCGGCAACCGGAGTCATAATGGGCATCGTCACCACAACCTGCCCGCTGCCCGATACGATTACAAAATTTACCAGAATCTGGGCCAGATACATGCCGAGGCTCTGCAGAGACGCCGGCAGAAATTGAAGTGTTCCGGCAATATAGTACACACAGGAATCCATAATTTTGCCGTCTGTCAGTATTTTGGAAATTGCCGAAGCCATTCCAATCAGAATCAGAGGGAACACAACTCCCTTGGCACCGTTAATAAATTCTTTGATGACTGTATCGGCCTTCATTCCCGAGCAGGCCGCCACGATAAATAACACCCAGATAAATACCGCCGACTGATTGTTGACGCCCCAGCCGAGGCGGATCGAGCCGTACATCACCGCGATATAACCGCCGATGACGGTAAGAAGTATCAGAACATGCCTGAAATTCAGCGATGCCCTGCCGCTCAAATCAATTGTTTCCGCATTCTCCCGCAGTTCCAGTTCATATGTATAGCTGACCGTCCGATCACGTTTTACCTGCTCCGCATAGCGCATAATGTAGATGCAGGTCGGAACCAGCAGCACCGCCATACAGAAAAGCCGGTAGCCCACTCCGGAGTATAACGGAAGTTCCGCTATCACATCGGCAATTCCCGTCGTCTGGGGATTCAACGCGCCGCAGCTAAAGCCGATGCCGCCTCCCAGGATAACCGTCGCCACACCGGTCATAGCGTCAAATCCAACACCCCTCATCAGTAAAACCGCAATCGGCGTAAACCCAATCAGCGTATTGATGCCCTGGGTCGTGCAAAGCAGGGAAAAGAGAATTGTCAGGATCGGAATAATCAGCTTCTCCTTCCCCTGAAGTTTCCTGGCCACCGTCATCGTAAGGCCGTCAAACGTCTCGGTTGCAATTACAACCTGGAACACGCCCGAGATAATCATTACGAAAAAAATGGTTGCCGCCATGCTGTTCATTCCCTTGACCAGATAGGACGGTATCATAAAAAGATTGACCGGATGCTGCGCAATAAAAGAAAACTCCTTCGGTATCACGACCGTGTTTCCCGCCGCATTCTGAATTCTTGAATACTCTCCCGCCGGGATTATCCATGTCATCACTACCGCTATCACACACAGCGCCAGTATTATAATAAAAATATTAGGCATCTTAAATAACTTTTTCTGTTTTTTCTGCTTCATCGCAGCCCCCTCCTGGTATTTGCTTCTGTTGATACTTGCTTCTCCTTGTATCATTTCTTTTGATGTTCATTTCTAAAAACTCCCGTTCCATCTCATTTCATCCGATAGATGACGGTTGTCTTGTCGTCCTCAATTTCCATGCATTTAGATTGATTTCCCCGATAACCATATGGTATCATAGTAAATATACCAATTACAAACAGTATAAAATTGTTATTTTGACAAGAAGATTATTGTGTTAAACAGGAGGACGTCGATGAATTTAAAGAGTCTGGAATATTTTCTGATCGCGGCGGAAGAGATGAATTTTACCAAAGCCGCCGAACGGCTTTTTATCTCACAGCAGGCCCTGAGCGGTCATATTAAACGGCTGGAGGAGGAATACAATGTGGAACTTTTCTGCCGCCGCCCATCGCTCCATCTGACACCGGCCGGGGACAGCATGGTATTCTATGCCCGTCAGTTTCTGAATACGCATGCCCGGATGGAGGCCGACTTTGCCGATCTCTCCTCCAATTATAAAGGCCATTTTTCCATCGGCCTGTCGAGACTCCGCTGCCAGGTCTTCTTCCCGAAAATCTGGGAGGAATTTCACCGCCTGCATCCCAATATCGATATTTCAATTGCGGACGGCGCCTCACAAACCTATGCAGAGCTTTTGCAAAAAGGGGATATTGATCTGTATGTGGGACTTAATATTGCGGCAAGGCCCAATGTCACCCTGCTGCCACTGGCCAAAGACCGCCTGTTTTGCTGCATCCCTTATTCGCTGATACAAAAGCACTATCCCGGACATCCGGAAGCGGTGGCAGACTCGCTGCGGCAGGGCGTCGATCTGCTCCAGATTGCCCAGCTGCCTTTTATCATGCTGGCCTCAGGGAACCGGCTGCGCAGGAATATTGATGCATTTTTTCTCTCCAACCAGATACATCCCCACATCATCATGGAGAGCAACCACCAGGATTTGATATACCGGATGTCAAGAGACGGCTACGGGGTCGGTATCATCTCCCCCTTTCTAATCTATCAGACGGAGCGGCTTGGGAATCCCGATAGAGAGTCCCTGATTACCTGCCCCATTCTGAATGAGATGCCGGAGAATCTGATCTGCCTGGCACACAGAAACGACTACCCGCTTCCCCGATATGCAGAAGATTTTATTGCCATCACACAGAAGATATTTGCGGATTATGCAAGCTCCATTGCCCCTGCCTGCGGAGAACCGTTCAATAACATGACACAGCATAACATACAGTACATTCAGGAGGTGCATAAATGAGATGTCCGAAATGCGGAAATGAGAATTGTCAGATCACAACAGAAGTAACTTCATCGGGAAAGGATTTTTCGGCAGGAAAAGGATGCTGTGGCGCTCTGCTGCTCGGGCCGATTGGAATCCTCTGCGGCGCCTGCGGAAAAGGCAAACAGATTAATTCCACCACGTTCTGGGTCTGCCCACATTGCGGAAAGAAGTTCCGGGCATGAATTTGAATCAGGATCGGCTTTGGGTCAATTCAATGCAGTGGTGTAAAAAATACTGCGGCTGCCACCAGAGGCCCGAGCGCAGTTTTTTCCTGGGTAATTACCAGTTTCCCCTGTGCGCCAGGTGCACGGGCATTGCCCTGGGCCATATTGCCGCAATCGCAGCAGCGCCATTTTACACTTTTAAATATGCTGTCTCACTTTTCATACTTCCTATGGCCGTTGATGGGACCCTGCAGTATTTTACCTCTTACCGGTCGAATAATTTGAAAAGGGTTATCACCGGGTTCTTTTACGGATTTGCTTTTACATCCGTTGTATTCCGGACTGTGAAACTGTTTGTACGATTCCCGCAATTTCCCCGTGCCAACCGTCTCCAGCCTGTCCTCCCCGCCTTCCAATTATTAAAATTCTATAAACATCATAAACCACTGTAACCGGCATATCTTTAAATTGGAAGAATAAAGTAAGGAAACCATTAGCTTCCTTAAATTTTATTAACCTTTTCTAAATCCCCTTGAAGTCGTCCAGAGAGTGTGCTATAATCAGTCAAAGTTGAAAGACTTGTTAAGAAAGTGTTAATATTCCTAAAAAAATTCCAATACTATGGAAGGTGATTTTATGAAGAATTTCCTAAAGAAGTATGGGCACCTTTGGATACTTGGATATGGTTTTATTTATCTGCCATGGTTCGTATACCTTGAGAAGACCATAACAAAGCATTACCATATCATGCATTCCGTGGTGGATGATTATATCCCGTTCAATGAATATTTTATCATCCCCTATTTCCTGTGGTTTGCGTATGTGGCCATTACCATCGCCTATTTCTTTTTTGTAAACAAAGAAGATTATTACCGGCTCTGTATCTTTTTGTTTACAGGCATGACGCTCAGCCTGTTAGTCTGCACCCTCTTCCCGAACGGAACCGATTTCAGGCCTGTGATAGACCCGAATAAAAACGTGTTCTCCAGGATGGTCGCGATGCTCTACCAGGCCGATACATGTACTAATGTATTTCCGAGCGTACACGTTTACAACTCTATCGGAACACATATTGCCATTATGAAGAGTGAAAGCCTGAAGAAATACAAAGCGGTACGGGTACTGTCCTTCATCCTGATGGTTTCCATCTGTATGGCCACCGTGTTCTTAAAACAGCACTCCATCATTGATGTGGTCGGCGCGGTTCTCCTGTGCGGAGCGATTTATCCTCTGGCCTATGCAGGCAGCAGTGCGGAAGAGACAAGACCGGAATTCATACGTTAATATTGAACAACCGTAAAACGAAACCCCTGGCAGGAATGATTCCGCCGGGGGTTTTATAATTGTTTCACAATATTATAATTCACGGAGTACGTTACCGCCCGGAACCATGCATTTCAGCAGACTCCGGGCGGTAACGTACTTCTCTTAATTAAATCCATAGAACTTCTGTGTAATCTTATAGCAGGCAATCGACACCTTTCTGCCGCTCTTGCCGGGCAGATTTGTGCCCTGGCCGAGGAACCCCCAGCGGAGCCTGATATAAAGCCCCAGGTTCTTCTGTTTCAGATACTGCCACAGCTCTTTTTTCTTTGCCAGGTTCTCCTCTGTTTCGGAACGGATGGCCAGAATGGAAGAAACCGTCATCATAATCTCCAGATATCGGATCATATATCTGCGGAGTTTCCTGTTGCTCATCTTCATCACATCATAATACCCAAGCATCAGCTTTGTCACGCGGATCTGCTGATCCAGGCGGCCGATCATAACCGCCTCATTCACCGACTGATCTTCCCTTCCGATGAAATACCGGTAGAAATTGACATCCAGATAATACATGGATTTCACATGCGGCAGCGGCTGATACACAAAAATGTTGTCCACATAGAATGTATGCTTCGGAAGCTCCAGACCGCAATCACGCAGCATCTCCGTGCGGTAGATAACGGAATGCATCAGGATATACTGGCCCAGCATGAACATCTTCACTCCGCTCCAGTCTATCAGCTCTTCCTTTGGGATGGCGGTCCTGTAGTTCATGACTTTCTTCCGCTTCACTCCCTGCTTCTCATATACAAAGTTAGTAATCAGCATATCCAGGGTAACATTATCTTGACAGAACTTGCGCAGGGTCTTTAAAACCTCGCGGTAAGCCTCATCATTGACCCAGTCGTCACTGTCCACCACCTTGAAAAAAACACCGGAGGCATTTCTCAGGCCGGCGTTGACCGCTTCACCGTGTCCGCCGTTCTCCTGATGGATGGCACGGCAGATACCCGGGTAACGCCTCTCATATTCGTCGGCAATCTCCGCAGTATCGTCCTTTGTGGAACCGTCGTCCACAATCAGGATCTCCACCTCGTCTCCGCCCGGAAGGAGCGACTCGATGCAGTGCCTCATATAGGCAGTGGAATTATAGCAGGGGATTGCAACTGATAAAAGTTTCAATGGTCTTTACCTCCATTATTTTTTCTGTATGTTTAATTGGTTACAGCAGTTTTTTCTTTCTGAAAAAAAGGATTTCCAGGATAATGACAGCTGCGCTGAGCGCTGCCACTGCCGGATAACCATATTTCCACGCCAGTTCCGGCATGTTGGAAAAGTTCATTCCATACCAGCCCACAATCAGGGTCAAAGGCAGGAATATCGTAGTAACCACCGTCAGAAGGTTCATCGAACGGTTCAGGGCAATGTCAATCTGTGACTGGTACATCTCACGGATTTGCAGGATGTATTCCCGGAGCATTGAGACATGATCCCCCAGACGTTCCACACGGTGGGCAAAAACAGCAAAGGATTCCTTTTCCTCCATCCCAAAAAGCAGGTTTGTATTCGAGCGGAAGACATCCGCCATATCGGCCAGCTGGGTCAGAAACGACTGCAGATGAAGCATGTCTTTCCGGCAGCGGATGATCTTCTCATAAAAATTCTTCTGGAGGCTTTTTGTCATCTTATCTTCCATGACAATCAGCTTTTCCTCATATTCCTGAAGAAAGATGGCGTCCCCCTCGATCAGGCTGTTTAAAAATCCGGTAAAAAATACGGACATGCCGCCCTGTTCGCCGTACTCCACCTCTTTCAGCCTTTCCAGAAGCGATTTCACATGCTCCGCGCCGTCCTCAACAAAAATGAGCCTGTCCTTTACCATGTGGAATCCGAAATTCTCTTTCTTTCCCGGAAGATTTCTGACATTGGGTGTCGAAAAAGTCCCTAAAATACATCCGCCAAAGATCTCCGCCTTAGAATACTGGATATGTTCTATCTGCTTTAAAAACAGTTTCTTATAAGGAATCGGCTCCTTATCCAGAGTGAGTTCTTCCGATGTCATCAGTTCGATGCGGATATCTTCCCTGCCGTATTCTTCTCCCTCTTTCAAAACAGCCAGGCGGCCATTCAGGCGGTAACGAATCATGCCAACTGCTCCATCTCCGCGTTTACCTGGTCTTCACAGGAGCGCATCGCCAGAATTGTCTGTTCCAGCAGACGGTCAAGTTCCCATCCAAGCTGATCCGCACCTCTGGAAATTACGTCCCTGGAACAGCCCGCAGCGAATTTTTTATCTTTAAACTTCTTCTTTAAGCTGGAAAGCTCCATATCTTTTGAGCTTTTGGAGGGGCGCATCCTGGCTGCCGCGCCGATTAAGCCGGTTAATTCATCGGAGGCAAAGAGAACCTTCTCCATCTCGTGTTCCGGCGCCGTATCGACGCGGAGACCGTAGCCATGGCTGACAACAGCATGAATCAGCTCCTCCTCGGCCCCTCCCTCCCTCAAAAGCTCCGGAGCTTTCTCACAGTGCTCTTCCGGATATAATTCAAAGTCAATATCATGAAGGAGTCCGACAATGCCCCAGAAATCAGCATCCTCGCCGTATCCCAGTTCTTCTGCGTACCAGCGCATAACCCCCTCTACCGTCAATGCGTGAAGGATATGAAATGGTTCCTTATTATATTTCTTCAATAATTCCAGTGCCTGTTCCCTGCTAAGTGAAGTTTTCATTTCTTTTTTCCTCTCTTGAATCTTTTTGTTACTGTTCACACGGATGTAACGGAGTGAACAGTAACATCTTTTTCCCCTGCATTCCTGCCGGAACCTGCAGGAGTAATTTGTCTTACCTATAGTTATATCAAAATCCTTTTGCAAAATAAAGCATCTTTTCTTACAATTTAAAATAAAATCCTTTACCTTTTTATGGAGGCCGTAAAATTCTGCAAACTATTGGATTCACCGGCGCCTTGTTCATGATGAAAAAAACATTTTATGTACAGGCCGCCGCTGCCGGTTAAAGAGTAATCTTTCCGATGCATTTTTCAATGCACCACTTTAAGTCTATCTTTTCCGCGGTGTCCGACGCATAGATTGGATAACTCGCCACCAGCTCGCCTCCCACATAGTAGGATGCGCTGCCGACCGGAGTCCCGGCTTCCACCGGAGCCGGCCGTTCTTTCGGATATTCATAGCGGATGTCCGGCGTCTCATCTTTTCTCATCAGGACTTTCAGTGTCTGTTCCTCTTCTCCCAGGCACATGGACATGGGAACCTCGTCTTTCTTGCCGTCTATTATCTTTAACGAGGGAAAGGCCTTATTTTTTTCAAAAATTTCATAATAGTCGTAATTTTCAAAGGCATAGCCGGCCAGTTTTCTCATATCATCCCATTTATACGTCTTGTGGGGAGGCCAGCCGCAGCCGAGCAGGGCCACCGTAAACTCTCTTCCATCCTTCTTAAGCGCGCCGACATAGCAATATCCTGCGTTCCCGGTAAATCCCGTCTTTCCAGACAGCGCCTCCGGCATCATCGAAAGCAATGCATTGTGGTTTCCAAGATAGAAGGAACGTTTTCCGCTCTCATCGGTAATTGTCCTCGACGCGGTCCTCGTGATTTCCAGGAATTCATCACTCTTTGGGGACTGTTCCACGCAGTAGCGCATAATCCTCGCCAAATCGGCGGCGGTCGTGGAGTGGGGCTCCCCGTCCTCTTTCCTGGTTCCGTCCAGGCCATTGGGCGTAACAAAACAGGTATCCGTACATCCGATATCACGGGCCTTCTGGTTCATCATCTTCGCAAAACCGTCCACCGTTCCGCCAATGTGTTCCGCTATCGCTACCGCCGTGTCATTATGGGATTCAAGCATCAGGGAATAAAGTAAATCCCCCAGACGGTATTTCTCACCCGCCCTTATATTGAGCTGGACATCCGGCATGGAGGCAGCGTAAGAGCTCACCTCGACCATATCATCCAGATTTCCCTGTTCCAGAGCCAGAATACACGTCATGATCTTTGTCGTGCTGGCCATCGGCCTCTTCTCGGCCTCCTCTTTTCCATATAAAATGCGCCCTGTAGCGGCGTCCATGAGCACTGCCGACTGGGCGCACAATTTGGGCTGGGATATCGGATCGGGTTCTGCCTTCCCGGTACTTTCCTGCTCCGTTCCCTGCACAGTTTCCTGCAGTGTTTCCACTCCCGTCCCGGCTGCCTGGCAAAATACCGCCGCTTTCCGGTCTGTCCCCAAAATTACGAGAAACAGCCCCAGAAATACGGCGGCAGCAATTTTCTTTATTCTATCTCTCATCCCCGCTCTCCCGAAAATCTCCTCAGGAAAACTATATGCGGGTAAAAAATCATTTATTCCAGCGGCTCATTAAGCTTTTCCGTTCCCGGCAGCACAAAGCGTCCGCCCGCGATAACAGGTGTGACGGTTCCGTCTGCATGAACCGCTTCAATACGGTCCAGCTCGGAATAAGGAATTGTTATATCCGTATGGCAGTTAAAATAGGCCTGGGCCGGATCTTCGCTCCTGCGGACGGAAATCTCATTCTCCTTCGCCACAATCTCCTTCCCGTCCGGGTTGTGCATCGGGCAGTCCTCCATCCAGCTGTAGCAAGTGTCTCCTACTGCAAAATGCGGTCCCATCTTCTCAGCGATCAGAATCGGGAATTTATCGAGAATCTGGTATTTTTGTGCGACCGCATAAGCCGTCGTATTGGTGCCGATGGCAAATTCACCCATCGGAAGGCTGTCATGATTCTTCATAATAGCCTGTTTCACCAGCGCTTTTCCTTCTTTCTCATCCGCAAAGTTAGCACAGCCGTAATCTGTAACCTTTCCATCTTTAAATTCCATATAGAGGTTTTTGAACTGGTAATCACCAATATAGACGCAGCCTACGAAAAGTGTGCCGTCCGTCCCTGACAGTACAGGAGATGTGAAGACCTCTCCCACTGGAATGTTCACGTCGGCCACACAGTTCTCAAATTTTGTCTCTTTATCCGGATCCGAAAGCTGACGGAGATTGATCCTTAAATCGGTCCTGTTCTCCCCCATGCCGTAAACACGGACATATTCCGCCTGATCGAGGGCATCTATAATCAACTGCTGGATATCCCGGTAAAGTTCGTAGTCCAGTGTGTTGATTCTGATGGTTTCCTCAAAAATCGCCTCAAAGTCTCTGCCGATCTCCGGCAGCGGGAATGCAATAATGGTAAAGCTGGTCTCCATTCCAGGCACATAAGCGTCTGTAATCTGCATTGATTCATTTGCGTAGGCGAGAAGCAGCTTTTCCTGTTTCTCATTCAGAGCAAAAGCTTCTTTTTTATTTTCCGGTGCAAAGCCTTCCTCACCGAAAGTCTCCACAACAGCCGGTCCTGCATATCCCCTCGCCAGCGTCTTGTACTCTTCATATGCCACCTTGAGAACCGACAGTTTTCTTTCCTTAAACGCTTTGTCCAGATAAATGGCGCTGTCATAACGGTGGTCGTAATCATACTGCCTGTTGGCAGGCGTTGCATAGTAACCGTTCGTCCTTGTGGCGGCACGGTTAACCGTTCCCACGGCAGCCCTGCTGATGACCGGCTCCAATCCCATATTTCTGAAATTCACCACGGCCATGCGGATTATCCGCTCAAATCCGATGTGATACCGGATCTGGACCGTCTTCTTTCCTTTGTACTCGCGGCCGCTTGCCACAAAGCCCTTTCTCAGTCCCTCGGTGTAAGTGTCCGCCATCTTTCTGACGGTTTCCTCCGGAAGAGAATTTAAAAATGAGGCCACCTTAAGCTCTGATTCCGAGATATACTCCCCAAACCGGTAAAGATATCTGAGGTCGGAGAGATCACTGTCCATGATAATTGATTTTGCAAAATCCAGAGAAGGATCCAGTGTCTCGCGCACCCTGTAGGTCAGCATTACATCGCAGTAATCACTGACAAAATAGTAAAGAATCTCTTTCAGTTCCTTAAGCTCCGGTGTCTCACCTTCAAACAGGTTGTATGCCTCGATGAAAAGCTCTTCCAGGATTGTCATATCTGCCAGCCGGCTCTCAAAGGCGTATACGATCATTCCCCGGATCTCCGTGTACAAAAATGACAGATATCGGCCGAAATCCGTTCCCAGGCGTTTCACCGCATAGGTGGGGTTTGCATAACTCTCATCATACCGTCCCGGCAGCACATCCTCATAAAGCCTGCGGTTCAGCGCCTTTGCCTCATCCAGATCAAGCTCTTCAAGCTCCCCGCTGTTCTGCATACCGAAAATATCCTCGGCCATCAGAATAAATTCCGCTGTTCTTCTGAAATAATCCCTGTATGGTTCCTCCACCGTCTCCTCACCGGCAAACTGTCCGATTCTCTGAAGCGCCAGTTCATGGCGTTCTTCGACTGCCTCGTTCTCCTCTTTGAACATTTCCCAATACTTCATATTTATCACCTCTTAAATCCTATCAGTAATATTACAAAACACAGAATTACCATAGCGGCCGCAGCCACTGTCCCTATCTTTGCCAGGATATAATTCTTCTCTGGTTCCTTAAAGGAACAGTATCCATAGCGCAGCGACACAACGGAAAACAACACGCCTGAAAAACAGGCTGCCACGGCTCCCAGCGGCGTATCCCCCTGGCTTCTGACACTGAAAACCATCCCTGCCACACAGAGCGCCACACCTACAGCCGCAGATATTAAGCATATGAAACTGTGCTCCGCCATCGGCTTCTTGATATATGAAATTCTGTTATCTGTCTGACGCGCCACTTGCCATCCTCCTGATTCCTCTTACAATACAGACACAGATATAGCCTGCAATTCCTCCTAATGTATTCAAAAACATATCATCCACATCAAAACTTCCCACCTTAAACACGAGCTGAATCGTCTCAATGCCAAAGCTCATAAGAAAACTCAGCAGAAATGTATTGTACCATTTCTTTCCCCTGCGGCTGATGATCGGCAGGATAAAGCCAAAAGGCATGAAACAAACGACATTGCCCACCGTGTTCAGCAAAAAGGATCGCATTCCAAGAAGTTCCCTGTATCTGTAAAATCGTTTGATTTCCTTAAATAAAACGAGATTATAGGCATATTCCTCATGCCCCGATCGGCCAAAACCATCCGAAAAAAACATAAAATATGTCAACACCACCAGATAGCAGATAAACAGTATCCAGCATATCTTCTGGTGCATTTTTGTATTTTTAATCATATATTCCCCATCTATCGGCCATAGCAGTCCGGTCTTATGGCCTGCCTCCGCTATTAATAAACAACTGCCCCGCCGGGCAGCGTCTGATCTTTCCATTTCATATTATCCGGGTGTGTCCCCGGCAGGCAAAAAAGAATACTGCAAAGGGCTCTGCTGTTCTTCGACAGGTTAATCCGTCTCTCCAGCAGAAACCAGACCTCTGCAGCACTCGTTGTATTCCAGACAGCCTTAAAATGGGGGCTGCCGTTTCTCATTCGATACGGTATAAGTCACAATAAAGAGTCCGGCAAGCCGGGCTCACGCCGATCGCAGCCGCATCGCGGCGTATCACATCTTCGCGCGGGTGAGCAGCCTGCACGGACTCTCCGGTTCCACGCTTAGAATGTTATCTCTGATTTGCGTTTCAACAGCACGGCTCCGCTGATGATAGCCATCACTCCGGCCGCCACTCCGGCCGTAATAATCACACTGCCAATTACAATATTGATAATGCCCGTATTACGCATCGTCTTATATACTTTCTCCATATCGGCCACTCCTTACATGTTGTTTTCTAATTCCAGCTTTATTGATTCCGTGCCTTTAGTTCGCGCCGTACTGCTCGTAATATGCGTCAATTGCTGCTTTCAGCCCATCGTCGATCACTACCTTGCCCTGGCATTCCCTGTTATATAAGTGCTCAACCACATCCGCCATGGAAACGATGGCGGCGGTAGGAAAACCGTAAAGTTCCTTCACTTCTTCGAGCGCACTCTTGTCCCCTTTCCCTCTCTCCATACGGTTTAAGGAAACCATCAGTCCCTTTACTTCCACATCGGCCTGTGCTTTGATAATCGGGAAGGTCTCCTCGATTGATTTTCCGGATGTAGTTACATCTTCGATGATAACGACGCGGTCTCCATCCTTCAGTTTACTTCCCAGAAGAATTCCGGTGTCCCCATGATCCTTTGCTTCTTTCCTGTTGGAACAGTAACGGATATCTTTTCCGTAAAGCTCGCTGATGGCCATGGTCGTGGCTACGCTGAGAGGAATCCCCTTATAGGCCGGCCCGAAAAGTACATCGAAATCGAGTCCGTAGTTATCATGGATAGCCTTTGCATAATATTCACCCAGTCTGCGAAGCTGCGTTCCCGTCACATAGGCTCCCGCATTCATGAAAAACGGTGATTTCCTGCCGCTCTTTAATGTGAACTCTCCAAACTTGAGCACCTCGCTCTCCACCATGAATTCGATAAATTCCTGCTTGTACTGTTCCATCTCATCTTCTCCTTCTATATATTGCAGATTTCTCCGCACTTTTATTCTTAAATCTTGTCCGGATGCCCTTTTTCAATTATATACAGATTATTGGCGCCAAGACATTATTTTCCCTATTTTACCACAGCTAAGCCGGTTTTTCAATCTGCGCATATATAAAATTTGGAGTCCCCGGATTGCCTGGGTTACGGTTCACCGGTAATATTCCATGGGGTGTTTCCACGCGCAATCTGTGTACCCCGGTTAAGCGGCCTACAGGCTGTCGTAATATTGTGCCGCCTCCTCTCTGTTTATCAAAAAGCGTTTGGACAGCTTCTCTATAATCTGTTCCCGACTCTTCCCTTCTTCCAGATTGTCCAGGATAAGGGCTTTGATTCCCTGCTCAATCCCCTCTTTTATTCCTTCTCTTCTCTCTTCATCCAGTATGCTGCACATACTTTCCAATCCCTCCTTTTTCTCCTTCAGATATCTGACTTTTCTCACTATATTAGGAAAGGTATCTGTTTTGTAGCCGCTGTCCGAATTCTTCATATAGTATAGAAGCTCATCAATCTTTTCATCACCGCAGCGGCGCTCCAGATTTGCATAAATCTCATGAACGCCGTTGTATAAGGTACTTCCGCTGCTCTCTAAAACTCTTCTCACACGGTAAAGTCCTCTGTTATGTGCAAGAAAATCCTTCTCCGTTATAAAAATTGTGTAGATATCTGGCAGAGCATGATAGGGCACCCCCTTTTCCAGATAGCTCATATCAATACTTGCCTGGTAATATCTTACTCTTTTCTGGTGATCGCCGTCATCCGACACCTGCATTTCAATATTAATCAGGCGCCCTTCCATATCCTCGGCCAGAATATCTAAAACTACGGAACGGTTCTCAATATTCCGGATTGAATACTGTGCCTTTACCTCCTTCACCGTAAATCCCGGATCGCACAGTAGAATACGGATTGCCTCTTCACATGCTTCCCTATCCTCCAGTACCTTGCAGAAAAACACGTCACTCGTCATGTTAAACCGGCCGACCTTTTTCCGGCGTTCCTCATAGGATTGCGTCCGGCTGTCCAGGCTGCTCTCCGGCCTCTCTTTATTCATTTGTAACTCCTCTCTTTCGTGACAGGAGTTTCTTTGTCCTGCCATATGTTTTTGTCTGTTGAAATATGGCAGAATTTGCCGTTTGCAATGTATTGCAGAATTTAAAACCTGATGCCGTGATACCGGCATCGACTTGTATGTTTCATTATAATCTTTTGTGCGGTGAATATCAAGATTTTTCGTGTAGATGAGGATTTAATTGAGATGCGAGGACGCCTCTGTAAGACGGCGGACGGGGTAGTGGGAGGTTGGATATGAGTCTTCAGTCCCGGTTTGTAGGTTGTGGTGAGGGGGAATCCGGAGAAAGACTTTCCTGCGGGGACACGCTCCCGCTTGTGAAGCGCACAGCGGATGCTAAGCTCGAAAGGACCTCGCTAAGCACCGGCGGGCTTCAAGGTCACCCTTCGGAAAGTTTTTCTCCTCCTTCCCCCGGGCAGGTTGTCGACGGGACTGAAGACTCAGGGAAGGTGATTGCCCCGTCCGCCGGCTTCAGGGCTGATTGTCTCTTTCGTCAAGTAAGGGGAAGGTATTGTTGCGTCCACTATGTAGTCGTGAATTTTTTATCCTATGAAGGTATTCTGGGCTGGATTCATAGAAAAATCCAAAGCTATATTTAATGATGAATCAAAAAATTCAATGGTTATTCAAGGACAGATAAAGCTTCAAAGCTCAGATTCATTAATTTAATACCATACAGGGGGCATTCTCCTGGAATTCGAGAAAATGTAGTGGTAGCGACAATCCCTCCCCCCTTTGAAGGAATAAGAACAAATCAGCGGCCGTAGGCCGGGGTTCGGGATGGCGAAAACCTTCGCGTCTTCAGTCCCGGTCCATAACCTTCCCATGGGGAATCCGGGAGAAAAAGATTCCGCAGGGAACCTGGGAGTTCATCGGCACTTACCGAGGTATTTTCGAGGTTAGTGTCCGTTATGTACTCCAAAGAGCGCAAGCGTTTCCCGAAGGAACTTTTTCTGCCCGGATTCCCCACCCGCGACAACCTGCAAGCCGGGACTGAAGACTCACAACCTCCCCTCACCATCCCGAACCCCGACCGTCCCGGCGGCGTTCTACTTCCTCAACTGATATGTAATGACTTTTGTCAAGTGTAAATTGCGGAACTTCACCACATACTTTTATTTTTTGTTTCTGAAGACATCTGGAAAGAGCTTCGGAGTGTCAGTTCCCGGCATTGGCCACTCTGATATTCGTGGATTGGTTACCTACAGGTCAATGGTCCGCCGTGGGCTCTACCGTCTAATTGCGTGGATCACAAATATTTGTGCCTACATAGTTGAGGCGTAGATAGCCCGAACCTTGAAATGGCCGAAACCCTTTCAAGATGTCTTCAGTTGTTACTTTGGATTGTGGCTAGATGTATGTGGCGCTAGCCAGCTTACATCGGCTTGTTTACCCGCTACTGTAGCGGGCGGTTACTGTCAGGGCCCTGACGCCGCAGGCGGTGCGCAGCAGCCTTGACCGGAGCCGCACGGTGCTGTAACCGTATCAGGCTATGTGATCCGTCATCATTCCCCACATGAAACAGGCCAGTTCCCTTGCGATTGCTGTTTTTGCTACATTGCTGCGCTTGTTCTGTCCAAGCACCATTTTGTAATAGCGCCGCCTTAGGCGCTCATTGGCCTTGTCTGCGTAAGCAATCACCTGTGGTGTATTTCCACTCTGGCGGGCTTTTAATTCCCTAGACTTGTATCCGATTTGCCCACGGCTATAACTCTGCGCCGCTTCAACCAGCAACCGGCGCACGTGGGTGTTCCCTGCCTTGGTGATGCCAAGCCTCTGTCGTCCGTCCCCGCTGGAATCTTCGCCTGGTACCAGCCCCAGGTACGATGCAAACCGGTCTGCTGTCGCAAACCGCTTGAAATCGCCAACCTCCACTATGACAGACAAGGCGGTCTGGGTTTTGACGCCAAGTAAACAGGTGAGCTTTTTGACATCTTCCCGATATTCCTCCCTGGACCCAAGCTCCTCAATACGCTGCTCAAGACGCTCCAGTTTATTGCTGAGCTGATCGAAGGTCAACAGATATTCGTCGAGAATCTCCTTGTACAGGCCATCCGGGGTCAATGCCCTGAGCCATTTGATATGGGTTTGAGTCCAGTGGCTGCCGCCTCTCTCATAGCGATAATTATGGCGCAAGCAGAATGCCAGGATCTGCTGCTTTATCTTTTTAAGCGCCAGCTTGTGGTCGGTTCGCATCCGGAGATATTCCTTGATTTCTTCATCCTGCTCCGTAGGGACATGGACCGGGCTATAATTATGCTGGGCCAAGCAGCGGCCAATCAGGGCAGCGTCGCGTTTGTCTGTTTTTATTTTTTTCTTCCCACGCTTCTGTAACATGGTAGTCGGAGCGAGGATTACGCAGTTAACATGATGTTCCGTTAACTGATGATATAAAGTGAAGCCGAGACAGCCAGCCTCATAACCGCATATGAAATACGCATCCTTTCCGTAAATGGTACGCAGAAACTCGAGATATTTTAGGACTTGTTTGTAATCCGATTCGACTTTCTGGACATGGGACGCTTTGTCTTCTTCGATTGTGAAGCTGCAAAGTGAAAAACTTTCCTTATGAACATCCATTCCTACGTAAACTGTGTTATAATTCATTTGATGACCTCCATTTGTATGCGGTAATCCCTGTTACCTTTGTTCTTAACAAACTTTAGTATACAGGTAAATCCACGAATTTACAAACTGGGGGTCATTACTTATTGTCTAACTCCTTATTTTACAGCCCCAACCAGCTCATTAATATCGTCCACATGATATTTCTTCATATAAGCCTCGATTCCCTCTACAATCTCTACGGTTGCATAAGGATTATGGAAGTTCGCCGTGCCTACGGATACCGCCGTCGCTCCGGCCAGAATAAACTCTATCGCATCGTCGGCCGTCATGATTCCTCCCATGCCGATAATGGGGAGTTTTACAGCATTCGCCACCTGATAAACCATTCTGACAGCCACCGGTTTGATGGCAGGTCCGGAAAGTCCTCCTGTCTTATTGGCTACGGCAAAGGTACGTTTGTGTATGTCGATCTTCATTCCCGTCAATGTGTTAATCAGTGAAATGACGTCGGCTCCACCGGCTTCGGCCGCCTTTGCCATGACGGTGATATCTGTCACGTTGGGGCTGAGTTTCATAATAACAGGCTGTTTTGCGTATTTTTTCACTTCCCGCGTGATGGCTTCCACCGCCCCCGGATCCTGTCCGAATGCGATACCGCCTTCTTTCACATTGGGGCAGGAGATATTGATCTCCAGCATGTCTACCGGCTGATCGGAGAGTTTCTCCACCACGTCGATGTAATCCTCCATCGTCTTACCGCAGACATTTACAATAATCTTAGTGTCAAACTGGGTTAAATAAGGAATGTCCCTCTTTGCAAATACATCGAATCCCGGATTCTGGAGACCGATGGCGTTGATCATGCCGCCGTAAGTCTCGGCAATCCTCGGTGTCGGATTGCCCGGCCAGGGGATGTTCGCCACCCCTTTGGTGACAACGGCTCCCAACCTGTTGAGGTCCAGCATCTCGCCGTATTCCGCGCCGGAACCAAAGGTGCCCGAAGCCGTCATGACCGGATTCTTAAGCTCCACACCGGCCAGATTTACTTTTGTATTCATTATAAATCCACCTCCTGTGCCAGAAAAACGGGACCGTCCTTACAGATCCGTTTATTGTGTACATTACTGTGGTGATCTACCTCTTTACTCTGGCAGACACAGGCAAGGCAGGCCCCGATTCCGCAGGCCATCTTCTCCTCCAGGGAGATATAGCAGCGGATGTTATGCTCCTCTGCGTACTGTTTCAGCGCGCGCAGCATCGGAGTCGGGCCGCAGGCGTACATAACATCGGCAGTCAGCCCGTTTTCCCGGATGGCGTCCAGCACATTGCCTTTCGTTCCCACACTGCCGTCCTCGGTAGCCACAAATACTTCTCCATACGCCTCGAATTCATCCTTAAGAAAGAGGTTTTCATCGCGGTAGCCGAGCACCATCTGTTTTTCACAGTTTAAGTTCTTTGCCAGTTCCAGCATCGGCGGAATTCCGATTCCTCCGCCAATCAGGAATACGTTCTCTCCCTCCTGCGGAAAACCGTTTCCAAGTGGTCCCATAATATCGATAGAATCGCCCGATTCAAAGGATGAAAATTCCTTTGTACCAGCCCCTGCAATCCTGTATACAATACGCAGTCTTCCCTCATCGGCATCTGCTTCACAGATGCTGATTGGACGCGGAAGTAATCTGGAACCATCTTTGCTGTATACGGAGATAAACTGTCCGGGTCTGGCTTCCCTGGCAGCCTCCGTTGTAATCCACATACTATAAATCTCAGGAGCCAGTTCTTCCTGGCTGTAGACAACTGCTGTTTCTTTCACCTGTGCCATTGGTTCCTCCTATAATACGCTGTTGATATCGGCAATCATATCGATGACAGCCTGTCTGGACGCCTCTGCAAAATGCTCAGCGCCAAATTTCGCATATGGTTCTTTCTTATAAGCCGCAATGATTCCCCTGGAGGAGTTGACAACCGCTCCAAGACCGTCCTCATTGAAGCAGTATTTCAAATCTTCAGCCGTTCCGCCCTGGGCACCGTATCCCGGTACCAGGAAATACGTCTTCGGCATCAGTTTTCTCAGCACTCTGCTCATCTCGGGATAGGTTGCTCCGACCACTGCGCCGACATTGCTGTATGCTCCGTCCATGGATGCTTCTCCCCACTCTACCACCTTCCCGGCCACCAGCTCATAGAGCGGCCTTCCGTCAATCAGACGATCCTGGAATTCACCGCTGGAAGGATTCGATGTCTTTACCAGTACAAAGATACCTCTGTCATATTCATTGCAGACATCTACAAAAGGCTTCACCCCGTCCGTACCCAGATAAGGGTTCACCGTAATATATTCCGTATCAAAACCGCTACAAACCGTATTTCCCACCTTCACCTTGCCGATATGCCCCGTCGCATATGCTGTGGAGGTGGAACCAATATCACCGCGCTTTACATCTCCAATTACTACAAGGCCCTTCTGCTGACAGTATTTTACAGTCTTATCGTAAGCCTTCAGTCCCTCGATCCCGAACTGCTCATACATGGCAATCTGGGGTTTCACGGAAGGAATCAGATCGGCAGTCGCATCCACAATCGCCTTATTAAACTGCCATATGGCCTCCGCCGCTCCCTCCAGAGTCTCTCCATACTGCTCATACGCTTTCTTTGTTACATGCTCCGGTATATAGCTTAACATCGGATCAAGTCCCACACAGATTGGTGCCTTTGTCTTCTGTATCTTTTCGATTAATTTGCTGACCATTATTTCCTCCTTCAGGTTACTGCTGCTTTGCGCTTATCTTGTGTTTGGTGGTGCTTTTGGTGTTATAATCTTCCTTATTTTATCATAAGTCCAAAATGGTTTCAAGGCAAATTGAGATGCGGGACGCCTGTAGTGGGGGGAGCGGGGTGAGGACTTTAATGGTGGGTCTTCAGTCCCGGCCGGAGATTGTCGTGAAGGGGGAATCCGGGCCGGAAACATTCTTCCCCGGGCAGGGATCGACGGGACTGAAGACAGGGAACGGATCGCCCCCGCCGCCATCCCAACATCGGCTCATTGTCCCTTTCGTCAAGTTGGATAAGGGGTTTATCGCAGCCACTACTTAGTCTGTAAAGAACTAATGCTTTATGAATTGCCCCAAATTTTTTATATTCATAGGGCTATATGTAAAAAAGCGAAAAAAAGCTGTCGCAAATGAAATTTTTCTCTAAGATATAGCTTTTCGGTTATTCCCGATTCTCATATCTTGTCCAGAAAATTTCGTTTACAACAGCTTCTACAGGGGCCGGATGGAGGGCAATAACCTGCGCGGCATCAGTTCCGGCCGAAAATTCCGGTGGGTAAGGAGATTTCTTTCTTCCGGATTCCCCCCCACCACTAACCATCGCCCGGAACTGATGCCTCAAAATCCTCGCTTACCATACCGATCCCCGGCCGTACCGGCGGCGGCCTCATTTTTCAACCCCTTAATGTAATGACAGGGTCGCCACATAATCTCCATTTTTGTAAACCTTCGCCGCAAACTGCTCTTCCGTCACTGTTTCCAGCTCCATCCACAGTTCTTCGGCGGCCAGCATGATGTGCGAGAGCATAATTCCGATGCTGAACTCCTTCATACTCTCAGAAGCATTCAGGGCAAACCTGCTCTTTTTTGCAAAGACGTAAATCCGGTCTGCATATACAATGAACCGCCAGGGCTGGGCATTGAAGGCGGATGGCGCCAGGCGGGCCGCCTTCAGTACCGTCTTGATCTGTTCTCCGGCCTCCTCCTTGAAGACGCAGAGTTCGTTTAGCGGCAGTCTCTTGGCAAGGGGGCTTTCCCTGTAAAGTTTTCCCTCGGGCCAGCCGAAGGCTACGAGCATAACGAGGCGTTTTCCGTTCCTGACCGGCTGCTTCAGCCGGCTTCCGCCCAGATAACATGTTCCCAGGCCCTTGACCGTCATATAAAGAATTAACTGTTCCATTATATAACCGCCGTTTCTCTCATAGCCGTCTTCCGGTTCGGAGTAAAAAGCCAGGTAATAGGGCGCGTCTGTTTTCCACAGACCCCTGACCTCTGCTTTCTTTTTCGTATTGTCAAGAATCTCCAGCTCCGTCCGAATCCTGTCATTCAGTCTGGAGGTTTTTTCAAAGTATGCAAGAATCTGCGCCTGCAGCCTCTCCGGAACTTCCCGGTCCGTGTATTTTCTAACGGAATGTCTGCTTCCAATTGCCTCGTACAGGTTCATCCTGGTTTCCCCCTCTTTCTATCGCCGAAGTCAGAGCCGGCATCCGCTCCCGTTGCTGTTCAGCCAGGTCTGCTTCACAGAAACGGGACAGAAACTAGATAAGCCCCGACACAAGAGGCACCACAAGCACGGTAAGAAGTCCGGCCACCGCAATGGCCAGGCTGCCCATGGCGCCCTCTATTTCTCCCAGTTCCAAAGCCCTGGCGGTTCCAATGGCGTGGGCTGCTGTCCCAAGCGCCAGGCCTTTCGCCATAGGCTCTTCAATTTTAAATATTCCAAACAGCCAGTCCGCAATAATATTCCCCAGTATTCCCGTGATTATTATGCTGACGATTGTAAGTGTCACAATACCTCCTGCTTCCTCGCTGACGCCCATGCCGATTGCCGTTGTGATGGACTTCGGAAGAAGGGATACGTAATGAGTGTGCTCCAGGCCAAATGCCCTCGCCATGACAAAGATACTCCCGGCGCTGCCGAGCACTCCCGTCACGATTGCCGCTGCCACGGCCACCAGGTTCTTCTTAAGAAGCTCAAGCTGCCTGTAAAGCGGAATGGCAAGACAGACCGTGGCCGGGGTGAGCAGATAGCTCAAAAAGCCCGCTCCTTTATTATATTCTTCATAGTTTATATGAAATACCGATAAAAATGCAATTACAAGTATAATCGCAACCAGCAGAGGGTTCAGGATGGCAAATCCCGTCCTCTTCCTCAGCCACACTCCGAAAAGGTAGGCTCCCACGCTGATCAGCATTCCGAAATAAAGTGACGATTCAACCAACTGATTCATGAGCGTTATTCCTTTCCTTTTCTTTTTCCGGTTCCCCGTATGATGCGCTGGGCCATTCTGCCCGTCACCACCATGACAAATATCGTGGAAACCACCGATATCACGGTGAGCGGTACCAGGATGTCTTTCACTTCCTGCACACTGTTCAAAAGGCCGGCTCCTGCCGGTATAAACATAAGCGGCATCGTATCCAGGAAAAAATCACCGACGCCCGACACATCCTCCACCTTCAGCGTCCCTGCACACAGCAGGACCAGAAGGATAAAAAGGCCGTACACGCCGGCCGGCACCGGAAGCGGAAGCAGGTGATTCAAAATTTCTCCCACCATCGTTATGCCAAAAATAATTGTAGCTTCTTTCAGGTACTTCATTCTGTCATATCTCCTCTCGTCTGAACGTTTTAATTCTATCACTCCATTTTTTATAGGACAATATGAAAAGTACAATAAATTCAGAGAAAATTTGTTGAAAATTTTGCCTTTTATGTACTATACTTAATAAAACGTTGTCAGAAAGCCGCCATTTTTTATTTGAAAACTTTTTTCACCACGAAACAGACGGAACCATACCACCACCGCACGCCAGGATTCTCTCCCGCGGCAGGCATGACAGGAGATATCATATGCAGATTATTAAAACAGACCGGCTTACCGGGCAGCAGAAAAAAGAAATCGGGCATCTCATTGATGAATGCCGCTCCCTTTACCCAATAAGAACCAGCTTTCCTTATGAGGATGGTTCCGTATTCTTTCTGGCTTATGAAGAATGCGCTTCTTCCATTCCGGTTCTGGTCTGCGCACTTGCGCTTATTATGCCCGAAACAGACGATTTTGATGAGACGGCCGAATGTCTGGCTTTCACCCATCCGTCTTTCAGAAAAAAAGGATACTTTTCCGCTGTCTTTGACGAGGCCGGGGCTGAATTTGAAGAAATCAGCCTTCTGATTCCGGTCGACGGGCAGGATCCCGCCGTCGTTCCCGTTCTGGAATCGCTCGGTGCGGAGTACGACTCCTGTGAATACAGAATGGAACTTGATCTCTCCTTACCATGCCCAAATGAAGCTCCTGCGCCGTCCGGCAGGCGGCTCGTCTGCCGCTCCGTAAACGGCCCCGATTCCTCTGTCTCCTACTCGTTCTCTCTGGCGGCTGATGAATCCCGTCCCATTGCCGTCTGCCGGACGGCTTCTTTCGGCACCGGCGTCTGTCTCTATTCCTTCCTGGTGGAGGAGAACTGCCGCGGACGCGGTCTGGGGGAGGAAGCGCTTTTATCGGTTATCGAAATTCTGCGCAGCCGGGGGAACGCCGTTCTCTTCCTGCACGTATCGGGCGATAATGATGCTGCCGTGAGTCTTTATAAAAAAACAGGATTCCGGATTACCGAAACCCTGTCCTATTATCTGTATTGATGGCGGTGGCCTGTACTCAGGACACGCAGGTCATCGCACATCATCTCTGGATGATGATTCCCTTCTCCTCGATCCGCTGTCTGACTTCCAGCATCTTCCAGTCCGTTTCCGCAATGATCTCGGCACAGTTTCTAAGCTCCTGTCCAATCTCCGCCGCGTCCTCTTCCTCCAGATCCTTCTTGTACTTAAGCTGGTGATCCAGGCTGGCCCAGAAGTCCATGGCGATCGTCCTGATCTGAACCTCCACCCGAATCTGCTTCTTGCTGTCCGAAAAGAAAACAGGAACTTCGATAATCATATGATAGCTTCTGTATCCATTCTCCTTCGGGCACCTGATATAATCCTTGATGGCAATCACCTTCACATCATCCTGGCGCGCCAGCATCTTGCTAATCTCGTAGATATCATCAATAAAGGAACAGATCACACGGATTCCCGCAATGTCGTCCAGGTTCTGCATCATCGATTCCACCGATACCGGGAGCCCCCTTCTCTGCAGCTTCTCAATGATACTGCGTGGTTTCTTCACGCGTGACTTAATCATCTCTATCGGATTTCTGGAATTCCTGACGGAAAGCTCGTCATTGAGAACTTCCAGCTTCGTCTTCACCTCTCTGATCGCACAGGTATACTGCATCATGCATTCCTGGAACTGTTTCGCCACTCCGATTAAAGTATCCGGAACCTCCACTTCCTTCGGTGCATTCACTGCAAACTGGGTCAGTTCGCTGTTTGGATTCAAGTTAATATTCATTGTCAACACCCCAATAGTTTTTCATGGTCGTAATCTTATTTCATTATACCCGAAAGCAGACGCATAAACAATGAAAGAATCCTTAAATTTTCCTAAAAACCGTCCCTGTTCATTTACAAATATGAGGTCTCTGTGGTATGCTCAAAATAGAAGTTTTGCCCGCGCAATACCTCGCAAGTGTTCAAAAATACATTAATACAGGAGGTTACTTATGAAATATCTCGGATATTATAACGGAACTTACGGACCGCTGGAAGAAATGAAAGTCCCAATGAACGACCGCGCCTGTTACTTCGGTGACGGAGTATACGAAGCCACTCTGGCCAGGAACGGTAAAATCTTTGCCCTGGAGGAGCATCTGGACCGTTTTTACAACAGCGCAGGACTGCTCCGCATGAAGGTTCCCTATACAAGGGAGGAACTGACGGAAATCCTCACCTCTCTTCTGAAAGAGATGGATGATTCGGAAATTTTCGTATACTGGCAGCTTACGAGAGGGACAGCCATCCGGATTCATTCCTTCCCCGAAGCTCCCATTAAGCCGAACCTCTGGATCACGATGAAACCCGGTGCGCCTGCCTCTCCTTCGAAGACCATGAAACTCATCACCGAGGAGGACACAAGGTTCCTTCACTGCAATATCAAGACCCTGAACCTGATCCCCAATGTCATGGCATACCAGAAAGCGCATGAGGCCGGCTGCGACGAATGCGTCTTCCACCGCGGCGATATTGTCACTGAATGCAGTTCCTGCAACATCTCCATCCTGAAGGACGGCGTATTCATCACCCATCCCACCGACCATTACATCCTTCCCGGCATCTCCCGGATGCATCTGATCCAGCAGTGTAAAAAGCTGGGAATCCCGGTAGATGAGCGGCCGTTCACCGTAAAAGAGCTGATGGAGGCCGACGAGGTCATCGTTTCCAGTTCTTCCAGGCTCGGCCTCATTGCCAGCGAGATCGACGGACAGCCCGTCGGAGGTAAAGCGACCGGGCTTTGGAAAAAAGTGCAGTCCTCCTATTTTGAGCGTTTCGACGAGGCAACCGCTCAGTAACAGCAGAAAGTGTGCCCGTAACCGAAAGGCGGTAGCCGGCCTGGATTCCATAGGAAAGTGACATGGAATTCCGGTCCGGCTGCCGTCGTCTTTCAATTGTTTATTCTACACATTCTCTATTACATCCGCCGCCTTTTCAAGCCACGGCGTCTTGATATACTCAACCACTCCCTGGTCAACGCTGTTTGCAATCTGCGGGTCGATCGGGATTTGGGCCAGAACCGGGATACCATACTCTTTGGCCGTCTCCTCAATATGGCTCTCACCGAACACAGAGATTCTCTTTCCGCAATCGGGACACTCCAGATAGCTCATGTTTTCCACCAGTCCCAGAATCGGAATATCCATCTTTTTCGCCATGTTAACCGCTTTCGCTACAATCATGGAAACCAGTTCCTGCGGTGACGTCACAATGATGATTCCTGCAAGAGGAAGTGACTGGAATACGGTCAGCGGAACATCTCCCGTTCCCGGAGGCATATCGACAAACATATAATCAATATCCTTCCAGAGCGCCTCGCCCCAGAACTGTTTAATCACGCCTCCCACAATTGGGCCTCTCCAGATAACCGGATCCGTCTCATGTTCCAGGATCATATTTGCAGACAGGATCTCAACGCCCGTTGCGCTCACACCCGGCAGCATCAGGCTGTCTTCCGTCACCTTTACCATTTCATGGAGGCCGAATGCCTTGGGGATGGAGGGACCTGTTATATCAGCATCCAGAATGGCCGTACGATAATTTCTGGCTCTCATCTTGCATGCCATCAGGGATGTCACAAGTGACTTGCCTACTCCGCCTTTACCACTGACTACACCTATGACTTTTTTAACGGTGCTTTGTGGATTTAACGGCTCTAAAAAGCTCTCCGCCGTCCGGCTTTCACAATTTTCGCTGCAGCTGCTGCAGTTATGGTTACAATTCTCGCTCATTGCCTTATCTCCTTACCTGATAATTTTTATAATAATTCTTCGGGAATCCTCTGCCGGGCAGATAAAAGCACGCCCAGTTTTGAGTTTTCCCAATGCCTGACTATTATATTAGCACATTCTTTTATTTTTGTCTTGTTCTATTCAGTGAGCAGAAATTTCATCGGTTCTCCGGGCAGCATCCCCTTCACGAAGGCAGAATAGCGTTAACGTTATCCTGCTTCGTTCAATGCCGCCCGGAACAACCATGGATCGAATACTGCCGGCAGACTTCCAACGTAAGAAGTCTGCCGGCAGCGCCGTTTCATCTGTTTCTGACATTTCCTGCTCTCAGGCTCTTGCGCCCGGCAGCTTGAACTGCCTGATTGCCTTCACGATTCCCGCTTCTTCCATCTTTTTTGCAATCAGGTAGAAGATGGCCGTGTCGATAGGCCACATAATAATATTCTTTACAAAACGCATCGGAATCAGCGCCAGAATCCCCTTGCCCGACATCATGCTGAGCCATAGCGTGTTAAGAAACACGTTGCAGACCATAATTACGATAAAATGGACAGCCAGGGTTCTCTTAAATGTAAGCGGCCTCTGGTACAGAAACGTTCCATAGATAATTCCGGCAAGGATTGCATTGAACGTAAAGCCGGGAAAGAACGCTCCGGTCGGTTTGATGATATATTTAATCAAATCCAGGACACCGCCGTAAAATCCGCCCACTACCGGTCCGAACATGAAGTATACAAACTGGTTGACTACGGCACCGAATCCAATTTTCAGATACGGGCCGGCTTCGATTGTAAAATATCCGAGCACTACGGCGACAGCCATGAACATGGCGGCAGTCGTGATTGTCCTGACCTTTTTAAGCTCACGGTAGGAATCACGGTAAACAGTTACAAATTTCTTCATAAAAAATACCTCCTTCTGCAGAACTCTCGATCCACATCAGGAGATATATAATATCAGCGATGCAGCGGGATGCGGGATACAGGCCGCGGGGAAATCCCCTTCGTCCGGATGTCAACTCCCTGTTCATCCGACACTTGACGCCTGCATACCTACTCTGCGTTCTTATTTTTTTATAGCCTTAGTATATCATTTAAATCATACTTTTCAATAGTTCTGTGAACATACCATGCAATAAAAATTCCAAGGGCCATTCCGCTTAACACATCCGTCGGAAAATGCACGAAGAGATACAATCTGGAAAGTGCAATAAGCGACGCCAGAATGAGCAGTGGAATCCCCCATTTCCGGTTGTAAAAAAAGACGCTGGCCGCCGCTTCAAAAGAGGCCAGGGTGTGTCCGGAGGGAAAGGAAAAATCCTTCGGATTGTGTATCAGAAGTTGAACGCTCTCATCAATCCAGCACGGCCGATCCCGCATCACTATGTTTTTTATGAACACATTGCCGATTAAGGCTCCCGCTGCCAATGACAGAAGAACCGCGACCCCCACCTTCCTCGTCTTTCTGATGCAGAAAAGCACTACTCCCAGGACGATAAAAAACCATCCCTTATCACCGAGTGATGTAACGGCTGTCATAAAACGGTCCAGAAACGGCGTATGAAGCTCCTGTAAAAAGTAAAGAATTGAAAACTCCAGTTCCAGAAAGGCCATAAATTACGTTTCCTCTGACTGGGCGTCCGTATACTCCCGGAATGCCTTGTCCATCTCAATGTAGTTGCGTTTCAGTGAAACGGGTTTTCCGTCCCTCGTCAGGAAACAGTGACGGCTTTCCCCCACACAGCGCACCTGCGCAGTTTCTTTATCGATAACCGTATACTCCAATGCCATGCGGATCCCGTTGTATTCCTTCAGGCTGGTCAGTACCTGGACGGTTTCCCCGAAGCGCGACATGCTCTTGTAGTCACAGCGCACAGCCAGAACCGGGCATATAATTCCCTGTTTCTCCATCATATCGTAGCCCATACCCATCTGTTCCATGATATCGATTCTCGCCTCTTCAAACCAGTGAAGGTAATTGGCGTGGTGGATAATTCCCATCTGATCCGTTTCGTAATACTGTGTTTTATGTTCGTAAACATCGAATTTCATAATATAATTCCCCTTTCTCCTTTGATGATAGCGCAAAAGAGAGTATCGCCCAATGTGCAATACTCTCTGCGGATTTCTTACTGTTCTCAGTCACTATTCGCCGAGTCCGGTCTCAATTGCCTCGGAAATCGTCTTTAAAGCTTCTTCCTCATCCGGACCGTCACAGATGAGAGTAATCTCTGTACCACACTTAATTCCTGCCGCCATAACATTTAAAACACTCTTTGCAGTAATTTTCTTCTCTCCGCATTCGATTGTTGTGTCACTCTTGAACTTCATTGCCGTCTGGGATAAAATACCTGCCGGTCTTAAGTGGAGACCTGATGGATTCGTGATTGTTAATTTTTTAGATAACATATTTTCTTCTCCTTCACTATTATTGTCTTTATTTATAGTGCTTTACGTTCTTTTATCTGAGTTTATATAAATTCTAGTATAAGTTGTATTGACTGTCAAGTGCCATCACTGCTTTTTATGAGATAAACGGTGACCGACAGTCCCTCCATAACGGCACGGCCAATCATTTCAACGGATCTGCTTGTCCTCCATGATGGCGGTCTCATGCCTCCTCACACTCTCCGTCGCACCCCTGATGCTGACAGATAAAAGAAGATAAAGTATCTCTATTACCATTGTTGCCGGAACTCTGGAAAAGAGGAAATCCTCTCTCAGCAGTTTCTCCCTTGTTGCCGTCGTGATGTGATAGTCTGAAAGCTTTGCCACCGGTGAATCGGGACTGTTTGTAATGGAAATAATCGTAACCCCGTTCCCCGCAGCTCCTTCAAGTAACCTGATAAGTCTCCTGGATACCCCCGAATTGGAAATCGCAATAATGACATCCTTCTTTCCGAGGTTAAAGGCGTAGGCTGTCTGAGTCTCCAGCACCGTGCCCGTCACGGCCCGAATGCCCAGCTGGTTGAACTTAAAAGCCGCATCCATTGCCACCGGTATGGTATTGCCCACGGCCACAAACTGAACCGTTCCCGCTTTCTGTATTATCTCCAGAATCCGATCCAAATTCTCTGGCTCCATCATGGCCACCGTCTGTTTCAGCTCCTCCGTCTTATTCGCCAGAATATTCTGAAGCGACTGTCCGATATCCCTGCGGCTGATGTCGTTACCGACCGCCCCCTGGGATTCTTCCGCCAGTTCCCCGGCCAGTGTCATTTTAAGCTGATGAAACCCCTTGAAACCGCATCTCCTGCAAAAACGTGACACGGATGCATCGCTGGCCCCGCTGGCCTGGGCCAGCTCGGCAACGGTCATATCCACGACTTCACGCCTGCGTTCCATGATACAGTTTGCAATTTTCTTTTCAGAATCAAAAAATGAATCATAGGAGGAACAAATTACGCCGATTACACTCTTCGCCTCGTCCATATTTCACCATTCCTCTTATACATGTAATTTTATTTCATGACGTGATTATATCACAGCCCTTCAAGTTTTACAATGGTATTTTCGTGTAAATGGCATAGATTTATCAATTTCTTAACCGATAATTTTCCTGGCATAAGAGACGGATGCCATCGCATCGCTGCAGTACGCATCCGCGCCGATCATTTCCGCGTATTCCGGCGTCAGGACGGCGCCTCCCACCATCACTTTCACCCAGGGAGCCTTTTCCTTCAGTTCTGCAATTGTCCTCTGCATCGCGGGAACCGTCGTTGTCATAAGGGCGCTGAGTCCCACAAGAGGCACCTGCCTCTCCTCCGCCTCCCGGACAATCCTTTCCGGCGGCACGTCCTTTCCCAAATCGATCACTTCGTAGCCGTAGTTTTCCAGGAGCACTTTGACAATATTCTTTCCAATGTCGTGAATATCGCCCTTCACCGTGGCCAGAATGATTTTCCCTTTTTTCCCGCCGGTCCGGCCCGATTCGTCAAGCTTCTCCCGAATCACATCAAAAGCCGCTTTGGCCGCCTCCGCGCTCATCAGAAGCTGGGGGAGGAACACCGTCCCCGCCTCATATCCCTTCCCCACGCGGTCGAGGGCCGGAATCATGCAGGTATCGATGACGTCTAAGGGTTCCTTCTCTCTAAGCAGCTCTCCCGCCGCCCTGGCAGCCTGGTCCTTAAGCCCCTTTAAGACACTGAGGAACAGTTGGGCCTCACTGCCTTCCCCGGAAGGTACGCCGCCCGGAGTCTCTGAAGTCCCGGGAATCCAGGCAATCTCAGACGCCTTCGGAGACCTGGCATACATGTCTCCTGAACTCAGTCCTGCCCCTGCCGCCGATGGCTGCCCGGCGTCCTTATAGGCGTCAATATAGCCGGCACAGTTCTCATCCAGGGCTGCCAGCGCACGGAAGCTGTGATAGGAACACATCATCGGCTCGGAACCGGGATTGATAATCGCCGCATTCAGGCCGCTGTAAAGGGCCATTGTAAAGAAATTGGCATTAATGTTCTCCCTCACCGGAAGTCCGAAGGAAATATTGGAGACGCCCAGTATCGTCTTTCCTCCCAGTTCGTCCCGAATCCGCCTCACGGTCTCAAGCGTGGTCAGGGCGCCAAGCGGATCGGAGCTGACGGTCATGCAGAGGGCGTCTATCAAAATATCTTTTTTCCCGATCCCATATTTCTCCGCTTCCCGGTAGATTTTTCTGGCTATCTCAATCCGTCCATCGGATGTCCCCGGAATTCCCTGCTCGTCCAGTGTCAGTGCGACTACGACACCGCCATAGCGCTTCACAAGCGGAAAGACGGCATCCATCATCTCCTGTTTTCCATTGACGGAATTGACCATGATCTTTCCGTTGTAAATCCGCATGGCGCGGGCCATTGCCTCCGTATTCGCAGTGTCTATCTGAAGCGGCAGCTCGGTGATTCCCTGAAGCTCCCGCACCGCCAGAGCCATGATCTCCGGTTCATCTATCTCCGGCAGCCCCACATTGATATCCAGGACATGGGCTCCGCTTTCCTGCTGCGAGATTCCTTCCTCCAGGATAAACTCCATGTTTTTTTCCATCAGGGCCTGTTTATACTTTGCCTTGCCCGTTGGGTTGATACGCTCGCCGATAATCACGGGATCGGAGCCAAACTCCACCGCCGAGGCATAGGAGGTGGCAACGGTAAACTGTTTTTCTCCGGGAAGTCTCTGTTCTCTTCCCGTCCGCAGGCGGTCCAGCCGTTTTATATGCTCCGGCGTGGTCCCGCAGCAGCCGCCTGCCACATTAATCCCCAGATCCAGTATCTCCTTCATTGCCGTCTCAAATTCATCGGGTCCTATGTCGTAAACGGTTCTCCCGCCTTCGCTTCTCGGAAGGCCTGCATTGGGATTGACTATCACGGGAACTGAGGCATATTTTAAAAATTCGGCTGCCAGAGGTTTCATCTGGACGGGACCGAGGCCGCAGTTCATTCCGATTGCATCCACTCTCAGGCCTTCCAGCATTCCTATGACTGCCTTCGGGGTGCCGCCCGTCAGCATTTTCCCTTTTTCATCGAAAATTACCGTTGCAAAGACCGGAAGCGCGCTGTTTTCCCTGGCAGCAAGCACAGCCGCCTTTAATTCATAGGTGTCGCTCATCGTCTCGATCAGAATCAGATCGGCCCCCTGTGCCGCCCCAATCTCCACCACCTCACGGTAAATGGAGACGGCCTCCTCAAACTCGAGCTGGCCCATGGGTTTTAAAAGCTTGCCCGTGGGCCCCAGATCCAGGGCAATATATCCCCTTCCGGCCTCCCTTACCGCCCGCTTTGCATTTTCCATGGCCGCGGTGACGATTTCCTTCAGGCCGTATTTGGAACTGCTGTTGTATTTAAAACGGTTGGCTCCGAATGTATTCGTTTTGATAATGTCACATCCCGCTTCCAGATAGTCCCTGTGAAGCTTCACCATGAAATCAGGGCGGATGATATTCCATGTTTCCGGAAGTTCTCCCGGTTTCAGGCCAGCCTCCTGCAAAAGACTGCCGGTGCCTCCGTCAAACAGCAGAATTTTTGTTTTTAATTCTTCCAGTATCTTCATCTCTTAACCTTTCCGGTAAGGGCAGTCCGCCTTGCCGCACCCCCCGCAGTCTTCCTTTTCGTTCTGGTCTTCCTTTTCGTCCTGGTCGTCTTTTCTGCCGGCGCCAATCACCGCCGTCACCGACTTGGAGGGCACCATCAGAAGACTGTCCGTCAGGGTAACCCCCACCGTCTTTCCCGTCTCCAGCACCTTCGTCAGAATCTTCTGATATTCAAGAGAAAAATCACCGTACCCCGGGCTGAACCTTGGCCGCAGGAACTCTCCCTGCCTGAGCGCTTCCTCTTTCAGTTCCTCATTCTTCCTGTCGCACCACGCCTCAATCATGGCGGCGGAGGCTGCCTGCAGCACAACGGCGCGGCTCATTTCAAGGCGGCCGTAACGGCGCGCAAGTAAATCGGGCCCCGCTCCCAGGGTCGCTGCAAACAGGATTACCCTTTCACAATCTTTTAAATTCTTTGAAAGGTCGAGGCTCTCCACCTGAAAGCAGGTAAAATCCAGCCGGCCGTCCTTAAGATGTTTGAGCGGAAAGGATCTCGAAAAAAACCGGGGCGAAACAACTCGTTCCAGCTCCCTGATACTGTCTTCCACCAGGCTTACCGTCGTCTCATCGGGCAGATTATGCCCAAATCCAAGGTATCTGTATACCTCGGAGCGTTTTACTTCTATCTTATCACTGCGCTCCATCTGTCTCCCTCTGTCAATTATTTCCCAATATTCCCGGAAATATGGTTTTTCATTCCGGTCACTGTTCTTTATATGGCAAACATCAGAACGGGAATAATGGTTGATAAAAGTACAATCAGAAACATAATTACGAAGATAATGAGAATGGCCGAGGATACCGGGCTGCTGCTGTTTTTACCGGCGTAATATCCTTTTTGGCCGGCCCCGTAGGTCTGCCCTCCATATTTTATGGAACCGCCCCGGCCTCCAGCCTGACGGCCGGTCCCATACCCCGGAGCGGAAGTTCCTGCCCCTCCCTTCCAGCCGAAAGCCGGGGATCCCTGCTTTTTAGGGTTCTCCTTCATAAACGACGGATTATGGTATTCACAGTTTCCCTCCGATGAAGGATGACGTTCATTCAGATAAAAATCCCCTTCCACGATTCTCGGATGTCTCACAAAACTCCTGCAGACAGAACAGTAATGTGCACTTTTCATCCTCTGATCACAGACAGGACATATTCTTTTTGCCATGCCGCTCCTCTCCTTTCTGAACGGAACTTAGCGCCCGGTTTTCTGCAGTGGATGCAGAAACCGTCATGCGCAGGTATAATGACTACTCCGTAGTCATTATACCATGTTCCCCGGTACATCTGCAATCAGTTGTGGGTGGCCGCCGCCCGCCTCTTTTCTTATCCACCTTCTTGTTATTAATTTAACGAATTCCTGCTAAATTCTGTTAAAAGCTTGAATTTACTGGAAAATATGCTAGAATACAGTAACTATAAAAATACAGTATTACAACAGGGGGATTTATTATGAGTCAAAGCACATTTAAGGATTTTCTGAAACGGAAGCAGGTCAATGTCTCCGTTCAGACTTACCTCATCGATGCACTGGGCGCAATGGCCTTCGGTCTTTTCGCTTCTCTGCTCATCGGCACTATCTTCGCTACACTTGGCGATAAAACCCATATCGAAATCTTTACCACCATATCCGCCTATGCCAAAAGCGCTACCGGCGCCGCCCTCGGCGTCTCTATCGCATTTGCCCTGAAAGCGCCGCCGCTCGTACTTTTTTCCGCTGCCACCGTCGGTATTGCCGGCAATGAACTGGGCGGCCCCGTCGGAGCCCTGGTTGCCACGATTATCGCCACAGAGCTTGGAAAGATCGTTTCCAAAGAAACTCCGGTGGACATCCTCGTCACTCCCGGAGTCACCATTATCTCCGGTGTTCTGGCCTCGCAGTTTGTCGGTCCCGGTGTCTCGGCTTTCATGACCGCGTTCGGCAACCTTGTAAAAACAGCTACCGTGATGCAGCCCCTCTTTATGGGCATTCTGGTTTCCGCCCTCATCGGCATTGCCCTGACGCTTCCCATCAGCAGCGCCGCAATCTGTATTATGCTCAGCCTGGACGGGCTGGCCGGAGGCGCCGCCACAGCCGGCTGCTGCGCGCAGATGGTCGGTTTTGCCATCCTGAGTTTCCGTGAAAATAAATGGGGCGGCCTTCTTGCTCAGGGCCTTGGAACTTCCATGCTCCAGATGGGCAATATTGTCCGGAACCCGAGAATCTGGATTCCGCCGACTTTGGCCTCCATGGTGACGGGTCCCATATCTACCATGGTGTTCAAACTGGAAAATATCCCGACGGGTTCCGGTATGGGAACCTGCGGACTGGTGGGCCCTATCGGAATCTACACCGCCATGCAGGAAACGGGCGGAACCAATATGTGGCTCGGCATCCTGCTTGTCTGCTTCATTCTCCCGGCTGTCCTGACTCCTCTCTTCGGTCTCATGTGCCGGAAAGCAGGCTGGATTAAAGAAGGGGATTTGAAACTGGATCTATAATTATATAAGATCACTTTCCTATATATAAAAAAGCATCTGCCGCAGGAAAATTGCTTCCCCGACAGATGCTTTTTTATGCTTTTACTCCGCCCGCTTTTATGGCTCTTCCTTTATTTCCGCCGCCCGCAGCTCCATATGCTCCTCCGTTCTGCCAACGCCTTCCTTTTTCTGCTTCATTCTCCGGAAATAAGAACTCATCTCGTCCGCCATTCCCGACAGACGGTTTAACAGGGTGGAAAAGTCTTTGAGCATCTCGTCGTCCTGGAAATAAGGATAGACGATGTCATGATCCACCTCGCTCCATCCCTCCTCAAACAGGGTCCTGGCCTGGATCTCCACATAATATCCCTTGTATTTCACGATGTAATGGAGAGAGCGGTAAATTCCGTCCGATTTAATGTCAATGAGATCCTCGTCATAGATACGGCTGTCTCCGGTTCTTCTGTATACCTTCGGACGCTCGGCAATATAATAATGATTCACATTCCCGTCAAAATCCGCCTCCCGGTCCCTGACATACTGCTCCGGGTCGTTCTCAAACACAGATGTAATATATTCGTGAAAATGTCTCCAGTCCTCCCGGTACAGGAAAAACACCCGGATGCCGATCAGATCCGTTACATATTTCCAGTAATTGGTGCGGTCAATACGTGCAAATTTCTCCGGCAGCTCATTCCGTTTCCTGATAATCTTCTCGACCAGATGCCCCGGTTCCTTCGTCCTGTAGCGGTAAGAATGGATCCCGGCTTTCTCAATGTCATAGAGATACTCATCCACAAAATCTTTTCCTATCCCCCGCAGTTTCTGCTCGATGTTCCCGTAGTGATCGTGGATTGCCTGGAGTTCTTCCCAGTCAATGCCCGCCGACTCATAGTCGCCGTAATCCATGTTGTACTTCTTAAGAAATTCTTTTATGTCCAGCATTCGATCTCTATACCTCTCCGGCACCAACGGAATTCAGGAATCTGGCAAAAGCCGCCCTGCCCTCCTCCGTGCATTTATAGACTCCGGCATCTTCCAGTACTCTCTCGAATACGAGTCCCACCTCGTCTTTCAGGATTTCATCCACATTATCCTTTGTAATCTTTTCATATTTGGGAAGGAACGCCTCCACCCAGTCGGCATGCTTTTCAAGTTCCTCGCTGCCCCTTATATCTTTACCTGCAGTAATGTACTCTCCCAGTTTTGCCAGCTCGTCTTTCAGTCTGGACGGGAGCACCGCCAGGCCCATCACTTCAATTAAGCCGATATTTTCTTTCTTGATATGGTGAAGTTCCTGATGGGGATGATAAAGTCCCAGAGGAAACTCCTCCGTTGTTATATTATTCCTCAGTACCAGATCCAGCTCAAACATTTCGCCGTTCTTTCTGGCGATCGGAGTGATCGTGTTGTGCGGTTCCCCATCCGTCTCGGCAAAGACAAATGCAGCCTCATCCGTATAGTTTCTCCAGGCCGTGAGGACTTTATCCCCCAGCTCAATCAGGCGCTCCGGATCTTTGGCGCGTGTGCGCAGCACCGACATCGGCCAGTATACAATACCGGCCTCCACATCCTCAAACCCCTGGAAGGTAAAATACTTTTCAATCGGCGCTTTCGCCATGGCAAAAGTATAATGGCCTCCCTGGAAATGATCATGGCTTAAAATGGAACCGCCGACAATCGGCAGATCCGCGTTGGAACCCAGAAAATAATGAGGAAACATTTTGACAAAATCAAAGAGCTTAATAAAGGTCGCCTTCTCGATTTTCATCGGTATATGCTGTCCGTTAAATACGATGCAATGCTCATTATAATAAACATAGGGCGAATACTGGAAGCCCCACCGGCTGTCGTTTACCGTGATCGGAATCGTGCGGTGGTTATTCCTGGCCGGATGGTTTACGCGCCCCGCATACCCCTCATTTTCTCGGCAGAGCAGGCATTTGGGATAACCGCCCTGTTTTGCAAGCTTGGCGGCGGCAATTGCCTTCGGATCCTTCTCCGGTTTTGAGAGGTTTACCGTAATGTCCAGTTCACCATATTTTGTCTCCGTTACCCATTTCATATCTTTACAGACGCGGTATCTTCTGATGTAATCGGAATCCTGGCTTAACTTATAGTAATATTCCGTAGCGGCCTGAGGCGACTGATGGTTATAAAGGCCAAAGAATTTCCGCACAACCTCCGACGGCCTCGGCATCAGGCAGTTCATCAGCCTTGTATCGAATAAATCCCTGTAAACCACACTGTCTTCCGGCAGTACTCCGGACTCATGGGCAAAATCCATCAGCTCTTTCAGCGTTTCTTCCAGATTCACTTCCCCGGACTCCGTCTCCGGCTCTTCATACTCGTCCAGCTTCAGTACATCCAGGATCTGATTCGTCGCATAAATCCGGTCTTCTTCCTCAATCAGTCCTGTCGTAAGACCATATTTAACCAGTTTTTTAATTGCTTCGTATACCATACCACGCCTCCTTATATTTTGATGCGCTTCGCGCAATCTGCTTCATTGATTGTCTTTTGGGCGGTGCCGCCTGCGGTCAGAACCTGCGTTATGCCCGGTTTATTAGTATAGCACATTCACAGGTACGATTCCAGACGTTTTGTCACAATTCCGCCGAGCAGCCCTATCACTGCCCCTGCCACGGTTCCGGCCGCCAAAAGGAAGGGAAGATAGTAAAATACAGCGGTGTTTTCCACGACGGCCGCGGCCACCAGAATCTGTCCCACATTGTGCCCCACGCCACCGATAATGCTGACCCCCACCTGACCAAATAAATCCCTCTTCCTGCAGAAAATCATCATGGCGAGGCTGAGCGCCCCCCCTGCAAGACTGTACATCATCATGGCCATATTACCGTATGCAAAACCGGTCAGCAGGACGATCCGGCAGAGTGCAATGGCAATCGTTCCCCCTGTTCCTATCATATAAAGGGATACGATGCTGACAAGATTGGCAAGCCCCAGCTTGACGCCGGGAACGCCGAGACTGATCGGAATCAGGGTTTCCACATAGCCGAGCAGCATGGCAAGCGAGAGCAGGATTCCATAGAGCGCCACTTTTACCGCTTTACGGTCTCCTCTGCGTGTTTCTTTTCTATATTTCATAGAGGGTGTCCTCTTTCTGTTTGATACTTGAAAATGGGATGTCGGGTCGACGGGTTTCCGGGAAGTGCAAGTTTTGTTATTATTTTATCGGAATATGGGTGGTTTGTAAAGAGGGTGGGATTTAATTGGAAACGGGAGCTTTGGACGGGGAGAAGGTTGGTTACTGTCCACAGACAGTATTCTGCGAGGTGTTTTTTGCCGGTTCATCCCTTGACTTTGATTTTCCTCTTTGCTAAGATTGGTATGTTTCAAAGTAACTGCTATGAAGGTACTGAACAGTTATGTTTCAAATCACAAATACTTTCACAAAGGAATCCCTATATGATGGAAAAAAAACAATTTCAGATCTTTTTATCCGCGCTGGGTGTGCTTTTTCTGGTCTTTGGCGCTGTTTTAACACTCCGGCCCAGGCAGACGGAGCCGATTACCCGTTCGGACTTTCTTCTCAATACGTTTGTCACGGTTACCCTGTATGACAGCGATGATGAGGAGATATTGGAACAGTGTATGGCGCTGTGCCGAGAGTATGAAAACCGGCTCAGCAAAACGATAACGACCAGTGAAGTTTACCGGCTGAATCACCGTGCTCCCGGAGAAGATACATTTACACTCACAAAGGATACGGCGGCCCTGATCCGCGAAGGGCTCCAGTACAGCCGGATTTCGGACGGCGCTTTTGATATCACGATTGAACCGCTGAGTTCGCTGTGGAATTTCACGGATGGCAAAAATATTATTCCTCCGGCAGAGGAAATTCAGGCTGCGGCGGAACGCGTGGACTGGAAGAATATAAGCCTGGAGGGCGATGTGCTCACTTTTCACTCGGCAGACACTACAATCGATCTCGGTTCTATTGCGAAAGGGTTTATCGCTGACCGCTTGAAGGAATATCTGATAAGCCGGAATGTGAAAAGCGCAATTATTAATCTCGGAGGCAATGTGCTCTGCGTCGGTGAAAAACCGGACGGCGAGCCGTTTAAAATCGGGCTGCAGAAGCCGTTTGAAGGGCGCAATGAAATTATCGCAAACCTGAGCATTAACGGCCTCTCCGTCGTCTCCTCCGGGGTCTATGAACGCCATTTTATTGTGGATGGAAAAAATTATCACCACCTGTTAAATCCCTCCACCGGCTATCCCTATGACAACGGCCTGATTGCCGTCACAATCGTCTCACCGCGCTCGGTGGACGGCGACGCTTTAAGCACCACCTGTTTTTCACTGGGGCTTGAAAAAGGGCTTGAGCTTGTCAATTCAATGGATGGCATTTACGCTTATTTTATAACGGATGATTATGAAATTCACTATTCGGACGGAGCGGAGCTGCTTGTTCTTCCTCTCCCCGATGCCGGTTGACGGAAAAAGGAGGCTCATTATGAAAGATAACGGTTTAAAAGACAGCCGTTTAAACAATGACAGCAGAAAAAAGAAAAATGAAATCTTTCTCGTCTGCGGCCTCCTCGCCGCCGCCGTAATTTTCTTCGCAGGATACCGTTTCCTGAACAGAGGGGATGCGTCGGTGGTTGTGGTCAGCGTAAACGGGAAAACGGTCCGTGAATTCCCACTCGGCCAGGATGCCGATTTCCTGATTGAAGGCGTTGACGGCGGAACAAACCATATGATTATTAAAAATGGCGCCGTTTCCATCTTCGAGGCCTCCTGCCCTGATAAAATCTGTGTGCAGGAAGGGGAGAAAAGGCAGAAAGGCGAGGCGATTACCTGTCTTCCGAATAAAGTGATTGTTACAATAAAATAGGGATTTGGTTGAGGAAGGAGAACGCCGCCGGGACGGTCGGGGGGCGGGATGGTGAGGGGGAGGTTGTGAGTCTTCAGTCCCGGTTTGCAGGTTGTCGCGGGTGGGGAATACGGGCAGAAAAAGTTCCTCCGGGAAACGCTTGCGCTCTTCGGAGTACATAACGGAACTAACCTCAAAAATACCTCGGTAAGTGCCGATGAACTCCCAGGTTCCCTCCGGAATCTTTTTCTCCCGGATTCCCCACGGGAAGGGTATGGCCCGGGACTGAAGACGCGAAGGTTTTCGCCATCCCGAACCCCGGTCTGCGGCCGCTGAATTGTTCTTATTCCTTCAAAGGGGGAGGTATTGTCGCTGCCACTACATTTCCTCGAATTTCGGGAGAATCCCTCTGTATGGTATTCAATTGATGAATCAAAGCTTTAGCGCCTGACTTATCCTTGAATAACCATTGAATTTTTTGATTCATCATTTAATATAGCTTTGGATTTTTCTCTGAATCCAGCCCGAAATACTTTCATAAGGTAAAAGATTCACGACTACATAGTGGCCGCGACAATACCTTTCCCACACTTGACGAAAGAGACAATCAGCCCCTGAAGCCGGCGGACGGGGCGACCACCTTCCCTGAGTCTTCAGTCCCGTCAACAACCTGCCTGGGGAAGGAGGAGAAAAACTTTCCGGAGGGAGACCTTGAAGCCCGCCGGTGCTTAGCGAGGTCCTTTCGAGCCTAGCATCCGCTGTGCGCTTCACAAGCGGGAGCGTGTCCCCGCAGGAAAGTCTTTCTCCGGATTCCCCCTTACCACAACCTATAAACCGGGACTGAAGACTCATATACACCCTCCCACTCCCCCGTCCGCCGTCTTACAGAGGCGTCCTCACATCTCAATTAAATAGTTATTTTTTCTACAATCTGCCGAAATTTTTTTCCAATTTCCCAATCTCCCGATACCGCCTGAAAACAAAGTAAAAACCACATTTTCTTTCCAATCTGAAACCATACTCCCGATTTTCTTTTATTCGTTCAATTCCCTTTTTCTCCCCTCTGTCTCTGTAAAAGATTAACAAAATCTTTATTTGCTATTCTCCCCATTACCCCTTACAATGTAAACATCATTCACCATTCTGAGAAAGAAAAATATAAATATATAGGAGGGGATCTCACATGAGTGAAGTTAAGGTGAAATTTAATACGTTAGAGGATATCAGGCAATATCTGCGGGCAGTCGACGGGTTTAGCGGTGATTTGGATCTGCAGTTCGGAAGCCAGATTGTGGACGGAAAATCCCTGCTTGGAATTTTAAGTCTCGGGATCGGAAAACTGTTAGACCTGAAGCTGTATTACGGAAATCATGATGAACTGATAGAGAAGCTCGGTTTTTGCCGTTGTCAGTAGGAAGAGGAGGCCGGAAAGCAGTGAGAAACGCCCATGACAGACGTTCCATTGCATTTACTCGTTCGGAAAAGGAAGAAAAACAGGCAGTATGATTGCAGATTCACTCCGCACCCATGCCGCCTGTTTTTTGTTGCTGTTTCCTATTTTATTCTCTCCGTCACTTCGGCCATTCTGGAAAGATCGCCGATGAGGATCGCGCCTTTTAGCTGACCGTTTGCGTAGTAATATTTTTCATACTGTTTCCTGGCCTCGTCTTTTTTCTCCTCGGTCCGGTATGACAGCGCTTCGTTTTTTCCCGTATCTCCAATCGCGTACAGGGCGGTATTCATTCCGTGGAAGGAAAGTCCCATGGACGGCGGCTCATATTCGACCGCCTCTCCCGCCGCATTGGCTCCCGCCACCTTGCCCTGAGCCGACGCCTCGCCCCACAGCGCATAATTCATGCCCTGATACTGGGCACAGTCTCCGCATGCGTAGACATCCTTCACATTAGTTTCCATTTTCTCATTGACGACAACGGCTCTCTGCGCGGCAATGCCGGACTGCTTCGCCAGCTCCGTGTTAGGACTGATTCCGGCCGAAATTATGACAAGATCGGCAGGGAGCTTCTCCCCGTTTGAGAGCCTCACGCCCTTTCCCTTTGCCAGGATTTCCTCGGCCTGGACCCCGGTGAAAATCCGGATTTTTTCCCTGGCCGCAATCTCTTTTATCATGTCGGACGCCCCCTGATCCAGCTGCCGCATCATGAGTCCCGGCGCCGCTTCCGCCACGGCTACTTCCCGTCCGGATTTCCTGAACTCCCAGGCCGCTTCCAGGCCCAGAACGCCTCCGCCAATGACACATACGTTCCTGGTTTCGGGCAGAAGGCTGATAATCTTCCTGACGTCGTCCAGACGGCGGACAGCTACCACATGCTCCTGTCCGGCGCCCTTAATCGGGGGAATAAAGCACTCGGCCCCAAGCGCGTAAATCAGCTTTGTATAAACCATTTTTGTGCCGTCCTCCAGCACAATCTGCTTAATCTCCGTATCGATGGACGCCACGTGCCTGCCAAGGACACGGATAATATTGTTTTTTTCATACCACTCGTTTTCTTTGACGGCAATCTGTTCCGGCTGCAGCCCGGCCAGCATGGATTTTGTCAGCATGGGGCGGTTGTAGGTGTCATAAGGTTCATCGGATACCATGACAACCGAAGCCGTTTTATCCCTCTTTCGTATCTCCTCGGCGGCCGAAAGTCCCGCCGTTCCGTTTCCGATAATTACGTAGAAGTCCTCCGTGTCGTGATGATAATCGGTTTCTTCCGTATCAACCTCCACAAAGTATTCACGTCCCACTCCGCAGACAGGACAGGTATCAAGCGAAGAATCGAAAATCTCACCGCAGACCAGGCATTTTACGAGTTTCCTCGGTCCTTTTCCCGCATTTTCCGCCTGTTTTCCTTCCGTTTTTTCTTTTCCCTGCACAAGGCAGCCAAACTGATAACCATATTCGTAGGCGTCCATTAACGCCACCTCGTCCGGTTTAAACTTCACCCTGAAACCGTCATCCGGCACCTTCATCTTGAGCTGTTTCAGGCGTCCTATAATGTGGGGAACGCCCTCTCCGCTCCAACCGTAGCTGCCGAACGCGGAAGCATATTTTCCCCCGTGGGTGGCCGGAAAAATGGAGGTGGTCAAGTCCCATATGGGTTTCAGCGCCTCTCCCACAATCGTTGGAGTCCCGAAGAGAATTCCGTCGGCAAATTCCAGTTCTCCCACCACCCTGGCAGCGTCGGCCGTCACCATATCGTAGAGCCTCACCTCCACCGGGCCGCTGCCGCGGATTCCGTCGGCGATTTTTTCGGCCAGCTCCTCCGTATAGCCGTAGGCGCTGACATAGGGAATAATCACGGTTTTCCTGCTGTTCGGATTGGTGACGGTACACCAGTCCTCGTACATTTCAAACACTTCCTCAATCTTTGTGTCAAGCACCGGGCCATGTCCCGTACAAATCATGACCGGATCAAGCTCCTTCACTCTCCGGAGCGCCTTCATCATAAATCCCTTAAAAGGGCCTATGATGCAGTCAAAATAATATCTGGCCGCTTTTTTATAATTCTCCTCGTCCTTTACCTCACTTCTCAGCACACCCTCCACACCGTAATGGGCGCCAAATGAGTCACAGGTGACAAGAATCTTGTCCTCCTCTATCCAGGTATACATCGTATCCGGCCAGTGGAGGTTGGGAACCGTCATAAACCGGAGCGTCTTATCTCCGATTTTCATTGTCTCATTGTCCTTGACCTGGATGCTGTAAAAATCCCGGTTTACGATATTTTTAAGGAAATTCAGCGCACAGCTGGTTGCAATCACCTTCAGATTGGGATTGATATCCAGAAGAAGTTCCACACTGCCCGCATGATCCGGCTCCGTGTGGTCAACCACCAGATAATCGATTTTATCGATATCCGTAATTTTCTTAAGCTCCGTCAGGTACTCGTCGAAAAATTTAGCCTTTGCCGTCTCAAAAAGAACCGTCTTGTCCCCCGTTTTAAGTACATAGGAATTGTAGGTGGTGCCAAATTCCGTATACATAATGATATCAAATACCCGCAGGCCTTCGTCTATAATTCCCGTCCAGTAAAAATCTTCCTTCAGTCTTATGCTCTGCATACAATGCCTCCTTTTGCCAAACTATATGAAAGAATTCCGTTTAAAGAATCCTCCGCCTGCGGCGGATCGCTTTCCGCGACATAATGTCTCTGATATAGTATGGCAAAAGCGGTTAAATCCTATGTATTGCTTTTTGAACTGTTCCAACAAAATCATTTAAAAATGATTCTACCCGGGCATCCACACAGACCTTTACCGTCTTTTCCCGGCATTTCAGCCGGCTCAAATCCCCGGTTGTCCTGCCCCTTGACTCTCCATCCGTCTCCACGGTCAGGTTTGTCTCAAAGAACTCAATCAGCTCCGGATGAATCGCCGCGGCAACCGCCAGAGGATCGTGGATCGCACCTTCCCGTTTTCCCTCTTTCCCTACCTCGTGGGAACAGTAATAATGGACCATCTCTGCGAACTTATCTCCCGCTTTTGTCCCGGCCTCCCGCCACGGGCGGATCCATTCTTCCATCGCCTCCGCGCTCATCATCGTCTTAAGTGTCACATCCAGGCCGATCATCAGGATATGGACTCCGCTTTCCAGGACATATTTCGCCGCTTCGGGATCGGCCAGGATGTTGGCCTCGGCGTAGCGGTTCACATTGCCTGGAACGGTAACCGCGCCGCCCATGACGCAGATACAGCCGACGCCAGCCGCTTTTTCCGGATACCGCTCGATAAAACGGGCCAGGTTCGTCATGGCCGCCGTCGCCACGATGACAAGTTCCTTGCCATACTTCTCCGCCATGGTTGCCATAAAAGTAACAGCATCTTCTTTTTCTGCATTTTTTGTAGGTTCCGGCAGTTCGACGTCCCCGATCCCATTTAAACCGTGGACTCTTTTGCACACCTCGGCCGGGATAAAATCTTTTCCGGCAAATGTGGTGTTTTCTCCCGCATAGACCGGTATATCCCCGGCTCCGAGGACGTGCAGGATCTGAAGCGTATTCCTGACCGCCGTCTCCACCCTGACGTTGCCGAAACAGCAGGTAATTCCCTTAAGCTCTGCTTCCTCCGCGCCCACGGCATAGGCAATTGCGAGCGCATCGTCAATTCCGGTATCCACATCAAGTATCATTTTCATAGATTTAGTCTCCTTCTGTCTAGTCTCTTTCTGTCCCGTCTTTTTCTTTACCGTCTCTAAAATCCTCTGTTCTTTAAATCGCTTACCAGGCCGACAAAGAACTCTCTCACATCAAAATCACTGATATTTTCCCTGTTCAGATCAATCATATCCCCGTGTGAGATGCCTCTGCGTCCCTTTGTTGTGAGAAGCGTATACCGTTCTCCCCACTGGAATGAGCTCTCAGCCACAAGCCCGTCGTTGGGGCCGTCAAAATGTTTCACAAGCTCATGGGAGAAGTTCAGAGGAAAACGGCCGCCGGAAGCAACGTTTAACTTGGATCCCGTACTCTGGTAATATACGCCCGGTTTATCCAGGGCAATCCCGTTAAAACGGCTGCAGGCGGAGGCCGTGAGATCGCCTACCGCAGCCAGGAAATCGGGATTCTGATCTCCCAGCTTTTTCAGAGCTGTGTTGTAACTGGCCGCTACTTTTTCCTTCACCTGCACCGGAATTTTTCCCAGAAGGTAATCGGCAAAGATGCATCCCCTGTGCGGCGTATTTACCGTTGTGAGCGATGCCACATACTGATCCATCCCCAGCAGGCTGATCGCATACCGGCTGTCCAGCCCGCCCTTCGAATGGGCTATGATATTGACCTTCCCGCAGCCGGTCTCCCTGACGGTCTGCAGGATGCGTTTTGCAAGTTCTTCCCCGCAGTCCGCAACCGAGGCCGCCGACTGGTGGTTGCCGTAATAAATCACAGCTCCGTTCTGCTTAAGCTCATTTGGTATCCTGCCCCAATAGTTAAAGTATTTGGAATCCCGGAAAAAAACACCGTGGACCATCAGGATGGGATATCTGGTCCTGCAAATCTGCTCCTGCTCTCTTTCTCGGTTTCTCAGTATCTTACCGCTTTCAAATTTCACTTCCTCCGAAGCCGTTCTGATGATTTTCCACAGGGCAATCAGGTTGGCAACCGGAATCCATCCGCAGATAATGCCTGTCACCCGCCATTTGATTCCAATCTGGGCCGATGCAGCGTAGACCCTGATAATTCCGTTCCAGAACACAGCCGCCTCCACAAGCACGACGCAGAGAAGATTTCCAAACCACGGCGCCGCATTACCGGGAAATGAAGACGGTATCAGTGACAGGAGATACACAGCCGACGCAGCCGCGGAGATGAGAAACAGGATCAAAAGCTCACAGCCGCCCGCACACACGGCAAGCCGCCGTTTCGGCAGTTTCCTGCCTTCCGGCAGCGGAAGGATATTGACCAGCACAAAGCACGGAAGCACCAGAAAAAGCCACCGGGGCCTCCTGTAAAGCAGCCCTAGCGCCGGTAGATTGGCCGTCACAAACAGGATGACAGCGTAAAATATACGGATGGTGTATTTTATGATTAATTTCATTTTCCCGCCTCTTTCCAGTGAACAGGGATGCCGGAATACACCGGCATAACATCTGCCCTCTGATTATTATAGCTTACCTCGTTCTTCAAAACAAGACGGCGGTTTCGATGTACGGAAAAAGGGATTTTCCAACTGTCCGCCGGAAAGTCCCTTTTTCTGTAATCATTGATTTATTTTCCTTATTTACCCTGATGGAAGCTATAGTAGACTCCCCCGTTCTTTACCCCGCCCCGGAAACGGATCAGTTCGCTGACGGTCACAAACTGGTAGCCCTGCTCGGACAGGGCCGGGATAATCCGTACCGCCGCGTCTCCCGACGCCTTATAAAGTTCGTGCATCAGGATAATATCTCCGTCCTTCACTTTACCGAGCACCGCCTCCACCGACTTGTCGGCATTCTTTGTTTTCCAGTCCAGTGTATCGATATTCCACAGAATGATCGGGTAATGGACATTGCCTAAAACCGTGCTGTTTTTGCTTCCTCCCGGCAGGCGCACCAGCCTGGGGCTCTCCCCCGTTATGGCCGCAATGGCCTGATTGCAAAGCTCCACCTGGCTGACAATTTCATCCGCACTCAGCTTGTTCAGATATTTATGATCATATGTATGATTGGCAATTTCATGGCCGTTGCCATGCATTCTCTTGATTTCCGTCTTGTTATCCGCCACACGGTTTCCCACAACAAAGAAGGTGGCGCGGCCGTTATATTGTTCCATACTGTCCATAATGCGGTTTCCTACCGGCGCATACGGCCCGTCGTCGAAGGTCAGCGCAATCATTGGTTTGGACGGATCAAGATATCTTCCTCCGCTTAAAACAAGGCCCGCTTCTTCGGCCCCCTTCTCTGTTTCCGCCATCAGGGACTCCGCGGCCCGGGATTCCAGTTCCGCCTGGCTCTGCTGCGTCTGTGCCTGAGGATCCTGCGTTTCTGCGGGCGCAGAGGATTGTGCCTGGCTTTCCGGCTGCTTACCTGCGGCCTCTTCCTGTATCGTGTGAACGGCCGCCTGTGTCTCCTGGTTCGCTGTCTGCCCTTCCTGAGGTGTCTGCCCTTCCTGGCTCATCTGTCTCTCACTGGGAATTCTGTTTTCTGTCCCGGAATTTCCAGAGGCAGAGGGAGCTCCTGCATATGCAGCCGTAGCCGCCGCAATCATGCATCCAAGGACCAGCATTGCCAGCGCCATCTTTTTAATCTTTCTTCTCTTCCGCCTCATCATAACAACTCCTTTTCTTCTGTACTGAGTATTAGACGGAAAAAGGTCGGAAAAAGTTTCATCCATTTCCCTGAAACTGAAATTTCTGTGGAGTTTGATAGTTACTGTTCACAGGTAATGTCCCGCGAGGCGTTTTCGCGCGTATCTTGCGTGAAAATCCCGAGTTACACGGCGCGACGCAACAAAAAGTGCGCGATGCGGACTTTTCATTACAAGCAACGGCACTTTTTGCCGTTTCTGTGCATCGCGAAGCGTGTTATTGTTCACAGCGCAATGCGGTGTGAACAGTAACGTTTGATATCGAAAACTTTAAATGAAAGATGACCCCCCTGTTTAAAAACACAATAAAATTTGTTAAAATGAAAGTGAACCATTCAAACAGCGCTCCCCGGAAAACCAATCTCATTGCACACAACTTTCAGAGAGCCGTGTTGGATGGTACTGATTTCAGCTCTTCGCTCCTGATAGCGGCAAGTTATCCAAACCGTACCATATTGCACAAGAAATCTCATTTTCAAAATGATACAATAACAGGCATATCATAAAGCCATTATTTTCCGGACGAAAATGATACGATTGAAAAAGGAGCGTAAAAGTCAATGAATGAATCTGCCGTCAAACTGGAAGAACAAATTATCAACCTGTTTTCGAATACACAAACCGAGGTTCACGATGGATGGATTTTGAAAAAATTTGCAGACCGCCTGCTGGTTCTTCCACTTTATAATAATTCTCCCGACTGCGTCGAGGAGCGTATACGGGCCTGTGAGCAGATCGGCCGAAAAAGAGAAACCGACTGTGTCTTCCGCGTTGTCGAAAATACAAATTTTTATCTGAACTCACGGCTTGAGAGCCGGCACTATATGATGCAGAACTGTTCCATCATTGGTGAGCTGACGCTGACGGACGAGGTCGCCGCAAAACTGCAGGCGCAAAACGGGGACGGACGTTCCCTCTCCATGGACTTTATTTCTGCGGATCAGGACGACGGATTGTCTGCCGAGAATTCCGTATTACTGGAAAACATGATGGAAATCAAGGAAGGTACCTGCCTCCATACAGCTTGTAATACAGCCAAAGAAACAGGCGGTGAAACAAACGGACAGAAAAGCAGGAAGTGTGGAATTATGGGAATAAAACGGGCAGAACTCCTTTTCCTTTTCAACGGGATGCCCCTATGCCGCCCGAATCTATCGGATGTTCTGCAATTTGCCTTGCAAAAAGGAATTACGAAAGTGCTGGTCAATCTTCCCGGCCAGAAACTCCTGCCGGAACTATATGAGCAGTTTGGCTTCCAAAGAGCCTATGCTTACCACTGCTATGAGAAAAAAGATACTGTTTACAGTTAGTATTCCGCCAGCGGCCTTCTACCGTTTTCATGCATCGCGAATCACGATATAAAAAACGGCGGGGCGATTATCATGCCGGGAGTTACCATTGGAGATAATGTCGTAATCGGTGCAGGGAGCGTCGTGACAAGAGACATCCCCTCCGATAAGATAGCCTGCGGAAATCCCTGCCGTGTCATCCGTGATAACAATTAGCCGTCGAAGGGATCCCCTTTGCTCCGGCGGGCATTTCTGTGGCGGGCATTCCTGCGATGGGTATTTCTGTGGCCGACATCCCTGCAATGGCCGGAGCCGGCTCCCGGGAAATTGCGAAGCTTTCCTTTGCATCATAAAAGGCGTGCTTTTCAGCACGCCTAAGAGTAACGTTTCACCATAACATCTTCACCGTGAATATCTTTTTCTCCGTTGAAACGGAAGCCAAACTCTTTATACATTCCGGCTGCAACGTCATTTCCCTCTGTCACGCTCAGATAGATGTCCTTACCGGGATATCGGATCGAGAAAAACTTCAGAATATCGGCCATAGCCGCCCTTCCGTAACCATTTCCCTGGCACTCTGCATCAATCAGCAGACGGTCCAGCCACAGACGTCCGTGGGGAAAGTATTCCCACCAGAAATAGCCGTACATGGCAAATCCCACCATCTGTTCCTCCGAGCAGATGCCGACCGGTTTCCACACCGGATTCCGTCCGGCCTCTGAAAGGCACTGGGAAACAGTCTCTACAAAGGTTTCCTGACCTGCTGCAACCCTGAGTTTTAAAGCTTCTTTCCGGTTGCGGCGGGTAATGGGTTCTAAATGTAAATCCAAAATAACAACTCCTAAATTCATTATTTATTATTTTAAAACAAAAGATACCTCAGACCGATCAGCAAAGTAATGTGGACCGGATAAAACAGGTAAAAGAAATACTTTATACGCAGTTTTCCCCTCTCCCCATTGTAACAGGCGATCGGTATCAGGGAAAACGCAGCCGTTCCGAACAGGGGCAGGGATTCCAGGGCGGCAAGGACACCGGTTGTAATAAACCGCTTGGAACGCCGGTTTCTCAGAAGATACAGCGACGCAATGATTAATATTCCAAAATAGCTGTAATCACTCTTAAGCAGAAACGCGGCCGCACAGGCAGCAGCAACCGCGGCGATTTGCATTCCCTGTCTTCCTTCATACTTTCTGAGAAAGCACATCATGACCACACCGATAAACAGTGTAAAATACACGTTCTGTGATCCCAAGTAAAACGGACTGCCGAAAAATGCGGTGTCGAAGGGAATTTCTGAGATAAATGCAAACAGGAGCAGATTTCTTGCGTATTTTTTCTCATCCCGTGTGTGAAGAAATCCCTCCACCAAAAGGAAACAGAATATGGGGAATGCAATCCTGCCTATCATCCGGAGCGCCAGATCAAACAGATACCAGCGCATGCCCTCTTCCGTCTCTATAACTATCATCATACGATCGATATCGTAAGAGCAGAGAATCCCATATTCGATGAGAGCCGCTCCGATATGGTCGATCAGCATTGTAAAAATCGCTATGAATTTCAGTGCGTTGCCGGTGAGGCACGCGGGGAAAAGGGGTCGTTTTTCTGTCATGTGTTATGTCTTGCTTTCTTATTAATTTTTTAGTTAACAGGAATCCAGCCTTTATCAATCGTTTCTGATTTTACTTTATCCCAGGTTTTCTCCTGAATCCTAAGGCCATTTCCAGTTGGATCTTTGTACCATTTTTGATGTTCATTATCATAAATATAATAAGCAACCCACCTGTTACCGGTGTTATCCGGACGTTTTCCTATGTATGTAAATATACTCTCTTGACCTACATTCTCAATACCACCTTTACCAACAAGATCAATATATGGCTGAATATAAAAGCTCTGGCCACTTGGTATACCAAACAATTTTTCATCCGCCTTCGGCCATTGTCCATTATATATATTATTTAAAAGATACTCTCTTATTTTGTCATTAGAAACACTCTTAATTCCCTGATTTTTTTCAAGCACTCCTGCTTTCTTTAATAATTCGACTATCTGATCCGTTGAATATATGTTTCTGTCAATAAATTTTCGCATCTCTTCATAAACACTATCTCCAATAGCCACCTTTGGATCCGTGCTAGCTCCCTCCACATTGCCATGTACTCTGCAGTTGACAACAAAAGAGTCTTTATTCCCCTTCGGGTAAAGTATTTTATACTCCCCTTTTGATGGACATTCCATGCCGCGTTTCACCATCATTTCCAGCACTTCCTCGGGTGTAATATCCGGATTATCAATCATTGCCACCTGATACTCCTTAATCATTACATCCACATTATTCAGACATGCCGCCTTCCTGGACTTCTCAATATATTTCATAAACTGAGGCGCCAAAAGCCCCGTCAGTATAATAAGAATTGCAATCGCAATAATCAGTTCAATCAGGCTGAATCCCCTGTCTGTTTTCTTCTTCATCCTCTGTACCTCCGGCCATACCCTTATCTACCTTATCTTATCATGTTCCGCCACAATATTCAAATCGAATATTATCGTTCATGCGTAACAGGCGGGTAAGAGTCCGCACCGCGTCCTCTTACCCGCCTGAAAAATCTAATCGTTATTCCACCCGAAACGTATAATCGGTATTATAAGTCCTCACATACAGAGTATCATCCTTCAAAATCAGATAGTCCGCCATTGACTTCAGCGGAAGTTCGGCAATGACCTGTCCCGTGGCCAAATCCAACTGATAGAGGTTGTCCGGCTCCGCCGTAAACCCGTAGCCGCAGAGAAGAACATCTCCCTTTATCATAAAGTTGTGAGCATTGCTCACCAGAGGCCTGCTCTTCCATAAAAGTTTCCCCTGATTCAAATCCACCGCAGCCACATAGGCGTTATGCGGGGATGTTTCCGCATAGGTGAGATGGCCAATCGAAAGATACAGAATGTCATCCTTTACCTGTGCAAAGCGGATCGTCTGCCTTACAAAGGACGCATCGCTCTCCTTAAAATCATTCGCGAACTGGTAATCTGAAAAATTCAGGATATAGCTTTCGCCGCTCTCCTTTTTTGTCACCCGGATCAGGTATGGCTCTCCCCCTTCTCCCGTAAGAATCTCACAGGTGTAATTTCCCGTGTCCTCCACATCCGTAGTGAGATTGTTCTTCTCAAACCACTCTTCGGTATCCGTGATCTGGTTGGCCTCTTCCGTCAGTTTTACAAGCCTCAGGGGCGATGCCGCCGGTTCCGACGCCTCTAAGCTGTAGTAATCCCAGGACGGATTTTCCATATGTATCTCACCGGACAGCACCGGCGCTGTTTCCTGGCTCTCAGCAGCAGTCTTTTGCATTGCTGTTTCCAGCGTCTCCGTACTCACCTCATTATTATCTCCGGTACGGTTCGCCTTTTCTTCGATGCTGCCATTTTCCGGCGCTTCCGTGCCGCTCTCTACCGCTACGACTGCCGTCCCGGTGCCCGATGCCTCCTGATGGCTGCCGCAGCCCGCCATCAGAAGTCCTAATATCACAAGCGCCGCACTTCCTGTTCTCCGCCTCATCTTTTTCTCCTCTATTATCTTTTATCTACTGTGTGTCCGAATTGCTGTTTTCCCTTTCTTCATGGAGCATCTCCACCGCCTGCTTCTCAATTTTCTGAATTTCCTCCCTTACGGCAGGATTTTCCTCTATCTCACTTTTAATAAACATCATGAGGAATCCCGAAAACATCAGCGCCGCCGCAATCCAGATTGCCCGATTTCCCCATTTCATGGAAATGACGGCTCCCACCGCCGCTCCAATGGCAAAAATGAGAATAATAAAGTAATAGTGCTGCGCCTTCCGTTTCAGCTCCGGATCCTTTGTAATATGGTATCGTCCCAGCATCTCTGTCGCACTACGCATATTGCCGATGCACATAGTCGTAGCGCATGGAATTCCACGGAATTTACGGAAACTGTTGACCTGCATTGCGCATGCAAAAGAAAGCAGAATGTTGGCCGGTGTGTCCATGCTTTGAGGGAGCAATCCCGCAATCAGCAGCATTACAATCTCGATTAAAAGGACGATCTGCCTCCAGTGCAGCAGCCGGTGCTCCTTATACAGTTCATGAATCCACTCCGTCACATAGACGCCTCCAATAAATGCAAGGAGAGGAAAAAGGTACCGGATCGCGCTCCCCCAGTTTCCCGTTGCCAGGTTTTGTCCCAGCAATACAATATTGCCGGTCTGGGCATTCGCAAAAACCTTTCCTCTGCAGTTATAGGAATATGCATCCTGGAATCCGCCCGCCAGGGTCAGAACCACGCCCAGCGCCAGAGACTCCGACATCTGCCATTTGCTGTTCCTTACATACCCTGCTGTCCGTCCCGCCATCTCGCTCTTCCTTTCGCCCTCCGCCTCTTTTCCAGAAGCGTTTTCTGGATGACGGCCAAAAAACGCCGCCATCTACATCCAGGCAAATTATACCGTATTTTTGGCCTCATTTCCATAGGAAATTTTACTTTTACCGAACAGCTCCGCCCTGCATTTAACCACGCCGCCCACCGAAAGCAGGCAGGTGATAAATTCCGATAGGGTAAATGAAAGCCACACCCCCTCCATGCCAAACGCCAGGGAAAGCAGCAGTACGAGAGGAATAATCACCGCGCCGCCCCTTGTGACCGAGATAATGAAGGCCAGCTTGGGCCTCATAACGGCGCTCAGGAACGCGGCGGCCAGGATGTTAATCCCGGCAAACAAAAATCCCGTAAAATACAGCCTGATTCCGGTCTTGGCAATCGCTACCAGCTCCCGGTTCCCCTCACTGTTAAAAATATGGACGATCGGCTCCGTAAACAGGCAGACAATGAGATAGACCGACGCCGCAAGAAAGACCGCCAGGCCGACGGCATACCGGACCACCTGCCAGAGCATCCTTCCGTCTCCCCTGCCGTATCCGGTGCTCGCCAGAGGCTGGATTCCCTGTGCAATTCCGGTAAACACGGCAATCACGACCAGGGCCAGATTGGCTACAATCCCATATGCCGCGACTCCGGTGTTACCCGCCAGATTTAAAATAACGAGGTTAAAGACAATCAGTACAATCCCCGAAGATACCTCGGTAATAAAGGAGGACAGACCGGGCATCAGGACGGCTCCGCTCCTTCTCAGTTCCGGGCGCACCGCCGCCGGATGAAATGTATTTTTCTTTTTTATAAAGTGTAGAGAAAGCACTCCCAGGCTCATGACAGGCGCCAGCCCGGTCGCAAAAGCGGCTCCGAATATCCCCATAGAAAGCGGAAACATAAACAGATAGTCCAGAATTACATTTCCCATGCTCCCGGTCAGCATCGCCGCCATAGACAGAGCCGGATTCCTGTCGTTGCGGACAAATGCCAGAATGACGTTATTCAGGATAAAACAGGGCGCAAAGCACAGGATAACTCTCAGGTAGGTGGACGTCATTTCAAGCGTCTCACTGTTTGCCCCCAGCCTGACGGCAATACGGCCCGCAAAAAAGACGCCCAGAAATGCAAATATCAGCCCTGCCAAAAGTCCCATCGCCGCCGTCCAGGTAAAGACGCGGCTGGCCTCTTCCTCCTCCCCCTGCGTCTTTAAGATGGCAAAACGTGTCGCCCCTCCAATGCCGAACATCAGCCCGGCCGCGCTGATGATACTGTATACGGAAATTGCCAGATTCAGGGATGCAAGTCCTGCCGCCCCTAGCGCCTTGGAAACAAAAAAGGTGTCAGCCAGTATGTAACAGGACAATCCTATCATTCCCATCACGTTCAGGCTCACGTACCGTGCAAACAGAGCCGGTACGCTCTCTCCTCCATTACCGCCGCTGCGGCTCCGCTTATTTTTTACTGCTTCTGTGTGTGACATCACTCTGCTCCTTCCCTGCACTTTCCTATTTCACAAAAGAGTCCGGTTCGCCGGACTTTCGCGCCGAGCGCGGCCGCATAGCGGCATACTACATCTTCGCGCGAGTGCGCATCCTGCCCGGAGGGCTTTTTATATCATAGGGACACTTTCCTATGATATAAAAAGTGTCTGAACCCACTCCTGCTTAGACCTAACGGAGTGTGTTCAGACACTGAATTATTTACCCGGTGGCAAATAACTGTGTTTATATTTTGAAATTGCTATCAGAATACCACAAGTTACTCTTTTTTTCAAGAACAGAATTTCACATTTTTTCTTCCGGCACCATCATCAGGCTCTGATAAACATGGCCTCATCCGGTATCTTCTCCATTTCCTTATCCCAGTTTTCTTTTTCAATATCCTGGATGGATACGGAAACCACCGATTCACTGATTCCCAGTTCACCGGCAATGGCCGTCCTCATTTTTTCTGCCAGAGCAGCCTTAGTGTCGTGATCCCTGCCCGGATACATTGTAATGGCAATGTGCGGCATATTATGCACCTCCTGAATTCTTTATATGATTGCATTTAAATATTTTATACGACTGCATTTAAATACTTTATATGACTGCGTTTAAATCATTGAAATCAATAACCGTAAAAAATCTGTGTTATCGGCGAACTCTTATCGAGAATCAGCGTATTATTACCGTTCTTCAGAGCCGCTTTCGCCGCATCCAGTGAGCGGACAAAGTTGTAGAAATCCGCCTTGCTGGAATCGTTATACGCATTGGAGAGGATCTGCATGTACTGGGCCTCACCCTCTGCCTTAATCTTTTCCGCCTCTGCCCTGGCCTCCGACTTCATAACGGACACTTCTTTCGTCGTATTATTTTTAATCATCTGGGCCGAGGAATTACCCTGGGCCGAATAGGAGGCCGCTATATTGTTACGTTCGGAAATCATACGGTCATAAACCGCCTGTTTATTATCATCCGGCATATCCAGGGATTTTGTCTCCACGGCCAGCACGGTGATGCCGTAGCCGTCCAGCGAGTTGCTGATATTGGAGTTGATATCCAACGCCAGTTTACCGTTTCTGTTCTCAATAATCTCGGCCTGATCCATGTTGGAAATAACGGATTTCATCGATGAGAAAACCGAAGCGGCAATTCTCGACTGCGCCTGGGCAACCTGCCCGTTCAGATGCCTTGTAAACAGCACCGGATCGGAAATTTTCCAGAGTACGAATGCATCGGCAATCATGCTCTTCTTGTCTCTTGTAATGACGTCTGATTTTGGGATATCGTAAATCTGAAGTTCCTTCGGCACGGATGCGCTCTCCTGGATAAACGGTATCTTGAGAGAAACTCCCGGTGTCTCCACAACGTTGACGATCTCGCCAAACTGCTTGATCAATTTATATTCATTCGGATAGGTTATAACAATGGAAGATGCCAGAACTACGACCGCCGCCAACGCTATAAAAACTCCGATTACCTTATTACCTGTTCGTTTCATTCTGAGTCCTCCTTAATTGCCCTGTTCTGTGTTCTGCGGTTTCTGCTGTGTTTCTCCTTCAGCCGCCTTCGGTGAAGATGCGGCCGTCTGATCGGACTGGTTGGCCGGGCTCGTCTGGACCGGCGGCACATTCATGAAACTGTCAAGTGGAAGCATCTTCTGTGTCCCGCTTTCATCCACAATGTAAACCTTCAGGCTCGGAAGAACATCTTCCATCGTCTCATAGAACATTCTCTGCTTGGTGATCAGAGGATACTTGCTGTACTCCGCATACATCTGCTCAAAACGTGATACCTGGCCCTGGGCCTCGTTAATTCTGGACTGTTTCTCCGCCTCGGCATCCTTGATAATCTGGTCGCACACGGCTTCCGCCTGCGGAATTTTCTCGTTTCTGTCCTTGTTGGCGTTATTGATGGCCGTTTCCTTGCCCTGCTTTGCATTCTCCACATTTTTAAAAGCGCTCAGAACTTCTTCCGTTGGGGGAAATCCGTCCTGAATCGTAATATTTACAACCGAGAGGCCGATGTCCTCCTCTATCATCCGGTTGGTCAGCTTTTCCTTGATTTCGGACTGGATTGCAGCCTTTCCCGTGGTGATGACATCATCCACATTGTAAACTCCCACCGTGTCACGGATATAGGACTGGGCCAGCATCTTAAGGGTCGCCTCCGGATCCTGTGACGCATACAGATATTTAACAGGATCGCTTACCATATATTCCAGATAGAAGTCCGTATTTACAAAGTTAAAATCCTTTGTAATCATAACCGATTCTTCGTCAATGGACTGCCCGGTCTCAAGACTGTAGCCGATGGGCATCCCCGTAATGACCTTGGAAACCATTTTGACGTTCTGGATGAAAGGTATCTTAAAATGAAGTCCCGCCTGAGATACCGCCTGAGGATTTCCCAGGGTCGTAACTACCGCGTAATTGTCCTCATCCAGCATATAGTAGGAATTAATACCGGCAATCATTACGAAAAAGAGAAGGACTCCCCCCAGCATTTTCTTATAGGGAGGTTTTTTCCTGATTTTCTTTCCGTTGCTGTCGAAAGTTTCAGGTTCCTTTTCCTTATTTTTCTTCTTCAGTAAATCTTCAAACGGATTTTGGTTTCCAAATTGGTTTCCACCAAAAGGGTTTCTGTTTGTATACATTTTCACTCTCCTGTTCTTCTGTCTGATGCTTAACAGCACATTTCCTCTGTTGAATTTCCTGTCGTCTTTTCTTTTTGATGCACTCTTCTATTCTATCCTTTTCACCCGTCTATTGCAATTACATTTTTAGCGTTTTCTTAACACATATTTTTACTGTACTGCATTTTTATTGCAGCCGAACCGGAATTTCCAGTTTCTTTACCAGTTTATAGTAGGGGGATGCCAGCTGGAACGTCACCTCGCCGTCGCCCTCCTCATATGCGATATTGAAGCCCTTCAGTCCGCTGCCGCTTTCCTCATCCTTTGCAAGCGGGGTAAGGCCGCCGTTAAAATACATGTTGCGTTCCGTCTCTTCTCCCGTAAAGCCGCCAACCATATAAAATTCCAGGGCCGGATTTGTGGAACTTGCCGATGCATCAATTCGAACTATGGGTTTCGTTACCTTTTCTCCCTTTTCATCTACTCCTATCTCCTGTTTTTCCTCTGTTTTATGCACCGCCGTGAGAGAAATTACAGCGTCCCTGAATTCTACCTTCTGTTCAATCTCTATATCCTTTTCAGGAATTTCCACTTTGATTACCGGTGAAACTTCATCGGAAGCAGCAATCATCGTCTCCGGAACAAATTCTGCTGACCGGAGTGTTACATCCTCCGGCAGTTTGCAAGTATACTCAGTATAACTTCCTGCTTTTAAACCCTGGTAATTTTCTTTCACGGAGGCATAACGCACCCTGTCTGCATTTACCGTTACAGCCTCTTCCCGCCCATTCTTTTCCAGCTCCGGCACAATTCTGATTTGCGCCTTTCCCGGCTGAAGACGGAATCCGTCCTCCGAATAGGTATTCACCGTCACCTTAAGTTTGCCTTCCTCTTCCTTTCCCACAGCGAAAACATGGAATCCATCCTGTGCGGTTATCCCGTCTATCTCCTCCAGAGTCTGGTATTCCGGCGCCTTTTCAAAAGCAAATACAAGCGGTTCGTCGAACCCCTCTACCTCGAGTTTATAAAACCCATCCGGCTTCTTTGTTGTGAAGCCGCCGTCCTCCACACTCTTGACACAGATTTTTGTCAGTGCTCCGTCCTCAAAAAATTTTTCATATTCGGTTCCCGCAGCGCCTGTTGTGAACGTTGTCCCGCCTGTCGGCATCCCGTTTCCGTAAATTCTGGCGTTCCCCGTATAAAGTCCCGGTTTTTTATTTTCAAAAATCTTTGTCTCAAAATCACTTCTGCCGTAAATTCCCTTCTCCTCGTCCAGGCGGATGTAACTCCAGTCCCATTCGACGGATTCTCCCCTCTCTTCCTTCTCCCGGTTCTCCTTTTCCTGCTCCCTGATCTTTTTCGTCTCTTCCTCCGGCAGTACTTTCACGGAATAGTCGATAATCTCATATTTCACCGTCATACTCTGCCCCTGGCGCACCGCGCCCAGCAGCCTGAGTTTTGCCATCCCGTTTTCCACCTCAAGGCGGACGTCCTCCCCGGCTCCCTCACTGCCCGATAACTGGTAAAAAACCGGACTGCCAGGTTCACATATCCCGTAGCCCTCCACAACCTGAAACCCGTTCGCCACTTCCGTGTCTGCTCCGTTCCCGTCCTTCTCCCGGCCATCCTCCGTGCTTCCGCGTTCTGCCTCCTGACTCTCTGCCGTATTTTCACTCTGCCCTGCCGAAGCTTCAGAAACCTGCTCCCCACTGCTCTTCCCCGAACCGCTGCAGCCGGACAAAACGCCGGCAAAAGACAGGCATAAAATTGCCGCAAGCGCTGCTATTTTCCTCTTTTTCATAAAAGACCTCCTTAATTCCACTTTAAAAAATGACCGGAAAAACGAGCACGATGACGCTGTTATTCATTTATCCCACTGTCTGTTACCTGCATTTCCCATGCACCGATCATATATCTGATAATTCTAGAATTAATTTTACCATATTCTGTCTTTTCACTTATTGAATATTAATTAATCTATTCTTACATTTTCATAGCGGAGACTCTTTTCCCCCGACATTTGCTCCTATGAATTAAAAAACGGCATCCGTCATCCGGCAAGGAGCCTCTGCCACTACTCCCGGCCGGAACAGATACCGTCTTGTCCCTAACCTCATCTTTAACTTTAAAATTCATTCAAAAATACTGCACTTCATGCCTGGACGCCGTCGTATGGCGCCTTAGCATCCGCTGCACATCCCGTCCCCTCCTTACTCCGTCAGCGTCCTCATTCTCATCCTATCAGTCCCTTGCCCAGCTCATAGGCTTTCTCCGCCCCTCTGGAATCCTTCATCGCCCCTTTGGCGCTCATTCCCGGAACGGTCAAAATCCCTTTGCTCTTCCAGCCCAGATAATTGCAGGTGTCCTCATATGCATCAATAGCCGACTTGTACACTCCGTCCGACATGGAATCCAGCATCAGGGCCGCATAGCGGATTGTGAACCCTTTTCTGGCTCTTGCATAGAGTCTGTCGATGGCCGCCTTTAACTGTGCGCTCACCGTAAACCAGTAAATTGGAGAAGCAAATACAATCATATCTGCACCGTCGGTCAGCTCCAGCACTTCTTTCATGTCATCCTTCTGGACACAGACCCCGTCATGGGAGAAACAATATTCACAGGCCAGGCAGGGAGCCACCTTTTTCTCACCCAGATTTATTTTATGTACCTCATGCCCCTGCTCCGTCGCTCCTTTTATAAAAGAATCCACCATCAGTTCCGTATTTCCGCCCTTGCGCGGGCTGCCGTTTAAAACTACAATTTTCATCGTCATGCCTCCTTGTCGTCTTCCCGTTTCCCTGTCTGATATTCCAGACCGCCCGGAACGCTTCGTCCCCATACCGGCCTGACGTACCCAAAACATAATACAAAAAAACCATCCTGCGCTTTCCAGCAATCCGGCATCATATATCTAATATTTTAACATCGTCAGATTAAATATTCAACTCGTTTACGATACCTCTTAGAAGTGTTTGGGTTATGGTTCACAATAGAACCGTTCAGCCACCGCAGCCCGGCAAAATGGCAGCAACCTACGCGTCTTCAGTCCCGGCCAAAATCTTCCCGTGGGGAATCCGGGAGAAAAAGATTCCGCAGGGAACCTGGGAGTCCATTGGTACTTACCGAGGTCCTTTCGAGGTTAGTACCACTATGTACTCCAAAGAGCGCAAGCGTTTCCCGCAGGAACTTTTTCTGCCCGGATTCCCCATCGCGGCAACCTATATCCCGGGACTGAAGACCCACAACCTCCCATACCATTCCGCCCCCAACAGCGTTCTCCTTCCTCAAATACACTCAACGCTGATTAATCTGTCTTTTCCGCGTTCTGCCAGACAGCGGTTTTTTTCATTGACCGGCCCAAATTCCGACAGGCAGCAGATAACCCGACTGCAGGAATCAAGGACGGACGCCGCCCTGCGGTACGTTTCCTCCCCGATCATTTCAAACGGGGCCTCGGAAATCACCTCCGCCGCCAATGCCTTTGCTACCGGGTAATCGATGTCATTCTCTCCGAGGATTCCTGCCGCAAAGGGGATCCCCTTTCGCTGCAGCCTCCTGTAAACAGGAATTCCGCTCCCATTCCCTCCGATGACAAATACCTGGGGCCTGCCTTCCGCCGGCTCCATCTCGAGGCAGCCAAGCTCCGCATGATAGCTGCCCTTCGTGATTTTGTAAAGTTTTGTAATGTAGGAGGAGGTAAAAATTTCTTCCGGCGTCCCACAGCGTTCAATGGAATTTTCATTGACACAGACAATATAATCGGAGAGCTTCTGTGCTAAATCCAGTTCATGAAGAGACATGAGGACCGCCACGTTTTTATCACGCACCAGGTTTTTAAGAATCGTCAGAAGTTCCAGCTTGTGGCGGATATCCAGAAACGACGTCGGTTCATCCAGCACAATGACGTTCGGTTCCTGGCAGATCGCGCGGGCGAGGAGAATCCTCTGCCTCTGGCCGTCGCTGACCTCCGTAAAATCCCGCCCGGCCAGCTCCCGGGCATGGACAAGTTCCATGGACTCCCGGACTTTTTCCCGGTCCGCGTTGGAAAGGATTCCCAAACGGCCGGTATAGGGGTATCGGCCTGTGGCAACCACATCTTCACATGTCATCAATTCGGGATGGATCCGCTCCGTCATCAGGACGGACATCCGCTTCGCGATTTCCTTTTCCGGCATGCCGTGCATGGATACGCCGTCCAAGAAAACGGTTCCGCCAATCAGTCCCAGCTGCCGGATGATGCTTTTTAAAATCGTGGATTTTCCCGCCCCGTTCGGGCCAATCAGGGTAACAATCTCTCCCTGTTTTACATGGATTTCAATTTCTTCAATCAGGGGGACTTTTCCATATCCCACAGCCATGTGATCGGTGTAAATATAATCCTCTGCCAAGAAAAACCCTCCTTACCGTATATTTTTTCTTACCATCATATAAATGACAACCGGTGCGCCGAAAACGGCCGTAACAGAACTGATGCTGAGTTCGGTGGGGGCAAATACCGTCCTGGCAATCAGGTCGCAGAACAGGCAGAATACCGCTCCTCCCAGGAAACACCCCGGTATGATAAGAATTGGTTTTGCCGTTTTTAACAGGCTCTTCACCAGGTGAGGAACGGCAATCCCGACGAAGGAGACGGGACCCGCAAAGGCGGTGACGCAGGCCGATAAAATACTGGACAGCAGGATGAGCGCCACCCGGAACAAACGGACATTTACTCCCATATTCTGTGCATAAACCTCCCCCATCTGATACGCGCCGATTGGTTTTGCCATCAGAAAGACGAGGATGAACGATATAAAAATCACCGCCGTCATTACTCTGACATTCTCCCAGGACATCCCGGAAAAACTGCCCATCGACCAGTTGTGAAGGTTGACGATATCGGCGTCATCCGCAAATGTCACGGCAAAATCGGTCACGGCGGAACAGATGTAACCGATCATAACCCCACAGATCACAAGCATGGACATCTTTTTCACCCTGCCGGAAATCAGAAGGATAAGCCCCATGGAAATCATGGCTCCTGCAAATGCCGCCAGGATCATAACTGCCGAGCCCACACCAATTCCCTTTCCAAGCAACGCGATCATAATCAATGATACCGCTAATTTTGCACCGGAAGAGATGCCGAGCACAAACGGACCTGCGATCGGGTTTGAGAAAAATGTCTGCAGCAGAAATCCGGACACCGAAAGCCCGCCCCCCAGGATGACGGCCGCCAGGATGCGGGGCAGACGAATATCCCATATGATATGATACGCCGTATCTTCCCCAGTTTTAAAGAACAGGATTTTGCATATTTCCCGCACGGACAGGCCGACGCTCCCCGAGCCTATATTCCACAGAAAGAGAATGCACAAAAGGACTGCCAGAAGGGCAAATGAAATACCGTATCTCATTTTTGTTCTATTCGTCATATCTTCCCCCATTCGGCCGGCAGACATGTCTGCTGCCTGCTATTCCAGCCTGTATATGTATGTCATTTTACCCGGATCCGGACTGTCTTCGGTCAGTATTGTGTGGATGTCCACTATCATATTCCCCAGCCCCATGGTTTCCTGGAACATGTTTTTCTCCGTACACCATACATGCCCTTCCTTCACGGCCTTGAAGTCCGCCAGAAGTCCGCTTTTTGCAAGAAGCTCATCGACGGATTTCAGCTCACCGTCAATGGTGCTGTTGTAGATAATATAGTCCGCCTCTTTCGCCGCGGCATAAAACGCCTCCATCTGCATGTTCATTGTGGACAGTGCATTTTGATCCGTCTTGATGTTCTGAGGGACATAGGTTCCTCCCGCCATATCTATCATGCGCGCCACATAGTCGCCCGGTTTACGCACATTCACATATCCGTTGGAGCTGATATAGAAAAATGCCACTGTTTTCCCCATATTTTTCTGTTCCAGCACACCGTCCAGATGCTTCATCTGTTCGTCGAAACGTGCCTTTGCCAGTTCCTCTTTTCCCAGGAGAGCCCCATAGAGCTTCATCCACTCCATCCTTCCCAGCGGATGGCTCTCATAGCTGGAACGTTCCACCAGAACGGGGATTCCCAGTTTTTCAAGCTGTTCTTTCACCTCGGGAGAATGGTTAATCATCGTGGACTCTACCGCCAGGTCACATGATTTGGAAAGAATCAGCTCATAATCAGGCGTGCGGTATTTGCCCGCATAAAACATGTTTCCCTCTTCCAGCGCCTCCCTCGCCTCCCCGATATACCAGCCGGAGGCATCCAGAGCGGAAAGTGTTATCCGATCGACGGCATCCAGGCTGCGGAACAAATCCATTGCCGAAGTGGCCGCCAGATAAATGTTTTCAAGCGGCTGTCTGATCACCGTCACATCATCCGGAAGAACGGCCGGAGGCTCACCACGTTCCGGTACGACGAGAAAACGGCCGCTGTTCCTGATAGAAATCAAAATGAATCCATCTTCATAATAGTCCACGGAAAACTGATCCGCATAGAGAAGCTCCTTGCTGTGATCGAACTTCAGATTGTTTAAGCGTTCCGCCTGAAAACCGGCCTCTTCCGCGGCGGACTGCCCCCGCGCCGTTCCGGACACTGCGCCGCCCGTTGAAGAGCAGCCGCAGGCAAAGCATAAAAGCGCCCCCATTAAAAACATGGATAAATATTTTTTCATTCTCATCATTCAGCCTTTTTCAGTGTGGTGGAATCAAAGGTCAGCGTATATTCAATCTCGTGAGGCTCGCTCATGGCAATCGTGTCTGCAATGACCGCTATTTTCCAGTCAAAACCTCCGACGGGAATTTCAAAAGTTGAATTTCCTTCTTTGTTTTTCAGCTCATATTTCACGCCGTCCACCTTCATGTAATCGTAATTGGAACTGCCCCAGACAATCGTTGCAAAGGCCTTGCCGTTCTCCACACGGACAGCAGCCGGTGATTCCACCGCAGCCCTGCCGGAGCCTCCGTCCAGGGTAACACCCACCGTATAATTTCCGTCTGTGAGCTTAAGACTCTCCACCGTCGCAATCTTCCCGTCTGCAAACGCGGCGGCCGGAAGGGAATCGGCGCGGAACACCAGGACACGGTCATACCATTTTTCCTTCCTTTTACTGAATGCGCTTAATTCAATCCCCATATCCAGGGCCTCAACCGGAACTTCAAATGTGTTGGTTCCGTCCGCAAGCTCCGTGTACGGAATATAGTCTTCCTCCGACGCCTTTACGGCCTCCTCTCCCGTTCCCAAATAAACCTCCGCGTATCCGGTGCCGCTCATGGACATCACCGCGCTCATTGCGCCCTCTTTTACCGTAAGCTCACATTCCTCAATCCGGAACATGCTGGAACTGGAATCTACTTTTACAGAATAAATACCATCCTTTATTTCACTGCCGTAAACAGGCTTCATTCCCGCCTGCACGACGTCTATCTGACTGCCGGTCTCCTGATCCGGAGCCGGTGTTTTGGAACCGCAGCCGGCCGCCAGAAGGCACAGGGCCAGGAGCACAGCCGGCCATCCTTTTCTCTTAATTCTCATCTGTCTTCCACCTTTAAAAGGGCGATCAGTAAAAAAACCGACCGCCCATTTTTCTTCCTGATTTATTTCTCTTATTCCAGTTTCCGTTATTACTTTTTCAGGCTGTCCACTGCGGCCTTTGCATGCTCTACAAAGAGCTGCTGGATCGGTTCCATCTCACCGAGTCCGCGGACAAGACAGGTCACTTCATAACCTGCGCCCTCAAACGCCGTTTTCCAGGAACCTTCCTCATCGCCTGCCATATCGTTGTTGGCGTGATCACCTGCAACAATCATAAGCGGCTCTAAAACTGCCTTTTTGTATTCACCCTTCTTTACTGCGGCAAGTACATCATCCAGGCTTGGCGCTGCCTCTACGGTGCCTACAAAGTAATTCTTATATCCTGCTTCCGTCAGCATATCCTGCATCTTCGCATATACCTGGTTGGAATCTGCTTCCGTGCCGTGGCCCATGAAACAGATTGCGGTTTCTCCGTCATCATACTCAGCGGTCGCCTCTGTGATAGCTTTGATAACCGCTTTGAAATCATCATTGGAAGTGAGTAACGGTTCTCCGATTGCGACTTTCTCAAATGAATCGGAATACTCTGCCACCTCGTTGACAAGATCGTTATATTCCAGGCCGTCCATCAGATGGGTAGGCTGAACCACAAGGTTCTTAACTCCGTTATCCACCGCGCGGCCGAGCGCTTCTCCCACATTGTCAATGGCAATGTTATCGCGTGATTTAATATGGTCGATGATCATCTGGCTTGTAAAACCTCTTCTTACCGAATAATCCGGAAATGCATTTTCCATTGCATTCTCGATTGCCCCTACGGTGAAACGTCTGCTGTCATTGTAGCTTGTACCAAAACTGACTACCATAAGTTCGTTCTCACCAATTCCATCCTGATTTCTGGCATTGTCCAATGATGCATCCCCCGTATCGTAATTTTCTTCGTCCTCTTCTTCCGCTTCCACTGCTGCGTCTTTGGCCTCCTCAGCGGCGGCCTCCTCCGCGGTCTCCGCCGTCACGTCTGCGGCCGTTTCCTTCTGCCCGCCTGAACAGCCTGACGCCACTGCAGCCGACAAAGCTGTAAATGCAAATAATGCCACCAGTTTTTTGATCATCATGTTCCTTATCCTCCTTTATTCTACAACACGGTATCGGTATACAGAAGGTATAGGAATATGCCATCATCCTCTGATGGAATCTCAAACCGGCGGCACTCACGCGCAAATACGCGGCGCTAAATCACCCTGCATTATAAAAACATGCACGGTTGTCCACACCGCAGGATGCATTTTCCCCGGTGCAAAAGATTTTTTCCCGTCTGAGTCAGAGATTCGCGGTCTGAAAACCGTAAATCGGCACAACCAATTGCTCGTGATTTGGAAGTTTATTCCTGTACCAACATCCGGCAGGTTTCCTGACTTGTACATCAGCACGCGCAATCGCCTTCCCAATCCGGATCGGATCAGTGGCCATACATAACGCAGATTGCGCGCTCCTTACTCACAGTGACGAGATCGCACAGGTTTTTCACCTGTTTCCCTATTACCCATTATCCGCCAAACACGGACAACGGCACCGGATGTTCTTAACTCGATATGTTTTATATCCTACCACTGAATTTCTAAAAATGCAATATGCTTAAGGGGGGATGATTGAGAAAGGGGAACGCTGCCGGGATGGCCGGGGGCGGAATGGTGAGGGTGAAGGGATGAGTCTTCAGTCCCGGCGGATGGTTGTGGTGAGGGGGAATCCGGAGAAAGACTTTACTGCGGGGACTCGCTCCCGCTTGTGAAGCGCACAGCGGATGCTAGGCTCGAAAATACCTCGCCAAGCACCGGCGGGCTTCAAGGTCCCCTTCGTAAAGTTTTTCTCCTCCTTCCCCCGGGCAGGTTGTCGACGGGACTGAAGGCGCCGGGGTGATCGCGTTCCATTCCGCTCGGACTGCGGCAGCTGATTTGTTCTGTTCCTTCAAGTGGCGAGGGGGATTGTCGCAGCCACTATGTTGTTCGAAAAAATGAGGGGGTTCTACATGTTTTTGGCGAGTTCCGTAAGAATCTTCCTCCTCTTCATGACCATCCGGCCGGGGCGGATGAGTCATTTATATGACTCGGACGCTATCTTAGAGGTGGACTTAGCGTTCGGCTAAACAATTAAGTCCGCCGTTCTGGCGTACAGGCTGTGGTATGACGAATAAATCCGGTCATACAGCAGGACGTTTTCCGGAATCGGTTTGTATGTCTCTTTCTTCATTGACACGAACCGGGCGGCGGCTTCCTCCAGGGTGGTAAACAGCCCCGTGGACACGCCGGCCAGAAGACAGGCGCCGAGGCAGGCCTGCTCCGTTACACTGCTGACGAAGATCTCTTTTCCCAATATATCTGCCTGAATCTGCAGCCATAGGGGGCTTGATGCCCCGCCTCCGGAGGATATGAGCCGGTCGCAGCGGTTTCCCGCCTGTTCCAGAATTTCCATGCAGTCACGCAGTGCGAAGGTTACGCCTTCCGTAACGGACCTTGCCATATGTTTTCCCGTGTGGGCCAGATGGAAGCCGAAAAACATCCCCCTTGCATGGGGATCCATATGCGGAGTCCGCTCTCCTGTCAGATAAGGCAGGAAAATCAGGCCCTCGCTTCCCGCGGGAACCTCCCCTGCCATCGTGTTCAGCATGTCGAATCCTTCCACTTTCAGAATGTTGTCCTTCAGCCATTTGAGGGACATCCCGGCGTTCAGGACCGCGCCGTAAATGGTATAGCCCCCGTTCACGCCGTGGCAGAAGGTCTGGGTCCTAAACGACGGATCGTAAACCGGATTTTTACAAAAAGCAGATATCTGTCCTCCGGTTCCGATATTACAGATAAAGGTCCCCTCTTTAAATACTCCGTTTCCTATGCTTTGGGCCTGTTGATCCCCCAGGCCGAAGATGACCTGCACCGACTCACTGAGTCCCGTCTGCGCGGCACATTCGCGGCTTATCCGTCCCTGGACCGCACCCGACTCGCTGCACTCCGGGAAGATTTCTTCCGGCAGGCCGCACAGGCCGAGAAGTTCCCAGGCCCAATCGCGTTTTACAAGATCAAACATCAGGGAAGCCGATGCGTCTGTGGCCTCCGCACCAAATAAACCGGTCATCTTATAACGGATATAGTCTTTCGGCTGCATGACCTTGTAAATTCTGTCAAAGCATTCCGGTTCATGTTTTTTCACCCAGCAAAGCGACGGCAGTGCAAATCCGGGAAAGATTCTGTTGCGCAGGCAGTCCGTCCGGATCCGCTCCGGGATCCGTTCTGCCAGTTCCAGACACTCTTCCCCTGAACGTTGATCCTGCCACAGGATGGCAGGCCGGATCGGACGGCCGTTTCTGTCTGTCATTACAAGGCCATGCATCTGCCCTGAAAACCCCACGGCAGAGACCGCTTCAAAATCCCTGCCGTGCTTCTCCCTGAGACGCGATAGACAGGCCAGCACAGCCTCCCACCACAAATCCGGCTCCTGTTCCGAGTACCCGATCTGAGGTATGGAAACGTCGTACATCTCACTCTCCACTCCTATGACGCCCGTCTTTTCATCCAGCAGCATGACTTTTGTCCCCGACGTCCCGATATCAATTCCCAGTATGGATGCCATCTTTTATTCCTCCATTCCTCCCTGTGTGTCAGGCTTATTATCTTATTACCTATGCCTTTATCACCTTATGCTTCAATCACCTTAAGCTTCAATCACCTTATGCCTTTATCGCTTTACACCTTATCCTTACATAGTCCGAATACCATTTTCCATCACGGTACAGCTTTTCTCTAAGCCGCTCCACCGCATCACCGATGATTTCACTTCTCAACGCCTTGTCCACTCCGTCAAAGGGAGTCTTTATAAACATGTCAATCCAGTCATACAGGCCATCGTCCCCCTTCAGTTCGGTGGGTCTGTCGAATAATACGGCGTAAACGACTTTAAAACCGTTTTTTTCAAGCAAAGAGGCATATTCGCCGATGGTCGGGAAATAAAAGGGCATTTTGTATATAAGTCCCCTGTCCGTAAAAGCCTGCCTGAGCGCCTCATGAATCAGGACATTATTTCCGCTTCCCCCAAATTCAAAGACAAACTGCCCGTTGTCTTTCAGCGCCCGATACACACAGCGCAGCACATCCTCCTGTTTTTCTTTGGCAATCCAGTGAAGCACCGCATTGGAAAAGACGATATCCACTTTTTCCGGAAGTGTAAAATCGGACGCATCTCCCTGGTAAAATGTAAGCTCCGGATACGTTTCCCCGGCAATCTTAAGCAGTTCGGGGGAGGCGTCCAGGCCGGATGCATTTGCCCCCAATTCTGACAGTCTGTTTGTCAGAGCGCCGTTTCCGCATCCTAAATCCAGCACGGATGCCCCATTCTCCAAGTTAATCAGTTTAATGACGTCATTGCCATATTCGTGCACAAATGAAAAGTCCTGAGTATATTTGTCTGCATTCCATTTGAGAGCCATAATTCTACCTCCTGACGGCCGGAATTTTCTTTATTTTGCCGTTTAGTTTCATTATACAGGATTCATTTTTATAAAACTAATTATTATTTTAAATATATTGATCGAAATTTTTGCACATTCTAACCGTGAGGTAAACTGAACTGGCAGAGTATTTACCGTTTATGGTATGCAGGGAATGTCTGAAGGGGATAATTCAATTGGAAAATGGATTATATTCAGGATAAGAAATCTCCTCCGAATAGGGTTGAAGCCAGGCGTTTAAGCCTGGCTCCGTGAAAGAATATAAGATAGACCTGGAAAAGTCTACTTTATATAAACGTTTTAGATTTTAATTTGTGACAGGTTTTTACCACTTTTTCCAAATTTTTTTAAATTTATTTTTCTTTCTCTTTTACTTCCGGATTACGCCGTTGTTTTGCTGCAACAGGCGTTCATTTATTGATATTGATCTGGATTAAAGCTTTGCCTTTCTGCGTTCTCCGCTTGGGGCTGAATTGGGTAATATCATATATTTCGCCATATTTTTTGCTCAGCTCGGCAAACTCGCTCTTTACATTCTCCATGTCACCGCCATCCATATGTTCGTCTATGGTTTCCATCTGGGGTCTGAGCGACGGCTCGATGTAAACATACAGCTGATAGTAATTCACCTTATACTCTTTTTTGTTTTCAGGCGTATTGTCCGATATGCATTTTCCGATGCTCCCGGCATACTGCTCGTACAGATACAGGCTGCGGCAATTTTTCTCTCTGGAACCGTTTGTCTTTATAAGCACATATACCGCCATTAATACGGCGGCGATGGCTGCTATCACACTGATAACTTCTGAATCTAAATACATGGCATGTATGTTCTCCCTTCCCATTTTCCCCTATCTTATCACAAAATCCGACAGAAGAAAACCTTCCTGCGCCGCATTAATACTCCTGATAGACCCGGTAGCATGACTTTCCTTCTTTTTTCGCCTGATAAAGAGCCTGGTCACTGCGCTGCAGCAGCAGGTCGATTTCCATCTCCGGATCGGCGCTCTGGGCAATTCCGATGCTGGCCGATAAACCGCCGGCCTCCTGCTTCCCGCAAAAGTTGTCCCGGATCTTTTGAATGAGCCGTTCCGCCTCCTGCTCCAATTGGGAGATACTGCATTCCCCCAGCCGAACCATCAGGAATTCATCTCCTCCCAGCCTGGCCACAAAATCATCCGGAAAAAATTCCATCAGAATCTTTGCGGTGCTGATCAGTATCGCATCCCCCACCTTATGGCCCCGGGTATCATTGACTTCTTTAAAACGGTCGAGATCAATGTACATCAGGCTGACCGTCTTATTATCCCGGTTATTGTGGATATACTGATAAAAACACCGCCTGTTGTAAAGCCCGGTCAGAAAATCCGTATTGGAGCTGTGGCGTATCTGCCGTTCCAAATCACGTTCCACCGTTACATCACGGAAAATACACAGCTTTCCCACCACATTATGAAACACATCATAGATGGAACTTTCATGGATTTCCAGCACCTTTCCGGAGCCGTCCCCGATGCATACCTTGGCCTCAACATATCCTTCGCTGTTGATCGAATGTCTTTCTTCAAACGCGTGCGCCGTCCACTCATTATAGTCATGTCCAATGACCGACTGCTTGTCCGTATGGAAATATTCTTCAAACTTCATATTGGCATTAATGATTTTACCGCAGTTATTCCATAAAAGAATTGCATAGGGCATGCTCTGGAGAAGAATTTCCATCTCCGCGCTCATGTTGACAAGATCCGTGACATCGTGGCCAATTCCAACGGTTCCCAGAACCGTCTTCCCGTCCCTGTCCAGGATTGGGGTTTTATAGGTGCGCAGCTGGCGCAGGCCCCTGGAGCACTTTACCGCCTCGGTAAACTGCAGCGTGTGGAGCGCCTTGATTACCGCATCCTCGGACTCCCTGCAGGATGCTTCCCCATTCTCCAGATCATCCGGGGAGACTCCCCAGATATAGCAGTGATCCCGCCCCGTCACATCCTCCCTTGTCTTTCCCACAACCGAGCAGAACGCCTTATTGACCTTTACATGGGTTCCTTTAAGGGATTTAAACCACAGCATGTCCGGGATACTGTCGATGGCCGTATCCAGATAGGTCTGTGTCATATAGAAATCGTAACGGAGCTTGATCTGTTCCATGATACGCGCCAGACGGATCCTGATCCGCTCCCCGTTCAGAGGCAGCTCCCAGAATTCGTCTGCGGCCTCTAAATCAGGGGCTGAAAATTGATCAATTTCCTCATGCCAAGCGCAGTAAATCAGCGCCGCCCCCTCCTTGCACATCTTCCGTATCTCCGAAGGCGGCGTTTCCCCTTCCAGATTCCAAATCACCACATCGCTTTGTTTCAGTAATTCAGGTGCCGGCGCGGACTCAACAGCAATTTTATGGGTAAAATGCTCCAGAGGCTCAAGCCGGCCAAGCACACTTTCAATCATCGGATTCCTGCCAAATATCGTGATTTGACTTTCGCATTGGTACATGTGACCCCTCCCCGCTTATTGCGGCGCGCCTACAGATAGAGACGTTCAAATTCCGAAGCGCTGACAGGTCTGCCGAACAAAAACCCCTGTATGTAATCCGGCGACGCCTGTCTCACAACCCCCAGCTCCGTTTCCGTTTCCACACCTTCCACACAGACGAGTGCGGAAATGCTGTGTGCAAGTTTGATGATATACTCTAAAAAGATGTATTCGTAACTGCCTTTCTCAATTCCCTTTATAAAGCTGCGGTCAATTTTCAATACATTGGCAGGCAGTCCTTTTAAGTGGCTCAGTGATGAATATCCTGTTCCGAAATCGTCGATTGCAATTCCGAAGCCCATAGCCTGCAGGCCTCTGAACTCCTGGTTGATAATATGTAAATTGGGTACCCAGCAGCTTTCCGTCAGTTCCAGTATAAAACGCTCCGCCTCCAATCCCTCTTTGGACTTTTCCCTCAGATATGCCAGCAGGTCATTTTCTTTCAACTGGATGTAGGAGACATTTACACTCATCAGAAATCCGGGGAATTTACTCTTCCACGCTTTACGCTGCCTGATGCTCTCCTCCAGCACCCATTTCCCAACCTGGGTAATGGAACGGCTCTCTTCCAGGAGAGGGATAAATTCCACCGGAGAAACCTCCCCGTGTTCCGGCGAATGCCAGCGGAGCAGCGCCTCCGCCCCCACTACCTTTCCCGTCTTTGCCTCCACCTGGGGCTGGTAATACACTTCAAACTCCCGGCAGCCGTTCTTAACGCAGGAATGCAGACTCTCCTGAAGCTCCATGATCCGCATCTTCCGTTTATAGATATCTTCGGAAAAGAAAGCCAGCTGGTTTTTTCCGTTCATCTTGGCTATCTCGACCGCATTCTCCGCATTTCTGAACAGCTTCTGATAGGTTACCCCGTCTTTGGGGAATAAACATGCTCCTGCCGAAACGGATACCGGAAGCTGCTGCCCATCCACCGTGAAATGGTTGCCTATAAAAATCTGTATATTTTCGTAAATACCTCTGATATTTTCCTCCGTGCCGCCCTGCATAAAGAAGACAAACTCGTCTCCGTCCAGGCGGTACAGCGGACAGCCTTCGGGCAGCAATGAGGATATCAACGTGGAAATAATATTAAGGACACGGTCGCCAAACGCATAGCCGTGTTTCTCATTGATATTTCTAAAATTGTCAATATCCAGAACAACAACGATTCCCTGAGCCGGTATCCCCTGATTGAAAAGCAGTTCCAGATCTTTCTCAAACTGGCTCCTGTTTCTCAGGCCGGTGACATTGTCAAATTTATTCTGTCTCCCTATATTGGAGATCCTTCCGATCATGAAAAGAGGCCGGTTCTGCCTGTCCTTTTTTACTGTGCCCCTGCATGAAACCCAGATGATACGGCCGGCTTTATTACGGACCCGGTATTCCATGTCATGGTAGTCCCGGCTGCCCTTTTGGATCCGCTCCATATCCTCAAGCCATACGGGAAGATCTTCAGGAACCATAATCCTGGACCATTCAGCTACGACATCTGTTTCTATCAGACGGTCAATGTCTAAATCTTCGAATGCATTTTCCGATATATAAAAAGTTCCGTTTTTAATATCCCACAGGAATAAATAATCATCCGTGGTCTCGGAAAGCAGATCCATAATCGTATTTGCTGTAAACATCTCTTGCTTTATCATGTCCGGCATGTTATCCTCCATACGGGTTGTCTGTCAATTTCTCTTATTTCATCAATCTTCCGAACAGATACCCATAATTTTCTTCCTACCAAATCCGTTTCATTTCAGAACCGGTAAAAAAAGTATATTTCTGGTAATATATAAATCTACTATAGCAAAAAGACAGGCGTGTTTCAATCACTTATGAAAAAGAAATTCCTCTCCGGGGCATTGAATTTCCGCCGTGCTCTATCACCCGTCAGACCACACAAAGCAAAATCTGATGCATGAGAGACTGCCTGCCGCTCTTTTTACAGGATATTTCAGTATTATGTAAACTATTTATTGATATGAATATTCTGTTTACGCCGCGTTTCATCTGCCTCATGTTCTTCTATATCAACTTAATATTTATGCATCTCCATGCATACACCGTGTTCTGATTCTATCTGTTTTCCGGTTTCTCCTCTTTTTCCCTAACCCGCATTATAGAGAAGCAGGGCCAGGAAGAAAAAGCTCCCCGCCACGGGAGCAATGATCTCAATTGCCGCCCTGACTTTTCCCGTGTCTTTAAATATCACCAGCAAAATCCGGTACGCTTATGGACGCCGCCACCGGCCTTTTATGGGCAGTTATAATCGTATAGCTATAGGCATTTACCGTTATCTCACAGTTCCCCGTGTCCGCGTACCAGTTCTTGCCCTTTCTAAAAATAACGGTTTCAGGAGCCTGTATCTTCTCCCTGCACCAGGCAACCGCATCCTCCGTGTCCAAAGACAGATTTTTTATAATCCGTTTTGCACCGAGTTCCGTCGTATGCAGTTTATCAAGATTCAAAATCAGCTCACATCCGTATTTTTCAATCACATTCCCATCCTCCTGTTTTACGCTGTTTCCCGTTCCGCCTATTCTATTATCTTACCATTTTAAGCAGTCTAAAAACAAGGAAAGAGAACAAATATAAATACATATTCCCTGATTCCCGTTACATTGATTGGACGCAAGCACTGTTACGCCAGCCGGACGGCGGATAAATCAAGGGGATTTACCTTTATTTTAACCGGCATTTAAACAGGCAGCAAGGTCTCACCCTGCCGCCTGCATTATTCCTTCTTTAATATTATTCTTCATATCACGACGCCACCTCTGCCATGTGGGACAGAGCTGCGCCATTCCTGACATATCCTTCGTGCCGCCCGCGCTGAGCGCCTTTGCACGCGTCATAGGCCCCCCTGGTTCCAACTCCTGTCTGTTCGTTTATTCCTAAAGGAGAGGGAGCACCGGCCGAAGGAAACCGGTGCTCTTACAAATGAAAAAAATACTCGGGGTTGGGGACTCCCACTTATTAAACGTTTCAAGTGTTGCGTTTGTGACAGATAAAACGGCAAAATATATGTTTTTTCAACACTTTTTCTTCGGTGACACATACCACCGATATTTCTTTCATATTTTCTCGCTCTCACCCATCCAGATACTGCTCTTCAAACTCCGTAAATGGAAGGGGCTTACTATAGAAATATCCCTGGATTAAAAAGCATTGCAGCTCCTTCAACACGTCCAGTTGTTCCTGATTCTCGACGCCCTCCGCCAATACCTCCACGTTCAGTTCCCTGCATAAGGCAACAATATTTTTAACAATGATTCTCGCATTCCGGTTGATGAGCAAATGGTTCACGAGGCTCTTGTCCAGTTTCAGATTATGGAAATGCAGCAGGGACAGGAAGGAAAGATTGCTGTACTTGGTCCCGAAGTCATCCAGGATAATGCGGAATCCGGCCTGGACTATCTGGTTGCCGATCTGGGCAACCGTATTGCGCGCCACCTCGCCCAGACTTTCCGTTATTTCAATCTCAACCAGACTCCTGTCCACGCCGTAGCGGAGGATAATCTGTTCCATCTTCCCAATGAGATTTTCCTCCAGCAGAGTCGCCCTGGAAAAATTCAGTGAGACGGGTATCTGCGGTAAATCACATTCCTTCCATTTCTTAATGAGCCTGCACACCTCCTCGAACACAAAGAAATCAATGTAATGAATGAGTCCAACCGTCTCCAGATAGGGCACAAATTTCCCCGGGGATACTACTCCATACTTTTTATCCCGGTACCGTACCAGGGCCTCCGCTCCGCAAAGCTGATTGGTCTTCGCATTGATTTTAGGCTGCAGGTACACCATAAAATGATTCTGGGCGATTTCTTCAAGCAGTGTCTTAAGCGCACCTGCACTGCGGCGTACCGTACTGTACTGCTGTTCATCGTAGTAAGCCCGCTTTGCGATTAATCTCCGTTCATCCGCGCCGGATATGAGAAAATCCAGGTTGATATCGATATCCGCCCACGCACTTCCCACTGAAACGCTGCATATCTCCTGCAGACGGCCTTTCATCCGGTTCAGGCGCATGTTAAAGGAATCCTGGGAAATGTTTTCACAAATCAGCAGAAATTCATCTCCGGAAAACCGGTAAACCCTGGCAGCCGGATATTCCGTCTCCATAATATGGGCAATAATCCGGATCATGCCGTCCCCATATGCATTGCCGTTTTTCTGATTGATTTCCTTCAATCCGTTAATATCAACCGAAACTACACCCAGAGAGATCAGCCCCTCCTCACGCAGGTTCATGCGGTACTCTTTGTAACTGTTCCTGTTTAAGACTCCGGTCAGTTCATCGTGGTAACTTAAAAACTCCTGTTTTTCCTGCAGACGCCTTTTAATTAACTCGTTGGACAAAAAGTACCGGATCGCCATAAGAATAGACGTATTGTCCGTGTGTCTGCGCGGATTGTCAATTCCAATATAACCTATCGGATTATCGCCCTCGTTCAGAATTCCAAAAATACAGGAGAAAATGCCCAGATTCTTAAGTATCGGGAATAGCTCGGGATGATTCTCCTTCAGGCGGCCGACATCTTCAACATACCGGAGCTGTCTGAAATCCTCCTCCGAACGTTTCATTTTTTCCGCCTTGAAAAGCCGTTCTGCAGTATTGGTGATTGAGATTAATTCATCTTTTTTCCACTCATAGACTTCGCGGATGCCGCCCCGTCCGCCCTCCAATTCTATAATATATGCCCTGTCCCCGTCGTAATAGTCGGCCAGTTCCTGCAGCGTATGCTCCAGCGGCGGCCGTAAATCGGCTGTGCTGACAAGCGAAAACATGCATTTTAAGAGAATTCCCTCGCTTTCGCTGTCATAGCCGGCGCCGTTTACGGATTCCGGCGGCAGAATCCGGGCGGATTTATTGCCTCCCTCGCCATTTCTGTTCTCATTGTAAACAAATATGTTTCCGGCCTCCGATGTCTTTGCCGAATCCAGCGCCGCTCTCGCCTTCCGGTACATCGCCTCAAACTCTGTCCCGTTATGATTATCAAATACCATGCCGCAGAAAACGTTCACGGGTTTTCGGATCTCCGGGAACATGTACGGAAGGGCCATGGCCTTTATCACTTCCTCCGTCCCCCTCCATATCAGATCCGGTTTGGGGCTGTTATAGAAAAAGACCACAAACTCATCGCCATAAAATCTGCCGATAATCTTTTCGCTTGTAAAACGTATCTTTAACTGGCTCGCCAGCTCCTTCAGGATACTGTCGGCCGCGATATAACCGCTGCTGCGGACCAGGTTGGTAAATCCGTCCACATCGAAAATAAGCAGGGAAAAAGAGTTATTTTTCTTATGTGCCTTAGCCAGGGCATCGCCAATCATCTGTATGGCTGTGTCCCTGTTATAAACACCGGTCAGCATATCGTAATCTGCACGGCGCTTTAAGGCAAGTTCCAGATTCTTCTTCTCATTGATATCCTCCAGCGTGCCGTAAATATACAGGTCTCCACTCTCCACATCGCGCAGCAGCTGGCCGGTGGCGTTTACCCAGGAAAGACTCCCGTTTTCATCCTTTCTCCGGTATTCAAAATTGATGGAAGTTGTGCCGTTTTGGTAAGCCTGCTGCAGGGCCTCCCTGTTCATGAGGACTTTCAGGCGTTCCATATCCTCCTCATTGACCATGGTTTTATTATGTATTTCCATTAACCTTTCGTAGGTCATCCCCGGTGGATAGTTTTTATGGGAATGCGCTTCCACATACTCCACGCAGTTTTTATCCAGATTGCACCGGAAACTGGCCAGCATTCTGCTGTCAAAGGCCATCCTGAGCTGCAGTTCCTGCTGGTATGTTTTTTCCGCCCTTTTCTGCTGTGTGATATCCTCACCAATGGCAACGGCGCAGGATGGTTCTCCCTCCGGCGTAAACAGCATGGTATAGTGAATGCGCTCCCACCACCAGAAACTTTTGTCCGCAGAACGGGTAAGAATATCCGCCTGCACATGATGATGGCCGTTTTCTAATTTTTGGTACATATCAAACAGCTCCCGGCGGCTGCGGTGATGCACATATCCTCCGGATATCAGGGATTCCGGTACATTTCCAAGTATCCTGAAACCATGATGTTCTTCCGCGCTTTCCGTCAGGCGGAGTGTGTGGGTTTTGACATCATATTCCCACACATTAATGTGGGTTTCTTTTAATGCGGTCCGGTAAATCATTTCCTGATGGGCTATCTCTTTTTCCAACAGTGTTCTTTCTGCTATATTTTCTTGTTTCTGCAGCCGGATGGCGTTATTCTCTTTCAAAAGAAAGAGGTGGATAATCCGGCTGACCATCAGCAGTGTATATTGTTCCTCACCACTGCCAACCCGCGTACCGTGACAATCCTCATAAATGATGACGGTGGAGACTTCCTCACTCTCTTTCATACAGCAGGTGATTGCAGCCATGGCCCCATGGTCTGTAAACCACTGTCTAAGAGTTGGCTCCTCAATCTGGTCCGTATTCAGGTAAACGGTGATGTCTTCCTTGAGAGGCAGGCCGTCAATATCCAATCCCGTGCCGTTATCGCACCTTTCTGTTCCACCGGGAATATGTTCGCGGTTCCACCGGTACGTGTTTACAAGCTTCCGTCCGGCACCCCTCTCATAGATAAATATCTGATCCGCATAAAAAACGCGTCCTATTAAATTCATTAATATTGCAATTGCCGTACCCGTATCCGGATTTTCCAGAAAAATACGGAAAACATGTTCTATAATATGATCATGGAAGCTTTTTTTCATGACCCTGGACGGCGTGTCGGAATCTCCGGTTTCCGCCTTTGCCATATCTTCCCCATAAATGCAGTACCATCCTTTTCCCTGCTTTTTAACATGGTACATCGCTGCATCTGCCTTTGCAAAAAGAGAACGGAAATCGCTGCCGTGCCCCGGATAAAAGCTGATACCGATGCTGCAGCCTATTTTAGCGGCGCCTTCTTTGACCGTAAAGTTTCTGGACACAGCCTCAATACGTTTTACCTTATCTTCGATAATGCTGCCAGTTTCCACATTAGTCATGAATACAACAAATTCATCGCCGCCTATCCGCGCTATCAAATCATCCCGCCGGAAAATGGTACGGAGGCTGTTGGCAAACTCATTCAGAACACTGTCTCCATATAAATGGCCGTAAGTGTCGTTGATACTCTTAAAATTATCAACATCAATAAGCATGAAGGCGGCCGGATTGTGGCAGCGGTTCATATACTCTTCGATCTGTGCAATACATTCTCTCCTGTTTAGCAGGCCTGTGAGAGGATCGGAAGTCGCCTCTTTCTGCGCCTTTATAATCTCTCTTTTGCGCTGGTCTATATCCGATATAATTCCCAGTATTTTCGCAAGACGGCCTTCGGCGTCCCGGAGCGCCGCGGCATGGACATCCACCCAGATATACGAACCGTCGCGCGACTTAATCCGGTACTCGCACTCCATATCGGTCTCTCCCTTCAGCAGGGACTGGAAATTCTCCCGGAGAACCGGCTTATCCTCATCATAGATGATATCAGTGGAAAACATGGAATCCGGAAAACCCTGTGACGGTATTTCATAACCAAATTTTTTCTTGAAATTAGGCGAATAATAGATGGAGTACGTCGTACAGTCCAGATCAAATATAATATCCTGAATATGTGACAATATAATGTCATAACGCTTCTCATTAATTTCAAGCTGTTCCTGTGCTCTTCGTTCACGGCTGATATCGTGGAAGATGCAGTGGAGCAATTGCCCCCCACCGGCATCCTCAACCAGTTCCGCACTGACCCATACCCAGCGTATCCGGCCGCCTTTTACCACAAGGCGGTTTTCATATCTGAAAACCTTATTCGCAGCGAACTGCCTGTCTGCTTCCTGCAGAAGGATTTCACGGTCGCCTTCATAAATCGCGTCTAAAACATGGTTGTCAAACTGCTTTGCAAATTCCTCCCTGGAGTATCCCAGGAACCTAAAGAGACTTTCGTCGGCACTTATTAAAGTAAAAAATTTATCATAACGGCAGTTAAATATTCCCCCATCAGCCGCCCCAGCCATATCTGTATTATTTTTCAATAAAAATCATCCCCCTCCTCTTATTTCCCCGCATTGCCGCAGTTTCACGGCAGTCCCCAAATTGTGTCCACAATAGTATTAGTATTATTTTACCACTCAGGTATCCGATAAGCAATACGGCGGATTCATAGTATGGCTCTCTTTCCTGCATAGCAGCAGACTTTTTCGCATCCAGTGCAATCTCCGAATTTAAAAATCCTTCAAAGTTTGCAGTCGCTGAATTGCTGCTGTAAACTTTGAAGGATTTAATTTTTGCTGTTTTGTTAACCCTGACGCCTGGATAACAGGTTTTATTTATTCCCGTACAGGGCAATTTCCTGTATCTGACGTTCGTCGTATTCTCTGCATACCTCGTCCACACTTGCGCCTTCACAGAGCTTGACGCATAATTCTTTAATTGTATTCCAGGTATTAAAATGCAGTGCAAAGTCCTGGTTGGGAACCTGCCGGACGGCAGACAGATTCGCTACAAGCCTGTCAGCCTGCGGCAGGGTAGCAGCTTTATTCCCCTGAGCCGAAGAAACCTTGCCCAATCGTTCTGCAATCCCGTTTAATGTTTCGATCGTGCACATATTTTCAACAATCATCAGCGCTTCATCCAGATGCTCCGATTTCGGGTTTACCGACAGCCTCTGATCCGCCCCCACGACGCAGACGGCACCGTCCGGAAGAACGGGCATCGCCGTCATCTCCACTTTAAAGGGGTAATTGGGGGAAAACGCCTTCTTACGGCATATGGAACTGATAAAAGCGCATTTTTCCTCTGCAAAGAAGGAGATTTCTTCCTCCGAATTTGGCAGCGTGGCAAGGGTCCTTTCCACATCCAGGTACTCATTTTCTATCATAGTCTGAAGAAACAGGAAGCCGTCTTTCATATAGGTGCTGACCGGAGTTTCACCGGCGGCAAGCGCTTCCACCAGTTCCCCGCTCTGCGGGTGCTGATACAGCGGCCCCAATCCTGCGCACATTGCCGGGACACTGATACCGAAATCTCTGTTGCTTCCATAGGGAAGAATCCCATTTTGTTTAAGCGTTTCGCAAACGTTCCAGAATTCTTCCGAATTCTCCGGTACATTCAGGCCGTACCGGTGGAGCATGTCCACATTCCAGATCAGGCCGAAACTTGTATAGGATAACGGAACCGAAAACACTTTTCCATTGCATGTACTCTGTTGAAGGGCATCTTCGGACAAGTTATTAATACATGGAAGAGCAGACAAATCATAAATATATCCCCTTCTGTCGATCTCCAGCACATCTTCCGCCGTTATAACATAAAGATCGTCCGGCAGCCCACTCTCCAGCCTCTTTAACAGCAGCTCCCGGTAAGAATATCCTTCATCTGCATAAAAATCGGCATAATCGCTGTACACAATGAGATTACTATCATATTTGGGATTAATGACATTGGTACAGCAGTCATTCATTACGTCAGATATGTCCGCCCCCTGGGCAAACAGAGATATCGCAACCTCCGGTACATTCTCATCCAGATAAACTTTGGGTTTCTTTTCCTTTCCCGCGCAGCCGCTGCAAAGCAGGCCGAGCACCAGGACGGCTGTTACCGCTCCTGCTCTCTTTGTTTGCATTTCCTCTGTCCCCCCATTTTTTTATCATAATACATTCCGATTATCTCAAACATCTTATCAATGTTAATCGGTTTAGCAATATGGCTGTCCATCCCCGCATCTCTGCATCTCTGTATATCCTCCTCAAATGCATCGGCAGTCATGGCAATGATCGGAATACCACTCTTATCCCAGTCGGGAAGTTCCCTGATTTTCTTTGCCGCCTCTAACCCGCCCATCTCCGGCATATGGATATCCATTAAAATTATATCGTAATAGCCCGCTTCACTCTGTTCTATTTTCCCGACCGCCTGCAGGCCGTTCTCTGCGCTGTCTACTTCAATTCCGGCCGAATTAAGAAGTTCCACGGCAATTTCGCGGTTGAGCTCATTATCTTCCGCCAGCAGGATACGAAAATCCTTAAACTGATACTGCGGCATCGATCCGGAGACTTCCTGTGTTTTCCCGGAAGGCCCCATGATATACAACCGCAGTTTCTGCACCAGTTCCGAGCGGAATATCGGTTTTGTAAGGAATCCGTTGACGCCTGCCTCTACGGCCTCCGACTCCACCTCTTCCCAGTTGTAGGCGGACAGCAGGATGATTGGTATGTCGGTTCCGAGTTTTTTGCGGATACGGCGCGTGGTCTCTATCCCATCCATCTCCGGCATCTTCCAGTCCACAATGACTGCAAAATAATCGCTTCCCGTTCGATGGGCCCTCTCTGCCGCCTCTACCGCCTCACGGCCGCTCAATGAGCAGTCCACGTAGACGCCTGCCTCCTCTAACATGGTTTGTATCCCTTCACACGTATCCGGGCTGTCGTCCACAACGAGGACGGTATATCCGGCCAGGGATTCTGCCTCCATACTGCCGGATTCGGACAGCGGCAGGGGCAGGATGACTGTAAATCTTGAGCCGGCGCCAGGCATACTCTCAACACGGATTGTACCACCCATAATATCAATGATATTTTTCGTAATTGCCATCCCCAGCCCGGTACCGGTAACCTTGCTCAGACGGTTGTCCTCCGCCCTTTCAAACGGATTAAAGATACGTTGCACAAAGTCCGGCTCCATACCGATTCCGTTATCCTCCACTTCAAAAATAATGTCTATCATTCGGTCTTTTCGTTTTCTCTCCCTGAGCCTGATGGATATTACCCCTCCCTCCGGGGTATATTTGACGGCATTGGATAAAAGATTCATAAGGATTTTCTGTATATGCAGGGCGTCTCCCATGACAAGATCATAATCCAGCACGGAAGATTTAACCCGCATTGTATGGCCTTTTTTCATTAATTCCGGTTTAATCAGGAGCAGCACGCTGGAAATCAGTTCCGGTAAGTTGACCGGTTCACACTTTAAGCTGAATTTTCCGCTCTCGATCCGTGACATATCAAGCACTTCATTAATGAGGGAAAGCAGATGATCCGACGCGGCGGAAATCTTGTTAAGGCAGTCTTCCACCTTCTCCCGGTTGCCAAGATTCGCCCGGGCGATTGCAGTCATGCCTATGATTCCGTTCATCGGGGTGCGGATATCGTGGGACATGGACGAAAAGAAGGCAGTCCTGGCCCGGTTATTTTCCTGAGACTGCAAAAGGGCGTCTGCCAAATCTGCCCGCATATGATGTTCCCTTGTTGTGTCCCGCAGTACCGCCAAATACTGCCCGTCGTCCGCCAGAAGAAAGTGCACCTCCGTCCATCGCTGAAGTTCATCGTCCATACCGGTCTGGTATTCTTTCCGTATGTTCTCTTTAAGGCGTCCGGTAAAAAATGCATTCCGATATTCATCATTCTCCGGCACTCCGCACCGTTCGAACAGAATGTCCGGCTGGACAGCAGCCTGTTCCGGTTCAACATCATATAGTGCACCGACATTATTTGACACCATCTCCACTCTCCGGCCGGAAGGCGTATAAAGAAGGAAAGCAAAATCTATATTGGAGGAAATATTCTGAAAAAGACGTTCCCGGTAAATGCGGCTCTGTTCCCGTCCTTTCATGGACTCACGGCTAAGAAGCAATACCGTAATCAGCAGCAGCGCACCTGCAAGCTCCGCAAATGAAATAGCTACCATATTGATTATTTCTGATGATTCCTGTTGGAGGGCACTTTTAGGCATGATTGAAAGAAGGTACCATTTATAGGAATTTCCCTTTGGAAGAAAGCATAGAATGCTGTCCTCGCCATGGAATTTGATATCTATCGTTCCGGCCTGGTTATTCCGTAACAAGCCCCTCAGTGTTTCCTGAATGACGGGCCCATTCCCGTTTTCTTCCAGAAAAGCATAAACATCATCCGTCTCTGAACCCGTGCTTTCAATAATCCAGGAACCGCTGCCATCCACAATAAAAGCATATCCGGCGCCGTTGCTGAATGTGAAAAGGGATGGATCCTTATAGCTGGACAGCGTCTTGTCCGCATAGAGGGCGCCAATCTGTTCCCCATCCAGCCAGACGGGGGACTGAAACGTAATTTGCAGACGTCCGCTGTTGCCGATATATGCATCAGAGTAGCCATTCAGCCCCCTCGAAAGAGCTATGTCCTCAAAAGGCAGAGATCCTGCATCTACCTTCTCTCCGGCGCTGTCGATACCCGCGCCGTCCGAATTTATGTAAAAGAACCGGTAAAAGTCCGTTGCATCGGCATAATTGGCAAGAATGCTGCCTGCTTCTGCAAAATCCCCGCTTAATGCATACAGACCGGCAAAGGAATTTAACCGTTCCTCATCATTGCGAAGCTGACGCCGTATACTGCTTTGCACAATCCTTGCAGAGTCGAGCATTCTCTGATTTGAACCATGATCCATTTTTTCTGTAATGCGGCCAAGCATGGAAAAAATAAAAACCGCGCTCAACAGTAAAAGAACGACAACACCTGATAAAATTATAATAGAGCGTTTTTTATACCCCTTCATATTTTCTCCTCGATTTACGGCGGGCATCAATACAGAAAATACTGCCCGTTTTCTCAGATTACATATATACCCTGAGCAAATTGGGCACTGGTTTGATTGTATCACTCTTTGCATATTGACGCAATGAAATGCAAGGATTCATTTATGGAATACCCCAATTCTTTTTACCGCTCACAGCCACGAAAAGCATAGACGAAAAAACAACTCCTGTCCAGCAGATGGATGATATGGACGGCTTAAGCGTGATTAAAAGCATTATAATCTTAAACACAGAAATGATTCTATCATCTGGTACAGGCGGACTGGATCTATCGGTTTTGCCAGGTGCCCGTTCATTCCAGCCTCGCCCGCCTTCACAATATCCTCATGGAAGGCATCAGCCGTCATGGCGATAATCGGAATCGTCTTGGCCAACGGATGGCTGGACTGGCGGATTGCCCTGGCGGCCTGATAACCGTCCATAACAGGCATCTGCATATCCATCAGTATTAAATCATAAGTCTCCCCTTTACTGAGGAATAAATCCAGCGCTTCCTGCCCATTACACACGCAATCAATCTCTAACCCAACCATTTTGAGCAGCTCTACTGCTATTTCCTGATTGATTTCATTATCTTCTACCAGTAACACATGATGTCCTTTCAGATTATCATTCATCCTTTGGCTCCCGATATTATCAGCCACACGTTCGATACCAGTCACTGTAAGAAGCGTGTTGTACAGGGTTGAGGCAAAAATGGGCTTGGATAAAAATGCATTAGCGCCTGCTTCCCGTGCGTTTTGTTCTATAGAGGTCCAGTCATAGGCTGTCATAATAATAATCGTGGTATCCGGACCCACGAACTCCCGAATCCTCCGGGTTACTTCTATCCCATCCATGTCCGGCATCTTCCAGTCGATAAGACACACATCGTATACTTCTCCGGTTCTATGGGCAGATAAAACCTCTTCTACACATTCAGCCCCTGTCTGCACCCAGTGTGACAGAATCCCCAGATTTTTCAGCAGCAGCGAGGTATGGATACAGCAGTCCTGGTCATCATCGGCCACAAGAACCTTGAGTGCTTTTAATGCCTGGTGATTGCAGGAAGAAGCATTTTCGCTTGTCTCATCTACATCAAAGTCTAACTCTACCGTGAAGGTAGTACCCTTTTCTAATTCGCTTTTTACTGTAATTGTGCCGCCCATCAAAGTGACCAGATTCTTAGTAATGGACAACCCCAAACCTGTACCGCCATATTTTTGGCTTGTGGAAGCATTTTCCTGCTCAAATGGCTGAAAAATTCTGTTCATAAATTCCTCACTCATACCAATTCCGGTATCTGTTACCGTAAAGCGCAGGCGTACCCGTTGGTCCTTCTTTTGTATCTGACAGATTTCCAGACGTATCGTACCGTTGGCCGGTGTAAATTTGACAGCGTTGGAAAGGAGATTAATTAAAACCTGGTTCAAACGCAACGAATCACCAATCAACACCGTATCGGTAAGATAGAGCAAATTCATGGAAAAATTAATATCCTTCGCAGTCGCCTGAGGATAGAAAATGGAAGTAAGAGATTCGGCCACGTTCTCCAAATTGAAACTTTCGCAGGCAATAGTCATCTTTCCCTCATCAATTTTTGACATATCCAAAACATCATTGATGAGTGTCATCAAATGCTTCGATGAGTAAGCAATTTTTTTCAGGCAATCTTCTACCCGTTTGCGGTCTTCTATATAGGCTCCTGCGATGGTTGTCATGCCAATGATCGCATTCATGGGCGTACGGATCTCATGGCTCATACGGGAAAGAAAGTTCTGCTTAGCCGCATTCGCATTCTGCGCATTGACCAGTGCATCCCTGAGGGCCTGCTCTTTCTGTATTTCCTCTGTCTGGTCGGAAAGGGATACAATATAGCGTGTTACCTTTCCCCCTGTAATTTCAGGATAGCACCGAATCTTAACCCATCGTATTTGTTCTGTTGTAAGGTGCATCCGTAAATCTATGCTCTTGTTGACCTCCGAATCTGTACGCACGATAAACTCTGCAAAAGCGTTCTGGTCTTCTTCGATAACCAGGTGCGTCAGCAACTCCGCCTTCTCCATGACGGCGGAATCTTTTATTCCAAGGACATGCTCACAGTTAGCGCTGACATACTCCAATGCGTCTTTCTCCTGATTATAAATCAGAAATACCTCATCCACATTGGAGGCGAGAATATCAAATAAATGTTCCCTGTATTGGATCTCCCTGATATTTTTACGTTCCTGCCAAAATGCAAACAGAAAGAAAGCAGGAAGAAAAATTGTAAGCACCGTTGATGAAATAATAGCAGTCGCAGATGTATCCGCCGCACTCTGCTCCAAATTTCGAATTTTACTGTCTGCAAAGGAAATAATAGTGTCCAGAGCCTCCCCTACCGCATTATATTTAGGATATAAATATTCCGACACATACTGCGCAGTTTCTTCTCTGCTCATGGGGACAATGATTGGTAATGCCTCATTCTGCGTATTTTCCAAATCCTGCATGGCCGATAGCAGCTGTTCGGTATCTTCAACCGGTCCGAGATATTGGCTGGTAATAATTTTTATAGAACTGTACTGCATGTCGTACCGGTTATTCAGCGTCTGCTCCACCTCGACTATATCGGTTTCCGGATCCGCAACTAAATTCAGCAAAAATCCCTTCATGTCCAAAAGCCGCGACCTCATGGCCCTGGATTCATTGGAAACCGTATAAGGGTGCTCATAAATCATTGTAGCTGTTTTACGTAATTGACAGGTGGAAAAAATGCTGAAAATCGATAAGCCGATTGCACACACACAGACCAGGACCAATCCAATATTTCTTACATCCATTTTCTTTTTTTGTACATTCATGACGCTGACTCCTCTTGCCATAAAATGGCTGCCTTAAAACATCTCTTGAACATCAGGAATTCCAATTGCCTTCTTCCACATTTTTTCCCAGCCGGAAACGACTGGCCATCCTGCTTAATACCTGAGCCTGATAAGATAATTCCTCGCTGGCAGCCGCAATTTCCTCCGCCGTTGCAGAACTGGACTGGACAACATCTGATATGCGGCTGATTTCCTGCGTAATTTGGCGTACCGACAGTTCCTGCTTAACAGAAGCTTCCGTTATGGAATGAATCGACTTCGTAATGTCCTCCACTCCATTTACTACGTCCATCAGCGCTTCTGCCGTGCGGTCAGCAATCCGATCTCCCTGTTCTACTTTTTCCAGGGACTTTTTTATCAAATCAGCCGTGCTTTTGGATGCCTCAGATGATTTGTTTGCCAGCTCACGCACTTCATTCGCCACAACCGCAAAACCTCTTCCCGTATCCCCTGCCCGTGCCGCCTCTATCCCCGCATTTAAAGCAAGGATATTGGTCTGGAAAGCGATGTCCTCAATAGTCTTAATAATTCGTCCGATTGCTTGTGAACTGGCGCGTATTTCTGCCATTGCAGCCAACATATCCTGCATCTGTCTGCGGCTGTCTTCCGCATCCGTCTGCACTGTCTTTGTTTGTTCATTCACTGCTTTGGCATTCTTCACATTGTGCTCTACCTGTTCCGATATGTCGCCGATTGCACTGGATAATAATTCTATAGAGGCAGCCTGCTCTGTCGCTCCCTGGGCCTGAATCTGTGCCCCGGATGATACCTGTTCCGCCCCCGCCGCCACTTGCAATGTAGATTGATTAATTTGTGATAAGGTATTTTTTAAATCATTTATAATCCTGCCCAGAGAAGACCGCACGGAATCCAACTCGCCCACATAGCTGTCTTTTGTCCGGCTATGGATATCAAAGTTCCCTTCTGCCATTTCATTTAACAGAAATGTTTCATCCTGGATCACCGCTGTAAGTACGGTAATCATACTCCGCATATCATCGGCCAATTTTCCCATCTCATCTCCGGACTGAAAGGTAATTTGAGTCGTTGAAAACTGTCCGGCCGCTATGTTCTGCGCTGCCTGTTCCAGCTCCACTATCCCTACCGAAATTCCCCTGGTAATATACACCCAGAAACCAATGCTGATGATTACGCTCACACATCCCAGAACTACCAGAATCGCAACAGCGCGGGCCTGCCGTTCCTGCAATTGTGTCATCAACTGCAATCCTGTTCTGTTGCCGCTTTCAATCAGCCTATCCAATTCCTTCTGAGCCTCCTGGAGCACCAGGATATTGTTGCTTTCCATAAAGGCTGCTGCCTCTTCATTTTTATTTTCCTTCGCCAATGAGAGAACGTGTTCCCGCATTGGAGCAAGCCTGGCCAGGCAGTCTTCCAACCGTGCTGCAATTTGTGAATCACCCAGAAAATGTTCTTTTACGATCGGAAGCTCGTCCCCGATTATACTTGCCGAATCAAAGGCATTGGCAGTCGCCTCCCCAATTATCTCCTCATCCGTATTTACAATGGCCCGGTAGGTTGCCTTCTGCATTCTTTCAAAATTTGAATGGATTTTGTTGGCACTTTCATTGACCATAAATGGTCCATCATAGAAGGCTTTTATTTTTGAATTCAGATTAACCAAACTTATAATGCTGATGCAAAAACCAATAATCATCAACAGCAAAACCGTTGCAAATGAAACAAACAGTTTCCTCCCTATAGTAAAGCGTTTCATGCTGCCCCTCCATTGTATTCCCTATCATTCCGGACTCATTCCTTCAACTTTGCTCATGTACTATTTGTAGTCTACCATAACATGTGTATATTCGCAATTCATTTATTGTTTTATGGGTATTATAAAGAACAGTAGAACATATAGTCCGCTTATGTTAAAATTAATGGAGGAGGTGTCTAAATGAAGTCCCAGACAGAATTATACTATCTTATTTATGATTACTACGTTACCCGAATTCTCTTTGGCCACTATAAATTTGGTAACGCGCTTCCTTCAATGCCAAATATCAGTGATTATTTTCATCTGTCCATACCGACTGTCAGGAAAGCGTTCGCACTCCTGGAAGAGAAAAACTACATTAAAATTGAGGCTCCGAAAGCAGCTATGGTAACCTACAAGGCTACAGCCGATGATTATCTGCGCAATATCGCTGTTCATCTGTCAACCTATAAAGACGGCATTCTGGATATGAGACAGATGAATCCGTTACTTTTGGGTCCTTTGCTGGAGGCCGGCATAAAGCAATGGGATGAAGCCACCTGGGAGACACAATGGGGTGAAATTAAAAACATTAACTTTGACGGAATGTCCCTTACGATACAGCTGTACACGGCCGCCTTATCCTCCCTTCATAATGATTTAATTCTTACATTCTACCGCAAAATAAATTTCTATGCCCGTATACCATATCTGCGCAGTGAGCATGACATTATGAAAGGAATAATAGAAACAGTTGATACGCTTACAAAAGATGAAGTTGGAGCCTATCTTACCAATAAATTGGGAGCGGTTTACAAGGATGCTTATGCACATATCTTTAAGATCATCCAAACGCTCTCCCCACAATTTCTGGAAGGCGAGTTTCCCCAGATTCCATTTGAATGGAGTTTTTACCCAAGACATTCTCAAATCCGTTACACATTGGGTGCGAAGATTATATTGGAAATTTTGTATGGATCCTATCCTGTTGGAAGCTTTCTTCCCTCCCTGAGCCAGATGGTAAAACGTTACCAGATCCCCCTCATCACCATACGCCGTACTCTGGCCTCTTTATCTGACTTGGGTGTGGTAAAATCCTATCAGGGGAAGGGGACACAAGTATGCCTTGGACAGAAAGATGTGGATATAAGGGGAGTTTCTGTCCAACTTGGCCTGAAACGTCTTTTAGAAAGTCTTCAGTTTCTATCATTGACAGTTCGTAATGTTAGCCGTTTTACCTTTGAGCAGGTTTCTGAAGAAGCATTACACGAATTTCTCCAGGCTTTGAATCAAATTCATAGAGAAGAAAAGGACTGCCTTATTGTGGATGTCTTTTTAACATTTATAACAAAGCATTGTCCATGTACCATAGTCTGCGAATGTTACTGTAAACTGACGGAATGCCTCGCCACTGGATATCCCCTCATACTTTTAAAAATGAAGGGAGACGATTATAAACGATTATACTCCAATCGGATTCTCCAGACGATTCAATGTACCGAATGCATGGATAGAGAAGGGATAGTTGCAGGATGGAGTGAATTTTTTGAGGAACAGAGGCAATGGTATAGAGTTTTTCTTGCTGAAGAAGGACGTTGATAGTTTCTCTTTGCAGATAACAAAACGACCGGAAACTGCTTGGCGTTTCCGGTCGTTTTTACGTTCCCCAATCATATAATAGCTACAACTTTCTGAATATGTTTTCCGAATATCACGTCCAGCAAAAACAAATCTACTTCTGAATTCTAACAAAAATACAGTAATATTATCCATCAATGCATCTTTTAAAATTCATTTATTGCAGCAGGCATTTATGTACTATGCTTTTCCGAAGGGAGTGCTTTTCCTGCTTTCCTTGCAGATTTTTTGATTTTTTCATGGTAGAAGAAATTCACAATGGTTGGTTGTGCATCAAAAGGTTTATTCCTGCTGTCATCATTCCGGACATATTCAAGCCCATTACTGTTTGCGTAGGAACGGATTGCTCCGTCAAGAGCCTCCCAATAAAGTCTGCTTCCATTGGAATATATCTCATCATATAGAGTAATAAGATCCGGATGCTTTTCTCTGATATAATCCAGAATGACCATTTTATAACTGCCTCGAAGATTCAGATTTTCCAGCCATACCAGATTGCATTGCTTCTTGACACGGTCAATGATAGCAGGTACATCCGTAATTCCAGGAAAGATAGGCCAGATAAAACAAGTTGTGCGAATACCAGCATCATGCAACTGCTTCATTGCTGCAAGTCTGTGTTCAATTTCCTGCGGGTTGTATGGATCTGTGACAGAGCCAAAGAACAATTCCTTTCCGCAATACTTTCCAGGATTCTTAATGTCCTGCCAATACTTAACATCCAAAAATTCACCCCAAGGTTCTGGATGGTTCGTGAAACGCTTCATAAAGCTGGCATAGCAATATTTGCAGGCATGAGAACACCCCACATAAGGATTAACGGAATAATCGCTTACCGGAAGATTTGATTTTGTAAAAATACTCTTTGTTTCGATCTCTTTGATTATCATGACTGCTTTTCCCTTCGACATTTACCACTTATTCCAATGAACTTTTTCCTTTACCGCAGCGGTTACCTGTGCAGGTACTTCCGCATTCTTCACAGGGTATCCAACTGCAATCACCGCTGGCAGCACATAATCCTTTGGTGCTTTAATTACGCTTTGGATTGCTTGTAGAAATCCATCTGAATATCCTCCTGTGGATCAAATATAATCTTTATTTACTGTGAAACTTTAGTAAGGAAACTTTTTTGTGATCCTTGCTGCACCACATCTGTCTCCCTGACATTTCCCAACAGCAATGGCGAGTCCGGGTCATGGTACCTATAGTTCTCCTGGGCTTTGTCCGGCTTCTTATTAGCATAACAATACTTGCAGCCATTTAGGCAGGTATCATACGCACCAATATCCCGGCTTTCCATACAATGGCATCCCTGGCGCATTCCCTTATGCTTCAGATTACGAAACTGAATATGATTTGCTTTTCCTAACATTTCCAAAGTCATACAGCCAGATGGATGAATGCCATACCCAGAGTAGTCTCCATTCGTTCCGCAGGTTTGTAAATACAGTCCATATTTATCAGCAACCAAACCCATCCCCTTCGCGAGAGCATTTTGATCTTCCTCTGTAAGAGGAAGCAACTCTGGCATATTCGTTTCCAACTTTTTGTACATCTCCACAAAGCTGAAAATACAGCGTTCAACGAGAGGGGTAAGTTCTTGGGCCATCATATCAAATGTTTCCAGATGGGTTTGTATCGTATACTTTTCTGTTAACAAAACAGGGTCATATCGCCATGCAAGGCGTTCTTTCCCCACAATCGCAGATAACTTTCTGAGCGTTTTCATGCTTTCTCCAATAGATGGCACACCGGGTTCTACATCCTTACCATATGCTGTGATTGTGTAGTAAAAATAAGTCGGAAACCTTTCTATCAATTGAGGCAAGTCATTCAGTATCGGTTCATAATTTTTAGAACAAAAAACCACGCAGTCCACCTTATCCGGTGTTAATTCATAACAAGTAACTTTATTGGGGAATAGCGGATTTCTGGAATACACAAAACCTTCCTCAAATCGCTTTAAGAGCCATTGGGTGTAATACTGGACGGTATCTGTTCGTCCACCTGTGTTGATAATCATTTTTCGTCCTCATTTCCTTTGACAAGGTCTGTCAAATTCTTCGTAAACCGTCTTGAGAGATCTATAAGCTGCTCTTGTTCCTCTGGTGTAAACATCGACATTGCGGTATCCTCTGCCCAGGTTATATGTCTGACAGGCTTCTCAGAATATACCCGCCCTTCATCTGTCATTCTGACTGTCCTGTTTCTCTTGTCATCTGCGTTCTCCTCAAGTGTGACATAACCATCTGCCTGAAGATTTTTGACAATCAGACTCACTGTTTGCTTTGACTGGAAGGTTCGTTCGCAAATTTCTTTTTGTGTCATTCCGTTTTTCGCATAAAACAAAACATTGAGAACCAAAAAAGTTTTCATTAGAATTCCATTACTCTTTGCATACTCATCATAGAGTGCAAATTGTTCATCTCGAAATTTACAATATAAAAAGGCATTTCTTCTATCCTCCTTATTCAATTCTCCACCTCCCAACTCTATAATAGGATTAGTCAATTAATTGACTAATCCTATTATAGAACATTTTTTACTATTGTCAATAGGCGCATGCATAGACTTTATATGCCGTTTGTTTTTATAATTGGGATTATCCACTTTGTCTTCCCTCCATCAGCATGAATCACATCCAGCATCTTCCCAAATGCCCGGATATACGCCTGCTGGCAGGCAGGAAACCATTTTTAAAAGTACCGTTATTCAGTTCCCGCACTTCCGTCAATTTCGACTCCGGAAAATGCCGGTCCACCAAAATTTGTATTTTTTCCGGCGTTATTTTATATTTCGTTGTGATACTCACAGCGTTACTCCTTTCATGCACCACGCTTCTTTCTATACTTGGGCCTGTTTGAAACTTCTTTGGAACTGACTGTTATATAAGTCCGTATAAAATCCATTTCTCTCCATCAGTTCCTCATGGGACCCTTGTTCAACAATTGTCCCTTTATCCATAACGAGAATCTGATCCGCATCTCTGATTGTGGAAAGCCGGTGTGCAATAATAAAACTGGTCTTCCCCTCCATCAGGCCGTTCATAGCCTGCTGTATTTCACTTTCTGTTCTGGTATCCACACTGGATGTCGCCTCATCCAATACCATGATTACCGGATCTGCAAGAATGGCCCTGGCGATTGTAAAGAGTTGTTTCTGTCCTTCCGACATCACGGTTACCTCGTTGTCCAGAACCGTTTCATACCCGTGGGGAAGTGTCCTGATAAAATGGTCAATTTTGGCTGCCACCGCCGCTTGCCGTATTTCATCCTCCGATGCCCCCGGTTTCCCATAAGATAGATTGTCGGCCGCGGTTCCGGTAAAAAGCCAGGTATCCTGAAGCACCATACCAATCATCGAACGCAGTTCCTTCCGGCTCATATCCGTGATATCCTCGCCGTCTATCCGGATTGTTCCCCCCCCCTCAGTTCATAGAAACGCATCAATAGATTCACAAATGTTGTCTTCCCGGCCCCGGTCGGACCAACAATGGCAACCTTACTGCCCGCTTTTACCTCTATGTTAATGTCCTCCATCAAAATATTCTCATCATCATATCCGAACCGCACATGCTCAAAGCAGACAGTTCCTTTCGGATTTGAAAAAGATTGATCCGAAGCTTCATCCGGTACCTCTTCCTCCTCGTCCAGGAGCTGGTACACCCGCTCGCCGGCGGCCACAGCCCCCTGCATGGAATTCACCACAAAGGCCAGCGCCATCACGGATTCCGCCACCTTGCTGATATATTGGAAAAACGCCTGTATATATCCAATGGACATTTTCCCCTGAATCACAAGGATTGCCCCGCCTACCGCTGCCGCGATATAACCCAGATGGTTCAGAAAGCGAATAACCGGATTAATTACATAAGTAATAAACTGCGCCCTCTTTCCTGTTTTGCACAGATGTTCACTCATCCGCACAGCGGATTCTACCATCCTGTCCTGAAGATTAAAGCCCTTCACCACCAAATTCCCAGTAAAGGCTTCCTCAATTCCCGCGTTGTATTCTCCCAAAGCCTTTTGATTTTCTCTGTGACACTGTTCCGTTTTATTTGAAATAACGGCTGCTGCCACCATACTGAACAAGACGGTAATCAGGACAACCACTGTCAAGGTTTTGTTAATGACCAGCATCATTGCAATCGAACCGGTAATCCCCACAACAGAATTCAAAAGCTGTGACAAACCCTCCTGCAGTGTATCCGCCACCTTTTCCATATCGCTGGTAGCCCGGCTCAATATCTCTCCTTTTTTATTCCTGTCATAAAAGCTCAGGGGAAGACGATTCAGCTTATCACTGATTTTCTTTCTCATGGACAGCGACAAATTCTGCGCTACCCCCGCCATCACATATTCTCCCACATAGCCGACCATTCCCCGGAACACGAAGATGGCAAACAATGCCAGCAGAATCCGTCCTGTTGTCTCTATTTTTAACTGAAATGCAGCATCCGTACCCATCGTGTCCTGAACCCCTGCAACAATCTGATTAATGGCCTCCGCCAAAAGGTGTGGATAGAGAAGACCTAAAACTGCGCCTGTGATAACACTGATCAGAACAATGAGAATCCTCCACTTCTGTCCCATCAGCTCCTTTGCAAGACGATACGCCGTTCGATTTTTCGTTTTTTTCATCTTCATGCCAATTCCTCCTCGCTTAACTGAGTTCTGGCAATCTGCTGATAAACATCGCAGCTGCGGAGCAGTTCCCCATGGTTTCCTATGCCTGCAATTCTGCCTTCATCCAGAACAATAATCTGATCCGCGTCCAAAATAGTGCTGATCCTCTGGGCTACGATAATCACAGCTGCATCCTTTATCTCCTTCTTCAGCGCCGTCCGCAGTTTCGCATCTGTCTTATAATCCAGGGCGGAAAAACTGTCATCAAACAGATAAACCTCCGGCTTTTTTACAAGGGCTCTTGCTATGGCAAGCCGCTGTCTCTGGCCTCCGGAAAAGTTATTTCCCGCCTGCGAGACAGGCGCGTAAATCCCCTCCGCCAGACTGTCTATCAGTCCGTCTATCTGGGCTGTCCCGGCAGCGCTCATCATCTCCTCCTCCGTTGCATCTTCCTTTCCCTGCCGGAGGTTATCCGCAATCGTACCGCTGAACAAAAAAGCCTTCTGGGGCACATAACCAACCTTCTTCCGCAGATCCCGTTTGGAAATCGTTCTGGTATCCTGACCGTCCACCAGAACCTGTCCTTCCTGTACTTCATAAAAACCCATTATCAAATTTAGCACCGTTGATTTTCCGGAACCAGTGCCTCCGATGATGGCTGTAGTCTCTCCTGCATTCGCTTTAAAGCTGACATTGCGGAGCACCTTTTCCTCCGCCCCACAGTAGCCGAAGCTGACATTTCGAAACTCGATTCCCGCTGAATCGGCATACGGGTTCTCTTTTACAGTGCAGACAGCCGCTTCCGGCTCTGTCTCCAAAACCGCATTAATCCGATCCACACTGATTTTTGCTCTGGGTATCATGACAAAAGCCATGATGCCCATAATAAGACCAGACAATATGAGCATACCATATTCAACAACCGCCATAATATCTCCGACCTGCACCCATCCGCCCGCCATACGCCATCCGCCCAGTGCAACAAGCAGCAGGGTACAAAGGTTCATAATCAGCGTGACCGCAGGCAGAAGAACCGAAAACATTTTATTAATGCGGATTGCCATAGTTCCGTATTCCTGAAACGTGTCATTAACCTGCTGTTTCTCATACTCCGCGCGATCAAAGGCCCGGATTACCCGGACTCCAATGATCGTTTCACGCAGTTTCCGGTTTATGCCGTCCATCAGCGTCTGCAATTTTTCAAACAGAGGCATTACTTTTTTACTGATTGCCAACGACAGCAGAGTAATCACTCCCATGACCGCTATGATTGCAGCGCCAGTACCCGGTCTTTTGAAAATGCCAGCACCAACCCCGTCACAGCCATAACCGGAGCGGGAAGCAGCATTTCAGTCAAAGCAGAGAAAGCCTGCTGAACCCGTATCACATCATTCGTATTTCTGGTAATCATGGAAGCTGTTCCAAACCGGTTGAACTCATCCACTGACAGACTCTGCACCTTGCGAAACAGGGCATTGCGTATATCCCGGCCTATCAGAGCGCTGTTACAGGAGGAAAGATAAACGGCGCCCACTGCTATGACCGTCACCAAAACAGCTGCCAGAATCATTCTGCCGCCCGTCATCAGGACATAATTTAAGTCTCCTGTCAAAATTCCGTTATTAATAATATCTGCCGTCATGGTCGGGATTAAAAAGGTGCCCGCCACCTGCAGCAGCAAAAGAAAAAGCATTGCTGCAATCCGTGTTCTGTACGGCGTCAAAAACTGAAGCATTTTTCTCATTCTACACTGTCTCCTGTGATAGCCCTTTCCTCTGTCCTTAAAAAGCCTGTTTTAATATGCCGCAGCCTCAAGGCAAAGTCTTTTCTTACCTTACAGATATCCGAAGCTCCCATCTGATACTCATGGACGGCCAGGTTTACAAGAGTGTGGCACAGCTCCTGAAGGGCCGCAAACTCATCCTTAGTCTGAAATCCCATATTCCGTCTGTCCACATGCCAAAACAGCCATTCCACATATTCGTGCGCCATATTGCGGCTGCACGAAAACATCACTAAATCCATCGGCATTCTTCCATTGTGCCGTAAAAAGTATTCCAGCCCATCCGTCAGCATGGCCCAGTAATCTCCACTATGCCCGATCAAACTTTTCTTGTTAAACTCGAAAAAGTCGCGCCATATCTGAACAACCGCAAACTGAAGCATATCCGTCTTTCCCATGAAATAAGTATACAGACTCCCCCTGGAAAGCTGTATCTGCTCAGCTATCCGGCTTACTTTTAAATCCCTATAACCATTGTTTTGAAAATCCCTTACAACTGCCCCGCTAATCTGGCGCCTTTTTTCTTCGGACAGATGAAAATAATGTTTTGTCGGCATTCCTTCACCTTTCTGCAAACTTCTATATCATTTTTTATGCATAGTGATATTTTTTCCGTTTTACCACAAGGAAAATGATTGTTACCGTCAAGGCCGCAAGTTCTGCCACTACGATTGCTGTCCATATGCCATCCACGCCAAACACAAAAGGCAGGATCAGAATACTTCCTATTTCAAAAACAAACGTCCTCAGAAACGAAATTACAGCAGACACCAGGCCGTCATTTAAAGCTGTAAAAAATGCTGATCCAAATGCACTAAAGCCACTGAAGAGGAAGGAGACGGAATAAATCTTGAATCCGTGAACTGTCAGTTTAAACAACTCCTCATCATACCCGACAAACATTTTTGACAATGGAACCGCGCCAAGACGGGACAGGAGCACCATGGCAATGCCTGTTATTCCTATGATACCCAAACTCTTCCTGAGCAGGTTTTTCAGCTCGGCCTGATTATCCGCGCCAAACTGATAACTGACGATCGGTGAGCAGCCTACCGCATAACCGTAGAAAATAGCTGAAAAGATAAATCCAAAATATGCGATAACGCCAAATGCCGCAACGCCATCTTCCCCGATTAAACGCATAAGCTGAAAGTTATACAGCATTGTAACTACAGAGGCTGCAAGGTTTCCCACCATCTCAGAAGAGCCATTGGTACAGGCTTTCCATAAGACTTTACCATCAATTCCTGTTTTCGGTGTAAGACGCAGCAGGCTTCCGTTCTTTCGTGTAAAATAAACCAGGGCAATACCAGCCCCAACTGCCTGGCTAAATGCTGTGGCAAAGGCCGCTCCGAAAAGTCCCCATTTAAAGACAATAATAAATAATGCATCCAGTACGATATTCAAAACTCCTGATATAACGGTCACACCTAATCCCAAATTCGGTTTTTCAGCCATAACAAAAAAGTTCTGGAATGAGTTCTGAAGCATAAAAAACGGTAAAGCTGCAAGAATACCCCGGCCATATAGGACGCAGTACTCCAGCATATCCCCGGACGCACCCAAGAAGGATGCCAGTGGACGCATGAAAACCAACCCTACCCCGGCAAAAACAATGCCTAAACCGATAACAACATAGATGAGCATGGAAAAATAGCGGTTCGCTTTATCCCTGTCACCTTCCCCCAATGTTTTACCAACAATAGCCGTGCCGCCCGCCCCAATCATAAACCCGAAGGAACCTAAAATTGTCAGGACAGGCATAACCATGTTGATCGCTGCAAAGGGCGTTTTCCCAACAAAATTTGAAACAAACAGGCCGTCCACAATACTGTAAATTGAGGTAAACACCATCATAATAATAGATGGGAGAACAAACTGCAGCAGTTTTTTATAAGTGAAATGTTCTGATAATTGTATCTGCATCAATTCTTATATCCTTTCAAATTCTTAATTTCTATTCACAATAAAATGCCATTAGCCCCCTTTTGTTTCTTTATTCGCCCTTTATTTCCAATGTCTGCGCCGAATAATATATCGCCTGGGAAAATCAGTCTTACAGATTATTAGAAACACCGCCATCGCAATGGCTGTTGTCATTGTCACGAATAACATCTTATTTCTTTTCATTCGCTTCTCCTCGCTTCATCTGCAAAGAAAGTCAGTCCGCCTTTCCTTCCATTATCTTTTCGAATGCATTCTTTAAATTAGCTGTGAATAGTTCAAGATCAGATATAAATGATGGACTGCATTTGCTCATCGTCTCTTTGAGCACATTTTCCTCCGCTTCATATACATCTTTCAAAGCCTCACGTGTATACAAAATTCCGGCCTCTGTCAAGCAAATCTGCAATTCCCGCTTGCGTCCCGGGATACTTTGTAATGTAATGTAACCAGCTGCCTCACACTCTTTGATTAAAGTATTTACAGTTGCCCTCGGGAGCCCCCAGTCATCACAGATCTGTTTTTGGGAATGAAACTCGCCGTCATCCAACGAATATAAAAGCCAGAACAGATTCTCTTTTACTCCGGCAGTCTTTGACAGTAAATAATAGGCTCCATCAATTTCACAAATTGCATTTGCAATTCTTCGTATATTTTTTCTGTTGCCGTCCATGATTAAACCCTCCTGTTTTTAATTTACATTTTATCGTTTCAGTTTAAACCAAAACCGGGCATACTCCACCATTTGTGGTGCCAGCGCTTTAATCTGTATTCCTGCAGTATTCACACATAGATGGAAATTCTCCCTCTTGCCCCATTCTGATGAAGTGATCAATGCATACCGCCTGGCCCTGTTCAAGTCTATTTTAGCAATTTCCCTCCTCATTTCCCTGTCTGTCAGATATTCTCCTTCTGGCCTTCTCTCCTGACAGCGTTTTATTTTAGACTCCATATCCCCATAGACAAACAGCTTCATCGGATTATACTCATTCAGTATGCCGTCTGCTCCCTGTCCCATAACCACGCAGTCCCCCTGTTCCGCCAGCCTTTTTATCTCTCTCTGTTGGGAAATCAGAATGTTAATTTCGTTCTGGTGCGCATAAGATGGATAGGAAAGTGTACAGCCAATCGTAATCGGATAAGCCATAAACAGAGGCCTCTCCATCATTTTTTCAACATACGCTTCATCCAGCCTGTTCTCCTTTGCTATTGCGGCAATAATTTCCCTGTCATAATACGCACACCCAAGCAGATCTGCCATCCGCTTTCCCAACTCCCGGCCACCACTTCCAAATTCCCGGCTAATCGTAATAATCCTCATATATCTCTTCCTTTCATTGAAACTATGCTTTATAATCCGAAACCGGATTTCAACAGTATAATCCGATTTCGGATTTTTGTCAATACCATTTTTTTCTGTTGTAACATCCCATCCTGGCAGGGAATCCAAAAGTTAAGAAAAATTTCAGACATCCAAATCCTGAACCATGTATAATAAAATGCAAAGGAGGATTCAGTCATGGTTGATGGAAGTATTTTAATGATTGAGGATGATGCGGATATACGTGAAGGTGTACGGGTACTGCTGGAAAGTGAGGGGTATTCCGTCACAGAAGCCGAATCCGGAAATCAGGGTTTATGTATGTTAAATAGTGAGACCGATCTGGTAATACTGGATATCATGATGCCTGGCATCTCTGGAATCCGGACCTGCAAAGAAATACGAAAGGTGTCGAATGTTCCCATTCTTTTTCTGACTGCAAAGGCCCAGGAGTCCGATAAGCTGCTGGGACTCATGGCCGGCGGGGATGATTATCTCCCGAAACCATTTTCCTATGCTGAACTTTTGGGACGGGTGAAAGCACTGCTGAGACGGTATCAGGTCTACCAGGGGAAAAACACGTCTCATCCCCCTCAAAACGGGCTTTGGCTGGAGAGAAAGGGGATTCGTGTCTCCACTACCGGCAATAACGTACAGATTGATGGGGCTGAAGTCGAATTATCCGAGATAGAATATCAGATACTGCGTTTATTGATACAATATCCAGATAAAATCTTTACAACTCAGAATCTCTACGAGAGTGTGTGGAACGAGCCGTTCTTTTACACTTCTAACAACACAGTGATGGTCCACATCCGTAAGCTTCGCCGGAAAATAGAGAAAAACCCACAGCATCCGGAACGGATCTGCACTGTATGGGGAAAGGGGTATCGAATTGGGTAAAATTTTCACCGCGATTGAACAAGCGGTAAAAAAACATACTGAGAGTCTGGTTGGCAAACTGGTTTTCCTTTTATTTGCAGGAATGATGGCCGGTTTCTTCTTTTTCGGTGCCCTTCATATGACGCTGAATGCCGGGCTGGCTTATTACTTTAATAATTCCTCTTATTTAAGGCGCAGGGAGGCCAGGGCTGTTCAGGAACTGCAAAATTATATTACCCAAAAGGAACTTACCCCTTATGACAGTCAGGAATTGTCTAAATGGGTAAAGGACGAAACTGTCGTATATCTGGAAATTTACCGGAACAACCGGCTTTTATATGCTTCTGAAAACTGGGATGACACAATATTGTACGAAACTGACACCGGTTCTTATAAAAATAAATACCACTCCCTGTCTTTTTCTGACGGGGACGCAGATATCTTTTTGTTAGGCATGTATGAATACCAGTTTTATACCTATGCGCTGATAGCAGAACTATTGTCCGGTTTTTTTGTATCTCTCCTTGTTTTTATAAACGGCATCCGGCGTGGAATCCAATACATCCAGGATTTAAGGGCTGAAATTGCCATTATGGAAGGCGGTTGTCTTGAACGCATGATTCCTGTAAAAGGAAGAGACGAACTTGCGGAACTTGCCGGTGGGCTTGAGCAGCTTCGCTGCTCCCTGAAAGAAAATATAGAGAATGAAACTGCCTTAAAACAGGCCAACCAAAAACTGACCACAGGCATCGCCCATGATCTCCGGACACCGCTTACTGCTCTGACGATGTATGTGCAGATCCTCCAGTCCGGCGTCTGCAAGAAGGAGGAGAAAAAACAGTATTATCTGGACAAAATCATGTCAAAAGCTGTGCAGATGAAAGTTCTTTCCGACAGACTGTTTGAGCACAGCCAGATGAAAGACAGGAAAGAAGGAAGGGAGCAGGAAGAAATCCTTACCTTGCAGGAGGCTTTCATGGATCACCTTTCAGAGATAGCAATGCTCCTGGAAAATCGCGGTTTTCAAATCCGCTCGGATTTGAGCTGGCAATCAGTTCCTGTCATTGTACGCATGGACTATCTTGCAAGGATTATGGATAACATCTGCTCCAACCTGATTAAATATGCAGATCCAGGGAAATCCGTCACCTTCCGAATCGTATGTGACGATTCTATGGCAGGACTGGAAATCACGAACCAAATTAAACGGCAAAATGCTCAGGTTGAAAGCACCCGGGTGGGAATGGATAATATCAGGCACATGATGAAACAAATGAATGGAATCTGTCAGGTGGGTATGGATCAGGAATCCTACAGGATAAGGATTCTATTCCCTTGCCCTTCTCTCAATCATTCCGAATCGCAGCCAGCGGACTCAGCTTCATCGCCCTCAATGCAGGAAAAAAGCCGGCAGTAACCCCCACCATCACGGAAAAGGCAATGGCGGCCAGCGACAGCCATCCCGGAATGCGTGGGATAGTTCCTCCCATCCCGATTCCAGCTGCCTCCAGTTTCAGAAAATGGTTTATCGAGTAAGATGCCCCGTAACTTAGCATAACTCCGGTGAAACCGCCGAGCAATCCTATAAAAGCAGATTCTATGAGAAACATATTCCGTATTGCGCCCATATCACATCCCAGAACCTTCAGAACGCCGATTTCTTTCGTGCGCTCATAAATGGACATCATCATGGTATTGGCAATTCCAATGGCGGCCACAAATAAAGAGACTGCCCCAATTCCACCCAAAACAGCCTGTATCATCCCCGACTGCTTTTCCGACTGTTCCAGCCACTAGATATTGCTGACAGCCTGATATCCCGATTTCTTAAGCAGAGTCTGTACCTCTTTTACGTGTTTCACATCGTCCACATTGACCTCTATGGTATCATAGACAAAATAGGGAAGCGGTTTTCCTCTCTTCGTTGTGGGCTGCCCCGGAATTGCCTTTTTCCTAAATATCCGCTTTAGATGTGCCTGCAGATTTTCTATATCTGCATACACGGAATATGCATAATTCATGTTTCTACTTCTCGTCTCATCCACAATTCCATTCGATTTGAGCAGATATTTTTTAGGCGGCTTTTTCGTGTTGTCTGCCCGGGCGTCAAAGTAGGCATCCATATCAAAGGTAACGAACATGGGCTCCTTCTCTAAATCCACGTCCGGAAGCTGATTGGTATCAAAAAAATCTTTTCCTGTCTTTCGGTTGGAAAAATCTCTGATTACATCACTTCCATAAATTAAACGCAGTTCGTTTTTATCCGTCCTGCCTGCCGGTTTTCCCCTGACCGGTATTTTATCCAGGTACTCTCTGGGCGCGCCTTCTAACTGTATACCGACAGCTTCGTACAGTCCCTGCCGCAGTATAACCTGCAGCTGTAGAAACGGATAAACAGTTACTACGTTTTTAATTTTCAAAAATTCCTTTACCGTCTCAATGGTAAGATGTTTCGGTTTTTTTCTGTCAGACTGGCCATACATCTCTGAAACCTGTATCCTGGTCAAACTCCCCGATGACTCAATCAACTCACGGTTCTGTTCTTTCAGCCCGATTCCCAGGGAAACCATAACAACAATGGCGGCTGTCCCGATCACAACTCCTAAAACCGTTAAAAAGGTACGCAGCCGCCTTTGTCTCAGATTGTTAATACTCATGGTAAATAAGTCAATAATCCTCATTCTGAGTCGCTCCTTACATACTAATCCGCCATCGCAATTTTCTCTCCCAGCCGAACCTCCGCTTCCCCTGTCATGGAAATCGCCCATTTCAGAGAATCCGGATTAATGCGGCCTTCTTCTACCAAAAGTACGATTGTGGATCCACCAAATTCAAAGTACCCTTTTTCCTGGCCTCGTTTTACATAACATCCCGGATTTCTATTTTGAATTCGTCCCACCAGCAATGCCCCTACTTCCATCTGAACCATTCTTCCAAAGTTCACTGAATCCATTACGGTGTATTCTCTACTGTTCTGTATATAGACAGGATATCGTTCACTGGCTATGGGACGAATGCAGTGGAGGATTCCCTTTATTTTTCTTCGCTCTGTAATGGTTCCATGATCAACATAACAATAATGGTGGTAATCAGAAGGGCGGAGCCGGAACACCATGCAAAATCCATCTTTAAAATGATTAGCCAGGTGTATATCACCCAATAACTCCTTCACTTTATAACTGCTGTGTTTAAGGCAGATACTGCCGGACTCATTTATCTTATATATTGTTAATAACCCATCACATGGGCTGATCAGGTGCCTGTTCGTCACATCTATTTGACGTCTGCCGGATCGTAGTTTCCGAATAAAAAAATCATTAAAAGACAAATAATTTTTTCTCTTATATTCCTCCATAGGAATTTTATTCCTTCTCACAAATCCTGAAATCATCCACCGTGAATACGGGCTTTCCAAAAATTTACCAGCTGCCCTTGAAACCCATGGCAATGTTAACCCCTTTAGAATTATGCGTCCAGGCAGTGTGCGGTAGAGAAACCGTATTGCAATGCTCTCCTTGTTCATCTCATATCACTCCCCTGCCAACAATAAAAATCCAGCCACCCCAAGGATAGCAAGACAGGTTTTTCCTAATGACTGAGGTTTTCTGACCTTAACAGGAAGCAGAAACAGAATTGACATAACAAGAAGGCTGAGCCTTCCTGTCATGCCTCCACTTCCTCCGCTATACGCTTGCAGCGCATACGCCACCGGCAAAATAATTGCCGATGATGTGACCGGCAGCCCCAAATAGTATGTTCTGGATTCGTTGGTCTGTTCCTGGCGTTCTTCTTCCATCACATTAAAAAAAGCAAGACGGATTAATGCACATAATACATAAAAGGAAGCAATAATGATACTCCATATATCCTGATTGCCACAATAGAGAATCATTCCAGGAAGCACTCCGAAGCTGATTAAATCACTTAGAGAGTCGATTTGAATCCCAAACCGCTTTTCTGCCGGTGTCCGTTCCCTGGTTCTGGCAACCGCCCCATCGAACATGTCGCAGAGCCCTGCAATCACAAGGCAGATTAGGGACATCCTTTCTCTGCTGTTGCACGTTGCCACTATCCCGGAGAATGCCGTCAGCATCCCGGCATAAGTCAATATAACCGTATAATTATAAAATCCCAGCATAATTTCATCATCCTTTCACCCTCTGGTTGTTCCAAATAAAATACTGTAGAACAGAATACACCATGGTTTTCCCAGTAGGATAATCCATAGAAATTTCTTAAATGACAGTTTCATAAGTCCCGAAAAGTAACAAAGAAAATCATCTGGAGCCAGGGGCAAAAGAATGCAAAGGAAGAGGATCAATGTATAGCTTTTCGCCTCCTGAACCCGCATAATCCAACCCCTGTACTTTTCTTTTGGAAAGATTGATTCGACCAATGGTGCTCCAAATCGTCTGGCTAAAAGAAATGCTATCAGGGAACCAATGCTGATTCCGATATAATTGCACCAGAATCCGCCCGCCGCCCCAAACATGGCACTGCCCACAACACAACCCAGAAAGCCGGGCAATATGGGAACCACCACCTGGAATGCCTGGATTACAATTAAAATCAAAGGTGCGATTATTCCAAAGCCCTGTATGTATTTCTGCAGGGTTTCCACCGAATGAAACTGCCCGTCAATCCCCGCTTTCACCATAAAGGCCGCGCAAAATAAAATCGCTGTAAGTCCCAGCCACATGCTGTATTTGTATCCTTTATTCTTTGTCAAAAAACTTCACCTCTATCCCGGACTAAAAATAACAGTTTTACATGAAATTGTTCTCCTGTCTCGTTAATCAGACAGGATCCTCCCATGCCCTTCATCATACATTTTAAATTTTCCAACCCCACTTTCGTACTCTCCACATGCCCTGCCTGCTCCTTTATCCGATTGCATATCTCAATTCCGGCCCACTCTTCCTCATATACGGTGCGCAGCCAGATAAGTTCCTTCGGATCCGCATACTTTATCAGATTGGAACTCAAATTATCTATAATTCTTGCAATATAGTCCATTCTCACAGAGATGCTGGCCAATTTCCACTCCAGCTCCGCCTCAACTCCGAACCCCTGGCTCTCAAGTAATGCCGTCATTTCGGACAAATAATCCTCAAAAATATTCTGCAGGCGTTGCGGGGCATCCATTCCTTTCATTTTATTTTCTGTTTCCATCTGGCAGCTCTCAAACAGCCGGTTGGATAACTCTTTGATCAGGACTGCCTTCTTCATAACTTTATCCAGATAATATCGTCTGGCCTTATCATCTCTGCAAATATCCGTCTGCAGGATTTCCACATAAACGGTTAATGAGGTCAGCGGCGTGCGCAGATCATGTGCAATTCCTGTCACCAACCACTGGTTCGCCTCGCGTAATTTTCGTTCTTCTTCCATTGCCTGTTTCAGGGACAGACGCATTTTCTCCAACCCCTGAGCCAACTGTGCTAATTCATTATCACCGGATATGGTTACCCTCCGATCCAGGCATCCACCTTCCATTACGCAAATTTCTGATTGAATTTTCTGTATATAGTGGATCCCTTTTTTGACCCCATAGACAAAAACTATGAGGAATACCAGGAAAGCAGACAGGATTTCCGCTATCATTGCATATACATAATATTGGTACTCAAATATCCCAAACAGCCGCACAACCGCGTCTCCATCTGCAAAGGTAATATTATAATCTCTTCCCTCATAACCTGAAAAGGCTGTCCTTTCTCCATAATCATTTGCATCTGCAGAAGAAAAAGAATCATATAACCAACGGTTATTCCGATAAATTTCCAGGTATACCACTCTCTGTTCTTTCACCCATTCCGATATATTTGTTTCATCAAGAGGCGTAAGATTATTTCTGGCGACAAACTCCTGGAATTGCCGGACACAGTCTTTTTCTTTTCTTTCTGAATAAGAAGATTTGGCAAAGTAGATATCTAACCCAGCCTCAATCGTCACCTTTGCAATGCCAAAAAAGGAGACTGAAATAAGTGTACTAAGTAATATCAATACAACGAGCTGTCCTGTCAGGCTCCCTAAACATCCCTGGATTACATTCCACATTTTTTGCCACGCCTTTTTAATCAAAACGATACCCCTTTCCCCACACCGTACTGATATGTTCCGGTCTCTGTGGATTTTTTTCTATCTTCATTCTCAATTTCCGAATATGGACCATTACGGTATTGCTGGAACCGTAAAAAAATGGTTCCTGCCATACACTCTCATAGATGTTTTCCGCCTCCACGATCCGGTATCCCTCACTCTCCAGTAATACCCTGACGCCCTCCCTTATATCGGGATCATCCTCTATCAGTAATATTTTTACCGACTCCATCGTTCTACCTCCTCCCAGCCTCACTTTATCCTATTATTCTGAATAGTTTCTGAATCAAATCTGAAAATTTATGAAAGCAGATTCGGCTGTTATGCTATCTCTGAACAATTCTAAAACCTGAATATACACCAACAATTCCACCCAAAACAGAAAAGAATACTTGCAGTATTTGCTGTTTTTAAACGATAACCATAGTGAAAACGGATTCCGGTTTCATTCAAAATTATTTCCTTTCATATTGACAAAAGTTGATTTGAAGCATATACTATAACATATCAAAAAAAGTTGATTTGAGGTGGCAAAAGTTGGAAACTACTCATGAGAAAAACGCCAAAGTATTTAAAGCGTTCTGCGATGAAAAGCGGCTTGCCATTTTAGAGTTGCTTCGCAGCGGTGAAAAATGTGCCTGCGTATTAATTGAGCAAATGGATATTGGCCAATCTTCCTTATCCTACCACATGAAGATTCTATGCGAATCCGGTGTGGTGGAAAGTAGGCAGGAAGGCAAATGGACACATTATCGTTTAAGTGAATCAGGAAGCAAATATGCTGCGGAACTCCTGGTGCAGCTCACGACTCCCTATGTTGCAAAAATACCAGTTAGAGACGGATTTTAGAAAAGCCATCAGAGAGATGGTTTTTCTTTCGGACAATACATCAACTTTTTTTGATATGAATGAATATGAATGGAGGTATTTCTCTTGCAGACTTTTCAGGCAATATGGCTATTTTTCCAAGATCAGATACTCGGCATGAAATGGTTGAACAACCTGATCGGGGATTTTCTCTCTGCCATCGGTTTAAATATTTCCGGCCGGCTGGGCGGAAGTGTACAGTTTTTTCTTTATGATGTGATAAAAATCACGGTATTGCTGTGCTTTTTAATTTGGGGGATATCTTATATACAGAGTTATTTTCCTCCAGAACGCAGCAAAAAAATATTAGGACGTTTTCATGGAATAGGAGCAAACATTGTCTCTGCATTACTCGGAACTGTAACTCCATTTTGTTCCTGCTCTTCTATTCCACTGTTCATTGGCTTTACCAGTGCAGGGTTGCCCCTTGGAGTGACATTCTCCTTTTTGATTTCCTCTCCTATGGTTGACCTTGGCAGCCTGGTACTACTCATGAGCATCTTTGGCGCAAAAGTTGCCATTATTTATGTGATAGTCGGCTTAGTAATTGCCGTAATTGGCGGTACATTGATTGAAAAACTGCACATGGAACAATATGTAGAGGAATTTATCCGCAGCGCCGGCGGTGTAGATATTGATGCCCCTACGCTTACAGTAAAAGAGCGCATGACATACGCGAAGGAGCAGGTGCTTTCTACCTTTAAAAAAGTATTTCCTTACATTTTAGTCGGTGTTGGTATTGGTGCTCTAATCCACAATTGGATACCAGAACACTGGATTGAAGCAGTTCTTGGCAGCAATAATCCCTTTGGTGTCATTTTAGCTACACTGGTGGGTGTTCCCATGTATGCAGATATCTTTGGCACAATTCCGGTTGCTGAGGCGCTGCTTTCTAAAGGTGCACAACTCGGTACAATTCTCAGCTTTATGATGGCAGTTACCACGCTCTCATTACCATCGATGATTATGCTTCGTAAAGCTGTAAAACCGAAACTGCTGGTTACCTTTATCACCATTTGCACCATTGGAATCATCCTGGTTGGTTATCTGTTTAATGCATTCCAATTCCTATTAATATAAGAAAAAACAATTTATCATAAACTAACTAAAATGAATGGAGGAATTAACGAATGGGACTGTTTACAAAAAAGAAAGAAAAAACTGGTGGCGGCGGAGGAAACTGCAATTCCGGAACGATGAGGCAGACGGAAATTGCCAAAAACTGCGGTGCAACGATTAAAGTTCTTGGCTCCGGCTGTGCAAAGTGTAATCAATTAGAGGCCGCTGTAAAAGAAGCCCTTGGCGAACTTGGTATGGCTGCCGACATCGAGCATATCACAGACTTCGCTCAGATTGCTGCCTACGGGGTAATGTCCACCCCCGCACTCGTAGTAAATGGTAAGGTTGTTTCCTATGGCAAGGTTTTAAAGCGGGATGAGGTAATTGAACTCCTCCAAAAAACGCAGGAATAATTTAAAATACTTACAGAAAACAGCCAGCGATGAGGCCGGTAATTGCATTTGCCCGTTTGATAATTGGCTGGATACTGACTCCGGATAATGCCGCCTCTGCGTGATCCAAATTCCGGAACACACTGCATCCCCATTTCCAAATCTGCGATTGGTGTACCTCTTAAAAATCCTACACTCATGCTTCTCAGTCCTTCCTTGAATTATAGTTTTCTGGTTTCGGGCATAAAAAAGCAGCTATGCTCAAATGTTAAAATGAACATAGCTGCCTGCCCACAGTCTTTTAGACCATCTATGCATCTTTTAATTCTTTTTCTTTATAGTTCCTGGTCAGTGTTATAAAATCAAAATTGTAGGGATCTTTCGTGAGTTCCTATGCTAAATCACTTCGTGCCGGTTTTCTATAAGAGAAGCAAAGCCCATGTCGCTGTCCACCAGGACTTTACACAACATATAGCTCTGCCTCTTTCATTCATATATTTAATTATCTAATTTACGGAATTCCTTCTGTCCCAAAGATTCTACTATTGCTTACGGGGCTCCAATTCATACAGTTTTAGATTTCCTTTAATGCGTTAGAGGGCAATATGTTTGGACAAAAGCACAATGGTTTCGACATTTGTTGAGTGGATAATAATAATGGCAGAAGGGCGCAATTCTCCCCAAGCGGAAACAATATAATCATCTTTATGCCTCACTTTGCTCCGCTTGATGTTCTAATTCCAGTAAATACTTATCATAGTCTGACATAAATAACCGATCCTGAACAATACGATATTTTTCAAACTCAGTCTCTGCATGAAGCTTTGCCTGTTCTGCACTGACTTTTCCCGGTCCCATCAGCAGTTCATTCCCGTTAAACTCCAGAAAACCATCAAGGCGCTTTGCCCAGTCCTCCATACTCATTGGTATTCTTCGTTCCGCCTGTAACTCCGCATAGTCTAGATACAGTGAAACGATTCTCTGTAAATAGGACATTTCCTTTTCGCTCAGATAATTCTTAGCAACGGTAACATCTGCTTTGACAATTTTCCCATCTGGCGCTGATTCCCATGTTGTCAGGCCCATATGTTCTTTTTCAGCATTTGCACGTTCTACAATCAATTCTGCTGCCGTATGCCTATGTACGGCCCAATGCATCTTATTCTGCACCATTTTGAAAAACTGCCGTGTAGTCTTGGCATCTTTGTCGTAATCAAACGCTGTAGCATAAAGATCAGTAACCTTTTGATAAAACTTGCGTTCGGACAAACGTATCTCTCGAATATTCTCCAACTGCCGTTCAAAATATTCATCGGTGAACATATGCCCTTTTTTCAGGCGTTCTTTATCCATCGTCCAACCTTGAATCGTATAATCCTTAACAATCTGCCCTGCCCATTTACGGAATCTTACAGCGCGGTCGTTGTTCACTTTAAATCCGATAGCAATGATCATTTGCAAGTTATAGTGAATCACCTCCCGGTTCACCTGCCGCGAACCTTCTGTTTGAACTATCCGGAATTTCCGGATAGTTGATTCCTGCGTCAGTTCATCATCCGTATAAATTTTTTTAATATGTTCATTGATTGTACGCACATCTACATCATATAAAGTCGCAAGCATTTTTTGCGTCAGCCAGATATTTTCATTCTCATAACGCATTTCAAAGCTATCGTTACTATCCCCTGCTGAAGCCACATAAGTCAAATACTCCGCAGCAGAGCTGTGTATTGTAATATCATTCTTCTTTTTGGGCATAAACAATCCCCCTCCCACATCCTATTATAGCAACTTTGGCAATTTAGAATCAGCTGTACTATTGCTTCTTTTAGATATATTCTGTCAAGTAATCATTTATTTTCATCTTCCCACATGTCCCAATACGCTTCAATATAAAATTTGATGCACCTCGGATATACATATAAATATCTTTTACGCACCTTTTTATACAGCCCCAATATTTTTTCATCACAAGCAAAATCCAATAAATAATCGAGAAAATGTGACAATTCGCCTTCTGATACTTCTCTGTTACACACATTTTCAACCAATGGCAGATAGGCATCATATACTTCTTGATATAGTTTACTTATTTTCTCTGCAATCTGGTATATACTTTCCTCCATCAAATCACCTCAAAATACTTAAGTGCATATTTTATTGCCTCCATTTTCTCTTTTGGCAGATATTTTCTTGGTTGTTTCAATTCTTCCACCGCATTAGGGACATCAAACATTGTTAATCCCAAAGACCTTTTCACCTCTGCAATTGCATCCAAAGGCATTTTCCCCTTGACTTCTCCAAATTCCACTTTTACATCATATGGCTATCTGGTGACTTGTGGGACAAAAGTACTACCGTTTCGACATTCGCCGTCCCCGGAAACATATCCACACAGCAAACCTTCTCCACCCGATACCCTCTCTCCTGCAGAATCACCAGATCCCTCGCCAAACTGGTCGGCTTACAGGATACATACACCATCCGGTTGACCCCAAAATCAATAATTTTCTCAATAGCCTTGGGATGAATTCCATCCCTGGGCGGATCGAGCACGATCAGCTCCGGCTTATCTTTAAGCCCGTCCATCACCTTCAGGACATCGCCTGCGATAAACTCGCAGTTTTCCAGTCCGTTTAACAATGCATTCTTCTTTGCGGCCTCCACGGCCTCCTCCACGATCTCGACACCGACCACCTTCTCGGCCACCGGAGCGAGAATCTGGGCAATCGTGCCGGTTCCGCTGTACAGGTCAAAAATCACTTTTCCCTTTGTATCGCCCACGTATTCCCTGGTCTTCTCGTAGAGCACTTCCGCTCCCAGAGAATTAGTCTGGAAGAAGGAAAATGGTGAAATTCTGAATTTCAGGCCGAGAAGCTCCTCAAAGAAGTAATCCTGTCCATACAGGATCTCCGTCCCCTCGTCCTTCACGGCATCGGCCAGGGAATCATTTCTCGTGTGCAGGATTCCCGTCATCGTTCCTTCCAGAGGCAGGGCCAGGATTTCCTGAAGCCATCCGTTCAGAAGCTCGTTCTCTTCTTCCGCCTCAATCTGGGTTGTCGTAATCAGGTCAATCAATATCTCCCCGGTCTTAACCGCCCGTCTCACAAGCAAATGGCGCAGATATCCCGTATGCTGCATTTTCTTATAAAAGCCTGTCCCCTTTTCCTCAAAGTACTGTTTGGAGCAGAGGAGGATATCACAGAAATCTCTGTGCACAATCTGGCATTCCCCGGTAGTCACCACATCGTAAAAACTTCCGCGGCGGTGCATGCCAAGGGCCAGCGGTCCGTCCTTCACCTCATCACCGAAGGAAAATTCCATTTTATTGCGGTAACAGGCCGGGATGGGGCTCCCCTTGATTCCCTCAAATTCATAATCACTGCATACGCCGTCAATCAGCTCCTTCACCTGTTCCCGCTTGATTTCAAGCTGTTTCTCATACGGTACGGTCTGATAGAGACAGCCTCCGCAGATTCCGTAATGAGGACATACCTTCTCTTCCGTCTCAATACCAGAAGGTTCCAGAACCTCAATCAGGCGCGCCTCACATTTTCCTTTTCTCTTCTTATTGACCAGAAAGCGGATCTTCTGACCCGGAAGAGCGTTTTTTACGACTACCTTCTCATCTTCTATTCTGACAATTCCCTTGTTCGGGAATTCAATTTTCTCCACGGTACCCTCATATACTTCGCCTTTTTTCATCTCTATAATTAACTCCTTCTCTGATTCTATATAAAACGCTGCCATCAAGAACTTATTAAGGCCGCTTTAAACATGCTTTAGTATACACGAAAACCAGACAGATGAAAAGCAAAATCCGCTAATCCTGTTCTCCCCGAACCACCTTTCGTTACGGTTTACACCACAGTCAGAAAGCCGCTGCGCTACGAACAGCAACTACCTTTCTTCCGCCTCCATCCCCATCATCCTATGCTGCCTTCCCACTCTGGCCCTGATCAGATTCAAAAATGGTTCCGGCCCCAGCACGCGCACTACGGGACCGAATGAGAGAATATCAATCAGCAGCTCCGTCTCATCCGCCCTGTCGTAATAAATGGAACAGCGGCAGGTATTTTTCTCTCCGTCAAATTCCGTATGTTTTTCATAGCTTGCAAAGTGGAGCATGCACCGCTCCAGCGAGTTTCTCTCCCCGCTTATTTCTATCACGACGGGTTCCTTCGATTTTCTGCCGTTTCTAAACCGGAAGGATTCCACATTCTCTGAAACCTCCCGGTTTGAGGGATGGCAGGCCCGAATCCGGCTCATATTCAGCAGGATTTCCCTGCAGAAACTTCTGTGCGTATACTGGCGGCAGCAGAGCCGGAATTTGTCATCCTTGGAGGAATACTGAAGCTGGTACGGCAGCACCTCATAGGTAAATGTGTCCTTCTGTTTTCCCTCATACGCTATAAAAAGCGCCTGCCCCTGTTTGATCGCGCTGAGTACCGTCCTGAAATTTTTCCGGTACGGTTCCGACTCATAGTCGTCCCCATCGCTGTATCTGTCATAATAGTAAAAATTCGCCTCATTATAAAGAGGCATAACCTCTTTCAGAGCCTCATCGGCCCACCCGCGTTCCCTCTCATCTAAAAACATGCCTATCCTTCTGTCTGCCAGCAGTGATTTTAACCAGCTCTTTTGAAGCAGGGTAAGGGGAGGGCGGAGTTCTCCGTCCACGGCCGAAGAGTAAGTTTTGCCGTCTTCCTTTTCTTTTTTCAAAAGCGCCCACTCTCCGTCCAGCAGTTTTGGTAGAATTGCGAAAACACTCTCCTGGAAGCCATATTTCCTGATCAGCGTTTCCATCTGCTTTTCCGTCAGCGGCTGCTCCTTTGCCCCTGTCAGGATTTGTCTTACCACCTGGTAATAGCAGCTATAAACTTTATCAAATAATTCCATTTCCTAATCCTCACAATACATCTCGTACATCCGTTCCCAGTCCCGCTTCACCTTTGCGATGGCAGCCGGGTTGCTGCCCTCGATATCCAGAATCCGGCCCGTGAAGGTTTTAACCCAGGAAAGCATCTCATTGGTGTCAAAAAATGTGCCGTAGTAGAGATATTCATTTTCCCCTGTTCTGGTAATTTCCCCGCCGCGCCCTTCCCGGCGGAGCCGGTTCAATATGTAATCTTCTTTTTCCTCATCAATATACACCTTCATCCGGATTTCTTCCAGCCGGCTGGGACCTCCGAATGAGACTCCCCAGCACCGGGCGATATTTTTATTGAGCAGTTCCTTCCACTGCTCACATTCACCGCACTCCTCCAATGCCTTGACCTGCCAGATACAGTCCAGACGGTAATTCATAAACCGCCTGCGGTTCTCCAGGTAACAGCACACATACCTCCGTCCTGTCCTGACGCTTACAAAGATTCTAAGGGGCAGTCCCTGAATAACCGACGTATTGCCGCTGCGGCTGCTCTTATTGACAAAGGATATTTTCCGCTGTTCCCGGATGGCCTCCAGAATGTTCAGCAGTACTCCATCCTCTAATGTATGTACGATAAAATGGTGCTTGAACTGAAAACTATCGTTGGCCGCGTTTTCCCGATCCAGGATGGTGCTGCCGACAAATCCGAAGGGAGCCGCCTCCTGAAAGAATTTTACAGCCGTCAAAACGTGTTCCCACGTTTCCGGTTCCGGCATCTGCTCCGTATGATCCGAAAAGCACGGCTTCAAAAAATATGCCAGCGACTTTCCTTTTTTCACGGCTCCCAGAATCCCCAGTTCTTCATATTCTTTCAGCTTCAGCCGGACCGTCTGGCTGTCAAAGACAACGCCGTAGCTCTCCGCCATTCTGTCGCCAAGCTCACCTGCGCTCATTCCCTCACTCTGCCCGCACAACTGGTCCAGGATAAAAAAGTGGAGCATAATATCGTTGTCTGTAAAGCTTTTTGCCTTCCATGCGGCATAAAGTGGGTTCTGGCTGACCGTCCTGCTGTCCACATTGATATAGACCTGTTTTCCCTTTTGGGTGTACTCGGATTCCATATAATCGGAAAGCCAGCTCTCAATCCGCCGTCTCTCATTATCATAGGTTCTGGCGCTCTTCTTATCATAGTCACCCCGCACCTTAAATCCGTATATATAGAACTGCCGCATATAATCGCGGATGCGGTCAAAATTTTTGATCAGTTCCTGAAACTCCGTCATATTCCATATCCCCTTATCTTTATTCCCATTATCGGAAAACCGTAACCATTTGTCTTTAGTCTAACGTCTGCCCATCCTGTTGTCAAATCTTACAGGAAATACCATTTTCAGGAAGTTCGCAACTTTTTTTAAATGATCTTTCTCCTTCTATCCTCTATGATTAAGCCATGGCAATCCGGTACGGAACTGCCAGGCGGGCTGTCTCACAGGTGAGAGGTTTTCCACACAGGAGCCTCCGCGGTGCCGCCGTCCCTGAACGGAGGGTATTCCGGGCAGTCAGCACCACATGATGTGTCGGAGGTTCGAATCCTCCCTTGCGAAAGCATGTAGCTAAGCTGGTATAGCAATCATTAAAACTTTGGAACATCCTGATAAGATGCCTACCAAACCAAAACCACCAGGGATCAGAAATGTCCCTCCTTCCGCGTTCTGTAGAATTTCGTGCAGCAAAGAAAAGACGCTCAGCGGACTTTTCAAAGCCGGACAATTTCCACGGAAAGCAGTCAGAAACTGCCTGTGCCAATCAGGATACCGGCCCGGCAGAACCCGTCCCGGGACAGCGCTGGTTAGAAGCGCCGTCCCCTTACGGGAAACGCCGTCCCTCAACGAACGGTCCGCAGTATTTTGATGAAGAAGGGGCATTTCCATTCTCAAAAAATCCGATTTAAACAAAGTGACAATTTCTAAACTCAAAAGGAGGTAGTAGTATGAAATATACAATCAAAGAGCAGGAATGCGGTTATCTGTTAAAAGACGGAAGATTTCAGGGTTTTCTCACCGCCGGCAGCTACCATTACATACAGAGACTGGGCTACGAACTGAAAACCGTACCAATGACGGGCAGCGTCGACACCTGCGGTATCCCGGCTGAAATCCTGCTGAAAAACCAGGCTTTTGCGGACAGGGTCGTACACGTAACGATTCCCGACGAATGTCTCGGCATCCGTTTTGTAAACAAAGCGTTCAAAGAGGTGCTTACCGGCCCCGACGCTCTGTACTGGAATGTCTTTGAGGATGTGGAAATCCGCCTTGTAGATATCACCAATCCCTACATGGATCAGACATTGCCGAGATATTACATCGATTTGATGCCGATGAAATTCTATAAAAAAATCGCAATCAAGGACGGTGAGATCGGTCTTCTGTACTTCGACGGCCGGTTCGAAAAACGTTTGGAGCAGGGTACCTGGTATTTCTGGAATTACGGAAGCGAGGTGACCTGCAAAATCTTCAATATGAAAGTACAGCAGCTCGAGATCCAGGGCCAGGAAATCCTGACCGCCGACAAGGTGAGCATCCGTTTAAACGTAGTCTGCAGCTACCGAATCACCGATCCGGAAAAACTTGTGCAGACGATCGAGGGTGCATCCGCCCAGCTTTACACCGGAGCCCAGCTCTGCATCAGGGAATATGTGGGCCGTTTCCGCCTCGATGAGCTGCTGGCTCAAAAGGAAGAGATCGGCCGTTCCATCTGCGGACAGCTCAGGGAGCGGGAGTCGGATTACTGCGTCCAGATTGTAAACGCGGGTATCAAAGACATCATACTTCCCGGTGAAATCCGTGATATCATGAACACGGTCCTGGTTGCCGAGAAAAAAGCCCAGGCCAATGTCATCATGCGCCGTGAGGAGGTAGCCTCCACCAGAAGCCTGCTGAACACAGCCCGGCTGATGGATGAGAACAAGACACTGCTGAAGCTGAAGGAGATGGAGTATCTGGAGAGAATCTGCGATAAAGTAGGCAGCATCTCCGTAAGCGGTGGTAAAGGTATCCTCGATCAGCTCTCCGAGCTGGCGGGAATGTAACAACAACGAAAAGCACGCTTCGCGAACTTTTCATTGACACTCAACAAAAAACGGCAAGGCACTCATAACAGAGTAATCCTTGCCGTTATATTTTATCTTTATCTGTATTTACTATACTTGTACTTTACCGTATCCGTGTTTATCATACTTGTACTTTTTCACATCCGTATTTATCATACTTCCGCTTTACCGTATCCGTATTTACCACATCCGAACATTATCGTTCCGTACATCATACTCTCAGGCACTCAGGCGCTCTTAATGTACCTTCTGCTCCGGGCCTTTGTTACTTCTCTTACTCTTTCTCGTCTTCCGCATCATCCTCGAAGAAATCGTCGTCGAAATCATCTTCAAAATCGTCCTCAAAGTCTTCCAGATAATCCGGTGTAAAGAAGCGGTAAACACCGTAAGCGATGGCTGCTACAGCCGCTACAACACCGATAATGGCAAGAATCCAGAGGATACAGGTTTTCTTCTTCTCTTCCTCTTCTTTTCTGTGTAAAAACTCATTCAGCTTTGTTGCATTCATGATCTCTTCCACTTTAGATAATGCATCCTTACCCATCATATCGAATTTATTCATAGGTTCCACATCCTTTCTTCCGTGATCCTGCACCGATGTTTTTCTTTTATATTATATCATCAAAGTCAGGTTTTTACTATCTTATTTTGAATAAAAAACAGATTTTTATTACAATTTTATCAATTTGGCAAAAGATGCAAACATTTTTTTGACACCTACGCGTTCGAACTCTACGGTGACCTCGTAGTCTTTGCCGCCGTCCTCAATCTTTTTAACGGTACCCTCACCGAACTTAATATGCTTTACACGGTCTCCCTCAGAATAGGGCAGATGAGCTGCCTTCTGTACGGAAAATGCCTTCCCGAAGGAAGGGGCTCCCGGGGCCGTCTTTGAGGCATAAGCATTTGGCTTCTGGCCGAAAGCGCTGAGACCGCGTCCGCCGCTGCCCGCTGCTCCTGCCCCGCTGCCGATGGTAACGCTGGAATTACGGCTTCCCGCTCCGCTCTGTCCGCCGGCGGATGAACCCCAGCCGGTCGTAATACCGCCGGAACGGTTCCATGGCAGGCCTGCCTCCTCCCCTTCGGAAGACTTTCTGCCCCAGCCGGAGGCTGCCGCCCCGCCAAAGCCGTCCCCGTTCCCGGAGTTTTCGCCTCCCCAGGATCTTCCTGCCGCCCTTCCGAATACGGACGGCTGTTCCACCTGTTCCAGCAGCCATGAAGGAATCTCTTCCACAAAACGGCTGACCTTGGAAAATCTCGTCTCACCGTTGGTCATGCGCTGTCTGGCCGCGGTCAGCGTCAGTTTCTCCCTGGCTCTTGTGATGCCTACATAACAGAGGCGGCGTTCTTCCTCGACCGCATCCTTGTCGTCCGACATGATGGACATGCTGCTCGGAAACAGTCCGTCCTCCAGGCCGCTTAAATATACATATGGGAATTCCAGTCCTTTGGCGCTGTGGAGCGTCATCAGGATAATCCGGTTTTCAGACTCATCCATATTATCCACATCGGCAACCAGCGCAACCTCTTCGAGGAACCCGTCCAGCGTCGGTTCCTCCGCATTCTCGCTGTAGCTGACCGCCTTGTTAATCAATTCCTCTATATTCTGGAGACGTGTCTCCGACTCAATCTCGCCCTCTGCCTCCAGCTCTTTTTTGTAACCGGTGTTTTCAAGAATCTCTTCGATCAGTTCCTGGATCGTCATCTCCGGCATACGCGCTTTGAAATCTTCGATCTGCTCCGTGAAAACGCCTATCTTATCTGCCGCTTTTCCCATGGCCGGGATTCCCTTGACGCGCAGTAATGCATCGTAAAAGCTCATCCCGTTGGCGGAGGCAAACATTGTTACCTTTCCGATGGACGTCGCTCCGACGCCCCTTTTCGGCACATTGACAATACGCTGTACAGCCAGATCGTCCTGCCCGTTGGCGATCGTCTTTAAGTAGCAGAGAATGTCCTTAATCTCTTTTCTCTGGTAGAAATTAACGCCTCCCACCAGACGGTACGGAATACTGTAAAGGATACATTTCTCCTCCAATAGGCGCGACTGGGCATTTGTCCTGTAGAGCACCGCAAAATCGGAATATTCACATCCGGAATCTTCCTTTTCCCGGCGTATATCCTTCACAATCGCCTCCGCTTCCTCATAGGCCGTATCGAACTGCAGGAAACGCACCTGGTTTCCCTCATCGTTGGCCGTCCAGAGCGTCTTGTCTTTTCTTCCACGGTTGTTGCGGATTACTTCGTTGGCCGCGTTCAGGATATTCTGGGTGGATCGGTAATTCTGTTCCAGCTTGATGACCTTTGCTCCCGGAAATGCCTTCTCAAAGCTCAGTATATTTTCAATATTGGCTCCCCTGAATTTGTAGATCGACTGATCGTCGTCACCCACCACGCAGATATTCCTGTATTTGGCAGCCAGCAGATCGACCAGCTTAAACTGGACCATGTTGGTATCCTGGTACTCATCCACCATTATGTAACGGAATCTCTCCTGATAGTAATCGAGAACCTCCGGCGCGTTCTGGAACAGCTCCACGGTCTTTACAATCAGATCGTCAAAATCCAGGGCATTATTTTTCTTCAGCTCTTTCTGGTACTCTTTATAAATCTGAGCAACCTTCTTCTCACGGAAATCTCCGCCTGCATTCAGTTCGAATTCTTCCGGCGTGATCATATCGTCCTTTGCAGAAGAGATCTTGCTGAGAACCGCCCTCTCCTTAAACTGTTTCGTGTCTACATCCAGTTTCTTGAATATCTGCTTCATCAGGGTCTTCTGATCATCGCCGTCATAAATCGTAAAATTCGTACTGTAGCCGAGATATTCGATATGACGCCGCAGAATCCTCACGCAGGAGGAATGGAAGGTGCTCACCCAGATGCTCTCGGAGCCGAAGCCGACAATCTTGTCCACACGCTCCCTCATCTCGGCCGCCGCCTTGTTGGTAAATGTGATTGCCATGATATTCCATGGATTCACCTTTTTTTCTTCTATCAGATATGCAATCCTGTGAGTCAGTACTCTGGTCTTTCCGGAACCTGCGCCCGCCAGCACGAGAAGGGGGCCATCCGTGTGGTAAACCGCCTCCTGCTGCATCGGATTGAGTAATTCGTATTTGTTCATGTTTCCTACCGCCTTTTCTGATTCCATCTTCAGGGTGATGTCAGTTACCGTATCCTACGTGCTCCGCAGCATGCGCCGTGCAGGCCGCCCGTCCAGGGCCGGTAACCGATGCGAACCTCTTTCGTTCTGCTGTCCGCGGTACCTGTGCTTTCCATAGAGGCACGGACAATAACCATTATTATAATATATTTTACTGCTCCTGTCACGGAAAAAAACAGAGCGGCCGCATTCATGCCTGGCCTCCGGCTTCAAATAAATGCTTTTCCCCCTTGTCATCTAGTATTCAATACTATATAATAAAATGTGAGGTGAATTTTATGAAAACGAACGAAGAACGTCTGCAGGATCTGATGGCTTATCTGGACAGCATGACCAGGATCAACCCGTCCGACATTCCCGCTATTGATTTATATATGGATCAGGTTACCACATTCATGGACAGCCATCTGTCGGGCTGCAAGCGGTTCGGCGAGGACAAGATCCTGACAAAGACAATGATTAACAACTATGCAAAGAACAACCTGCTGCCTCCCCCGGAGAAGAAGAAGTATTCGAAGAACCATATCCTGCTGCTGATTTTTATCTACTACTTTAAGAATGTACTTTCTTTTAACGATATTGAACAGCTCTTCTCCCCGATCAGCGAGAACCATTTTTCCCAGGGTTCCAATCCGGAACTGTCAGAGCTTTACACGGAGATATTCTCCCTGGAGCGGGGACAGCGCAAGCGCCTGAAAGAGGACGTGATGGCCAAATTCCAGGCGGCTTCCGAGACGTTTCCCGATGCCGAGGGGGATGACCAGGAATACCTGCGCCTCTTTTCTTTTATTTGTGAACTGGCCTTTGACGTATACCTGAAAAAGCAGATGATAGAGCTGCTGGCGGAACAGTTAAGACAGGAGAATCCTCCCAAGAAAAAAAAATAAGGCGCTGCCTCATGTCAATAAAGGTCAATTCATTTTTTAAATAAGATAAATCTGACTATTGACATTTACACTTCAGCGCAGTAGAATCACTAAAAACAAGTAACAACAAGCCATGACGAGGAAAAGTATTCCGCTGTACATCCTTTCAGAGAGCTGTCGGCAGGTGCGAGTCAGCAGGAAATCCGGAAGAAAATCACCTCTGAGCTTTCAGCCTGAACAGTTCACCCAGTAAGACTGAACGGTTAACAGCCGTTATCCTGTTACACATTGTCAGATGTGGCTAAGGGGCCGTTTTACGGCAATAAGAGTGGTACCGCAGAGGGAATATAACCTTTGTCTCTTAACAGAGACAGAGGTTTTTTGTTTTTATTTTCAGTAAAACAAAAAACCTCCGTGGAAATACACACAAAATCGAAAGGGGATCTTTATTATGAACACATTGAAAAAGCTGAGTAATTTCTTCGGACAGAATATGGCCGTCATTGTCATCGCCATCGCTGCCCTCGCCCTGTTTGTGCCTCAGAGCGTTAGTTTCATCAAAACCTCCTACGTCAATACCCTCCTTGGCATTGTTATGTTTGGGATGGGCCTTACCCTGAAACCGGGAGACTTTAAGGTCGTTTTCTCCCGCCCCAAGGACGTTATTATCGGATGTATCGCCCAGTTCACGGTGATGCCGCTTCTGGCCTTCGGGCTGACTAAGGTATTTAATCTTCCGCCGGAGCTGGCCATCGGCGTGATCCTGGTGGGAACCTGCCCGGGCGGCACTTCCTCCAACGTCATGACCTACCTCTCCAAAGGCGATGTGGCGCTGTCCGTCGGCATGACGGCCGTTTCCACCGTGCTGGCTCCGTTCCTTACCCCGCTTCTCACCTACGTTTACGCGGGCGCCAGAGTCGACGTCAACATGGCCAGCATGTTTTTATCCATCGTCAAGGTCGTGATTGTACCGATTGCAGCCGGTTTTATTATCAACCACTTTTTCTCTGCGGTTACACAGAAAATTGTGGAAGTGCTGCCTCTGATTTCCACGACCGCCATCGTAGCCATCGTTGCTGCCGTTGTTTCCGCCAATTCATCTAAGATTCTGACAAGCGGACTCCTGATCGTCGCAGTAGTCATCTGCCACAATGTAATCGGATATCTGCTGGGCTTCTCCATCGGAAAAGTTTTAAAACTGGACGAAAGCAAATGCCGCGCCATTTCGATCGAAGTCGGTATGCAGAACTCCGGCCTGGCTACCTCCCTCGCCGCCACTCATTTTGCCCAGTATCCGTTAGCTACCATCCCGGGAGCCGTATTCAGCGTATGGCATAATATTTCCGGCGCGGTTCTCGCCAATTTCTATGCGCGCACGGCGGAAAAGGCAGGAAAAAAGACAGGTTCCGCCGCAATGACAAACCTGCAGTAAAATAGTGTGTTCTTTTCGCAGTCTTTTTGGCAATAAAGAAGAGCCGGAGATTTTCCGGCTCTTCTTTAAAATCTGTCCTGTTTTTATGTCATTCAGCAGCCTTTGCCGCCTCTTTCTCCTCATCCCCTGCCTGATCTTCCAGGCGTTTAAATACCATATCGTATCCGTCGTTGCCATAGTTCAATGAGCGGTTAACGCGGCTGATTGTCGCGGTGGAGGCTCCCGTCTTATCGGCGATCTCCAGATACGTTCTTTTCTCTCTCAGCATCTTGGCAACCTCATAGCGCTGTGAGAAGGACAACAGCTCGTTGACTGTGCAGACATCCTCAAAAAAGCTGTAGCACTCTTCCGTGCTCTTAAGGGTCAGAATCGCCTGAAACAAATGGTCAACCGCCTCTGTCTTGAGTTTTTTATTCATGTAAAAGCACCTCTTCATTATATATTTTTGCTTTCCGTAAACCACCAGCTCCTTACAATTTTAGCATACTAAAGTTGTAAAGTCCATATTTTTTCCACTTCTTTTTGCAAAGTTTTCGCAACCCCAAAAAATATTCTGACAGGATACCGGTCGTAAGCCGGTTTACAGCATAAATTTTTCCACAACATGGGCAATCCCGTCGTCATTGTTGGATAATGTAATATAGTCCGCGGCTTTTCTCACCGGGAGCACCGCATTCTCCATGGCTACGCCGAGACCGGCAAACTTAATCATTGTCAGATCATTATAACCGTCTCCGCAGGCAATCATCTGCTCTTTTTGAAGTCCAAGAATCTCCAGCAGCCTGGCCAGTGACTGGGCCTTATCGATTCCTCTCGGCAGTATTTCAAGGAAAAACGGTTCGGAACGGTAAATACTGAAGTTCTTTCCCATCGCCGCCTTCACCCGGGGTTCCACCATGGCAAGGTAATCCCCGTCGTCCATCATTAAAAACTTCGGTACAGGGTAGGTTACATAGGACTTCAAATCATCAATCTGGCGGACTTCCATATTATTAATCTTATTTTCCAGCTTTGAATAGGGACTCTCCGCATCATTGGTGATCAGGGTATGTCCGTCATAGGTGAGCACCGTCACCCTCTCGTCCTCGGCCAGGCCGATAATTTTTGCATTGGCCTCCACCGGAAGCAGGCGGCTGAATACCACCTCCCCGGTCCGGCAGTTCGTTATCATACCGCCGTTAAACGAGAGAATATAGCTTCCATACTCCTCCAGTTTCAGCTCCCGCGCAAGGGGCATTACCCCGTCCGTCGGACGTCCGGAGGCAAGCACAATCTTCTTTCCTCTCTCCTGAAGCTCCATCAGAGCCTTCTTTGTCTTTGGCGTTATCACTTTATCACGGTTTGTCAGCGTTCCATCTAAATCCAGAACGATAATTTCATAATTTTCCATCTGCATCTCTGCTCCTGTACAATCTGCACACCGGCCTGATACCAGTCCCTCACATTCCCCAGCCGTTATTATATAGGAAGTCAGGAAAAAACACAATTAAATAATATTAACTGATGTACATTTCCTGACATAATCCCGATAATTCCTTATAGGGAAACAGGCACCAACCTGCGGTTTTTCCAATATCTTAGATAATATAGACAAAATCTACGGGAGAGTTTTATGAAAAAAATTATTTCTGTTTTCCTGACAGCCGCCATGACTGCAGCCGCCCTTTCCGGCTGTCAGGGTGGAGGGGCATCTGATGCTCTTACTCCGGTTACATTAAATGAAGTGGCTCACTCCATCTTCTATGCTCCTCAGTATGCTGCCATCGAACTGGGGTATTTCAAAGACGAAGGGATTAATCTTACCCTTGTCAACGGCGCGGGCGCCGACAAAGTCATGACTGCCCTGATTTCAGGGGACGCGGACATCGGTTTCATGGGCTCTGAGGCCAGCGTTTACGTCTACCAGGAAGGTTCCGAAGACTATGCGGTCAATTTTGCCCAGCTGACCCAGCGCGCCGGAAACTTTCTCGTTGCCCGCGATCCCCAGGAAAACTTCTCCTGGCAGGATCTGAAAGGCAAAAAAGTATTGGGCGGCCGCGCAGGCGGAATGCCGGAGATGATTTTCGAATACATCCTGAAAAAGAATGGCATTGATCCAAAAACCGATCTGACCATTGACCAGAGCATCAACTTCGGCCTGACCGCCGCTGCCTTTACCAGCAATGATGCCGATTACACCGTCGAATTCGAACCGTTCGCCACAGGCCTTGAAAAAGAGGGCAACGGAACCGTCGTAGCCTCTCTCGGCGTGGATTCCGGCTATGTTCCTTACACCGCTTACTGTGTAAAGAAGAGCTATCTGGAAAAAAATCCTGAAACCATCCAGAAATTCACCAACGCAATCCAGCGCGGCCTTGAATATGTAAACACACATTCCGCGGAAGAGATTGCGGAGACAATCAAGCCTCAGTTTAAGGAGACCGACACCGACACCATCGCGACTATCATTGAGCGTTACAAAGAGCAGGATACGTGGAAAAATGATACCGTGTTTGAAAAAGAAAGCTTCGAACTTCTGGAGAACATCCTGGAAGAGGCCGGAGAGCTGAATGAGAGGGTTCCTTATGAGGATCTTGTGACTACGACATTTTCGGAAGAAGCAGGAAAGTAGGTTGAAAAATGAGGACGCGGCGGGACGGCTCGCTGAGCGGGGGTGATGAGTCTTCCACCATCCCCATCCCCGGGCCGTCCCGCCCGCATCCTCATTTTTCTACTCAAACACCACCATCTTTTTGAGGGATTTCTCTACATCAATCACCGAAATGACCTTATCTTCCCCCTCAAACGCATGCTTGACGACAAGCATGATCCCATCGGCTTCCGGCAGTTCCCCTATCAGCTCACGATCGGGTGAGATACCCAGGATCCGCGGTTCCCCCTCGATCAGTAAACCGCATTCCAGGCCGCCCGCTCTCACGATCAGAACCAGCTTCTGCGAAGGAGCCTCCTGAGAAATTCCTCCGGCCGCCCGCATGGACACTACGGGAACTATATTACCTTTCCAGTTGCATACCCCCTCATAATAGGCGGGCAGGCAGGGAATCTGCGTGATATGTGGCTCACGGATCAGTTCTTTTACACATTCCAGCTCAATTCCATAGTAGAAATTTCCCATATCGACTGCCATGAATTCCAGATTTTCCCGGAAATTGGCGGCTGTTTCAGCTCCTTCGTCAAAAAAAGCCATCCGGGCGCTCAGCCCGCTTATGTCACTCATACGATTTTACACCTCCCGCAACGCGGATTAAATCCTCTATGTCTAGCAGCATACAGATTGAACCGTCCCCAAGAAGGCTGCAGCCTGAAATTCCCGTATAATACCTGAAATGGGGGCCAAATATCTCAGGAAGCGGTTTCTCCACAAGGCTCATCTGATCGACAATCCGATCGGCCAGGAGACAGGCCTCCCGGGAACTGCCCCTTACGTATGCCATCACGCGGCGTCCCATCCCCGTCTCTTCCATGCCGTAAAACCGGCGCAGGGAGATAATCGGGATATAGCGTCCTTCGTGCAGCCAGAATTCCTTCTCTCCCCGTCTTACAAGCTCTGTTTCTTCCGGAGGATAGGGGAAAAACTGTATCACCTGCCTGGCTGGGACGGCAAAACAATTGTCTCCCGCCAAAAGCCTTATACTGTCAATAATCGTCAGGGTCAGGGGCAGGTGGAGTATAAACCGGCTTCCGCTTCCCTTTTTGCTTTCCAGGTGGAGGTGGCCTCCTAATTTTTCCACCATTTGGCGGACCACATCGAGGCCAACGCCTCTGCCCGAAAATTCATTGGCCTGCTCTCTTGTTGAAAAACCCGGCAGGAGGCAAAGTTCCATCAGTTCCGCCTCAGAATAGTCCGCCTCATTTCCGGTAAATAGATTCTTATCTTTCGCTTTTCTAAGCACCTTCTCCGTATCGATTCCGCAGCCGTCGTCCTGGACGGATACACAGATTTCTCCGCCCATATTTTCAAAGCTCAGCGTTATCTGCCCGGTCTGGCATTTTCCTGCCGCTTCACGTTCTTCCGGTGTCTCGATGCCATGATCCACGGCATTACGGACCAGATGAAGCAGCGGCTCCAGAATACTGTCCGCAATTTTTTTATCTACTTCCACATCCTGGCCCGTCACGGTGAATGTTATTTTCTTATTTTCTTTCCGGCTGATATCCCTGACCACGCGGCTAATCTGCGGGACAACACTGGAAAACGGTATCATACGGATGGAAATTACAAGTTCTTCCAATTCCCTTAAAAGACGTTCCAGTTGGCGTTTCTGGTTGTCTTCCCGCACTCCCGCTCCCGCGGAGCTGCTTCCGTATAAATCGGCGGCCTGGGCGGCTATCATCAGCTCTCCCGTCAGATTCTGAAGTTCGTCCAGGCGTTCCACCTTCACGTGGATAAACTCGCTCCCAGTCTGAGCTCCCCCATTCTGGCCCGCCTGTTTTACCGGTTTATCCGCCTCCTTCCGTCCTGCCGTATTTGCTGATTTATCTCCGGCTGCCGTCTTATCTGCGGTTTCCGCCGCCTCTTCAGCCGTATCCTTCAGCTCCTCCACCTCTTCGGCCGTATCCTTCTGCTCCGGTGCCTCAGTACAACCGGAAACTTTTTCCCCGGCGCCTGTCTCCGGCTGCCCGGACGCCGTCTTTGTACCTTCACCCGTCCCGGTCTGTCCCGGCATGGTTTCCGATGCGGTCACGCGGGCCACAAAGAGGGCTTCGGCCAGCTTATCGAACACCTGACCCGGGGTTTCCGAGAGGAAATGGATGTAAAATCCATGTTCCCGGATATAGTCCGCCGTACCCGGATCCGACTCCACATTCTCCGGAAAGGTCTGCATCTCGGTACAATCCTCTTTTATCTGGCGCGCCACCATATAAGCGCGGATATTCTCCATCTTGCAGCCTGCCTCAAACCTGATATGGGCGGTAAAATCCTTTTTCGCCTTTACTTTTGAGACCAGGGCATCTATCTTTTCGTCAAAGCCCTCCGGATCGTTTGGCTGGAACGTCTCCTCGTTCATCCTCCCCAGTTCGCCCCTGATAAAATCGGCGGCGGCAAAGATAAGGTCAAAGGTTTCCTGCTCAAAACCCCCGAGCCGGAACGGCTCTTCCCTGAATACAGCGAAAATATCCTCCAGGCGGTGGGCCAGCACCGACAAAGCAGTCAGTCCCATCATGGCCGAGGAACTCTTAATCGTATGCATTACACGGAAAATCCCGTTAATTTCATCTTTTGTAAGCGCCTTTTCCTGTTCCGCATTCAACAGAATTTCGTCTGCCTGGTCGAGAAGCTGGTTCGTCTCAAGAAGATAGATATCCAGCATATCTTCCATATCTGTATCAAAAAATCCCATCTACATCACACCCCTGTTTCCTTCTCCGCCCCAAAAAGCACCGCCCGGTTTTTTCCCGACGTCTTGCCATAATAGAGAGCCTTGTCGGCACAGTTCGTGTTATCATCGAAATCTTTTGATTTATCATAAAGTGCGATTCCAAGCGTAACTGTGCATGTAAAATTCGTATCCCCGAACATAAACGGAAATTCTGCAATCTCTTTGCGGATTTCCTCACAGATTTCAAGCACTTCCTGTTTTGTGACCGCCATCAGGATCAGGAGAAATTCCTCTCCGCCCCAGCGCACCACCTTATGTCTCCGGCAGATGCTTTCCATGATATTGGCAATACAGACGAGAACCATATCCCCCACCGAATGGCCGTAGGTGTCGTTAATCCGCTTGAAATTATCCACATCTACCATGACCAGGGCGTCGTCGCGGCCCTCTTCCTTCAAATCTTTCGCCAGCTTCTCCACGATAAAACGGCGGTTGTAAAGTCCCGTCAGCTCATCACGGAACGCCGCCCGGTTCAGCTTCTCCATATTCGCCTTGAGCGTCTCATTCAGGGAGCGGAGTTCATCCTTCTCCTGTTTGTCATGGAGATGGGCCTTGACTCTGGATCTCAGTTCTTCTGGAAGGAATGGTTTTCTGATATAATCGCAGGCGCCGAGGGAAAATCCTCTTGTTATGTCCTGTTCGCTGTCCTTTGACGTGATGAAAATAACCGGTGCACGGCCGTTTTCGTGATCCCTGATTTTCTGGAACAGGTCATACCCCTCCATATCAGGAAGCACCACATCAAGCAGAATCAGATCCGGCTGAATCTGATCCAGAATCTCCATTGTTTCCTTTGCCGAGTGCGCCTTGTGGATGGCCACCTCGTCACTCTTTAAAACCTTTTCTATCTGCTGGCAAATTAACAGGCTGTCATCAATCGCTAATATTGTCTGTCCGCTTCCCATTTCTCTTTCTCCTTCCATTTGTCAGGCGCCTGCCCGTCAAATTTTTTTTATCTCTCCGTTGACGGCTTTTATGGTTACCTCACCCGTTACCGAGTCCAAAGTTACCGTTCTTCCGTAATCTTTTCCTGTATCTTCCGCAGTGATTTGAATTCCCAGGCGGCGCAGAGTCTCCCTGACCGCATTGACATTCCTCTCACCGATCCCTTCCATCGATCCTCCGGTGCGGAACATTCTGGCTCCGCCCACCAGCCTCGCGGTGATATCATCGCGCCCGGCTCCCTGCCGGAGCATGGAGTGGAGCAGGAGTTCACATCCACTGTCCGCAAATTTGTATAAATTCTGTCGGTCCACTGCATCTTCGTAAGACGGCAGCATGATATGGGCCATGCCTGCAATATGCTTTTTTCTGTCAAAAAGGCAGACGCCCACACAGGAACCCAGTGCATAAGTAATCAGTACCCCAGGCTCCTTCACCACAAGCGCACAGGCAATCCCCACATTAACCGGACTATTTTTCATATTTCTCCTCTAGTATCGCAGCAATTTTCTCCAGGGATTCCTGCTCCGGGAAGAACAGGACATAGCCCTGCTCCGACAGTCCGCCGGTGCTGATTTCGGTTTCTATAAATAAAAGCTCTTCGCTGACATTTGCAATACGTATCATAGGAACGCTTAACAGCGCTCCCACCATATCCACATTTACATCTGGAACTGACACATCGATCGTAATATCCAGCATCTCCGCCAGGGCGCTGATATAACAGCAGCACATGATGTTGCCAATCTCCTTAAATGCGGACAGGCTCATCTCGTCCAGCTCATAAATATTTTCTGTTTCACTCCCAAGCATTCCTTTTATGAGACTTTTTAAAAAGGATTCACTGCACAGGAACATGAACATCCCGCTGATATCGCCGGTCAAATCCATCAGCACTCCGGCTGCGGTATTTTCGGTTCCACCGAGAATATTGGAAACCTGTTCAAATCCCCTGATATTTACCGCCGGAATCTCCATTCCAATTGCGTGTCCCATCAGATCCGACAGAGCGGTCGCCGCCTTTCCGCTCCCAATATTGCCAAGCTCCCTGAGTATATCGCTCATACTGTCGTTTAAACTGTAATACTTCCCCATCCGCTGCCTCTTTTCTTTGCCTCCCATGGAAAATATCCCTGAAAGGCAGATACCTTTCTTTTATTGCGAAAATTAAACTTTCTATAATTCAAATTCCTCCACAAGCTGTTTCATAATCTGGGCCTGCGCCGACAATTCCTCACTGGCTGCGGCGCTCTCCTCAGCCGTCGCAGAGTTATCCTGCACGATTGAAATCACCTGCTCGATACTTTCCCTGATCTGAAGTACCGAATCCGCCTGCTGCACGGAGGCATCTGAAATGCGGTCAATCATGGTCAGGATTTCTCCGGTTCCATGCACCACCCGGTCAAAGGCTTCCGCCGTCTTACCTGCCGCGCCTGCGCCCTTGTCCACTTTATCCCCGGTCTGAGCCGCCAGTTCCGCCATCATTCTGGACGCCTCTCCCGTCTTAGCAGCCAGGTTGCGCACCTCGGCGGCGACAACTGCAAATCCGCGTCCCGCTTCCCCAGCCCTGGCTGCCTCCACTGAGGCATTCAGCGACAGCAGATTGGTTTGGAACGCAATATCCTTAATCTCTTTCACAATCTTTCCAATTGTCTTTGAATTCTCACTGATATCTCTGATTGCCTCCAGCATGGCCGCCTTCTGCCGGTCTCCCCCGGCGACGATTCCGTTCACCTCTTCGACCTTCCGGCTGGCCCTCACGGCATCATCGGCATTGTGTTTTACCTTATCAGAAATCTCATTGATGCTGGCCGCCAGCTCCTGCATCACGGCTGCCTGTTCCACAGAGCCCTGGGACAACATCTGCGCACTGCCCGCCACCTGCTCGGAACCGGCCGCCACCTGCTCGGACGTATTGGCAATCTGCAGAATCGCCCTGTTTAAAAGTTCCGTAATCTGCTCCATAGCCAGACCAATCGCGATAAAATCACCTTTATATGTAATCTCAGAATGATAGGTAAGCCTGCCGTTTCCAATGGCATATAATCCCTTCTCTATTTCGTATACGTAAGTCTTTAGCGTCCCCAGGGTCTCTCTCATACTGTCCGACAGGGCGCCTAATTCGTCCCCCGATTCATAAGAAATGCATGCCTCCAGATTCCCCTCTGCCATCTGTCTGGCTGCCTCCTGTATTTCCTTTACCGGGCCTGTTATCCCTCTTGTGATGCGGATCCAAAGGAAGGTGGAAATCATGAGGACAATTGCAGCAAGTCCCGTGATAATGCTGTTCATCTGCCGTTTTACATCATGCCCGTCTTCCAGGTATCTCTGTGCCCGTTCCAGGGATTTGTCCGCTATTTTCTGGAGATACTCCCTCTCCACCTTGGTATTGGGCTCATACTCGTTATCATAAAGAGCAATCGCCTCCTCATAGCGGCTTGCCTCGATGAGTCCGATTGCTTCCGTTCTGATGGGATTAATCTTGTCCATCTGTTCCTTCAGGCCCACAAGAAGTTCATCACTTTCCAGATTTTCCGCCAGATAATCATATCCTCTCAGCAGCACTGACTCCATTTCTCTGGCTTCTTTTATTTTTTCTATCTTTTCCTGCTCCGTAACTTTTGTGGCCACATCGAGTATGCATCTTCCGATTCCCTGGACGGAGGACTTCATATCCTGAGCCGTGTACGATATGGCGAACGCCTTCTTATAGAACGTATCCAGGGTCCTGGAGGTCTCTGTAATTCCAAACAGAGCCGCCGTAACCGTAACAATATACAGCAAAATAATTGACATATAGGAAACCAGTAATTTATTCCCTATCCTAAGATCCTTAAACTTCAGCTTTTTCATTTCCTTCTGTCTATTCCCTTCCACCAGGCTGTTCCGGATGCAGCTTTCAATCTGCATTCCCCGTTCCCGGCTTACCATATATCTCTTCTAAGCCTATGCCTTCAGATTGGCTTTGACCATCTGAACCAGCATCTCATCTTTAAATGGTTTTACGATAAAATCCCTGGCTCCCCTCTGAATTGCCTGGGCAATGACCGCTTCCTGTCCCAGAGCGGAACACATGATGACTCTTGCCCCGGGATCTTCGGTCAGGATATCATCAAGGACCTCCAGACCGGTCCGCTCCGGCATTGTGATATCAAGAAGCACCAGATCCGGCCGGATCTCCTTATAGCGTTCCAGCGCCTCTCTTCCATCGCCAACCTCTGTGAAATTCTCATATCCCGCTGTTTTAAGCGCCCTTTTAATTACCATCCTCATAAACATTGCATCATCTACAATCATTATCTTTGTTTCCATCCGGTTTTATCTCCTTCCTTTCCTCCGCATCTGTATACAAAAGCGTCTTATTTCTCCGGACATACTGTCTAAAGGAAGCTGCTTCTGCGCGCCTCCAAGCTCAAACGCCGCCGAAGGCATATTGTAAATTTCACTCGTCCTCCTGTCCTGGACAACAGTATAGGCTCCCGCATTTTTCATTTCCAGCAGGCCTTTTGCTCCGTCGTCTCCCATACCGGTCAGAATCATTCCCATGGCATTCTCCCCCGCCGCACCGGCCAGGGAAGAAAATAGATAGTTGACCGACGGAGCAAAGCCGTTTACTTTCTCTCCCGGAATATTTCTGACGACATATCCCATACCGCTCCTGCCGACGCTCATCTGGCAGCCGTCGGAGGCCAGATAAACCGTCCCGTCCTGTACCATCTCTCCCGTCTCAGCCTCTTTTACCTTCATCTTAATCTGTAAATCCAAATATTGTGCAAAACTTTTCGCAAATCCCCTGCTCAGATGCTGTACGAGCAGAATCCCGCAGGTGTCCTCCGGCAAATCTTTTAAAACTCTGAGAAGCGCCTTGGGCCCTCCGGCCGATGAACCGATTCCCACTAAAAAGCGGCTGTTTTTATCTTCCCGTCCGTACAACAGATTTCTTCCCGCTTTTGAATTTCCCACTTTAATCCTGATGAGCAGTTCCCTTGCAAACAGGTCTCTTCCCCGTTCCGTATCCATGGATGTCATCGTTAGAAAGTCACATCCGCTTTTACGGGCAAAATCTTCTCCGGCTCCATCCCCGCAGACGGCGATGATATAGTTTTCCTTTTTCCCAAATGTATGGACAGACTTGTACTCCCTCTCAAAAAATGCCGCGGTCTCGCATCCCAGAATAACCGCACCGTACTCTGCGGCAGGCGAAATTCCCTTCCGCCACGCGCCGGCTCTTAAGACAGAGGCCGATATTCCCCCACTCTGCAGCGCGTTTCTGATCGTTTCCTGTATCCTTACGGTCTCCGCAACAATTGCAACCCTGATTTCTTCCATACGCATTTCCTCTATTTTCTATAGACAGCCGGGCGCACATAAGTAAGCAGCTCCTGGTCTCTGGGAAGCAGCTCGGTATGGCCCACAAACAGATAGCCGCCCGGTTTCAACGCCCGGTTTAAATTTTCTATTAATTTTTTACGCGATGCATCGTCAAAATAGATCATGACGTTGCGGCACAGAATCAGATCAAAGCGTTCAATCCCCACATTGGGCCTCAGAAGATTCATAATCTGAAATCTGACCTTTTCCGTGAGCTTCGGGATAATTGTGAAACTGCCTTTGTCCTTTTCTTTCCTGCAGTACTTCTGCTGCCAGAACAGCGGTATCACATCCAGTTCACTGATCGGGTACCGTCCTTCTTTTGCCTTCCCTATCACACTCTCCGAAAGATCCGTGCCCAGGATTTCAAAAGAGGGGAGAAATCCCCCTCCGTCGGTATAATTTTGAAGCAGCATCGCCAGCGTATAGCACTCTTCCCCGCTGGAGCAGCCGGCAGACCAGACTCTGAACGGAGACTTCGCTGTTTCCGGCCGGATATCGGGAAGTATATTCTGCTCAAGAAATTCAAAATGTTTCGGTTCCCTCATAAAATATGTATAATTCGTCGTAAGGCGGTTCAGCAGGGCGGCCCTCATCCTTCCGGTTCTGTCCGCCTCCATCATCTCCATATATTGTTTCAGGGAGGTAATTCCGTTCTTTTCCATTTCCTGGCTCATCCTGCACTCCGCAATGACCCTCTTTTTGGAAAGATCGATTCCGTAGTGTACCTTCATATAATTTATCAGAAGTTCAAACTCCTTACCCGTAAACCGTATCAAACCGCTCACCTCCGGACAAATCGTCTGCCAGCAGGCCGCAGACACTGCCGTCTTCCCGGACCACCAGTACGGCACACTCAAACTCCTCTTTGTGCTGCGCTCCATCCAGATATTTTACAGGGATAAGCCGGCCATGGAAATATATCATGCCCGCAATACCGTCCGGCGCTCCCGGTACTTTAATCACACGGGGCTTCGGCAGGATTCTTCCAATCTGTTCCATCAAAACCTCCCCATATCCTTCCCCGGAGTATAATCTGAGAATCTCTCTTTTCTCTTCCACCATCTTCGCTGCCTCCGTCATAAAAATAAGTCCGGCTCTATGACAAACGCCCATGCATCCAGGCTCTCCATATATGCCGCTCTCCTGAGGCGGGAACCGTTCCCGCCCGTCACCTCTTCCGGCATCTCCTTCAGAACGGCGGATTCCAGTTCAAAAATCCCCATGATTTCATCGGCCCGGAATCCGTAGAGGCAGTCCTCCCGGTTCAGGAGTATCATATAGTTCCCACAGACACCGGCGTTTCCTCCCCACAGACGGCACAGATCAAAGAAGCACACCTCATTGCCGCCGTAGGCAGCCTTACCTTCTTCGTCTGTCTTTCCCGGAAGAATATGCTTTACCAGCTCAAGCGGAATCAAAAAAAGAGCAGCTTCTAATTCAAAACACAAAAATGTTTTTGTCATAAAGCCCCTCCTTTTCACAATTTCTTTAATTTGGTTTTATTTTAAAAGTGCTGACCAGGCTCTTAAGCCTCTCCGCCTGCCCTGAAAGCTCTTCACTGGCTGCAGCGCTTTCTTCTGCCGTAGCCGAATTGCTCTGCACGATGTTGGATTTCCGCGTAATATTCTTTGTAATTTGTTCCACGGACTCGGCCGTCTTATCCGCAATGACGGAAAATCCTTTGCCTCCGGCTCCTCCACTTCTTATCTGCAAGGCCGCTTACCGTGTCAGCCAGCGTTTCTATTGTAGACACCTGCTTCGATGTAACTGACGGAATCCCTTCATCCTCTCCCCACCATAAAGTCTTTAATTCCCAGTTCCTCCCGGTATATGTTCCTGCAGTTTAGGGCAACGTCCTTTGACTGTAAGATTCTTATTTTTCAACTTAATAACTCCTCGTTCTATCTTACAATAAATGAGATCTTACTTCAAGCTGATTCTCTGCTTTCTGCCCGAAAATCAGGCTGATTTTTTTAATTTTTTGTGCAATTGCTAAAAATTTCCTGGAAGATACGTATATTTTTTTCCTCTTCGGACAATAATAAGCAAAACGGAGAAATCCGCATACAGGAAAGGATGGTAGAATATGCAGAAAACTATAAATGTAATTGCTCTCACCATAGCCATTATTGGTGCAATCAACTGGGGACTGATCGGGTTCTTTAACTTTAACCTCGTTTCCTTTCTCTTTGGTTCCGCTTCTATGCTGTCCAAAGTCATTTACGCCCTGGTGGGAATCTGCGGATTATATCTCATCGGCTTCTACGGCCCTGTGACACAGGAGAAATAACCCCCTGTTATCTACAACAATATAATGGTTACAAAAAAGAACAGGACGGCAGGTTTTAATCATCTGCCGTCCTGTTTCTTTTTATTGAGTGGCAATGAAAAGTTCGCGAAGCGTGCTTTTCGTTGTTGGCCGGCAGTGAAAAGCCCGCTGAGCATGCTTTTCACTGCCGTATATTAAACTTATCTTACTCCGAAATGCTCAAACAGGACTTTCTCCGCCTCGGCGTTCCAGAGACCTTTGTGGGCCTTGCAGCACTCATCCAGCTTCTTATAAAGCGGATCCGTCTCTCCCAGCTTCGCAAAGTCGTCAATGGCCGTCAGAGGCATCTCAAACTGTGTATAGGTCAGCTTCTTTCCTCCCGGAATGGATGGAAGGTTCTTTGTGGCCTCTGCGATGCTGTCGATTCCGCCTACATGGGTTACCATAACGGCCGGCTCGATCACGCCTTTTGCGGAAAGGGCGTTGGCCTCGATCAGGTCATCGGTGTTGCCGCCTGTAGTTCCCATGATATGGGTGCTTGTATAGTGGCAGTTGTAGAGATTAATCTCGGCTGAAAACTGGCTGTCGGTCGGGCCTGCAAAGAAGTTCATGCAGCCGTCAAATGCCAGCAGTTTATCTCCCATCTCGGCTACCTGCCTGATTGGAGCGTATACGAATACGTCATCGTAACCGTGGCCTTCCGTGATAGCCGTAAGTTCTGCAATCGGATCTGCCATTGCCGCCGTGTTTACATAGTGGAGTTCCACGCCCATCTCCCTGGCGTGGGCCTCGGAAATCACTTCTCTTGCACGGTTGATTCTGTCCTCGTTGACATCGGTTACAACAATCCGTTTCGGCTTATTTTCAAACTGGATGCCGTAGCTTACGGCTCCTAGGCCCATCGGGCCGCAGCCTCCCATGATTAAGATATTGCCGTCCACTTTTGTTCCCATTGCATGCTCGTAATTCTTTTTGTTGGTGTGGTAATTGGCATGGTATCCGCCGATAATACAGCTCATCGGCTCTCCGAGGGATGCCTGGAAGTAGCTCTCGCCGTCGTAATTCAAGAGACAGCCCATCTCCATCACCTCGTGAGGGATAATGCAGTATGTGGCGGCTCCGCCGCAGAACTCATAGGAATATCCCGGGGAGTCCAGTTTTCCCTGATAGTTGATGGCCGGCTGGATGGAGAATTTCTGTCCCGGTTTGAACTGATCCTGCCATTTCTTTCCGACCTGTACGATATCTCCGGCAAATTCATGGCCGACGATAATCGGGTTGGTATCGATATTCTGCGGAGCGCGTTTATGTTTTTTACCCTGCTTAACCAGCTTGTAGGTGGACATGCAGATACTGTCGCTCATTACCTTTACAAGGATTTCATCATCCTTTATCTCCGGTAATTCAAATTCTTCTAATCTTAAGTCGTCGAGCCCATACATTCTCACTGCTTTTGTTTTCATGTTTTCAACCTCCAATGATTGTTCTGTTTGATATCCTTCTGTTATTATCTATGATTACCAGCTTTAAATTCCATCATTCTGAAAATGATTCCATCACGCTTTTGTTGTAAATGCCGCGTAGATATCATCCTCGCTGCCCTTAATCAGTTCCTCGACAGCCTCCGGCGTCGCCATCTTCTCTGCAATGGTTGAGAGGATTTCCAGATGCTCCTCCCCTACTCCGGCGATTCCGATTACAAGATTAACCTTCTCGGTTCCCCAGTCGGTGCCTTCCGGGAATACCATCACTGCAATTCCGGACTGTTTAATTTCTTTCTTGGCCTCCTCAACTCCATGCGGAAGCGCAATTCCGTTTCCTATATTGGTAGGGAATGAAAGTTCCCTTTTTATCATTGCATCGATATATCCTTCGTTTACATACCCGCTGTCGCAAAGGAGCTGTCCCACCGCCCGGATTACGTCATCCTTCGGCATCGGGCTGCAGTTTAAACGGATATTTTTCTTTTCTAAAAGCTCCGGTTTCTGAATTTTTTCAGCCTGTTCTTTTTTCTTTCCAAAACCAAACATTCTCTTATTCCTCCTCATTATCCACAGGTTTTCCCGTTCCGGTGTTTCTTCTGTTCCCTTTTATGTCTCAATTATAGCCCCGGCACACCGTATAATTCAACCGAAACAAAAATGCATTTGGCATCATCAGATAGTGACAAAAGCTGAAGGCGGAAATTTCCGTTTTTACATTCTGTCCAGATACTGGTCAAAGTATTTTTTGAGATACCGCGACAGCAGATCCCGGACGTTCTCCTCTTCCTTTGTTATGATGGCGTTCAGGAATTCATCCTCTTCCACCAGCATCTGGCTTAAATAGCCCAGCATGTCCGCGTTCTCCTGCGTGTGGCCTTCCTCCGGCATCAGCATAATGATGGCGGCCCTGATTCCCTTCATATCGGGAGCGGTAAACCATTCTCCCGAATCCGGTACAAAGACCGTAAATACCGGCTTTGTGACCCCGGCTGTCCGCGCGTGGAGAAGCGCGAATGAGAAATCCGGGAAGAACTGGGAGCCCATCGTTTCCCTTCTCCTCAAGGCCTCTACGATCATGGTCTGCCGATCCGCGTAGGGCGTCTGCTCCTCTCCCGCCTTTAAAAGCAGCTCCCCGAATGTGGCCGCCGTCCCAATCTTTGTGCGTTTAAAACGTTTGATCAGCGATTTAATCTGGGTCGCCATATAATTGACTTCCTCAAGCTGTCTTGTAAACGCCTCATTCTCTTTCCCGGCCACGGGCATGCGTTCGTATTCACGCACCCTGGCGGCAATCTGCTCCATCTCCTGCGACGTCAGAAGGGGGCTTACGTAAAGGATATCCGCATTCTCCCGGATAGGAAGCGTGGATACAAAGAAATCAGTATGCTCCAGTGCGAACGGGTTCAGATCGTTAACCCCGTATGCCGTAAGCTCGATGCGGTCCTTGAAAAACTTGTTGATCCTGGAGCACATCAGGCGTGATATTCCAATGCCGCTGGCACAGACCACGCCCATGTTCACTTTTCTTTTTACTTCCTTCCGGCTTTCCAGGCGCACCATCGCCGCCCCGAAATGGATGGCCAGATAGCCTATCTCAGGCTCCGGTACCGTGAAACCGTAATGCTCTTCAATTACTCCGGCAACATCGCGGCACCGCTCAAAAATGGCGGCATAATCGTTCTTTATCTGTTCCAGAAGCGGATTCTCAATCTTCATATTGTTGGCAAGGCGCACTAATGTCGGCTGCAGATGGGCGGCCAGCCCCTGCACGACGAATTCCTCATCCTGTTTAAGCTGCCAGGCGACGGCCGGATCAAACCGGTCAATCATCGCGTTTACCACCGACAGAAGTTCCCTCTGCCCGCTCACCCTGGCCTTAGAGTCCTCGTCCAGCTCTATCTGCTGGACCTTGGCTCCCTTAATGTGAAGACAGACGTATGCAACCTCGATCTCCGGGATTTCGATCCTAAACTCCTTTCGAAGCTCCTCCACGATTCTGCCCGCCAGGCGGAAATCTTCGTCGCCGCGCAGGGACTTAATCATGGCCTCGTTCTCTTCCAGTATCTCTTTCCCCAGAATCCTGTTTACCGCGATTGTCACATGCAGGACGAGTCCCACATAGGAATTCTCGGTCAGGTTTAAAAGTCTTCGGTCCTTCACCCTCTGGATGCACGCAATGACCCGCAGCAGGAGGTCGTTATTTAAAATCTTGTAGATGTTTTTATCATTTTTATTTTCCACCAGTTCAAACAGCGCCTGGTCTTTTTCCTCATAAATATCCCGGATAAAGCGCGTGTCGATATTTTCATCGATAAAAGCCCTGAGAGCCAGGCGGAAATCCTTCTCCCTGCCCTCTATGGATATCCCGTATCCGGGTTTCCGGTTGATTTTCAGGTTAAACGGAGCAAACCACTCCTCCGCAGCCTCCAGATCCGCGCTGATCGTCGCTTCACTGACTCCGAACAGATCACTGTAGTAGTAAAGCTTTTTCAGCGTCTTGTCCTTCAGGATTTCCAGGATCAACCTCTTGCGGCGCTCCGTCCTGTCCGAGACGTAAAACGTGTCCTTTTCGCTCAGCTGCCTGAGCAGCCTCTCCCTGTCTTCCGGTTCCCCCTCCAGCCACACTCCCGTCCCCGTCTTGGAACAGAACGTCACATTATATTCTTTCAGCGCTTTTCCCAGGTATTCCAGTTCCCTCTGAACCGTGCGCTTGCTCAGGTTCATCTGCTCCGCCAGATTTTTGACGGATATGACTTTATCTTCATTCAGCATGAGCAGAAGTATCTGCTGCATTCTCGGTGTAAAATCCATATATTTACCGTTCCCTCTCCCGCTTTCCGGCACTTAACCGCCCTTACCCGGCTTTTGTCCTCCGGGCCTTTTCCCCGCCCGGTGTTTTTATACGATAGAAAGACAGAACAGGGTGTGGAGGCACACCCGGTTTCTGTCTTAACAATTTTCTATATGCGCCCGCCCCGCCTATGTGACGGTTCCGGGGCATTTCCCTTATCGGTTCAGTAATTCCTGAATCAGCTCATCGTATTCCGGCGCGGCCAGGAAATTGGTGATAAGGATAAGCTGCGCGTCAGGATTGCTGTGCCCTGCTCTCTCTCCCAGTTCCTGATGCGTTACCACAATCTGCGCATCAGCCGGGATGGAAGATACAGGTGAATGCATAACCTCAATATTTCCAAGGCCTGCCGCCGCCAGTTTCTTCTTGAGCACCGTTGCTCCCATTGCGCTGGAACCCATTCCGGCGTCACAGGCAAATACGATTTTTCTGATATCTTTTGAATCAACTGTATTTGCTGTTTTATGCTCTTCGGCAATTCCCTTTGCCGCATTCTTCATTTCTTTCATCTTGTTCTTGGAAGCTTCCAGGTCCTCATCCTTGCCGGCGAATTTGAGAATCGGCATGGAAATGAAGAAGGATACCGCCGTAGCTACGAGAACGCCTGCCAGAACCGGGATATAGCCGCCGCGCGGGGTCATTCCGAGAATTGCAATGATGCTTCCCGGTGAAGCCGGTGCGGAAAGTCCTGCGCCCAGCATCTGCTCTACAAAGATGCCGCTGGCTCCGCCTGCAATAACGGAGAGAAGTAAAAGCGGATTCATCAGGATATATGGGAAATAAATCTCATGGATACCGCCGAGGAAATGAATGATTACGGCGCCCGGTGCGGAGCTCTTTGCAGAACCCTTGCCCGCCAGGCAGTATGCCAGCAGCACGCCGAGTCCCGGGCCCGGGTTAGCCTCAAGCAGGAAGAAAATGGATTTTCCCGTTTCCTCCACCTGCTGGATTCCCATTGGGGAGAAAATTCCGTGGTTGATTGCGTTGTTCAGGAACAGAACCTTTGCAGGCTCGATGAAAATACTTGCCATTGGGAGGAGTTTGTTGTCAACGAAGAAACCAACGCCTGCCCTCATTGCCTCGTTTAATGATTCTACAAGAGGCGTAACGCCCTTTAATGTAAGGAGCGTCAGGATTGCGCCTACAATACCGAGTGAGAAGTTATTGACCAGCATCTCAAAACCTGCCGGAATCTTACCTTCTATTACATTGTCTATTTTTTTCATAATCCATGCCGCCAGAGGACCTACAATCATGGCGCCGATAAACATTGGAATATCGGAACCTACGATTACGCCCATGGTTGCGATGGCGCCGATTACGCCGCCCCGCTGTCCGTGTACGGCAGCGCCGCCCGTGTAGGCAATTAACAGCGGCAGAAGCACGGTTGACATTGGCGTTACAAGCGCGGCCAGCGCCTCATTCGGCATCCAGCCCGTCGGGATAAACAATGCCGTAATTAAGCCCCATGCGATAAACGCGCCGATATTCGGCATAACCATACCGCTCAAAAACCGTCCAAATAACTGAACTTTTTCTTTCATACTGATACCCTCTTTCCACTTTTATGTTCTATTTTCCAATTTCCGTTCATGTAACTCCAAATTGATAAAAGTGACCGGCCGGTCGTTCCTTTTGATAGTTTTATTATACCCACCCTGAGGGAAATATTTCAACATGAAGAAACAAGGATTTGTCACTATGTAATAGCGCCAAAAATCTGGCTGACAGTGACAAATCCCTGTTTCGTTTTAATGGTATATTATATGCACAGTCCCTATACGCAGAAGCTGGAGGCGGCCCGCTTCAGATAATCTAAGAAATTGGCCTTTCTCACATCCTCCGCCGCTACGATATCCACGCTTCCAAGCTCCTGCCCGTTTAACCGGTAGACGAGACGGCCCAGGATATCGCCCTCGCCCACGGGAGCTTTGATTTCTTCTTCAAATACCCATTCTTTTTCAATGCCTCCGAAGTCCTCCCCCTTCATCGTCAAATAGGAAAAGGTTCCGTTCAGCCTTCCCTGCACGGTGTCCTGTATTCCGTTTATCAGCGTGGCCGGCGGCACTGTGCCCGGATCTTCGTCACGGTACATCCGGCAGTTGGCATAACCGTAATTTAAGAGTGTCAGGGCATCGCCGAACCTGGCTTTAAAATCGGGGGCTGCAAGTATAACGGCGATAAGTTCCACACCGTCTTTTTTTGCCGTTGCCGACAGGCAGTATTTCGCCAGGGAGGTCGAACCCGTTTTCAGGCCGGTCACCTCAAAATTGGTGGCCATTTTGAGCAGTTTGTTGGTATTGGAAAGACCGAATTCTTTTGTGCCCTGTTTTGTCACATGGGTAATGTTCTCCATCCATATCGTAGAGTAATTAAATATCTCGGGATATTTTGTGATGAGCTCCCTCGACATTAACGCTATATCACGGGCCGACATTGCATGGGTTGTGGAATCGGTCAGTCCGCAGCAGTCCTCAAAGTTTGCGTTTTCCATTCCAAGACCTTTTGCCCGCTCGTTCATCATTTTTACAAATGTGGCCTCATCTCCGCCTATGTATTCCGCCATTGCCACGCTGGCATCGTTGCCGGACGCAATGACAATGCACTTGATCAGTGTCTCCACGGTCTGGACTTCGCCCTCCTCCAGGAATACCTGGGAACCTCCCATGGATTTCGCGTGGGCGCTGGTGACAACTTCGTCGTCCAGATGAATCTTTCCGGACTTCAGGGCGTCAAAAGTCAGAAGCAGCGTCATAATCTTCGTAACGCTGGCCGGGTTCCTGGCCTCGTCGGCATTCTTTTCATAAATCACCGTTCCGGTGGACGCCTCAATGAGAATTGCCTCCGGAGCCTGAATTTCCGGCCCGTCCGCAGCCTGGACCATCGCCGAAGCCGCCGCGGCCGGAATCTCCGGAACTGAAGCATACACGCTGCAAAGCCCCGCCTGCAGGACCATCATAATCGTCAAAATAACCGCCGTTAATCGTTTCATACCTTTTCTCCGCATCTATTTCCTTCTTTAATCAGGATATGGACAGAATGCATGTACTTATGCCATTGTGTTACAGGAAGTGTTCTTTTCTTTCCGACAAAATTTTATGGGGGGAATGAGAACGCCGCCGTTAGGTCGGGGGGCGGGATGGTGAAGGGGAGGTTGTGAGTCTTCAGTCCCGGTTTGAGTTTGGTCGCAGGTGGTGAATCCGGGCAGAAAAAGTTCCTCCGGGAAACGCTTGCGCTCTTTGGAGTACATAACGGTACTAACCTCGTGAAAAACCTCGGTAAGTGCCGATGAACTCCCAGGTGGTTCTTTCTCATATTTGGATGTTTTATAAATGCTGGCTGTTCAAATTTTCCAGTAATAACAGGCACAGGGGAAATCAAGAGGCCAATAGAATATCCAATGTTCAGAAAGGACCTCCCAGGTTCCCTGCGGAATCTTTTTAGCTTCTGTCCACCCTGTGGCCAGAAACACGCTGCGCGATGCACAGAAACGGTAAAAATCACCGTTTCGCGCTGCAACCCTCGGGTTTTCTGTGACTTACGCTGCGCTGCACTCACATAAAACACCTCGCGGAATACAACCGATTCAACATTAACATATTCTTACTTCCCCACGGGAAGGTTATGGCCCGGGACTGAAGACGCGAAGGTTTTCGCCATCCCGGACCCCGGCTTGCGGCCGCTGAATTGTTCTTATTCCTTCAAAGGGGGAGGTACTGTCGCTGCCACTACGTTTTCCCAAATTTCAGGGGAATTCCTCCCTATATTGTCAAATGATTTTCCTGTATGGTATCCAATTGATGAATCTGAGCTTCGACGCCTGACTTATCCTTAAATATCCATTGAATTTTATAATTCATCATTAAATTCAGCTTTGGATTTTTCTCTGAATCCTGCCCGAAATACCTTCATAAGGTAAAAGATTCACGACTACATAGTGGCCGCGACAATACCTCCCCCTTACTTGACGAAAGAGACAATCAGCCCCTGGAGCCGGCGGACGGGGCAATACACTTCGCTGAGTCTTCAGTCCCGTCGACAACCTGCCCGGGGAAGGAAGGAGAAAAGATTCCGAAGGGGACATTGGAATCCGCCGGTGCTTGATGAGGTTTTTTCGAATCTAGCACCGCTGCGCATTCCACAAGCGGAAGCGAGTCCCCGTAGGAATCTCTTCTCCTGGATTCCCCCTTACCACAACCTGCAAACCGGGACTGAAGACTCATATCCACCCTCCCACTCCCCCGTCCGCCGTCTTACAGAGGCGTCCTCGCATCTCAACTAACCTCCCTCTTATAACCAAATAAAAGGAATAAATTTTAAGTAAACTGTAATAGTTATTCCCTGAAATCTATGCTATAATGATACCCAAACGATGAAATGCATCTTCTTTTTTATTTCCATCGACAACAATGGAAGCCGGGATTTTTTCCGGTCTACTTTTTTGCCTGTCTGTCATCCTGGTTTTTAATTTCATGCCTTACAGGCGCCTCAAACAAAACATATTCTTAGATAAAGGTGATTTAATACTATGGGAAAAGATGATTTTTTACTGAAAAGCAGCGGATATTCCAGCCATTCCAGGCGGCAGCGCAGGAAGTTTCTGCGGGTACTGCCCTATATTGTCCTGGTGTCGATTCTAGCTATTTTACTCTGCATTGCGGCGTATCTCTACATGAGAAATAAGAGCCTGGAGACCAGGGGAGTGCTCGGGGAAGTTTATACGGCCTCAGATCCGTCCATGCAGGGATCCGATCCCGGCAATCAGGGGGCGGCGGGAGACACCTCCGAATCCCAGGATGCCGCGGAAGCTTCTGCCGATGCAAACAGTCTGGAAAGCTATCTGAACCGCGCCAATCTCATTGCCGCCGGTTATGATTACGACGCTGCCATCGCGCTTTTAAATGAAAGCCCTTATGCATCGGATGAACAGGTTACTGCGGCAATTGCAGGCTTTGAAGAGACAAAGAACACGCTCGTGCGCGCCGATCCGAAGAAAGTTACGCATGTATTTTTCCACACCCTGATTATGGATACCTCCAAGGCCTTTGACGGCGATTCCAGGGAAAAGGGCTATAATCAGATGATGACCACCAAAGAGGAATTTATGAAGATTCTTCAGTCCATGTATGACCGTGGTTTTGTCCTTGTAAAGCTCCACGATGTGGCTTACGAGACCACCGGCGAGGATGGCAATCCGCACTTTGTCCAGGGCGACATTATGCTGCCTCCGGGCAAGCAGCCTTTCGTCATGTCACAGGATGACGTATGTTATTATGAATATATGGAAAACGACGGTTTTGCCACAAAGATGATTATCGGAGAAGACGGAAAACCTACTAACGAGATGAAACTGGAAGACGGTTCCGTGCTCGTAGGTTCCTACGACCTGGTACCGCTGCTCGACGACTTTATCGAAGAGCACCCTGATTTCTCCTATAAGGGGGCAAAAGCAGTTATTGCTCTTACTGGTTATAACGGTATCCTCGGTTACCGTACCGCCCCGTCTTACGACTCAGACGAATACAGAGCCAAGAACCCGGGCTTTGACTATGCAAAAGAACGGGAAGAGGCCGCCAAGGTAGCCGCGTGCCTGAAAGAAAACGGTTTTGAGCTGGCTTCCCACAGCTGGGGCCACAGAAACATGGGAACGATTTCGATGGAGAACTTCCGCGCGGATACGGATAAGTGGGAGGCAGAGGTGGAAACACTGATTGGCCCATGTGATATCATCCTGTTCCCGTTCGGCAGCGATATCGGCGGCTGGATGCCTTACGACACCAGCGGTGAACGTTACCAGTATCTCCATTCCAAAGGATTCCGTTATTTCTGCAACGTGGATTCCAGCCAGTACTGGGTACAGATTGGCGACGATTACATGAGACAGGGACGAAGAAACCTGGATGGCTTCCGAATGTATTACGACCTTCCGGAGACAAATCCGACGAAGGATCATTTGAGCGATTTATTTGATGTTACCGAGGTATTTGACAGAAGAAGGCCCACTCCGGTCGCGAAGATGAGCGAGTAGAGAAGAAACGATAAAAAAGTGCCATACCCGGCGCCAGGAATACTGGATTCCTGTACCGGGTATGGCACTTTTTTAATTATAGGAAATTACGTCCTGTGAATCAAAAACACTCCGCGAGCGGGATTCTTTGTTCTCATCTAAAACTGCACTATCTCTTTTATTTCTTTTGCCTTCTCCACATAATCCGCATAGAGCATCGGGCCTTCGCCTTCATATTCCGGGCTGAATTCGTATTCCACTCTCGCGGTAACCTTCACCCACTCTTTTGTTTCCAGAAGTCTGGCATTTTTGGCTTTACACATGAAGCCCAGGAAGGTCATGTCCGCTTCACAGCAGGTCATCGCCATTCTTCCCGGCACGAAGTAGTTCTTCGGAAAATCAGGAGTCTTAAGAACCATCGCAGTAAATTCCACCGTCTTGCCGCGGTAGCGGTCGGGCTTGTCCAGCATGTCGATATACCAGATTCCGTAAGCTTCCGGTGAAATCTCTATCACTTCTGCATTTACATCATACGGCAGATCCGCCTCGGAAATTTCCTGTATCTCGCCCTCGGCATCCTCAAAGACAATCTGCACCTGAGGATTCATTCCCTTTAAGGTCCTTCGGTAGGTATCCAGATCCTCAATTCCGTCACACCGGTTCATAATGAGCATTTCCGTGTTTCTGACCATGGCGCCCACCAGCGGTTTCATATTGTTCAGATATAAATCAAAGGTAGAACCGTCGACAATCGTAATCTGCTGGTAAAGCTCCCAGTCGGCCGGAAGTTTCAGCTCATCAAGGTTCCACATGCCGTTCCACTCCACCAGCACGCGCTCCGGGTTATAGAAAAGCTCCAGTTCTTCCAGGTATTGCGGAGTGAGCTTTGAGAGTTCCTCCACGTAGACTACCGCCGTCTTTGTCTCTTTGAGTAAATCTGCCTCGTACTCTTCCTCGCCTTCTTCGCAGACAATTAATAATGTCTTTCCCTCAGACTGGAAGTAATCCTGCTGAAGTGTAAACTTTATAAAGGCCGTTTTACCGGCTTCCAAAAAACCATTGATCAGAAATAACGGCATCTTCTCGTCATCCATTACTTATATCTCCCTCCGTGTTTCATCAGGCTTTGAACGCCGCTTCCAGGCCATCCTCATCCAGATTTGCGCCTATTACGCAGAGTTTACCGGTATAATCCGGAATTCCCTCGCGGATTTCCACCTGTTCCGGAACCAGATCAAAATGAAGCCATATTCCTTCTTTCTCGCCGGGAATCATGCCCTTTGCACGAAGTACCTCGCCGTATTTCCTGCTGTAAGCAAGTTCATGAAGCACTGCCTCCAGTTTGTCGCGGCTGATGGCAGGCACATTCTCTCTTCCCCAGCTTGTGAAAACTTCATCGGCATGATGATGGTCATGGTGATCGTGATCGTGGCAGCCACAAGTGCAGTTTTCGCCGTGATCATGGTCGTGGTGATGCTCATGATGCTCATGATCATGGCAGCCACATTCCTCATCGTGGCCATGATGGTGGTGCTCATGCCCGTGATCGTGGCAGCTGCATTCTTCTTCACCGTGATCATGATGGTGGTGCTCATGCCCATGATCGTGGCAGCCGCATTCTTCTTCACCGTGATCATGATGATGGTGCTCATGCCCGTGACCGTGGCAGCCGCATTCTTCTTCCTCATCGTGAGCATGATGATGGTGCTCATGATCGTGACAGCCACACTCTTCTTCCCCGTGGCCGTGATGGTGGTGCTCATGCTGTCTGTATTCCCTGGCCTCCTTCATCAGTTCTTCCGCCATATCATCCTTTTTCTCGATAATTTCCAGAAGCTGCGCACCCGTAAGCTGGCTGCAGGGAGTTGTTACAATATTTGCCGCTGCGTTATGCTCCCTGAGCATCTCAACAGCTGCCTGAACCTTTTCAGCTGCCGCTATATCCGTACGGCTCAGCACAATAGTACCTGCATTGTCGATCTGGTTGTTGAAAAATTCACCGAAATTCTTCATATACATGCGGCACTTGTTTACATCTACAACGGTAACGGCACTGTTGAGCATTACTTCTATTTCAGAAGCGACATCTCTCACCGCCTTCATGACATCGGAAAGCTTTCCAACACCCGACGGCTCGATGATGACACGGTCCGGCTGGTATTTTGTAAGCACTTCTTTAAGTGATTTGCCGAAATCCCCAACCAGGGAACAGCAGATACAGCCTGAATTCATCTCACGGATCTCAATCCCGGCGTCTTTTAAAAATCCTCCGTCAATTCCGATCTCACCAAATTCATTTTCAATCAGCACGACTTTCTCTCCTGCGATGGCTTCCCTGAGGAGCTGCTTAATAAATGTAGTCTTTCCTGCTCCAAGGAAACCGGAAATGATATCAATCTTTGTCATTATTATCAACCTTCTTTTCTTCTTTTTACAATAGTTTAAACCTAATTTATTATTTTTACACAAATACAGGATAAAGTCAAGCAGGTGAGAATTTCAGTCAGCTTTTTTATTCCATGTTCCGCATCAGCCAAAACGGAACCCGGCTTCTCCCGGACACAAAGAGGACAGCATATGATTCCCTCCGGAATTATGCTGTCCTTACCGTCTTTCGCTTCCGGCCTGCCGAATATTTTCCGCAGCCATTTCTCTATCCGGACTTTTTAATTCTTTCTCCGTTTTACCATTTAAATCCCTGCCGCACCGCCTGCACCAGACTGAACAGTATAAAAGCCGCCAGGTCAACTACCACCACACTGGCTCCTGCCGGGGTGGAATAGACGTAGGAAATCACCATTCCAATACAGAAACAGATAATAGAAAGAATTCCTGAGACAATCATTACTCCCCTGAAACTTTTGAATATCCTCATCGCAGTCAGGGATGGGAATATAATCAGGCTGGAAATCAGCATTGCCCCCATCATCCTCATTCCGAGCACAATGGTCACGGCGGTCAGGACCGCAATCAGGACGTTATAGATAGAAACATTCACTCCGGTTGCCCTGGCAAAGTTCTCATCAAACGTCACTGCAAAAATCTTATTATAGCAAAACAGGAAAAGTCCTAATACCACTACGGAAAGAACGGCGGCAAACCGTACGTCTTCCCGGCTCATCGCAAGGATGCTGCCGAACATATAGCTGCTCACATCGGTTGTCATTCCCGTCGTCAGGGAGGTCACGATAATACCGATTGCAAGCGCGCTGGCTGATATCATTGCGATGGCCGCGTCACTTTTAATTTTTCCCCTCTCCGTAATCCTGAGGAGGAAAAATGCCGCCAGGACTACAACGGGAATCGATACTTTGAGGGGCGACCATCCGATTGCAAGCGCCACCGAAAGAGCGCCGAACGACACATGGGAAAGTCCGTCGCCTATCATGGAATACCGTTTCAGGACAAGGCTGACCCCTAAAAGTGATGCACAGAGGGACACCAGCACACCTCCCACAAGCGCTCTTACAATAAAGGGGTAGGACATCATTTCACTTACAATGCTCATCCTTCGTCACCTCCCAGAAACTGTCTGCCGATACCGCTCTTCAGATAATCTCTCATTGTTCCGCAGAAAATTGCCTTCTGCTGCAGATGCAGGATTTTTCCCGCCTGCTTTACAATATTAGCCATATCATGGGAAACCATCAAAATGGCCACCTTTTCCTCCCGGTTCAGCTTTCTGATAATATAATAAAAATCCTGAATCGCGGAGGGATCCAGCCCGGTAATCGGTTCATCCAGAATCAGAAGCTTGTCCGTGGCACAGAGCGCCCTGGCAATCAAAGCCCTCTGTTTCTGCCCTCCCGACAAATCCCTGAAACAGCTTTTTTTCAAATCCATAATTCCCAGGCGCTCCAGATTGGCAAGCGCCGTCTCTTTTTCTTTTGAAGAGTAGAAGGGCCGGTTCCCTCTCTTCCCCAGACAGCCGGACAGGACCACCTCAAAAACGGTAGCCGGAAAATCTTTCTGAGCCGCTGTCTGCTGGGGCAGGTAACCAATTCCTGCCCTTTTAAGCTCCTCCGACACTTCAATCTTTCCCGCCGTCGGCTTTAACAGGCCCAGAATCCCTTTCATCAGGGTGCTCTTACCCGAACCGTTCTCACCTACAATACAGATATAGTCCCCCGTATTGACTTCCAGGCTCACATCAATGACCGCATCCTGGTTCTCATATCCAAAATCGACATGCTCACATCTTAATAATAATCCCATTTATTCAAGTCCTTTTCTCAGGTTCACCACGTTTTGCTCCATCAGCTCCAGATAAGTTACCCCCGAATCAAACTGCCTCCTCGTCACATTGTGGCAGGAGTGGAACAGAAGAGGTTCCGCCCCCGTCTCTTCCCCGATAATCTCGGCTACACGGTGGCTGGAAAGTTCCAGGTAATAGACTACCGGTATATTTTCCGCCTTCACTTTATCTATCAGGTAGGCAATCGTCTTTGCACTGGGTTCCGTATCTGAGCTGCATCCGGTAAAGGCCGCCCGGTATTCAAGACCGTATTCATCAAAGAAATAGCGCAGCGGAAACTTGTCGCCGAAAACAAGGAGTCTCCTGTGCCCCGCCGCAACAACCTCCCGGAACTCCTGATCAAGCGTCTTCAATTCGCTGATATAATCATCCGCCCTTCTGCGGTAATCTGCCGCATGGGCTGGATCTTCCTCCATCAGCACATCCGCCAGGACTCCCGTCAGCTTCATTGCATTGACCGGAGAAGTCCAGATATGTTCATCATACTCTATTTCAATTTCGTGGCCGTCGTCATATTCATGGCCGCTGTGCAGAAGGTCTTCTCCATAACCGTATTCCTCTTCATGGGTGTGTGCGTCAAACTGCTCTGCCTCATGCGTATGTTCATCCGTCTCGTGCAGGTGTTCACCCTCTTCATGCAGATGGCCGTCATTTCCGTGAACGCGGCGGTCCGATGAATGGTCATGCTCTTCCGCCTCCATCCCTTCCACAATCTCTTCTTCCACGGTGTCCACATAATCCATCATTGTGACAACACGGCCGGGTGCCGCACCGTCTCCAAAGGAATCCAGGACTTTCCCGAACCACTGTTCCATGGCGCCGCCGTTGCACACCACAAGATCTGCATTCTGGATGGTAATCATATCCGCCGGGGTCGGTTCAAAGGAATGGCTGTCCATTCCGGCGGGAACCACAAGGGTAAGCTCGATATCATCTCCTGCTATCTGGCGCAGAAAATCGTAATAGGGGAACAGGGTTGTAACCACATTCAGTTTCCCGTCCGTATCTTTGCCACCCTTTTTCGACTCGTCTGCCGCATGATTTCCCGTCTCGCCGCCTATCGTTCCACTGTTCCCACCACCGTAACGGCTGCAGCCCGCAGCAAAGCCGATGACTGCAAAAAACAGGGCCATAACGGAGAAATGTTTGGCAAAACGCTTCATCCAATTTCCCTTTTTTCTGTTTTTATTTTCTTTCATTCAAATCCTCATTCGGCATATTCGCTTTTTCTACAATCATTTCCACCTGAGAGGGATGATCCACAATATATTTCGGACTCAGAGCCTCCAGTTCCGCCCTGTCCCTGAACCCCCAGGTAACGCATGCCGTATCCATTCCGGCCGCGATTCCCGTCTTCATATCCGTATTGGTATCACCCAGATAGAGGCATTCTTCCGGCGTCATTCCCATCTCACGGCAGACAATCAGCGCTCCGTCCGGTGCCGGTTTCTTAGGCGTGCCCGCCTGTTCTCCCCTGACGCAGTCAAAATAATCTTTTCCGAAAATGGTTTCTATGTTCTCCACCGCCTGGTTATGCGGTTTGTTGGAGAATACTGCTATCTTTACCTGTTTCTTCCTCAGATATTCAAGAAGATGCCCGATTCCTTCATAGGGCCTCACATCCTTCATGCAGTACTTTGCAAAATTCTCCATATACAGCGGGAGAGCCGCCTCATAATGTACCAGCTTCTCATCACCGCAGGCCCTCAGGGCGCGTTCCATCTGTGTCCTGTAACCGTCTCCCACCATCCGCTTCGTCTGCTCCGGTACAATCGGTCCGAGGCCAAAAGCAGCCAGCGTCACATTCGTTGTATAAGTCAGGGCATTAACCGTGTTAAGCAATGTCCCATCAAGATCAAAAATACATAAGCGGTACATCTCTCTCATCCTTTCGATGTAAAATTCAGATTATTCACAAACAGTACGCGAATAAACCTCACGTAACCTATCCGGTTTGAACAGTAACAGAAATTCCCACATGTAATAATATACTAAAAAAAAGAAAGATGCAACGGCCACTTATTTTTCCCATCCCCCGGCCGGGGTGTAAAAAGGGGGGATTCTTGAATTTGTCTTTCTTTTCTCTTTCTATTATATTAATTCGTCCCCAGGCTCTGGCCTGCGTCCCGGGGGCATGTTATAATGTCCATATAATTGAGTTCGGAATGGTGAGGGGGGGGGGATGTGAGTCTTCAGTCCCGGCTTGAGTTTGATCGCGGGTGGGGAATCCGGGCAGAAAAAGTTCCTCCGGGAAACGCTTGCGCTCTTTGAAGTGCATAACAGTACTAAGGTGCCAAAATACGCCACCTAAGTACTGATGGACTTCCAGGTTCCCTGCGGAATCTTTTTCTCCCGGATTCCCCACGGGAAGGTTATGGCCGGGACTGAAGACGCGTAGGTTTTTGCCATCCCGAAAACCGGCCTGCGGCCGCTGATTTGTTTTATTCCTTCAAGGTGGAAGGGCATTGTCGCTACCACCACGGGCCTTCAGATGCCCGGGAACCGTCTCTTTACAAACCTGAGAATGTGTTGTTATAGAGCCGTCTTTCACTCAGGATGAGATAGTAGAAATCCCGAGTCTTAGCCACTCAAAACAGTGTTTTATCCTGTTTTACATGCACTGTGAAGCAGCGATTAATAAGATAGCAAACCGATTAAATCCCACCGCTTCGTAGTGGTTGTTGCAATACCTCTTCTGCACTTGACGAAAGGGACAACCAGCCCCTGAAGACAGCGGACGGGGCGATCACCTTCGCTGAGTCTTCAGTCCCGTCGACAACCTGCCCGGGGAAGGAAGAGAAAAACTTTCCGAAGGGTGACCTTGAAGCCCGCCGGTGCTTGGCGAGGTATTTTCGAGCCTAGCATCCGCTGTGCGCTTCACAAGCGGGAGCGTGTCCCCGAAGGAATTTTTTTCTCTGGATTCCCCCTCACCGCACCCTAAAGCCCGGGACTGAAGACTCATAACCTCCCCCCGATGCACAGCTTTAAAATACAAACTAAAAACCATCAGACACAGATATTTCTATAAATAAGGAGGCACTTAATGAAAAAAAGTATCAGAATCCTGTCATCCGCACTGATTATATCAATGTCCTGTTTCTCCACTTCCTTTGCCGGGCAGTGGATACAGGACCAGAACAGGCCTTCCGTCAAAGACGGCGTCTCAAACTGGCGCTGGCAGGAGGATAACGGTTCCTATGTCGGCAGTTGTGATCTCTGGCTGGACGGAAACCGGGACGGCATCTATGAAAACTATTATTTTAATTCCGACGGCTGGATGCTTGCCGATACCGAGACGGAGTACGGTCAGAAAATAGGGGTGGACGGCGCAGCTCTTCTGAGCGACGGGACCGTATCCCTACTCACCGCTCCCAGGGACAGCAGCGTGATAACCACACGTGATTATACCCTCACCCTCCCGGATAACTGGAAGAATCATTTCTGCTACTCCACGAACGGAGGAAATCTTTATGTTGATTTTTATCCTGTCAAGCCGCTGATTATGGACGGAAAAATCCGCAGCTCCGTCACTCAGACCATGTTCTGGCTCCTGCAGTTCGACAGCCGGGAAGAGATGGATGAAACAAGAGCTCTTGGTATGCACGACGGCTGGAAGTATCTTGGCAGCCACGGCGGCAAATACTATGTGTCCTGCGGTCCCACAGACACGGCCATCGAATTTTATACGGACGAAGAGCGGGAAATGATGCAGCAGATGGACAGCAGCCTTTATTCCGGCATGCAGCCGGGTTTATGGAACAGGATGGCATTCCAATAGCCCCTTGCTGCATTCTGGAAATGGCTGTCATGTAAAGGAGGGTTCCTAATGGATAAACAGATATACAAATTGCCGCTCTACACGCTTGCCTCAGGACTTATCATCAGAATTATCTTCTATTTTGTAGTACTGACTGCTGTCAGCCTGACCACAGAATGGTCCGTTTGGATGAGCAACGGCCTCCTTGCTGCCCATCTCGCCGTCTCCGCCGTTCTTTTTATTTTCATCGGACGGCGTCTTTGCAGGACTTATACCCGGCAGACGTGTTTCAGGGCTGCGTCCCTGCTCGTTGTTTACGCTGTCATCATTCTGGTTCTGGAACAGCTTATGCTGCACACCGGAGATTACGGCCAGATAAACCATTTACTTTATCTCCCTGTAGAAATGTTCACTCCCATTACCTCCGTTATGCTTCTGCTCTTCGGAAAATTTGTGCCGGGCTGGTTCTGCGCCGTCCCATCTCTGTTTGCCCCTTATCTTTTTGTATTCTTCAGCACGGACGTTCCAGACGGCGCTCCACCGGTTCCCGGCCATACCGATTATTAACACCAAAAACTATGTATCACTAAATTATAAGTTATCTTAGAAAGGCAGGAATATGGGAGAACTTGAAAAACTTCCGAATATCGGAAAAGAACTGGAACGCCAGTTGAACGAAGCGGGAGTCTTCACGCGGGAGGATTTGGAGCAATACGGTTCCAGAAATGCATGGCTGAAAATACAGGAAAATGACTCCTCGGCCTGTATACACAGGCTTCTTGCACTGGAAGGCGCTCTGCAGAGAGTGAAAAAGACTCTGCTCCCGCCGGAAATAAAAGCAGATCTGAAGGAATTTTATACCCGGAATAAGATAAAGCACACTCCGTGAACCTTTTCCTGGCAACCAATAAAAAAGATGAAACTGTTTAGCCGCCTGACTCCGCCGACTGTAATAAAACGTGGGGGAGGAACAGCTCTGCCCGGAGGCAGACGGCAAACATTTCATCTTTTTATATTATCCCATCAAAGCATACATGGTATACATACAATCTATACATTTTTTTTAAGAGCCGCAAGAATTACACATCCGACTGCGGAACCCGCAGCAACCGCCGCCAGATAGCCCAGCGGGTTTCCAATGGTGGGAAGCACGAAGATACCGCCGTGGGGGGCTCTCAGTGTGCATCCAAGGAGCATGGACAGGCCTCCGGCCACCGCCGAGCCTGCTATACAGGAAGGGATTACACGCAGGGGATCCTGTGCGGCAAAGGGAATGGCGCCTTCCGAAATAAAGGACAGACCCATAATATAGTTTACAAGTCCCGACTGACGTTCTTTATCCGTAAACTTCCTTTTGAAAAAAGTGGTTGCAAGGGCGATTGCCAGCGGAGGAACCATACCTCCCGCCATCACGGCGGCCATCACATCGAAATTGCCCTCCGCCAGCTGGGCCGTCCCGAACACGTAGGCCGCTTTGTTTACCGGTCCGCCCATATCTACCGACATCATTCCGCCGACCACCATTCCGAGAATCACTTTGCTGGTTCCGCCCATCCCGTTTAACAGGTGGGAAAGGCCGTCGTTGATTGCGCCGACAAAGGGATTGATAATGGTCGTAATCACGGCAACGAGGAGAATGCCGAGCACCGGGTAAAGCAGGATCGGCTTGATTCCGTCCAGTGATTTAGGCAGCCTGCTGAATACTTTTTTCAAAAGCAGGATGAGATAACCGCCGATAAAACCGGCCAGCAGCGCTCCCAGGAACCCGGCGTTTACATCTCCGCCCGCCGGGTTTGCAAACGTCATACCCATCTTGGCAACGAGACCGCCTACAAAACCAACGGCCAGACCCGGGCGGTCTGCAATGCTCATTGCGATAAATCCCGACAGGACGGGCAGCATCATTCCAAACGCCTGCTCACCCACCGTCTTTAAATAGGCGGCAAGCGGTGTATTTTTGCCAAAGTTCGCCGGATCAATGGAATAGTCGTCAAAAAGAAACGCGAGGGCAATCAGAATACCTCCGCCAATGACAAATGGCAGCATATGGGAAACACCGTTCATCAGATGTTTATAAATGCTTCTTCCCAGATTTTCCTTATCGGATGTTTCTTCGCCCCCGTTTCCTCCCTCTCCCGTATGGTGGTAAACGGGCACCTCTCCCGCTTCGAGCCTCTTAATCAGTTCTTCCGCTTTGTGGATACCGTCAGAAACGGGCGCAATAATAACCGGTTTTCCGTTGAAACGCGCCATTTCCACATTCTTGTCAGCCGCAATGATGATTCCGTCCGCGGACTCAATCTCTTCCTTTGTGAGATGATTTTGAATGCCGTCCGCTCCGTTTGTCTCCACCTTGACCGGATATCCCAGTTTTTCACCGGTTCTCTGAAGGTTTTCCGCTGCCATAAACGTATGGGCGATACCGGTCGGACAGGCTGTCACGGCGAGAATCCTGTACCCTGTGTCAGCCGGAGTTTTACCGCCTGCCCCGCGTTCCGCCGCAGGCTCCGCCTCCTGCGGCGTCTCCTCCTTTGCCGGGGCAAAGCGGTCTGCTTCCTTGTCATTAATCAGCTTGAGAAATTCATCTGCCGTCTTTGCCTTTACAAGCGAGTTCTTAAAATCCGGGTCCATCAAAACCATAGAGAGTTTTGAAAGAGCCTCCAGATGGGCGTCCGCTTCTCCATCCGGAGCCGCTATCATGAAAAGAAGGTTGACCGGACTGCCGTCAAATGAATCATAGTCCACGCCTTCCGGCACTACCATGGCCGCCAGTCCCGGTTCATTGACCGCCGCCACTTTTGCATGGGGAATTGCAATCCCGTCGCCGACCGCCGTGCTTCCCAGCGCCTCCCTTGCAAGAATGCCCTTCCTGTAACCTTCCCTGTCACTCAGTCTGCCGCTTTTATCCATCAAATTCACAAGATAATCAATTGCGGCCTCTTTCGAATCCACCCTGACCCCGAGAGCAATACTCTCTTTCTTCAATAAATCCGTAATCCTCATGTTGTCCTCCTGATTTGTCGTTCTGTCTCCCGATTACTCTTAAGTCCCGCCGGCATCTTATCCTCTGCCGGTTTTCTCTTTGATTTACTGCTCTCCCCTATGGTCTTTCGTTACCCCTTATCACATTTTATTAAAGTTTTTCCAGAATTTCTATAATATCCTTCCTGGTTGCAATCCCCTCGGAAAATGCCGTCGCGCTACCCGATGCGGTTCCCAGTTTCAGCGCATATCCGTAATCTCTTTTATCCAGATAGCCCGCAATAAAACCGGCCACCATGGAATCTCCGGCTCCTACGGAATTTTTTACTGTTCCCTTGGCCACACCCATCTTATGGACAGTTCCGTCTTCCGTAATCAAAATAGCCCCGTCTCCCGCCATGGAAATCAGGACATTGACCGCTCCCATCTCCTGTAGCTTCCCGGCATAGTGGATGATGTCCTCATCCGATTTGAGTTCCACATTAAACATCTCGCCTAGCTCGTGGTTATTTGGTTTAATCAGGAACGGATGATATTTGAGAACGTTGAGAAGTAAGTCCTTCGTTGCATCGACAACGATTCTGACTCCTTTTCCCTCCAGCCGCGCCATGATAATTTCATAGATTTTATCATCGATGGATTTCGGAATGCTGCCGGACAACACGAGAATATCCCCGCTCCCCAGCTTATCCAGCTTCTCAAACATCTTTTCCACGTCTTCTTCCGTGATTTTCGGGCCGATTCCATTGATCTCCGTCTCATTATCGGATTTCATCTTTACATTAATTCGTGACATCCCCTCTTTTACGCGGATAAAATCGCTGGCAAATCCAAGTGTCTTGACGCCGCGTTCGATCTCATCACCCGTGAATCCCGCTACAAACCCGAGCGCCGTGCTGGCATAACCCAATTCTTTTAAAACCGCCGATACATTGATCCCCTTGCCGCCATAGAAAATCTCTTCCGATACGGTCCTGTTCACCGTTCCCGTCGTAAAATGATCCACCTTAATCACGTAGTCCAACGCCGGATTAAATGTAACCGTGTAAATCATGCGTCATTCCTCCTTCTCCATATGAAATATATTTTCATCACTTAATCTCATAATAATACGGAATTTTCATTTCGTCAATATGTTTCACCATGAAATTTCATTTCTTTACCAATTTCATCATTATGCATAATTTACCCTGAAAAACAATTTTTTAAACATGGATTTTTTAGTCATTCTGCCCTGTCCTCTGTATTGCACCGAAACGTTAATTTTCCTTGAAACCGTCCTGTTTCCCGCGCATGGCCGCTTCACGCTGTGAATACACGCAGCCGCAGTAATTCTGCCGGTAAAGACGATACTCCTGTGACAGTTCAACGGAACGCCTGTAACCGTTCTTTTTCTTAAAATCGGAGTTTAAGAACTTCACTCCATATTCCTTTGCCGCCTCCTCGCCGATCCGGTTCAGCCTCTCCGCATTTTTCAGCGGGCTGATTGTGAGTGAGGTCGTAAACCAGTCGTACCCGCCTTCTTTTGCCAGTCTTGCCGCCTCAAAAAGCCGCATCCTGAAACAGATTCCGCAGCGTTCACCACCCTCCTTATCCTCCTCATGTCCCTTCACGGCCTGGAAAAATTCCTCCGGCCGGTAATCCCCGGCTATGAATTCCACCGGATGCTCCGCCGGCATCTCCCGGACCAGCCGTTCAATTTCCCCCAGCCTCTCCTCGTACTCCTCCGGCGGAAAAATATTCGGATTATAATAAAAAACAGTAATCCTGAAAAACTTCGACAAATACTCCAGTACATAGCTGCTGCACGGCGCACAGCAGCTGTGCAGGAACAGAGAAGGCACCTCCTTGTCCCTCTCCGCCTGTTTGATAGTCTTTTCCATCTCTATCTGATAATTTCTCTTATTTTCCATACAATCACCTTTCCCATTAAAAAAAGCAACCCCGCTAAAAGCTCCTTTGCGCATATATCCTAAGCGATATCACACAATCTGCTTTCAGCACACAGGCTGCTTAATTTATTTTACGATTTACAGGAAATCACGGATCCGTTTACTTCTGACCGGGTTTCTCAGTTTTCTGAGAGCCTTGGCCTCTATCTGCCTGATACGCTCACGGGTAACGTTAAATTCTTTACCCACTTCCTCCAGTGTTCTCGGGTGGCCGTCCTCCAGACCGAAGCGCAGAACGATTACCTGGCGCTCCCTCTCCTTCAGATCACCGAGCAGTGCATCAATATGCTCTCTCAGCATAACAGACTCCACGTTGCCCTCCGGAGTTACCACATTGCCGTCAGCCACGAAATCGCCCAGGTTGGAATCGTCTTCCTCTCCAATCGGGGTCTCCAGAGAAGCCGGTTCCCTGGCTATCTGCATGATCTCCATGACCTTGTCTTCCGTCATCTCAAGTGCTTCGGAAAGCTCTGCCACGGATGGTTCATAGCCCAGCTCCAGTGTCAGTTTTCTCTGCATCTTCGACATCTTATTAATCGTCTCAACCATATGCACGGGAACACGGATCGTTCTCGCCTGATCTGCCAGCGCTCTTGTGACAGACTGCCGAATCCACCAGGTAGCATATGTACTCAGCTTATATCCTTTTGTGTAATCAAATTTTTCAACACCCTTGATCAGGCCCAGATTTCCTTCCTGAACAAGATCCAGAAAGCTCATGCCTCTGCCGGTATAACGTTTCGCGATACTTACCACAAGCCTTAAATTGGCCTCAATTAAACGTTCCTTTGCATTGTCATCGCCCTCTGCCTTCCTCTTGGCAAGACGCAGTTCCTCATCAGCGCTTAAAAGCGGAACCGTACCTATCTCTTTCAGGTACATACGCACCGGATCCTCGGTACCAATCCCTTCCAGAAGATCAATGGCATCGAGATCAATCTCTTCCTCTTCGCTCTTCAGGAAGTCATCATCTGCATCGTCCAGAAGCAGAGCGTCATCTTCCGCCAGTATCGTTTCATCGATCACTTCAGGGATAATGTCAATATTATTGTTCTCCAGATAATTATAAATCTGTTCCATCTGTTCTGTTGACAGATTATCCCCGGCAAAAAAATTGTTAATCTCTGTGATGTCAAGTGCATTCTGCTTTGTTTTCGCCAGGTCGACAAGTCGTTTTAACTTCTCTAAAAAATTTTCTTTCTCCACGAATTAACGTCCTTTCGCCTAGAAGTTTTGTAAAATAGTGCTCGGCCTTTTATTATATACTAACCAAAATTTTTTTTCAACATATTTCTGAGCTTTTCTATTAGTTTTTCACAAAGCTTCGACAACAGACGACGCTTTGCGTCTGATTGATACCGCGCGGTTCATATTTTCTATCAGTGTTTCCGTCCTGCTGCCGCCATATTCCCCGTCCAGCGACCAGTCCACCGGTTCCGGTGATGTGACTTTCAGGCGTTTCGCGCGAAACTGGTATACGCAGTCATTTTCTCCCTCGCGCAGTATCAGATAGGAAGCAATGCTGGCAATATCCTTCGGCGTCCTGGGTTTCCTGACCAGAAGAACTTCGAATTCTCCGTCGTCCAATGCCACATTCAGACCTACCAGTCCTTTAAAACCACCGATACTGATTGTATTCGTGATCATTCCGATTATGAATTCGTCTTCCAGCGATCCGCCTTCCCACTCAAACTTCATTCTGTAGGCCTTCAGGTTTGTGACCCTCTTTACCGCTTCCAGCATGTAGGCCTGATGTCCCAGCAGATTTTTCGTCTCCTGCGGAGTTCTGTAAGAAACCTCGGTAAACGCTCCGAACGCTGCGACATAAACGAAATACTTCTCTTCCCCGAATTTACCTATATCCACGGCGATTGTGCTGCCGCTGACGGCATCCAATGCCGCCTTCTTCATGTTTTTGGAAATTCCAATGCTGGAGGCGTAATCGTTGGTGGAACCCGACGGGATGTAACCAATCACCGGCCTCTTCCCCGGCGGGAACGTCATGAGTCCCGATACGACCTCATTGAGCGTGCCGTCGCCGCCGCTGCATACCACAAGGTTCTTCCCCCTGGCGCAGCGCTTCACAACACGCATGGCATCGAGAGGCTCCTGGGTGACGTGAACCGTCACATCATATCCGCACTTTGTAAATATATCCAATATATCGAGCAGTTTGTTTCGTATCTGCTCTTTCCCCGATCTGGGATTGAACACGAAAATCATTTTTTTCATAGGTCTTCCCTCTCATTATTTCACATTAAAGCTTTTGTATACACTCCGAATGCATTTGGAAGGGGATATTTTGAAAATATTTCCTCTTTTTTCACCATTTTAAACAATTCTGGATGTTCTTTTGCAATTTTTACACGATATCCCGTCATATGCCACTCCACATGGGAAAAAACGTGGACCGAATCGGGAAGTTTTTCAACGGACAGAATTTCCTCCGCCGGAAGTCCCAGCCCGTCTTTCAGCTGCTCCTTAAGCTCTCCCGCCTCTGCATGTCCCGGGATGTTGGGAAATTCATAGAGTGACGCCAGAAGTCCCTTGCTGCTCCTCTTACGGATAGCCGCCCGGCCCTCCCATTCCAGAAGAAATACCGTCTTATCTTCAATTCTTCTCGGCTTCTTGGGAGCCTTAACGGGAATGATCTCCGTCAGCCCCTCTCTCCGTGCCAGGCAGATTGAATGAAGCGGGCACTCTGTACAAAGCGGCTTTCCGGCCGGGAGACAGACAATTGCCCCCAGCTCGATCAGCGCCTGGTTATAATCCCCGGCCCTCTCCCGGTCCATGTTTTCCCTGATTAAATCTTCAAACCGCTTTTTTGTGCCGGCTTTTCCGATATCTTCCCTGTCAGCCAGAAGTCTTGACAGCACCCGCAGGACATTCCCGTCCACAGCCGGTTCCGGAATACCAAAAGCAATAGAGGCAATCGCTCCGGCCGTATAGCTTCCTATACCTGGGAGCTTTATCAGTTTTTCATAGGAGTCCGGCATCACCGCTCCATATTCTTCCACAATAACCTGGGCCGCCTTTTTCAGATTCCTGGCCCTGTTATAATATCCAAGCCCTTCCCACAGCTTCAGAAGCGTCTGCTCCTCCACCTGGGCCAGGCTCTTTATATCGGGCAGCGCCTCCATAAAACGGGCAAAATACGGTTTAACCGCCTCTACCCTGGTCTGCTGCAGCATAATCTCAGAAATCCACACCCGGTACGCTTCCGGTTCCTCCCTCCAGGGCAGAATCCGTCTGTTACGATCATACCAGTAAAGCAACGGCCCCGATGCGGCCCTGAGCCTCTCCGCCTCCTTAAGCGGGCTATCTTCCCGCTCCAGCGTTTTTAATTTACCATATAAATATTCCATAAGTTCCTCATAACCGCCGCCCAAAACAGCGGACGGTGCAGTTTAACAGGTAGCTATTTCTTCAGTCCCGGCCCATAACCTGCCCGTGGGGAAGGAGGGAGAAAAAGATTCCGTAGGGAACCTGGGAGTTCATCGGCACTTACCGAGGTCTTTTCGAGGTTAGTGTCCGCTATGTACTCGAAAGAGCGCGAGCGTTTCCCGCAGGAACTTTTTCTGCCCGGATTCCCCACCCGCGACAACCTATAGCCCGGGACTGAAGACTCACTACCTCACCTCACCATTCCGCCCCCGGCCGTCCCGGCGGCGTTCTCATTCCTCAACTACACATACCCATAAATCCCCCGAACCGAAACCTCACCCGAGATAACCTGGTGCACGGCTCCGTCCTCTGTCTTCACCAACAGCTCACCCGCCTCATTAATTCCGAGCGCGGTGCCCACATATTCATTCCCCGGCGCCAGCACGCGGACCGAACGGTTTACATTGGCCAAGTGGCTGTTGTACGCCTCAAGAAGTCCCGCCATGTTGCCGGATTCCATAAACAGCGCATAGTATTTTTCATATGCCTCCATCACGGCGCCTATCAGTTCGCTCCTCTTTACGGTCTTTCCGGTCTGCATCAGGATTGATGTTGCCACCTCCCTGATCTCCTCCGGAAATTCTTCCATATTGGCATTGATTCCAATTCCTGTTACCACATAGTTGATACATTCCAGCTCCGTGCTCATCTCCGTCAGAATGCCGCAGAGCTTCTTGCCGCCCGCTACAATGTCATTGGGCCATTTGATCTCTGTCTCCAGGCCGCAGGTCTTTTTAATTCCCTCGGAAACGGCCATAGCAGACACCAGTGTCAGCATCGATGCGGAAGACGGGTGCAGTTCCGGCCGGATCATAAGGCTCATCCAGACCCCCACGCCGCGCGGTGATGTCCACATCTTTCCTCTGCGTCCCTTACCCATATTCTGGTAATCGGCGACCGCCAGAGTCCCATGGGGAGCGCCCTCCTCCGCAGCCATCTTGGCCGCCGTGTTCGTAGAACCTGTCTCATCAAAATAGAGGACATTCCTGCCCGCCCACTCGGTATTCATACTGCTCTCAAGTTCCGCACGGCTTAAAATATCTCCGGCCGTTTTGAGCCTGTATCCTTTATTCCTCACAGCCTCAATCAGGTATCCCTCCGATTCAAGCTGTTTAATCACTTTCCATACCGCAGTCCTGGAAACATCAAATTTCTCGCAGATTTCCTGGCCGGAGATATATCCGTCCGCCTCTTTTAACATCCTTAAAACTTCTGTCTTCACGTCTTATTACCCCCACCAGATTGTAAGTGCGCTTATCACGCATAAAAGGAACAGTGCAACTCCCGCTGCCATAAGCGCTGCGCCTGCAATTCTCTTTTTCTTTTTTCCTCTGTTGTTGTGGAAACGTTCATAGCCGCTCACAAGGTTCAGCAGCGATGCCAGAAGAAAGATAGCCGGGAACAGAATCCTGTTCTCATCCGGGTTAAGAAAAGCAAGTACGGCCAGAATGACAATCAGAATCCCCACCACAACATGGAGCGTGTCTAAAACAAAAGAGGAAACTCTGCCAGTTCTCTTTTTTTCCTGTAATACCATCGTTTTTCTCTCCTTTAATCCCTCTTATTTTACATAAATACCGCCCACTTGTCAAAAAGATATGAAAACCCGGCGCCGATTCAGTTACTGTTCACATCCCAGCTAAAAGCAGCTGTGCTGCAAACAATAACACGCGCCGTGTAACTCGGGATTTTCACGCAAAATACGCGCAAAAACGCCTCGCGGGACATTACCTGTGAACAGTAACCCGATTCATTCATATACGGTAAGTCTTCCGTCGGATTTAAGAAGAGCTTTGTGGATTTCCCTCACCAGCTCATCCGTTTTGTAGACACGGTATCTTGTAATTTTCAGTGACGTCGCCAGTTCCTCCAGGATTCCCAGGTACATATCTTTGTAATTCCATTCCTCTTTGAGCTTCATTCTGACCGCCAGTTCGGGAAATACATTCTCCGTGTAAAACCGGTAACCGTCCAGATAGGAGAGGGTTTCCTCATCCAGAACTGAACTCAGATAAACCTTAAGCAGTTCCAGCTCCGACATCATTCTGTCAAAATAATACGGTTCCTCATAAGGGGCATAGATATAATATCTCCGCCCGTCCAGCCCATAGAGAAGGCGCGACGCCTCCAGATAGCCGAGGGCCATATTCTTCCGGCTCCGTTTGCTGTCGAATTCCAGGACGCCTCCCAGCTCTTCCCTGGGTGCAATATGGTAAATATTGGTTTCCTCCGGAATCTTAATCTTTTTCTCCCGGTCATAGCCAATCCCGTAAATCCGGATGACGATAATATCCTGGTAGCCCCGGTCAATCAGCACATCCAGGGGAACATTATTAAATCCGCCGCCGTCCGTGTAGAGCTTTCCTCCCAGCTTCTCTGTCTTAAAGACCGGAAAATAGGCGCTGGCCAAAAGAATCTCTTCAATCTTGCCGTCCGGCATGGATTTTACATCCACATTAAGCAATTTCATATCAGAAACGGAGAACGTCGTGGCAAAGAGTTCACAGGCGGAATTCCTGATTTTCTCCTCGTCCACGGTCTCATGGAGGAGTTTTTTCAGGGGTGTGATGTCGATGCCGCGATCCTTTATAAGCTTTTTAATTTCCTCCGCCGCTTCCTGCAGGGTTCCCATGCCCGGATTAAAATCCATGACCGTGGAATAATTGATGTTATGCCAGATATCTTCCGCCTTTTCCGGATCATCCATGCATATTAAGGCTCCGTTGAGCGCTCCGACGGAGACTCCCGATACACCCTTTATCCTGATTCCGGCCTCCCTGAGGGCCCGCCAGGCTCCAATCTGAAAGGAGCCCTTGGCTCCGCCGCCCTCCAGCACAAGGCCGTATTCCCTGGACAAATCCAGTTTAATCTTATCCTGCCCCAGGTTTACCTTTCTGACCATCCTGCGCCTTGCGCCCGATGTTTTCTGTTCATTCTCCATCATTACCACCTTTAAAACGTTGAAAGGCACGCCCCGCAGACCGCCGCCGGCAATGAGCAGCACGTTAACTGAACGTTCCATTGCCAATCAATAAAGGAAAAACCGGATTTCCTCAAGCAATTCTGACTGCTTCGGACTAATCCGGTTTTTTCTTAAGCGGTGAATAACCTGCAAAGCCTGCTCTTCATCGGGTTCTTTTTGATAAATGCCTATTTTGCACCGGCATTGTCATCTTTCGCTCCGACTTCCACAAGGGATTTTACAAGACCTGCAATTCCCTGAATCTCCGACGGAATAATGATTTTCGTTGCCTTGCCGTCTGCGGCCTTTGCAAATGCCTCCAGGCTCTTAATCTGGAGAACTGCGCTGTCGGCGCCGGCCTCTTTTATGAAACGGATACCATCCGCATTCGCCTGCTGGATCTTCTGGATTGCCTCCGCCTGGCCTTCGGCCTCACGGATCCTCTTCTCCTTCTCGGCTTCCGCACGGAGAATAGCTGATGCCTTCTCAGCCTCGGCTTCCAGGATAGCCGATGCTTTCTTACCTTCCGCTACAAGGATTGCCGACTTCTTCTCACCTTCCGCACGGAGGATTACCTCACGGCGCTCACGCTCTGCCTTCATCTGTTTCTCCATCGCATCCTGGATGGCAGCCGGCGGAATGATGTTCTTAAGCTCCACACGGTTTACCTTGATGCCCCACGGGTCGGTGGCAACGTCAAGGGCGGAACGCATCTTTGTGTTGATTGTCTCTCGGGAGGTCAGGGTCTGGTCAAGTTCCAGATCACCGATGATGTTTCTCAGTGTAGTGGCAGTCAGGTTCTCGATTGCCATAATCGGATTCTCCACGCCGTATGCAAACAGCTTCGGATCCGTAATCTGGAAGAAGACAACCGTATCAATCTTCATCGTAACATTATCTTTTGTGATAACAGGCTGCGGTGCGAAATCCACTACCTGCTCTTTCAGAATTACTCTCTTGGCCACACGGTCAATGAAAGGAACCTTGAAATGAACTCCTACCGACCATGTATCCAAATACGCGCCTAAACGCTCCACAACAAGTGCCTGTGCCTGCGGTACGATTCTGATACATGATGAAAGTACCAGCAGAACGATAATCGCAATAACGACAAAACTTATAAATGCTCCCATTCTATTTCTCCTCCTCGATTCTGCTCACGATCAGTTTCACTCCGTTGACCGCGTCTATCTTTACCATAGTCCCTTCTTTAATCGGCCTGCCGTCGGTTGAACGCGCCGTCCATTCCTGACCCGAAATGACTGCGGCTCCGGTGGCCAGATCATTGTCCACATCCGCCGTAATTCTGGCTTTCTTCCCGATAAGGCTCTCCACATTCGTCTTAACCGTCTTCTTGTTGACAAACTTCAGTGCAAAAGGCCTGGTAAAAAAAAGCAATGCACAGGAAACAATGAAAAACGCTGCAAACTGAATGCTTTGTCCCGCTCCGAGCAGCGCCAGTAAAAAAGCGACTATTGCTCCTCCGGCAAACCAGATAGTCGTAAGCGCCATCGTTGCGGCCTCGATTCCTATCAGAACCACAAATGCCGCCAGCCAGATTATCCATGCCATACTTATCTCTCCTTTCAAAGGAAATACGTTATTGTCCACACCTTTGCCTGAAAACGGTTGTGCCTGTAAAAACACCTCGCGGAATACTGCCTGTGTGAACGGTAACAGAAATACTCCTTGATACTATTATATTATTTTTTCAGACATTTATCAATATATGGCTGAATATTCTAAACTTACATTTTTATTACTCATTTCTAAACTATAAACAAATTTTTTATTAAATTTTTAATTTCTTCTCTGCCTGGCGGCCTCGAACATGAGAACAGAAGCTGCAACTGCCGCATTTAGGGATTCCACCTTTCCCGCCATGGGTATCTTAACATAGCAGTCCGCCATTGCCGCCGTCTCTTCCGTGAGGCCATTGGCCTCATTTCCAATCAGAAAGCCCGTGTCTTTGCGGTAATCCTCATCCTCGTAATTGCCGGTTCCCTTCAAATGGGCGGCATAGAGACGGATTCCCTTTGATTTAATCAACACGAGGGCCTTTTCCAAATCGTCCACATAGACAAACGGTACCCGGTAAATGGATCCCATCGTGGAGCGTATCACTTTTGGATTGTAGATATCGGCCGTCGCGCTGTTCATCACGACTCCGGTGATGCCGGCGCCTTCCCCGGCCCTCAGGATTGTGCCCAGATTGCCCGGATCCTGGATCGTCTCAAGAATCATCAGATGGGCCGCATTTCCCCTCTCCTCTCCGCCCCTTTCCAGGACTTCTTCAAGGGTATGGTAAAACTGCTCCGCAACGGCCAGAATCCCCTGGGGAGTCTGCGTATCCGACATGTATTTCATCACATCGTCGGATACCTCCTCATAATGGATTCCTCTTAAAAGCGCAGCCGCCTTCTCACCGTGCTGGCGCAGAAAGCTCTCCGACACATAGGTTTCCTTTAACTTTTCCTTTGGAAGCTCGGAAAACATCTTTGCTCCCTCCACGATAAACAGCCCCTGTTCCCTCCGGGCCTTCGCCTTTTTAACAAGCGAAGACACCGCCCTTACGTGGTTATTTCCCGTACTTGTAATCATTTGTATCCTCCGTGGCATCAGGATTCACAGCTTTAAAACAGGCCGGACTCTGTTTTATTATCCTATTATGCCTCAATCTGCTCCAGTTCATCCAGCCAGAGCCTGCTGCTGGCATCACTCGGCATCCTCAGATCACCTCTCGGTGAAACTGCGGCGGAACCCACCTTCGGGCCGTCCGGGAGGCAGGAGCGTTTAAACTGCTGGTTAAAGAATCTGCGGTAAAATACCTTCAGCCATTTTAAAATCGTTTCTTTATCATATGTCCCGTCAAACGCCTTAAGAGCCAGACGGTAAATTTTTCCGGGATGATATCCGTAACGCAGAATATAGTACAGATAGAAATCATGAAGCTCGTACGGCCCCACCAGATCTTCCGTCTTCTGGGCTATCTCCCCGTCCTTCTGGGGAGGCAGAAGTTCCGGGCTGACCGGGGTGTCAAGCACATCCAGCAACACGTCCCCAAGCTCCTTTTCCCCGCAGGTATCAGCATAATAGCGCACCAGATGACGAACCAGCGTTTTGGGAACGGAACTGTTCACACCGTACATGGACATGTGGTCACCATTGTAGGTTGCCCAGCCGAGAGCCAGCTCCGACATATCACCGGTTCCGATTACCATGCCGTTATACTGGTTTGCCAGATCCATCAGCACCTGGGTGCGTTCCCTGGCCTGGGAATTTTCATAGGTCACATCGTGCACCGAACCGTCATGGCCGATATCTCTGAAATGAGTGGTCACGGCTTCCTTAATATCCACTTCCAGCAGCGTAGCGCCCAGTTTTTTCGTCAGGCAGCAGGCATTATTGTAGGTTCTGTCCGTCGTGCCAAAGCACGGCATCGTGACCGAGATGATATTTTCCCTCGGAAGACCCAGCAGATCAAAGGCCCTGGCCGTGACAAGCAGTGCAAGCGTGGAATCCAGACCGCCGGAGATGCCAATTACGGCGCACTTACAGTTAGTATGTTTCAGACGTTTTTTCAGCCCCATTGCCTGGATGGAGAGAATTTCCTCACACCGTTTGTTCCTGCTTTCCTCACCATGAGGCACAAATGGCGACGGATCAATCTCGCGCTCCGTTTCACGATCGTCTTCCTGTAAATTAAAGTCAATAAAAACGTAATTCTCACGCCCCTCCGTCTGATAAGTCGTCATCCTGCGGCGTTCGCACTCCAGGCGTTCCAGATCGAGGTCGGCGTAAATCGTTTCATTCTCAAAACGGCGTGATTCGGCCAGCATTGTGCCGTTTTCCGCAATAATATTCTGTCCTCCGAAAACGAGATCCTGGGTGGATTCACCCTCGCCCGCGTTAGCATATACATAGCCGCAGAGGAGCCTTGCCGACTGGCCTGAAATGAGGCTTCTCCTGTAATCACTCTTCCCCGTCGTCTCATCGCTGGCGGAGCAGTTGACAATCACCGTGGCTCCTGCAGCCGCATGGGCAATGCTCGGCGGATTCAAAACCCAGACATCCTCACAAATCTCGGCTCCAATCACCAGATTTTCCACATTCGTACAGTTAAATAAGATCCTGCTTCCCATGACGACATAGCCGTCTTTCCAGGGAACCGCTACCGGCTTTACAAATCCCGGGTTAAAATAGCGCATCTCATAAAATTCCGAATAATTCGGCAGAGACATCTTCGTGACAAAGCCTAAGAGCTCTCCATCCTGGATGGCAGCCGCCGTATTATAAAGCTTATTATTATATTCCCAGGGAACGCCTACAAAAACGAGCATATCGCTTCCTGCCGTAAAATCCACCAGCTTTTCAAGCTCTGCCTTCGCCTTTGAGAGCAGCGGTTTCTGGTTAAACAACTCCCCGCAGGTATAACCGGTCAGCACCAGCTCAGGAAACACCATAATCTTGGCTCCCCGCTCTCTGCCCTCTTCAATCCTGGCACAAATCTGCTCTCTGTTAAATTCTACATCCGCTACCTTCACTTCCGGTGTTGACGCCGCAACACGGATAAATCCGTCTTTCATATCGCTTATCTCCTTTGCAGGTTCCGATCAATTTTTCTATATTATTTGAAGCATAAACATTCTTTATTCTAAATAAATTGGCAGTAAATGTCAAATTTCTTTTGAGATTCGGACATTTCGCTGGGGGATTATTTTAATGGGGTGGGGGTGAGTCTTCAGTCCCGGGCGGAAGGTTGTCGCGGGTGGGGAATCCGGGCAGAAAAAGTTCCTGCGGGAAACGCTTGCGCTCTTTGGAGTACATAGCGGACACTAACCTCGTGAAAAACCTCGGTAAGTGCCGATGAACTCCCAGGTTCCCTCCGGAATCTTTTTGGTTACTGTTCACTCCGTGCCCAGCAATACGCTTCGCGATGCACAGAAACGGTAAAAACCACCGTTTCGCGCCGCAGCCCTCGGGTTTTCTGTGACTTACGCTACGCTGCACTCACAAAAAACACCTCGCGGAATACAACCTGTTCACAGTAACATACTCTTTCCATTTCTCCCCATATTGCCGGGACTGAAGACGCGAAGGGTGTCGCTATTCCGTAAAATAGCCTGCGGCGCTGATTTGTTCCGACACTTCAAAGGGGGACGCTATTGTCGCAGCCACTACTTTCCCTCACTTGATGAAAGAGACAATCAGCCTCTGACGATGACGGCCGGGGCGGCTGCCTTCCCGGTCTTCAGGCCCGCCGATAACCTCCCTGGGGAAGGAGGGAGAAAACTTTCCGAAGGGGACATTGGAATCCGCCGGTGCTTGCTGAGGTTTCTCACGAAGCTAGCATCCGCTGTGCATTCCACAAGCGGGAGCGGGTCCCCGTAGGAATTTTTTCTCCCGGATTCCCCCCACGACTCCCATCCAGCCGGGACTGAAGACTCATAAACAACCTTCCACTCCCCCGGCCTTCATCTTCCAGAAGCGTCCTCGCCCCTCAACTAACTTCCCCCTTATTTTCCCCCGGCAGCATCCATTTTCCCCATTTCATATACATAATATCCATCAGGATCGTTGTCACCCAGGTCAGCGGATAGCACCAGAGTACGGCCTCATAGCTCGGCAGGACCGGGATTACCAGCTTTATGTAAATCATTCTCAGGACGCACATATTTCCAACGGAAATCAGCATTGTTTCCATGGATTTTCCCGCACCGCGCATTACGCCCATCAGAATCTGGTGGACGGCCAGTACCACATAGAATCCTACCAGGATCCGCATGGTTACCATTCCGTACTGGATGACGCCGGGATCGGATGAGAATATGGACAGGATGCGTTCCGATTCGAAGAACAGAAGCACCGAAAGCAGGGCGGACACGGCCGCGCAGATGATGATGCCCTGTTTGATTCCCTCCCGGATGCGTTCCGGTTTCCTTGCGCCGATATTCTGGCCTGTAAATGTCGTGGCTGCCATACAGAAGCTCTGCATCGGCAGTACCACGAATCCGTCTACCTTATTGTAGGCTCCGAATCCGGCCATGACCGCGGCTCCGAAGACATTGACATTAGCCTGGACTACAACATTTGAAAGTGAAATAATCGACTGCTGGATTCCGCTTGGAATTCCGATTTTAAGAATCCGTTTCATCATCCGTTTGTCGACTCTGATTTTTTTAATTTCCAGTCGGTAAATATCTTTTGTTCTCATCAGGGCGGACATGACAAGAATTGCCGAAACAAGCTGGGAAATAATCGTCGCCCAGGCCACGCCGTCCACGCCCATGTGGAAACCGGCAACAAAAAGAATATCAAGGACAATGTTGACCACGGAAGAAATGCACAGATAATAAAGAGGACGCCTGGAATCTCCCACAGCCTGCAGGATACCGGCCCCCATGTTGTATAAAAGGTTAAAAAGGGAACCCAGAAAATAAATCCGGAAATAGAGGACGGAAGGGCCAAAGACCTCCTCGGGCGTTCTCATCCACCCCAGAATCAGCGGTGAGCAGGCAATTCCCGCAACGCTGAGCAGCAGGCCGCCGATAATACTCAGGGCAATGGACGTATGGACCGCCCATCCCATTTTCTCTTCACTGCGCGCCCCGTAATACTGGGAAATAATAACGCCTGCCCCGACCGCGATTCCCATAAACATACCGATAATCAGCGTGATAATCGGTGTGCTGGAACCGACTGCCGCCAACGCCTCCCGGCCGATAAACTGCCCCACAACGATGGAATCCACCGTATTGTAAAGCTGCTGGAACAGATTGCCAATTAACAACGGAATTGAAAAGAGTACAAGCTGTTTCCAGATAACGCCCTCTGTCATCAGAATGCTGCCACTCTTTTTCCCCTGCTTCGTATCCACTTTTTTTCCCTCCCATAATAATTGCTCTGGCAACTATTCAGTATATTCATAATTGCCGCTTAAATTTCGTTTCTGTTCATACCCCTGCCAGCTCCCGGACCACCTCTCCTGCAATCAGAAGGCCTGCAACAGGAGGCACAAAGGCAATGCTGCCCGGCACAAAACGGCGGGAACTGTTCTCCGGTATCTCTTCCCTGATAAGCCGCTCTTCCAGCTCTTCATCCGGTTTCACCGGCTTCTCCGTGGAAAACAGTACCTTGAGGTTAGTAATTCCCCTGTCCTTCAGTTCTTTTCTCATCACCCTGCTGAGAGGGCAGACCGAGGTCTCGGAAATATCGGCAATCCGGAACATTTCCGGATGCAGCTTGTTGCCCGTTCCCATAGATGAAATAATTGGGATCCCCTCTTCCTTTGCATATTCCGCCAGCGACAGCTTCGCGGTCACGGTATCAATGGCATCCACAATATAGTCAACCTTTCCCGCTTTTCGGAAAATTTCTTTAATATTATCCGTCAGGACAAAAGTTTCAAAGGTCATCACCTCGGTGGAGGGGCAGATCTCCCCTATTATCTTCTCCATCACCTTTGTTTTTTTCATTCCCACCGTGCTGTGGTACGCCACGCACTGCCGGTTGATATTACTCTCCGTGACATCGTCGTTATCTATCAGGATCAGCCGTCCCACCCCGCTTCTGGCCAGCGCCTCCGCACAGTGGGAACCCACTCCTCCAATGCCGAAAACCATCACGGCGGCGTTTTTAAGACTGCTCATCCCGACGTTTCCAAGAATCAGTTCGGTTCTTATAAATTCACGTCTCTCATTTCCATCCATACCATAAACCTCTTAATTTTTTAAATATCTGCCTCATTCTAAATATCTGTCTCAACGCAGCCGGACGGCGGCCGGGATGTATGGCGCCGGTAAGCTTCACCGGGCCGCCGTGTTTATTCCATCGGGGCGTGATAAAACTTACCGTAAAACTGCTCCGTTTTGAACACATTGATAATTACATGGGGATCCACTTCCCTCATCAGCCTGATAATGTCGTCCACCTCATAAGAGGAGATAACCGTATGAAGCACATACATTTTCTTTCTGCTGTATCCGCCCACGGCCTCCACGCAGGAAATTCCGTGCTGGCAGACTTTGATATAGGCATCCATCATTTCGTCCGCCTTCTCCGTCGTAATCTGCAGAGTCACCCGGTCGTATCTGTGATGGAACGTCGAAATTGTCTTTGTGGAAATAAACTGGAACAGAATGGAGTAAGCCGCATTCATCCAGCCAAACAGCATGCCGAATATGCAGTAGAGCACACAGTTCCCGATAAAAACCTGCCCCCAGATGGAACGCCCTGTCTTATTGGAGACATAGAGGGCGATAAAGTCGGTTCCTCCCGAGGATGCATTACCCTTCAGCGCAATGACGATGGAAATCCCCATCAGGAATCCTCCGAAAATCACGTTCAGCACGGGATCGTCAAACAGCGGCTCAAAGTGCAGAAACTGCAGGAATCCACTTGTTAAAAATACCTGGAACAGGGAAAATGCCGTAAATCTCACGCTGATGCTGCGGCTGCAGATAAAAGCCACCGGAATATTGATGGCCAGCATGCCTAACGACGTGGGGAAACTTCTTCCAAATGTAGAAGTCAGCATATCGATCAGGATGGCAATTCCGGTAAAACCTCCCGACAGCAGCTCCGCAGGTCTGATAAATGCCTGTATGACAAAAGCCTGCAGAATTGCCGAGATAAGGACGGCCAAAAATGTTATCAGATTTCTGACGGCTTTTCTCTTCTGCATTTGTACGGCCTTATCCTTAATTTCCTGCGCCCGCTTTGCAATCTCTCCCGGCTCGGCCTGCAGGGCGTCATCCGGCTGGATTTGTTCCTGCCCGGAACCTTCTGCCGTGGTTTTCTCAGTTCCGGCCTCCTGATTCGAGGTGTTCTCCTGCCCGGTCTCTTTATCCTCAGGCCGCGTATCCTCCGCTCCCTCCTTCCTCACAGCTTCTCCCTGCGCTTTCTTCTTTTCAGACGGCGCCGCGCCGTCACCTTTTTTATTTAAATTATCATCTGGAACTTCCTGTCTGTTCTTATCCGTGTTTCCGGAACTCATAGTTTACCTCCTTAGGGAAATTACCGGGACCTGACGGTCCGGCAGTATATCCTGTCATGATATTTGAAAAAGGGCAAACGCACATCACCGTGTGCTGTTATGCCCTGCCTGCTGCGGATAGTTTAAGTAATATGCATATTATGCCCGACAACATCTATTAAAAATTCAATCTGAAATCATAAATCACGAACTCTTTTACGTCTCCCACAATAAAACCGGAAGTAATATAGGAGAACGATCAGAAAAAAGGCTCTGGATTTCCAAAAAAGGAAATGCATACCGTTATTTCCAATTCTAATGGCTGCGCATATATTTGTCAAATGTTGGAGAAGATTCTCTTTAACAGAGCCGCTCTCCTAATAACTAAAAAAAAGGAACCGCCTTTCCCCCACAGAAGGCAGTTCCTCCGGTCACGTTCACTAACCGTTACATCAAATAGTTTGTTGCTTATGTAAATATAACATTTTGTGCTGCTTTTGTCAATAAAATCCTGTCAAATTGCACAATTCTTTTTCCCTCCCAGGGGTCAGTGTTTTGCAATAAGTCAAAAAACAGTTTTCCTTCGGACGGACATTTTATATTATATTTGCTTTTTTCCGAAATATTCACTCATATTTTTCAGAAATTTACACATACTTTCCATTATTCAAAAAATTCATTTGTATTATTCAGGATGAGAGGAGCTATTTTAATGAAAATCTCAGATAAACTGGAAACGAATATGCAGCGCTTTGAAAAGCTGCTGCGTCCGGATATTAACTTCGACGTGGTATACCGTGTCATCCGCGTGGGAGGCCGGAATGCCTGTATTTATTTTATAGACGGCTTTACCAAGGACGACACCCTTCTGCGTATCCTGCAGTCTTTCGGCAGTATCAAGCCGGAGGCCATGCCGGACAACGCCCACGAATTTTCCAAGCTGTACCTGCCTTACGGTGAGATTGGACTGGAGACGGATGAAGATATCCTGATCACCCAGCTACTCTCCGGCGTTCCCTGCATGCTGATCGACGGTTACGAAAAGGCATTTACCATCGACTGCCGCACTTATCCTTCCAGGGGCGTCAGCGAGCCTGAAAAGGACAAGGTGCTCCGTGGTTCCCGGGACGGCTTTGTCGAGACGCTCGTATTTAATACGGCATTGATCCGACGCAGGATCCGGGATCCGAAAATGCGAGTGGAGATTATGAATGCCGGTGAAAGTTCCCACACCGACATTGCCATCTGCTATATGGACGGCCGGGTGGACGATAACCTGCTTTCTACAATCAAGGGACGCATCTCACGTCTTCACGTCGATGCCCTCACAATGAACCAGGAGAGTCTGGCCGAATGTATTTACCCTCATAAATGGTACAATCCGTTTCCGAAATTCCGTTTCTCCGAGCGGCCCGACACAGCGGCGGCTTCCATCCTGGAAGGCAATATCATTATCCTGGTGGACAACTCCCCGTCCGCGATGATACTGCCCTCCTCCATCTTTGATATTATCGAGGAGGCCGACGATTACTATTTCCCGCCTATCACGGGAACTTATCTGCGTCTGTCCCGGATGCTGATTTTCCTTTTGACGCTGTTTTTAACGCCTCTATGGCTCCTCTTGATGCAGAATCCGGCGTGGATTCCCGAATGGCTCGCCTTTATCCGGGTGTCGGACGATGTGCATGTGGCGCTGATATTTCAGCTTCTGATTCTGGAATTCGCCATTGACGGCCTTCGCCTGGCCGCCGTCAACACGCCCAGCATGCTGACGACTCCTCTGAGCGTTATCGCCGGTATTGTCCTCGGAGAATACTCGGTTAAATCGGGATGGTTCAACAGTGAGACCATGCTTTATATGGCATTTGTCACCATAGCCAACTATTCACAGACCAGCTTTGAACTGGGTTATGCCCTGAAATTCATGAGGGTGATGCTCCTTATTCTGACTGCCGTCTTCAATCTGTGGGGATTTATTGCCGGAACCGTAATCAGTATACTCTGCCTCGTATTCAATAAGACGATTGCAGGCAAAAGCTATATTTACCCGCTTATTCCATTCAGCTTCAGCGAACTTAAAAAGCGGCTGGTCCGCAACCGGCTGCCACATGAAGAAAAAAGCAGCTCATCCAAATAATGAAACGTTACGTGATTACCCTGTACAGCTCCGTAAGCGCCTCCTCATAGTGCTCCGTGCCAACCGCGGCGCAGGACAGGAGAATCCTTGGAAGTCCCTTTTCCTTCCCCGCCTCCGGCGCCACGGCCCGGACGGCGATTCCGGCCTGGGCAGCCTGTTCCGCTATCTGTTCCGATGTAAGCTCCGTGCGCAGTTCCGCCAGAACCAGAAATCCCGCCTCGCCCAAATGGGGGATTGCCCTGCTGCCGAATATCCTTCCGATATCTTCGCAGAGCTTTTTCGCCTTTGCCGTATACAATTTCCTGGTTTTCCGGATCTGGCTTTCCAGATGCCCGTCCCTGATAAACTGGCAGAGCGCTATCTGTTCCGCCTTGGATGCCGTCTGGTTGTAATAACGCCCCCGCTCCTTATAATGCTTTAAAAGCTCCGGCGGCAGCACCATGAAGCTCATTCGGATGGACGGAAGCAGCAGCTTCGAAAACGTACCCAGATACACGACGCTGCGGCCGCCCGACAGCCCCTGTAGGGACGGGGTGGGCCTGTTGTAGTACCTGAATTCGCTGTTATAGTCGTCCTCGATGATCAGGATATCCCGCTCAAATGCCTCTTTTATCAGCTCCATCCGTTCCGAGATATGCATCACCTCGCCCCAGACCGTCATCTGGGACGGCGTGAGGTAGCAGATGCTGCCCGGCTCGGCCCCGCCGTTTTCCGCGGCGGTTCTGATATCTTCGGTCCTGAATTCAAAGTCCTCGAAGATGGTGCGTCCCTGCCTGAACCCCGGGTTGTAGAAATAGGCCGTCTTTCTTTCCTTCACCATGGGGCAGAGGATGTGGAGCAGGCTCTGGACACCGGCTCCCACCACGATGTGGTCGGGCGTGCAGATTACATTGCGATGGCGTCCCAGGTAACTGCAGATAGCTTCCCTCAGCTCCAGTTCCCCCTGGGGCTCGCCGTACGACAGAAGCCGCTCGTCCTGCCTCAGAGAACTCTTAATATACCTCCGCCACAGATCGAACTGGAAACTGTCCCGATCCACGTTGGAGGATGCAAAATCATACCGTATCTCAGGCTCTTTCTTCTTTACTCCACTGCTTTCCCACTCTTTCCCACGCTCCGAGTTGAGCAGTTCGGTTACGTAATATCCGCTCTGCGGCCGTGATATGATATATCCTTCCGCGGCTAACAGCATATACGCCGTCTCAACCGTGGTCCTGGAAAGCTGAAGCTGCATCGAACATTTCCGGATGGAGGGAAGTTTGGAACCCGGCTCCATTTTGCCGGAGCAGATTAAATCTCTATAATAATTATAAACTCTCAGGTAACGGCTCTGGCCCGGATCGTTTAAGTCGAGTTTCATGTTTCCTCCTATTTTATCAGCTCTTCCTGCGCTCCGCCAGTTCCTTCATCTCTCTCGCATTCTGCCGCACGGCCTCGGTGATCTCGGCGCCTCCGAGAAGCCTGGCCAGTTCCTCTGTCATCTGTTCGCGGTTCAGCGGCCGGATCGTGGTCGTCGTCCTTCCCTCTTCCACTGCCTTTCTGATTTCAAAATGACTGTCCGCCATGGCGGCAATCTGCGGCAAGTGGGTGATGCAGATGACCTGGTGGCTCCTCGCGATGACCCCCAGCTTCTCCGATACCATCTGCGCCGTCCGTCCGCTGATGCCGGCGTCGATCTCGTCGAAAATCAGGGTTGGGATATCATCCGTTTCCGCCAGCACCGTCTTCACGGCCAGCATGATACGGGAAAGCTCACCGCCGGAAGCGACCATGCCGAGAGGCCTCACCGGCTCGCCCGGGTTGGTGGAAATCATAAATTCCGCTTCATCGTATCCGGCCGCAGTATAATGGCCCAGCTTCCTGAATTCCATAGAAAACTTCACATCCAGGAAATTCAGCTCTTTTAAGCTGTCCTCGATCTTCTCCGTAAGCTCCGCGGCGATTTTCCGTCTCAGCTTCGACAGATCGGCCGACATCTTCTCCAGTTCCTTTTCCGTCTCTTTCAGAGCCTTTTCCGTCTGCACGCGGAGCAGGTCGTAATGTTCCAGTTCTTCCAGACGCTGCTTCTTCTCTTCCAGGCTCTTTAACACGTCCTCTATGGTTTTCCCGTATTTGTTTTCCAGGTTCCGTATCAGATCCAGGCGTTCTTCCACCTCACTGAACGCCTCACCGTCAAATGTCATCTCCTCCATATGGGCGGAGATTTCCCTTGTCAGGTCACTGAGCAGCGAATCCACGTCGTAAAGCTGGTCACGGATACTGCGGATTCCCTCATCGTACTGAAGGGCATCCTCCACAGCCCTGAGCGCCTTTGACACGCCGTCCGCGCTCACCGCCTCATGGGCCATGGCAAGGCTCTCCGTAATCTTCCTGGCGTTGGCAAAACGGCGGTACACCGACTGGCACTCCTCCTCTTCCCCGGGCTTTAACGCCGCATTCTCGATCTCGTCGATCTCAAAACGGCAGAAATCCATCTCCCGCAGCCTCTGTTCCTGATCCAGGTTCATGGATTCCAGCTTTTTCCTAAGCTCTATGTACTCACGGTATTTCTCCGCTATATTCTGTTTTAAACCGGCGGCCCGGGATTTTCCGTATTCATCGAGAATTTCCAGATGTCTGGCGTGATAGAGCAGAGACTGGTGCTCATGCTGTCCGTGAATATCAATCAGCAGGCCGGTTATCTCCCTCAGCCGGGCCGAGGTCACCGTCTCGCCGTTGATCTTGCTGATGCTTCTGGCCGGCATGATCTTCTTAGAAATGATTATAAGACTGTCGTCGTCCGGAATTACGTCCAGACGCTCAAGTTCCTTCCGTTTTTTTTCATTGGTCACGGAAAAGACCAGTTCCACATAGGCGCTGTCGCAGCCCTGGCGTATCAGATCCCTGGACGCTTTTGCCCCCAGAGCTACGTTGACCGAGCCTATAATTACGGATTTGCCGGCTCCCGTTTCGCCGGTCAGTATATTGAGCCCGTCATCGAATTCCACCTCGGCGGAATCGATGAGGGCCAGATTTTTAACATGCAGATGAAACAGCATCCCATCACCCCTTATCCGTTACAGTTCAGCCTGCGGCCAAACTGCAACAAAATACAACTTTGCCGAACTATAATCCTTATCCTGCTATGAGCTTCTTGATCTTATCCATCAGTATGATAGTGTCGTCCACGGTCCTCACGGCGCACATAACAGTGTCGTCTCCCGCGATACAGCCTACAATTTCGCCGAAATGCAGGGAATCGAGAGCCGCGCCCACGGCCATAGCCATGCCGGATACCGTCTTGATCACAAGTATGTTCTGCGCCATATCCATGGAAAGGAAGCTGTCATGGAGAATCCTGATGTATTTATCGTTAAACGCTGTCTGGGGATGAAATACCGCGTATTTCTGGCGGCCATTCTCCGTCTGGATCTTGGACAGCTTGAGTTCCCTGATATCCCTGGACACGGTGGCCTGAGTCACATTATATCCTTCTTTGTTGAGGTACTCCGCCAGCTCTTCCTGGGTCTCTATCTCATACTTGCCAATTAACTCTACAATTTTGCTGTGACGTTCCAATTTCATTATACTATCCTCCGCTCTCCTGTCTCCGTATATCTGCATCTATGCCCGATGCGCCCGCATTTTAAACTTCCTGCGGCCGATCCTATATCTGCCTCATCTTACACCTGATGTTTTCAAGAAAAGAAACCTGCTTCAGCTGGATCAGCGTGGTGGTGATCTCCGAACGCTCCACCTCGATCCGGTCCCCTTTCCGAAGCTCCACGACCGTATCCCCATCGAAGCTTAAAAACTGCTCCACTTCCTCCCCGCCGGACACTTTCATCATAATCCGGCTCTCCGGGGAAATGACAATGCTCCTGGAATTGAGGGTATGGGGACAGATGGGCGTCATGATAATCATGCTGGACTCCGGCGCCGCAATCGGGCCTCCGGCCGACAGATTGTAAGCCGTAGAACCGGTCGGGGTCGCCACGATCATTCCATCGGCGGAATACTGGTTAAACAGTTCCCCGTTGACGTAGAGATCAAACTTCAGCGTGTAAAGTCCCGTCCTGCTCAGAATTATGTCGTTGAGGGCGATATCCTGCGCCACCGTGACGCCTTCTGAAACTACCCGCCCCTCCAGCATCATCCTCTTTTCCAGCCGGTAGTGATCCGCCATCAGCTCTTTCAGCGCAGGGACGATATCCTCCTCCCTGCTTATCTGTGTCAGATAACCGAGATGGCCCATATTGACGCCGAACAGCGGTAAATCCCGCCCGGCCAGATCCCTGGCCGCCTGTATCAGCGTACCGTCGCCGCCCAGCACGAGCACACACTCCGTCTCCTGCGGAACCTGCTTTCTGTCGGTATAGCGGTACTCCGAAGATCCCGGATTCTCACTGTCCCATCTGAGACATTCACAGCCATGGCTGTTAAGATACTCCGAGATTACCTCCGCCCCCTTTTCCGCGTTCTCCTTCTCCTTATTCACAATCAGGTAAAAATGTCTCATCCTGTGTTCTCCCGGCATTATGCCATCCGATGTTTTTGAATGTCCCGCAGCCTTCCCGGCTGTCTCTTTGAGGCCCTTACAGGCCGTTATGCCTGCTTATCGAGCTGTTTGTGGGCTTCCTCCACAACCTGCTCCGGATTCACCGCCATATCTTCATAGCGCTCTCCCTCCGCGTGATTCTTCAAGTGAAGCAGGTACTCAATATTTCCTTCCGGTCCCTTGATAGGGGAGAATTCCAGGTTCAGCACTTCAAAGCCCGTCTCCACAGCAAAACTGATTACCATGTTAATTACTTCAAGATGGGTCTTTTTATCCCTGACAACGCCCTTCTTCCCCACCTTCTCCCTGCCGGCCTCAAACTGGGGTTTAATCAGGCAGACAATCTGCCCGTCCTCCGCCATCAAATTTTTAACCGGCCCCAGCACCTTGGTAAGGGAAATAAAAGAAACGTCTATGGATACAAACTCTATTTTATCACCGATATCCTCCGGCACCACATATCGGATATTGGTTTTTTCCATGCATACGACCCTCGGGTCGTTTCTCAGTTTCCAGGCGAGCTGCCCATGGCCCACATCCACCGAATACACCTTGACGGCCCCGTTCTGCAGCATACAGTCGGTAAAACCACCCGTGGACGCCCCCACGTCCATGCAGACTTTGCCCTCCAGCGTCGCTCCGAAGTGGGTCATGGCCTTTTCAAGCTTCAGGCCTCCGCGGCTCACATATTTGAGCGTGGAACCCCTTACCTCTATTTTGGCCGTCTCCTCAAAGGAGGTTCCCGCCTTGTCTTCCTTCTGGTCATCCACATAGACAATCCCGGACATGATGATTGCCTTTGCCTTCTCCCTGGACTCGGCCAGGCCTTTTTTCACCAGAAGTACATCTAAACGTTCTTTCATCTGTTTTCCTCCGAATCAGGAAATTCGCTCTTCAGTTCTTTCTTCAGTTTCTCCAGTATGGAATCGCTGTCGATTCCCAGATCGCTTCTCAACTTGGAGACATTGCCGTGCTCCACATAGGCGTCCGGCAGTGCGATATTGACCACCTTAATGGCAGGATAATGTTTCTGCACATAATCGGTGATACGCTCCCCGTATCCGCCGCGCAGCACATTTTCTTCCAGTGTGATGATACAGCGGTGGTTTTTTGCCAGGTGGTCCACCACATCCGTATCTGCCGGCTTGATAAAACGGCCGTTCACCAGCGTGCAGGAATGTCCCATCTCTTTTAATTTGTTCCGTATATGCTCCGCCGTGCTGACCATGCTGCCCACGGCCAGAAGGGCAATGGAGTCCTCCTCAAAGAGGATTTCACTCTTCTTATATTCCACCGGGGCCAGGAATTCCTTGAGTCCTCTGTACGCCTGGCCTCTCGGATAGCGGATGGCCATCGGGCCGTCGTAATCCACTGCGAAGTGAAGCATTTCACGAAGCTCCCAGAGGTTCTTCGGCGCCATAACGCTCATATTGGGAATGGAAGACAGATAAGTCAGATCAAAAATCCCCTGGTGCGTCTCTCCGTCGCTTCCCACAAGTCCCGCCCGATCGACACAGAACAGCACCGGCAGATTCTGGATACAGACGTCATGGACAATCTGGTCATAGGCCCTCTGAAGGAAGGAAGAATAGACCACTACCACCGGCTTTAACCCGGCCGCGGCCATTCCGGCGGCCGAGGTCACCGCATGTTCCTCGGCAATCCCAACGTCGAAAAAGCGCTGCGGATACAGCCTGGAAAAACGTTTCAGCCCCGTCCCATCCGGCATGGCCGCGGTGACGGCGACGAGTTTCTCATTCGTCTCGGCTATCTTGCAGATTTCCCTGGAAAATACATCGGTGTAGGACGGATACAGTTTTTTCCCAATTGGTTTTCCCGTCCCGATATCGAACGGTTCCACGCCGTGGAAAGCCGATGGATTTCTCTCAGCCGGGATATAACCTTTTCCCTTTCTGGTCATTACATGGATCAGGACGGCATGGTTGATTTTCTTTGCCTCCCTGAAAATCTTCGCCAGTCCCTTCACATCATGGCCGTCAACCGGCCCCAGATAGGTAATTCCCATATTTTCAAACCACATGCCCGGTACCAAAAACTGCTTGATGCTGTTCTTGGTGCGCAGCAGCGTGTCCACCAGATCATTGCCGATCATCGGAACCTTGGAGAGCGTGCCGGCCACATTCTTTTTCAGCATGTTATAGCCCTCGTCTGCCCGCAGGTTGCTTAAATACCTGGACATTCCCCCCACATTCTCGGAGATGGACATCTTGTTGTCGTTCAGTACAATGATAAAGTTCTTCTTCAGGCGGGCCGCGTTATTTAACGCCTCATAGGCCATTCCGCCGGTCAGGGCGCCGTCGCCTATCACGGAAATAATCGAATAATCCTCCCCCAGCACATCACGTCCCTGGGCCATACCGAGCCCGGCGGAGATGGAGGTGGAACTGTGTCCCGTGTCAAAAGCGTCAAAAGGGCTTTCCTTGCGTTTAGGGAAGCCGCTCAAGCCTCCGTACTGACGCAGGCCGTCAAAGTTGTCCTTCCTGCCGCTCAAAATCTTATGGGTATAGGACTGATGCCCCACATCCCAGATAATCTTGTCCTTGGGAAGGTCAAAAGCCAGATACAGGGCGATGGTAAGTTCCACAACTCCCAGGTTGGAGGCCAGATGGCCGCCCGTATGGCTGATTTTCTCTATTAAAAATGTGCGGATCTCCTCCGCCAGTTCTCTTAATTCCGTCTCATTAAGCTTTTTTACATCATCGGGTCCATTAATTTTATCTAAAATCATGGCTTCTTCCTTATTATGCAACTGCTCACAGCTCTGCGATACGGCATTGCCGCGGACAGTTGCTTTATTGTTTGTTGCTTTATTAACCGTTTATCATCCTCTGATAACATTTCATTACCTTCAGAACAGTTCTGCTTATTTTTCTCTGCTCACCAGTACTTTAATCAAATCTTCCAGAAAATCATTTCTTCCGGGAAGGGAATAGAGGATATCGACTGCCGTCTCCGAAAGTTTTTCAACATCGTGTCTGGCCTTCTCAATGCCCTCCAGGCTCACATAGGTTGTCTTATTATTCTTCTCGTCGCTTAAGACAGGTTTTCCGAGTATCTCCTGGCTGCTGGTGACATCCAGTATATCATCCTGAATCTGGAACGCCAGGCCGATGGCTGCCGCCATCCGCTCCACCGTCTCACATTCTTCATCTGATGCGCCGCCCATCACCGCGCCGATGACCATGGCCGCCTCTAACAGAGCGCCCGTCTTCAGGCGGTAAATAAAGTCCAGCTTATCCTTCGGGATCAGCTTGTCCGTCAGTTCAACGTCCACCGTCTGGCCGCCGATCATGCCGTAGATTCCCGTCTTCTCCGCCAGAATCCTAATGCATTTGCCCACCCGATCGGCGTTCGGCGTCATGGCAAATGCCTTGGCCGCCGTCTCGATCGCATAAATCAGCAGGGCATCTCCCGCCAGGACCGCCATATCATATCCGTAAACCACCCAGGTGGTCTTCTTGCCTCTTCGGTACTCATCGTTATCCATACAGGGAAGATCGTCATGGATCAGGGACGACGTGTGAATCATCTCAATTGCCGCCATAAACGGCTCTATCTCACTGCCCTGGCCGCCGAAAAGGCGGTAAACCTCCCTCATTAAAAGCGGACGCAGACGCTTTCCGCCGGCCCTGACGCTGTAGTTCATCGCCTCAAAAATCGTCTTCTGGTGTCCCTCCTCTGCTGGCAGATAGGAATAAACCACTTTCTCCACTTCATCCGTATATTGTAAAAGCTGCTCGTTCATCACTGTCTCACATCCTCCGAATTGTTGCCGTTAAGCACCAGAATCTGTTTCTCCACTTTGTCTATCTTGCCGCTGCAGGTCTGCACCAGCTTCATGCCGGCCTCATAGTATTTAAAAGAATCCTCCAGGGAAACCTCTCCGTCTTCCAGATTCCTGATAATCCCGTCCAGCTCGGAAAAGATCTCTTCAATAGAAAGGTCTTCTTTTGCTGCAGCCTCTTTCTTATTTTCGTTTATCTCCATATTGTTTCACCACATCTCATTTCTTCTCTGTCTTCAGCACTTCAGCTTCAATCTTTCCATCCAAAACGCGTATCAGAAGATGCTCGCCCGCTTTCACCGAGGACACCGATTCAACTCGTTTTCCGTTCTCATCGGTCAGAAAACCAAATCCTTTACTGATCTTCTCAAGCGGGGAAAGAGCATGAAGACGGCCGCCGAGGAGCGCCATCCTGTGCTTTCTGTCCGTCAGTTTCTGCATGAGCAGCCGCTCCATCCGCTCTCCGGCATCGGCCAGTCTCTGGCGCTTCTCGTTGAGCTGCCGTTCCGGGTTATAGAGCCTTAAACGCAGACGGTACTGCTCCAGCTTATAGGCCGCCATGTCTTTTCTTCCCGACAGTGCGCGGTACAGTTTCTGCTTCGCGTCCCTGAGCTGTCCTTCAAAGAGTGAATAGTCGAATACGGCCAGCTCTGCCGCCGCCGACGGAGTGGGCGCTCTCAAATCCGCCACATAGTCCGCTATCGTAACATCCGTCTCATGGCCCACGGCAGAGATCACCGGCGTCTTGCAGGCAAAAATCGCCCGCGCCACGATCTCTTCGTTAAATGCCCAGAGATCTTCAATGGATCCGCCGCCGCGTCCCACGATCAGCACGTCCAGCTTCATCGCATCCAGGAGCTCGATTCCCCTAGCTATACTGGCGGCCGCCCCCTCTCCCTGGACCTGAGCCGGGCAGAGGATAAGCTGCACATAGGGATTACGCCTTGCCGCGATATTCATGATATCCCGGATAGCCGCTCCGGTGCTGGCCGTCACAATGCCCACCTTCATCGCATACTTCGGAATGGGACTCTTGTATTCGGGCGCAAACATGCCCATCTCCTCCAGCTCGTTTCTGAGCCGTTCAAAGCGCTTAAACAAATCGCCCGCCCCATCCAGAGTGATCTCAGCGGCATAAAGCTGATAGCGGCCATCTCTTTCGTACACTTCAATGCTTCCCTTGACAACGACCTGCTGGCCTTCCTCCATCTTGAAGTTAAGCCCGCGCCTCTTCCCGGCAAACATAACCGCCTGAATTGCTCCGAGGCCGTCCTTCAGCGTGAAATAAATATGTCCCGACGAATGGTACTTGCAGTTGGACACCTCTCCCTTAACTGAAATCCGGTTCAGGGCATAGTCCTGGGCAAACATATTCTTAATATAGGCATTGACCTGCGATACAGAATAAACACTTGCCATTCTCTACACCAGCTTTGCTAAAATACCGTTTACAAACGACGGCGAATCTTCCCCGCCGAATTTCTTCGCCAGTTCCACCGCCTCATTGATCGCTACCTTCTCGGGCACGTCCTCGTCAAACTGGATTTCAAAAAGCGCCAGGCGCAGAATCGTCAGCTCCACCTTGCCCATTCTCTTCGTCGTCCATCCCTTGGCAATCTCGTTAATCTGGCTGTCCAAATCAGGAATTTTCTCGATGATACGCTCCACCTTATTCTTCACATATCCACCGTCAAACACATCCAGGGCCGGGCTGTGAAGAATCTCACTCTCGCCGTCCGGGGCTGAAACCTCCTCCATCGGCTCCGTAAAATACTCTTCCACCTGCTCTTTTGTCTCGTCAGCCGGATAAAAGTCAGCGCAGAACAACAGTTTAAAACAATGCTCCCGCAATTCTCTTCTGGTCATATCATGTCCTCCTGATTCTATCTACTTATCCTTTGTATCCGTCACCGCGGGCAGTGAAAAGAGGGTGAAATCCGTCTCTTTTCCCGATGGCTTTGAAAAATCCGGTCGGTGTGCTTTCACTCTTCCGGCGCTGTCCCTGTGATGGCAGTGTACGGTTTTACCGTAAAAAATCGGATAATATTCTAATTTACCATTATAACTTAAGATAGGAAATTTCACAAGGGGAAGGAAATAATTTAGTTGGGGAACGAGAACGCCGCCGTTAGGTCGGGGGGCGGGATGGTGAGGGGGATTGTGAGTCTTCAGTCCCGGGCTGTAGGCTGTCGCGGGTGGGGAATCCGGGCAGAAAAAGTTCCTCCGGGAAACGCTTGCGCTCTTTGGAGTACATAACGGACACTAACCTCGTGAAAAACCTCGGTAAGTGCCGATGAACTCCCAGGTTCCCTGCGGAATCTTTTTCTCCCGGATTCCCCACGGGAAGGTTATGGACCGGGACTGAAGACGCGAAGTTTTTTCGCCATCCCGTACCCCGGCCTGCGGCCGCTGAATTGTTCTTATTCCTTCAAAGGGGGGAGGTACTGTCGCTGCCACTACGTTTCCTCGAATTCCAGGAGACTGCCTCCTCCTGTTTTAAAGTTCACGACTACATAGTGGCCGCGACAATCCCTCCCCCCTTACTTGACGAAAGAGACAATCAGCCCCTGAAGCCGGCGGACGGGGCAGTCACCTTCGCTGAGTCTTCAGTCCCATCGACAACCTGCCCGGGGGAAGGAAGGAGAAAAGATTCCGAAGGGGACATTGGAGCCCGCCGGTGCTTAGACGGCGTTCTTTGACGTCTTAGCATCCGCTGTGCGCTCCACAAGCGGGAGCGGGTCCCCGTAGGAATCTTTTCTCCTGGATTCCCCCTCACCAAACCCTATAAACCGGGACTGAAGACTCATATCCACCCTCCCACTCCCTCGTCCGCCGTCTTACAGAGGCGTCCTCACATCTCAATTAAATTCCCTTTTTAACAGTGTACCCTCTTTTTCCCATTTTTTTCTTTTTCTGCTTGTATTTCCACAAATTTATTGTTATTCTGGTTATGTTTGGACAGAAATAGGAAGAGGTAAGGAAAGTGAAAACAGAGACAACGAATGATATCAATAAATCAAAGACGGCACGAGGGGTTTTCTTTACCCTGGCCGGCGGTACGATGTGGGGGTTTTCCGGCACCTGTGGGCAGTATCTTTTTACTTATAAAAATCTGGACTCTGCCTGGGTTACGGTTACGCGTATGCTGTGCGCGGGAGTCATCCTTCTGGTGCTGGGTTTTATGAGACAGCGCAGGGAAATGGTGCTGATTATGAAGGATAAAAAGGACAGGAGGCAGCTTTTTATTTTTTCTATTTTCGGACTGATGTTCTGCCAGTACAGTTATATGACGGCCATCTCCCATTCCAATGCGGGAACCGCCACAGTTCTTCAGTATTTAGGACCGGTGCTGATTATGATTGTTTCCTGTTTTATCGCGAAGAAACTGCCCAGCGGCAGGGAAGTCTTTGCCATTATCCTGGCTGTGGCCGGAACCTTTCTTCTGGCAACACACGGAAATATCCATTCCCTGGTCATTTCAAACCTGGGGCTTGCATGGGGGCTTCTTTCGGCGGTGGCTCTGATGAGCTATACCATGCTGCCGGAAAAGATCATCGGACGGTGGGGAAGCACCATTGTCACCGGATACGGCATGCTGATAGGAGGCATTTTCCTGTTCTTCGTCACGCGGTACTGGACCGTGCGTGTGACCTTTGATCTGGGCACAATCCTCGGACTGGCGGCTATCGTACTGATAGGAACTGCGCTTTCGTTCACGCTGTACCTTCAGGGCGTCAGCGATATCGGTTCCGTCAAAGCCAGCATGCTCGCCTGTATAGAGCCAGTCTCCGCAACGGTCATATCGGCGCTGTGGCTCGGAACCGCCTTTACTTTCATGGATTTTCTGGGACTGGCGGCTATTATTACCACGGTTCTTCTGCTGACGCAGAAAAGAGGGAAAGAGAGAGTTTCTTAAAGTGAAATTCCCGAGTTTAGCCAGCACGAAACAGCATTTTACAAGCAACGAAAAGCCCGGATGCACAGGCGCTAAAACCTGTATATCCGGGTTTTCTTAATGTTCAATGTTTCATGTTTGATGCTTTATATTCCTGCCGGACTATACAAAAGTCTCCGCTTCTGCCCTGCGTGTATAGTTCTGCTCCAGCATTGCCACGTGGGAAAGGAATGCGGGATCGTCGAAATATTTGGCGCCCGTAGGACATTTCTTTACGCAGGCCTGGCATTTGATACAGATTCCGGGAACTTCCTTCGGATCCTCTTTGCTGATGGAGCCTACCGGACAGGCATCGACACAGATTCCGCAGCCATCACAGGCCTCTGGTTTGGTCTTTGGTTTGGCCTTCAGAAAGACAGCCGGCTTTCCGTCTGTTCCAAGCGGTGTGTAGTACGGTCCAACTGGATCGTCGCCGCGGACTGCGATTGGCTCCGGGATTGATTCCATGTTATCTACCTTATCCGCTACCTGCTCTGCAAATTGAGCCATGATTTCCTGATCCTTCTCATCCGGACGTCCTGGGGCGATTTTGTCTGAGAACACATGGCTTACGGCGAATCCAGCTCCGGCAACCGTATGGAAACCGTTATTCTCAAGTTCGTTGCGCAGCTCGATCAGTCCGTTGTCAAAGTTTCTGTTTCCAAAGGTAACGACGGGAACGGCCAGCGCCCCCTCACCCTTAAAGTGATTCTGTACGATTGGAAGCATCTTGTTTGGAACTCTTCCTGCATAGACAGGCGTGCCGAATACGACAAGGTCTGACGGTGAATAGGTCTGCTCCTCGGTTCTGTTCCCCGGTAATGTAAAGTCGTAAGTTTCCATGGGAACTCCGAGCTTTCCGGCGATTTTTTCCGCAATGGCGGTTACTACACCCTCCGTATTTCCTGTGGCACTGTAAAATACCGCTTTCACACATGAAATTTTCATTGGTTTATTTCCTCCCTGATTTTTCTCATTCACAGCTATGTAACGGTAACCTGCACGCGGGCTGCCGTCCTTCATTAAATCTTTCCTAATTATTGAATCCTTCCACAGTTGCGCTTATCTTTCATTATAGCAGTTCTACAGGGTTTGTTCAAACACTAATTGAGACACTGCAAACAGAAGGAAACGGGTCTTCCGGATTATTCATCCGAAAGCCCGTTTCCTTCTGTTTGCGCTATATGCCCTTCTGCTTGTACTGCAGAGTCTTCCATTTGTTCCGCATGTTCTTCCATTCGTCCCGCATGTTCTTCTATTTGTGCCGCATGCACTACCAGCCTGTGGCTGTAGCCTTTTCCCGTACAGGTCGCAAGCATCAGCGTATGGCCCGACTCTTCCGGAACCACATCCGTCTTGTAGAGGGAGCGGGCCGCAGCGGCGCTTAAGAATGCGTTTCTTTCGTCTTTTCCCGTGAACAGGGTGGGAAAATTCTCACCGCTTGCAGACTCCTCATAGCAGGAGTAAATTTCAAATCTTACACGGCCGTCGGGAAAATATAAATCCACATAGGGACGGCTATTGCGGTAGGACTGGGATTTAAACTGCCTGAGCCCGGCGAACATGGAGCCGTTGCGCATATTATGGCCGAACAGGATTGTGTTGGAATCCGTCAGATCCGCTTTGTTCCTGTAGTCCATGAAAACTGCCCCGGACCCGCTTTTCTGTCCGTTAATGCCGTGGCTGATATAAAAATCGTTGTCCCCTGTTTTCGCGACGGGATAACTGATTCCCGTTCCGGGGATATCCAGCCAGGCAACAATATCCGGATTTTTCTTTTTCAGGTAGCCGAAGTCGATAGACAGCATCCTGTTAAGGTCCACCGCCTGGTCCGAAACACCGCCGTCGCTTCCGTTTCCCTGCTGTGCATTTGCACCCGCATCGACAGAACCGGCGTTCTGGCCGGAACCCCCGCTGTCTGCGAGGGCTTCGTCTAAAACGCCGGGGATGACCTTTACCGCTTCATATGCTATTTTATCATATTCTCCTTCTGCTTTCCGGTAACCGTATATTGTCTTTACCAGAAATCCCGATGAGAAGAGGAATATTACCAAAACCGTAATAAATAAAAGCTTCCAGGTTTTCTTTTTCATTATGCCGTTTCCTTAATTTTCAGAGTCGTCTTTTCTGCGAATCTTCATTCCCAGATAGAGAAGGATAATGCCGCTTCCGAATACCGTCATGATAATCGGCAGGATTGGCGTATTGTCACCTGTCTTTGGAAGCATTCCGAGTGGAACCGGACTGTCTTCAATGATTGTGGCGTCTGCCATCGGAACTTCCGAATCCGGAATATTGACCGTTCTTCCGCGGTCGCGGTCTCTTCCACCACCACCTCCGCCTCCTCCGCCGGAGCTGACTTCCGTGGCCATGAACTTCCAGTCAATTTTGGAGAGGACGCCTGCAATAGCCTCCGTCCTTCCGTCTCCTACCTTCAGTGTCGGGTCGAGCTGCAGTTCCACCTCGATGGTTCCCGTCTTCCGGCTTATATAGCGGCCCAGAGGAACCACCCGTTGGATGCCCTCTTCCGATACAAGGGAGGCTCCCGTAGCTTTTCCGTCGTAAAGAAGTGTTCCATCATAAGTAACCTTCATCGTGATCAGGTCCAGAATCTCATCCTTTACCTCATCCTGCGTTCTCGGGATGACCTGCATATAAAGATCGTAATCTTTGCCCGAAGCATTCTCGATATTCAGCTTATCCTTGTAAATTCCGCCGGGAACCATGTCGGTAAAGCTCATAAACCAGTTGCCTTCCTCAGCTCCGCTGTCCGTGCGGTACGGTGTATAGACCAGCTTGCCTCCGGATGATTCAAATTTAAGCGTTTTCACCGTAGACGATGTAAAGATGCCGCTGTCGGCAACTTTGTCAGCCAAAAATGCAAGTGTGTCGCCGTCCTGTCCGAATACCTCCGCTACTGCGGCTTTTGTCGCCTGTACCGTGGTTCCCTTGATCTCCATCGTGTATTTCGCGGAGTCATAGCCATACTCGGAATTTACCTTGTCAACGGTCACCTTTTTCACCGAACCGTCGTCCTGTTTTACATGATAAGTAGTTTTGCCTGTGATTGTGCGCGCCAACTCGTCATTGAGTGTCACGCTGTTTAAAAATGCCGGAGATTCACTGCCTGGTTCAATGATTCCCACGTAATAAAGGGTATAACCGTTGTCTTTGTCAGGTTCCTCATTCATCAGAAGCCATTTTCCCTTTGCCTCCGCCACTGTGTTGACAGCGGTCAGGCCGAGGCTCAACGAGGCATTGTCCGTTTTACCGGATGCCAGGAGTACCACCGTATCCCTGTTGAAATTCGGTATTGCGGCGTATTCCATCCCTGCTCCCGTCTCGAAGGTCAGAGGAAAAGCTTCTCCTGCCAGAGGCGCTACCGGCTCTTCCACAATGTTTCCCTGAGCGTCCACCGATGTTGCATAAACGTTTTCTCTTCGGATCCACTGCTGGGTAATAACTGCCTTTGCCATGACCGGTACGGTTCCCTTATTGCTGATCCAGACTTTTTTCTCCTGTTCTTTTCCCGGCTGCCAGTCGGAAGGTGCGTCAAAAGCCTCATCGAGGGAAGTATTGTATTTTCCAGGCATGAACTCATTACCGGTCTGAATCTCCTGGGTCCAGGCCGCCCAGGTGCCGCCGATGAGCATCAGAGATGCCAGGGCTGCCAGCCCTAATAGTTTGCGTCTGCCTTTCCTCATATCACTATCTCCTGTCTGTTATGATACAGCCCCCTCACGGGGCAGCTCTCTAAACTGCTGATGGTCTGTTGCTTCACTCTTAAGATTCTGTCTTTAAAAGTTCGTCTTTGTTTGCTGTAATAAATTCTGTGGCAAGCTGCTTGGAGTAGCCCTTAGCCTCAAGTGTCGTATTAATGGCATCTTCTGTTGCCTGTACTGTAGTCGCATTAATCGTCATCGTATATTTTGCACTGTCATAACCGTATGCCGGATTTGTCTTTGTTTCGGTTGTCTTAATCGTATTGCCATCTTCATCTGTTCTGACGGTTGTGGTTTTTTCTGTTACGGTTGTATTGATAAGCGGATTTAAGGTCGCTCCAGTCAGTAACTTAGGTGATTCTCCGCCTTCGCCGATGATGCCGTTATAAATGAATTTCAGATTGGAGAATCCTTCTCCTTTGTTGACTTCATCACTGTTCTGCGCATCTACCAGGATCCATTTGCCTGCTGCATCTGCGGAATCCAGAGAGGTTACCTGCGTATCAATCTTGAGTGTTTTTGCTGCCAGAACCGCTGTTTCAGTGCCTTTGGAACTCAGCACCGCAATGTCTTCTCCCCAGCTGATTATAGATGCATACTGCAGTTCGTCTTTGTCATCCCGGAACATCAGATCGAAGTATTCTCCCTCTGCCGGAGAAACGGTTTCATTCTCTCCGTTATTCTCAGCCTCTACAGACTCGGTTCTCACCCATACCTGATCGATGGCCGCAATCGCCGCCAGCTTTACATTACCGCTATTTTTCACGGTTACTTCCTTCGGCACCGTCACTCCCGGTACCCACTCTCCTGGTGTCGGAGGAATAAATTCCTCGACAATATCAGAATCATATTTACCTGTCTGGAATTCATTGACTGCCGTTAAATCTTGGCTCCAGTATGCCCATGTTCCTCCGATAGCTGCAACCGCTGCAAGTGCGGCAAGTCCGAATAACGCTTTTTTATTCTTTTTCATAAATCCGTCTCCCTTTCTTATGCTCTTCTCAGTCCATTATTTTAATAGTCCATTATTTAATAGTCTGTTATTTTAATAGCTTATTATTTTAATAATCTGTTACTTTATAATTTGTTATGTTTAGAATCTGTTATGTTTAGAATCCCTTATTTTTCCGATGTTTTGGCTTTTCATCACTTTACGGCGTTGTGGATGATGTGCTGTCTTCCCTGCACAGGCTCCTCACATAGGACAGCAGGCTGTCAAATTCCTGTGGAACCAGCTCCGTGGGAAGTTCCGTCTCTGTTCCGAGAACTGCGTCCACCGCTGATTTTGTTGCCTGAACCGTCTTCGCCTTAATGTTCAGCTTGTAGTTGACACTGTCATAGCCGTACTCGCTCTGCGTGCTTGTAAAGGTATAAACATTTTCTCCGTCCGAGCCTACATCCGCAACCAGCTTGGTTCCCGTAACCGTGGATTCCAGCCGTGGGTTCATCGTGACACTTTCCAGAATGGACGGTGAGGTTTCTTTCCCTCCTATCACTCCTACATAGAAGAAGTAATAGACCGGGGTTTTAAGAGCCCCTGTGCCGTCCGTTTTCAGGTAAACCCATTTACCTTTATATTCTTCCGGCTGTTTTCCCGAATCGTATTCCACAACCTCCGTACCGAACTTTTTGAGTCCTACTTCTTCCTCCGGAAGCAGGTTGCCGTTTGGATCCTTCGGAGCAAATATCGTCGGAAGTTTTTCTCCCTTAAATGCCACCGTCTTGGAGCTTTCCACCAGCTTTCCGTCGGCTCCCGTCTCATACGAAGGAATGGTGATGTCTTCTTTTCGGATACACTCTTCCGTAAGCTTTGCCACCGCTACCACATCGACATTCCCCTTATTGGTAATCACAACCTTTTTGGTAATCTCCGTTCCCGGCTGCCAGTCGGCCGGCGGTACGAATTCTTCGGTGATTTCCGTATCATATTTCCCCGTGAGGAATTCATTGGAGGCGGACAAGTCCTGGCTGAAGTAGGCAAATGTACCTCCTATTGCCGTAACAGCGAGGAGTGCACCCAGTGCCAATATGTATTTTTTATCAGGTTTCTTTCTCCTCATCGCTATGTTCCGTCCTTTCTTCCCCCTTCTTTTTTGTGGGGAAAAGGCTGTCAAGAAGGATATTTATCACGATAACCGCTGCCATTAGGCCAATTACCATAAAATTTTTACTGTAACCCACAAAGAATCCTGCCACCGGTATACTGAATTTCAGTACCTTTCCCAGCACCTGGCTGTATTCCACCGGGTTTGGGTCTTCTGTCATATTTGCATCGCCCTTTGTGGTAAACGTTCCCGAAAGCTCGCTTTTTTCCGCCACACGGTGGGTAACCATTGCGTTTTCACCCGTTCTGAATGTGATGGCATCCCCTACTTTGATATCGGCGAAATCCGCGCTCTTATAGTAAATGACGCTTCCTACATGGTAAGTCGGCTCCATACTGCCGCTGAGTACCACTACCGGCCGGTAGCCGGCTACCATGGGTGATGCAATCAGCAGGTAGAAGATAATGCATGCGTACACCGCCCATGATAGAATGTTAAATATCCCTTTTATTATTTTCATATTTTTTCCCTGTGCCTGTATTCTGTCTGTGTTTATTCAGCTAATTTCTTGATTGCCTCAGGAGCCTCCGTCCATACGGCATCCTTTGTAGCCTGAATAAATTCTGTTGTGATGGTCAAATCGTAGTTAGCTCCTGCATAACCTTTTGCATTTTCATCAAGGCCGCTCTCTGCTTTTCTGAAGAAGTAGCTGCCGTCTTTTGCCGCATCTTTGGCTGCCTGCAGTTCTTCGTCGTCCGATGCCGCCGTGAGCCATTCTTTCTCATTATCAACAATGTACTTTTCAACATCAAAATCGGCTTTAATCTTGTTATCGCCATCCAGTGCATGTGCATTGGCCGCTTCCTGAGCGCTCATCACGTAATATGACTTGGTGCTGACGTATTTTCCTAAATCGATATTGGATGCAAGTGTAACGGAATCCATAAGCTGCTCTGTGCTTGTTCCTGCTGCCAGAACGCCGTTCCAGTACCAGTATCCGTTGTCATAGAACCATTTGCCTGCGCCTGAGCCTGTGTTGAGGTTTTTGTATACTACCGTATCATCACCATCTTCGTTGAAAAATTTCTGCGGAGCAAGACCATCTTCCGGGTCATTCTGGAATGCCTTGTAGCCTCCTCCATCTTCTTTCACTACGTTGAAGAATACATCTCCGTCCGAACTTTTTATTGTTTTGAATGCATCTTTTGCATTGTCCCTATACCACTTCTCATCCATACTTACACGCACCAGAATCGGATAATCACCGGTGTTCTTAGCCGAAACAGTTTTATCAACCGTTCCGCCTGGCTTCCAGTCCTCGCCGTCTGCCGGGTTGAAATGCTCTACTACGGATGTATTATACTGTTTTGTTGTAAAAGGGTTGGTAATTGCCGCTGTCTGATTAAAGAAAGCCCATGTTCCGCCAACTGCTGCCAGAGCTGCAAGTCCAGCAAGCGCTCCCACTTTTTTATTTATCTTCATATTCATTTCCTCCTGCTTTGGATTTTTATTGCTGCTTCTGCCCGCTGTGTCTGAGCAAATTTCCCGAACGCTTTACGCGTCCCCATTTTCAGGTTAATCAGCCGTTGCGCCATTATCCTGCCTGTATCTTATTTCAGTTCCCAGTCACATCCGTCCGGCGCTTTAAATTCAGCTCCCTTGCCAAATACAGCGTTAACTGCTTCTGATGTTGCCTGAATTACTTCTGCTGTAATCTTCAGCGTGTAATCTGCATCTGCGTATCCCAGTGCCTGGGCATCGGCTGCTACGTCGGATTTGATATGTCTGATTACTTGGCCTTCCGGTAATGATGCTGCCAGCTCGGCTTCCGTCATCTCTTTTCCATCCTTATTTTCAGGGAATGGAATCCAGTCGTTCTCTCCTGCTGTTTCTGCTAAGGAGTAATATTTCTTTTTGAGGAACTGTCCCATATCTGCTTTCTCAGAGAGTTTTACGGCATCCAGAACTTCCGAAGTGCCGAGTTTGCTTCCCAGCGCCGTATGGTAGTAATAGTAACCATCCTGATAAATCCAGTCTTTTGTATTTGCCAGTTTCTTCTCAACTACGGAGTCATCTACATCTGCTGTTGCCACTCCATCTGCCGGATTCCCCTGGAAAACATTCATAATTTTGTTTTCTTCGCCGTTAAGAGTCTTGTCTCCCGCTTTAATATCTACAAAAGCTTCCTCGCCCCTTTTCCATGTCTCATCAAACCGTACACGCACAACTACCGGTTTGTCTCCTGTATTGGTCACCAGCACATCCTTGTTAACTTCCACGCCAGGCTCCCAATCATGGCCGTCGCTCGGGTTGAAATCCTCTACCAGTGTTGAACCGTATTTTGCCGTATCAAAATTATTCTCCACTTCCATGGTCTGGTTAAAATATGCTAAAGACCCTCCCACTACAAAGATTGCTGCTACACCGGCCAGGGCTGCTATATTTCTCTTCTTCATATCCGTTCCTCCTGAGATTTGTTTTTTGTTTTCTGCTCTTACTTTTTATGTTTGTACTTCTTTATTTTAAGAAGTTGTTCCAACTGAGTTTGTCTGCGTCTGCGCCTATGTCGTTTTTCCACTGCTCCGCCGATACGTTGTCCGCCGGTATTGCCTCTGCATCAAAGAAGAGTTCATAAACCCGGTCGCTGTAATCGGTGCCGTGTTTATCATTGGACACTTCCGCCGATAACTGAAGCTTTTTAAGGATAATCGAAGTGGTATCGCCGTCCTCACCCGACTTTTTAAGAATCTTATTATAGTAGTAATAATCTCCGATTTCCACCCACTCTTTTTCCCATGAATCGGTCCATGATTTTGTAACCTTATCGGTATCACTGAAAGGATCTCCCGGTGCAAATACAGAATCATCGGCATTTTTCCACACCGCCGTTACTTTTACTCTGAGAAGCAAATCCGCTTCGCCCGTATTTTTAAAATAGGGCTGTTTTTCAACTGACTCTCCCGGGAGGAAAGTGCTGTCCGGATTGAAATTCTCAAGCATTACCGCTGAGCTTGGGCCCGAGGTGTTAAACGGGTTGGTAATATTAACTTTGTTTGTGTAGCTCGCCATACTTGTTCCGATTGTGGTGAGGCAGAAGAAACCTACCATAGCGGCAACTAATTTTTTATGTATCTTTCTCACAATCAGTTACCTCCTTCCCACAGGACTGTCGTCGTATACTTGTTTCCCGGCCAGCCCTTTTCGTCTACTGAGATGGATTTGTCGAATAATTCCTTCACCGCATCCTTGCTCACCTGAAGTTCATCGCTGGCCTGTACGGCTTCCACCTGGAAATGAAGCTGATATTCGGCTTCTGCATAACGGCTGTCGGGATAGCTATCTGCGTCGTCGAATGTCACCGACCTTAAAATTTCTTCTGTGCTTTTCTCCGCTTGCAGAACCTTTTTGTAGTAATACCAGCCATCGCCTCCGTCATACCAGTTATCATTCCAGTCGTTATCCCATTCTTTCGATACGATGCTGTCATCATTGCCCGTCTCACTGCGGTTCGGAAGAATAATCTGCTCTTTCTTTCCATCAGATAGCGATTCCGTGTAAACCCAGGTTTCCGCATAGGCGATGCGGAGAAAGACATCCGCAGTACCGGTATTTTTAAATACCACTTCTTTCTGCTTCTTTCCACTGTTGCGATCCACGTCGCCTATTTTTTCTGTTGTTGTAACTTCCACTGTCGGCGTCCGAACTTCATTTTTGAGAGCCATTCTGTGGCGGACGGCCGCCCCGGTTCCTCCAATCCCCAGGGCCAGTACCGCCATGAGAGTGACGCCGGTTATTTTTATATAATTTCTACTAAATTTAATCAAGCGCCTCTCCCTCCTCCATATCTAAATTCTCTTCATCGTTTCCTGTTAAAGCTGCTTTCGGGTGGTTCTTTGCAGCCTCTTTCGCAGCTTCCCGGCTGGTCTTGAACGGTGTGTTCTTATCTCCTGTGGTGTAATTGGTTACCGTGTTCCAGCTGTGGAAGTATGGTTTGTGTCCGTATGTGTTGTAAACTTCTACCAGGAGGTCATCCCCCGGCTTCACAGTTACGGTTCCTTCGGAATCCTCAATTGGGTCGCCCGTTTTTGCATCCGTGATTCTCAGCATTGCCGCCTGTGTGTATTCCATAGGTACCGACTCTGTAATTTCGAATGTCGTTTCTGAATCCACATAGATATATGGGCTCGTCTCTCCGTCTTCCAACGCTACCGATGAATAATCTTCACCGTTTACATGGATGATAAATTCTTTTCCGTCATCCTCCGGTGTACCGTCAATAACTACTTTTCTGATTTTCATCTTTCCCTGTGTTACTTGAAGTACCGGATGTGGATATTCTAATTCCTTCTGGTTTGTTCCATAGATATAAGTTACATTTGCCGATTCATTGGAATGGAATCCCGGTTTTCCTGAGCTGGTCCACTCCTCCTCGGAGAATCCAGGTACGTCGGTGTCTGCATCGCCTACTACTTCTCCGTATCCGCCATTATTCTGAAGGTATTCTTCAAATGCTTTGGCTGAAGGTTTTATCGGGAAGCTGATGCTGTAGGTGACATCTTTTTCAAATTCATAGTCACCTGCGAAGCTGACTGTTACCGTCTTTCCTGTCTTTGTAATATCCGGTTTTGCCTTTTCTTTCTCCCCAGTCGACATTGGTATTCCATCCATAAGGATTTTTACATCGTCCGTGCTGTTCGGATTGACAAACTCTGCGTACTCACTGAGTGTATCTGTTATCGTCACGCCCGTGATCCCCGGTTTACTTTCTGTTACGGAAGAGATAATGCTGTTTTTAATATTTGTAAAGACTGCATTAATATCTCCTGCCGAATATGCCCCCTGACTAGTTACTGTGGCTCCTTTCTCTTCCGCCTTTTTTTTCAGTCCGGTCAAATATTTAGATGACGCCGATACGCCGCATGCAATAATATGAAGTGATGTATCGGAAGATAAAGATGCTATTGCTTTTTTGATATTTGTATCAGTGCTTTCACTATCATTTGTAGGATCTCCGTCTGTTAAAAAAATAATATGTTTCTTAACTCCGTCCTTTCCTCTATTTTCTGGTGAACCGCTGTTTAATAATTCAATTCCTTTTGTCAATGCTCCATTCGGATATGTACCTCCGTTTGGATCTGATATATTAATTTCACTTTGATAATTGCTGCTTACTTTAAGCCAGTCGGTTTCAGACGGTTTTATCTCAAGCCCTCCGTAATAACTCTTTGGAAAATGGATTCCCTTATAGTACACGTCATACTCTGCCAGGCCTTCCACTACTCTCTCAATCGCATCATTCACCAGTTCATACCGTGCACGATCCGAACCAGGTATTGAATACTCCATACTGCCTGATTTGTCCAGAATAAACATTACATCTGCCGGTACTCTTGTTTCTATTGTTTCTGTTGATGAACCTACCGGTGAAGTAACATCCAGTGTCAGTTCAAACGTTCCGTTTTTCTTATCTTCGATATATTTTCTGTGTTCCGGCTCCGGTACGTATGTTACCTGTATTACCGGTTTCGGATATTTCAACTTCAGTTCATTATTCTCACCATATGATAAGATAGCTTCATCATTAGAATAAAAACCGTCTTTTGTGCTGCTGGTGTCATTTCCTTCATAATCGGTATTCACATCTCCTGTTGCATTGTATCCGTCAGGACCTTCCGCTTTGGCAGTTGAACTCGCCGTGATATTAAATACAAGTTCATAAACCGCATCATCGTCGAGTGTCTTTTTCTCACCGAAGACTAAGGAAACCATCCTTATATCAGCGTTGTAAGTTAATGACTCGTAATCTCTGCCTTCCGTCAATGACGTCCTGCCGGAATTTGTCTTCTTATATACCTTCGCAGTTTCTTTCCAGTTAGACGGCAATTCCACGTATTTACTCAGTGTATCATCAATTCTGACGTTCCTGAGCTTCAGGCTCTCCAGCATATCTCCAAAGAGTTCTTCCAGCTTGTTGCTTCCCGATGTGAAAATTCTTGTGGTTTTATCAGGTATATTTGTTCCATACACAATCGGTTCAAAATATTTCTTCGCTGCTCCGGCAAACTGCATTCCATAGACAGTCGCTCCCTTTTCGGTTGCAATTTCATTAAATTTTCTTCCGGCATTTAATGTTTCGGAGCTGGTTTTATCGGAAGTACTGCTTCCTGTTCCACCCACACCGTAACTAGAAGAATATTCGTTGAATATATCTTTGTTTTTTTCATCAGGATGCTTATTATAGAAAGTAGGCTGTCCATCGCTTAAGAAAATAACTATCGGAACATTTCCCGAATTTGACCTGCTTTTCAATAATTCTGCCGCATCATATAGTGCATCTTCATAGTTTGTTCCGCCGTTAGTGTTTAATCCGGTTATTGTTTTTTTAATTGTCGTTGTATTTCCCGACCACTCCAAGTTGATTTTCGAGGTCTCACCGTAAGAAATAACTGCGAATCTGCTTTTTGCTGACTGTCCGAAAATTGTATCGACGAAACTCTTATAATAAGTCCCATTACTCCAATATCCATTAGCCAGTATATTTTTCAATGTCCCCATCGAACCGCCCATACTTCCGGACCGGTCGATTATGAGAAGGACATCCGTTCCCTGACCTGAGCCGGAAACATCCAGATGCAATTCGTAATCATCTCCGCCAAGGTGTTTTATCTGTTTGTGATATCCCTGAATCGTAGGTGTAAAATCACTCACCGCCGCTACGGATGCCTGTACGGAAACCTGTTCATTTTCTGCCTTTGCCGACCTGAAGAACCTTGCCTTAGACTGTGCTTTCCTGGACTGCATCGCCGCTGCCGGCAGGAATGTCATATTCAGGTAAATCGTGCCGTCTTCGTCATATTCGTAACTGCCGTAATCATAATCGTCATAGTCGTCGTACTCTTCGTCGTCTTCCTCATCCTCATCGTCTTCCGCCCACTCTTCGAAGCTCATTCCGTCGTCTTCATCTTCATCCGATGCATCCGGATTCGGTCCCATTACTCTTACGACGTTGTAGCTGGAAATCGATACTGTCTGTTCACCTGATGAACCGCTGTCGCCGGAGCCGGAGTCTGAACCGCTGCCGGAACCTGAACTTGTTCCTGAGCCTGAATCACTGCCCGAACCGGAACCGCTGCCGGAACCTTTATCGCTGCTGGAACCGGAATCTGTTCCTGAAGACGAGCCGGACGATTTGTTGCTGTCATGTCCGTTATCGATGCCGTTGTCCTTGCCGGAATCTGTACTTCCCTGGCTGTTTTCTTTATCGGATGAACCGCTGTTTCCCGTATCTCCCTTGTCTGCGTCTGTTCCGCCGTCGGATTTTGTTCCTCCCTGGCCTGCATCACTTCCGCCATCGGGTTTTGTTCCTTCCTGGCCTGCGTCACTTCCGCCGTCGGGTTTTGTTCCTCCCTGACCTTCATTGCTTCCACTGTCAGGTTTTGTTCCTCCCTGGCCTTCTTCGCTTCCGCTGTCGGGTTTTGTTCCTCCCTGGCCTTCTTCGCTTCCACTATCGGGTTTTGTTCCTCCCTGGCCTTCTTCGCTTCCACTATCGGGTTTTGTTCCTCCCTGGCCTTCTTCGCTTCCGCCGTCGGGTTTTGTTCCTTCCTGACCGTCTTCGGTTTCTGTATTTCCGCTGTCGGATTTGCTTTCATCCTCAACCGTTCCCTGATCTTTATCGGTTCCGTCTTCTGGACCTGCGATATCATTTCCTTCTTCGGAGCCGCCCTGGTTGTTTTCACTTCCGCTTCCTGAACCGCTTCCGCCTGATGAACCGCCGCCCTCTCCGTCCGGCTGCTCCTCTTTCGGTTCTTCTGTCTGCTCTTCAGGCGCTGCCGTTGTCTCAGTAACTTCTTCTTCCTTTTCTTCTATAAAATAGCTTGCCGCCGGCACTACGATTTCAGAAGTTTCAATATCTTCAAAATTCAGATTAAATGTCGCATCCACTCCCGTACCGTTCATATAGAGGAAAATGATTTCCTCATCTCCGGTCAGCTTGTAGGATTCCTCTGCTTCCGCATCCGAGGCGCTTGCTTCACTGTCTGTATTACCAAGGCCTGCATGCTCTCTGTATTCCATGTATTTCTTTTTATCGAGACGGACCAGGATGTAACCGTATGCTTTTTTGTTATCGCCGGTTAACATTCCCTCTTCGTCGTTGTCATAAAATAAGATAAAACTGGAATATCCGTCAAACAAATCTTCGTACTTTTTAAAATTCTGGCTGTTTTCACTGTCCGACTCGCCGTCCAGTTTTCTTAACATGCCGTCAAAATCAAATTTCCAGCCATTTGTTACAGCACGTTCCGCTTCGGCCAGAAGTTCTTCTCCTGAAATCGAAGTTCCCGGCATCCACACATCCGCCTCCGATGCGGTGGCGCTTGACGGTGTTGCTGCAAGTCCGTTTCCGTCCAGTGCAATCTCTGCTGCAAATGCAGCAATATTTATGTTCGTAATACACAGACAGGCGATTAACAGCCAGGCCAGGCTTTGACGCCAGTTGCGCTTTACTGCGCTTTTTCTTCTTCTACTGAATAATTTCTGTTCCGCGAAATTCATCTATTCTCCCGCCTTCCTTTCTCCGTAAATCTCCCCTGTGCTTCTATTCTTCGCTTTCTTCCATTGCACTGTCCATCAGTTTTAACAACTCCAGGGCACTGCGGAAAAACTTCTTTTCTTTTTTATCTGCCCAAATCACTTCACCCTGCCAGGTGGCGTTCTGTCTATATTTCACATGGACAATAAATGTGGCTTCTTCACCTTTTTTCTTTCTTAACTCTCTTTCGTCCATCAGTGCCACGGCCTCCTCTTTCTTCTGCCTTACTGCGCCTCTATCTTTTCGGAAACTTCTGCCGACCGTGGAGTTCTGCGGAAAATCAAGATCATTGAAAAACGAATCCATCTTTCTCAGCAAATCCATCGTATTGGCGTATGGAATCGGTCTTTTCTGATACAGATTCCAGATGCTTCCTGAATAATCTCCCTGTGCGGTACTGTCTACACATATTGCCATAAGATTAGGCGCTGAAATCATGCCTTCCATCATTCCGACCTCTCCCTTCGTTAAAGATACTTTATCAAAAAGGCAATCACGCAATTAATCACGGAAAGGGATTTTTTTGCTTTTCCTTACTTTATTTACATTTTCATTAACTTTTTCTAATAAAAATGTGAAGTCTCTCTGATATGTGAGTCTGCCCCGAAGAGCTTTTTTATCCGATTGGGGAGTTTTGAGAACGTTTCTATCAAAGAAAAAAGCCATGAAAAAGTGGTAACACTCTCTCATGGCCTCTGTAATTTGTAAAGAAAAGCTCTATCTGTACACGTTGCACTGCCAAACAGCCCAAATCTCTCCCCTTACTTTCTATTGAAGAATCAATTAAAAAAACGGAGACTTGTGTATACATACAGGTCTCCGTTGAGTATCTTCTATATAAATATATGTCCAAACCAATCTCGCTTTCGCCGCCTTTATCCGTCAGGCTCCAAGTTCCGCCAGCGACGTCACATTATAACTGATCTCCGCCCGGACGCCGGCCAATTCCTTTAATTTCTTATTAATCCTGTTATAGACAATGGAACAGTCCTCCTGCTTTGTGCCTGAGAGAAGAATCAGGTACTGTGAATTACTGTACCTTGTATAGGCATCACCGCGCCTGAGTGTCAAGCGGATTGCCTCCCTGAGCTCCTCGGAACGTTTTTTCAGTTTCTCCTGGTTCTGGATGATTTTTCCTTCATAATCAACCAGCGTACAGAGCATCAGGAAAACGGATTGGCCGCTCCGCTCCATAATTCGGCTCAAAAGACGGTATGTATCAATAAAGCTCGGATAGGAGCAGTAAAATGCACCCTCTGCCGCCGTCTCGTCTTCCTCATGTCCTTCCTTTAGTTCATCCTGGATCTCATCCAGATTGTTAGGACAGCTTTTAATCTTCTCTCCCATCTTACGGTAACATTCCAGCATCTGAGCCGACGGGGGCAGTCCCATCTCATCGGAATACATACGCACCGTCTTATCGTACAGGCGATATGCCTCTTTATAATCTTCCTTGTACAACAGACTTCCTATCTGATAAATCTGCCAGTCATCAAATGGATAAATCTCCGCAGCCCGACTGTAAAGCCTGTACATTGCCTCATAGTCCTTCTGCTCCTCCATGTAGTTCCCCAGCCACTCCACGCACTCGCTGAATTTCCGCTTGTAGGCCAGGCTCTCCAGGGTTACCCATGTCTCATTTGATATTGCAGGAAGAAGTTCTCCTCTGTAAAGGGACACTGCTTTCTCATAACAGCGGCACTTCTCCTTCCTGTCGGCGGCATTCTCCGCCTCCGCGATATATCGCTCAAATTCAATTGTGTCTATCTCCAGAGGTATATTCCCCTCACTGATATACAGGCCGTCCCGGTTGGTGATATACTCCCCCTCCGGAAGCCCCGCCTGAACCATCTGTTTCCGCGCCCGGTACAACAGATTATTCAAACTGTTATTTAAATTTGTTACATTGAGTCTGTCGTAAAGCAGCTGCATAAGCTGTTCCTTGGCAATTCCCTTGGCACCATGAATCCACACGAGCTGTAGAAGCTGAACAAACTTAGCCGTACTGTTTCTCCCCAAAATAATCTCTTTACCGTCATAATCCAGAGTAAAACCGCCAAACATACAGATCTTCAGTATCTTTTCATTACCCTTTCCCATATTTTCCATCTCCGCATCCGGGGTTATTTCCCCTTAAATGCCTTCGCCGGTATAGCCGCACCAGGTTTGGAATACCTTGCAAAGTTACTCAGATTATATCGCGAATGCCGGACATGGATTACACCTATCCACATTCAGCATGGCTTGCATCAGATTAACAAGTCCTTCACTAAGTGTACACATTATAACACAGAATTGGTCCGGGTAACAGAGTCAATCACATATTTCCCCCGATTGTTTTAGTAAAAACAGTACAATCGTCCGTCAGATAGAATCCTTAAACTCCCTGAATCCCTGTCCCAGCACTTCCGACGTCTCCGTCACCATGACAAATGCATCGGGATCCTCGTCATATACGATTTTCTTGAGTTTTGCAAACTGGGACTTTCTGACTGTGCACAAAAGGACGCTGGTATCCTGTTTACTGTATGCGCCCCTTGCCGGGAGCAGGGTGGCTGAGCGGTCCAGCTCGTAAATAATCTTCGCCGCAATACCGTCCGGTTTCTTCGTTACAACAGTCGCCATACTTCCCGCATCTCCGCCGTAGATAATGGAATCAATCACTTTCGTCTGGGCATACAGTGCAATCAGGCCAAAGAGAGCCGCTTCAATATTGCCGAAAACAAAGATGGAAAACACCAGGATCACACTGTCCACAATCAGAAGCGCCCTTCCAATTGACATGTGGGGCCGTTTCTTCTGGAGCAGGTAGCCGACGATATCCGTTCCCCCTGTCGTCGTCCCCGTCATAAAGATCATGGCCATTCCAACTCCTACGATTACGCCGCCGTAAAGGCTGCACAGCATCCTGTCACCGTTGTAGACAGGACAGAACGGCGCCACCGCCATATCAAGGATTAAGGAGCACACGGTACTGGCCACAGCCGTTGTAATCGCAAAGCGGTGGCTTAAATAAAACCAGGCCAGAATTAAAAGCGGTATATTGAGAACCAGGGTCAGGGCTCCCACCGGCAGATCGGTCAGATAATTGACCATCAGCGCAATACCGGAAGCACCTCCCGGAGCTATATTGGCCGGAACCATAAATGCATGCGTCCCGATACTGTAGATGACCGCCCCCACTAGCAAAAGTCCCATATCTTTAAAAGAAATCTTTTCACGAAGTTTTTCCATCTCCACACACCTTTCTCCTACCATTTTCCCCAAAATAATAAAAAATATAAAGTATCTTCAGTGACATCCCACCCTCTCGGCAGACAGGTTATCTCTTTCAAAAAATAAACAGGCGACACCCCGTAAGGGACATCACCTGTTATTATCAAGCCGTATAGCTATCTTTTAAAGCCGTTTTACCGGCCGACATTATTTAGTTATTCAATGCTGTAGTTTGGAGCTTCCTTCGTGATATGGATATCGTGAGGATGGCTCTCTTTCAGGGATGCTGCGGAAATCTTGATGAAGCTTCCGGTCTCCTGAAGTGTCTTGATATCCGGCGCTCCGCAGTATCCCATACCGGCGCGTAAACCGCCGAGAAGCTGGAATACCGTGTCTTCCACCATTCCCTTGTATGCGACGCGGCCTTCCACGCCCTCCGGAACCAGTTTCTTTGCGTCGTTCTGGAAATAGCGGTCTTTACTTCCGTTCTCCATCGCGGCAATGGAACCCATGCCCCGGTAAACCTTATACTTTCTGCCCTGATATAATTCGAAGGTACCCGGGCTCTCGTCACAGCCTGCAAACATGGAACCCAGCATACATACGCTTCCGCCTGCTGCTATTGCCTTTGTAACGTCTCCCGAATACTTGATTCCTCCGTCTGCAATAATCGGAATACCATATTCTTTCGCCGTCTCATAACAGTCCATAACGGCGGTTATCTGAGGCACGCCGATACCTGCAACCACGCGGGTGGTGCAGATGGAACCCGGTCCGATACCCACCTTAACGGCATCCACGCCCGCTTCGATGAGGGCCTTTGTAGCCGCGCCGGTAGCCACGTTGCCTGCAATTACCTGGACATCCGGATATGCTTCTTTAATCATCTTAACGCAGCGGAGCACATTCTCGGAATGGCCGTGCGCGGAATCCAGTACAATCACATCCACCTTTGCCTTCACAAGAGCCTCTACGCGATCCAACACATTGGCCGTGATGCCGACGCCTGCGCCGCAGAGAAGTCTGCCCTGCTCGTCCTTGGCCGAGAACGGATATTTAATCTGCTTCTCGATATCTTTGATTGTGATAAGTCCTTTTAAATTGAAGTCGTCGTCCACGATCGGGAGCTTCTCCACTCTGGCCTTTGCCAGAATCTTCTTTGCTTCCGTCAGGTTAATTCCTTCCTTTGCCGTTACCAGGTTTTTCGAGGTCATGCACTCTTTGATCTTTCTGGAGTAGTCTTCCTCAAACTTTAAGTCACGGTTTGTAATAATACCGACCAGCTTTCTTCCTTCCGTAATCGGAACGCCGGAAATGCGGAACTTCCCCATCAGCTCGTCGGCATCTTTCAGTGTATGTTCCGGGGATAAATAAAATGGGTCTGTGATGACACCGTTCTCTGAACGTTTTACCTTATCGACTTCCTCAGCCTGCTCTTCAATCGACATATTCTTGTGGATAATGCCGATACCGCCCTGTCTTGCCATGGCAATCGCCATTCTGTGCTCGGTAACCGTGTCCATACCGGCGCTCATTAAGGGAATATTCAATTTAATTTTTTTCGTCAGATACGTGCTTAAATCAACCTGGTTAGGAATGATTTCTGAATATGACGGTACGAGCAGTACATCATCAAATGTAATGCCATCGCCAATAATCTTACCCATTAATTCTTCCTCACTTTCGTATTATTTGTATTATTATAAGTAGACTCTCGATGTTTTCCGGAGTTATTAGTATCTAATACTATCAAATTTGAGGGTTGATGTCAACCACGCACTTTTACGAATTTTCTGGTACGAATTATGGAGAAATTTGTCAAAAGAATATAAGAAAGAATCCCACTCTCGGAATTCTTTCTTATATTCTTAATTATACAAAGCTTAATTCTCATGCATTTTTCTCGGCGCCATCTGCCTGAAGCAGCGCACCATCTTTTCATCCGGCTCAAAGAGCACTTTCTCACCCGCTCCGCTCTTTGTATAAATAAAAGCGTATCGGACAGCTTCCGGATCTCCCGATGTGTAGTCGATAACCTTTTTCACCTGATTCTCATACTCTTTTATATGGCCGGAAGTTACCGGGGCGATGACCTGGATGTCCTCCAGTGGATATTCCGCCGCCTTCTTTCTTCTTGTCTTTGAGAAGATCCGGTCCACAGAAAACGTCCGGTCCACCAGAAGATATTCAAACTCCACATTCAGATTCTGGATCATATGATACGCAAATGCGCACATTGCAATAAAGGCAAGGAAGCCGAACAGGCCAATCCATAAGATAGAAACCGCTGTGAGAAGAATTCCCGCAGCCAGAAGTATCTTTACAATAATGGAGGAACCCGGCGTTTTCTTTTTTACAAGACATTCTGCGTAGCTTTCGTTGAGCATGTATTTTCCCCTTTTCCTGTGTAAAATAGACCGCTAATAACGGTTTTGCGCCTGCTGAACCGTTACGGCTGATGATACTATCCTACAACAATTTGCGGCGGGATGCAAGATGGGGATTGGGGGGAGGAATGAGAACGCCGCCGGGACGGTCGGGGGGCGGGATGGTGAGAGGGAGGGGATGAGTCTTCAGTCCCGGGCTGTGGGTTGTCGCGGGTGGGGAATCCGGGCAGAAAAAGTTCCTCCGGGAAACGCTTGCGCTCTTTGGAGTACATAACGGACACTAACCTCGTGAAATACCTCGGTAAGTGCCGATGAACTCCCAGGTTCCCTCCGGAATCTTTTTCTCCCGGATTCCCCACGGGAAGGTTATGGCCGGGACTGAAGACGCGAAGGTTGTCGCCATCCCATACCCCGGCCTGCGGCCGCTGAACTGTTCTTATTCCTTCAAGGGGGGAGGTACTGTCGCTGCCACTACGCGTCCCCGAATTTCAGGAGAATTCCTCCCTATATTGTCAAGTGATTTTCCTGTATGGTATCCAATTTGATGAATCTGAGCTTTGACGCCTGACCTATCCTCGAATAACCATTGAATTTTATGATTTATCATTAAATTACAGGGTGGATTTTTCTCTGAATCCTGCCCGAAATACCTTCTTAAGGTAAAAAATTCACGACTACATAGTGGCCGCGACAATACCTCCCCCTTACTTGACGAAAGAGACAATCAGCCCCTGAAGCCGGCGGATGGGGCGACAACCTTCGCGGAGTCTTCAGTCCCGTCGACAACCTGCCCGGGGAAGGAAGGAGAAAAGATTCCGAAGGGGACATTGGAACCCGCCGGTGCTTAGCGAGGTCCTTTCGAGCTTAGCATCCGCTGTGCGCTCCACAAGCGGGAGCGGGTCCCCGTAGGAACCTTTTCTCCTGGATTCCCCCTCACCACAACCTACAAACCGGGACTGAAGACTCATTCATCCCCCCACTCCCCCGTCCGCCGTCTTACAGAGGCGTCCTCATTTCTCAATCAACTTCCCGACTTTCTCCTCTCCGACGTCACATTAATAATCATAACGAGGATCAGCACCAGCCCCCAGATCAGGTTCTTGTAGTAATCGGATATATTCTGGAACATTGAGAACCCGGACGACAGTGTCTGCAGGATTACCACGGCAATTACCATCCCGGCGGCCTTTCCTTTTCCTCCGTTCGGGCTGACTCCCGCCAGGACGCAGATGAGGATTGCCGGCGTCAGATAGGATTTTCCAAAGTCCGATCTGGCGGAATTGAAGTGGCCGCACATTAAAAGCCCCGAGACGGAAGACAGCATGCCGCTTATCATATAGGTGAGTGTTATCACTTTCTTGTCGTCAATCCCCGAATATCTGGTGGCGGTCTTGTTGGAACCGATCATATAAATCTTAAAGCCCAGTGAGGTCCTGTTCAGGATAAATGCCACGGCGCCTGCGCAGATGGCAAATATAATCGTGGAGGCGGGAATCATATCAAACAACCGGTAGCTGACCACCTTGTTTAAGATCGGCGGAAGCTCTTTTATTGACGAACCGTTCGTGATTCCCACGGCAAGGCCCAGTATGATGTCGGAGGCTCCCAGAGTGGCAACCATGGCCGGTATTCCGATTCGGGAAATGAGCGTCCCGGAGAAAATTCCACAGAGGCCTCCGATTACAAGGCCGACCGCCACAATCAACAGAAGTACCATAATCTGCACCGGCACGGAAGCGCCTTCCGGCATAACCGCCTTTAACAGCATGCAGCAGAGGATTCCCGACAGGTCGGCCACCGCTACAACCGTCAGGTCGATGCCGCCGCTGATCATGGCCAGCATCATTCCCAGGGAGAGAACCCCCATCTCCGGGAATAAATAGGCAATCAGCTTCATCTGCCCGGCCGAGAAAAAGCGGCCGCCGGTCGCCGCGGTCAGAACGGCAAAGGATATGACGAACATGGCCAGCAGTTTCAGGTTGTTTGCATTTTTCTCATAAAATTCTTTCCGTGCCGCCTTTGACACTTCTTTTGATGTATCATTTAAACCGCTGTTACTCATGCGCCTTCGCCTCCTCTCCCTTATGTCCCTCCAGTATGTTTGAGGTCACCCTCTGCTCAGCGGCAACCATTTTGTAGGCTGAGGCGCAGACACCCGCTATAATCAGCACGCCCGTCATCAGTTTGGTCCAGTTGGTCGGAATCCCCAGAAGGATCAGGTTGTTGGAAATCAGCTTCATCAAAAGCACTCCCAGGAAGGTCCCGAACACGCTTCCGGAGCCTCCGGCAATGCTGGCTCCTCCCAGCACAACAGCCGCAATGATTGTCATCTCGTATCCATCAAAGAAGTTAATCTGGCACATGCCCGATAATGTCACCTGGGTCAGCCCCGTGATTCCTCCGATGAATCCCATAAAGGTAAAAACAAAAATCCTGATGCCGGCAACCGGAAACCCGGCGCGTTCCGCCGCCACCTGATCGCCTCCCACGGCATAAATTCCTCTGCCCAGCATCGTGTATTTCATGATAAAACCGACCAGCAGAAGCACGGCTATCAAAATAAAGATACTGACCGGCATGGAACTTCCAAGTCCCGTCGTCACGCTGCGGACCGAGAAGAGGTTGGCCGCCGCCATCCCGGAAAGGGGAGCCGGAAGCGCCGAGATAACACTGCTTTTAAGGACACCCTGGGTAAATCCCAGATAGATGGAACATGTACCCAGTGTGATAATCAGGGTCGGCAGTTTCAGCCATGCGGCCAGAACTCCGTTAATCAGGCCGAGAAAGGCCCCAATGAGCCCCGCCACAACGAATCCGAGAATAACGGGACCGTCATAGCCCGTCACCTGAAACCATTTCGTCACCGCAAACATGCACAGCATGGCGGTATAGGGAAAGGATACGTCGATATTGCCGGATGCAATGACCATGAACAACCCGGCCGCCATCATGCCAGGGACGATCAGGCTCCTTACAAGGTCCACAATATTATTTGCCGTAAAGAACTGCCCGCTTTTCATCTGTATCACCAGAGACAGGGCGGCAATGATGAGAATGACATAGAACTCATTTTTCTTCAGTAACTTCTTTATGCTCATACCGCTTCCATCTCCTTTCCTTCTGTGATGAGGGCCTGAAGCTTACTGCCGTCAAGATCCGTGTTCCTGTGTTCGCTTACAATTCTTCCGCTCTTGATAATCAGAATCCGGTTACAGTTCATCAGTATTTCACTGATATCATCGGAAATCAGGATAATGGCCATGTTCTTCTTTTCCGCCAGTGCCCTCAGATAGTTGTGGATATCATATTTGGCTCCGATATCGACTCCGACCGTGGGACCGTTGAGTATCAGCACCTTCGGTTCGGTCTCCAGCCATTTCCCCAGAACCACCTTCTGCTGGTTTCCTCCGGAAAGCGTCTGGATTCCGTCTTTCAGTTCATTTAATTTGATTCCAAGGTTTCTGACCCACTCTTTTGAATCCGCATGGCCCCGGTCGAAATCCACGGTCCTGTTTTTCTTCTTCAGGCGGTCGATGTTGGAGACAATCATGTTGTTTTCAATGGACTGCGTCAGAAACAGCCCCTCGGTAAGACGGTCCTCCGGCACATAGGCAATCTTCAGGCGGAGCGCGTCCATCGGCGATTTTATCTGCACCTCGCGGCCGTCCACAAACACTTTCCCGCCGTCCGCCTGATAGAGGCCGAACAGCGCCTTTGCAAGCTCCGTCCTTCCTGAGCCGAGAAGCCCCGTAATTCCAAGAATCTCTCCGGGATGAATCTCAAAGCTGATATTTTCAAAGCCATTTTTCAGGCAGAGATTTTCCACCTTGAACAGGCTGCGGGAGCTGTCCACATCCTGCGGGTCGAAATAGTCCTGCTCGATCTTCCTTCCCGTCATATAGTAAATGAACTGTTCATTATCAATGTTTTTCGCCGAATCCGATACAATGTGCCTGCCGTTCCGAAATACGGTAAAATAGTCGGCAATCTCAAATACTTCATCCAGCTTATGGCTGACGAATAATACGGAGATTCCCTCGCTCTGAAGCTGTCTGATTACCCGGAACAGCTTGTCCACCTCCTTGCGCGTAAGGGCGGAGGTCGGCTCGTCCATAATGATGAGCCTGGAATTATGTAAAATCGATCTGGCAATCGCAATCAGCTGCTTATCTGCGATAGACAGCGTTCCTACCGTCGCATCCAGAGGAATATCAATGCCGATGTGATCCAGGGATTTCCTGGCCACCTCATAGACGCTCTTCCAGTTTACAAATTTCTTCTTATTATAAAGCTCATAATTCAGAGCGATATTTTCAGCTGCCGTAAGGTTCGGGAAGATGGACATGTCCTGGTATATGACCTGGATTCCGAGCTGGATGGACTGATTGATGCCCAGGTTCTGATAGCTCGTTCCATCGTATATGATTTCCCCTCCGTCCGGTTTATAAAACCCGGATATAATCTTGATCAGCGTAGATTTCCCACAGCCGTTTTCCCCCACCAGGCAATGGATTTCTCCCTTTCTGATCACCATATTTACCTTATCGAGAGCCTTAACTCCCCCGAAATGCTTTGATATCTCTTTTACTTCCAATAATATATCATTCATCTTGCCACCTGCCCCTGTTCGCCATTCAATATGTCCGGCACTCAATCAATAATGCTTGCGTATCCAACTCTTCGGATACGCAAGCATAAATTTCTGCAAACTACCATAAGAAGCATGCTCCAAATTACCGTTCACGCAGGATGCGTCCCGCAGCGCGCTGGTTTCAGCGGGGTATGAACCGTAACTGCTCTAGAATTGGTAATCACCCATATTATCTTTATTAATTGTAAGGATTGCGCTGCCGCTTATGTCGGTTCCGTTTACGTTGATGCTGCCGTATCCGTCGATACCCAGATCGAACCCTGTGGCGATCTTGTCTTTTTCCCCATTCAGCACCATAACGGCCAGTTCGCACATCGCTTCGCCTGATAATGCCGGATCCCAGCAGAGTACGCACGGGTTGGAACCGGATTCCAGATAAGGGCCTGAAACGGATGGAACGCCCGTACCTACGGCAAAGATCTTACCTGTCATGCCAAGCTCATCAATGGCTTTTGCAGCTCCCGGCGGGTCATAGCTGGATGCGCCGATAAACCCTTTGATTTCCGGATATTTCTTGATAATCTCTTTGGATTTGTTGTAAGCCATATCCATATTGTCTTCACACTCGATTCTCTCCTCGGGAATCAGCTCCATGTTCGGATAATTGGCTTTCTGGTGTGCTACTGCCGCGTCCATCCACTGGTTGTGGGATGTGGAAGATAAAAATGCCACCATTGTAACATACTGGCCTTCTTCTCCCATGGCCTTTGCCAGTTCGTCCATCATGGCCTCGCCGTACTCGGTGTTGTTAAATGCCTCCAAATCGTAGTCACACTCGTCAAATCCTTCCGCCTCGTGGGTAATTACCACGATTCCCTTCTCCCGCGCCTTGGCAAGAGCCGGTTTGCAAGCCTCCGGATCGATCGGAACCACACAGATTGCGTCGATATCCTGCTCTATCAGTGTTTCAATTACCTGGATCTGCTCCGCGGAATCCGTTTTTGACGGTCCCTTTACATAACAGTTATGTCCCGTCGCCTTGGCGTATTCATCCACGCCCTCCTGATGGCGCAGACACCACGGATCCGACATGTCCTTTACTACTGTGGCAATCGTGTAACTCTTGCCCTCTTTAGCTTCGGTCTTCTCCGCGCCTGCATCGGCCTGTTCCCCTGCCTCCGCTGTTCCAGCGGCTTCCTGGGCCGCCTTCGTCTCTGCGGCTTTAGAACCGCCGCAGCCGGCCAGTGATACTGCCGCCATGGAAATAATCATTACTGCCGATAGTAACCTTTTTTTCATATAGTTCCTCCTTCTACATTTTATCGCTGCAGCCCCTTTCTCCGCCGTTACGGCGTTTCCGGAAACTGAAACTTCACCTTACGGCACCCCTTCCGATGCCCCGCCGTAACAGAAAGCCACGGCAGATTATCTCCGCCCGATATTCCTTAACCCCTTCATAAAGGAATCATCGCTGCCGAATATATCATGCAATTTCCTGTAATAACCGTACAATTCATCGTACCGCTCTTTTTTCCTGCCGTCCGGCGTATAAATCACCGTTTCCTGCGGAATCAGGCGTTTTGAAGCTTCGGAAAAGTCTGCGCATCCCGGATATCCATATACTTTTCCATAGGCCACGGCCGCACAGGCGGCTGCGCCTCTGGCCGGTACATTGTCAATCCGGGGGACAATCACCTCCTGTCCGAACACGTCTGCGCACATCTGCATAATCCACGGGCTTTTTCCTGCGATTCCCCCCACCGCATAAATCGCTTTTATTGGAATGCCGTTGTCTCTGTAATTTTCAAGGATTCTCCTGGAGCCGAATACATTGGCCTCTACAAGAGCCCTGTAAATTTCTTCCGTTCTAGTTTGCAGGGTAAGGCCGATGACGGCTCCTGATAAGTTGTAGTTGGACAGGACACTCCGGTTCCCGTTAAACCAGTCCAGAGCCATAAGGCCGCTCTCCCCCGGCTCCAGCTTTTCCGCCAGCTCACCCAGATAGGCCAGTATGCTCTTTCCTTCTTCCCGCGCCCTTTCATAGTATTCCTGAGGGACGCAAGTTTCGGCAAACCACTGGAACAAATCTCCCGTGGCCGGCTGTCCGGACTCATACCCGTAAAGCCCCGGAACCATTCCGTCCGCCGCCACCGAACAGAGACCGTCAAATGAGCGGAACTCCCGGTACATCATCTGATGGCAGGTGGAGGTTCCCATTACAAGCATCATACTTCCACTCTCCGTAACTCCTGCCCCGCATCCCGCCACAGCCCCGTCGCTGTGTCCGGCCGCAACGGCCGTTTTCACCGTAAGCCCCAGCATCTTTGCCGCCTCCTCCCTGAGGAAACCGGCGCAGTCGCCGACATCGATAATATCACCTGCAAATTTTGTTTCCGTTAAGTCTTCCAGTTCCGGGTCGAGGGCCCTTAAAAAGTCCCTGTCCGGGTACCCCCTGCCCTTAATCCAGAATGCGTTCACCCCCAGAACGCCCCCTGTCCTCTTGAGGTTCCCGGTCAGCCAGTAAACAATCCAGTCCACAGCCTCCATAAACAAATCGGTTTTCCGGTAAATCTCAGGGTCTTCCCTGGCCACCTGCATAATTTTGGGGAACATCCATTCCGATGAGACGGAGCTGCCAAAATATTCTTTCAACCATGTCGTATGCTCCCTGGCATAGCTTTCTATCTCCTCCGCATATTTCTGTGCGCCGTGGTGTTTCCACAGCTTGGGCCATGCATTGGGACAGTCCCGCAGGGCGGGATCCTTACATATGGGAAGGCCGTCCCGGTACAGGGGCACCATGGTGCAGCTTGTAAAATCAGTCCCGATGGCAGCCACATCCTCCGGATTTATTCCGGAATCTCCAAGCATTCGGGCTGTTACGGCGCACATGCTCTCGATCCAGTCATCCGGATCCTGCAGAAACCATTCATCCGGAAGCGGGATCGGTTTATGGTGCATCATGCCGGAAATCACCCCGTTTTTATAGCGGCTCTCGGCCGAAGTCATCAGCCGTCCATCCTCGAGCCTCAAGGCCACTCCCCTGCACGACAGGGTTCCAAAATCAAATCCTAAAACAAATTTCCCCATCTGTTACTCTCCATACTCCATAACATTGCGGTTCACAGCCCTCGTCATTTCATCTCCGCTTCCAGCTCCCGGTCAATGATTACCGTCGCATCGCGGCATACCTTCAAAATGCTGCATGGGAGCATGGGATCGATCCTGTCGTCTTTAAACAGGCGTCCTATCGCGTCCGCCTTGGCTGGCCCTGATGCAATCAGAACCACCTTTTTAGCCCTGACGATTCCGGCCATCCCCATTGTTATGGCCTTTTTCGGAACATCCTCCCGGCGTTCAAAGAAACGGGAATTTGCTTCCATTGTTTCCTCTTCCAGTTCCACCACATGGGTGTTGGCTGTAAAAAACTCTGCCGGTTCATTAAATCCTATGTGCCCATTGCCGCCTATTCCCAGAACCAGGATGTCAATGTCATTCTCCGCAAGAAAGCTGTCGTAGCGCCTGCACTGTTCCTGCGCATCCCCCGTTCCGTCGGCCAGCATAATGTTTTCTTCCTTTATATTGACCTTTGAAAACAGGTGGCGATCCATAAAATATCCGAAGCTCTGGTTGTGGCTCCTTGGCAGTCCTGCATACTCGTCCAGGTTAATTGTCCTCACTCCGGAAAAGTCGAGTTTTCCCGCCCTGTAATCCTCCGCCAAAAAACGGTACAGCCCGATGGGCGAACTTCCCGTCGCACAGCCTAGAAGCGGATGCGGCGTATTCCGTATTACATCTCCGAAGAGATTAGCCAGAATACGGCTGCTTTCCTCATAGCTCTCCGTCACAATCCGTTTCATCCTCTATTCCTCCGAAGCAAGCATGGCGCCGACTCCACCGGCCGGATGGACAAGCTTAAAATAATTTTTATCAATGCCGTTATACAGCATGCAGCCAATTGAAATTGCATCAAAAAGGGCAAATACCGCGGTAACGGAAGTTGTGGACAGACACTGGTAAGGACATGCCTCCTCTCCCGTACTGAGGATCAGGTTCAGATCACTCTCCAGGGCGATCGGCGAACCGGGATTCTCGGTCACCGTGATGATTTTGGCTCCCCTGGCTTTGGCGACGGGTATCAAATTTATCATCTCCGTCGTTTTTCCGCTCTTTGAGATAATAATGACGATATCTCCCGGCCGTATCATTCCGTAATCCCCATGCGGGGCATCCGCCGGGTTCAGAAACTGGGACGCTCTGTCCACACAGTTAAACACCTGGGAAACCTTTTTTGCACAGGCCCCGGAAGTTCCGCAGCCCGTTGTGATGATCCTTCCCTCACATTCCGCTATCATCTGCACTGCTTTGACATAGCTGTCCCTGTCGACGGTGTCGGATAGCCGCGCAACCGCATTCGCCTCGTTTGCAAATGTGCGGAGTGCGCTGCCGTAGATTTCTTCTGCAGATATCATGTTACATTCCTCCTCTGAATCGTTTGACTATATCCATAAATTCTTTTACCCGGTTTTTGTCAACCTGGTTTTCGAATTTACCGTCATATTTAAAGGTGGTTGCAACAACCGCTCCGTCGGCAATGCCCAGAAGACGCTCAATTGTCTCTTTCCGGCATCCCGTGTTGGCCAGCACAACGGTTTCCGGCACTTCGGCCTTTACTTCCCGGAGCGTCGACATGTCCGTCGGCGAACCCGCCGTCAGGCCCGACACACATAAAGCATCGGGACGGCAGTTAAAGACCGTTGATTTTGCAATCTGTCTGATCTCCCTGTCCGCCAGGTATCTGGCCGCCTCCGGCACGATGTTAAAGAGGAGCTTCACATGTTCCGCCCCGATCTCCCTCTGATGCCGGACCACCTCACCGCAGCAGGTGTTCCACAGCCCGAAGTCGCTGGCATAAACGCCGGTGAATATTTCCCTTATGAATTTGGCATCGACGGCTGCGGCCAGATCGAGCGAGGCTTTCGGATCCCATAAAACATTGACTCCGTATGGAATTGATATGTAGGGCTGGAGTTCTCCAATGACTCTTCCCATCGCGGCGACCGTCTCCCTCTTTACTTCCGTAAGATAGGGGAGGCTGTATTCATTGCTGAACATAATCGCGTCAACTCCGCCCTCCTGAAGGGCGTCCAGATCCTCTTTTGCCTTTTCCACCACCCACTTAATCCCCTTCTCCTTATCATAGTAGGGGTCTCCAGGCATTGCCTGCAGATGGAGCATGGATATGATCGCCTTCTCCGTACCGATAACCTCTTTCAGCCAACTCATAAATCTGTATCCTCCTTATACTACTATCAGATGGGGTATCTTCTTATCCAGATATTCCCTGGTCTCCTTATCGACGCCCGAATCTGTAATGATCGTGTCAAACTCTTCTATATCACATATTTTAGCCAGGGCCTTCTGCTTAAATTTGGAGTGGTCCGCCAGCAGTACCGCCCTCTTGCCGCTGGCAATGATGCTTTTCTTGATTCCGATTTCCATAAAATTGCTGTTATAGACGCCGCTCTTGGAATTCACGGCATCGGCTCCCACAAAGGCGATATCCACATACAGCTTTCTGACCAGCTCCTCCGCGATATCTCCTATCAAAACACTGTAGCCGTCCCTTCTGACGCCGCCCGTTATAATCATTGTCGAAGAATTGTCCAGTTTGACGGTCGAAGCGATATCCAGGTTGTTCGTCACAACGGTCAGCTTCTTGATGCTTTCAAGCTGCTGTCCCAGCATCAGCGTAGTTGTGCCCGAATCGAGGAAAATGCTGTCGCCGTCCTTAATCAGCGTCACGGCCTCCCTTGCAATCCTCGTCTTCTCAGGTATCATCGCTTTCATCTTCTCGTCATGGTACTCTTCAAATCCCGTCCCCTTATGGAGAACCGCACCTCCGTGCGTCCTCTCCAGCAGGCCCGCAGCCGCCATATCATCCAGGTCCCTCCTCGCGGTCGCCTCCGATACATTGCAGAGTTCCGATGCTTCCTTGATGGAGATACTGAATTTCGACTTGAGGTAATCTGAAATCTGCTGCTGCCTCTGGGCCGGTATAGAATTTGTAAACTGTGACATATTTTTCTCCTTCCTGTGATATAGAATATCACATATTGCAATGTTTTGCAATATTTATTTCATATTATTTCAAAATACTTCACATAAAATTGCATTATCTTTCATTTTTCTTGTTTAAGTTACACATTGCTGCAATCTATTGCATTTTTATGTTCTTTTATTTTCTCTTATTAAGTATAACTCAGATAGCTGCTTTTCGCACACATTAATTGATAATTCCACACATTCGTTCCTAATTCCGCTCATGAATTTTGCAACAATTTTCATTATTTTTCATTCATTCAAAGTTTTATGCAGCTCCGGGCTGTCGCCTTCGCATATTGTAAACATTTTCCTCCTGTACCGAAAAACGATGACGAAATCATAAAATAGTGATAAACTAAACCATATGTCTGACCGACAACAGTTCGAAAGGAGTCACTTATAATGGTACATTTGGTCTACTGCGATAATACCGGCAAAAAGGGAGAACATGTTTTAGATAAAATTTTAGAAGGAACAAAAACAATGATCGTCAGGGGAGCCGCCGGAAGAAAAATCCCTCACAGCAGAGTCTTTGAAAATGAGACTCTCTACTTTATGGAAAAAGGCACCACTTCCATTTGCGCAAAAGCAGCCGTAAAAAGCGTTCAGAATTTTGTGAAGCTGTCCGATGAGGAGATTACAGACATTCTGGACAAAAACCAGGGGAAGCTGAATCTGACCGACAAACAAAAGGCCCGCTGGCATAAAAAATGCCTCTGCCTCGTGGAATTTGACAAGGTGGAAAAGATCTCCCCTCTCGAATTCGACCATCAGGGAAACATGGACGACTGGCTCATGATCGAAAAGATTGAAGATGTGACGGTTGGGACAAGCATTCCTTATAATTATGAAAAGTCCAGATTTTAAGAGGGAAAAGATATGTCGATGTGGAATCCGTGGCGGGGCTGTAAAAAATGCAGCGACGGCTGTAAATATTGCTATATTCATAAAGGAGATTTTAAAAGAAATATAGACACGAATGAAATCGTTAAGACAAAGGATTTCGAGAAACCGATCCTGAAATTAAAAAACGGAAATTACAAGATGAAGCCGGGACTGGTTTATCTCTGTTTTTCAACCGACTTTCTGATAGAGGAGGCGGACTCCTGGAGAGAGGAATGCTGGGCGATGATAAAGGAACGCTCCGACTGCGATTTCCTGTTTTTAACAAAAAGGATTGATCGGTTTATGGACTGTGTCCCCAGTGATTGGGATGACGGCTATGACAATGTAACCGTATGCTGCACCATTGAAAACCAGGAAAATGCCGATTATAAATTACCGATATTCCGCGATCTGCCGATCCGGCATAAGTGCATCACGGCACAGCCGCTGCTGGAAAGAATTGATATGGAAAAATATCTGGACGATATCGAGCTGGTTGTGGCCGGCGGCGAATCAGACTACAATGCCAGACCCCTGAATTACGACTGGGTGCTGGATATCAGGGAGCAGTGCATCAGGAAGCATGCGGCCTTTGAGTTCAGGCAGTGCGGCACACATTTTATAAAAGACGGGAGACAGTATACGCTTCAGACAAAGGATTTGTGTAAGCAGGCGAAATTAGCGGGGATTAATATTGGCCGGGAGGGAAAATAGGAATTTAATTGAGGAATGAGAACGCCGCCGGGACGGTCGGGGGGCGGGATGGTGAGGGGAGGGTGTGAGTCTTCAGTCCCGGGTTGCAGGTTGTCGCGGGTGGAGAATCCGGGCAGAAAAAGTTCCTCCGGGAAACGCTTGCGCTCTTTGAAGTGCATAACAGTACTAAGGTGCCAAAATACGCCACCTAAGTACTGATGGACTTCCAGGTTCCCTGCGGAATCTTTTTCTCCCGGATTCCCCACGGGAAGGTTATGGCCGGGACTGAAGACGCGAAGGTTTTCGCCATCCCGAACCCCGGCCTGCGGCCGCTGAATTGTTCTTATTCCTTCAAAGGGGGAGGTATTGTCGCTGCCACTACATTTCCTCGAATTTCGGGAGAATCCCTCTGTATGGTATTCAATTGATGAATCAAAGCTTTAGCGCCTGACTTATCCTTGAATAACCATTGAATTATTTGATTCATCATTAAATATAGCTTTGGATTTTTCTCTGAATCCAGCCCAGAATACCTTCATAAGGTAAAAGATTCACGACTACATAGTGGCCGAGACAATACCTCCCCCTTACTTGACGAAAGAGACAATCAGCCCTGAAGCCGGCGGACGGGGCAACAACCTTCGCTGAGTCTTCAGTCCCGTCGACAAACTGCCCGGGGAAGGAGGAGAAAAACTTTCCGAAGGGAGGCCTTGAAGCCCGCCGGTGCTTAGCGAGGTCCCTCACGAGCTTAGCATCCGCTGTGCGCTTCACAAGCGGGAGCGTGTCCCCGCAGGAAAGTCTTTCTCCGGATTCCCCCTCACCACACCCTACAAACCGGGACTGAAGACTCATATCCAACCTCCCACTCCCCCGTCCGCCATCTTACAGAGGCGTCCTCGCATCTCAACTAAATCCTCATTTCTTAAGAGCCTCCTCAAGCCTCTCCAACGCCTTCAAGATAACAGCCGTAGGACAAGCCATATTCATACGCTCAAATCCTTCGCCCTCCTCGCCGAACTTATAACCTTCATCGAAGAATAGCTGCGCCTCCTTCTGCATAATCCGTTCCTGCTCCTGGGCATCCCAGCCGTAGTCGCGGAAATCCAGCCACTGCAGGTAAGAACCTTCCATCTCCACCGCATGTACGCGCGGAAGCCGTTCTTTCAGGAATTTGACAAGCTGTCTCTTGTTCTCGTTAATTACCGAGAGCATCTCTTCCATCCAGGCGTCACACTGGGTGTAAGCAATCTCCACGGCCCGGTAGCTGAGCGCCGGCAGCCAGTTCGGATGAAGGACTTTCGACATCTCCTCCAGCAGGGCGGTGCGCTTCTCCTCATTCTTAACAAAGATGCACCCCGATTTGATTCCCGCCAGATTAAAGGTCTTGCCCGGAGAAATGCAGATCATGCAGTTGTCGGCGAATTTCTCCGAAACAGAGGCAAATGAGGTAAATGTATATCCCTCCATGATGAGATCACAGTGAACCTCATCCGAGATGACGAACACATTATTTTCGAGACAGATTTCTCCAATCCGTTCGATTTCTTCCCTGGTCCACACTCTGCCCACCGGATTGTGGGGATTACAGAGAATCAGAAGGCGGCAGTCTGGCTCTTTGGCGAGCTGTTCCAGAAGTTCAAAATTGATCCGGTATTCGCCTCCCTGATAGATCAGAGGGCAGCGGAGCAGTTTCCTGCCGTTCCGGGTGATTCCCTCCGCAAACGGAGGATAAACGGGAGTCATCAGTATGACGCCTTCCCCCTCGCGCACAAATGCGCGGATGCCGCAGCAAAACGCATTGATAACACCGATTGAATTTATAAGCCATTTTCGATCGGGTTCCCATCCGTAGCGCCGCTTTACCCAGGAAGTGACCGCTGTTTCATAGCTTTCCGTCGGAGCCTGATAGCCCAGCACGATCTCATCGAGACAGGCCTTTAACCCTTCTGTTATCTCCGGCGGATTTTTAAATTCCATGTCTGCGATAGAGAACGGCACGATCCCTTTTTCCACCCCGGGGTTGTCAATCTTCATCTGTTCCCACTTGACCGAACCGGTTCCCGACCGGTCGAGAATTGTTTCAAAATCATATACTTTCTGAATTTTGTCCATCTTCCCACTGCCTCCATATCAATACGTGAACATCCATGCGCGAACGCCTCACGGAATATTATCTGTGAACAGCTGCCTTAATCTTCCATCTCGAACAGGAAATGACAGCATCCGTCCTTGAAGAAATGTTTATCATGTGTGCATTTGAATTTCTCGTTGTATCCTTCCGCAATAGCCGGATCGATCATCTCGCAGTAATGAATGCCGTATTTCTCGTCGTGATCCTCCATAAACTGTTTTGCAAAGATACATTCTGTAAAGTTCTGCTCCACCGTTTTCTCACGGATGTCGTTCTCGCTCTTGAACAGCTCGCTTCTGCCCATATCGTAGCAGGAGAGATAGCTCTTCGCATCATTTTCATGTCCCATCGCTTTGGCACGCTCCGCGATATTTCTTCCGCGCTCCAGTCCAAACTGGCGCACACCTTCTCTGACGGCCTTTACGCCTTCCTCACCACAGGCTTTCTCCACCTCTCTCGTAATATGGGAAAACATTTTTGCAAAAAGCACATACATATCCACCGGTTCCAGTTCCAAATCTTTGTCTTGCATCTTATTCTTCCTCCTTGTCAAGTTTTCTTATCATTTCATATAATACTCTGCTTCCCGCCTCCATGGCCTCATAGTCGATCCACTCGTCCGGATGATGGCTGATTCCATCCCGGTTCGGCAGGAAAATCATGGCAGTATTCCACAGCTTTGCAAATATCATGGAATCATGGCCTGCTCCGCTGTTAAGCCTCATGTTTGTATAACCCAGTTCTTCACAGGTTTTCTCAATGCCGCCGGCCAGCTCTCTATTCATCTTTATCGGTTCTTTTCTCGTCAGTTCCTGAATCTCCACCTGCATAGAGTATTTTTCCCTTACCTCTTTTGCGTATTGCTCCAGATGCTTCAGGATATCCCTGATGATTTCCTCCTCGCCCGATCGGATGTCCAGTGAAAACTCACACTGTCCCGGTATGCTGTTCATGCTGCCCGGGGAAAGAGTCACCTGGCCGGCAGTCAGCGTCGCCTGGCCGCAGTAATTCTCATACACGTAATCATGAATCCGGCAAATCAGGTGGAATGCCCCCGTTCCCGCATCTTTTCTGAGATTCATCGGAACGGTGCCGCTGTGTCCCGCCTGCCCCGTCACTTTGACAATAAGCCAGGAAAGTCCCACTATGGTATCCACAATCCCGATTTCCTTCTGCCCCTGTTCCAGCACAGGTCCCTGTTCTCCGTGGATTTCCAGGAATGCCTTAACGTTCTCACCTTTTCTCGATACGCCGTCCAGTTCTCCGCTCAGCCCATACTCATTCATGGCCTGACGCATGGTTTTTCCGTCTTCCGTGCCGACAAATTCATCGAGCTCGTCCGCCCCGTAGATTCCCGCGATAAACTGGCTTCCCAAAAGGGCTTTCCCAAACCGGGTGCCTTCCTCGCCGATCATTCCCAGGGCCTCATATGTATGGCGCAGCGGGACTCCGCTCTCTTTTACCATCCTGGCCGCTTCTATGGCGCACAGCACTCCTGCAATTCCGTCAAAGGCGCCCGCGCACCGGACCGTGTCCAGATGGGAGCCGGACAGGATTTTCGAAAGTCCCGGTTCCGTCCCCGGCAGCGTGCCGATGAGGTTTCCCACGCCGTCCTCACGCGTCTTTAGCCCGCAGTCTTCCATCACGCCTCTGACATAGGAAACACCCTCTTTATATGCTTTTGAATAGCTGTAGCGCGTGGTTCCGCACTGGCATGGTTCGGAAATCTTCTTTAATGTCTCGATTTCTGTCTGAAGCCGTTTCGTTGTTTCTGTCTCCATCTCATCCACTGTGCCGCCTGCTATATTACCGTCTTTCTTTCAGGCTGCGGATCTCCTTTCTGTTTTCTATTTGCCTATCATAATCTCCAGAATCTCACGGTCGGTGTCCTTCATTCCGTCTTTGCCCAGACGGCCTACCGATGCGATTGTCTCCTCGACTCCCTTTTTCACAATTCCGTCGCCCGCGCGGAACTGCTGATCCTCGGCAATCATCAGATATCCGAGAATTCCGGCTTCCACGGCCGTCCCAATCTTGGCCGCGCAGGAGGCCTTGGCCCCGTCACAGACAATTCCGGACGTGATTGCAAGGCAGTTCACAATTGTATGGGAAATTGTCCTCAAATCACCGCCCTTCAGGTATGCGATAGCCGCTCCGCTGGCACAGCCTGCGCTGACGGCCCCGCAATATGCGGAAAGAGGGCCAATCCCTGTTTTCTGGTGGATGGCGATCAGATTGGAGAGCACCAGGGCGCGGTACATCTTCTCTTCCCCCACCTGCAGTTCACGGGCAAATTCGATAACCGGGACGGATGCCGTAATTCCCTGGTTGCCGCTGCCCGAATTGATGATAACGGGAAGTTCACAGCCGCTCATCCTCGCATCGGAACCGGCCGCCGCCTTCGCCTTCGCACGGACACGCACATCCGTGTCCCCATATGCCTTTAACAGCACCTTTCCAATGTTGGCCCCATAGTTCTTTGTAAGCCCCTCTTCAGCAATCGCCGTATTGTAGGCAATCTGCCGGGCGATGACTTCCTTCACATCTTCTATTTTAACACAGTCGGCGAATTCCAGGATACCAGCAACCGATAAAAGTTTCTTTTCTTCGCTCAGACTTCCGTCATCCCCGCCGCAGTCCAGCGATTTTTCAAACAGCTTCTCACCGTTTTTCTCCACCAGGACCACATTCGTATGTGAATTGGCAATTCTGACCAGAACATAGTCGTCCGCTTTCTTCAGCAGGATCTGCACATCCAGGATCAGGTCGGAATCAGCGATGTTCACCTCTATGATCTTTTTTTCCACAAGAGCCTTGATCTCTTTCTTTTCCTCTTCCGTCACCTCGCTGATCACTTCCAGCTTTTTCTCCGACTTTCCGCCTATCAGGCCTGCAGCCACCGCCGCCTCAATCCCCTTCATCCCATTCGTGCCGGGGACTACGACGCTTTTTACATTTTTAATAATATTTCCACTGGCCTTAATCTGAATCACATCCGGAAACGCTCCAAGACATTCTCTGGCAATGGCCGAAGCGTATGCTATGGTGATCGGCTCCGTGCATCCAAGGGCTGGTACCAGTTCCGACTTCAGGATATTCAGATAGGTATCATATACGTGCTGCTCCATCCCGCTCTCCTCTCTTGACTACATTATCGTTTTTTTGACTATAATATAATTTTATATTCTTTTTAGCGGCTTGTCAATTCTTTTCTTTCATATAGGAGAGAATTAGTTGAGATGCGAGGACGCCTCTGTAAGATGGCGGACGGGGGAGTGGGAGGGTGGATATGAGTCTTCAGTCCCGGTTTGTAAGGTGTGGTGAGGGGGGAATCCAGGAGAAAAAATTCCTACGGGGACCCGCTCCCGCTTGTGGAGCGCACAGCGGATGCTAAGACGTCAAAGAACGCCGTCTAAGCACCGGCGGGCTCCAATGTCCCCTTCGGAATCTTTTCTCCTTCCTTCCCCGGGCAGGTTGTCGACGGGACTGAAGACTCAGGGAAGGTGACTGCCCCGTCCGCCGGCTTCAGGGCTGATTGTCTCTTTCGTCAAGTGCGGAGGGAGGTCTTGTCGCGGCCACTATGTAGTCGTGAACTTTTACCTTATGAAGGTATTTCGGGCTGGATTCAGAGAAAAATCCAAAGCTGAATTTAATGATGAATCAAAAAATTCAATGGTTATTCAAGGGTAGGTCAGGCGCTAAAGCTCAGACTCATCAATTTAATACCATACAGGGGGCATTCTCCTGGAATTCGAGAAAATGTAGTGGCAGCGACAAGACCTCCCCCCTTTGAAGGAATAAGAACAAATCAGCGGCCGCAGGCCGGGGTACGGGATGGCGAAAACCTTCGCGTCTTCAGTCCCGGATCATAACCTTCCCGTGGGGAATCCGGGAGAAAAAGATTCCGGAGGGAACCTGGGAGTCCATCGGCACTTACCGAGGTTTTTTCGAGGTTAGTGTCCGCTATGTACTCCAAAGAGCGCGAGCGTTTCCCGCAGGAACTTTTTCTGCCCGGATTCCCCACCTGCGATCAAACTTAATCCGGGACTGAAGACTCATAACCCCCTCTCACCATCCCGAACCCCGGCCGTCCCGGCGGCGTTCTCATTCCTCAATTACCTCCCTCCCCAGATTGCATTTTATGACATTTTCAGGTAATATTAAGTTATCACAGTTTGGAGGATACTTTCATATGGAAAAAGAGGTACGCCTGATTCAATCAATCCAAAGGGCGTTTAACATTATTAACTGTTTCAACAATGACAACACCGAGTTGTCCCTGCCGCAGATCAGCGAAAAGGTAAAGCTCCATATCAACACCACCAGAGGCATCGTAAATACCCTGGTCGCCAACGGTTATCTGGCATACAATTCTGAAAAGAGTACTTATTCCCTGGGGTTAGTCTACATCAACAAGGCGGATCTGGCCACAGGAAATAATATCAAGCGGCTGAAGAAAATGGCAGCCCCGCTCCTCAAGGACATCGCAAACCGTTTTCAGGTTTCAGGCCTGTTACAGGTGATTACAAACAATAATATCTTCACGATCGAGAACATAAGTCCCGACAATTCCCACTACATCCTGAACAGCCGTGTCAACCTTACCTATGATCTCAATTCCACGGCATCAGGAAAGCTGTTTCTGGCTTATATAGACGAGCCCCTCAGAGAATATTATATTTCCCATATGGAATATATTCCCTATACGGCCAATACCCTGCTCACCCGGGAAGCTCTGGAAGCAGAGCTTGCAAAAATCCGCGCCAACGGATATGCCACCGAATTTGAGGAGATTGGGCTGGGAGTCAGCTGTGTTGCCGTGCCTATCTTCAAGGACGGGGAAAACCTATTCGGAACCGTCAGTATCATCGCCTCCAGTTCCGTTATCACGGCCGTAATGGCTTCGGCTCTTGAGCCGCTCAGGAACTGTGCACAGTTTATTTCAGAGAATATCCGCCCATAATTGGAGGGGGCTTTTATTTTTCAGGAGAGTTCGGAAAACCTTCCTGGCGATCAACGAAAAGCATGCTTGGCGAACTTTTCATTGCCACCCAATAAAAAAGGAATGCGGAAAGCGCCGGTCTGTCCGGGCTGCTTTCCGCATTCCTTTTCTATATTAATGATTCCATTATTTTACAGATACTGCCTTACCCTACAGGGATACGGGAGCCTGGGATTACATCATTCCCATTCCGCCGCCTGCCGGCATAGCAGGAGCATCTTCCTTGATATTCGCTACAACGGTTTCTGTTGTAAGCAGAGTGGAAGCTACGCTTGTTGCGTTCTGAAGAGCGCTGATTGTTACTTTAGTCGGATCCAAGATACCGGCTTCCATCATATCTACATACTCTTCTTTGTATGCGTCAAATCCTCTTCCAACAGGGGATTCTTTTACTTTGTTGATGATAACAGAGCCTTCCAGACCTGCATTGGCTGCGATGTGGAACAGTGGGGACTCTAATGCTTTCAGGATAATGCGTCCGCCTGTCTTCTCGTCTCCGTCAAGGCCTGCAACTAATTTCTCAACTTCTGATGCTGCATGGATATATGCAGAACCGCCGCCTGCAATGATACCCTCTTCTACGGCTGCCTTTGCTGCGGATAAGGCATCCTCCATACGGAGTTTTGCTTCCTTCATCTCTGTCTCTGTCGCTGCGCCTACGCGGATAACGGCAACGCCGCCGGACAGTTTCGCAAGTCTTTCCTGAAGTTTCTCTCTGTCGAAATCAGATGTTGTCTCTTCAATCTGAGTCTTAATCTGGGCAATTCTATCGGAAATTTCATTCTTATCGCCGATACCGTCAACGATAATTGTGTTTTCTTTCTGAACCTTAACAGATTTTGCACGGCCTAACTGATCCATGGTTGTGTCTTTTAAGTCAAGGCCTAATTCTTCTGAGATTACCGTACCGCCTGTAAGGATAGCGATATCTTTTAACATCTCTTTTCTTCTGTCGCCGTAGCCCGGAGCTTTAACGCCCACTACGGTGAAGGTTCCTCTCAATTTGTTGACAATCAGGGTGGTCAGAGCCTCGCCCTCGATATCCTCAGCGATGATTAACAGCTTGGCGCCTGCCTGCACAACCTGCTCTAACAGAGGAAGGATTTCCTGGATGTTGGCAATCTTCTTGTCTGTGATTAAGATATATGGATCATCGAGGTTTGCTTCCATCTTCTCCATGTCTGTTGCCATGTATGCGGAGATGTAACCTCTGTCGAACTGCATTCCTTCAACCAGGTCAAGTTCTGTTTTCATGGTCTTGGATTCTTCAATTGTGATAACGCCGTCTTTGGAAACTTTCTCCATAGCGTCTGCTACCATCTGGCCCACTTCGTCATCAGCGGAAGAGATAGCGGCAACTCTTGCGATATCTGCCTGGCCCTTTACCGGTGTGCTCATTCCCTTGATCGCTTCAACGGCAACATCTGTGGCTTTCTTCATGCCTTTTCTTAACACGATTGGGTTAGCGCCTGCTGCCAGGTTCTTCATACCTTCATTAATCATAGCCTGTGCAAGGACGGTAGCTGTCGTTGTACCGTCACCGGCTACATCATTTGTCTTTGTGGCAACTTCTTTTACCAGCTGAGCGCCCATGTTCTCAAATGCATCTGCAAGTTCGATTTCTTTTGCAATTGTCACACCGTCGTTTGTGATAAGCGGAGCGCCGAAGGATTTGTCGAGAACTACGTTTCTTCCTTTCGGTCCAAGTGTTACCCTGACTGTATTTGCTAACTGATTTACGCCTGATTCAAGAGCTTTTCTGGCTTCAACGCCATATTTAATTTCTTTTGCCATGGTTCATCAACCTCCAAATTATTCTGTCTTATTATTGTAACTATTTACTCGATAACAGCTAAGATATCATTCTGTTTTACGACAACATATTTTTCTTCGTCCAGTTCAACGTCTGTTCCTGAATATTTGGAATAGATAACTTTATCGCCTACCTTAACCTGCATTGTTACTTCCTTGCCGTCTACTACTCCGCCCGGGCCTACTGCGATTACTTCAGCCTGCTGTGGCTTTTCTTTTGCCTGGCCTGGTAAAACGATACCGGATTTGGTGGTTTCTTCTGCAACCAACTGTCTTAAAACAACTCTGTCAAATAATGGCACTAATTTCATTACTGACTCCTCCTTACTGTTTTGTCTTGTTTTTATTTGCTTTTCATAATGTACTTTGCGTTGTGCATCTCTTATGCACTCAGGCCTTTAATGTGTTTTTCATTTACAAAACAAGTTATACCACGCTTTGTTAGCACTGTCAATAGTTGAGTGCTAATTTTATACTTTTTTTACATTCTTTCCTGTTTTTATCAGGCGGTGTCCAAAGAAAGGAAGGATTCCGCCTTTTTCATGCGTCTTCCGCCGCCGCCCTGTTGTAAGGGTGCAACCCTATTTTATTACATCTTTTATAATTTATTCTTAGAATCCCTTTATTTTTTGGTAAATCCGTATTACAATAAGCTTAATTACAGAAAGGAGTCTTATTATGGCAAAAAAACACATTGGAAAATTTTTAACCTTTGCGGCAATCGCCGGTGCGGCCGCAGCGGGAATTTCCTATTTTTTACAGTACAAATCCTTCCATAAAGAACTGGACGAAGAGTTCCATGATTTTGAAGATGATTTCGATGAATTTGAAGATACAGACGATAATGACAGCCCAGTAACACGCAATTATGTTTCCCTGACACCAGACAGGAAGGCGGAGGAAGTGAAAGAGGACGTCGGTGAAGAATCAGACGACGCGGCAGATGAAGAAGTTTCCGCCCTCTCCGACGAGACGCCCGAGGCCGAAGAACAGGCCGCAGCTCCGGAGGAAGTGAAAGCAGAGAAAGAAGCTGATGTTTCCGAAGATAAGAAGGAAACCGCTCAGACGGATACCACCGTGACCGTTGAAGAGATGACCGAATAAGGTGGAGGGACTGCACTTATGATACAGAGCCTCCTTCGTTCCATGGAACTTTTAGAGCTTTTAAAAGAGACTACCCATAAATACTCCATCGCAGAACTGTCTGAGGCGACCGATCTTCCGCCCAGCACCATTCACCGTATTCTCCAGACCTTCTGCGAGAAGAAATACGTGATGCGCGATGAACATGCACACACTTATCAGCTTGGCCCGGCCCTGATTTCCCTTGGGCGCGCCGCCGCCAACAACGTCCGCATCCAGGAGGCCGCGCTTCCCATCTTAAAGAATCTTTCCTATAATACAAGGGAAGATTCCTATCTGATCATTCAGGTAGGGGATAAGGGCCTGGTTCTGGATAAGATGGACGGTCCAAACCATCTGAAGGTGGTGGAGGAATTCGGTTATGAGATGGATCTTCACTGCGGAGCCATCCGCAAGGTTCTTCTGGCCTATCAGGATCAGAAATATATCGACTATTACCTGAACAACATCCTGGATCGCCCGGAATCTTTTCCGCAGATCAGCCGAAACGCCCTGGCTTCCGAGCTCAGGACAATCCGTGAACGCGGAATCGCGGTCTCCCACGGTGAATACGTCCACGATGCAGTGGGAATCGGAGCTCCTATTTTCGGCATTGAGGGCAGGGTTGCCGCATCGGTCGGGATTATCGCCCCGTATTCCAGGGTTGCCGACGATACCCATCTGAATCACCTGGAGGAACAGGTGAAGCATAGCGCCGCCGAATTATCTTATTATATGGGACATACGTTCCAAAAGAACTGCTGAGCCTTCCAGGCTGCACAACGCGGTTCCAAACAGCAATGAAAAACCGGGAAAAACCGTCCTCTGCAGGGCATGTTTTCCCGGTTTTTCGATTGATGGCCGAAGCATACGCACCGGCCGCCACCGTCATTTGTAAAGTTCAGGGTTCTCCCACAGGATATGCTCCACAATCTCGCGGCTTCTCCGGCAGCATTCCTCTATTATCTTCTGCTCGTCCGGAAAATGCCACATTCCGATGGAGACACGGAATACGCTGTCCGGTATAGACTCTTTTAAATACAGTTTTTCCTTTCCGTACAGGACCATGGCGCTCTCCATACAGGCAGAAACATAGTTTCCATAGGTGGCAGTGCGGATCGCATCCTCCTCGGAAAGTTCGGGGCAGTATTTCTTCCAGATGCGCAGATCCGTCTCGATGCCGGAATCCGCCAGCACTTCGAACATGATATATTCCCTCAGGACATCTTTATAGAATTCGAAAAAAATCGGAGTGGAAAAAACCGTATAGGACAGCCTCTCCAGTACCGCCGAATAAAGTGCAGGTTCATTCTCCCAGTCCACATAGCGGTGGACCGCCCCGGCAAACTGACTCATCTTTCCCTTTACCAGCTCTATGGCCACTTCCCGCTTGTTTTTGAAATAATATGTGATAAGCCCATGGCTGACCCCGGCATCCGCCGCAATCTGGCGCATGCTGGTCTTTGTATAACCGTATTTCTGAAAAAGTCCGTAGGCAATCTTCAGTATCTCCTTCTTTGATTCTTCCGCCTTTTCTTTTCTGGAATTTTCTTCTTCGCTGTTTCTCATAAAATCATACCTCTCAACCGGTCTCATTGCCCAGACTGACTGAGCCTCTGATACTATTATAGGATAAGGCCGGGAAAAAATCAAATGGGGATAAAAAACCGGGCGGCTCCATTCTCCGCCCGGCATACTATGTAATCGATTATAAAACGCTGAAGCAGCTTCTGCCACGGGCCGTTGCCGCCCGCTCCGCACCCGGTAAACTCAGGCCTCCTCGTAGCTGACCTCAATCTCTACACCCGATTTGCTGTATTTCAGCATCAGATACGGATAAACCAGAGCCACGCCCAGATAAATGAACAGACCGATAACATCCGCCTTTGTCAGCTCAATCGCCAGGAAATAACAGAACATGATATCCACCAGGGCGCTGACGATGCATCCCGCCTTGTAAACTCCCGGTGACACGTGGAACGGCGATTTCTCCCAAAGATCCGGAATTTTTTTCGGAAGCGTCAGCAGACAGAGTGAAATAACAACCGTGGCCGCACTTGCCAGGAAATTGCCGACATTTGCAATGGTTGACATATCCCATCCAAAGATAATGATGGATGCGGTCAGCAGGTAAATAATTGTCATGATCCAGTGGTTCGTCCCAAACCGCTTATTCTCGGCCGCCAGGAATCTCGGGAACCAGCCGTCCTCACATGCCTGGGCCAGAGGAGGGGTAATCCATCCAAACAATGCATTCAGCGAGGTTACCAGCGCAACCATGGCGCCGCCGACCATGAAGAAGATATATATGGGTCTCGGGAAAATCTCCGCCGCCACAAGGCCCAGGGACTTACCTGCCACTTCCTCTACCGGCAGGACGCCCGCGGCTACAAATGCCATGCCTGTGTAAAGAAGGCTCACGACAAGCGTTCCGACAATAATTGCAAACGGAATATCTTTCGTCGGTTTTTTACACTGTTTTCCAAAGTTAATGATAAATACCGCACCGCTGGGAGCCATACTCAGAAGAGCCGTCGCGGACATGAATCCGTTAAATCCACCGAAAAAGAAATCATCTCCGCCGAAGAAGCCCGGTTTGATTTCAGACACGCCGAATCCGATAAAAGTACTCAGCGCTATAATCAGGACCACCACAAGCACATACTGGACCTTAGCGGCGATTTTCACGCCAAACAGGTTGATCAGATAAAAAACGGTCAGACAGGCAAATGCAATCAGCCTTCCGTTGACATTCGGGAAAAAGTCCAGCACATAATCTGCAAAGGACAGGGCATACATCGATGCACCGAAAAAGAAGCTGATAAATATTACCGCATAAAGGCCCGCAAAATATTTACCGCCGAACATTGCCGCCTGTGTGTAAAAACCACCGTTCATACGGATCGTTCCGCCTGCAAAGAACTGCGGAATTGCTTCAAATAAGACGAGCACACAGGCAAACAGGAATGCCCATACCGCTGACCGGCCGGTCATACCGATCGCAATTCCCGTGACTGCCATGATTCCCCCGCCGATTACATTGCCCACGGCCAACATAACCAAATCCGCCCTGCTCAGAATTTTCTCACTATGTGACGCTTTACCTGACATACTGCTACCTCCTCCTAATCCTCTTTTGCCATTTGCCGTTTCTTTTAAAACAGCAAATCCTTCGTGTCCTGCGCACTTTTCCGGTACCACCGCCGCGCAGAAAAACGCTGTTTCAGGTTTTGTGTGAATTTTTGAAATGTTTACGCGTTTCATTCCCTGGTTCCACTATACTATACATGTATAGCGAAGTCAACAGTATTTTTATCGTCTTTATCACCGAAAAAAGTAAGAATTATTCGTTAATATTGACGATTTTTAATTATTTTTATTTTACCCATTGTTTTTACTTTACATGTATAGTATTCTAAAAACAGTATTGAGGAGATTGTACCGAATACAGCAGAAACAGTTTTATAATAAAACCTTAAAGGAGATTACCGCTATGAAAAAAAAGAAATGGGAACATCTTTTCATCTCCCCCTCGTACAGACCTCCCCTCCTGGATGATCTGTATGATGAAGAGGGTGACCTGAACACCGGCCGTACCCGCGGGCAGACTTATTCTTCCAATGAACTCTTCGAATCCTGTAAGGCTCATATGGGGCTTTCCTGGTTTTACGAAATACCCGAAAAGAATCCCTTTGTCGGGGAACACGTACACGATGTAGATGAACTGATCTTCTTTATGCCTGCCTATACGAAAAAAGGCGACGACACCAATGTGAAGTGGGGAGAAGCCGTTATTTATATGGACGGGGAACCTTATACGGTGACGGACAACACCTGCATCTACTGTCCGGCCGGCCTGAAACACGGACCGATCATCTATAACCGTATTGATATACCAAACTGCTTCCTCACCGTCCTCATGACGGACAAATATACACGGATTGAAAACGGCAAGGTTGTAGATCTTATTAACGGACAGTATGTACCCGTAGCGGACGCCCCTTCCGAAGAGGTAAGGGATGCGGCGCCCGCTCCGGGCCATGTTCCCTTTGATCCGCTCCCCGTATTCGGTCTGAGTGAATCGAGTCCCAACGAAGAAAAGAAAAAAGCCGCCTGCGGCTTTATCAGACGCGGCGGATATATGATATTTGGCACAGTTTCCACGGACGGTATCACTCCGACCACCAGAGGCCTGGAGCTGCATTTCCTGGATGAGCAGGAAAACATGTATATTGGAGTGGCGAAGGGAAAACCCGTCTTTTACGAGCTGATGCGCTCCCCCTATCTCTCGGGATGTGTAACGGAAATGACCGTAAAAGATCTGGCGCTCTCCGTGCGCATCAATGCCCACGTGAAGCTTTTGGAACCGGCGGAGGCCCCTGAAATCTATGAAAGATACTGGCAGTTAAATCCCGGCACAAAGGCGCTGTATGCCAAAGATCTGGATATGTTCCGCATTTTTATTCTCGACAGGGGGGAAGGGGAAATCTTCCACCTGCCCGAGGATGATGAGGTCACGCGGGTGCGTTTTTCCTTTGGTGAGCAGTCCGTACGCCCCTGGGCCTATGAAATAGGCGGCAGCTGTACCGGCTGCGGCGCCTGTGCAGAGGCCTGCATGAAAAATGTAATTACTCCCGACGGAAATGGAAAGTACCGGATTGACCATTATAGCTGTCTCGAATGCGGCCGCTGTTACATGACCTGCCCAAATCAGGCGATCGAGTGTAATTGCAGGTAGGATTCAGCAATAGTCCGTACGCCGCAACAGCCTATACGCCGCATAGATTCCACAGAGTGCCGGTCAGATCGGCACTCTGAAAATCTGTCTATACGGTTTCTCTATCTTTCCGCTTCTGTTCCGTCTCATATTCAACCGCCTCCGTCATGAGACGGATGCAGTCAAGCGTGCTGTTATAAGGTTTCTCGATACTCTTCTCCGGCCAGGCAATGCTGCCCTGCCAGCTTGAATGATAACGGTACCGTGTATGGACCACAAAAAGAGCTATATAGCTCTCCCGCCCCATCCACGTATCCCGGCCGTCATCGTCAGGCTTGTCGCGGAGCACGAAGCCGTTCTTCCCACTCTCTTTCTGCCCAAAAAATGAAACGGGTAAAGAATCCGGCCTCTCAAGACCCAGAAAATCATAAATCCGATCCATCTTGATTGCAAAATCCCCCATTCCATGAAATAAGACGGGTTCCTTCAAACAGTAGTTGACGATTCTCCCCGACAGGATGCCGTCCTCATATTTTTCCACATATACGACAGAGCATGCCGCCATTGATGAGATACTCTTTTTTTCTGTATTCAACGGTTCCGTCCCTCCTTCCTTCTCTCTTTTCCCAGCCTCTTTATCATGTTTTCCAGGAGGCTTTACGTCTAAACGGTATTATGTATTCCGGTCACATAATTCAGATTATGTGACATTTTAGAAAATGTATTGATAAATATAAGGAATACATGTTTATTGTAAAACATAAACAGACTTTTTTCAACGCCGGCCGGCCACTGTTCCCTGTTTTTTTTGAATTAAAATTAAATCTTTTTTGGTGCCCAGACCATATAGAACGCGTCAAATATAAAAAAGCATGACAAAATAATTTGGCATGCTGCTTTTTGTGCAAATTCACAATCTTCCGATACCCCCCGGATATGTTTTGATTTGAAGCAAACAGGTTAAATATTATTCCGTTTACTTTAGCAGTCACATAATCTGAATTATGTGGCGCCGCAGGCGCCTTCCCATCCCTGAACAAGCCCAAGCTGCGAAATTATTTTTTTATGTTCCTCACCGGTCGTTGCTGTGTAAATTCTGGTCGTCTCGATACTGGCGTGTCCCATCACCTCGGCAAGGCGGAGAAGATCCTTTTTTAACCGGTAAAACGTAAGGGCAAACAGATGGCGCAGATTATGCGGAAATACTTTTTTCGCGTCAATTCCCGCATCCTGGCAGAGTTTCTTCATCCTGCGCCAAATGACGCTGCGGTCGACGGCGCTTCCGTTCCTGGATACAAATACCGGCCCAGATGTAATGCCGTTTCTGTTAAGATACGTTTTCAAAAGCCGCACCAGAGCTTTCGGCAGAAAAATGACCCTGGATTTTCCCTTATTGTTGACATAGGCATAGCCAGCCGCAACAGCCTTGACATCAATCGCCGAGAGTTCACTGACCCGGATACCGGTACTGCATATCGTCTGCATAATCAGATTTAACTGAAAGTCACCTTTTCGCTCCGCGCTCTCAATCAGCCTCTCATACTCCTTTTTGCTTATAAAGGAATCGTTTCTGCAGAAAAACGTTTTCTGTACCTTAAACTGCTGGACCTTGCAGTCGCTCCATCCCAGATATTCAAAAAAACGGTTCAGGGCCACCAACATCGAATTTGCGCTGCTCACCCTGTAATACTCCTTCAAATACTGCTTGTAAGCTATAACCTGTTCTTTGTTTACCCGCTTTCCCTGGGGAAGAAATTTGTAAAAATGCCTGATGTCGCGGATATACTTTTCAATTGTCAGCTTCGATTTTTCTTCTTCATACAATTTGCCTTCATATTTTTTGATGTTTTCCAGTCTGATTATCTTGTCCATTCTCTGTCCTCCGTATTTTTATATTTACACTATATATAAAAATACGGAAAAGGGATCTGGAATTTTATTCCATTTTCTTATTTTTTATAATTTTATCTGAAATTAGATGTTTTTTCGTCTCAAATGAACCTGAATCCACTGTTTCGAGAACTTTCCTTTTGAGCTTTTCATTGCCGCTCAACCCAAAAAAAGTGACCAGCCGGGGAGCTGGTCACTTTAAGGAGAAGGTATTTCGTTCTTATGGGGTGTAGCAAAAACTATATAATGTATTGGGGGGGTTACGAGTATTATAATATCACACTCTTTCCGAAAAGTGTGCACAAAGATCTTCCAGTTTCAAAACTTTTTTCGAACATTTTGAATAAAACCAGGGTGCTATTCGAAGCCAAGAGCCTCCATCCTGGCCTTCAGACGCCCTCTTCCCTGAAAAGAAAATGCGGCTTTTTCTACCGGGCCCTCATCCGCCGTAAAAATAACAGCCTTTTCCTCTCTGTCGATTACCGCGGAAACAGTATACATTTTATCACCGAAGGTAACCCGGCAGCCAGCCGTATTGACGGAACCAAACAGGGACCAGGAGACCTCCCTTGTGAGAATACAGTCTTTTTTGTCCATCACCGCGTCAAATGAGCCGCTCAGGACTTTTCCGGGAAATGCCAGGGAGACGGGGCCGTTTACATAGACTGTCCCCACTCCTTCTTTCTTGCCGGAAACGGGTTCCTTTATAGTTCCGGCCTCCCCATGGCGCCAGCCCGCTATATTGACAAGACCTGTCATTCCACCCTTTTCCCGTTCCTTGATGTCCTCTATCTCTTCCATCGTGACATTGCGAAGCTGCAAATCCCGTTCTTCCCGTACCAGGGAACAGCTTCCCCTGATTCCCGCCGCCGCTGCAAATGTTCCCGTTCCGGACAGGAGAAGAAGCGCCAGAAGCAATACTCTTTTTCCATATTTTATTTTCACCTCTTCTCCTCCTTTCTTTCGCTTTTCTAACCGTCCACATCTGCGAGTTCCGCCATCAGGCGCACCCGGTCACCCGCTCCGATTACACGGTCGCTTTCGGTTATCACCGGTTCCTCCGGGCTGAGCGCTCCCTCTACAGCCGCCATCGTATCACCGCTGATAAGGAGATCCAGTTCCACTCTGGCTGCTTTATATTCCTCACCGAGGATCGTTTTCTGTTTGCGCATCACGAGACAATAATAGCCGGTGACGTCTTTTCTCAGGGCTTTTACCGGGATCAGCTGCCGGTAGACATCTCCGCCCTTCTGGCATTCAAAATAAGCCTTTTCTCCCAAAACCGCTTTGCCTGCGGGAAGACTGGCCGTAAATTCACCCGTGTCCTGGCTGCTGACAAGATCCACCTGCCCGACAACCGCCTTCACGCGTTCTTCGCTTCCTTCCATCCTCACCAGCAGTTCATCTCCGGCCTTCAGGCTGTTATCGTCTTCGCGGTCAAAGGTTCCATGCAGTCTCAGTTCCCCTACGGAGAGGGTCAGACGCTCCGTTCCCGCCACCTCTTTTCCTGCTTCTATCTCCACGGCGCTGACGGTTCCGTCGCATGGGGAATAGACCATCCCCTGATTTTCCATCAGTCTGCCGATTTTTTCTTTTTCTTCTTTCAGTTCCTCCAGTTCCAGCTGCTTTGCCTCATTTCGAAGTTCCGACAACCGTTTTGCCTGCTCCCTTGTGAGCGCCGCGGCCTGGTCTTCCCTCGCCGCGTTTTGCAGCGCCTGACGCGCCGTTTCGGCCGCCCATTCTGCCTGGATCCTGGCATCCTCCGCCGCTTCCAGCGCCTTTTCCTCCTGGATAACCGCAGACTCATAGTTTTCCTTTAAGGCCAGTTTTGCACTGTCCGCCTGACGTCCCGCCCGATCGTAAATATCGCCTTTATCACTCATTTCTTCTCTGGCGCGGTCGACTTTCAGCTCCCAGCTTTCTTCCGCCGTATCCAGATCCTCCTCATAGCGTTCCAGATCTTCTCTCAAATCCTCTAATTCATCTTCGTCCGGTTCTTCCTTTTTCTCCAGCTTCTCGATCTTTTTCTCCGTATCCTTTATTTTTCTTTTAATCTCGCGGAGCTGCGCGTCGCGCTCCAGCTTTGCCGACTCATAATCCGTCTGACTCTGATCGTAATCGCTGCGGCTCTGTTCCCGCAGTTCATCATCCGAGAGCTCCAGACGGATCTCGTAATACTCCCGGATTCTTTCGAGATTTGCGTTATATTCCGCTTCCGCCTGCACCTTCTTGCCATATTGGCGTTCCAGCGCCTTCTCAGCCATGGCAAGCTCCTGGGACGCGGCCTCCACCCTGGTAACTCCCATAAAACTTTCCGCCCCGATCCGCTCTCCTTCCATCTCCAACTCCATTTTTTTTATCTCTTTTGAGAGCTCCTTCAGCCGTGCCTCCAGTGAATCCATGGAATAGGAGAACAATACATCCCCCTCCTTCACCGCCGTCCCGGCTATCGCCTCTATTTTTCCTGCTTTCAGGCCTTTCATCAGGGAAACCTCTTTTGTATCCCCGGCCTCCACGCTTCCGTTTCCCTCCACCGTCTTCATAACGGTTCCCTGGCTTGCATAGGCTGTCCTGACTTTTGGCGTCTCATAAACATCGATCACTCTGGAAATAATCGTGAACATGAGCATGCAGGCAAAAAAGCCAATCAGAAGACGGCGGTATATTTTTCGTTTCAGTTTTTCATTTTCTTCCATACGGCCTCCTTCCCCCGATTTGCCTCAGCGCAGTTTTGGTATTTTTATAGATAACCGTGTTTTGTCTATTCCTTGATGCCCGACGAGGCAATTCCCTCCTCCAGGAAAGTCTGCCCGTTCAGATATAAAAGCACCGGCGGCGCCATTGTAATCAGCCCGGCCGCAAAGGCCAGGGATGCCTTATCCGCCGTTACATTCGGAAGATAAAGGGACAGCGGCCACAACTGCCTGTTCTTTAAGAAGGTAAGCGGCTGTTCAAGCGCATTCCAATATTCAAAAAAGTCCAGGAGTACGGCCGTCATGATTCCGGGAAATCCCATGGGAATGCCGATCCTGAAAAAAATAGTCCACTCTCCTCCTCCGTCAATGCGGGCGGCCTCCAAAAACGATTTTGGAATGGATTCGAAAAACTTCTCCATGATATACACGGGAAAGGTGGAAAATATTCCCGGCAGTATCACCGACAGATGGGTATCCAGTATCCCAAACCGGTCCAGGACGAGATAGGACGGCACCATCATGACCTGAAACGGCATGACGAGCAGAATCAGATAAAGAAGGAAGAGAAGCTTTTTAAAGCGGAATTCGTACCGGGCAAAGGCCCAGGCCGCCGGCATTCCAATAAGCAGCTGTCCGGCCAGTACGCTGAAAACCTGCAGGCAGGAATTCCAGAACATCACAAAAAAGCCGGGCGATCGAAGAAGCAGATCGGCATATGGCTTCAGAGACGGAAAGTCTGGGATCAGGGCCGGGAGTACCGGCTCCTTTCCCAAATCCAGAACCGCCAGGTACCTCCGCACCAGCTCATCCTCCGGCATAAAGGATGCAGCCGTCATTAATATAAGAGGAAACAGGACGAAAAGAAGACAGACAAACAACAGAAATGCTCCCGTAACGGCTTTTGCCGGACGGTTCCGCTGGAAATGCACACGGCTGAAAACCGATGTCTTTTTCATTTCTACCTCCCTCCTCTTCTCATCAAAATTTTCACTCGTCCCGGCCCGCACTGACGACGAAAGGTATCAGAAACGCGCCTATGATAATCGTCAGCAGCACTGCCGCCGCACACATCTTCTGTATATCCAGATTGAGGAACCAATGGTTAAACAGATGCTGCAGCAGATAAATCCTGTCGTTTGGATAGGAACCAGCCACAATATAGGCCTCCCTGAATACTTTAAAAGAATTGATCACGGCCAGGAACAGAATCATGCCGGAGGCTTTTTTTACCTGTGGGATTGTGACATATACAAGTTTCTGCAGCCATCCGGCTCCGTCCACCTCCGCCGCCTCATAGAGCTCATCCGATATTCCTCCCAGGGCCGCCAGCCAGAGAAGCATCTGATACCCTGTATTTTTCCACAGATAGGCAAATACGAGAACGGTAAAGGACGAAGGGCCGTATATCCAGTCTGTATTGAGCTTAAACAGTCCGTTCATAATTCCCTGTTCACAGAAGACCATCCTCCAGAGGAGGATTACCGCCGCCGAAGGCACCGCCACCGGCATCACGAGAACCGTCTTGAAAAAACTCTTTTTCCGGCTGTACTGGTAAACCAGCAGAGACAGAAAAAACGAAACTGCCATCAGAAGCGGCAGCGCGACTGCCATGAACCGCACTGTATTGACAGCCGCCAGGCGGAACGCCTGGTTTTCCAGAACCCCCTGATATACGCTCAGGCCCGCGAATGTCTTGCCTCTGCTGTCAAAAAAGGATCTCCTGAAAGCATCGGCAAAGGGGAGCAGGACAAAGGCTGTCACTCCCAGCAGGCTGGGGGCCAGAAATAACCAGGCCCCGTTTCTGCTTACTGCCTTTTTATTCTCTCTCATTGACATAGAGCTTCATCTTATTTTCGATGGCCTGAACCGCATCCTCCACCGTTTCTTTTCCATTCAGATAATCTTTGGAGCCGTCCACGATCATATCCACAATCTGCTGATCAATCAGAGCCGGAATGCTTGCCGTGCGTACGATTGCCATAATTTTATCGCGATCCGCCTGTACCGGCCAGCTCCCGCTTAAATGGATTTCCTCTCCCATGCTCATGGAAACGCTGCTCCCACTCTCCGTCTTCGCCCATTTATCAAGGCTGCTGCTTCTCACTGAGAAACCGTCTCTCAGAGATTCGTCCTGCACTTCGGTGTCAAACAGGGTTTTGATAAATGCTTCGGCGTTCTCCCTGTTCGGGCTGGAGGCGTTGATACCCGCCACTACGTTCGGCATGTATATTCCGCCGAGTGATTCAATTTCACTGTTAACAATCTCCGCCGCCGACAGAGGAAGCATTGCGCTGTCTATCGAACTGAAGATCTCCGCGCCTGCCGCACATCGTTTTGCCACTACATTATAACTGCTCTGTCTTCCAAATCCTCTTGGAATTACCGTATTGTTCACCCTAAGGCGTTCCATATCGGCCTGTGCATAACTTTCCTGGACATTGCCTTTTTCCCCGGCGCTCTTCACTGCCGCAAGATAACGGGCCAGCACATCGCCGTCCACGGTTCCGTTTTCATTGAACAATTCCTTGTAGCAGGTGTATGACGTCATGTTGATTATATTTTCGTAGATATCGGGTGCGAAAAGGGACGGGGTCTTGTCATATGCAGCCATTTTGTCGATATCCTGGAATGCGGCTACCGCTTCCTCTTCCCCAAAAATCACCGGTACGTCAATACGGGCAGGCATGTAATAGATTTTTCCGTCCTCGGCCGTGAAATTGCTCCTTACATTGGCCAGCAAATCATCTTTATCCGCCTCAAACAGGCTGGTGATATCCGCAAGAATTCCCTTGTTTTTATAGGTCTGCATCGGCAATCCGTCTAATATCAGCACATCGGCGCCTTTTCCGTTTAAAAGCTCCGTATTCAGGGCGCGGATTACGTCCTCCGTCACTTCCTCTTCTTCATCCTCCACTGCAATCCTGAAATCCACCTTAACCTGAGGGTTATTTTTCTGAAGGATGGACGCCGCCTGGCGTACCGTGGCGTTGTCTCTCAGCGCATATACGGTCAGGGTTTCCGGCGGAACCGTGTCCACCGTCTCGTCATAGTAGTAGTGAAGTACTTTCAGCCTTGAGTCTCCCGTAGAAAAGACTCCGTAATAGTCATTATCCGAACCTTTGAAGAAGCTCCTCATAAACATATCCTGACGTCCCATGGAATTCAGGCTGCCGTCAATGAGCTGTTCCCAAACCGTGCCGTCCCTTCCGGTCCGGTAAAGGCCGGTCTGGCTGGCAACGTAAACGTAACCCTCATCATCGGTAAAGACAGGCATCTGCCATACGTCGCGCCCCTTGTCGGGCAGGTCATAGCTTCCGGTCTGAGTTCCCGTTTCTAGATTATATCTGACAAGCTTCTGGTTGTTTAATGTCAAATACTCTTCCCCTGTAACCGAAACAGGAATTCTTATATCCATTCCGATAAAATCCTGGGCCAGGGACGAACGCATTCTTCCGTCGGACTGGTATACGTCAGCCTGTGATGTCTGGGATACCAGAAAGCTCTCTCCTGGAAGCGCCGCTATAAAGTCAGGAATAATTCCGTAATCTTTTCCCTCCTGCACCTTAAAGACATCCGACAGCAATTCCCTGGTTGTTCCATCCTCCTGCGTCGTCCACAGATGGAATATGTAATTCTCATCAAAGCCTCCATAATAGTATATTCCGTTTTCATCCTGCATCATCTTCGAGGGCCTTATCCCATCAGGCGCTGCAATCGCTTCGCCCTCCGTCCATTCGGAATTGGAGTCCAGGCTGTAAAGTCTGGCCTTGCTGTTCTCATCCGGAATACAAAAAACAAGGGTTTTATCTTCTTTTTGTACAGCGCCCACTAAGCCGTTGCCGGCTATTTCTTCCGGTAATGCGATTTCTTCCTCCATATAACGGCCCTTGGCCGACTGTCCTCCCGGCGCCGTGCTCTCACTCTGAGTCTGGCTGCTCACACCCGTAGAGGTTTTTCCGCTGCCGCAGGCAGACAGTACCGACATTGCACCGACAGCCAGTATTCCGGCTGCCACTGCCGCGGTCCTCCCTTTTCTTTTTATCCTGCCTGTTCCTCTATTCTTCATATGGCTCTCCTCCCTGCACTGAATCTGTTTCGGTTCAGAATCATCCGAACTGTTATCTCTTATTTTACAGAGCGCATCTCTAAAAATACTGGAAAAACGCCCTCTTTTTTTTGAGATTTTTTAGAGAATTATGTGCTAGACTAAAGACAGGGACATTATATCAAAGAAAAATACCGAGATGGAAATATGAGGCGAACTAAAATTATGAAGATTTTACTGATAGAAGACGATGAAGTTTTATGTGATACTCTGAGGCTTTCCTTAGAAAAAGCCGGATACGATACGGAAATTTGCCACAGTGGGACAGACGGCCTGCTCTTTGCGTGTTCCAGCGCTTACGACTGCCTGATCATTGACCGCATGCTGCCGGAGATGGACGGGCTGACGCTTCTGCAGGCGCTCAGAAGGCGGGGAATCCAGACTCCCGCCATCTTTTCCACTGCCCTGGACGGGCTGAACGACCGCGTCAACGGACTGGATGCGGGAGCCGACGATTATATTGCAAAGCCTTACGCCGTGGAAGAACTGCTTGCCAGAATCCGTGCCGTCACCAGAAGGCCGGGACGAATTGAAGACAATCGCGCCCTTAGCTTTGAGGGACTCGTGTTCATGAAAGAGCAGCGTGAACTCCGGTATCAGAATTCTTCCGTCACCTTATCTAAAAAAGAAGCTTCCCTGGTGGAGTATTTTTTCAGGAATCCCGGCAGGACACTGAACCGTGAAATGATCCTGACTTATGTCTGGGGTTCTTCCAGTGAAGTGGAAGAAGGAAATCTGGACAATTATATTTATTTTATCCGGCGCAGACTCTCGACTTTAAAAGCTCCCGTCCGGATTGTAACGGTTCACGGCGTCGGATACCGCCTGGAAAAAGCTTAGAAAGGATGGGATTATGTTCCGTAAGGCACAAAAACAGCTTACCATACTCTATACCGCCCTTACCGGCATCATTCTCCTGCTGCTCCTGGCCCTGATCTTCTACCGCAATATCACGGTCCGGGAACAGCAGGAGATCACCGATTTTAACAACCTGTGGTTTTCCGCCAGTGCCCGGCTCCAGTCGGACGCCTATATCAGCGACTCCTATCTGGCGCTGACCGAGGTGATGAACCGCTCCGTCATTTATATAGAAGAAAATGGGTTACCTCTGTTCTTTTCAGGCGCCTGGACGCCTCCAACCGACAGAACTTCCCTGATCCGCTCCGCTTTTGACGCGGCCAGTGCGGAGGGAGTAAGTCCCAGCCACCCTCCCGTTTCTTCATCCATGAACCAGACCTCCCTTCTGCGTATAAGGGGGAGCCGGGGTGATTCCTACTACGGAAGGGTCATGGTGGTGACAACCGATCATGGTGCAAAATGTCTCATGCTCCTTTCCTATATAACCCCGCGACTGGCTCTTGTTCTTCAGAGTCTGCCTCTTTTCGCCCTATCCGGGGTTGTGGGACTGTTCGGGATCCTGATTATCAGCTGGTTCCTGACAGGCCGGGCTCTTTTGCCGGCCAGGGAGAGTGTGAAAAGGCAGACCGAGTTTGTAGCCGCCGCTTCCCATGAACTGCGTTCCCCACTGGCTGTCATCCGCGGGAGCCTCTCTGCACTCCAGGGCGAACTGTCGGAAAAACTTCCAGACCGGGAATCTGGCTCAGAAATCCAGTCGGATCACATGCACATTACATGGAAACAGCTAATCGGCAATGCAGACCGTGAATGCCAGAGGATGGCAAGACTGGTCGGCGACATGCTGCTCCTGGCTTCATCCGACGCCGGTACCTGGGCCCTGCACAGGATGGAGACCGAACCTGATACGCTTCTGATCGAGGCCTATGAGGCGTTCCTGCCCATATGCAGGGAGAAAAATATAAGCCTCACCCTGGCGCTTCCCGAGGAACCACTGCCCCCTCTTCTGGCCGATAAGCAGAGGCTTGAACAGGTTATCGCCATCCTCCTCGACAACGCCGTCTCTTATACTCCGGATGGAAAATCTATCTCCCTTAAAATGTACAGAAAAGAGGGCGGCAGACATATCAGTTCAGGCCTTTTCCGGACGGTTATTGAGATATCCGACAGCGGGAAAGGTATCCCCGATGAGATGAAATCCCGGATTTTTGATCGTTTTTACCGCGGCGACTCCTCCCGGAATGACAAGAAACATTTCGGACTTGGATTAAGTATCGCAAAAGAGCTGGTGGAACTGCATGGAGGCACAATTGCCGTCTATGATAATCCGGAAGGCGGAAGCCGATTTGTTATCACCCTGACCTTGCAGCAGGCATAATCATTGCTCTTTCATAAAAAATTCTGTATAAGGGAAAAGATTTTGTATTAATGTGAAAAACAGGAATTAGTGAAAGGATTTTGTACGAATATAAAAAACACGCTCTAATGTAAAGAATTCTTGTTTAACCAAAGAGAAAGGAGAATGGAAATGGGAAATTATTACCAGGAAAACCTTAATGCAAACGGATTGTATCAGGTTTATCAAACCGGCATCCCAAGAATCGAACAGTATTTGAAGGCCGAGACAGACTATGTCAAAAAAAGACTGACCGGAACCGAACACATTCTTGAAATCGGCGCCGGATACGGACGCATTATGCGGGAACTCGCTCCCGCCGCAGCCTTTGTCACAGGCATCGAGATTTCTGAGGATTCGGTACTGTTCGGAAACTTCTACTTACAGGACTGCAATAACTGCCGCCTTTTACCGATGGATGCCTATAAGCTGGACTTCCATGAAGAATTTGATATTGTGGTCTGTCTGCAGAACGGCCTGTCCGCCGTTAAAGGAAATCCGGCAGAACTCATAAGCAGATGCCTGTCCTCCCTGAAACCGGACGGCACCGCTTATTTCAGCACCTACAGTGAGAAAATCTGGGATACCCGCCTTGAATGGTTCCGGGAACAGGCCCGAAAAGGACTCCTCGGGGAATTGGATGAGGAGAAAACGAAAGACGGAATGATTTACTGTAAAGACGGGTTCTGTGCAGTCACATTTTCCCGGGATTATTTAACCGCTCTGGGTGAATCTGCGGGCTGCCGTTATGAAATCGATGAGACGGATGAATCCTCATTATTTCTTATTCTCTACAAGGATGCCTGAAATACTGCTCCTTACTGCTCTTCTGAAAACAGCAACGAGTTACTGATACAATCCGTGCAGCGTTTTTTCATCGTCAGGAGCTGGTTAACTTATCAGTTGTTATCTGTTGTTGTCAGAGAGCAGGCGTTTCAGCATGACCTCCCTGTTGTTGATAAACATCTCCATTACCTGGAAACAGTCCGCTTCCTCGTAAGAAATGGGATGAATATAACCGTCATCCAGCGAAAGGATCTCAGCCTCCGGAATTCCCAGCAGAATGGGGGAATGGGTCGCTATAATAAACTGAGCGCCGCTTTTCAAATAATTGTGGATTGCAAGCAGGAGTGTGAGCTGTCTCTGGGGAGACAGCGCCGCCTCCGGCTCATCCAGAAGATAGAGCCCCCTCGGACGGAATCTGTTCTGCGCCAGAGCCAGAAAACTTTCCCCATGCGACTGGCAATGCAGAGACTTTCCTCCGTAATATTTGAGATAGCCGCTTCTCTCCTCCTCATAATCATCAATCTGGCTGGCCACATTATAGAAACTCTCCGCCCTCAGAAAAAATTCATCAGAGGGTTTTCTTATGCCTTTGACCAGCCGGATGGCCTGTCCCAGCTCCGAATGGGTGTCACGGGTGGAAAAGTTGAAGTTTCTCGTCCCGCCCTCCGGGTTGAATCCCCAGGCCACCGCAATCCCCTCCAGCAATGTGGATTTACCGCTCCCGTTCTCCCCCACCAGAAATGTCATCGGATTTTCCAGGACCAGTTCCGGTAATTCAGCGAGCGCCGGAATCTGCCAAATATAGGAATCCTCAGAAAGACACTCCTGCCGTACTTGCACTTCCCTTATAAAGTTCATATTCATTATGCACCCTCCATCAGCTCCCTGACGAAAATCCCGGAATTTTTCTTTCAAGGCTGATACCTGATACGTAAATTCCCATGGCAGAAAATCTTACTGCAGTATTAGCCAGTTACTCCTTTATTCCTTCAACCCCTATTCCCGGTAAAGCTTTTCCCGGAATTCCTGCTCGTCCGCCGCTCTGAGCAAATCCTCCTGACGGGAATCTTCCAACAGTTTCTTTGTCAGTATGGCAAAGGACATCTCACCTTCTTCACGCATCTGCCTCATCGTCTTTTCTTCGTCATACTCATAAATACTCACTTTCATCGCCTCCGCTCTGTTGTTTCTCAGAAACTCTGCCAGCACATTGTCCCGGATACACTCTTCCACCGCTCGCTCTACCGCGTTCTTTAGGCTCATCGTCCCCGCATAGGTCCTCACCCGCTCCGTTATACTCTGCATAGTCACCCAGCGTTTTACAGGCCGATAAAAGCCTCTTATTGTGTCCCTTATTGATATTGAGAAGGATCGCCCTCAGTTCCAGTGAATATTCTTCTTCCGACACGATAAACGCTTCCGACAGTTTCATCTCCTGTAAGTCGCCGATGTGATCGTGTTTTCCCTGTTCTGCATTTTTCTCATTCCGTACCTCCTTTGTAACGCTGAAAGGTTGTCCGTAAACCTTACACCGTCTTCTGTAACCGCAGGAGGCCTCCGCCGCTTATCGATATTCCGGAAACCTCTCTGCATGATAAAATTGGGATCTGCAAAGCATCAAGATTTCCTGAAAATCTAAGTTTAAGAATTGACTTAAGACGCGGTTTTCCGCTTGAAATGTTAAGAAATAATATGCTTTGAATTTAGTATAGCACAGTGAAAATGAGAATTCTATCCCTTATTATTTTTATTCAGGGCAAACGAATGGGGATTTAGTTGAGGAATGAGAACGCCGCCGGGACTGTCGGGGGGCGGGATGGTGAGGGGAGGTTGTGAGTCTTCAGTCCCGGTTTGAGTTTGGTCGCGGGTGGGGAATCCGGGCAGAAAAAGTTCCTGCGGGAAACGCTTGCGCTCTTTGGAGTACATAACGGACACTAACCTCGAAAAAACCTCGGTAAGTGCCGATGGACTCCCAGGTTCCCTCCGGAATCTTTTTCTCCCGGATTCCCCACGGGAAGGTTATGACCGGGACTGAAGACGCGAAGGTTTTCGCCATCCCGAACCCCGGCCTGCGGCCGCTGAATTGTTCTTATTCCTTCAAAGGGGGGAGGAGGAGCGTCGCAACCACTATGTTCCTCCGAATGCTTCAAAATATCTGTTATCAAATTCATCGTGAGATACCGTCAGACCGTAAAAGTATCGCAGCTTCGTAGTGGCCGCGACAGGGCCCTCCCCATTTAAGGTTAGAGACAATCAGCGTCCGGAGCGGACCATGTCCGGTGCCGCGAAAACCTCCGCCTGAGTCTTTTGTCCCCGGCGATAACCTGACGGGGGAAGGAGGCGGAATCAATTGTGAAGGGGATATGGGAGTCCGCCGGTGCCTGGCGACACATTGAGCACTTAGCGAGGTCTCTTCGAGCTTAGTGCAAAAGCGTGCGGTGGCAGGTCTTTTCGAGCCTGGCACCGCTGCGCACTCCAAAAAGCGCGAGCGGTCCCCGTAACAATTCATTCCGGCCGGATTCCCCCCTCACGACAACCTCCAATCGGGGACAAAAGACTCAGCCAGCCCCCTCACCACACCGGACATAGTCCGTTCCGGACGCGTCCTCCTCACCTCAGTTAAATCCTTATTTCAACGTCTTATCATATTTCTTATGGTTGAAAATCAATATTGCGCAGCTTACCGTCGTACCCAGCATGATAATTCCGGCAAACATGCCGCCAAAGTTGGCAATGATCTTTACTCCGTTTACGCCTACCGTTGCAATCATAATATAAGCAAGTGTCATAACAATAATTCCCCAGGCAATTTTTAACCAGGATGGCGCTTCCGGGCTGTCCGGAGTAATTCCCTGTGTGGAGATTCCTGCCATAGCCGTCATATTGGAATTGCAGGCCGTTACAACGGATAAGAAAATGAGCAGCAGAAACAGTGGAATAATAATCTGTGAGAACGGCATACTTCTCAGCATAGAATAAGGAACTGCCTCCACACCGACATTATTGTATACACCGACCAGATCAACGGCTCCGCTGACCTGTGCGAATAATGAGTTTCCACCGACGAGAATCATCCAGAGTGCACTTACCATTGCACATACGCCTACGTATAATGCCAGCGTCTGTTTTACGGTTCTTCCGTAAGCGATACGGCCCATGAAGGCTCCCGATGTCGGCGCCCATGCCATCCAGCTTGCCCAGTAGAAGGTGGTCCACCACTGCGGCCACTGGCTGTCGGCGGAAGCTCCTGTCAGCAGGGATTTTTCAAAAAAATTGGCAATAAATCCGCCGAATGCCTCTGTTCCCAGGTTAAATACAAACGCCGTAGCGCCAAAGAATAACAGGAAAAGCAGGAAAACAACATAGCCGTATACATTAATATCGGCACAGAGCTTGATGCCCTTCTGAAGTCCGGAAACAGCCGTGGCAATAAAGATAGCAGCAATTACAACCGCAACGATCAGCCACATGGATGCATTGCTGGGAATACCGGTGAGTTCGGCAATTCCGCCGGACATATTCATAATACCCTGTCCCAGTGAGCCAGCCATACCTGCTCCAATACAGAATAATGTCATGGCATCGATAATTTTGGATGTATTTTTATTTTCAGCAAATTTTCCCAGTGCCGGAGCCATCTCGGAGGTAATGGAGAATGGTCTCTTTGCATTATAGTACATAAATCCAAACACAACCGCAGGTACCGTATAGATTGCGTATGGAATAAAGGTCCAGTGTAAAAACATAGTCTCCATGGAGAATTTGAGGGCCTCGCTGCTCATGGGAGCGATTCCGGTCAGTTCCGTAGGAGGCGCGCTGAAATGTGCGATTGGCTCTGCAGGTCCCCAGAAGAGAACTCCGGCCGCCATCGTTGTAGTCAGGGCGATGGTAAACCATGAAAAAGTAGATATCTCAGGTTTGGCATCCTCACCGCCTATCCTGACATTACCAAATTTTGAAAAAGCGGCTGCGATAGCTACCAGAACCGTTCCCACCGCGATAATGCTGAATACCCAGCCCACATTGGCAATAATCCAGTTATTTACGTTATTAATCAGGTTTAAAAATGTATCCTTGCTGACAAGGCTGACAATAACAATTAAAAGCAGCAATATGAATGGCGGGAAAAATGTCATTTTCCGAAGCTGCATTGTACTCTTTTTATTCTTTTCCATGAAACGTTCCTCCTCCATCTCCCTATTGATCCGACAGAACTTTGTAATCTTCCGGATGGCGGTCAGTCAAAACCGTATTAAAATCGCGTTCTCTGCCGACTCTGTCCAAATCAATCTCCTGGTATAAAATTCCTTCTTCCTCTACCCCAAAGGCTGCCAGCACCTCTCCTACCGGGCTGATAACCTGACTTTTTCCTGCAAATATTTCTTCTCCGCTCTGGCCGCACCGGTTGACAGCCGCTACATAGAACAGATTGTCAAGAGCGCGGCAGGCCAGATTCAAATCCCACCACTCTTTAAAATAATGACTGGCTCTCCATGCGGCGGGAACAAGCATCAGCTGCGCTCCCTCTAGCGCCAGAATCCGGCTCGTCTCCGGAAAGCAGACGTCATAACAAATTACAATACCGATTTTCCCAAGTTTCGTGTCCCAAACAGGATAATCCTTCCCCCGCTGGAAATAAGTCCGCTCATCCCCTACCGGATGAGTTTTGGAATACGTTCCCTCTATGATTCCCTCATCGCTGATCAGAACCGCCGTATTTTCCGTTCCCCCGTTTTCCGCTGCAAATATAATCGGCGCCACCAGATAGATTTTAAGCTCCTTTGCCAGTTTTCTCATCTGCGTAACGGTCGGTCCTTCCAGTGTTTCCGCCATTTCCTTCATGGCCGGAATATCCGTTCCAAGATATCCCGTATTGAACGCCTCAGGCAGACAAACCAGCGAAGCTCCGTTTTGGGCCGCCTCCCTGACCATATGGGAAGCCTTTTCGATGTTTGCTTCTTTATCCAGGAAACTGCAGTCCATCTGAACCATTGCTAACTTATATTGTTTCACCCTGTTCCCCTCCTCCTTTATGAGCCAGGAGACCGGGAAAATCCGGCCTCCTATTTTTGTATCCCCTTTAAAATCTTGTAACAGTTTTTATATTTCTTCCTGATTATAAGTACTTATTGAAAAATTCGCCTAACGCATCCGCCAGAGCCTCAAACTTCGGATCACCGTCAAACATCCACTCATTATGTTTTCCCTCTACATAGTAAAGCTCCTTCGGCTCATTTGCAAGGCGGTATGCCTCTTCTGCCTCGATCTTGTCATGAAGTTCATTGTATCTTCCATGGCCTACGAAAACTGCCTTCGGCGCCAGTTTTGGAAGTGTGGCTTCAATGTTAAAACGGATAAAGGACTCTGCATATACGCTGGACATCGGAGTTGGGAATTCCTCACCGTTTGCCTCATTGGCCTGCTCGGAAACACCTCCGTTGATTTTTTTCAGGGTCTGGTCTACGTAGAAATCTCCACTCTCGTCAATGTTCGGATAGAACTCGTAAGGATGTCTCAGAACCAGATCGCCTGTCGTGGCACGCTTAATCTTATCCTGCTCAAGAGCCCTGAGCATCTTGTTGTACTTATCATTTCCCATACCCATGCGCATCCAGCGTACACCGTTTACGAAAGAGTTCAGGGTGGCAACCGCTTTGACCGCCTCTTCCCTGGCCGTTACTTCCACGCAGACGGCTCCGCCGACGCCCCAGCCGATTAAACCGATCCTCTTCGGATCAATTTCAGGCTGTGCTTTCATGAAGTTTACGGCTGCTGCGACATCCTCCACCTCTCTTTCCAGAGTGGTGTACTTCTCCGTTCCCTCACTCGGTTTAAAACCGCGGTAATCAAAGCCCATGCAGACATATCCTCTTGCTGTCATTGCCCTTGAGAATAAAGCGGGATATACCATGTTCAGTCCCGTCCAGCCGGAGTTGGCAATGATACACGGTCTCTTCTCTCCCTCTTTATAATCGTCGGGAAGATAAACGGTTCCTACCATTTTGTCGCCTTCGCTGTAAAATACGATTTCTCTTGTTTTCATAACTTTCTCTCCTTTTTGATTTTCCTCATAATATGTTTTTTGTTTTTCCTTATTTCCTTGCTGTAACAACACTATACACCTCATAAAAGAATATTTCAACCTTTTTATTTAAAATATTTATTTTTCATCCTTTTTAACAATTAAAATAATCTTTTTTGTTCATTTTACACATAAATAAATTCCTAATTCCTTTTTTCAATAAAATTAATTTCACTTTAATACATAATCATTTGACACTGTTTTCTCCCCGCCGTATAATAAACGTAACAATTCAGACATGATGTATTCCGCGGTGTATTTTCACGTTTTTTTGCGAAAACCCCAGGTTGTGCGGCGCGGCGCAACGAAAAGTGCGCGATGCGGACTTTTCATTACAATCAACGGTGTTTTTCACCGTTTCCGGGTATCATTTTATTACAGTTTGACCGAAGGATGAACTGTAACTAATAAACACAAGAATATCCCATGGAGGTATCGATTATGGAAAATAATATTATCGACACGATCACCCAGATTAAAGATGTACTGCCTAAAAAGCAGAGAACCTTATGCAATTTTATTGTTTTAAATTATATAGATGCGGGTATGATGACTGTGGCGGAACTGGCCGAACACTCCGGCGTGGGACCTACCACGGTAATGCGGCTTGTAAAAACGCTTCAGTTTGACAGCTACAGTGATTTTCGCCGTGCACTTCTGAATGTTTCCCTGAAAAACAATGCATCTTCCTACATTGGGATTAAAAACAGCTTTCAGACCGTATCCAGCCACTCGGATTCCGATATTTTACACACGCTCTGGTTTGACACCACCCATACGGTTGAAAATTTTATAACACCTAAGAATATCGAGCAGATCGATAAAGCCCTCTCCCTGATGATGCAGAGTTCCCGCATTAATTTGCTGGGCTTGCGCTCTTCCCGGACAGCTTCGCTTTATCTGGAGTCGGCAATCGACCGTTTTTATCCTCATGTGAGACAGCTCAGCGACGAAAGTGAATTTTTATACGATAAAATATTCCGCCTGACGCCGGAAGAAGATGTGATCGTGATCTTCTCGGCCTGGCCCTGTACGAAGCGCACCATCGACGCCTCGGCCGTATGCCGGGACAAAGGCATACCGATTATCCTGATTACCAATACTTCCCTGAATCCGATTGCCAGGTATGCTGATATCATGATTGATACAAATTCGGTAAATGCAGGCTGCGGCATCCTTCCTTTCATGTTTATTGCGGAAGCGCTTACCGCGGGTCTCGTCCGCCGACTCGGCCCGGATTCCATGAAGATACTAGAAGAACTTGAAACAGAGCTGGAAAAAGTCGACATCTTTATCAGATAAAAGAGCCATTTTCATAAAGTGCAGCCTGTACATTTCGTGCACGGCCTGCAGCCATAAAACGGAGGGCATACCGCCAGGAGCTTTTTGAGAAAGCCGAATGGGGTATGCCCTCCGTCCCTGTAACTCCGGTACGTCTGACCTTATAAATACTTCTTGAAAAAATCAATCTAACGGGTCCGCCATAGACTCAAACTCCGGCGCTCCGTCAAACATCCACTCATATCATTTCATTTCCAAAGAATTTCATTCGCCATATTTGTTCCTTTATTTGTCGTTTTACCTTTATAAAGACATGAATTTTCTTTTTTACATTATATTTTATGCTTTATTTTTGTATTCGATATTTACTATTCTCTAAAAAGGTGATATCATCTATTCAAATCAAAAAGAATACAAATTCCGAAAGGGGACATTATGGAACAATCATTCTTTATTTCAGATTTATATCGTCAAAAAGCAAAAGAACTTATTAAAGGCGGCTATGATCTTCACACTCATACCGAACCCTCAGCCTTTCACCGGGCTCTGGATGATTTTGAGTTGATACAGGAGGCCGCAGATGCCGGAATGGCCGGCGTCATGATAAAAGCCCATTACGGCTGCACGGCATCGCGGGCAGCACTGGTAAATCTTCACAGTCACTGTTCAGCCAAAGCATACGGCGGACTTGTCCTGAATCATCCGGTCGGCGGACTGAACCCCTATGCGGTTGAAAACTCATTGAAAATGGGGGCTGTAATCATCTGGATGCCTACCAGAGATTCAGAAAACTGCCTGAAATATGGAGATATGCCGGGAGATTTTTTCTCACGCCCCGGAATTACAATTTTTGATGAAAACGGGAAACTAAAGAAAGAAATTTTTGAGATTTTCGAGATTGTTAAAAAATATGGCGCTTACCTTGCAACTGGCCATCTGAATTCAGAGGAATCCTATGCATTATGTAAAGAGGGGCGCCGGTACGGTGTCAATATGATATTGACGCACCCTGAATGGGACCGCACCCAGTCCACCGGAGCCGTTCAGAAAGAGCTGGCCGATACCGGTGTGCTGATTGAAAAAAACTGGCTCAATATCGCCGAAGGCTCCGTCTCCGTTCAAAGGATGGCATCCAATATAAAAGAGGCAGGCACCGGCCGCGTCTATCTGGCAACCGATCGCGGACAGTCCGGCTTCGAACATCCCGTTGAGGGAATGCTGCGCTTTATTGAAACACTGCTGGGCGAAGGTTTTACCGGACAGGAGATTAAAACCATGCTCTGCACTGTCCCCGGATATATTGTAAACAGGACTGCCCGCTGATGCTCCAAAAGCATCAAGATTTCCTGAAAATCTAAGTTTAAGAATTGACTTAAGATGCGGTTTTCCGCTTGAAATGTTAAGAAATAATATGCTTTGAAATTAGTATAGTACAGTGAAAATGAGAATTCTATCCCTTATTGTTTTTATTCAGGGCAAACGGATGAGGATTTAGTTGAGATGCGAGGACGCCTCTGTAAGACGGCGGACGGGGGAGTGGGTTGGATGGATGAGTCTTCAGTCCCGGTTTATAGGTTGTGGTGAGGGGGAATCCGGAGAAAGACTTTCCTGTGGGGACACGCTCCCGCTTGTGAAGCGCACAGCGGATGCTAAGCTCGAAAGGACCTCGCTAAGCACCGGCGGGCTTCAAGGTCTCCCTTCGGAAAGTTTTTCTCCTCCTTCCCCGGGCAGTTTGTCGACGGGACTGAAGACTCAGCGAAGGTTGTTGCCCCGTCCGCCGGCTTCAGGGCTGATTGTCTCTTTCGTCAAGTAAGGGGGAGGTATTGTCTCGGCCACTATGTAGTCGTGAATCTTTTACCTTATGAAGATATTTCGGGCTGGATTCAGAGAAAAATCCAAAGCTATATTTAATGATGAATCAAATAATTCAATGGTTATTCAAGGATAGGTCAGATGCCAAAGCTCAGATTCATTAATTGAATACCATACAGAGGCATTCTCCCGTAATTCGAGGAAATGTAGCGGTAGCGACAATCCCTCCCCCCCCCTTTGAAGGAATAAGAACAAATCAGCGGCCGCAGGCCGAGGTTCGGGATGGCGAAAACCTCGGCGTCTTCAGTCCCGGGCCATAGCCGTCATATTGGAATTGCAGGCCGTTACAACGGATAAGAAAATGAGCAGCAGGAACAGTGGAATAATAATCTGTGAGAACGGCATACTTCTCAGCATAGAATAAGGAACTGCCTCCACGCCGACATTATTGTATGCACCGACCAGATCAACGGCTCCGCTGAACTGGTCAAATAATGAGTTTCCACCGACGAGAATCATCCAGAGTGCACTTACACAATTTCTCCATCCGGCAATTGATCCCTGATGAAATTATATTATCACGGCGTCTCTGTCTGTTCTCCGTTGTCAGCAGCGTCATCCCCCGGAACATTTTCCCCGGCAAAAAGGGCGGGAAACGGCGCCCTTTTGCGGCTGCCGTATCCCGCCCTGATTCGGCGGCAAAAATTCGCCGCCTTATATCATAAGCTTTTCGGAGCGCCGTTGCAGGCCGCCCCTCATACTCATTTCCCCTTATATCTTTGCACAGTTACTGCGCATTATTCTTACCGTATCCTCGAATCTGTAACATCCCGGCAGATTTTTGCCGGCCGTCGGTTTTACATTCTGATTTTCATCCACTCTGCAACCTGGGTTCTGATTCCCTCTGCGTCCAGACCGTATTTACGGAGAAGGTCCTGGGCCGGGCCCGATTCACCGAACGTATCGCGGATACCGATTTTATATACCGGTACTGGGAACTGCTCGGAGAGCACGTCGCATACCGCACTTCCGAGGCCTCCGATAATGGAATGTTCCTCCACGGTCACAACTCTGCCGGTCATTCCGGCCGAGCCAATCAGAAGTTCCTCGTCGATTGGCTTGATTGTATGGATGTTAATTACCTCTGCACTGATTCCGTCCTCTTTCAGAAGCTCCGCCGCCTCTAAGGCAGCCGAAACACAAAGGCCGGTTGCCACAATCGTAACATCCCTGCCCCGTTTCAGGACTACGCCTCTTCCGAGTTCAAAACGGTAGTTTTCATTGTCGTTGATAACCGGAACCGCCAGACGTCCAAATCGCAGATAAACCGGGCCGTTATATTGATAAGCAGCCTCAACAGCCGCCCTGGCTTCCACATCATCGGAAGGGTTTATCACCACCATTCCCGGAATGGTACGCATCAGAGCGATATCCTCGTTACACTGGTGGGTTGCCCCGTCCTCACCGACGGAGATTCCGGCATGGGTTGCCGCTATCTTGACGTTCAGATGCGGATAACCGATCGAGTTGCGGATCTGCTCAAACGCCCGTCCTGCCGCAAACATCGCGAAAGTACTGGCAAACGGAACCTTTCCCGTCGTTGCAATGCCCGCTGCAATTCCCATCATATTGCACTCTGCAATTCCGCAGTCAATATGACGCTCCGGGAATTCCTTCTTAAATATTGCCGTCTTTGTAGCCTCTGCCAGATCGGCATCCAGTACTACCAGATCTTCATGTTTCCTTCCCAGTTCTGCCAGAGCATTACCATAGCTTTCCCGGGTTGCGATTTTCTTCTTATTTTCCATCTGCGCCACCCGCCTTTTCCTGATTTGATGCCGCCCCGTCCGAAACCGAAGCATCCAGAGCCGCTCCCGCCTCCTCGAGTTCTTTCATGGCCTTTTTGTATTCCTCATCATTCGGGGCTTTGCCATGCCAGGAAGCTACGTTTTCCATAAAGGACACGCCTTTTCCTTTGAGCGTATTTGCTATGATGGCAGTCGGCATGCCCTTGACCGTCTTTGCCTCATCGAACGCTTTCTTAAGCTGCTCCATGTCATTTCCATTTTCCACGCAGATGACATGGAAATTAAATGCCTCAAATTTCTTGTCGATCGGATACGGGGAGCAGATGTCTTCAATGGATCCGTCAATCTGAAGATTGTTGTTATCCACGATAACCGTCAGATTATCCAGCTTTCTGTGTCCGGCAAACATCGCCGCCTCCCAGACCTGTCCCTCCTGGATCTCTCCGTCTCCGAGCAGAGTGTATACGTGATAGGAATCGCCGCTCATCTTAGCGGACACCGCCATACCTACCGCCGCGGAAATTCCCTGTCCCAGGGAACCGCTCGACATATCCACACCATTAATATGTTTCATGTCCGGGTGCCCCTGAAGGTAGGAGCCGATATGTCTGAGTGTTAAAAGATCCGCCTTGGGAAAATATCCTCTTTCGGCCAATACCGAATAAAGTCCGGGGGCATTATGGCCTTTGGACAGTACAAAACGATCCCGGTCCGCCTTTTTCGGTTCTTTTGGATCAATATTCATCTCCTCAAAATAGAGATAGGTAAAAATATCTGCCGCAGACAGGGAACCGCCCGGATGGCCGGACTTTGCTGCATGGACAGCCGTCACGATTCCCTTGCGGACCTCGTTTGCTTTTTTCTTCAGTTCTAAAATTTCCATTCCGGATTCCTTTCCTGGAGCTTATTCCCAAATTATTTGCCGAATACAGCCTCATAATCAGCTTTGAATTTCTCAATTCCCTGATCGGTCAGAGGATGTTTTATCATCTGCATCAGAACCTTGAACGGAACGGTGGCGATATCTCCGCCGGCCTTCGCACACTCTGTAATGTGAAGAGGATGTCTGGTTGAAGCACAGATAATTTCAGTGGAAATCTCCGGGTAATTATCGAAAATCTGAACAATATCATAGATGAGATCGGTTCCGCTTGTAGAAATGTCATCCAGTCTTCCAAGGAATGGGGAAACGTAAGATGCGCCTGCCCTTGCCGCCAGAAGAGCCTGGTTCGCCGTGAAAATCAGGGTAACATTTGTTTTAATTCCTTCGGATGAGAGCACTTTAACTGCCTTAAGTCCCTCTGCCGTCATTGGAATTTTCACTACCATATTCGGATGGATCTTTGCAATCTCGCGGCCTTCTGCGATCATATCTTCAGCTTTTACCGTAGTAGCCTTAACTTCGCCTGAAATCGGACCGTCTACGATGCTTGTGATCTCCTTTATTACCTCGTTAAAATCACGTCCCTCTTTTGCAATCAGGGATGGGTTCGTAGTTACGCCGCAGATAATTCCCATGTCGTTTGCTTCTCTGATTTCATCTACATTCGCTGTGTCGATAAAAAATTTCATTTCTGCTTCCGCCTTTCATTCTCCATATTTATTTCGCTGCTGTTTACTGCTTGTTTCGCTGCAGACTGATTTGCAGCACTTGCCTACCACCATATTTTACTATATTTTTCCCTATATGCAATCATATTTCAACAAATTCCTAAAAAAGGGGTTAATTGAGGAAGGAGAACGCCGCCGTCAGGTCGGGGTTCGGAATGGTGAGGGGAAGGGTATGAGTCTTCAGTCCCGGCTTGCAGGTTGTCGCGGGTGGGGAATCCGGGCAGAAAAAGTTCCTTCGGGAAACGCTTGCGCTCTTTGAAGTGCATAACAGTACTAAGGTGCCAAAATACGCCACCTAAGTACTGATGGACTTCCAGGTTCCCTGCGGAATCTTTTTCTCCCGGATTCCCCACGGGAAGGTTATGACCGGGACTGAAGACGCGAAGGTGATCGACATTCCGAAAACCGGCCTGCGGCCGCTGATTTGTTCTATCCCTTCAGGGGGGAGGGTATTGTCGCTGCCACTACGGGCCTTCAAATGCCCGGGAACAGTCTCTTTATAAACGTGAGAATTGTGTTGTCAGAGAGCCGGCTTTTACTTAGGATGAGGTAATAGAAACCCTGAGTGAAAACCGCGCAAAACAACGTTCTATCCTGTTTTTCATACACTTCAAAGCAGTAGTTAATGTGATACCGGAGCAATTCAGATACCACAGCTTCATAGTGGCCGCGACAATCCCCTTCCCGCACTCGTATAATAAGTTTATAGCCAGTTAACATAGGCTGTAAACTTATTTTTTTCTAGTATAGATGTAAGGAATTTCTATGTTGTCATATCAGGAGGGGTCTCCTCCAGGAGTGCTGGTCCATCCTTTTCTCATCTATACTGTTTACTGGTTACTTTCTATCAAAGCCTCCCGGTGCTATAATGGTTCTCAGTGGAATCTTAGCTAAGGTCACTGCTGCCCCCGCATGCAAAGCCTTTGGCTATTGCTTATCAAGCTTGCAGCCCAGACGGTGTGCCATGACTGCTTACACAAATGCTGCATCACCAGTTCCAGCCTCCAGCAGGGTATTTCTACTGGTTCAATGCTGATATCGCGAGGTTGCAGCCGGTACACCGAATCGGGATAAGCTTTGGCTATGTTTCCCCATTCTTACATGAAAGGTGGTGATTACACATGAAGAAAACCGATTACCTGTCAACGCTTTTTGTTGGAATCGACATTGGTTCCCGCTTAAACGTTATCTCTGCTTTGAATTTCGAGCAGGACTTCCTTATCCGCATGGTCCCCATCCCTAACGCCCAGTATGGCGCTGAGAGGATGGGGCAGATGATAGTGGAAGTTCTGGAACAGCACCATGAGTTCCTTTCCGTTATCATCGGTTTGGAGTCTACCGGTTTTTATGGCGTCCACATTGCCAATTACCTTTCCACCTGCGAAAGGCTGGCCCCTTTCGGCACGAAGGTTTACTGCCTTAACCCCAAGGAAGTGGCAAAGTACAAAGGATCCTTCAATTCCCTTGATAAGAACGATGGGATCGATTCCTTTGTCATTGCCGATTTCGCCAGGGTAGGGCGGATTAAAACCCAGCCGTGGCGTGGGGCACAGTATCTTGCCCTCCAGCGCCTTACCAGGCACCGGCTTCACATTACGGAATGTATGGCCAAGGAGAAAACCTACATGCTCAACAACATCTTCCTCAAATTCAGTGAGTTTGCCATGCTGAACAAGGAGGAACATCCTTTTTCTGACAAATATGGTGCCACCGCAGAAGCAGTCCTTACGGAATACCTTTCGACCGAGGCCATTGTAAATGCTTCGGTCGATGAGCTGGTTGCATTCATCAGCTCCAAGAGCCGTGGACGAATCTCCGATCCGGAGCAGACCACTTATCTGCTTCAAAAGGCGGCCACTAATTCCTACCGGCTGGACAAGTGTCTTTATGAACCGCTGACGGTCTCCATTGGGTGTTCTTTTAACTGTATCAATGCATTTGAAAAAGAACTCAAAGCAATTGATGATGCCATTTTAAGGACGGTGAAGGGGCTGAACCCTACCGAGTACCAGATCCTCAACTCCGTTCCCGGAATCGGCAAGGTTTATGCCAGTGGTATCCTTGCTGAAATCGGCACAATCAAGTGTTTCAAAAACAACGATGCACTTGCCAAGTATTGTGGCATTGTCTGGAAGGAAAACCAGTCCGGGATATTTGATGCAGAAGACACGCCTATGAATAAAGCCGGCAACCGTTATCTGCGTTATTACATGATAGAGGCCGCAGGCAGTGTCATGAATCACTGTCCGGAATACAAGGCCTTTCATGACAAAAAATTTGCTGAGGTGAGAACCCATCGGCACAAACGAGCACTCGCGTTGACTTCCCGTAAACTGATACGTATGCTTTTTGGACTGCTGGACAAAAGCCAACTCTACTCTGTGGAAAAGAGTAGGTAATCCATAGTATATACCGAACTTACGTTTCTTTTGAATCGTAGGTCTATTAAAGTTACCTTTCTTATAGAAAATCTTTTTCATTTACCTCTTGACATTTCACCAAATTGCTTGACGAAAGAGACAATCAGCCCCTGAAGCCGGCGGACGGGGCAATATCCTTCCCTGAGTCTTCAGTCCCGTCGACAACCTGCCCGGGGAAGGAAGGAGAAAAACTTCCGAAGGGGACATTGGAATCCGCCGGTGCTTAGACGTTCTTTGACGTCTTAGCATCCGCTGCGCATTCCGCAAGCGGGAGCGAGTCCCCGTAGGAATTTTTTCTCCTGGATTCCCCCTCACCACAACCTACAAACCGGGACTGAAGACTCATACACAACCTCCCACTCCCCCGTCCGCCGTCTTACAGAGGCGTCCTCGCATCTCAACTAAATCCCTACTTATTTTGTCCATAATACGCATGTGGCCCATGTTTTCTCATGTAATGCTTATCTAAGAGCCACTGGGGGGCAGGCTCCACCTGCGTGTTAATCTGTTCGCACCGCGCCGCCATCTTCGCCACCTCTTCTAAAACCACTGCGTTGTGCACCGCATTAAACGCATCGGTTCCCCAGGTAAAGGGACCGTGATTTTTGCAAAGCACACAGGGAACCGCCATACAGTCCAGCTTTCTTTCCTCGAAAGCGTCCGCAATCAGGATGCCCGTATTCCGTTCATAGTCCTCATCCAGTTCTTCTTTCGTCAGATTTCTGACGCATGGGATGCTGCCGTAGATGTAGTCGGCATGGGTCGTCCCGTAACACGGAATATCCCTCCCCGCCTGTGCCCAGGATGTCGCCCACGGGCTGTGGGTATGCACAATTCCGCCTATCTGCGGGAAACGGTTGTATAGTTCCAGATGTGTTTTCGTATCGGAGGAGGGGTTCATATCCCCTTCTATTTTATTGCCTTTTAAATCCATCACCACCATGTCTTCCGGAGTTAAATCGCTGTAATCGACGCCGGACGGCTTGATTACAAACAGGCCTCTATCACGGTCAATCCCTGAGACATTTCCCCAGGTGAAGGTGACCAGGCCATACTGCGGAAGCTGCATGTTGGCTTCGTATACTTTTTTTTTCAGATGTTTCAGCATGATTTTCACCTCTAAGTTGGATTTTTTGATGCTGGACTTTGCATCCTTTTTGCACTCATTGCGACACTGTCCCCGCTGCCTTTCCGGCCGTCCGGTTAATCGCCCGCCATTTTGGCGGCGCGGGATTACTGCATTTTTATGCTTTCTACTGCCGCACGTTCTGTGGCGAGACCTTCTTTGTAGCGCGCGATAAAGGCGTCGAATCCTTTTACTCCTGCTTCGTCCGGTTCAATTCTGACTGCTTTTTCACCGGCGAATACTTTTGTATCCAGGAAGTGATCCAGTGTCTCGTTTTCTTCTTTGTCCCGCATATAGGATGCAAGAACGGCGATTCCCCAGGCGCCGCCTTCCCCGGCTGTTTCCATTACGGATACCGGTACTCTGGCGGCGTCGGCCATGATTTTCTGGCCTACGCCTTTTGTCTTGAAGAGGCCGCCGTGGCCCATCAGGTTGTCGAGGGTGACGCCCTCCTCCCTGAACAGGATATCAAGACCGATTTTCAGGGTTGCCAGGGAGCTGTAAAGGTGGGTGCGCATGAAATTGGCCAGGTTGAAGCGGCTGTCCGGGGTGCGCATGAACAGGGGGCGTCCCTCCTCAAATCCGGTGATTGGCTCTCCCGACAGATAGCAGTAAGAAAGCAGGCCGCCGCAGTCGGCATCTCCTTCCAGCGCCTTATTGTATAAGGCGGCGAACAGTTCATTCATATCCACCTTCATGCCCATTGACTGTGAATATTCTTTAAACAGGTTTACCCAGGCATTTAAATCCGAGGTGCAGTTGTTACAGTGGACCATTCCGACCAGGTTCCCGGACGGTGTCGTTACCAGATCGATCTCCGGGTAGACTTTGGACAGTTCTTTTTCCAGGACTACCATGGCGAAAACGGATGTTCCCGCCGACACGTTTCCGGTGCGGACCGCCACGCTGTCGGTCGCCGTCATTCCGGTTCCCGCGTCGCCCTCCGGCGGGCAGAGAGGAATTCCGGCCTCCAGAAGGCCCGATGCATCCAAAAGCGCCGCTCCCTCTTTCGTCAGTGTTCCAGCCTCTTCTCCGGCTGCCAGAACCTCAGGAAGAATGCTGCAAAGTTTCCACGGATACCCCTTCGGGGCAGTCAGAGCGTCAAACTGCTCCGTCATTATATGGTTATAATTTCCCGTCGCCGTGTCGATCGGGAACATACCGGAGGCGTCTCCGACTCCCAGAACCTTTCTGCCCGTCAGCTTCCAGTGGATGAAACCGGCCAGGGTGGTCAGATAAGCAATATCCGGAAGATGTTCCTCACCGTTTAAAATTGCCTGGTAAAGATGGGCAATGCTCCAGCGCTGGGGGATGTTGTAGCCGAAAAGCCCCGTCAGCTTTTCCGACGCCTCCTGTGTAATTGTATTTCTCCATGTCCGGAAGGGAACAAGAAGTTCCCCGTTCTTATCAAATGCCATATAACCGTGCATCATGGCGCTGACTCCGATGGAACCGGCCGTCTTAAGTTCCAGCCCATATTTTTCTTTCACATCGCGGGCCAGATCACCGTAGCAGTCCTTAAGTCCCGTCATGATATCGTCCATCGTGTAGGTCCAGATATTATTTACCAGACGGTTCTCCCAGTCATGGTTTCCCTGTGCAACAGGAGCCATGGTTTCGTCGGTCAGCACAGCCTTAATTCTCGTGGAACCAAACTCAATACCCAGCGCCGTTTTTCCTTCTTCAATGCTCAATTTAATCTGCTCTATGCTGCGGCTCATTCTCATCATCCTTTATTTTTGATAGTAGGAACAGGTCGGACAGAGACATCTTCCAGAATGGATTTGCCCCCGCCGTCCCGAACTGTTACCTGAATTTGTAATATGCCTCGTTCCATCTCAGCTCATTTCTGAACTGGCGGATATTTGTATCCTTATCAATATAAACGGCCTCAATGCCCATGCAGGCAGCCCAGTCACCCATCTGCTCGGCAGTCAGGTCATAGGAGAATGCGGTATGGTGTGCTCCGCCCGCGTAAATCCATGCCGCCGCTCCTGTTTCCAGGTTTGGTTCCGGCGTCCAGAATGCGGTTGCCACCGGCAGCTTCGGCATTTCTTTCTCAGCCTTCTTAACTTCCACATCATTGATAATCAAACGGAAACGGTCTCCCAGGTCAATGAGCGATGTCGCCACGCCATGGCCCTCCTTTGATGTGAACACAAGTCTCGCCGGATCTTCCCTGTCGCCCATGGAGAGCGGGCACTCCTTGATTGCAATTTTTCCATCGGCAATCGTCGGGCAAACCTCCAGCATATGGGCCTGAAGAATTCCTTCGCGGCCTTTTACAAGGTTATATGTATAGTCCTCAAAAAACGTCGTTCCCTTGGCATCCTTTGTATTAGCCGCCATAATCTTCATCAGGCGCACCATGGCCGCCGTCTTCCAGTCGCCCTCCGCGCCGAAGCCGTAGCCCTTCTCCATCAGCCTCTGAATCGCAAGGCCCGGAAGCTGTTTCAGTCCTCCCAGATCCCCAAAATGAGTTACAATAGCCTGATAATTCTTCTCTTCCAGGAAACGTTCAAACCCAATCTCAATCTGGGCCTGAACCGCGACATGGCTGCGGAACTCCTTCTCATCCCTGCCCTCCAGCAGAATATCATATTTATCATAATACTCTTCCACCAGAGTATCGGTATCCGCCTTGGAAACGGCATTTACCGCGTCCACAATCTCATTGACGGGATAAGCGTCAATCTCCCAGCCAAACTTAATCTGTGCCTCCACCTTATCGCCATCCGTAACAGCCACATTTCTCATATTATCGGCCACACGCATCACGCGGATGTGGGAAGACTCCATCACGCCCACCGCCGTGCGCATCCAGGACGCCAGTCTTTCCTGAACCTCCTCATCAGCCCAATACCCTACAATCACCTTTCTCTCAATTCCCATCCTGCTGACAATATGTCCGTATTCCCTGCCGCCATGCGCCGACTGGTTCTCATTCATAAAATCCATATCAATCGCATCATAGGGAATTTCCCTGTTAAACTGGGTATGCAGATGGCAGAGAGGTTTCCTGTACTCCTGAAGTCCCAGAATCCAGCTCTTAGCCGGTGAAAACGTATGCATCCACGTAATCACGCCCGCACACTCCGGATCCTGATTCGCCTCATTAAACGTCCGGCGAATCACCTCATTCGTAATCAGAGTAGGCTTCCAAACCACCTCAAACGGCAGATTCCCACTCTTATTAAGCTCCTCCACAATCACCCTGGAATGCTCCGCCACATGCGCAAGACACTCCTCCCCATAAAGATCCTGAGACCCGGTGCAAAACCAAAATTTATAATTCTTTCCTGTTACAAGCATTCCTTTATCCTCCTGATATTCACCCTAAAATAACCTCAACAATAGCATCAATCATAAAAAAGCAGCACTTCAAACTTTTTACTGCCAATCAGCGGCGAAACACTCACTCTGCTAGCCTCTCATAGCCAATCAGCAGCGAACACTCCCTTTACTAACCTTTCATAGCCAATCAACAGCCAACTCTCTCCGCTAACCTTTCATACCAAGCCCACACAAACTCACGCTCCACCCTTCAACACACTCAGGCTCCAGCCGCCAAAGCAGGGCCGCCACCCTACCTCTCCCCCTCCGCCCCGCGACCCCTACCGCCGCAGTATCCTAACCAATTTCCACCATTCCTCAACTACTTTTTCTTCTTCATCATCGCCAACACCGACTGCAGTACAATAAAGAAGCACAGCAGAGCCGCAATCGTAATCCTGGTCCACCAGGACGACAGCGTACCCTGGAATGTGATAAACGCCTCAATCGTCGCCTTAATCATAACGCCGAACAGCGTACCCACCACGTTTCCGACGCCGCCCGTCAGGAGCGTTCCGCCGATGACGGAGGATGCGATGGCGTCCATCTCAAAGCCTTTGGCCTGTTCCACGAATCCGCCCAGTGTGTTAAGGCAGAAGAGAACGCTTCCGATTCCGCATAAAAATCCGTCTAACACATAGGCTTTCAGTTTCACCATGCGCACATTTAAACCAAGCATAAGGGAGGACTGCTGGTTTCCGCCCACCGCGTAAATGCTGCGGCCGAACTTTGTGTATTTCAGCATGATAAACGCAAGCACGAGAAGCGCGAGGGCAATTACAACGGTCGGATAGATATACGGCTGAATCAACATGCCTTTTTTATTCAGATATCCGCCGAAGGGAAGATATATCTTGGCTTTCGCCCATGCCATAAAAGTTTCATTGGTGATACTGATCATATCTTTAGAAATAATCGCCGTCATGCCTCTGGCAAAGAACATGCCCGCCAGCGTTACGATAAATGGCTGGATATCCATATAGGCGACTAAAAATCCCTGTACAAGGCCGAACACAATTCCCGTAATCAATACGATGATAACGGCTGGAACGGCTCCGATTCCGCCTTTTTCCATCATCCATGCAAGCATCATGCAGCCCATGGCTACGAAGGAACCGACGCTGATATCAATTCCGCCCGTAATCATGACAATCGTCATGCCGATGCCGATTACAATCAGCCCGGCGTTGGAAATGAAAAGATTTAAAAAGTTCTGTGTCTTGGCAAAGCCCTGGTCCTTAAACAGTACGCATCCGATTCCATACATCACAAAGAAAAGCACAATTGTAATCAGGAGAAGGAAGCTGGTCTGGTTCAGTTGTTTCTTATTCTTCATTATGCTGCCTCCTTTTCCGATGCAAGTCTTAATTCTTTCTTTTTGGCAAGAGATTTACGCCATCTCTCAAATCCCGGTGACTGGAGCGTTACAATAATCACTACGACAATCGCCTTATATACCGGTACCTGGTCGGAAGAAACGTGCATCGCGTAGAGCGTGGTCGTCAGCGCCTGGATGGTATAAGCTCCGATTACAGAACCTGCGATGGAGAATTTACCGCCGCCCAGTGAGTTGCCTCCGATGGCAACAGCCAGGATGGCATCCAGTTCCATGTTAAGACCGATGTTGTTGGCATCCGCCGAATAGATACGGCTGGATGAAATCAGCCCTGCAAGGCCGGAACAAAGGCCGCAGTACGCATAGGTAAGGAAAATAATCATGACTGATTTGATACCAATCAGCCTGGAAGCTCTCTTGTTGATGCCGACCGACTGGATATACATGCCGAGGGCCGTCTTCTTAAGTATAATCGATGTCACGGCCACAACTACGATTGCCACGATAAACGGCGTCGGAACCGGAACTCCTGGGAAGGAAGCACCGAGAATTTTGTAGCTGTCGACGCGGACATAAGTAATCTGTCCGTCTGTAATCAGCTGGGCGATACCTCTGCCCGCCGTGAACATAATCAGTGTCGCAACCATCGGCTGGATATTCAGTTTGGAAACGAGAAATCCGTTAAAGCAGCCGATGAGGATTCCTACCGCAATGGCAGCGATAAATCCCAGAAACAACGGGTTGGCAAATTCCGTCGCCGCCCTCTCGCCGCCCGATAAGATATTACAGCAAACCGCCGCGCTCACCGCCATGATGGCGCCGACGGAAATATCGGTTCCGGCCGATGAGGAAACGACAAGAGTCATGCCGATTGCCAGAATAACAAGCTCCGAAGCACGGTTGATAATGTCGATAATGTATCCGTAGAGCACCCCGTCCCTGAGTGAAATGGCAAAGAAGTTCGGAGTCGTTACGACATTGACGAGCAGCACCAGAGCGAGGCAGAAAATCGGCAGGAACAGCCGCTGTGATGTTATTTTCTTTAAAGTATCATTTTTCATATTACTGACCTCCTGCAATGGTTGACATAATCGTTGACTGGTTCATTTCTTCCCCGTCCAGCTCCCCGACCTTTGCGCCGTCACGCATTACCACCATGCGGTCGCAGGTTCTGAGCATTTCCTCAATTTCAGAAGAGATAAATACCACAGCCATGCCCTCTTCCGCCAGTTTCACAACCAGCTTCTGAATCTCCGTCTTGGTGCCGACGTCGATACCTCTGGTGGGCTCGTCGAGAATCAGGAAATCCGGATTTGTCAGGAGCCATCTTCCGATAATTACCTTCTGCTGGTTGCCGCCCGACAGCGATTTAATCGGAGTTTCCCGGCTGGCCGTCTTAATCTGGAGCATTTCGATATATTTATCCGTATATTCTTCCTGTTGTTTTCTGCTGAGCAGACGGAACATGCCGCGCTTTGCCTGAAGGGCCATAATCAGGTTTTCCCTGACGGACAAATCCGCGATGATGCCCTCGTTCTTCCGATCCTCCGGCAGGTAAGCCATGCCTTCATTCATTGAAGCAATCGGATGTTTCGCCGATATTTTCTTTCCCTTGATGGAAAGTTCTCCCTCGTCGGAACGCTCCGCCCCGTAAATCACCCTGACCGTCTCCGATCTTCCCGAACCGAGCAGCCCGGTAAAGCCGATTACCTCGCCTTTATGGATCACAAGGTCAAACGGTTTTATGTAACCTTTCTTTCCGAGTCCGGCCGCCTTAATGACAATATCGTCCTCGCCATGTACGATCTCGGCTCCTTTTTCCTCCTTAATAGCCGCCAGGTCGTCGAAGTCCTTGCCCATCATCTTGGCTACAAGCTGTACCCTCGGAAGCTCCGCCGTTGTGTACTGGCCTACGAGCTGGCCATTTCTGAGCACCGTAATTTTATCGCATACCGCATATACCTGCTCGAGGAAATGAGTAACGAAGATGATCCCGACCCCCTCCGACCTGAGTTTCCTCATCAGGTCAAAAAGCTTCTCCACCTCTCCGTCATCCAGTGAGGATGTCGGCTCATCCAGGATCAGGACCTTGGCCGACATATCCACGGCGCGGGCAATTGCGATCATCTGCTGGATCGCGATGGAGTAATTGTCAATCGTCTTCGTAACATCTGCATTTATATCAAGGCTGTCTAACAGCTCACTTGCTTTCCTGTTCATGGTCTTCCAGTCGATCAGCCCCCCTCTTCTCGGTTCCCTGCCGATAAAGAGATTTTCCGCTACCGTCAGGTTCGGACAGAGGTTGATCTCCTGATAAACGGTACTGATACCCTTCTGCTGCGCTTCCTGAGGGCTGCGGTTGATGATGGTGTGATCACAGCCGTCGATCATGATTTCCCCCGTTTCAAACTCCTCTACTCCTGTCAGAACTTTAATCAGCGTGGACTTGCCAGCGCCGTTTTCACCCATCAGGGCATGTATCTCACCTTTTTTGAGGGTGAAATCCACATTCTGCAGAGCTTTTACACCTGGGAATGTCTTATATATATGCCTCATTTCAAGAACGGAATCCTTTTCCATAAAAGCTTTGCCTCCTTTTTTACACACAAAAGGAGACGCAGGGAGGAAACCTAAGCCTCCGGCCCCACGCCTCCTGATTACTAAATCAATATTGGCCTATGTAGATATGTTTAATTAGTATGCTCTTTCTTTTAAGATGTTCTCAAGATCCATGCTTGTATCGAAGTATGCTTCATCTACGTACTGAATCTTCTCAACTGTCTCGCCTTTTTCCAGTTTCTGGATGATTTCAGCTACACGTGGTCCGTGAAGTGGGTTGCACTCGAACGTTGCGTTTAAGTCGCCTGCGATCATGGATTCAAATGCTGCCTTAACAGAATCGAAGCCAACTACGATAATGTCGCCGTCTGGTCCGCATGTTTTGCCTGCTGCCTTGATGGCATCGATTGCGCCGAATGCTTCATTGTCGTTCTCACAGATTACAACATCGATGTCGTCATAGCTCTTTAAGAAGGACTCCATAACTTCCTGTCCCTTAGCCTGTGTGAATTCACCTGTCTGCATATCAAGCATTTTCCAGTTGGAATGCTCTTTGAGGATGTTTGCAAAACCTTCTGTACGGCCAACCTGAGCGGATGCGCCGATTGTACCCTGGATTGTTACGATATTGATGTCTTCGCCTTCGCGTCCCTGTGCTTTTAAGTAATCAGCCAGCCAGTTTCCGCATGTCTCGCCTTCTTTAACGAAGTTTCCGCCTACCCATGCTTCAAAGAGGGAATCGTCAGATACCTGCATCATACGGTCGGAAAGAATAACCGGGATGCCTGCTTCTTTTGCTTCTTCAAGAACGGTCTCCCATCCTGTCTCAACTACAGGAGCTACTACGATGTAATCTACATCCTGCTGGATAAAGGAACGGATTGCCTTAATCTGGTTTTCCTGTTTCTGCTGAGCGTCGTCAAAAATGAGCTTGTAGCCGTTTTCTTCCGTAAATGTAGATTTGAAAGACTCTGTATTAGCGGTTCTCCAGTCAGACTCGGCGCCAACCTGTGCGTATCCGACTGTGATGAGCTCTTTGTCACCTGTCTCTGCTGCTGCCTCTTTTGCTTCTGTTTCTGCGGCTGCTGCTTCAGTCTCTGCAGGTGCTGCCGCCTCGGTTGCCGGTGCTGTCTCAGCCGGTTTGCTGGAGCATGCTGTCATGGACACTGCCATTGCCACGGTAAGAGCTGCTGATAAAAATCTTTTTTTCATAGTACTTCTTCCTCCTTGTTTTTGGGTTACTTTTTGTCGCTGTTTTCCATTGCGTCCGGTGGAAAGAATCTTGTCTGTCCATCGTCTTTTCAAAGTGAAAAGTATTTTTTACTTATCATCTTTATGTTTATATTATAAAAGATGCCCTGCAATTTATAAACAGAGCATCTTTTGAAAAAGGTTAAAATTTTTTCACTGTTTTCCATCCTTTTTCCGGATTTTCCCCCGGTCAAGAGAAAAAACTTGTGATTTTTTTCGAAAAGTTTATGATTTTTTTCGATTTTCTTTTAAAAAGCTTCCCAGGTACACTTTGATGCAGGTTCCCACGTCGGGTTCCGACTCAACCGTGATGTCGGCTCCCTCCCCATAATACATCCTAATCCGCTGCGCCACATTATTCAAGCCAAAACCGCCTTTTTTGCTGACCTCGATATTGCCGTTGCCCTTAAGCTTCTGTCTCAGGCTGCGGAGCATCTTTTCGTCCATTCCGATTCCGTTGTCCTCCACTTCAAAGACGATTCCGTTCCTGTCCTCGTAGCCGCGCACGGTAATGGAACCGCCTCCCCGTTTATTTTTTATCCCGTGGTACAGGGCATTCTCCACAATCGGCTGGAGAATCATTTTAAGGACAATCTTGTCCTTGATTGACGGTTCAATATTGATCCTGTAGTCCAGAATGTCCTCATATCTGATCTTCTGGATTTTCAGATAGCTGCGGATATGGGACTCTTCCTCGGCTATCGTGATAAAATCATTGCCGCCCGAGAGCACCGTCCTGAAGAAATCACTCAGATCGGTGGTCATCTCCACCACCTGCCGGTTATTGCCGCCCTCCGCCATCCAGACAATGGAATCCAGCGTATTGTAGAGAAAATGCGGGTTAATCTGTTCCTGGTGAAGCTTCAGCTCTGCCTCCCTGAGGTTCTTCTGCTCCTGCCTCGTCTTCTCCATCAGCCCTGCAATCTCGTCGCTCATCCTGTTCAGCGTCCTGCCGAGCACATTGATTTCTTCCAGGCCGCACATCTTTGCCCTGGCCTCCAGCTCTCCGCGTCCCAGCCGTTCGGCCGTCTGCTTTAAATTGTTGATGGGATTTGTCACCGACTTTGTGATCATCACCGAAAGCGTAAAACCGACCACCAGGACTCCGGCCAGGAGCGCCAGAAATCCTCCTACAATCTGTTTTGTATGTAACTCCAGCTCCTTCTGCAAATCTTCCATTTTAAGAATTTCATAGTAGTTGTACTGGGTAATGTAGTCCTGAATCATGGAACAGAGCCCCTGGATATCATTTTCCCAAATGTTAAAATTTTCATCGTAGGTTCCGGCCAGCTTGGAATTCCCGATCATCTTGTTCACCGCTTTTTCCAGCGAATCCAGGCATGATAAAATTCCCCTGATTTTAATATCACTGTCCGATCCCGGCGTCCGCTCCACCGTATTGGAAAAGGCATACCGGGCGGAATTAATCAGATTCACCGGATTCTTGACTACGGTCGCATACCGGCTTTCTCCTTCTATAATATCACCGTTCTCAAACTGACCCGCATCGATCAGACCAATCATAACGCGGTACATGGAGTATTCCATCTCTTCCTTGAATTTAAGATTATACTCATTGGCAACCTTCACATTAGCCATGATATTTTTATACGAATTGGAATAATTGCGGATCATGACGAGAATTCCCAGCACCATCCCGGTCAGGGGGATTGCTATGACAAACAGAAGAAGGGTCAGACGCATCTTCAGTGTCACCTTCCTAAGGCCCGTTCTCCTGTCCTCAGACTGACTCGCCGTCTCCCGGCTGCTGTTCTCAGTTATCATTTTTAACTTCCTTTGCTTTGAATTCCTTCGGCGACTGTCCCGTTATCTTTTTAAACGTCGAACTGAAATAGTGGGGATCATTATATCCCACGCGTTCCCCAATCTCCGCCGTCCTGAGCGTCGTGCATTTTAAGAGCTCGCAGGCCTTGTCGATCCTGACCTTTGTGAGATATTCGATAAACGACTGGCCCGTCTCCTGCTTGAAGATGGAACTGAAATAGCTCGGGCTGACTCCGATATGGTTGGCTATCATATTCAGGGAAAAATCGCTTTTCCCATAGTTTTCCGCAATATAATCCCTGGCCTCCCGGATCAGCGTGCCGTACCGGTCGTTCGAAACCCTGTCCCGCATCGTCAGCGCAAAAACAAAGAGATCCTTCAGATACATCAGCGTCGTCTCCACACTCACAATCGCCTTGGGAATCAGTTTAATATCCCTGCGCTCCTCCGGCACATCCTCCAATTGGACGTTGATTCCTTTCATGAATTCCTGGACGCAGTAGAAGATATCCATCACCATATACTGCCGGAGCAGGAGGGACTTATAATTGTGTTCTCCCACGGCCTGGAAGTATTCATCCACGAAAAGATCGCACTCGTCCAGGGAACCCAGTTTCAGAAAATCTTCTATCAGCTTCCGGTCCACCCCGCTGTAATCCGTCTTGTCCAGGAATTCCGTATACTTCTCATAGCTGACAAAATACCGTTCCAGGAGCCTGCTCTTCTCCCGCTCCTCCCGGACAGTTTCCGCCACCTTCTTAAGCGCATCAATCAGATTTACCGACGTAACAGGTTTTAAAAGATAATCGCTGATGCCTATTTTAATCGCCTCTTTGGCATAGTCGAATTCATTATAACCGCTTAATATAATAATTTTCGTCTGGGGCAGCGCCTTTTTCACAAGACGGCTGAGTTCCAGTCCGTCCATGAACGGCATCTTCACGTCGGTCACAAGAATGTCCGGTTCCGTCTTTAAAATAAGAGGATAGGCATACTCTCCATCCCCCGCTTCCCCCACAAATTCGAATCCGTTGGCATTCCAGTCGATATTGTCACGTATCCCGCGGCGTATGATGGCCTCGTCCTCTACTAAGAATACTTTTATCATAATTCCCCCCTGTGGCAGGCCCGGCTGGGGCCTGGTATGATGTTTAAGCAGATGTTATAAATGCGTCCCATGTGTCTGGATGCATGTATTATTTTTTACATCATATCATATGAAGGGAGGAATTGCCAGATAAGGAAATAGGGATTTAATTGAGATGCGAGGACGCCTCTGTAAGACGGCGGACGGGGGAGTGGGAGGGTGTGTATGAGTCTTCAGTCCCGGTTGGTAGATTGTCGTGAGGGAGAATCCGGAGAAAAAAATTCCTGCGGGGACTCGCTCCCGCTGGTGAAGCGCGCAGCGGATGCTAAGCTCGGAAAAAGCATTCTCGCTAAGCACCGGCGGGCTTCAAGGTCCCCTTCGGAAAGTTTTTCTCCTCCTTCCCCGGGCAGGTTGTCGACGGGACTGAAGACTCAGCCAAGGAGATTGCCCCGTCCGCCGGCTTCAGGGGCTGACTGTCTCTTCCGTCAAGTGCGGAGGGAGGTCTTGTCGCGGCCACTATGTAGTCGTGAACCTTTTACCTTTTGAAGGTATTTCGGATTGAATTCGAGGTAATGTAGTGGCAGCGACAATACCTCCCCCTTTGAAGGAATAAGAACAAATCAGCGGCCGCAGGCCGGGGTTCGGGATGGCGAAAACCTTCGCGTCTTCAGTCCCGTCGAAAACCTGCCCGGGGAAGGAAGGAGAAAACTTTCCGAAGGGGACCTTGGAATCCGCCGGTGCTTGATGAGGTTTTACCGAATCTAGCATCCGCTGCGTATTCCACAAGCGGGAGCGAGTCCCCGTAGGAATTTTTTCTCCTGGATTCCCCCTCACCACAACCTACAGCCCGGGACTGAAGACTCACAACCTCCCCTCACCATCCCGCCCCCCGGCCGTCCCGGCGGCGTTCTCATCTCCTCTCAAAAAATCCCCCGGCCTCACCCAGATTCCCAATCACCCGGTAACATTTTGCCCTGAGCGCATCATCCGGCCACGTCAAATCCGGCACCATAACGGGAATACAGCCTGCGCGTGACGCCGCCTCAATCCCATTTGAGCTGTCCTCGAAGACCATCGTTCTGCTGCAATCCGTGCCCAGGCACTCCGCCGTCCTGATGAAAATATCCGGCCACGGCTTTGCGTGCTCCACCTCGTCCCCGCAGACTATCACATTAAAATACTCCCGGATACCGGCGTTTTCCAGATTGGACAATGCCGTCTGCCGGCTGCTTCCGGTGGCGACGCCCATGGGGATTCTCTTATTTTTCAGAATTTCCAACAGCTGGTAAAGTCCCGGTTTGACCGGTATTCCCAGTTCTCTTATCCTGTCTTCGGCATATTTAAGCCGTATCTGAAGAGCCTGCTCGTAGTCGAAATTCCCGCCGTAGCGCGCTTTGAATTTCCGTTTTGCATCCTCACGGTTGCAGCCCCTGATTCCGGCCACCATTTCTTCGCCGACAGGATATCCAAGTATCCTGCCGGCTTTTTTCCAGCCCTCCAGTCCGAGCCGTTCCGTGTCGAACATCAGGCCGTCCATATCAAATATTACGCCTTCTATTATCATAATAATGCTATCAGCTTCAGCCAGTCTCCCGGGCAGGCGTCCAGGTGGGCAATCGCCTCCGGCAGTTCCTCAAAGGAAACTGCTTTTGAAATGATGTTGGCCGCCGGAACCCTGCCGGAAGAAATCAGCTCTGCCGCCTCCACAAATTCCTTTGTCACTCCGGTCCGCGAACCGATAATCTGCAGCTCTTTTCTTGTAACCACTGCAGTGGGAAGTTCTACCGGCTTATTCGGCCAGCCGGTAAGCGCCACTCTTCCCGTGGACGCTGCATAGTCCAGCGCATTCCTGACTCCGGCCGCAGAACCCGAAACCTCGGATACACATTCCGCCATCCGTCCGCCGGTTATCTCTTTGATATAAGAAACCGCATCATCCGTCATGGAATTCACGGTATGCGTTATACCCAAAGTCTTTGCCAGTTCCAGCCTCTGATCCACAATATCCACCATAATGGGGATTCCTCCGTAAGCCAGAGCCGCCATCCCCACCAGCATGCCGATGGCCCCGGCTCCGATAATTGCGATGTGCTCGCCCTCTTTCAGTTTCAGGCTGTGAACCGCATGGAGTGCAATGACAAGAGGCTCGGTCACGGCCAGTTCCTCCCATGTCATGGAGTCCGGCACCTTCACCATATGGCTCAGAGGGTGTGTAAAATATCTGCTCATACTGCCCCCGGTCTGCACTCCCAGAACTTTCAGGGATTCGCAGCAGTTCGTTCTTCCCTGGGAACAGGGATAGCAGGAACCGCAGTAAAGATACGGATCCAGGACGACCCGGTCGCCCTTTCTGATCCCATAGGAATTTCCTTCCTCCACCTCCGTGACAATCCCGGCCGTTTCATGCCCTATCACAAGAGGATATGATACGTTCGGACTCTTTCCCGCATAGGCGTGGACATCGGAACCGCAGACCCCCAGAGCCTTCACCTCGATGACCGCACACCCTTCCCTCCACTCTGCATCCTGAATTTCCGCCACGCGGATTTCTCCCGGCTTATCAATCATGATTGCTTTCATTGTATATTACCTTCCTTTATATCGCCCATTTCACCATAATGTCCCGCTGAATTTCCCGTCCGGCATGAAGTTTTCGCCTGGCATGAAGTTCCCGTCCGGCATCATCACACGCGCTGCCGTGCATGGCAAAATATGTTTTAAGTTTCCTCCGCCCCGGCAGTTTATACACCGCTGTAGGCCGTATATCCCCCGTCCACCGGAAGAATGGCGCCGGTAATAAACGATGCGGCCTCATCATCCAACAGAAACAGCAGCGCTCCCGACAGCTCTTCCGGTTTCCCCAGACGCTTCATCGGGGTTCCCTCAATAATCTTATTAAGGCGTGCAGTCGGCGTCACCCCATCTTTTTCATAGAACAGGGCCTGTGTCTGGTTGGTAGATAAAAAGCCGGGGGCAATGGCGTTGACGCGTATCGATGTCTCTGCAAAATAGGTGGCAAGCCACTTCGTAAAGTTGCCGACCGCTTCTTTTGCCGCCGCATAGGCCGGGATTTTCGTCAGAGGAAGGAAGGTGTTTACCGATGCAATATTGATAATATTACATGGTTCTTCTCCAAGCATATCCGCCGCGAATTCCTGGGTTGTCAGAAATGCGCCCGTAAAATTCAGGTCGAAAACAAACTTCCAGCTCTCTTTATCTATATCAAAAAACGTCTTTTCATGTCCCATCTGGCATGGTCTGAATCCCTCGCTGTCCGTTGTCGCCCTGGGATTGTTGCCTCCCGCCCCGTTGATCAGAATCCGGCAGGGGCCAAAGGCACGCGTTACAAGCCCGTGCGCCTCTTTTAAGCTGTCCGCAGACAAAACATCGCATCCGACTGCCAGCGCAGTCCCGCCTTCGGCCGCTATCTCATCCGCCACTTTTTCCGCGGCCGCCTCGTTAATATCAAGCACAGCCACGTTGGCACCGGCCGCCGCCAGCACCTTTGCCATATATCCGCAGATAACGCCTCCGGCTCCCGTAATGACGGCAGTTTTCCCTGACAGCGATACATTTAATGTAAGTTTCATTCTCTATCCTCCTCTTTCATTGCATCGGTGATTAGAACAGCAGCCTTGGAAGCGCCAGTGAGATTTGGGGGACGAAAATCAGCAGAAGAATTACCACACAGATAATTCCCAGGTACGGCGCCAGATATTGAAGGGCATCCTTCATCTTCGCCTTTGCAATTCCCATGGTAATAAACAGCACGCCTCCAACCGGCGGAGTCACTCCCGCATAGACAAGGGTGATAACCATAATCAGGGCAAACTGGATAGAATCGATTCCATACTGTGCGGCTACCGGCATCAGAATCGGCGCACAGATGATCGTCGCGGACAATGTCTCAATAAACATCCCGACAAACAGTAAAAACAGAACTAAAAGTATCATGATGATGTATTTATTATCCGTCAAACCGGTGAGGAATGTGATAATCATTTTCGGAAATTTCTCGTAAGCCACAAGCCAGCTGAAGATCGAAGCTCCCGCCACAATCAGAAGGGCCATCCCCGTCATTGAAGCCGCCTTAAGGAAAATCCTCGGAAGATCCCGGTAAGTAAATTCTTTGTATACAAACATGCCGATGATAAGGGCATACACGACTGCAATCGCTCCCGACTCCGTAGGGGTGAATACGCCTGAAACAATTCCGCCGATAATAATGAGGGGCATGATAATTGCCAGGACGCCGTCTTTAATCGCCGTCATCCTCTCCTTAAAGGGAACGCGTTCCCCTCCCTGTATCCCCAGATGTTTGGCATAAAAATATGTCACAACCGCAACGCCGAGGCCGATAATCAGTCCCGGAATAACGCCGGCCATAAAGCACTCGCCGATGGAAAGGCCCGTTAAAGAACAGTAGATAATCATCGTCAGGCTGGGCGGGATAATCGGTCCCAGGGAACCGGCGCAGGCCTGGATTACCGCCGCGAGTCCGCGGGGATATCCGTTTTTAAGCATCGAAGGAATCAGCATGGAACCGACAGCAGCCGTATCGGCGGCGGCCGAGCCGGACACTCCGGCAAACAATACGCTGGTGCCGATATCCACCATACCGATACCGCCGGTGATATGGCCTACAAATGCCTTTGCAATATTTACAAGGCGTTTGGAGATGCCGCCCGCCTCCATCAGTTCGCCGGAAAGCATGAAAAAGGGGATTGCCATCAGGCTGAATGAGTTGATGGAAGAAAACAGTTTCTGTGCCACCAGCATCGATGAAATCTTATCATCCATGAAAATCGCAACTACAGAGCCGAGGCCGAGTGAAAATGCAATCGGCACTCCCAGCATTAAAAGCACGAAAAACAGTATAAATGCCGTTACTAACATACGCCTGCCCCCTCTCCTTCTTCCTCGCGCGTCCCATTCAGATGAACCAGATAATAACTTATCTGCTCAAAAAACATCAGGACGCCGCCAATCGGGATTGCCGCGCACACAACAGCCATGGGCCAGTGCATGATGGGGGAACTCTCCGCCATCTGGGTCTGGCAGACCAGAACGCCCAGATATGTCATGCATATAAGAAAGACCGCAGACGCCGCGCAGACAATGGTAAACATCACCTTCCAGCTTTTCCCTTTACATGATTCCAGCAGCAAATCAAAACATACGTTTCTCCCTTCCCGGATTGTGATGGAACCTCCCAGATAAACCAGCCAGACAAATGCAAACCTGGCCAGCTCGTCTGCCCACCGGATCGAAGATCCGGCGACATAACGGGCCACTACCTGGGCAAACACAACTGCAACCACCACCATAAACAGAAACGTCACGATAATATTGGTAATTTTCCGCATTGCATCTGAAATTTTATTTAACACAGCGTTTCCCCCTTTCCCCGACACTTCCTTCCGATTGTTATTTCAGGCTCTGAATCTTATCATAAACATCCTGCAGGCTGTTATCTGCGATAAACTTCTGAAGATAAGGGCCAGCCGCCTCTTTAAACGGCGCCAGATCCACCTCTGTAATCTGAACCCCCTCGTCTTCCAGCTTCTTCATGGAATCCTCAAACAATGTGTCTGTGTACTCCAGGAATTTGTCCTGAGCCATCACGGAAACTTCATCGATAACCTGTTTCTGGGCATCCGAGAGATCGTCGTAGACCTTCTGGCTCATGGAGTATGCGGTAAACGTAAATACATGCTTTGTCTGTACGTAGTTCTGGGCAACCTCATAGAACTTCTGTAAGTAAACGTATTCCGGATGTCCCTCCAGCCCGTCGGCAACGCCGGTCTGAACAGCGGTATATGCCTCGCCGGATGGGATAACCGTCGGGTTTGCACCGAATGCTTCAAAGGCGGCGATTGTATGGGGTGCCTCCGGGGTACGCATAATCAGTCCTTTAAATCCGTCAAAACTGTTGACATTCTTGTCCTTTACCAGGGAACTCCTAAAATACAGCGGCTGAATGCTCAGCACGTGGAAACCGCCTTTTTCCGACATCTTGTCACGGATAAAAGAAAGTACTTCCTCATCCTTTACCATTTTAACCGCCTGTTCCCTTGAATCAATCAGATACGGCATATCGAACAGGGCGCCGGCCGGATCATAGTTTGCAAAAAGAGCCGTGTCGGAAAGGGCAATGTCAAGCGTTCCCTGGGACAGGGCCGACAGCGCATCGGCCTGGCCGAACAGCTGGCCGTTGGCGTAGATGTCCACCTTCATTTTTCCTCCGCTCAACTGGTTAACCGCGTCGGCAAATGCCTCCGCATAAACATGGTTGGAATCATCCTCGGAACAGTGATGGGACAGGGTCAACGTCAACTCCTCCACACCGTCCACCGGCGTTACATCCGATCCCGTTTGAGACGTTTCCGTCTTTTCCTTATCCTGTTCCGTAGTCTTTGCATTGCCGGATGTCCCGGCGCTGCCTCCGCACGCGGTCAGAGAAACCGCCATAGCCGCTGCCAAAACAATGCCTGTGAATTTTTTCATTTTTCTCATGTTTTTTCTCCTTTTATTTTTACTCTTTATTTTAGGCTCTCGCCACCATCTCGCCGTACTCGTCTTTGCATTTCCTGATAAAAGCCATGAGCGCTTCGGCGCTCGGCATATCAGCGCTGCAGGCATGGCTCGCCACCAGCATGGCCGCTTCGGCACTGCCCATCTCCAGGCAGTCAATCAGTTCCTTTCCCTCTAAAAGCCCGTACAAAAATGCCGCTGCATAGCCGTCGCCGCCGCCAAAGCCTTTTAATGCCTTGACCGGGAACGGTTTGATTGAATAGCTGTTGCCATCGTAGGCATAGGCCGTGGAACCTTCCCTGCCGTGTTTGATTACGACAATTCTTGCCCCTTTTGCACACCAGGCCTCGGCCGTCTCCACATCTGTTCTCCCCGGGGCAATCAGGCTTTCCGTCAGGTCATATTCCTCGCGTGAGCCGAGAATGATATCTGCCTGGGATGCAACCGCCGAATAGTAAATCGCGATTTCATCATGGTTCTTCCAGTTGTAAGCCCTGTAATCGATATCAAAAATAACAGGAACCTGATTTTTCTTAGCCAGGGAAACCGCCTTTAACGCCGCCTCCCGGGAAGGTGAAGCCGCCAGCGCCGTTCCGGAAATCAAAATCGCTTTTGTGCTCTTTATGTATTCTTCATCGATGTCCTCCACACTGAGTTGAAGATCCGCGATACAGTTGCGGTACATTAGAATACTGCTTTCCGTCGGGCTGAGAATCTCGGTAAACGTAAGCCCCAGCTTTTCTCCATTCCGGCACCTTGAAATATGGGAGGTGTCAATCCCCTCATTTTCAAAATAGCGTTCTACGAAAGTGCCGAACTGGTCATCGGATACCTTTGAGAAAAATCCAATCTTTTTTCCCAGCCTCGCCATCCCCACCGCGATATTGGCAGGGGATCCTCCCACGTACTTTTTGAAGGTCTCACTCTCATAAAGCGGTTTGTTATAATCCAGAGGGTTAAAGTCAATCGCAACGCGTCCTAAAAGGATCAAATCATACTTCCTGCTCTCATCAAATGTAACATACTTCATTTTCTTCTCCTCCCGCCTTCCGGCGCGCCTGAACTCTCTGAATCCGGCGCCGCCGCTTACTGGTTATTAAATACTGAGATACACTTTTTGACATTGTTGTATACATAGCGCACCATCTGTTCATTCAGTTCAAAATAATTGTGTTCTCCGTTTCCGGCCAGATAATCGGCCGCCCCTTTTGTCATGGCGTCAAAATTGGCCGTGGCAATATTGATTTTACGGATTCCGCAGTGAATCGCTTCCCGGAACTGCTCATCCGTGATTCCCGTGCCTCCATGCAGCACCAGAGGGATATCCACTCTGCCCGCAATGTCACGGAGCACATCAAAATTCAGCTTTGGGATTCCTTTGTAATGGCCGTGTGCATTGCCGATCGCGATCGCCAGGGCATCCATCTTCGCCTCATGGGCAAATCTCTCCGCCTCCGCCGCATCCGTATACAGAACCTGATGTTCTCCATTACCCTCATTTCCTCCCACCACTCCCAGCTCCGCTTCCACCGTGGCGCCGTATGGCCCGGCCGCCTCCGCTATCAGATTGGTGAGACGGATATTCTCTTCAAGCGGCCCGTCGGAACCGTCAAACATAACGGAGGTAAATCCGTAATCCAGCGTTTTCTTTATCATCTCCGGAGACTTTCCGTGATCCAGATGGACGGCGATTCTGACTCCGGCCGTTCTGGCCGCCTCCACCATCATGGGGGCAATGTATTCGACCGGCGAATACCCCATCCTCTTTTCCGCAACCTGCAGGATTACCGGTGTATCCATCTCCTCCGCCGCCTGGATTACTCCCATTACGCTTTCCATATTGGCAACATTAAAGCCACCGACGGCTCTTCCGTTCTCATCTGCCTCCGCCAGCAATTCTTTCATCGTGCATATCACAATTCCCCCTCCTGTTCTCTCCCGACTGTTTCTTTCACTTTTTGCCCTGCTTTCTCCTTCTGCTCTTCCGGCAGAGCCGCATCATTTCTTTTCCATGTCTTCTTGACATTTTATGATGTGTTTTTGATTTATTTATTGTTATTTTATGATTCAATGTTAGCATCTTCTCAACTTTCAGTCAATAGTCATTTACATTTTTATTAATTATGCAGATTTTTTCCATGTTTTATTGTGCGTTTTGTATAAACATTTTTATTGACGCTCGTAAAACACACCGCGCCATCACGGAAAAAAGCGTTCCGGGCAAAAAAAGAACAGCTTCTGCCTGCCGGGTTCCTTGAGTGATGTAACTTTCCGGGTCCGGCAGACAGAGTCTGTTCTACTTCTGTGTATCTAATCAGCTTCTGTGTATTAAATATATAACGGTTCCTATTCTGGTCTTATATTCCGATCTTGTTAATCCCACAGCCTCCTGTAAATATTTTTCAAATCCTCTGCATTCAATTCCTTCCTCGTATTGGACGGGCTTCCGCTGATCATTGCGTCCTCAGCCATCTTGCCGATGGAGGAAAAGAAGAGTTCCCTGTCGATTCCATACTCCTCCAGGGTTGGTATCTCCAGTGTGCGGCAGAGTTCCTCCACCGCGTTTAAAAATGCGCGTGCGGCATCCCTGTCGGAGTCCTGTTCCCCAGCGGCGCCGATGGCCCGTCCCAGCTCTCCAAACCGTTCATAGGTTCCGTCCAGCACAAAATCAAAACACTCTTTTATCAGCATGGCATTGGAAATACCGTGTGGTACATGGAACAGCGCTCCAATCGGCCGGCTCATTCCATGGACCACGGTCACGGATGCATTGTTAAAGGCAACTCCCGCCTCCAAAGCCGCCGTCGCCATCTGCACTCTGGCCTCCACATCCTTCCCGTCCCGGAAAGCGGCCGGCAGATACCGGAAGATCCTTTTGACAGCCGAGATCGCAAATACATCGGACAGCAGATTCGCCTTTTTGGAGGTATACGCCTCCGCGGCATGCGTCAGGGCGTCGAGCCCCGTAGCCGCCGTAATCTTTGGCGGAGCCGTCATCGTAAACTGGGGATCCACAATGGCCAGAGACGGCATGATGTCCGCTCCCTTTAACAGCATTTTGACGTCGTTTTCCGTATCCGCAATAATTGTAAACTGGGTGGCCTCAGAGCCGGTCCCCGCCGTGGTTGGTATGGCCACCATCGGGGCGGTATCCGCCTTAATCTCTTTTCCCATCAAATCTGAAATTTTCCCGCCCAATACGGCAAGGACAGCCACCGCCTTCATCGTGTCGAGGGCGCTGCCGCCGCCCAGGGCAATCAGGAAGTCACAGGATGCTTCTTTATAGGCTGCCAGTCCGGCTTCCACCATCCGATCCGTCGGTTCACCGGTGATGCCGTCATAAATCTCATACTTCACCTTTTCTTTTTCCAGGACATCTTCCAGAACTTTTACATTTCCCAGTTCCACCATCACCCGATCCGTCACAATCAGAGCCTTTTTCCCCAGTCCCTTCAGAAGTTCCGCCGCCTCATAAAGCGCATGTTCCCCCATTATTACCTGCTTCGGCATTATAAATTGATTTGCCATTCGTTTCTCCTCCTTGTCAGTTTTTGGTTTGTTCTTGATTCTTTTAGTGTTATTTTGTTTGTACCTTTATTATATTTTAGCATTCGAACATGGTATGTCAATAGTTTTTGGTGTTATTTTGAAATTTTATTGTGTTTTTTTACTATTTTCCTTGTGTTTTGTTTGTATTCTGGTTATAATTAACTCAAGAAAATAAGGAGCTATAAGTATGAGAGTTGAACGAATTAATGAAATTGAACGATATATTTTAGAAAACGGCTCTGTCACCAGCGACAGGCTCTGCGAAATTTTCCGTATTTCCAAGAACACACTGCTGAGGGATCTGAATATTTTGTCCGAGAAAGGAACCATCAAGAAGGTATATGGAGGGGTCACCGCCATGCATCCGCCTTTTTCCGTAAAGGAACTGCTTCCCTTCAATGACAGGGATACGAAAAATATAGATTTGAAAAACAGGATTGCCGGACAGGCTGCCATCCACATTCAGCCCGGAGATACTATTTTTGTGGACACCGGTACTTCGACTTTAAGTATCCTGAGCTATATTACCAACATACAGGGACTGACGATTATTACAAACAGCGTCCAGTTCATGTACCGTGTGCTGAATTTCCCCCATATCAATGTGATTGCCCTTCCCGGCGTACTGAACCACAACACCGCATCGCTTGTGGGTGTACCCTGCATCAACAGTTTGAGCACCTACAATATCAGCAAGGCTTTTATGGCCTGTACCGCTGCCTCCCTGCAGAGCGGAGTGACGAACGCAACTTCCGAAGAATACGAGGTTAAAAAAGTCGCAATGGCCCAGAGCCTGGAACATATTCTTTTAATCGACCATACAAAGTTTAACCAGACCTCCCTGATGACCTATTCGCAGCTTAAAGATTTCGACCTCATTATCACGGATAAACTGCCCGAAAACGATTATATTGAATATTTTAAAACCCACCGGGTGACATTGGAGATCGCTGAATAGGACGTAATTTCCTACGAATCAAAAAAGGACTTTGTTTCAATGAACCTCCCTCAAGCTTCAGATTTAGATTCTGATGCATGAAGGCCGCCTCATTGAAACGAAGTCCTTTCTATCATTACAGATGAAACATCCTGGTAGCCACCGTAAAATAAATGGCAATCGAGCAAGTATCCACCAGCGTTGTGATAATCGGCGAGGCCATAATGGCCGGATCCAGTTTTACTCTCTTGGCCAGCAGCGGCAGGATGCAGCCGATAATCTTGGAAATGATAACCGTGCCAATCAGCGAAACGCTGACAGCGACGGCCAGCCTCATATCGCGGTACATCAGGAAAATTCTCAGTCCGTTGGCCGCAGCCAGTATCACGCCGACGATCAGCGAGATTCTGAACTCCTTGTACATCACCCGGAAAATGTCCTTAAACTTTATTTCATCCAGTGCAATCCCCCTGATAACAAGAGTCGCGCTCTGGGAACCGCAGTTTCCGCCCGTATCCATCAGCATCGGTATAAACGCCACCAGAAGCGGCACAACGGAAATCGCGTCCTCATATCTGGTGAGCAGTGTTCCCGTCATCGTTGCCGACAGCATCAGGACCAGCAGCCAGACAATCCTGTTTTTCGCATGCTGGAACACAGAGGTGTCAAAATACGATTTCTCACTTGGATTCATGGCCGCCATCTTCGTGATATCCTCGGTAGCTTCGTCCACGGCAACGTCCCAGGCATCGTCAACCGTTACGATTCCGACCATCCGCTCCTCCGTATCAAGCACCGGAATCGCCAGCAGATCATATCTGGAAAATAATCTGGCAACCTCTTCCTGGTCCGTGTGGGTGTAGACGGAGATAATATCCGTCTCCATCAGTTCCTCTATCTTCATGTCATCGTCCATCGTCATCAGATCTTTGGCCGAAACAATCCCCGTCAGTTTTCTGTTTTCAAGCACGTAACATGTGTAGATAGTCTCCTTGTGGATTCCCGTTTTCTTGATGTGGGCCAGCGCCTGAGCCACCGTGTTCTCTTTTCTCAGATCCACGTATTCGGTCGTCATAATGCTGCCCGCGCTGTCCTGCGGATAATTTAAAAGCACGTTAATCTGCGCCCGCTTCTCACCGTCCACCGTTTCCAGAATCTGAGTCACGAGGTTGGCGGGAAGTTCCTCCAGCATATCCACCGTATCATCCATGTACAGATCATCCAGGAGTTCTCTCAGTTCCTTGTCGGTGAACATCTGTACAAGATGAGACTGCATTGTGTTATTCATATTTGAAAACACATCGGCCGCCTTCTCCTTGGGAATCAGGCGGAAGGCCGTCGCCATATCCTTATCATCCAGCTCTTCCAGCAGGGACGCAATGTCCACTGCGTTCATCACATCCAGAATACTGCGGACTGCTTTGTATTCCCTCTTTGCCATAAGCTCCATAAAAATATCTCTGTTCATTGTTCAGTCCTCTCTTTCTTCTATTTTGTTTTTCTGTCTGATGAAACACCCGGTACATACACGAGTGATAATTACCTCCGGCATCCATTACGTCTCACCTGCCTTTCCTTTTTTTAATTTTTTATCTATATGGAATCCCACCTGCGGAATTGGAATAACCCCGTTCGCCGGACTCCCGCGCCGGGCGCGGCCGCATAGCGGCCCATTACAGCTTCGCGCGAGTGCGCATCCTGCCCGGAGAGCTTTTTATATCTTAGGCGTATTTTCCCAGACATAAAAAACCCGCTGCCATACGTAGCAGCGGGATCTCAATTATCTGAAATTTTCCATTCCGGCCTATCCGTTTGACCGGATTCCGGAACTGCAACGTACAAGCTTTAGTATCACAGGGCAATAGCATTGCATTAGGTGATGCCTTTACGACATCTCCTGCTAACCAGCGCGTTGTGTCTCCACAAATTTGCGGCAGCAATCTTAGGAATATTCCAAATCCCTGTGGTAACCTCACCTACCGAAGTTTCCATATATTCTGTTTTATGATATGACCAGTCTGCCAAAATGTTACCGGAACTTGAATCCTGACGTTCCATCCGTCTCCATGGCAGCTTAAGTCTGTCGTATTATACAACCATGACGCCGCCCTGTCAACACCTTCAAAACAATTTTACATCATTTTCCCAGTATCTTTACACTTCGCGATCCGGATTGTCAAACTCTGCTTCCCTGTTCTTTCCGCCAAACATCAGGCCGAGCGCCATCCCTGCCGCGGCCGGTATCATCCAGCCCAGTCCCAGCCCATACCCCGGCAGAAGTGAGGCGGCCTTTGTTATCCCTGGAATCGGGAGTTTCGTCTGCTCCAGTGCATAAATGATGCTGACAACGGCAGTCAGAAAGATAGCCCAGGGATACATTCCCTTTCCGCGTCCCGTCCCCCGGTTCATAAATGACAGGACAATCAGCACGATTGCGACCGGATAGATTGCATTCAGCACCGGCACGGAAAAGGCCAGTATCCTATCCAGGCCTGCATTGGCAATCACGACGCTGGTAACGGCAAACAGAATCACCCAGGCATGGTAGCCAATCCGCGGAATCAGTGATGAAAAATAGTTACTGCAGCAGCTTAAAAGTCCGATGCAGGTATTCAGACAGGCAATAAAGAAAATGACGCCGAGGAGGACAGCCCCTGCATTTCCATAGAATTTGCCGGCTGCAAAGGTCAGAATCCTGGCGCCGTTGTCCAGTCCCGCCGCATCCGCCTGTACCTGTCCTCCCACATAGGCAAGCGCGGCATAGACAAGAGCCAGCAGAATTCCGGCTGCTATGCCGCTCCGTATCGTCGTTTTCACTACCTGGCTGTCTTCCTTTACCCCAAGCGCCCTGATGTTAAGGGCAATCACAATGCCAAAATTCAAAGCCGCAATCGTGTCCATGGTCTGATACCCCTCCAGGAAACCGGTGACAGCCGCCGCACCGTTATAAGCTCCGGCCGGTCCGCCCGTAACGGGCTGATGGTGAAAAACACTTCCCGCAAACATGATAAAAATCAGGAACAGAAGCGTCGGGCAGAGTATCTTTCCCAGCCTGTCCGTCAGCCGATCCGGGTTAAATGCCATAAATGCCGCGATGGCAAAAAATACAATGGAATAAATGAGCTGTCCCGCCGCTTTGCCGCTTTCTCCCACCAGAGGCAGCAGCGTCATTTCAAATGATGTGCTGGCTGTCCTGGGAATTGCCAGGCAGGGACCGATCGATAAATAAATCAGGATGGTAAACACCAGGGCAAAGACCGGATGAACGCGCCCCGCCAGCCTGGAAAGCCCGCCCGAACGCGCAACCGCAACGACGCCGAGCACGGGAAGTCCCACCGCACTCACCAGAAAACCTGCTGCCGCAGGCACAATCACCGTTCCGGCCTGTACTGCCAAAAAAGGCGGAAAAATCAGATTTCCCGCCCCGAAAAACATGGAGAAAAGTGTCAATCCCACTATCAGAACTTTTCTCCCGTTTAAAGTTCCCTCTCTGTCCATAAATATATTTCTCCCGTATTATAATTTTAAGTCATAGCAGACATAAAAGTAGTTTATACCGAAATTGATATTTTTACAAGGCAAAGAGGGGGGATTTAGTTGAGAGGCGGGGACGCCTCTGTAAGACGGCGGACGGGGGAGTGGGAGGGTGTATATGAGTCTTCAGTCCCGGTTTATAGGGTGTGGTGAAGGGGAATCCAGGAGAAAAGATTCCTACGGGGACTCGCTTCCGCTTGTGGAGCGCACAGCGGATGCTAAGCTCGAAAGGACCTCGCTAAGCACCGGCGGGCTCCAATGTCCCCTTCGGAATCTTTTCTCCTTCCTTCCCCGGGCAGGTTGTCGACGGGACTGAAGACTCAGGGAAGGTGTCGCCCCGTCCGCCGGCTTCAGGGGCTGATTGTCTCTTTCGTCAAGTGGGGAGGGAGGTCTTGTCGCGGCCACTATGTAGTCGTGAATCTTTTACCTTTTAAAGATGTTTCAGGCTGAATTCGAAGATAAATCCAAAACTAAATTTAATGAGTAAACGAAAAATTGTATGGCCATTCAAGGATAGGCCAGACGCTAAAACATCGACGCATCAATTGAATACCGTGCAGGAGGCATGCTCCTGGAATCCGAGAAAATGTAATGGCAGCGACAATACCTCCCCCCTTTGAAGGAATAAGAACAATTCAGCGGCCGCAGGCCGGGGTTCGGGATATAATGTACCCATAAGTGTGGACACGAAACGAAGTGGGGGCCCCATCTTTTAGACATCCCCCACGCCCCGTTTCCCATATCGTGGACACACCTTATGGAAGGACTGGGGGCGTATCCAGCCCGGGATTATGGCCAGAACATCCCTTTCCCTTCGACACATTCGGTCGCCTATGGTATTCTTAAGCAAGAACAGGAGGAATCCCATGATCAAAAATCTTTTTACCGCTGAACAGGTTCTGATGCTGCGTGAAAACCCTTACACCTACCGGGTGGACCAGTCCCGCTTAGCTTTTACCAAAGAATTCAAGGAGCTCTTTTATTCGGAGTATCAGGCAGGGGCGCCTCCCCGGCAGATCCTGGCAAAATACGGCTATGATCCCGCCATTCTCGGTCAGCGGAGGGTATGGGGCATTTCCGGCCATATCCGGGAGCAGTACAACAAATATGGCGGTTTCCACGAAGGGAGTGTCCCTTTCAGCAGGGCCAAACCCGCCTCTTCGGACTCTGGTATGCCGGTATCGGAGAAAGAAGAACTCAAACAGCTCCGGCACGAAGTGGATTACCTAAAACAGGAAGTTGCCTTTCTAAAAAAAATTTCCTCCATCCGGACCACAAGGAAGTAGGGGCATGGCTTATGAACGATTCTTCCTGTGTATTCGAAATCATCTGTAACACCCTGCAGCAAAGCTCAAATGCCCTTTCGGTGAAAGAACTTTGTTCCACCGCCGGTGTTTCCAGGAGCGGTTACTATGCCTGGCTAAAGGCGGCCCCGGCCAGGGAGCTTCAGGAACAGAAGGACCGTGCGGATTTTGAACGGATCCTGGCGGCTTACCGGCTCCATGGTTATACAAAAGGGGCCAAAGGCATCTATATGGCCCTGCTTCATATGACCCCTCCGGCCGTCATGAACCTGAAAAAAATACGGAGGCTGATGGATAAGTTCCAGCTTTCCTGCCCACACCGTGGCCCCAACCCTTATAAAAGGATGGCAAGAGCCCTGAAAACCAGCCATGTCGCCGATAACCTGCTAAAGCGGGAGTTCGACTGCTATGGTCCCAGGATGGTCCTGTTAACCGATATCACTTACCTGCCTTATAACGGGACCTCTGCTTATTTATCAACGGTCCTGGATGCCTTCACCCGGCAGATCCTTTCGTATGTGCTGAGCGAATCCCTGGAAGTGGATTTTGTCCTTGAAACGGTGAAGCGGCTGGTTAAAAACCATGGGATTTCCCTTAAGGCGGAAACCATTCTCCACAGTGACCAGGGCTGCCATTATACCAGCTACCGATTCATCCGCATCCTTTCCGACAAGAAGCTGCGCCAATCCATGTCACGCCGGGGAAACTGCTGGGACAATGCCCCACAGGAAAGTTTCTTTGGCCATATGAAAGATCACATCCGGGCGAAACTGGCCCAATGCGGGACCTTTCGCGAAGTACAGTCCCTCATTGATGACTATATGGAGTATTACAATAACCGGCGTTATCAATGGCAACTTGCAAAGCTTGCCCCAAATGAGTTTTACGATTTTATCACCACCGGTGAATATCCACTGGATATTTCAAACGTACCGGCACTTCCGGCGATTGCCCGGAAACCGGAGGAACTTGGTGCCAGTGCGGGCCCCTCCCGCACAGAGAATCACCCAAACCAATAGAATATCATGGCATGGGAGAGAGTGTGTCTAAGAATCGGGATACCTTTTGAGCCGATTGTCCAACCGAGTGGAGGCCTTCTGTTTTGGTGTCCATAATCAAGGTTGCACTGAAGAGAGGATGTCTAAAAATTGGGCGCCCCACTTCATAAAGTGTCCTTGACAAAGGGGACAGTTCAGGATGGCGACAACCTTCGCGTCTTCAGTCCCGGCCATAACCTTCCCGTGGGGAATCCGGGAGAAAAAGATTCCGGAGGGAACCTGGGAGTCCATTGGTACTTACCGAGGTCTTTTCGAGGTTAGTACCATTATGTACTCCAAAGAGCGCAAGCGTTTCCCGCAGGAACTTTTTCTGCCCGGATTCCCCACCCGCGACAACCTCCAAACCGGGACTGAAGACTCACACCCTCCCCCTCACCATCCCGCCCCCCGACCGTTCCGGCGGCGTTCTCATTATTCAACTCTTCTTTTATGTTCTTCCCAGGCCTTCTCGAGCAGCTCCGGTTTTTCGAACAGACGGAGCGCTGTGAGAGCCAGTACCTTTGCAGCCGTTATCATCCCCTTTTCTCCGATGGAGCACCCGGTCTGGGAGACCATCTGCCAGCTGTGCCCCGGTGTCCCCGCCGCACAGCAGGCCGTGTAAAGCTGCACGGTGGGAACAAGGTAACTCACATCCCCCACATCGGTACTCACCGGAAGACAGCCGCCGGTTCCCTCATAGGGAGTGAGCTTTCCGGAGATTGGTTCCTGCCGTCTGTCTTTATCACCGCCCATATCACGGGCGTTCTCTGAATAAGTCCGGCGGAGACGGGCGGCAAGCTCCCTCTCCTTTTCCGTATAGACGGGAAGTTCCACTTTCTGAAGCTGCTCCCAGGCGATCCGGTTCAGGCAGTCATTGGGGACATAATCGCTGTAACTGTTTCCGTCCTCCATCTCCACTTCCGTATCCGTCATCATCGCCGCTCCGCGGGCCGCACGGAGCAATCTGTCTTTCAGCTCCTCCGCCTGCTCCCTCTTAGGCGCCCTCACCTCATAGGCAGCCGATGCCCTGGCGGGAATCACATTGGGGGCCGTCCCTCCCGTGTCGGTGATGGCATAGTGGATTCTGGCCTCAGGAATGATGTGTTCCCTCATAAAATTAGCGGCAATGTTAAGGAGTTCCAGGGCATCCAGCGCACTCCGCCCCATATGAGGACAGGATGAGGCATGGGCGGACTTACCGGTAAAATGGAAACTCATGCACAAATCCGCCAGGGACCCCCTCCCCTCGATTCCGTTAAAATCCATCGGATGCCAGGTCAGCGCAGCGTCCAGTCCCAGAAAGCAGCCCGCTTTTGCCATGTGGACTTTCCCGCAGCCCTCCTCCTCGCCGGGACAGCCATAATATCTGACCGTCCCCTTAAGGCCATGTTCCTCCATATATTCCTTTACCGCCACGGCCGCAGCCAGAGAACCGCAGCCGAGAAGATTATGGCCGCAGCCATGGCCATTCCCATATTCCTCTTCCGGCCCCTTTTCGGCAGTTCCGGCTCTCTGTGACAGCCCTTCCAGGGCGTCAAATTCACCCAGAAAACCGATAACGGGACTGCCTTCTCCGAAGCTCCCCACAAAAGCGGTGGGGATTCCGGCCAGATTCTTTTCCACGCAGAAACCATTTTCCTGAAGAACCCGGCAGAGCGCCGAAGCAGAACGCTCCTCCTCCATCCCGGTCTCCGCATAATTCCATATCTCCCTGCTGAGCCCTGTAAACTCTTCTTCCCGCCTTTTCGTGAAACCGTCTATCCATCGGAGTTTCTCTTCCATTCTATTTCACCTTTCCCTGTGTTCTCTCTAAATTCCAATCGCCACCGCAATGGTCAGCATGACAGCCTGCAGTACAAACATCATTCCAAAGAGCTTTGCCACAAACTTCAGCCAGCGGTCCATTCCAATTCCCATGACTCCGCAGGTGATTGCCACGGCCGTCGGCCAGAACACGTTGGAGAATGCGTCGCCGAACTGGAATGCCATAATGGCTATGTAACGGCTCAGGCCCACAAGATCCGCAAGCGGAGCCATAATCGGTATCATTACAACCGCCTGTCCGGTTCCGGACGGGATAAACATATTTACAATATTCTGCACCGCCAGCATCCCGAAGGCAGACAGGCCGCGCGGCAGGCTCTGCACCAGATTCGCCATCCATAAGACAACCGTGTCGATAATTCCTCCCTGTGTCAGAATCACCTCAATCGAGCGGGCAAAACCAATCATCAGCACGGCAAAAATCATTCCTTTGGAGGATTCGATAAAGGCCTCCGCCAGCTCCGTCAAATCCATCCTGTTGGCAAAGCCGGTGATAATCATAAATCCGAGGAACAGAGCAGCCAGCTCCGTCAGGTAAAACCCATACTTTGTCACCCCGACGGCCAGCGCGGCAATCAGAATTCCAAAGAGAGCCAGCGTCACCTTCTGCCGTCCGGAAAACGGAAGCGCTACCATCTCCTCACGAGACATGGAAACCGCGTCTTCCTTCACTCCGTACAGAACGCTCTTCTTCGGGTCTTTTTTAATTTTTTCCGCATAGTGCATCAGATAGAGGGTCGTACAGGCCGTAAAAACAACGAGCGTCACACAGCGGAATACCGTCAGCATCGGAGTTGTGATCGGCACTCCTGCAATACCGCTGGCAATGCCGACGTTAAACGGGTTAAAGATAGCCCCGGCGCAGCCCGTCACCGTTCCCAATTCCACGATCCCGGCTCCCACCACCCTGTCATATCCCAGGGAGAGTGCGATCGCCACAAACAGAGGAATAAATCCCCAGGCCTCCTCATGCATTCCAAATGTCGCCCCGCCAACTGCAAAGAGGCAGGTAAAAATAGGAATCAGCAGATAATCTTTATCCTTCATCTTCCTGAGTATTGCTCCCACAAGCGCATTGAGCGTGCCGCTTTTCATCAGGATTCCCACATAGCCGCAGGCAAAAAGAAGGAAAAAGCTGATATCGGCTGAAGCGACAAATCCTTCATAGATACATTCCAAAAGCCTCCACGGCCCTACCGGGTTCGCAGGAATCCTCGCATAGCTGCCGGGAATTACAAGCGCCCTCCCCAGCGCCTCATCCATCTCCCTTTTAAACGCCCCGGAAGGAAGAATCCATGTCAAAACTGCACTTACCACAATGATGAAAAATATAATGATATAAGGATGTGGTATTCTCATTGCTTTCTTTTCTTTCATTTTTGTACCCCCGTTTTTATTTTAGTATACTTTTAGTACAGTACCTTATATCAAATATGCTACCACACCACCCGGGTAAAGTCAACGGGAGATCTACCGGTAATATTCACAAAAAAACTGCTGCGTTTTTATGCAACAGTTCTTAAAATTTTCCTAAAATAAACGCTTTCCCTTGACTCTTTCCTCCCCTCCGGTTATATTATTAACCATATTTAATGATCTTTAGTTAACTAATATTTTGTAACAGGAGAGTAATTATGAATTTAAGAAGCAGCCTCAACCGCCTCTACTACAATATGACAATCCATGATATCCGTTTTATCAACCGTTCCGTAACCGGAAATCTGTCGTACAACAGCGTCATGTATCTGGATGTCATTGATTTTCAGGAAAACTGCACCGTCAGTTCTCTGGCAGAGACGCTGAGGATATCAAAACCGGCCGTCACGAAGAAGGTAAATGAGCTGATTGAGCTGGGATTTGTTGTTAAGACACAGAGTGAGAAAGACCGGCGCATCCATTATCTGAGCGTCAGCGATGCAGTCCGTAAAAATTCAGAGCTCTATGACCGCCCCTACGAACGCGCACTCCGCACAATTGAAAAAGAATTTGATAAAGAGCATCTGGATCTACTCTGCCGTATCCTGGATACATACAGTGAAGAAGTAATGAAAGAGGATGGTGAATAATGGAACATAAAATGTTTGCCACTCTCTCACCCCTGAAGCTGTTTTTCCGCTGCGCCCTTCCGAGTATGGCGGGAATGGCGGTTTCATCTCTGTACATGGTGGCCGACGGTATTTTTGTCGGCAAATTTATCGGTGCAGGAGCTCTGGCCGCAATCAACCTTGTCATGCCCATTATTATGATCAGCTTTGCATTGGCCGACATGGTGGCCGTCGGCTCCTCCGTCCAGATTTCCATCCGGCTCGGACAGGGAAAAGAGAAAGAGGCCTGCAGCGTTTTCAGCTTCAGCTCCCTCTTTATCGTCGCCATCTCCTGCCTGGTAGGCCTGGCAGGATATTTTGGGGGCGCCTGGGCCGTCAGGCTCATGGGAGCCGGAACCGATGTCCTGGACGCAGCCGCACGGTACATGCGCGTATATGCCGTTTTTGCCCCATTTATCATGATTTTCTTTGCGCTCGACAATTACTTGAGAGTCTGCGGGAAAACGATTTACAGCATGGGAATGAATATTTTTATCGCACTTTCCAACCTGTTTCTCGACTGGCTTTTTATTGTGCATTTCCGAATGGGAGTTTCATCGGCTGCGCTGGCATCCTGTATCAGCCTGACCATCGGAACGGTAATCGGCCTGCTGCCGTTTTTTACCAGGAAACTCGTTCTGCGTTTTGTCACTCCCCGTATCCCGTGGCACATACTGAAAAACATCATCGGCAACGGCAGCTCGGAATTCTTTTCCAATATTTCCGCCTCCGTCTTCATGGTCATCATGAACACGGTGCTGCTCAAATTGTCCGGCTCGATGGCAGTCGCCGCTTTTTCGATTGTCATGTACATTGATTCCTTTGTCAGCTCGATGCTCTTTGGCATGGTGGACGCCCTGCAGCCCGCCGTCAGCTATAATTACGGAGCAAAAAAATACAACCGGATGTTCGGTCTGGAAAAAATCCTGATGGCGGCCGGGGCGGTTATCTCGATTTCCGCCATGATATTTATGCTCACAGGAGGGCGTTTCATCATCCCGTTTTTTATGGAGGGAAACCAGCCGGAACTGCTTGCCATATCATCCCGGGCCATGCGGCTTTTCTCCTTCTCCTATCTGGTAAACTGGATTGGGACGGCGGCAAGTTCCTTCTTTACGGCAATGAACCGGCCGGTCATCTCACTGGCCATCTCCTCCGGACAGACTTTTGTCTTTCCACTGTGTTCCCTCCTTGTCCTCCCCGCTTTTCTGGGGATCGACGGGGTCTGGCTGACGTCACTGTCGGCGGAGGTTATGACCGCCCTTCTTGCAATATCCTTTATGGTGTGGTTCCGTAAAAAATTAAACTGAAACCAACTGCCTCAGACGGATTTACTGCATCTCCGTCTGAGGCAGTTACAGCGGATTACCCATCTATGCGCTCATCCATATAGATCATCATCTTCATTACCTTATCCGGGTTCCGGTCCGCAAACTCAAGAGCCTCCGGATACCGGCTGAAGGGATATCTCTGGCTCACGGTTTGGGACATCTCAATTTTCCCTTCATAGAGAAGACGGATGGCCGTCTCAAAATCCTCCCGGACATACATCATATGTCCCAGCAGATTGATCTCCCTCCTCTGGATCAGGGGAATTTCAAAGTCCACCGGCTCTTTATAATTTCCCGTCAGAATGATATCGGAATCCGGTCTGGCCGCATGCAGTATCTGTTTAAATACTGCCGGAACTGCGGCACAGTCTATGATAACATCTGCTTTCCTGTCTCCAAAGCACTCTTTTACAGCGGTTTTAAGATCCACTGTTTCCGTATTGGCCGTATCGTCTGCCCCGCATATTTTTGCATAGCAGAGACGTTCTTCATTCCTGTCCGCCGCCAGTATCCGCTTTGCACCCGCAGCTTTTGCGGCCTGCAGCACGAGGTTTCCGATGGTCCCGGCCCCGACGACGAGAACATTACCTCCCTGTATCCTCCGGCTTCTCCCGACGCACCCTACCGCTACCGCCAGCGGTTCGGAAAACGCCGCTTTCTCCGGTTCCATATCGGAAGGTATGTGATGAAGATACTTCTCCTCCACCGCATAGTACTCGCAGTTGCATCCGTCCACATGCACGCCCATCACTTTTAAATTCTCGCAGACATTAAAGCGGCCGGTCAGACAGGGGTAACAGGAACCGCACATAATTTGAGGCTCCACGGTAACCTTGTCCCCCTCTTTAAACTGCCTGACACAGGCTCCCGTTTTTACCACGACAGCCGCCATCTCATGCCCCATCACAACGGGCATAGTAACAGCTTTATGCTTTCCGTGATAAATCTGCATATCACTGCCGCACACGCCAAAGCATAAAATCTTCAACAAAACCTGCGTTTCCCCAATCTCCGGTATTCTTTCCTCTTCCATCACAATCCTGCATGGCTCATACAGCCTTGCAGTTTTCATCATTTTATTCCCGGACACGTTCTCCTCCCCTATGATTCGCTATTATCGTTCCTACGCCGTCCTAAACCGCTCATTCCAAATGGCATCCGGCGGCGTCCTCTGCCAGTTCCATCGCCCTGTCCACGGTTGCATTGTCATGTACGATCGCCCGAAGTCCCCTGAGGACTGCGGCGGGATGGCTGCTCTGCCAGATATTTCTACCGTAAGTAATTCCGGCCGCCCCGGCATCCATGCCCTGTTTCGTCATCTCAAAACATTCGCGTGTGGTTCGGCAAAGCGGCCCTCCCGAGATCACGACTTTAGCGGGTTCCCCCGTCCTAACAATTTCTTCAAAGCTCTTTCCGGAACCGGTCCAGAATGTCTTAATGATGTCAACTCCCAGCTCCAGGGAAACGCGGACGGCATATTTGACGTTTTCCACGCTATGGCGCTCCGAATCCGGTATTAAACCTCCGCTTGGATAACTGTGGGTTACCGTGGGCATCCCGAATTTTTCCGCTGTCCTGATAAAAGAGGCCGCCCTCTCTATCTCCTGCCCCTCATATTTACTGCACAGCGTCAGCCCCAGCGCAATGGCATCGGCTCCCAGCGTTACCGCCTCCTCCACCTGCGCAATGCCGGTCTCCTCCGGCGAAAGAAAACGCGTCGCATTGGTACATTTGAGAATCAGCGGAACCTCGCCCGCAAAGTGTTCCATATGACGGAGCGCTATCCCTTTATGTAAGGTCAGCGAATCCGGTTTTTCTTCCACCAGCGCCTTTAACAGCCCGTCCATATCCTCTATTCCGTTGATAGGGCCGCATCCGAGTCCATGATTGATGGCAACCATCAGAGCCTTACCGTCCCCTCCGAAAATACGTTTCATCCTGGTTGTCTTCCCGACACCTGTAAATGTTGGATTCATAATTTCTCCTTCTTTCTATTACTGATTCCAGCCGTCCCACTGTTCAATCCGTCCCTCGCTGTATGCCTCCATATAGCTTTGAAGTCTGGCTTTGTCCGGCATTGAATCAGAGCAGCTTTTGCCCGAGATGGTTATGGAGGCCGCAGCTGCCGCAAATTTGAGAGCCTCCGGTATTGTCTCACCTTCTATCAGTTTTGCAATCAATGTCCCGCAGAATGAATCTCCGGCTCCCAGCGTTTTGTAGACATGAGCAGGCATGACTGCGCCGTAATAGACATCTCCGTCCCGGGTATAGGCGGCCGCTCCGTCTTCTCCCCGCTTCATGCAGACCATCTTTACGCCCCGGCCAAGATAAGTTTCGGCAGAAATCCGGTCGTCCTCATTTCCCGGATTTACAATTTTTTCCAAAATGTCGAATTCTTCCCTGGTGGATACGATAATATCCGCCATCCCGGCCACCATATGGTAATAGAGTGAAGTCTCTTCCTCCGAATACCATCCCTCGCGCCGGTAATCGGGATCAAATACCACCGTCACATGATTCCTTTTTGCATACTCGACGGCCAGCAGCACAGCCTCCCTTGCAGGGCTGGCACACAATGACGCCCCGGAAACAAGCAGGACTTTAAACTGGCTGATAAAACTCTCTTTCACCGCATCCATTTTGAGATGGAGATCCGCCGGATCCTGCCTGTAGAAAAAATACTCAATTTTTCCCTTTTCCCTCTGTTCCGCAACGGCCAGACTCTGCCGGATATTCTGTTCCTGTTCCACCGTCATGGCGGATGTGTCGATGCCTTCCTGCTCCAGATAATATTTCACATAGGTTCCGAATTTATCGCCCGAAACATTGCCGATAAAGGCCGTGTCCAGCCCCATCTTTGCCGCCTGCACGGCCGTATTGGTCGGGGAACCGCCCACATGTTTTGTAAATGAGACCACCTGTTCCATCGGGGCAAACTGTTCCGGATACAGATCGACTCCCGAACGGCCGATGGCAACAAGATCCCTGGGCTTGCTCCTGTCAAACAATATCTTGTCCATTTTCTTTTATCCTCCTCTATACCGCCTGTCCAATTTCGGCAGCTGCCCATCCTATTTAAAAAACAGCGTCGGCAGCGCCATCGAGATACCCGGCACAAATGTTATCACCAACAAAAGCGCGGATAAAATTAATATAAACGGCAGCATGCATTTCACAATTTTTTCCATCGGCACATCGGACATGCCCACCAGCACATAAAGAACCATGCCCACCGGAGGCGTCAAAAGCCCAATCATCAGATTCAGAATCATGATAATTCCGAAATGAATCGGATCCACTCCATAAGAAACCGCTATGGGCAGAAGCACGGGAGCCAGAATCGGAATTGCCGCCGAGTTATCCATAAATGTACCGACAATCAGCAGCAGCACATTGATTACAATCAGAGCCAGAGCCTTACTCGTCACAAATCCGGTAAATGCCGCCGCCATCACTTCCGGGAATTTGGCATAGGTAAGAACCCAGGAAAATAACGCCGACGCCGATACAATCGTCATAACGCTGACCGTTGTCCTGGCCGTATCCATCAGAACCCCGGGGATTTCCCGGATTCCGATGGAACGGTAGGCAAAGCCCAGTATCAGGCTGTAGACAACCGTTGCACTCGCCGTTTCGGTGGGGGTAAATACACCGGAAAATGTTCCCGCAAGAATAATAACAGGAGTCATCAGTGGGAAAAACGCCCGCTTGAAAGCCTGCCATTTTTCTCCCGCGGAGGCTCTTTTGTCTTTGACGTAATTGCGTTTCCTGCATGTCATATATACTAAGAAGCACATTGTACATGCCATCAGAAGTCCCGGCACGACGCCTGCCACAAACAGCCTGCCCACCGATACCTCGGCAGAGACGGCAAAAATGATGGCCGGTATACTGGGCGGTATGATAGGGCCGATAATCGACGACGCCCCCGTCACGGCGAGGCTGAAATCCTCATCGTACCCATGCTGTTTCATTGCCTGCACTTCCACGGCTCCCAGGCCTCCTGCGTCGGCAATGGCGGAACCCGACATTCCGGCAAAGATGACACTGGCCGCCACATTGGCGTAACCCAGCCCGCCGGTCAGATGTCCCAGCATCTTCTGCGCAAAGTAGAAAATGCGGTCCGTGATTCCCGAACTGTTCATTACCGCTCCCGCCAGTACAAACAGCGGAACCGCCAGCAGGGAAAATGAGTCCACGCCTGCAATCATCCGCTGGGGAATCACATTGAGCGGAATCCCATTTGTATAGAGAAACACGAGGGAGGGAATAAACATGCAGTATACAATAGGAATATTCAACAGGATCATAATGAAAAACATGAGCATAAACATTCCAATGGTCATTTCTCACCCCTCCTCTCCACATTGTGCTTTTCCATGCCGTGCCTGTCCGTATCCCGCTTCTCCATGTCATGCTTCATTTTCATGGCGAAGGATACCACAGTCTGAAGTAAGAGGCTCAGAACGCCGATTAGAACGGACACCGCCAGAAACCCCATCGGCATCCGCATAGCCGTCGACCGGATCCGGCTCTGGGCCTCCAGGTATTTCAGGATCGGCGGGAGGCAGAACAGATACGAGGCAAGCACGATTAAATCCGTTATGTATTCCATCCCCCTCTGGACACCCTTCGGAAGCCGCGATGTTACAAGGGAAACAGAAATATTGTTTTTCGTTCTGACGTTATATCCGAGTCCCAGCATTACGGTCCACACAAACATGTATCTTGCGCACTCCTCACTCCATATGAGGGGACTGTTCAGAACATATCTGAAAAACACCTGGACAATCAGGAGGATGCAGACAATCGCCATTGTGGCGGCCATTAAAATCTGATCCAGGTTTCCCACTATTTTTTTCACCTTTCCCATCATCTGTTTCCACTCCTCATTCAAGTATTAAGCGGCTGCATTAATACGCTACATTCTGGAGATCTTCGTAAATGCCTTCTCCCCATTGCTGTTCAAACTCCTGAATCACGGACTTTGCCTTTTCCCTGAAAGCGTCTTTATCCGCCTCACAGAGTTCCATTCCCTGGTCAAGCAGTTCCTTAAGCAGTGTTTCCTCCTGTTCCACACTCTCCTCACTCAGCTTCACACAGTATGCCTCCACCGTATCCGTAAGCAGAACCCGCAGGGCTTCCGGAAGAGACTGATAGAAATCCTCATTGATGCATGGGTTGATCATCTGGACAACATGACCCGTATTGCTGAGGTACTTCTGGACTTCAAAGAACTTTGCGGTTGAAATCTGAACCAGTGGATTCTCCTGTCCATCTACTACATTCTGCTGAAGCGCCAGATAGACCTCACTGTATGCCATCGGAGTCGGATTAGCCCCGAACGCCTTAAACTCCGCAATGCTGATCGGCTGATCCGGCACTCTTATCTTGAGGCCCTTTAAATCATCCGGAACCGTCACTTTTTTCTTGGACGTCGTGATAAAACGGCTGCCCAGGTACAGGCTGCCGAGAGGCCTTACCCCGATTGTCTTTGCAGCGTCTTCCCAAATTTCCCTGCATACTTCACTCCTGGAAATTGCCTGCATATGGTCGTTGTTCTGAATCAGATACGGAGCGTCGAATACAAGAAGCGGCGCATACAGGTTGCCGACCTGGCCGGGCCCCAGGCAGGCCAGAGTCACGGTCCCCATGGAAACTCCATCTGTTAAGTCCTTCTCGCTTCCCAATGTACAGTTATGGTAATTCTTGACGATAAAACGTCCTCCCGATTTTTCTTCAAGCTCTTTCGCCATCTCGTCCATTCCCTTGGCGAAATAATGTTCCGGCGCCCATACGGTTCCCAGCGTGATCTCATACACCTTTCCGTCATCCGCCGCCTCTTTCTTCTCCGTCTCAGCCGCCGATGAACCTGCCTGCTCCGTGTTTTCACCCGTGTTCCCGCTTTGAGCCGCGCTCTGCGCCAGCTGGCTGTTTCCGGAACCTCCGCACCCGATAGTCGTCCCCGCCAATGCCGCCATTAAAAGAATTGATGCCAAACCTATTTTTCTCATTTTGTAACCTCCTTCTCTATTTACCCCGTTAATAAGATTGTAATTTAATGCTACCACATTATGGTTAACTTTTCAATATATATTTATTAACTTTTTGTTATTTTGTGGTAATAATTTTAATCATATCATCATTTTTTATATTTATATTACCAGTAATTACCATTTTCCTCTGTTGCAGTGAAAATAGGACTGCCGATTCACGCTCTTTGGATATGGAAAAAGACCCACACCGGATAACCGGTGCAGGCCTCAAACGCTTCAGACTGTTTATTTAATTTTATTCAAACCGTTTCGGCTATACCCCCGGCAAAACGGTCTGGCTTTCTTTCCGCAAAACGCATTCCGGGACACGGCGGCTTTCCCTTATCTCTGCTCAATAATTTCAAGGCTCACGCCGTCCGGATCCTGAATAAAGAAAAACCGGGTAGAAGGATTCGGCTGGAAAGGTCCGCTGACAATTTCCACGCCGTGCCCCTTCATCTGCTCCATTGCCTGATCCAGGTTTTCCACGGAAAGTCCCAGGGAAGGTCCTCCGGCACATCCCGTATGTTCCGCATTCTTATCACAAATCAGCTCAATCTCCGCTGGACCGTCCGCCAGAAACGCAATTTCCGTCTGTGGACCGCCTGGAAACCGGCGCACCAGCTTCATACCAACCACCGACTCGTAAAACCGGATGGAATCCTCCAGATTTTTCACATGAATTGTTGCAAAAATAAACTTCATTCTATCGTCCCTCCTTCTGTCATCACACACAGCCGCCCCTTCACTGCGCCTGCTGCCGTTCCACTTCAATAATCCGGCTGCCGTTCTCTTTCATAGCACGGGAAATATCCTCCGGCGGAGCGGCGTCCGTAATCAGGCAGTCAATATCCTCCAGTCTGCAGAAACTCTTAATCGTCACGCTGCCGAACTTTGTCTTGTCTACGAGAAGATACCTCTCCTTCGCCCATTCCACGGCAGTGGATTTATACGCAGTCTCAGACAAAATGGAATTCATCGCCCCAAATTCAACCGTCACGCCGGTGGCAGACAAAAACGCCTTTTTAAAATTAAAATTCCTCAGCATTCTGGCCGTCTGGTCGTCAATCCCGGTAAATGCCATAATATCGCGATCCAGAATTCCCGAGAATACAATCACTTTCAAATTGTTTAAAGGAACCGCTTTCATAATAAAATCCAGGTTATTCGTCACCACCGTAACATTCTTTTTATCATGAAGATAGTCCACAATCCGCCCCGTCGTGGAACCGGAATCCACAAAAACACTGTCCCCGTCCTCAATAAACTCCGCCGCCTTCCGGGCAATCTGCGCTTTTGCATCCGATTCAAGAGCCATCCTTGCATCGTAGCTGCTCTCCGGCAGGGAGGATGAAACGGAACTCACCCCTCCGTATACTTTTTTTAGCGCTCCTGCCTTCACCAGACCGTCCACATCTCTTCTGACCGTATTCTTGGAAATATCAAATTTTTCACAGAGTTCGTCGAGTGAAACGCTCCCGTTGTCCGCCACATATTTCTTAATCTCTTCGATACGTTTTTCTCTGACCATACAATATACCGAATCCCTTCTGCAAAGTTAACAAATACTTTACCAAAATAATACCACTGATTTGGGTATTTTACAACCGGTTTTTATTAAGGGGGGTGTTGGTTGGGGAATGAGAACGCGGGCGGGCGGATGGTATGGGATGGGGAGAGGGGGGTTGTGAGTCTTCAGTCCCGGATTTTAGGTTGTCGCGGGTGGGGAATCCGGGCAGAAAAAGTTCCTGCGGGAAACGCTTGCGCTCTTTGGAGTACATAACGGTACTAACCTCGTGAAAAACCTCGGTAAGTGCCGATGAACTCCCAGGTTCCCTGCGGAATCTTTTTCTCCCGGATTCCCCACAGGAAGGTTATGGACCGGGACTGAAGACACGAAGGTTGTCGCCATCCCGTTCCCCGGCCTGCGGCCGCTGATCTGTTCTATTCCTTCAGGTGGGATGAGGTATTGTCGCGGCCACTACGTTCACTTCGGTGGATAAGGTATTGCCGCAGTCACCACGTTCACTCAAATGGATAAGGTATTGACGCGGCCTGTTATCGATATTGGATTTTAATTTTGTAAAGATTCAGCGGTCTTCCCTTATTTCCGATTCTTTTTTGTCCTATCTTTTCCGCGTAACCGGCCTCGGTTAGAGCGGTTAGTACTCTGGTGGCGATGCGCAGTGAGAAGTCCTGTACCCTGACAAGATCCGTGGCCGTAAATTCGTCCGACTGTTCGGTCTGCATTGCCGCTATTACCCGGTATACGGTCTCTGATGACAGATGGGATTGGTTCGCGATGTTTTCGACATAAGAGGCCGGAATTCCTGAAGCCGGTTTTTCGGCTGTGCTCTTGAGGGGCAGCGAATGGACTTCCTCTTTTTCATCAATATAGATACACGTATCCTGGCCGAGGCGGCTTCCGTAATCTCTGGCCTGCATTGCGTGGAGTCTGGCCCTGCCCAGCTCATCTCCAGAGCCGATGCTCACAAAGCCGCAGAATCCTGCTTTCTCCTCCAGGTAGCCCGGCAGATCGAAGTTTGTAAACTGATCCGTCATCTTCTGCACCTGCTCCGTATTCAGGTATAATTCCACATCGGTAAAATCATCCTTCATAACCGGCTCCGCCCGGTGCATCCTGCAGTATTCCAGAATACTGCCCTTCAACGCCAGCATCTCCAGCTCCTGGTTGGAATTTTTCTTATTTCTCCATCGGGTGATATCGGGACTGATGCGGATAACGGCGGAAATATTGCGGCGCATCTTTTCCAGCCTGATATTTTTTCCACACAGTTCCAGCGTCTGAATCATTGAATTTCTGCTTGGGTAGGAGTAATAGCACTTTACGTTTTCCCGGCCGAGCGCCTCCACCACACTGTGGAAATAGGTGATGACAAAGTTAAGCTTGCCCTCCCTGCACTGCCTTAAATATTTCTCAACAAGCCGGTTCTCCACCGCCTCCAGTTCCTGCTCCGAAAGCCCCACTAAGGAATTTTCAAACTCGGAAACCATCTCCGGCAGGCGGTCCTGCTCCAGCACCGTCTGCAGCATTTTCCCGTCGTCCAGGTAGTCAAGGCCAATCCCTGCCGGATCGGTCCCTTCCCGTTTCAGTACCTGCTCCAGAAGAATTCTGTATGTGTTTTCCAGATTGCCGCCAAAGTACGCCTTGACGGAGTAGGGCGGCACGTCAATATCGCGCAGTGCGTTGAGCGGTACCGCGCCGCTGGTGATAAACCCGTCGTATTGGTCTTTATGATCCAGAAAGATTTTTTGAAGCTCTTTCAGCGTATTATAAGTGAAATAAGTCAGGCTGCAGTCCTTCTGCTCATTTCCCAGCTCATCCCGGCAATATGAGGCGAAGTGCTCCTGCAGCAGCAATGCAATTTTATGATTCATAAATCTGATGAGAGCCTACGCCATACGCGGCGTTTAAGAGTGTGCTCTCCCTTCGGCCCTCTTCTCCCTTCCGGCAGCTTTCCTGCACATTGTCATAGAACATGCCAGTTCTAAAATCTCCGTCAATTTTCGTATACATATAGTATAGCATCCATAAACCCGTTAGGCAATCCCCCGGCGCCTCTCCCCTTTATCCCCGCGAAATAAATGAAAAAACAGAACATAAGCTTTTTATTTGCAAAATGCTTATACTTAACCGAATCGGGTCCATAATATATATATAACAGTATCTGTTTTACCGGTATCGTTATTTCTGAGTATTATGAAAGGAACATAAATCTATGTTGTTGGGTATTGTCTGTTTTCTGGCCGGCCTTTTATCCGGCTGTATTCTGACCTGTCTAATCGTTGCCGGAAAAAACAAGGGCTGATTTCCCTCTCCGGCCGAAACGGCGCCGGTCCGTCACAGTTCTTCCCAGTTGGAAGGCCGGTTCCCATTAATCTGCTCCGCCAGCTTCTGTACCGCTGCCAGGTTGTCCGTGATCGGTATGGACTGTGGGCACCGCTCCATGCACTTGCCACATTTAACGCAGTTGACGGCTCTTTCCTCCGGTTTCAGTTTGGAGTAGGCATTGTAAAACTGAAAATTGTCGCGTCCGGCCAGATACTGGTTGTAAGCGGCAAAAATTTTAGGGATGTTTACCTGTTTGGGACATTCCCGGCAATAGGCACAGCCGGTGCATGGGATCAATTTATTTTTCATGAAACTCTCCACCGCCTTCTCAACAGCCTGCTGCTCCCTCTTGTCAAACGGCTTCACGCCGGTCACAGCCGCCGCGTTATCGTCAATGACTGCCTCTGACTCCATCCCGCTTAGGACACAGAGTACGCCCGGTTTTGAGGCGGCAAACCGGATTGCCCATGAACCGGAGGACGCCTCGGGATGAACCTCCTTCAGGAATTTTGCCGATGATTCCGGCAGGGATATCAGCGTTCCCCCGCGGCTGGGTTCCATCACAACGCAGGGAAGTCCGTGGGACACCAGAATTTCATACTGCCCTTTCGCATCCTGCATCTCCCAATCCAGATAATTCAGCTGGATCTGGGCAAAATCCCACCGGTGGTCCGTCACTATTTGTTCCAAAAGTTCCGGCGTATCGTGAAATGAAAACCCGAGATGCCTGATTTTTCCCTCTGCCTGGAATTGTTTCAATTTATCAAATACATGGAACTTCTCACAGACTGCATACTTAAGACGATCGAGAGAGTGTACCAGATAGAAATCAAAATACTCCGTCCTGCAGCGCTCCAGCTGTTCATAGAAATAACGCTCCGTGTCTCCTTCTTCCTGAATCAGCCAAATCGGCAGCTTATCTGCCAGATAATAGGTATCCCTCTGATATTTCCCCAAAGCCCGTGTCAAAACCTCCTCCGAACGGCCGCCATGATAGGAATAGGCCGTATCAAAATACGTGATTCCCCGGCTGACTGCATGATCGACAAGAGCCTGCACGCCTTCCTCTATTACCCTGTCCGGCTGATCATCCAGAACAGGAAACCTCATTCCGCCCAGACCCAGAAGGGATACCTTTTCCGGGATCGTTTCAAATCTTCTGTATTCCATTTTTCCCTCTCCTTTATTCTTATATGATTTAAAATCATAATCTCCTGCTCCATCCGGGGCAGAACTGCAAAAATTTTCAATCTGCACAGGGCACCAACGGTGCAGAACGACAGACTGCAAAAAGCAGATTTTAAACAGCAAAAAGCTCCGGTAACCACAGATAACAAGTCTGACTTTATTATCCATGATTTGCCTGAGCTTTTCAATACATCCTTCCGATTTTTGGGCATCATCTTCCGTAACACCGGCACCTTATGGTTTTTGAACCTTTTATACTTTTGTATGATTAAAATATTTTTATTCCTCATCCTCCAGCAGATACGGCGTAACCTGATATACATAATAATTCAGCCAGTTGCTGTACAGCGTGTTAGACATATTTCTCCACTTCAGCACCGGGGGAGAGAACGGATCATTATTTTCATAATAATTGCACGGAACTTCCGGGTTCAGGTCCTTATTCAGATCCCTGTGGTACTCGTTATTCAGCGTCATCCTGTCGTATTCGGGATGGCCCTGCATAAATATCTGTTTTCCGTCCCGGCTCATCACGAGGAACACGCCTGCTTCTTCCGACTTTGCCAGGATTACAAGCTCACTATGTTTTGCAATATCCTCCTCCCGCACTTCCGTATGGCGGGAATGAGGGCAGTAAAAATAGTCATCGAGGCTCCTCACAAGCGGCACCTTGCGATCCAGGACCCTGTGGCGGTATACGCCGGACAGCTTGCTCTTCCGCTGGTATTTCGGGATACCGTAATGATAATACAGCCCGGCCTGGGCCCCCCAGCAGATATGAAGCGTGGACGTCACATGGGTCTTGCTCCACTCCATGATCTTGGTGAGTTCTTCCCAGTAATTGATTTCCTCGTACTCCATATTCTCGACAGGAGCGCCGGTGATAATCATTCCATCGTATTTCTTTCTTTTAATCTCATCAAAGGTAATATAAAATTTATTTAAATGGCTTGCGGATGTATTCTTTGACGTATGGGAAGCCAGCATCAAAAAGGTGCAGTCCACCTGAAGCGGTGTATTGGACAGGGCTCGCAGGAGCTGGGTTTCCGTGTCCTCCTTAACGGGCATCAGATTCAGGATCAGGATTTCCAGGGGACGGATATCCTGGGTCATGGCTCTCTCCTCATCCATCACAAATATATTCTCAGATTCCAGGATCACTTTAGCTGGAAGATCCTTTTGAATTTTAATCGGCATAAACAGCCACCTCTTTCTAAAAAGTCATTTCTGTATATCATTTTACTGCAGATTGGACGAAAATTGTACTACAGCTTTCTGGTGTTTTGTATCATATCATATTTTAAACATAATTGCCAGTCCGCCTCATAAAATAGATAGAGAACAGGACAAAAAAGGACTGAATCTATCATGAACGAACCATTTTCTGAGAAGAGCGCAAGGCAGGTAATCCAGCAGTCGGGCCAGTTTATCTGCCCGCCGCAGCCTGACACCCTGGTCAGCGCCCAGTCAGTTTTCCCACAGAACAGATTTGCGAACAACCAGAATCCCTATCAGCCAAACTACCAGACCAATTATCAGATGAACCGCGCAGGCCGGGCAATGCCTCCGCAGGTACAGAGAACAGAGGAACGGCAGGCAAATCCGGCCGCAGATGCACCGGGTTCGGGGAAGGCTCCCCTTCAGGAAAACACAGCAGCGGCCGAAACGGCCCAGAATGCCAGGAGCCAGAATGCAATAAAACAGGAAAGCAATACACCGCTCCCCCTTCAGGCAGAAAATATCCGCTGTGAAGCCCCATCTGCCGAAAATGTCAAAACGGCAAACTGCAGGCTGGAAAATTGCAGGACGGAAAACAGTTCCTGTGAGGAGACGGCGCCTGATAACACCGTCTGCCAGCAGAATTATTCACCATCAAACTCACCGCGGTGGCAGCAGAACGGACAGAATAAAATGTGTGAAGCCGCCGCTCAGCCTTTACAAAGCTGCGATGTTGCCTATCAGGCTGCAACGCCGTATCCTCCCGTAAAAATTTCCGGGCAGAATTCCCACTATGCGGCCGCCATGCTCGACAATATGGCCGGGCAGAATTCGGAGATGTCTGCCGTTGGATTGTATTTCTATGCACATCTGGTGACGACAGGATATAAAGATGTGGACGAGGCATTTCTCCGCATAAGCATGGTGGAGATGCAGCACCTGAATCTGTTCGGCGAACTGGCGATGCAGCTGGGTGAAAACCCGCGTCTCTGGTGCCGCCAGCCCCGGAGCGGGAGATACCTGTACTGGAACCCGGCCTGCCTGAAATACCCGCACATACAGCCGCCGGCTCCCGGCTGCCGCATCCCGGAATCCAATGTCCGCACAATCCTGGCCCAGGCCATCGAAGTGGAGCAGGCAGCCATTCACAAATACATGCAGCAGACGTCCTGGATTCAGGATGTGGGTATCTGTGATATCCTGAGAAGGATTTCTGCGGATGAACAGATGCACGTGGAAATTTTCAGCCGGCTGTATCATCAGATATAAAATGTGACTCAGGAAAATACATATTTTCATTAAACTGTTTCAGAATTTTCTGCGCCTCCATTGCAAAAGTGGATGATTCCGGGTGCCTTTTCCCGGAATCATCCACTTTTTTATTCTTCAACGCCTGTCATTGCAATAAACTCTTCCTCCGAAATAATCGGTATTCCAAGCTCCTTCGCTTTCTTGTTCTTTGATGAATTGGACGTCGTATCGTTATTAATCAGATAATTTGTCTTTGCCGTTACGCTGCCGGTCACCTTGCCGCCCTGCTGCTCAATCAGCTCCTGTATCTCCTTACGGTTCTTAAAATGTTCCACCGAGCCGGTAATGACGAACGTCATTCCTTCAAATCTGGCCTCTCCGCCCTCTTCTTCCGCCGTTTCCTCGATGGTCAGTTCGCTCAGCAGATGATCCACAATTTCATTGTTCTTCTCGCTGCCAAAGAAACTGATCCAGGCATCCGCCAGCACGTCTCCGATTCCGTCGATCGCTACCAGCTCTTCTTTTTCTGCATTTCTCATGGCGGTGAAATCATTTTTAAACGTCCGGCAGATCATCTTTGCCCCCGCAAGGCCGATTCCCGTAATTCCCAGGCCGTAAATCACTCGCGGCAGCGTAGTCTTTGCCGCCTTTTTGACGGAAGCAATCAGGTTGTCATAGGATTTCTGGCCAAAGCCCTCCATTACCACGATCTCCTGCTCATAGCGTTCCAGGTGGAAAATATCGGCGTACTCATGGATAAAGCCAACGCCAATCAGCTTTTCCAGTGTTGCCTCGGAAAGTCCGCCTATATTCAGCGCATCACGGCTGACAAACAGGGTGAAGCTCTTTATCTTTTTGGCCTGACATTCCGGATTGGTACAGTAGAGAGATTTGACATCATTTATCTGCTTAATCTCCGTATCCGCGCCACAGACCGGGCAGTGCTCCGGAATATCCCGGACGCCGCTCTTTGTCAGGTTGTCCGCTATCTGCGGGATAATCATATTGGCCTTGTAGACGGTAATCCTGTCGCCGGCTCCCAGCTCCAGGGCCTCCATGATGCTGATGTTATGGACACTGGCACGGCTGACCGTCGTCCCCTCCAGTTCAACCGGCTCAAATACGGCCACGGGGTTAATTAACCCCGTCCTGGAAGCGCTCCATTCAATATAGGAGAGTGTTGTCTCCTGTATCTCATCCATCCATTTAAATGCAATCGAGTCTCTGGGGAATTTGGCCGTCCTGCCCAAAGACTGGCCGTATTCGATATCATCATAAAGCAGCACCAGGCCGTCGGACGGGATATCATTGCTGGAAACAGCCTCCGAAAATTCCCGGACCGCATCCTCCAGCGTTTCCCCCGTTACTTCCCTGTAATCCACCACCTCAAATCCCTGGGAACGAAGCCACTCAAACTGCTCTTTTCTGGAATTTTTAAAGTCCGCGCCTTCCGCCTTTACAAGGCTGAATGCATAGAAACGGACGTTTCTGTGAGCCGTTATTTCATTATTGAGCTGGCGAACGGAACCGCTGCACAGGTTTCTCGGGTTCTTGTATTTCGCGTCCACATCCTCTATCTGGGCGTTGATTTTCTCGAAATCCGAGTAGCGTATGACTGCCTCCCCTCTCAGGATCATCTGGCCGGTAAAGCTTATGTTTAAAGGAACATTGGCAAAAACCTTCGCATTGTTGGTGATGACTTCCCCGATCTCGCCGTTGCCCCGCGTTACCGCTTTGACAAGAGTGCCTCCCTCATAGGTAAGCACAATCGTCAGGCCGTCCATCTTCCAGGAAAGGAGCCCCTTCTGTTCTCCCAGCCACTCCTTCAGATCTTCCACGCTTTTTGTCTTGTTCAGAGAAAGCATGGGTTTCTCATGACGCTCTTTCGGCAGGGATCCAACCACTTCGTAGCCGACATTCTGGGTTGGGCTGTTTGCAAACCGGATTCCCGTCTCCTGCTCCAGGGATACCAGTTCGTCATAGAGCTTGTCATATTCAAAGTTGCTCATGATTTCCCGGCTCTCCTGGTAATAAGCGCGTCCTGCCTCCGAAAGAATCTCTACCAGTTCACGGATTCTTGCTGTCTTATGTTCGATTGATGATGTCTGCTCTGCCATATATTATGCCTTTCTTTATTTACGGTTCTTATTTTAATTTGCTTCTCCCTGTCCCAGGATACGGTTCAGTTCGTCCCATTCATCTCCGGTTATTTCGCGTGATTCTCCTGTCCTTAAATTGCCCAGTTTCATGTTCATAATACGGATTCTCTTTAAAGTTTTCACATGAAACCCGAGAGCCTCGCACATTCTGCGTATCTGCCGGTTCAGGCCCTGAGTCAAAATGATGCGGAACGAACACTCCCCCGTCTTCTCCGCCTCACAGGGTTTTGTGCATGTGTCGAGTATCTCCACGCCCCGGCTCATTTTCTCTATAAAATCTTTCGTAACAGGCTTGTCCACCGTCACAAGGTATTCTTTTTCATGGCCATATCGGCTTCTTAAGATACGGTTGACCAGTTCTCCCTGGTTTGTCATCAGAAGAAGGCCTTCGGAATCCTTATCGAGACGGCCTATCGGATAAATGCGGACGGGATATTTCAGAAACTCCACAATATTTTCCGCCCTGTCCTTATCGGAGGTGGTACAGACAATTCCTCTCGGTTTATTGACCGCAAGAAGAACCGGTCTGTCTTTCCCCCCCACCGTCTTTCCATCCACGGTAACCGCCTGGGACGGCAACACCTTCATTCCCGTCACTGCCGTCTTTCCATCCACCGTCACTTTTCCGGCTTCAATCAGCCGGTCCGCCTCCCGTCTGGAGCAGACGCCGGATTCACTCAGATACTTGTTCAGGCGGATTTCTCCCGTTTCTTTCTGCATCTCTTTCCGTACTTCTTTCTGCGTTTCTTTCCGCACTTCTTTCTGCGTTTCTTTCCGCACTTCTTTCTGCGTTTCTTTCCGCACTTCTTTGCGTACTTCTTTCTGTGCTTCTTTCTGCACATCTTTGCGTACTTCTCTCTGTGCCTCTTTCCGTACTTCTCTCTGCGCTTCTTTCCGTACTTTTACATCTTTTCTGTTTTCCACGCCGTTTCTCATCCCTTTTCCAGCCTCTTTGCACTGTCCTCCATCAATTTAATCTGTTCCAGAAACAGACGGTTAAGTTCCTCCCAGTCCGTCACCCTGTCGTCCGGCATCGCGGCGGTCTTCCTCTTAAATGCATCGAGATTCCGGCTGATATAATCATTCAGTTCTTCAATTCTCCCGCCCTTTCCCGTCTCCGGCGTTTTCACCTTAATGGCGATCAGCCGTTCAACGGCCGGACGCATTTCCTCCTCCAAAACCGAGGCCGCAAGCTCGGAAAACAGAACCGGCGGGGGGCAGCCGTTCTCCTCAATCCACTTACAGGCAAGGATGGGGCGAAGGACATAAAAATATTTCTTATATTTTACTTCCTCCCCCTGGAGATACTCGGTAAAATTGGTCCTGGCCGTTCCATAATAATGGTACATCCCGGCTTTGCAGGAAAAATACCGTTCCGTCGTTTTCCGTACCCTCTCCCATTCCGGCGTTGTCCTGTATACCACCGGTGAGTTGCTCCACTCAAACAGAGTGGCGTTTGACTTGTGGAAATGACGCAGTGTTTTTGAGAGATCCCAGCCGCTTATATCCAGCGTCTCATCTAACTCCCAGTCGATAAAGTCCTTCTTTTCATCCAGCCTCAGATAGTCTTTTGCCGTCCTCACATAGACGAACCTGACGTCATAGTCACTGTCCGGAGAGGCAAATCCCCAGGCCCTGCTGCCCGATTCAACTGCATGCAGAATTTTTACATGCTCCTCCTGCTCTATCTCATCCAGTTTCAAATTCACAAGCTCTTCTATCGTACCTTCAAAATTTTTGTATTTCATCTCTGACCACCTTTTCGTTCACTTCCATGACAAATTCCTCCACGGCCCGGTAATCCGGTTCATCGGGAAGAAGCGTATGTTTTGCAGCATAATCGAGGCGCTTCTCATAATCCGCTAAAATCTCATAGAATTCCCCGCGGTACGAACCGTCCTCCTTCTGATATTCCCCATTCCTCACACTCATAAGAAGAGGCAGCTCCGCCCCGCGGTATGTATTGATCTCTCCCTTTTCCAGAATATCGAGAGCCATCATAAACAGCCTGAGAAGGTGCATGGCATGTTTGTTCAGATGATTGTCGTCCTTCTTCCTGTTTCTCTTTCCCAGATACTGGTATTCCTTCACGATATTATTCATCTCTGCCCACAGCCCCTTGTAGTCGCGCAGCGGATAGTGGGTGAGCGATGCGTCCATAAAAATTTCCGTCTCCATATCCGCTCTTTCGGAACGGCCGATATACAGCCGGATCTGCCCCTCCTCAAACTTCTCATACCGGGTCCTGAAGGTGTGCATTGCATTGTTGACGCTGTTCAGAATATGGCGCTCTTTCTCACTCTGTCCGTAGGAATCGCGGGCCAGGGCATTCTGGAGCCTGCGAAGCTGCTGATCCGCATAGCCTCCGAAGGACTGGATTGCCTTTTTTGAAAGAAACATCTTTTTCCGCTTCAGCAGTTCTCTTCCGATACCGCTCAGATAGAGATATTTCCCTTCCTCAATTCCCAAAAGCTCACATGTGTTCGGATTACAGCTCAAAAGGAGGTTAATCATCTTATTAAAGGAGTAGATTACCGTATCCGTCTTATCATCCACGTACTGTTCAAATGCCGTCATTCCGATCAGATCGGATTTCTGGTTCAGCGTAATTCCGCGGATATCAATGTCACTGTCCGCGTTGTTGGTTCCATAGGAATAACTGCCTCCCATTGCAAGGAGGATGATATTTTTTCCGAGACGGCCGTTCTCCCTGATAAAATTATATTCTTCCGTATCTAATAAAGCTCTGAAATCCATTTTTACCTCCACCGGATCAGCCAAAAAAGGAACACCGTCCTTCCGATGCTCCGATATAAATTCTTTCCATCAACTAGGCCGCTGTTCGCCCCCTGCCAAAAAACAGTGTGCTGTAAAGCGTGAAACCGCATTTTATGCTGTTTCTGTGCATCGCGAAGCGGTAACTATGAAGATACTGAATCGTTGCCCTTAATTATAACCGATTATCAATTTTTTTACAAACATCACTTGACAAGTTTAACTGTAACTGTTATAGTTACAATTAAGAAATGTAACTTTTCCGATTACATATACCACAACGATAACGTCGGACTGCATCCGGCACATAGAAAGGAAGGGCTCTATGAACACAAGAGAACACGAAACGATGAAAATGCGTGGCAGCGCCGATGTATCTTATCTCGGCCGGACTGTTGATGAAATGATTTGGGATTTTATGAAGGAAGAAAAGATTCCCGGCCTGACGCTGGCTATCGTTCAGGCGCCCTATATACCAAGAGTGGTCGGATACGGCGTTTCCGATGCCGGACAGAAGCGCCTCGCTTCTGCAAATACAATGTGGCCGGCAGGGCCAATCTCCCAGGCATTCGCAGCCGTAGCCATCATGCAGCTTTATGAGGAGGGAAAACTCGATATCAACCAAGCGGTTGAAGCATATCTCCCTAAACTTCCTGAAACCTTTAAAGGCATTACCATTTTACAGCTCCTCCGCCATGCATCGGGACTTCCCGATTACCGTGAAAACAAGGACTGGACTCCTTTCAGGGAATGGCAGAAAGGGGAACTGACCGGCCTGATTGCAGACCAGCCTCTCCAGTTTGCACCCGGCACGGATGTCCGTCTGAGCGCATCCAACTTCCTGCTGCTTACCCAGGTTGTCGAGGCTATTTCCGGTAAATCTTACCGTGATTTTGTCACTGAGCGCCAGATTCACTATCTCGGCCTGCGACACACAGGTTTTGCCGAGGATTTGGGTGGATTTGTCCATGAGGATGTATCCCTGACGGAAAATATACATCAAATTTTCAAGAAGGACGGAACCTACATCGATCCGACGGAACCTGCGGCAAGCTACGATGAGAACGGGAATCCTATCCCCCGCATCCCGTCATCCGCGCTTCCCGGTTTCTCGGATATCTGGGCGTCGGCACAGGATATTTCCACCTGGGATATCGGCCTTGCCGGTTCCGTGCTGATTCATCAGCCTGAAAACAGGGCAATGGTCTATACCCCCTGGAACCTGCCGGACGGCAAAGAGGTTCCTGCGGTGGCCGGGTGGCAGTTTTACAAACACCGCGGCCTGATGGATATCAAAGGCTCCCTTCCCGGTTACTCCTGCTTCCTGAGCCGATTCACCCACTCGGAAGAACTGGTATGCGTCACCCTGCTCGCCAATAAAGAGGGCGTGGATTTCACAAACCTGGGACGCCGGATTGCCGGAGCCTTCGGCGACCTCCTCTCCACGGGCTACGACGACAATAAGCTCTACCTTTTCGAAGGACAGCTTCCGGCCGCAGCAACCGTAGAAAGACTGGAAAGAGAATTATCCGATCGAAAGATTCCTCTTTTTGCAAAATTTGACCACGCCGCCAATGCCAGGGAAGCAGGGCTGGAGCTTCGCCCCACTACGGTTCTTGTATTCGGTTCCCCGCTTGTGGGCACCGGACTGATGCAGAAGGATCAGAGCATCTCCCTGGAGCTGCCTCTTAAGATTTCCGTCTGGGAAGATGAAGCCGGAAGCACATGGCTCGCATTCCCGAGGATTTCAAAAATGGCCTCGGATTACGGCCTGGACAGCCATCCGGCGGTTCCTAAAATGGAGCTTCTCATGGAAAATCTGGTCCGTAAAGCCGGCAGCGTGTATTAATGTGAAAATATTTCCCCCAAAAACCGTTTCAGCGGCTTTATGTATAAACCGTTTCACTTTTAAACAAACTTGCTCTATAATTAATTATAATAATAATCAGGAGGTGCCGATATGGCCGTACTTACAATAAACAAAAATTTTGATGAAACTGTTTTAAAATCTTCCGAACCTGTGGTAGTTGATTTCTGGGCTCCCTGGTGCGGTTACTGCCGCCGTCTCTCCCCTGCCGTAGACAGGCTGGAGGCCGAATATGAAGGCAAAATCAAGGTGGCAAAGCTCGATATCGATACCGAGGAAGAACTTGCAGAAAAATATGAAGTAGACACAATCCCGACTCTGATTTTATTCAAAAACGGTGAAATGGTGGACTCCGTCGTTAACCCGCCTTCACAGGATGCAATTGAAGAATGGTTAAAAGAAAACGGCGCACTGTAGGAGGAGGTATCCGATGAAACAATCATATGATGTCGCCGTCATTGGCGGCGGACCGGGAGGATATACCGCGGCGCTCTACTGCGCCAGAAGCGGCTATTCGGTCATCGTACTGGAAAAACTTTCCCCAGGCGGCCAGATGGCTACCACCGGCCAGGTAGATAATTACCCGGGCTTCGATGAGGGCATTGACGGCTTTGAACTGGGTGAGAAGATGCAGAAAGGCGCAGAGCGTTTCGGCGTGGAAACGGCTTTTGTGAACGTCACGGAGGCAAAGCTGGACGGGGATATTAAGAAAATCACCACCTCCAAGGGAGAGATTGAGGCCCGTGCGGTGGTGCTCGCTACCGGCGCTTCCCCGCGTGAACTGGGCCTTGCAGAGGAAAAGATGCTTCGCGGCCGCGGAGTGGCATACTGTGCCACCTGCGACGGCATGATGTATAAAGGTAAGACGGTCGTCGTCGTAGGCGGCGGAAACAGCGCGGCCGCGGATGCGCTGTACCTTTCAAAGATTTGTAAAAAAGTGTATCTCGTACACCGCAGGGACAGTCTCCGCGCCTCCAGGATTTATCTGGAACCACTTAAAAACAGCGGCATAGAATTTGTCTGGAACAGCCGGGTAACCGGAATTCTGCACGATAAAAAAGTGTCTGGCGTTATCGTAACAAATAACGACGGCACGGTAAAAGAAATCGCATGCGACGGCGTTTTCGCCGCCATCGGCAGAGTGCCCGACACCGGCCTCTTCCAGGGACAGGTGGAAATGGATAAGCAGGGATATCTGGTTGCCGACGAAACCACCAGGACAAACCTCCCGGGCGTCTTCGCAGTCGGCGACGCCCGCACCAAACCCCTTC